>CAMERI010000029.1:0-2631 GCA_945935525.1 uncultured bacterium | reverse complement strand
ATAGGACTTATAGGTGGTATTATTACAACTGGACTAGATGCAACTGGCCTTACACAAAAGATTTCTGATAAACTATTTACTAAAAAACCTAAGAAGCTTACAGAGGAAGAGGAAAAGAAACAACTAGAAAAGAAACAATTAGTGTATATGCATTACCAATGGTGTAACTTTCTACAGGCTACTAAATTAGATAACTTTAGAATAAATAAAATAGAAAAAATAACTAATGGATACAAAGTATTATTGCAAATCCCTGTATCTAAAAGTACAGAAGATGTAGAAAAGCTAAAAGCTCCAATAGAAAATTATTTTAAATGTAATTCTTATATTAATAAAATACCATATTCTAATATGGTAGAAGTATTAATATATACCACTAAAGTTAATAATTATGCTTATACTCCTGTTAAGTGTAATCACAATCAGGTGTACTTAGGAAAAGATGAAAAAGGATTAGATATAATAGTTGAACTTAAAAGAGATCCTCACTTCATGTTTCCAGGACTTACTGGTTCAGGAAAATCTTTTGCAGAAGGAATATTCATTACAAACCTTTTATACTTCAATAAACAGATAGAACTCTATCTATACCAAATAGGTAAGAGTGAATTAGATAGATATAAAAGTGTACCTCAATGTAAAGTGTTTGCTGATACATTAGAGGTAACAGCAAAACATCTACAAGCTGCAGTAGAAGAAATTAATAGGCGTTCTAAGTTATTTGCATCTTATGGTATTGCAGATATAGAGCAATATAATAAGTATGCAAATAAAGAAATGAAAAGGCAATTTCATGTATTCGATGAAATCAGCTTTTATGCTAAAGATAAAACAGAAGTTGATGAAAATGAAGTGGCCTTAAAAGAAATATGCTGGGGCTGTCTATGGCAAATAGTAAAAGCAGGTAGAAGTGTAGGCATACATTTTGTAGGAGCTACACAAAGAATAACAGCAGAGCAATTAGGTGGCAATGGAAATTTAAAATCATGTTTAACTTTTTTATGTTTAAAAACAAACACTGAACATGATTCTGAATTAGCAATAGGAACTAAAGATGCTTTCTATTTAGCAGATAGAGAGATGATTTACAAAGGTAATAAAGGCACTATGAAAATAAAGATACCTACATTGGACCAAGAATTTAAATTATTAAATCATTTCAATAAAGATATTAAGATCTTAGATGATGAAATGATAAAAAAATTAAAAGAAGATACATCTCCTAAAAAAGAGGAATCAAAAAAAGAAAAGAGAGAAGATCCTAAGCCTGCTCCTAAGAATAAGAATAAAGGTACTAAGAAAAAAGCACAGAGCGATAATTTATCTAAAAAAAGTTTATATATATAAAGGAGCAAATGCTCCTTTATTTTTTGAATAATAATTTTAAAAGGTGGGTATACTATGTATATAACAGAAAGGGATAAATATTTATTAAAGCATATAGAAGAGAACGGATCATTAAGTCTTATTAATGCTTCTAATCTTTTCTTTTATGGCCACAAAGATAATGCATCCAGAAGACTTAATCAATTAGTAAAGGCTAAGAAGTTAAAGTCATATAGAACTGAATATGACTTTCTATCACATCAGGAAAAAATTTTCATTCTACCAGGCATGAAAAAAGTAAAAGAACATGAGTTATTAAGAGAAAACTTTAAAGCTCTATTAGAACTTCAATTTACAGATGATGAAAATGAATATGTATGTGAAGATAGTATAAATCTAACATTCCCTTTTATGTATACAGAAGATAAGAAGTTCCATAAATTTATGAAGCCAGACTATATAGTTAAATATATTTATAAAGGGATTCAATATACAATTATCTTAGAAATAGATTATACTCACTATACAAGTTTAGATAAGCAGCAAACTATGTTGGATAAAAAAGAACAAATAGAAGATATACTATATAAAAATAATCTATATTCTAAACATTGGTATATAGTAATAGCCAGTAATAAAGAACAAGATCATCTACCTGGAATAATCTATACAGATCTGTTCTTCACAAACCTTTTTGCAAGCATCCATAAATATAAAATTCATGATTAGTTAAAATAAAAATGACAACATTAAAATAAGAATTAAGCTATAGCTTGTCTCACATAAACTCAAATTGACAACATTGTTTTATTCAATGTTGTTATTTTTTTGCTCTAACCATAGGAAAATACCTAGAAAAGCGGAGCGGATAAAATAGGAAGGCGGGAGCGAAGCGGAAGCCTGAGTATTTTTAAGACAGATAGTGCAGCAACAAAGCACGGCATCTTGCAGGACATCTGGACAAGCTATAACAAGCAAAAAAGCATCTACTAAAATAGTAAATGCTTTTTTAAAGGTTACACTATATAAATATAATTTAAATGATATTTAACGAGAAATAATGAGTTCTATTGATATTATAACCTATAAATAAAAAAATATTCAACTAAAAAGTACTAAAAATTTAAAAAATGAATATAGTGTATTAAAGAACAATGAAGAGGTTAAATAAATGATAATTTTTATTTTAACATTAATAGTACTAGAACACTTATTCTTGAAAAAATTAACTAAAAAATATTTTCAGGAAAAGTGTATAAAAAAATCTAGTTTAAAACATACTATTAATATAAACTTACTCAAAAT
>CAMERI010000028.1:0-2715 GCA_945935525.1 uncultured bacterium | reverse complement strand
AATGGTTTAAAGAAAGCCTATTTAGCTGCTATGAAAACAGCAACAACATGGGATCAATTATTTGAGCTAGGTGATTTAGTAGAGTATGCTTTTGAAACAGCAGAAAATAAATCTGAACAACCAGCAGGAAATATGGTTGTATATAGTTTTATAGGAAAAGGTTCATCTTCAGGAACTATTACAGTACCTGCAATAAGCGATGAAATATTTGCTAAAATTTATAACACTAAGAAGAATGCTAATGGAGATGTACTATATGGAATGGATAGTATTTCAGGAAACTTCTGCTTAGTTATTGGAGTTACTGGTAAAGCTACAGATACAGGATTAGAAAAAACTGAATATATAGTTTTACCTAAAACTACATTTGGTTCACCATCAGAAAGTGGGCAAACAAAATCTGCTGATGGTACAGAAACTTTACAAACACAACAAATATCATATACTTCAACTGCATTAGATAATGGTATTTATAAAGCAAAAACATCTACTTTACCAGAAAGCATTACAATAGAGATGTTTACACCAGCAACATAATAATGTTTTAACATAAGACACCTAATTACGGTGTCTTTTATTAAAATATTACAAGGAGAGGAAAATGTTACTTGGAAAAGATTATAGACAAGAAATACAAATAGTTATTGATAATACTGCTACAATAAATAACATTACATTGATTAATAAAAAATATAAAAATTTATCTTATAACTTTAATACAATGAGAAATTTATATTCTTATTTAAATAAAAGTCCATTGCAGTTTAATATTGAGTTCTTTAATGAGTCAAATGATTATTTAAATAATTTAACTACAATGATTTTTTGTATGTGTAATGCTCAAATTGAATTTAATGATTTAAGGAAAATATTAGAAGTAGCTGATAAAGAACTATATAACAATCTTAAAAATATGATCTTTAATGAAATGTATGCTGAAAATGAAGTTCTCCAAGAGAATGAAGATTCTTCTACAGGTGATATTGATCCAAATAAATTATTTGAAGATTATTATAATTATTATTACTATATAGCAAAAGCACAATTACATATGACAGAAGAGGAGTTTTTAGAAAGTTCTCCTAGAGAAATAAAAACAATGGCAAACTTTGATAAAGCATACAAGCAAAATATTATTATTAGTTGTTATGGCACTGGTACATCAAAACCAGTTACTAATAGCACTAAAGAGTTAGATGTAGATACAGTAGGATTCGATACTATATTTAATATGATTTAATTATTTATAATATAAAAGTTGTAACAATATAAATTAAACTGAGTATATTATTAATATAATAAAAGAATATATCTCAGGGGGATATTATGAAAAAATTATTAGTTTTAATAATTAGTGCTATTTTAACAATTGGTTTATTTGTTAGTTGTGGTGAAAAGTCTAAAGTTATTGAAGGTGTGGAAACAAAATTTGAAGATTACTCAAATGATTTAATTTCTAGTTATTTAGATAAAGATTACAAAATTACAGCAGATATATATAAAAATATATTTGAAAATACTAAAATTGAATATGGAAATATAGATATCAAAGATAATACTGCAACAATTGAAGTTAAAGTGACAAATAAAAATTTTTATAGAATAATTCAAAGAGGTGGCAATATTGCAATTAACAATGTAACACATCAAACCTATGATGGTTTAGCACTATTAGAAGAAACTCAATGGAAAGTTTATAATGAAGAGGAACCAGAAACAAGAACAGCTACCTTAGAACTAATAAAATATAAAGATAAATGGTATATAGAAAACATCGAAGATTTTACTTATTTATTTTCAGGATATTATTAATAAAGGCTTCTAACTGAAGTCTTTTTTTGTTGCATAAAAAATATAAAAGAAGGTGAATTAATGTCAGAATCAGGAAGAATATCTGTAAATTACGTTGTTAATGCAAGTGAATTTAATAAAAATATAACACAAATGAAGAAGAATTTACAATTATGTACTCAAGAGGTTAAAAACTCTGCTAAAGAAATAAATCTTTATGGTAACAACATACAAACATTAACATCTAAACAAAAAGCTATTCAATCAGCAATTTCTCAATCAGAAAAAATTATTTCTGCATATTCACAAAACATAGAAAAAAATAAAACTGCTCTTGCTGCAAATAAAAATGAATTAGAAAAATTAGCTGCTAAGAAAAAAGAAGCAAACAGTGCTTTTAAAGATGCAGTTAAAATGTATGGTGAAGAAAGTGAAGAGGCTAAAAAATTAAAAGATTCACTTGATGATGTATCAGAACAGTATAGTATAATGCAGTCTAAAATTAAAGGAAATGAGAATGCGATTACTAGCAATACTGCTCAACTGGAAAAACAAAGAGGAACATTACTTGATTTAAAAACTCAATTGAAGCAAACAAACCAAGAGCTAGAATTACAATCAAGTAAATTTATCAAAGCATCTGAAAGCTTTTCTAGTTGGGGAAAGAAGCTTGAAAGCTTAGGTGGAAGTTTATCATCAATTGGAGGAGAAGCACAAAAGGCTGGTGGCGTAATAGTAGCATCAGCATCAGCACTTGCTAAATTAGCTTCAGGTGCAGAAACAGGATTTGCAAAAGTTAATACATTAGCAAATGATTCAGGAGAAAGTTTAGAGCGTTATAAAGAAAGCGTATATCAATTATCTAATGAAAGTGGCAAGAGTGTAAATGATCTTACAGATGCTCTTTATGATGCTATTAGTGCT
>CAMERI010000027.1:0-2804 GCA_945935525.1 uncultured bacterium | reverse complement strand
CTCTAATTTTAATTAGCTCCATCTTATCCCCTCCTAAATTGTCCTTGATATTATTAAGCCTTCTATGAAGCCTAATATATACGCTTGCTCTTTTTTAGATAAATCGACATCTATTTTTTCTAATACTTTTAGTATTTCTTGTTCTTTTTTCTTCATATTGTCACCTTTCTAAACATTTTTCTGTGTATATTTTGTTTTTTCCTGTCATATTGTTAATATTAATCTGTTTTTGATGAAAAGTCAATCATTTTTGAATAAAAAAACGAAAATAGATATTTTAATTGATTTTTTATAATGTTAATAGTAAAATAAACAACATGGAGGAAAGTAACATGAAAAAAAGATTAAAAGCTCTAAGGCACGAATTAGAATTAAATCAAGATCAATTTTCTAAGAGATTAGGAATGGCACAATCTACTTATGCGAATATAGAATCAGGCAAGACACAAATAAGAGATAGACATATAAATTTAATTTGCTCTACTTTTAATGTCAATGAGCAATGGTTAAGAACTGGTAAAGGTGATATGTTTGGCGAACAACTTACTGAAAAACTTGGTAAAGAAGTTGCTAAAATGTTTTGTAATGGTGATGATTTAACAAAAAAATTAATATTGGGATTATCTGAACTAGATGAAAATGAAATTGAAATAGTTAAAATTCTTGTAGATGGTCTTGTAGAAAAGAAAAAGCAGCTTGATTAGCTGCTTTTTTTATTTAATCTATTATGCTCTTTTAACATTGATTCTATGAATATAAGTAACTCTTTATTTTCTACATGGATTAATTCTTTTTTTATATTTTCTTTAATCGCTTCCATATTCCCTCCATAATTAAAAAGTCTTTTTAATTATAACGCATTTCCAAACGGATGTTTACTTTATCTATCAAACATTTTCACTTAAAAGTATAAATTAGAATTAACATTCATGTCATGAATAATTCCGACAGTTTTCTACAATACTATGTATAATAATGTCTTAATTTTTGAAAGGGATGAAATAATGAAATATATAAGGCAAAGAGAGAAAATTAGTCAGGAAGATTTATCACGTCTGTCAGGTATAAGTCAATCCCAAATTGCTAAATTAGAAAGCAAGAGATATGCACATAGTCCTACGATAAGCACTGTTGTAAGCTTATCAAAAGCCTTGAAAGTCTGCCCTTATAGGTTATCAGAATATTTTGTATCTAAAGAAGTAACTGACTGTAATAATTGTGAACATTATATTAAAAGTTCTGATATTAAAAAATGCACTGAGTTTAATATAGTTAAAAGAACTAAATTTTAACTGCCGTATAATTTGTAAATTGACAGTTTTACTGTCAATTCCCTTTATTGCAATAGCTTAAAATTGACATGGAGGTTTTAAGCTATGCAAGATTTAAATATAAAGTTAGCAATGCTAAGAAAAGAGCATGGCTATACTCAAGAACAGCTTTCTGATTTTCTTAACCTTACTAGATCTGCTATAAGTAATTATGAACTTGGCTTAAATGAGCCATCATTGGATACAATGGTAGCTATAGCTGACCTATATGGAGTATCCTTGGATTGGCTTATGGGCAGAACTAATCTAAGATATAACTTTAACTTAGAAGATAAAGAAAATTTAGAAGTTATAATAAAGCTTTATGAAACTTTAAAAGATTTTTACATCACAAAGAGATAGGTATAGCTGCCCTAAAAAGGGTATACTTATCCCTTTGTATATTACATTATTCCTAAATACTCTTCTAATTCTATATTTTTAGAGTTAATTTGAATGTATGTATTATCATTTAAATCAAATTCAGTCCACTTATCATATACTATCTTTTCTACATAAGCAACTACGCCTGCTAACTCTATTTTAGTTCTTAAGTAATCTATTTGCCCAAATACCTTCGCTTGAATTATAGAATTATTTATTCTTTCTTTAACCATTAATACTTTAGCTATATCTTTCATTTCTTTCTTAGAAGCATATCTTCTACCTTTAATTCCACGATATAATTTCTTGATTTCATCAACAAGAGAAAATGTGAAATTTTCTCCATTACTATTATTATAATTTATATTTAATCTTGAAGTTTCTAGTGAAGGAGCATGCCCCTCTAAAACATTAGTATTTTCAACGCTTTCAGAACTATTTTCTTCTTGCACTTTTTCTTGTAATTCTTCTTGCACATTTGAATCAGAATCACTTTCATTGTCTTGTTGCTTTTTGCTTAAAACAACATAAATATCTCCATCTTTATCTTCTAATAGGTTAAGTTCCTTTAACTCTGCTATTAAGTTATAGAAATATCTTTGCGACATTCTTTTACCTTTCCATGTATACATTTTGTATAGTCTATGGATGCTGTAAACTAATTTCCCATTTGGGCTATATTTCATAACATATCTTAAAACAGATTGGATCTTTTTAGTTTTTCCTCCATTGAATTGTTGCATGTCTAAAATAGCCAGTTGATACTCTGTAAATGGTATATAATTTTCTTTTATCTTTAAATTTTTGATGTTAAACATTTTATACTCTCCTTTTGTAAATAAAAAAACGCATCTAAGTACACATACTTAAATACGTTTCTATAGAAAAAGTATAAAATACATTAATTTCTAACATTTTACGTTGACAATTTTTATTTTATTTTATATACTTTAAGTAGTTCTTATGAACTGCCATACAGTATATATTTCAAGCTATTTGGCGATAGTTTGATTTATAAGAAATTGTCTTTTAAGTATTCGTGGTACTTAATTCATCAATGAAGGTTTGGCGACCAACATTGAAGATGATTTCTTTTTTTTATTGTTTTTT
>CAMERI010000026.1:0-2851 GCA_945935525.1 uncultured bacterium | reverse complement strand
AATATGGGCCAGAGTTAGTATTAGGTAATGATAGTGCAAGTTTATATACTTCAAGATCAGTAGTTGGATTAGAAGGTGGAGAAACTATTTATAATGCAAGGCAAACTAGTGATATTTTAAGAGGCATGGATAGTTCATCTAATGATGATGTTGTAAATGCAATAAATAATACTAATGCTAAATTAGATGTTTTAGTTAAAAAGATTGATAAGTTAGAAACTGGAAGGTCAATTCATGCAGATGTTATGAATTTTGTAGATCAAGGTTCAAAAAAAGCTAATTTAAATATGATAAAAAGAACATTTGAAAGTGTTAAATAGGAGGTGGCATAGTAGTGTTTACTTTCGATAAAATTATTTTAGGTGGTTTGCAGATTATGCCATCTGAAAATTATAGTGCAGATATAAAGGGATTATTTGATAGTGAAAATACAAATAATACAAGCAACCTTATAACTGATGGTGAAAAGCCTGGCTTAATAAAAAGAAACGCAAAAACAATAACCATAAATGTTTATAAGCTTAAGGATAATTTTAAAGCATTACTTCAATTAAATTATATCTTGGATCAAGGAGAAATAGATTTAGAGTTTAAAATAGATGAGTTTAATGATATATTTTCTTGTAAAATTCTCAAAGAAAGTGTAGCTTATGATGACTTTGGCAATTGTAGTATCATCTGTAAAATATGTAGTTCAAACATAGAAAAAAGAGATTTTAAAGAGTTAATTTTAGAGATGCAATATGAAGGTGGATATAGTTTATCGCCTTCAGGATACAGTTTCCCAGTAGAAGGATATAATTTCAATGAAGTTGTTAAAGGGAATGAAGGTGTAGTAATTAATGAAGGTTATAAAACCGTGTATCCATTGATAGAAATAAAAGGTGAAACAAATAGTATAACTGTATCTAATTTAACCACAAATGAAGTATTCAATCTCAATACTGGTTTAAACACTGAAGAAGTTATATATATTGATTGTAGAAAAGAATCAAGAGGCGTATATAAGATAAATTCATTAGGGAAAAAGGTTGATTTATTATCATGTAAAAATGGGGTTTGGATTTCACTTATTAATGGAGAAAATGTACTTAACGTAAGTTATGAAGGTACTGCAGAAGTAAAAATTAAGTGGAAGGAGAGTTATTAACTATGGAGTTTTTTATTAAGTTATATAATTCTTCTCACTCTATTTTAGATGAAGTTTATGAAATTTCAGATATAGAATATGGGTTTACTGTAAATGGCATAGGAAAAGCTATTATAAATGTTCCGTACTATGCTGATAAAACTAATGACAGAAATTATAGAATCGGAAATGATATAGAAATTTATAGAATCGAAGATAATAAAGAAATTTTAGAGTGGTATGGTGTAATTTATAATTCAATTCCAAATGGAAGTGATTTAGAAGTTGAATGTTATGGGTATGGAAGAAAAGTACAAGACAGAATGTTCACACAATATATTACTGAAGGCTCTATAACACTAAGAGGCACGTATGATAAAGTAATTTACTCCATGTTATCTAATATAAACTCATATATGGACACTGGTATAAGACAAGGAGAAGCTCAATCAAATACTCTAGAAACAGAAAGAATTATCAATTGGAATGATAATTTTTATGATAAGTTAGATGAGTTTACTACAGATAGTAATTATTATTGGGATATAAATGAAAAAAGAGAGCTTAATCTTAGTACAAGCATAGGGAGTAACAAAACTTACTATGAGATAAATGATGAAGTAAATGTAGTAGATACAATTAATATAAGTACCAGTGGAGAGATATATAATCATGTTATTGCTAAAAATACCTATACTGAAGATGATAGCGATGTAGAAGTAACATTAATAAGCGAAGCCAAAGATGAAGATAGTATAGCCCTTTATGGCCTTCATAGCAAGGAATTAAGTGTTAATGATATTCACATACAGGCAACACTTGATGAGTATGTAAAAAGGGAGTTGGAAAAATGCAGTAGTCCTATTTTATCACTTACTTTAGAAGTAAGTAATAGTGGGACTTTTAATATTTTCAATGTAAAAAAAGGTGATATTGTAACACTTAAATTAAGTAGTTTAAAAATGGATACCTCTATAAAGGTATTAGATTATAAAATTAAACCTACTAAAAAAACAATGATAGTTACTTTAGGTAATTGTTATTTCAGAGAAAATAGTGTGCAAAAATATAGATTTTAAGGGGATGATTAAATGGCTATAAAGCTTTTTCCATATGCTGATTCTACTGGCGAGATTAAATATTACACAACAGATCATATTGCAATTAATGGTAAGAATCTAAAAGAAAAAACAATATATTCAAATGGATTAATTGTGAGTGCTAAAGCAAGTCCAAATTTAAGTGTAAATGTTGCAAGTGGTCAATGTTCATATAATGGTAAATTCTTAAATAGCACAACCACAGTAAATGTAACTATTAGCGCTAATACTACAAATTACAACAGATATGATTTAATAGTAGCAGATTTATCATCAACTGGAAGTATTAAAGTAGTAACTGGTTCGGCTAGTGCTAATCCAACAACTCCAACTGCTGGAAGTAACCAGATAGTTTTAGCAAAGGTTTTAGTAGGAAGTAATGTAAGCTCAATTCAAGCTAATAATATTACTGACTTAAGATTTTCTACTTCTGGTCAGTATAAAGTTGAGTCTTTAGATACTTCAATACATGCACTAGAAAATAAAGTGTCAGCTTTAGAAGCAGATAAATCTACAAGAAGAGAGTACTCAGGCAGTGGAGTAGTTAAATCAATAACAATAGAAACAAATAAAGAAGCTAAAATTAAAAGGCAATATTTAAAGTGTAGTCTTACTGCTGCAG
>CAMERI010000025.1:0-2900 GCA_945935525.1 uncultured bacterium | reverse complement strand
AATTTAAAAATAAAAACTTTAGAGTTAGAGCATATTGTAAAGACAATATAATCTTTATAAATGCAGAAGATACTGCTAGAGAATTTGGATTTATAAAGAATAATAGAGTAGATATAAATAAACTAAATAGATATGCAATAGAATTTGGATATCCAAAGGTGGAGGAGTATATAGAGGAAACTTTATTTTTAATGTTAGGCATGAGAGCAGAAAAGAAAGAAGCTAAGGATTTTCAATTGTGGGTAGCGACAGAGATAATGCCAGCACTAAGAAAAGGAGATAACGAAGAACTACAGAAATTAAGTATGACCTTCATAGAAACTACCGAGAAAGCAAAGCAACAGTTTAAGCCCACTCATAAGACTAAACTTTATTATAATAAGCTAATAAAACAACTTACTAATAGTAAGAAAGAGCAGGAAATAGTTAAGAGTTGGGTATTTGCAACACTAAATGCAAGAAAATGGGAAGATATATCTGTAAATGATCATGATAAAGTAATAGAAATAATAAAGACTGTAGCAGCCTTACTAACTACTAAAGAAGAACAAATAACTTTTTTAAAGGAGAAATAATATGGATAATGAAATAAATTTATTAACAATAGCAGCAGACATTGCAGGAAAAGTAGATATAGATAAGGTAGATAAAGACCAATTAAAATTAAGTGAATATTACATGCAAAGTGATTTAGAGGAATTAAGAAGAATAACTAAAGCCGATAGCGAAGGCTTTAATCCTATTAAAATAAAATTATTACAAAACATTGCAAAGGAAGCTATAAGATCTATATACATTCTAGGATATTAAAAAAAGGATGATGCAAAATGGGGAGACGAGTATATGTTAGACAAGTTAATGTCGAAGAAATATTAAAAGATTACTATAAAGAAAAAAGACTTATACCAAAGTATCAAGAAAAAATAGAAAATTTAAAACTAGAAGATGAACAACTAGAAAAAAGATTAAAAAAGAATGACTATACTCTCAGTACCGACCTAACTGCTCTTACAATATCAGAAAAAATTCAAGCTAATAGCGAGGGAATAAGTCAGCAAGAAAAGGAAATGTATAAACAATGTCAGTGCATATTAAATAGACAGCAGTTAATTTGGGACAAGATTAATACCTATGAAGAAAAAATACTAGAAATAAAACTAAAAGCCAATGATGTAGAGATAGCATTAGAAGTACTAAAAAAAGAAGAAAAGGAATTTATAGAGCTTAAGTATAATAATGAAAAACAATGGCTAGAATTAATGGAAGAAATGCATATAAGTAAATCAACTGTGAAATATCGGAATGATAAGATAATGAATAAGCTTAAAAAATATTTATAAAAATTAATCACAAATTTATAAAAATATTTTTTAAAAAATGTGCATAAAAAAATAAATCTTTAATATGTATTACTATCAAGACAAAAAAGGAGATAGAAATATGAAATTAAAGATTTATCAAACTACAGGAAAGGATAATGCAACTTTAGTTGTTAATGCAACAATTAAGGAACCTATAGTTTTAGAAAAACTAATTCAATTCTGGATTCAACAAGAAAACCTAGAAGAAGTAACAGTAATGATAAAAAGAGGCGACAAAGATGCCTAAAATAATTTATAGAGTTGATATTTACTATACAGAAGATGGTGAGTTCTATGACTGTATAGAAACTACCAGTGAAATAACAGCAAGAAATATTTATGCAGAATATACATCTCAAAGAATGTTTATAGCATATATGCATAAATACGAAAATGGAGTAAAAATTTATTAAGTTGTTAAGGAGTTTTATGTATGGAAAATATCATACACTGTTCAGAATGGAAGATTAAACATGTTGATGATAATCTAGAAAAAATAAAAGAATCTGGATATACAGCAGTTCTTGTTGGACCAGTTCAATATAGCAAAGAAGGACATGAATGGTGGAAACTATACCAACCTTATGGATTTAGTATAGGGAATAAATTAGGAACTAAAGAAGATTTAGAAAAGCTATGCTATCATGCAAAATTTTTAGGAATAAAAGTAATTGTAGATGTAGTAATAGAACATGTAGCATCAGATGAAAAATTGAATTTAGTTCCTCATGAAAAAGTAGATAAAACATTAACATCAAATCATTACTTTTGGAAAGAGGCTATCAAAATAACAAATTGGAATGATAGAAGCCAAGTAGTTAATTTATCACCAGGACTTCCTACTATGGATACATCAAATTATGAACTACAAGATATTATTTACAACTTTTTATTAGAACTTATAAACATTGGTGTAAATGGAGTAAGAATTGATAGTGCTAAAAATATAAGTTTACCTGAAGAAAACGGAAATCATTTTTACACAAGAGTAATAGGAAATCTTCCAAAAGATTTTTACGTAATGAGTGAGTTGATATTTATAGATGAAAAACTTCTTAATATGTATTCAAAATATACAAAAGTTCTAACAGAAAACCAAAGTTATAAAAATAAAAGTAAGTTAGTTACATTTGCAGAATCTCATGATAGTTATTTGGAATTTAAAAGTACAGCTGCATGGGATAAACAAAAATTAATAAAGAAATATCAAGAGGCTGCTAAAAACAATAATGGTGCCGACCTAATGTTTTATGTAAGGCCCCTTGAAGATAAATGCAATAATTTATGGTGCCACCCAGATATTATTGCTGTTAATAAAACAAGATTATAGTATAGAATATTTAAAAAAATAAAAAGTGTTACTGAAAGGAGGTGATAAAAATGAAACAAATTTTTAAATCTCTAGTAACTAGATTGAATAATAAAGGCACTATAGTATCTTTAGCAGCTTTAATAGTAAGTCTATTATGCCAATTTGGACTTAATATTGATAGTGAAAAAATATTAACTATAGTACAAACTATCTGTAGCATTTTAATA
>CAMERI010000024.1:0-2963 GCA_945935525.1 uncultured bacterium | reverse complement strand
TCTTTACCGTCATCATCGTTATCTTTTACATCTTCTGTTATTCTTATCCATAATTTATATTTTGGGTCAGCTGGTATATCTGAACCGATATAAATTTCTTCTTCTGTAAAATGTTTAAACATATATGTGAATAATGAGCCAAGTGAATCAAACTCTTGCCCATCTACTAAATTTTCTTTTGAATGTAATAGTTCTTTATGCATTATATCTATTAATTCATCTTTACTTAAATTGTCATTATTTAATAATGCACCAATACCTTTAACTTCATATTCAACTTTTATATCATCTGGTGATTCTTCAAATGATTTTATTATAAGACACTCTCTATCTTTATCGTAATTAGGTTCTATTGTACTTATTTTTTTAAAACCATGTTGTATCATCAAATCTTCATTTGTGTTAAAATTAGTAATTAATGTGCCATCACTTGTCTTATAATTTAGAGGTGCATATACTAATTCACCATTTATAATTTTCCCGTACATATATAATACCTCCTTTATTAATTATTAAATATATCCTATTTCTGATGATATTTCTTTGAAAGGGAATTTTGTACTTGTTCCACCTGAACCACCAGGAGTTTCTATATCTACATCTTTCACCATAGGTACATTTTCATCATGTATCACTGTATCCCCATACCATGCGTCATTCAAATAATGTAATTGTATTTGACATAATACATTTCTTTTTAATACAGGTTGTGTTCTCCATGCTATTGGTGGGAACATTAATATTAAATTATCAACATTAGGTCTTATAAATAAATTTAATTCTAAAAATGCATCTGTTTTTGGTAATACTATAGTAGACATTATATCTGTTTTTAAATATTGATATTTGTCAGCAGTTAAATTTAATTTACTTTCTTCATCTAAATTAACTACATGTAAATAATCAACTATTTGTTCTTTTAAATTTTTTAATTTATTAAATTTATATAATTTAAAATAGTCATCATTATCAAAACATTCTAAGCCATAAGTTACTTCTTCTGTATTACTAGTTATGTATAAATAATTTTTAGTATTTTCTAAAAAATAAGCATCTTTCTCACTAAAATCTTTAACATAACCATCAACTATATATGCTCCTTTTTCTAATTCTGCTAATATTACAGGTGTATCTACAGTACCATGTTTTAATGTATAACCTTTTTCTTTATCTAGCTCTATTAATTTTTCTTTCATAGATAGAATTTCATCAACAGTTGAATTAATTGCTAATTCTATTTTATTTAATTTAGAATCAGTTATTATATCTCCACCAATCCAAACTGTTCTATTATAAGAGCCATCCTCATTAAATGTTCTTAATTCTTTACCATATTTATTTACCTTTGAATTATCTATTCCAGATATGTTAGTAGAGCCTATAGGTAAATCGTCATCATCAATTTCACATTCTTCAACTTTCATAATGAAATGAGGTAATTTTATTCTTCCACCTTTTTCATCATAAATTCTTATGTGAACATGATATTGACCAACCTCATCTATTTGATTCATAATTTGATTATCTATTGTAAATAATATTTTATTATCAATGATAGGAACTACATCAGATTTAATTTGCTTTTTCAATGGACTGACTAATACTACATCTGATAATAAATATTTAGAATTTAAATCTAAATAAGAGGTATTCATTAATTTAAAATATATATCTACACCTTTATCATGAGTATAAATTGATAATTCACGATTAAGAACGCTCTTTTGTTTATCAATTATAATTGAATATTCTTTTTTCATTTTTTACTCCTTTCTATGGTGTTGTATTTTCAAGATTATCTAATCTTGATTCAATATCTGTTAATCTACTTTTAATATTAGTTATATCAGTTTTTACTTCATTTATTTGATTTTGAATATCTAATATTTTTTCATTTAATCTTGATTCTATTTGTTGGAAATTAAGGTCATTAGTAGTACTATTTATCTCATTTATACAAACTATAATTTGAGCATTTAATTTACTTCGAGATTCACGATATTCTGTTAACCTAACATTAAATATTTTTCTTTCTTCCGTTGAAAATAATCTATCTTTCATATCTATTAATATTGAATTTGTATAATTAGTATGTTTGATTTTAAAGTCATCAAATAACTGCTTTAATAATGTTTTACCTCCATCGGATAATTTATCATTATTATAGTAAGATAAATAACTCGCCTCTATTTTAGATAACATATTAATCATTTCGTTAGCATATGTTGCTAGAGTATTCCATTGTGTTTCTGTTAATCTTCCTTCTGTATTTAATATAGCATTAGTTATAAATAACATTTTATTTGAATTATTTTGGTCTATATTAAAGTACTCTTGTATTGTTTGTTGTTCCTTAGCGAAGCTATTAACTAATGATACTTGTAAATCATTCATATTATTTACTATATTATCTATTCTTTGATTTGTATTGTATACTTGGTTTGAAATAGTTCCACCAGACCCTAATATTTTAGAACCATCTGTCCCTGCATTTAATGTATTATCACATGTGTCTTTAAAGAAACTTAGATTAATTAATAATGTTGTTATATCTGAGATTATTGCACTTATATCTTCTAAGGTAACTTTAGTTTTTTCATCTTCTGTTACTATTTTTAATTCAGTAATTAAATCGGATAATAATTTTTCAAGAGTTAATTTACTTTCCACCATAGTTGTAGTATCTATATTTGTGTCACTTGTTGCTAATAAATCCAATAATGCATCACCATAAGCTAACATTTCTATAAATTTATTATTTATACTATTTAATTTATAATTTACATCGGATTTTTCAGCAGAAGTAAATTCATTATCATTCAAATAATTTATTAATACTGTTTTTAAATCTATTAATAGTGAATTTGAATTTATTATAGATGTGTTTATTAATTCTTTCATTTCATCAAATGATAAATTTTGTTTATATTCTTCAGATAAGTTATCTATATTACCTTGAGTTA
>CAMERI010000023.1:0-3246 GCA_945935525.1 uncultured bacterium | reverse complement strand
TTCAAAATATAATAAATAAACTAACGGAAAACTACCGTTAGTTTATTTAAATTAATCCATTAAAGATAATACATATGTTAATAATGTTTGAGTTATATCTTTTAAATTTTTAACTTGTTCTTTGCAAGTTTTAATATCATTTGATAATATTTCTTTTTCAACAACAAGTTTTGATATTTGTTCATATATATTACTTTTATCTTGTTCAGTTAAAGTTATTTCTTCATTATTAATTTCATCTTTATCACCTAGATAATCTACTTCTATATAATTTTCTATCTTATCATTTACTCCTAAAAATACAGTTTCATAAAATAAATCTGGATTAGTATTAGTAACTAAAGTTATTCTTTTGTTTTCATCAGCTGTAAGTTTTATTAATTCATCAGTAATATATTCTACTTTCATGTTTTTACCTCCGATAATATATTAAGATAATGACCAATTCTTTTTAGTTGCAATTAATATTTGATCACTTGATAATTTAGCTAGATTTTTACTTCCTAATACTAAAGGAATACTTTCAGTATTACCTGAATTGTCTTTTAAAGCATTTAATATTGATACTAATGATGCAACTGTTAATATAGTTATACTAAAATCTAATGATAAATTATAGGAGTTATTAATAGATACTGCTGTTATATTAGCAAGTGATTTACAATTATAAAAAGCACCCCATGCTGCTGTAGATTTTTCTAAATCCATTGATAAAATACTTTCAAGTTTAGTACATCCTGAAAAAATTGAATTATGATTTTTCATTGAACTAGGAAGATTTCTTACTGTTACTAATTCATAACAATTAGCAAACATTTCAGAACCATTAGTTACTGAAGAAGGTATTTCTTTTGTTTCTTTTATTTTTGTAAATTTAAACATTGATTGACATGTAGTAACTGTATTTGGTATATCGGGCATTATAGTAATATTAGTAGAATTAAACATATTAGTACATACTGTAACTCCATTAGGTATAGTAGGAGCAACTGTAATGCCAGTATTTGAATACATTGAAAAACAATTAGTTACTGTTGATGGTATATTTGAAGCAGTTACTAATGCAGTGCAATTATTATACATTGAATCACAATTTATTAAACCTTCATATAATGTTGGAGCTTTTGGTATTTTAACACAACCATTAAATAAACTTTGTCCATAAATTAATGAATTACTTACTGTAGGTGCATTCTCTAAATTAATACAATTATAATAAGCATATTTAGCTGTAGTAACTGTATTTGGCATATCTGGAGAACTTATTAATGCTGTACAATTACAATAAAATCTATCCATTGTTACAAGTTTACTTGGTATAGTAGTTACACTTATTAAATCATCACAATTTTCAAATAAACTAGCAGCATATTTAATATTCGTAAGTGTACTTAGTAAAGTATTTATATCATTAATTCTATTATTAACTTTTGTATTATAAAAACCATAATTTATTGTTTCTACGGAATCATTATTTCTAGGAAGTGTAATTTCAAAATTAGAATTATTTAAATCAAGTCCTGCAAAAGCATAATCTAATGATGAGCCTTTATAATATGAATAATCCATTGTACCTACTGGTTGTATATAATTATCTACTGTTCTTAAAGCATTTGGAGATAAGCTATAATATTGTGGAGTAATATTTATATTTATTGCATTTTCTATAGATGTAAGTCCTTTAATACATAAATCATTTAAATTCATATTTAGACAATCAAGTCCTGTAAAATTATCTGATGTATGAGTATTATTAGATTTAAGCCATATATCTTTAACTGTTGAACCTATATTACCATTAAATATTAAATCTTTAATTGAATCAGGTAATAATATTTTATTTACGTTATTTAAAGATGCTGAACATATAAAGCTTTTTAAAGATTTAATATACGAAAAATCAAGTTCTGTATTTTCTGTAAAATCTAAATATGAAGTATTATTTAATATATTAATTTTTTCTAAATTATTGCAGTTATTAAAATTAAAGTTTCCAATTTGATTTGTACTATAAGATAAATCATTTTTATTTCCTGTAAGAGTTATTTCTTTAAAATTACAATCTTGTATTATAAATTTAGTAAGACCTGAAGATTTAACTAAATTAAAATGTTCTACATTTTGCATTGAATTTATTATAGTTATTTCTTGTACATATTGTAATCCTATAAATTTAGCATTACTTTCATCATTATAATATTCTTTGCTTCCCTTTCTAGTTATGTTAACTACATTAGGGCAATTAATTAATGTAAAACCAGCAAGTGCTGTGGCATTACTTTCTATCCATGTAAAATCAGTATAATCAGTTGCAGGAATACCTATGTTAGTTAAATTAGGTTGATTCATTAATGTTATAGTTTGAATTGTATTAGGATAAATTATTTCTTCTAAGTTTCCACCATCATAATTAGTAGATACTGATGTTATTGAAGTACCATATAGATTTATTTTTCTAAGATTAGAACACTTACTTATATCAAGTATTTGTGCTCCACCACCACCAGTTCCTAATAAAGAACAATTTTTTAAATTTACTTCTCTTAAAAATGTATTCTTACTAACATCAACTCTTAATAAATTGTCACTAGAACATACTAAATTAGTAATTCTTGTTGCGTTAGCTATGTCTATAGATTTTGGATTTAAATTAGTCAAATCTCCTATGTCTTTTAAGTATTTTGCATTATAAACTAAAACTTCTTGGTCGGTAGCTGTAGGAATATTATCCTCAAATCTTACAGTTGTATTTCTAGGAATTTTCTTTACTTGCTCTACACCATTTCTCCATACTACTTTTACATATTGAGGACAATAAGTAGAAATATCTAAATAGGCAACCCCTAGTTTATTAATTCTTATTGTTATAGATTCTTTAATATCTTCTTCATATCCAAATAATGAATCAAGATAAACAAGTCTTTCTCTTATCCATCTTTTCATATGCTCAAGTCTATTACCATGAGCCATATGTAAATATGTTTTTCCGAATTGTAAGTATTTTTGTTGTGCATCTAAATTATAAAGTCTTTCTGATATTTTAGATATTTGATCTCCATATAAACAATTTAATATGTTATCATATCTAAATTGATTTTGACGCATAGATGAATACATTGCTAATAATTCATCTTTAAATACTCTTTGAAGTTTAGTCCATAATTTAGATTGAGAAGTATTAAATTTACCTTCTTCCATTTCAACATCACTATCTATAATTAAATAACCTGTATTATCAAGACCTAA
>CAMERI010000022.1:0-3473 GCA_945935525.1 uncultured bacterium | reverse complement strand
TAAACATGGAAGAGTTAATAAAGGCTTTTAAAGAAGCAGAGATGGCAGAGTATAAGTATATAGGAATAGGCATAACAGAACCAGGATACATAAAACCTAAGATAATTATTATACCAAAAGAAAATATTACTAAGACCCTAGAAACTATAAAATATAAATATGATAATAATTTAAAACAAAAGGATAATCCTGATATAAAAATTAATTCATATATGTATTCAGATGATGTAAATGAAATTATCAAATCAATAGAAAATCAGTCAGTAAAATTAGCAACTATTTATAAATACCAAGGAAAAGAGTTTGTTACAGTAGCCATAGCAACATATAAACAGCTTTCAAAACATGACTTTATAGCACTTATAGCTTCTAAAACATTAACCAATGAAGATGCAACTATAGTAAAAAGTAATGGCCAGTATTATAGTGCTTCAAAAGAAAATTTAATATTACTAAAAACATTAGATCCTTTAGATACCAAAATATATATAGAAAAAGAAGAAACATTTATAAAAAATAGTCATAAACTATAACAATACACATATAATTTAACAAAAGATTAAAAAGGAGAATGTTTTATGAAAACATATTTAAAAACTTTTAAGAATCATCAGGAAGCTAATAATTTTATAAAGGATAACCAATTCTTACGAGAAGCTGGAAGAATAGAAGAAAACGGCTTAGTCATATTAACAATATTAGATTTAAATTAATTGCAAAAATTGTAAGCAAGTAGTATATTAAAATAAGGAAGTGTTAAAAATTAAAACTTTATTAATACTTATAGGATTATTTTTATTATTAATAATAATGGAGATTATAGATGCTAGGAAATTGCGATAATTGTGGATGTTTTACTAACTTAGAATTACACCATAGGGTATTTAAAAGTAAATGCCCAGCGATGAAAGATTCAAAGCTTAATCATATTTATCTTTGCTATGAGTGTCATAGAGGAACACATGGGGTACATGGTAAATATGGACATAAGTTGGATGTAAAATGCAAACTTGGACTACAGCAAAAATTAGAGCAATTTTTAATGGCAGAGTTATTAACAAAAGAGCAGATTAAAGATGTGCTAGAAATAACTCCAAAGAACGTAGAAAGATTGGTTAAGCCTTTAATAAATATTAAAGGACTTTATAGAAGAGAAGATATAATAAGAGCCGCAATGGGTGGCAAAACATTTTAATAGGGGGGAGAGCTTGTGCTCTCCTTTTTTTGTATAATAATAAAAATGGGGGGCATACTAAAGGTGTATAGTGAAGATGCAAAACAGTACGTAAATCTTGTAAGCAGATACAAAAGCTTACAAGAAAATGATATAATTAACTCATACAAAATAATGATTGAAGCTGCAGTATTAGCTGATAGATGGAGTGAAATTAAATTTGAAATTTCAAAAGACTTAGTGAGGGGAGATCCGCTAAAAAAACGGCTTCAAGAAAAATATGATATTTTAATGAATATACATGTAAATGCTAGACAAATATGGTTAAAGTGCCAAGAAGAAAGAACAAAGAAATATGAGTAAGTATAATAGTAAGAAAACAACTATAGATGGAATAGCTTTTGATTCTAAAGATGAAGCAAAGTATTATGAAGTGCTAAAAATTAAAAAATCAAAAGGCGAAATTTATAACTTTGAATTACAGCCTAAGTTTATACTTATAGAAGGATTTAAAAAAGGTGGTAAAACATATAGACAAATAACATATACACCTGATTTTCTTATTTATCATATCGATGGTACGGAAGAATTAGTAGATATAAAAGGAATGACTACTCAACAAGGAGAATTAAGAATTAAATTATTCCACTGGAAATATAGAGATAAGAAATTAACCATATTAGCAAGGAACTTAAAATATGGAGATAAATATGGCTTTATAGATTTTTATGAGTTAAAAAAGATAAGAGCAAAGAATAAGAAGAGGTGATGACTTATTAATAAAGTAATACTAATAGGACGTTTAACTAAAGATCCAGAGCTTAGATATACACCAGGTAATGGGACAGCTGTAACAACAGCGACAATAGCAGTAGATAATTATAATAGTAAAACAGGAGAAAAAGGAGCAGATTTTATACCAGTAGTAATATGGGGGAAACAAGCTGAAAACACTGCTCAGTATATGACTAAAGGTAGTCAAGTGGCAATTAGCGGAAGAATAACCACTAGATCTTATGATGCTAAAGATGGTACTAAGAGATATGTAACTGAAGTTGTTGCAGATATGATTAATGGAGTGCAATTTTTATCAAAAGGAAAAGTTAATGAAATGAATCAAGATCCAGGAAATACATTTGACAGTATGGGATTTGATGATGGAATGACACCAGTTGATGATGGAGATATGCCATTTTAGTAAGAAGGGGTAAAAATGATTAAAGCAAAAGATATAGAAAGAGATGAACCAATAGATTTAATGGTTATAGCAGCTGATGTAGTATCTGAGATGGCATTAAAGGAATTGGAATTAATTCCACTTTTAAAAAATAATTTTTATGATATTATTCAAGCTGCAAACCAGCTATATATAGATGAAAATTTAAATGAACCACTAAAGGCCTATCTTATTAAAGATTTACAAAAGATTATAAGAAGTTCGGTAGAAGCTATTTATAGACTAGAGGGGATGGGAGGAAATGAAACCTACAGTAAAGAAAAAGCAGATAGAAGATGAATTAAGAAAATACTATGAGTCGAAAGGCTTAATAAATTCATATTCCAATCAAATTAAATTTAATCAAAACTTAATTGATGATTTAAATCAAAGATATGAAATTTTAGAAGAAAAATTAAGAAGTAATAATTATTCATTATCTACAGACTTAGGTGCATTAAACTATGATGATAAAATCCAATCCAATGCGACTGGATTAAGCCCTCAAGAGAGCCAAATGTATAAGATGTGTGAAAATATAAAGAAAAGACAATATAACATTATTAAGCAGATAGAAGAAAAACAAGATGAAATTTCAGATATAAAAATGACAGTTGCAAAAATTGATTTAGCATTAAGTTTATTAACAAAAGAAGAACTTGAATTTATAGAGATGAAATATAAGCATAAAATCAAATGGGAAGAAATTTGTAAACATTATGGTATAACAGCGGGAACTATAACAAATCGTACAAATAAAATTATAAAAAAACTTTCTAAATATATATGAGAGGTGAAATAATGAAAATAGATAATTTAGAAAAATGTTTCTTAACAGCAGTAAGAGAAAAACAAAAATATGTTGCAATACTAGTACATATTCCAAATCAATCAAGAAATCAAATTATTATTGATTCAGTACTAGATGCACAAGTAAGACTAGAATATATACAACAGGCTTATACTGAAAATTTAGAACTTAAAACAAATAATGGTATAAAAATCGTAGGATTTACTTTTGCTAATTCATTAAAAGAAGTAGAAAAAGATTTTGAACCGTATATGACGTGGAACCGCTAAAGG
>CAMERI010000021.1:0-3475 GCA_945935525.1 uncultured bacterium | reverse complement strand
TAAAAATATTGTGTATCTAATATTATAATGTATGAAAACCAATTATATATGTTGATTATAATTCATATGACACATAAATAGGAGGAATATTCCTCCTATTTTAATTTATTTATATATAAAAAATAATTAATAAACTTGAAATATAAATATAAAAATTATAAATTATTATATATAAAAATAAATTGGAGGTGTTATATATGGTAAAAGATTGCGAAAAATTAATAAATGATATATTAGAAAAAATTAACAATGTTTCCAATATTAATGAATTAAAGGTTTTATTATATGACATAGTAAGAGATTATAATATAGAACAAATAGATAAGAAAGATTTAAACCTCCAAGAAATTATTCAATTATATAAATTAGATATGGAGTCACAAGGTTATGCTAAAACAACAATAAGAAATACAATGTATTCTTTAAATGAGTTTGTTAAATATATGAATAAAAATTTAGAGAATATAACCTTAATCGACTTAAAGTATTATATTTCTTATAAAAAACAAAAGGTACAACCTACAACTTTAAATGGATTAATTACTAAGATAAAAACATTTTTTTCTTGGTGTTTAGAAGAGGGTTATATTACTACAAATCCTTCTGATAAATTAAAGAAAATAAAAGAAGGAAATAAAGTAAGAGAGCCTTTATCTATTGAAAATATAGAAAAATTAAGATTGGGTTGTAAAACTGAACGTGAAAGAGCTTTAATAGAGTTTTTATTATCTACTGGAATGAGGATATCAGAGGTAGCAAATGTAAAAATATCAGATTTAGATTTTACAAATAATAAATTAAAAACTATAGGTAAAGGAAATAAAGAAAGAATTATATTCTTTAATGACAAATGTAAGTTATATTTATCCGAATATTTAAAGGTAAGAAAAGGTTTAGATGATAGTTTATTTGTATCAGAAAGAAAACCTTTTAAACACTTATCTATTAGAAGTTTACAAAAGATTATTAGAAATATATCTATTAGAAAGATTAAAAATATTTCAGTATTTCCACATCTACTAAGACATACTTTTGCAACTCAATTATTGTCAAGTGGTGCCGACATAACTACGGTGCAATTCTTATTGGGACATGAAAATATTTCAACGACTCAAATATATGCTAAAACAACATTGGATAGAGCTAAACATCAATATAAATGTTTTATAGTATAAAAATAATTAATAAAAGAAGGGAGATAAAAATATGAAATTAAGTGATTTAACATTAGATTTAATTAGAAACACATATACTATTGAATATAAAGAAGAATTAGAAACGATAACTGTCTACAATTTATTTGGTGAAGAAAAACAATCAATAAAAGATATGGTTAATAAAGATTTAGATACAGGTTTAGAAGGCGTAGATTTAATAGAGTCAGTTTATACTGAAACATTTAAATTAGCTACAGATTTAGAAGTAGATGTACCATTAATTGATGCTATGGAAAATCCTTCAAAAGAATTAACAATGATAATGCACGATGTTTTAGATATAGTTAAAGAAATAATAATGGAAGTGTTATATGAAAGACATAATTTAATAATCCAACTACAACCTGTAATGTTAGCAAAGAAAACTTTATTAGAGTCAGAAAAATTAGAAATATTAAATGGGGAGTGTGAAAGATTAGAGAAGGAAATAGAAGAATTGAAAAAAGGTGATTAAATATGGTTGTAAACAATATTCAAGATGCAGTTAGATATATTGAATCTGTTGTTGCTACAGCGATGAACCCTATGGGTGAAAAAATGAAAGAAATAATGCAAGATGAAGTCAATGAACAAATATATGCTGACCATGAACCGAGTGTATATGAAAGAACGGGACAAATGGGTGAAATAGCACAAATTCAAAGTATTGAATCAGATTCAGTTGTTGTTGAATTTAAAGATAATGGTGACTGGACAAGTGCTATAACAGAGGAACATTTTTTTCCACTTATAGGTTGGGAAGGTGGCTCTGTATGGAAATATAGAAATGAATCTAGTGTTATATATTATCCACCCACAGAGATAATTCCAGAATCTCAAATTAGAATAGAAAATGAAATACCTCAAGAATTAAAACGATATTTAATATCTCAAGGTTTAAATGTTATATAGAAAGGTAGGTGATTTCTATATATGGCAGACTTAACTATTAAATTAAAAACGGCAGTTGACCCTAGTGGTGCTGAACAAGAGATAAATAAACTTATCGAAAAATTAAATGGTAAAAATATTGATTTAAAATTTAATCAATCCAAAGTAAAAACTCAATTAAACGAATTAAATCAAGCATTGAACAATGCATTTAAATTAGACGGTAAACAACTGAATAATCTTAAACAAATTCAAAGTACTTTAAAAGAAATAAATAAATTAAGTAAAGATGTTCAAAAAGGATTATTTGGTAGTGGAAGTGCTAAAACAAATACCTCTTCTACTAATAAAGAATTAGAAGCTACGAAGGCGAAATATGAGTCTTTAAAAAAATCAGCTGAATCACTTCAAAAACAAATGTCTAAAACTATAGATACACAGGCTTATGATGCTTTAGATTCTAAATTAAAAAAAGTAAAAGCTAGTATGGAAGAAACAGCACAAGAAATGGATAAAGTTGCAGAAAAGAGTAAAATAGATATAAGTCGTGATTTAATCAAATCATTTGATACTATTCAAAAGAAAGCTAATAATACTCAAGAAACAATTAATAATATATTTAAAAATAAAAATTTAACAAGTTCTCAAATAACTCAATTAAATGAATTACAACGTTCTATAGATACTATAAAAGGTAAAGATTTAGCCCAATTATTAAAATCTAAAACTGCATATGAGGATATGCATAAATTATATTCCGAAATTAACAATGTTGGACTAGCATTAAAAGGTTTAAATTCATCTATAACATTAGGAAATAAAATAGATAGTTCAATTAATAAATTAAATTCTTTACAGTCTAAACTTTATCAAATGAAAGGTAGTCAATTTGCTGATAAAAGTGGAATTTATAATTTAATAACTCAAATAGAAAAATACAAATCGGAATTACGCAGTATAGACCCCAATACCGAAAGTGCTAGAGCAGAATTTGATGATTTAAAAAATAAAATTAATCAATGTGAAATTAAATTTAAGGAATTTGAAACGGCATTAAAATCAGCTAGAACTAATTTTAAATTCCAAGCAGATTTTAATAAAACAGCACAAGATATAGAAAATTTAGCTCAAAAATGTCAAAGATTGGGTATATCAACTGAACAAATTGAAGTATTTAGAAGTGAATTACAAAGAATAGGACAAATATCTAATTTAGACGATAGAGCAAGGGAATTAGAAGTACTTATAAAAGAAATGTCTACATTTAAAAGTACGTTACCTACAACTACAGGTAATGTCAATGGATTAAGTACAGCTATAAGAAGAACTAATAGTTTTGCAAACAATTTATTATCAACATTATCAATGTATAGCCTCGGTAATATGTT
>CAMERI010000020.1:0-3879 GCA_945935525.1 uncultured bacterium | reverse complement strand
AATATGGGCCAGAGTTAGTATTAGGTAATGATAGTGCAAGTTTATATACTTCAAGGTCAGTAGTTGGATTAGAAGGTGGAGAAACTATTTATAATGCAAGACAAACTAGTGATATCTTAAAAGGTATGAATAATACATCTAATGATGATGTTGTAAATGCTATAAATAATACAAATGCAAAATTAGATGTGCTAGTTAAGAAGTTTGATAAATTAGAAAGCGGGCAAACTATTCATGCTGATGTTATGAACTTTAACAATGAAGGCTCTACTAATGCAAACATAAGAAATGTAAAAAGAATGTTATCAGCTTTGAAATAGGGAGGGGTATAAGTGTTTAATTATGAAAAAATAATATTAAATGGATTAAATTTAATGCCATCTGAAGACTTTTCAACTGACATTCAAGGATTATTTGATTCAAATAATAATAACACAACATCAGATTTATATACTGATGGAAGGAAAGTTGGAAATACAAAGCTAGATAGCAAAACTATTACTATAACAGTATATAAAAAGAGAGATAATTTCAAAGCTATGCTTCAACTAAATCACATTATAAATCAAGGAGAAATAGATTTAGAATTTAAAATTGATGAAGATGATAACATATATTATTGTAAAGTGCTAAAGGAAAGTATAATGTATGATGATATAGGCAATGCAGCTATAACTTTTATTGTTTGTGATCCTAATATTTATTTAAGAGATTATAAAGAATTGTCATTAGAAAAGAGAGTAGAGGGTGGGTTTTTACTTCCAGCCTCTTTTACTATTCCAGATGGATTTAATTTTATTGAGACAGAACTAGGGAATGTTGGAGAAATAATCAATGAAGGATTTCAAACAATTTATCCTGAGATAATTATTGAAGGTGATGGTTCCAATTTCGAGATTATGAATAAAACAACAGGTGAAACCTTATACTTGGATTACTCTATATCCACAGATGATAGAATTTATATAGATTGCAATCCGAAATCACGAAAAGTTCGTAACAATAATGCAAGTATATTAAAGTATAAACATGGTGTTTACTTAAGTCTTATAGCAGGAGCTAATGATATTGAAGTTAATTATGATGGTGAAGTAATAGTAACTGTAAGGTGGCGAGAAGCATATGTATAATTTATTTATAAAACTATTTGATAGGAATCACAAAGAAATACTTGCAGAAATATATACTTTCACGTCAAATGTATTCACTTACACTAAAACATTAAATGGAATTGGGAATATGCAGTTTTCAGTTCCATTTACCTATTTAGAGGAAAATAAAATTGAAATTATTAGTGGACAATGTTGCGAATTATATGAAATAGTAGATAATAAAGAGGTTTTACTATGGTATGGGAATGTTAGTAATCCATGCCCAGGTGGAGTAGATATAAATGTTACTTGCCTTGGTTATTTGAATTTATTCATGAATAGAAAGTTCACTGATATGGCGTGGGATGATAAAGATGAAACTTGGAAAGAAACTTTCTATAATAAAAAGTATGGCCAGTTAATATCATATTTGATTGATAGAATTAATTCTATATCTTTTACTGGTATTACTATAGGAAATATCGAAGAAGGAACTTTAACTACTGATAGGGTTATTAATTGGAGTGATGACCTTAAAGAAAAAATAGATGAATTTATTGAAGATAGTGGATATTACTTTAACATAGATAAAGATAGAAAATTCAATTTTTATTCAACTTATGGAACTGTTAAAGATTATTATGAAATCAATGATTATAACATTGTTGGGGAGTATGATGCGACTATAGATCAAACTCAAATTTATAATAGAATACTCGGAAGGGTAGTTTATAAAGATGAAGATGATGTTATTCAAATTTTACAAACAGTTCAGGAGGATGAAGAAAGTATTAATCAATATGGATTAAAGGAATATGTATACACTAATTCAGAAATAAGATTATTATCTACACTGCAGGAACAATGTAAAGATTTCTTAGAGATGTATAAAAGACCATTGACCTCATTTACATTAGAAGTAAAAATTGATGACATTTTTAATATTTATGATATTGAACCAGGAGATTATATAAATTTTAACTCAAATAAGTATCAATATAATGGCTTAATAAGAGTTATGGAATATGAGGTAGATAAGATTAATGAAAAAGTTAAGATAACAATAGGAAATAGTATATTTAGAGAAAAAGCTTTAGAAATTTACAGATATAAATAAGGAGATGATGATATGGCTTATAAACCTTATCCTATTAGTACTAGCGATACTAATTACCAAACTACCATTGCTGATTTAAAAAGAATGGAAAATAGTAAAATAAGCAATAAAATTATATTTGGAACAGATAGTACATTAAAAGTTACAGCAAAAAGCACTCCTAATATGAGTGTTGATGTATCATCAGGTTTATGTATAAGCGCTGGTTTATATAATTACAGCTCAACAAGTGTAAATATTCCAATTGAAAGCAATACAGCAAGTTATCCTAGAATTGATGCAATTGTTGTTTATTTAAATGGAATAAGTTCATGCATAAAAGTATTAAAAGGAACTGCTGCAGCAACTCCTAGCTCACCTGTATGTACAAGTAATACATATATAAAGCTAGCAGAAGTATATGTTGGAGCCGGTGTAAGTTCTATTCAAAGTAGTAATATTACAGATTGTAGAGCCAAAGATGGTCAACATATAATAGAAAGCTTGTCAGATTTAATATTTACTATGGAATCTAATTTAAATAGTCTTATAACTAAGGTAAATGCACCTAGTCAAGTAACAACTTTAGGAAGCTATCCATATTCACCTACTACACTAGATGCAACTCCAAATAGAATCTATAGAATAGATGGATATAATAAGGCAGAAGTAAAAGGTATGGAATTATCTAAAATGAAAGACGGAGATAAGATATATTTCTCGGTAGAAACAGATCAAGGTTCTTTAATATTAAAAAGATTAGCTAATAATTTTTGGTTGCCTTCAGATACCTATACTTGTCCTAAAGATAAAGTGGTTTGTATGATAATGATTAATGGAGTTATGAGATTATTAGAGTAGGAGTAACAGTATGGAAGAAATAAATTACTATGATGGAGTTACTACAAAAGATGAAAAAATGGAATATAAGCTGAACATGAAAGTTGTAACAGCTGATGCTACGTACTGTTATTATAATTCTATTGGGAATAAGAAAACACTTTTGGAACTTAAAGAAGAAAAGATAAAAGAATCTAAAAGTATGTTAGCGGAATATTTAGAAGAACATCCATTAATAAGTGATGTAACAGGGGAATTTGAAGAATATACTTGCACAATGGACAAGCAAAATCAATTAGTACAAACTCTTATGATTTACAATCTTTCTTTAAATTCTAACGTAGATTATACGCCTATGTGGAATACTAGAGGTGGAATATGTGAACCATGGTCAATAGAAAACCTAACAGCATTAAGTTTTGAAATGGAGCAATATGTATATCCATTCATCCATTATCAACAAAGTATTGAGTGCTTAATAAGGAATGTAGAAACTTTGGAGGAATTAGAATTAATTGAGATAGATTATAGTAAAGCTGGTGTGATTAATGAAAGAACTTATGAGAAGTAGTATATTATTTCTTATTTATGGTTTTATGTATTATATAATTGAAGTTTTATATAGAGGATATAGCCATTGGAGTATGTTCATTCTAGGTGGCTTATGTGGCGTTGTAATAGGTTTACTAAATGAGAGGAATAAAGACATTAGCATATGGGAACAAGGCTTATACGGAGCTGTAACAGTTACAATTTTAGAGTTTATAATAGGCTACATAGTAAATATATTGTTAGGGTGGAATATTTGGGACTATTCAAATGTTCCATTTAATTTTTTAGGTCAAATATGCC
>CAMERI010000019.1:0-4168 GCA_945935525.1 uncultured bacterium | reverse complement strand
ATTAAAATGGAAGGAGCAATCCTTCCATTTTTTTACGTTTACAAATAAATAAAAAGATGTTAAATTAATTTTCGTAACTTTTTTGTACTTTTTTAAAAGATACAGCATAAAATATATCAAAAAGGTTTAAGGAGAAAAAATAATGAAAAATTTATCCATCGAAATAGGAAATCGAAATACTAAGACATCAGAAGGAATAATATTCCCTAGTAGGTACACAATGTTCAAACAAATAGGTACATCTGTTATATCATATAATGGTTGTGACTATTATATCGGTAATGGTTCATATGATATAGAGCTAAATAAAAGCAAGAAGGACTTCATGCCATTACTATTATCAGCTATTGCTAAATCAACAACAGCATCAGATATAAATTTAGTAATAGGAACGCCTATTAATCAAAGAGATACAAAAGAAGAGTTTATAAATAAACTTAAAGATAAAACATTTGTATTTGAATATATAAATGAAAAGGAAAAAGTACAAACTAGATTAATAAATATTCACAAAGTAGAAGTAATACTAGAAGGGTTAGGATCTGTTAAATATCTTCCAGCGGCAGCAGGTAAGAGAAGTATATTAATAGATATTGGTGGATGGACCACTAATGTAATTTATATAAGTGGAGGAAAGATAATAGATGCATTTACTATAGATAAAGGAATATTAAGCTTTTATAAACTTATAAAAGATAGAGAAGAAGGAACTGGAGAACTTTATAGCCTAGAAGAAATAGAAGATGCAATAAAACAAGGCTATATAAATAATTACTCTTTGGAAAAGATAACCATATTTAATACTATAGTTAAGGAAATAAAGAATAGAAGAAATACAAAATTATTTGATATATATTTTACAGGCGGAGGCTCAACAGACTTCCAAGAATATATACATCAAATAGGAGGAACTATACTACAAGATAATGTATTTACTAACGTTAAAGGGAATTTAAAAATAGCGGAGGAAATTTGGAATGGCTAAAATAAAAGTTAATGATAAAGGAATAGCCAGAGTGAGTTTATATTTAAACTCTAAAAATCCAAAAGATAAAAAAATAATAGAGTTTTTAAACAAACAATTTAATGCATCAGGATTTATTAAAGATTTATTGTTAGAACATTTAAAAGGGCATTAAGCCCTTTTATTTTTTTTGTTTAAAATTATTTCAAATAATATCAAATACTTTCAAAGAGTTTAAAATAATTTGAAATAGTTTTAAATAATATGAAACAATTTCAAACATTCTCAAATATTTTTAAATAGTCTCAAAATATTTAAAATATTTAAAAATTATTTCAAATAAAAAGCACATATTTTCAATAGAAAAATAATATATAGTATAAAGAGAAAAAAGGAGATATAAAAAATGAGTAAGTACAAATCAAGAGGTGTTAACCTAGACCTAACAAAGGAAGAAGATATTTTAATAGAACAGCATTTGCTAAAGCAAAGAAATATATCTCAATATATAAGGCAACTTATATTAAAAGATATAGGTAATCAAACTATCATAGAAAAAGAAGATCAACCTAAAGAAGAAGTGGAAGATAATGGGATATCAGTAATAGGTTTTGATTAGGAGGGCTTATGAATTTTTTAAGGGAAGCTATTAATTATTCTTATTTACTAATGGGCAGTGCAATAATAGGACAAATAGCAGTTATACTTATTCCAAAAATCACTAATGGGAAAATACCTCAATACTTCAAAGAGAAGTTCGGCAGTTACAACGTAGTATCTAAAACTACAGAAGAAGATTGCATAGAAATCAGGCTGCATGTTCAGCCTGGAAAAGGTGTTAATGATTATATAAAAGAAATAGATGCAATGGAAAAACTATTTAAAGCTAAAGTACAAATCCAAGATATACCTTATTCAGACATGATAATAATAAAGTGTTATAAGAATTTAGAAGTACCTTCAGAAGAAAAAGAAGAAGTTGATGTTAAAGATCAAATTAAAAAAATTTTGGAGGGGAAGAAATGTTAATAGATTTAGGTTTAATGTTAGGAGCTGCAGCAGCAATTACAATAGGACTAGATGCAGCAGGAGTAACAGATAAATTTACTAGATTACACAAAAGAAGCGAAAAAGATGAAAAAGAGGATATGCTTAATAAACAAATTAATAATCTTAAGTTTAAATGGTTAGAATTTTTCACATCAAGTAACCTAAAAGGATTTAAAGTAAAAGATATAACTAAAATTGATAATGGATATAAATGCATTTTAGAAGTACCCGTAAGTAAATCAGTAAAAGACATAGCAAACCTTAAAGAATCATTAGAAAACTATTTTTGCTGTACAATATCAATTAAAAAAATACCTTATTCAAATACAGTACAAGTGAATATATTTGATGATCCAGTTAATGATTATGCTTATATTCCAGTTAAAGTAGATGATAATCATCTATTCATAGGTAAAAGCGAAGAAGGAAAATATATTATCTTAAAACTTAAACTAGATCCACATATAATGTTTGCAGGAAGTACTGGAAAAGGTAAATCTTATCTACAAGGAATAATTTTAACTAATCTAATGCTTTATAATAAACATTGTAAATTATACCTACATCAGATAGGAAAATCTGAACTAGATAGGTATAAAAATTGTAAGCAGGTAAAGGCCCTTTATAAAGATGCTTGTGATTCAGCAAAGCATCTAAAAGAAGTAGTGGATGAAATTAACAAAAGAGCTGATAAGTTTGCTGAACTAGGTATAGCTGATATAGAACAATATAATCAAGTATACGGGAATAAGCTTCCCCGTATATTTGAAGTATTTGATGAAATATCCTGCTATAAAGTAGATGGTACAGAAGAAGATGAAGCTGAAGAAACTGCAAAAAAAATATGTTGGGCCAATCTTTGGAAAATAGTAAAGATGGGTAGAAGCGTGGGAATACATTTCATTGGTGCTACACAACGTATTACTGCTGATAACTTAGGTGGAAATGGAGATTTAAAGAGCTGTTTAACTATGTGTTGCTTACAAATGAGAACACCTAATGATTCTATTCTAGCATTAGGTGATGAATCAGCTGTTAATCTTCAGCCTAAACAAGCAGTATTAAAATGGGATCAAGGTATAACTCTAATAAAAGTTGCTACCTTAGATGAAGAATTTAAACTACTTCATCATTATATTCCAGAAATAAAAATATTTGATCCTAACGCTAATCCAAAAACAAGTAAAGTTTCTTGTGAAGAAACAGTATCTCAAGAAAAACCTATAAAGAAAAGAAAACCACGTACTAAAAAGAAAATAGAAAATATTCCTGAGGATAAGTTAAATGTATAGCACTCAAAGGGATAAAATGATACTAAAGTATATAGAAGAACATGGCTGCTTATCACGAAAGAATGCAGCCATTCTTTTTTTTAAGAATGATAAACATGTAAGTGAAACTATGAATAGATTACTTAAACAGAAAAAGATAAAAAAATATACTACTAACTATCCTTTTAAAAGAAGACAAGAAATTATTTATATACTTCCAGGCCAAAAGAAAGTAAAAGAGCATGAATTACTTATAGAAGACTGTCAATGCTATTTAATCTCTAAAGGAGCAACTATCCTAAATGTAAGTAAGTCAGTAACATTCCCATTAATGTATAAAGAAAATCATAAATTTCATAAATTTATTAAGCCAGATTTATGTATAAAATTTATGAAAGAGGGAAAGATATATAGTATAGTACTAGAAATAGACTATACACATTTTACTGGCCAGGATAAACAAGAAGAATTAAATAAACATAAAGATAAGATCCAAGAAGTACTAAAGCAACAAGAACTATACGATCCTAGCTGGAGAATAGTAATAGCAACAAATGAAGAGGGCTATAAAATAAACAACAGAAGATTTTTATATACCGACCTAAGTTTTAAGGGATTGATGGAACAACTTATTACGCTCCATATATGAATCTCCTTTCAAATAGATCTGTCAAAAAAACCTTAAACTAAAATGGAGGTATTTAAAATAAATATAGGTATAATGCCGATTCCAGGCATCAAAAATAGAGGTATTTAATTTATTAATACCTCTATTTTTATATTTATAAATAAGATTAAACAACGTTTTTTAAAAACGGATAAAATAACAGGAGTGGAGCGAAAGCGAAACGAGTGCTATTTTATAAAAATATTGCAAGCTAAA
>CAMERI010000018.1:0-5811 GCA_945935525.1 uncultured bacterium | reverse complement strand
ACCTTCTTTCACAATAACAGGTTATATTGAATATGTTCAAAGTGGTGGTAAAAAGAAAAATGGTCATGTAAATTCTCCAGTATTTAAAGATTATAACCCAAATGGTCGTCCGTTTTCTTATTCTGATTTTACAAATATAGGGGATAATCCATATGCAGTAGACCAAGTAAGTACTATGAATTTGGCATCACCAGAACCTGTTATGCAGTCAAGTGCAGTAGATACATCTAATATATCTAGTTCTTATGGTGGAATTAGTACATATGCATCAGATGCATTTGATATAAGAGATTTTATTGATATAGGTAAAATTGAAACTATTAAAACACCTATTTCGTTAGATTATCAAAATGTATTAGATATGCTTGAATATTCTATAGAATTATTTAAAGAATTAGAATATAGAATACAAAATGTTACTAAGAAAGCTTCATTATTAGATAAACAAATGGAGAAAGCTATTGGTACTGAAAAAATAAAATATCTTGAAGAAAAGAATAAATTATTAGAAGAACAACAAAAACTTCAAAAAGAATATTATGATAGTTTAATTTCAGAACGAGAAACACTTCAAAAGAAATTAAAAGAGTCTGGGTTTACTTTTAATGAAGAAGGTAATATGGAAAATTATGAAGAAAAACTATTAGCTATGCAAAAGGAATATAAAAGATTGCAAGATTTAGCTGATAAATCTTCTAAGAGCAGTTCAAGTAGTTCTAATAATACAGCTAGTGATAAAGCAAGTAAGTATAAAGAAGAATTAGATAAATTAACAAGTTTAGCAAATAAATATTATGAAATACAACAAAGTGATATATATAGTTGTGAAGAACAATGGTTAGAAATGAAAAATGCAATCAAAGAAAATAATGATGAAATTGAAAAACTAACTAGGGAAGATAAACTATATAAATTCAATAATGCTATAACAAAAATTAATAATCAATTTGATATATTAAAAAATAAATTAGATGTTGTAGATGCTAAATTAGAAAATGCTAATGGTTTAAATACTATAAAATTGACCGAAGAAAAATTAAAATTATTAAATCAACAACTTAAAAAACAAGAAGAATTAGTAACAAACCTTAAACAAAAAATACCTGTATATCAAGATAATTTATCTAAATATGGATTTAAATTTGATATAGAAGGTAATGTAGATAATCTTGATGAGGTTTTAAATAATTTCCAAAACAATGAAGATTTAGAAAAGGTTAATGATTTAGTTGAAGAATATATTGACTTAATAAATAGTGATTTATCTGATGCAGAAAAAGATTATATTGATTTACAAAACGATATAATTGATTTACAAAAGGATAAATTAGACAAAGTAAAAGATATCGAAGATGAAATAACTAAAATTATTGAAGATGAGATAGATAAAAGAAAAGATGCCATAGAAGACCAATATGATAAAGAAAAAGAATTAATTGAACAAAGAAGGGATGAATATAAAAAACAACGTGACGAAGATGACTATGCAAAAGATTTGAAAGAACAACAAGATAAAATAGATGAAATAAATAAGAAAATAGAACTGGCTAGAAGAGATAATTCTGTAGCTGGTAAGTCTAAATTGCAAGATTTACTAGAAGAATTAAAAGACGAACAAGATTCATTGAATGAAAAAATACAAAATAAAGTCGATGATGATATAGAGGATATGTTTGACAAACAACTTGATGCTTTAGATAAAAAGAAAGAAGATGTATTACAACAAATGGAAGATACATATACACCTCAAAAAATAGCACAAATGGTACAAGATGCTATGATGACAAATACATTTACAGATTTAAATGGTAATGTTACTAATCTACAAGATAAGTTAATTGAATTTGCTGAGACTAGTGGCGATGCTATTGGTATATTAGGGGACTCAATTAAAACAGAGTTATGTGATAATCTTAGTATAGCTTTAGATTATGTAGAAGATTATTCTAAAATATTTAATGAATTAGGATTAAAACAACTAGGTGATATAAATTATAGAGGTAATATGAAAGATGGGTCTGTAAGTAAAACATTAAATACTGGTGACTTTATTTTCAATGTTGATGGAAATATGGATGATAAAGCATTAAATGACATGAGAAATATGATAAAACAAACTTTACAAGATATTGTTAATAAATCATTATAGAGGGTTAAATACAATTAACCCTCTTATAAAAAGGAGGGTGATAAATTTGTTTAAAAATAAAAATTTTATTTGGAGAGGTGAACAATCTAAAGATAAATTTTTAAGTATTTTAACAACAAATAATGATGTATTAAATGACTTAGGAGTTCCTTATGATAAAAACTTAGAAAAAGAAGAGAATTTAGATTTATATACTGAAACAGATAATGAACCTCAAGACATAGTTTTACAAATGTTTTTAGAAAATGATGGATTCCCTTTAGTATGGACTTATGAAAACTTTAAAGAAATAAAAAAATGGTTAATTACAGACGACTTTTGTGAGTTTATATCATATGATAATTTAGATTTTTCATATTATTTTAAATGCATAAAAATACAACAAAAGTTCACTTATGGTGAAAGTCGTGGTTGTATAGAAGTTACTTTTAAACCATTAACTCAATATGCTTATAAAAGATTAATTATAGAAAAAGAAGTAAAAGGTAAAGAAATAATTAATATTACTAATGATGGCGATTTAGATTATAAACCTTTAATAGTTATAGAAAGTAAGTGTAAAGGTAATACAAAAGTCGAAATAAATAACCTAATAATTTATAATTTATTAGAAGATGAAACAATTAAAATAGATAATCAAATGTGTTTAATTGAAAGTGATAAAAGATATTATCCAATAAAAGATTGTAATAGAAAATGGATAAATCTTAAAAGAGGGGATAATCAAATTATAGTTAAAGGTGAATGTAATATTGTTATTTATTGTATGTTTCCAGAAATAATATAGGTGATATATCATGAGTGAATTAGTAATTAAAGAATTAAAAGAAATTAAACAGCTAACACTAAATAAATTAAATAAAGAGGTAATAGCTGAAATACCATTATGTTATTTGATTGAACAAACTAGAAGTATAGACGAGGTTGATACAATAAAATTAACAATACCTTTTAAATATAGAAATAATTACACTAAACAAACAGAAAAATATTATGTTTATGATGAAGTATTGGCAGAGAGATTAATTTGTGCAGATGGTGAATATTATGTTATAAAAGAAATATCAGAAAATGAATTAAAACATACTAAAGAAATAACTTGTTATGGTTTAGAAAAAAAACTAGAAAAAAATACTTTTGTAATGAGTGATTGTGGAATAATGTTAAAAGATTCCGATGAAGAAAATTATATATACTCATTTGATGAATGTTTATATGATAAAACTGGTTGGAGATTAGGTCATATAGACAATTCCGTAAGATATATGGAAAACGGAGAACCTAAAATGCGTATGCAAGAGGATACAAATACATCATTCTATTCATTCATAACTGAAACTATAGCTGAACAATTTTGCTGTGTGCCTGTATTTGATAGAAAAAATAAATTAATAAATTTATATGATATTGATGGTTTTGGAAATGATTTAAAATTAGTATTAAGTAAAGATAATTATTTAAAATCATTAGAAAAAACATATAATTCTTCTGACATAGTGACGAGATTGATATTAGAAGGAAACGAAGAAAAATGTATAGTAGAAGAGGCTACTCCTACGGGATTAAACTATATAGAAAATTATTCTTACTTCATTGAAAATGGCGAGATGAGTAAAGAATTAACTAGAGCTTTGAAAATATTTGAAAAAGTTACACCAAAGAGAATGGAAAAATGGAAAGATTATGTTAGTTTAAAATCACAAAAACAATATGAATTAACAACTTTAGATTCTACTGAAAATATATTAATGACTAAATGTAATCAACTTCAAAATATAATAGATGGATATTCTGATATGGATACGGAAGAAGAATATTATGTATTAGATGACTTGAAAAGTGAATTAGATGTTTCTACATTAGAATTACATTCTGTATCTGAAAAAATATCAATACTAGAGAGAGAAATAGACGATTTAGAAAAGAAAATTAAAGTGTTAAATAGATTATGTAGAAGAGAAACTTCTGAAGATGAAAATGGTAATTTATTATTCACAAAAGAATTAATAAATGAACTAAAAGAATTTATTTATTATGATACTTATTCAGACGATAGTTTTTTAGATGCTAAAGAATTGATGAAAACTGGTGAACATATATTGAAAACAAAATGTAAGCCAACCATAGAATTTAGTGTTGATTCAGTTAACTTTGTGAAAAGATTATTAGGTAATAGATTCATAACAAATCCTAAAATAGAATTAGGTTTAGGTGATGTAGTTTCAACATATGATAGCGAAAGAGATAAAGAAGATTTTGTATTTTTAGTAGGTTGGAGCATGGATTATCAAAATAATACTTTAAATTTAACTTTTTCAAATAAAAAGACAAATAAAGATAATACAAGAGTTATAGCTGATTTATTAAAAAAATCAAGAGAAACTAAAAAAATAATTCAAACTAATAAGTGGTTATGGAATAAAGAAAAATATTCTAAAATTAACAGTACATTGGTTACAAATGTTAACTTAGATATAGATTCTTCAGCTGAAAAATTAGCAACAGATAAAGTATCTGCTGTAGATTTAAATCAACACATAATTAATATAGATTTAAATGAAACTTATATGTTAAAAGCTACAGTTTTACCAGAAACAGCAAGTAATAAAAATGTTATTTGGATAAGTAGTGACGATAACATTGCATCAGTAAAAGATGGTGTTGTTATAGGTAATAGTTATGGTGCTTGTATTATAACGGTTATATCAGAAGATGGAAGTAAAACTGATACTTGTAAAGTAGTAGTAGAAGTGGATATGAGTGAAAGTGATAACGTCAATGTAACAGATATAAGATTAAACAATACAATATTAGATTTAGATATACATGAATCAAGTTATATAATTCATACAGTTTTACCTACAAATGCAAATCAATCTGTAACATATATTAGTTCTAACGGTAATATTGCTAAAGTATCTAATGAAGGGTTAGTTACTGGTATATCAAATGGTAAATGTACTATAACAGTTGTATCTAATAAAAACACTAATATAAAAACTACTTGTGACATTAATGTTAGTAATAAAGAGGCTGAAGTTAATATTGATAACTTAGATAATATTTTAATTTTAGGGACAAGAAGAGTTAAAAATTTACAAGATAATAATATGCAATCGAATATGAGTTTTGTTATAGACGACCCAGTATATTTTGACATAGATAAATATCCAAATAATCCTAAAGCAGTTATAATTATGTTAGGATTAACAGATAATTCATTATATGATATAACAAGTATTAAATCTATTTTAAGTCAAGTAAAAGAAAAATATAATGGTAAACATATATTCTTAGCAGACGAGTTACCTGTTGGTGTAAATTATGTTACTGAGAAATATAATTATGAGCAATTAAATAATCAAATACAATCTTATAATAAAACTTTAATGAATTGTGCTAATGAATTAGGTATAAAATCAATAACATTACAAAGTGGTATGTGTACAGCTAACATATTAAATTCGTCATACACTTACAATGGGGTAGATTTAAACTCAATAGGATGTAAAATATTGTTAAATAATATTAAATATCAATTAAAAAATAATGTAAACTCATATGTTCCTTCAAATCCTCCATCAAATAATAATTCAGACCCATATAGTAATCCTTATAGAAAGAAAATAATGGAAAAAGCAGAAGAAATAGTTAATATGTGT
>CAMERI010000017.1:0-10982 GCA_945935525.1 uncultured bacterium | reverse complement strand
TTCATTAAATGAACTTTTGGGTGAAAGAGAAAAAATAAGTACTGAAATATGTAAGATTATTGATGAAGCTACTGACCCATGGGGAATTAAAGTGGAAAATGTTGAACTTAAAGATGTAAGTCTTCCTGAAGAAATGAAGAGAGTAATTGCTAAGGCTGCTGAAGCAGAACGTGAAAAAGAAGCAATTCTTACTAAAGCACAAGGTGAAGTAGAAGCATCTAAGAATTTAGCTATTGCTGCTGAAACTATGGCTACTACACCAGGAGCTATGCATTTAAGAACATTATCAACTATTAATGATATTAGTAGTGATCAATCAAATACTATTATATTCTGTATACCAATTGAAGTATTAGAAGCAATTAAAGGTAAGAGCGTTGATGCAACTGATATGATTAAAAAATTAAATAAGAATCATAAAGATACTACTGAAATGTAGGAAAATAAAGGACATACTTAAAAAAATATGTCTTTTTTAGTAGTAATTAATATGATTTATGATATAATTAAAATGATAGATAGAGTATAGATAAAAATATAGTTTTAGAGGGAGTGGTATTTTTAATACTCAATACTTTTAATAATTTATATCTTTTTTTATAACTTTATTTAAAAATGCTAAAGAAGAGAGGTAAGATTATGGGATTTATTAAAGCATTTAGTGGTGCTCTTAGTAGCACATTTGCTGATCAATGGAAGGATTTTTATGGACCAACTGAAGGTGTTCCAGCAACAGCAGCATTATTTAAAGCAGTACCAAAAGGTACAAACAATGGTGTTGGTGAAAATTATAAGGGACAAGAAAATGTAATTACTAATGGTAGTAAAATTATAGTTCCTGAAGGTACAGCATTAATTACATTACAAGATGGACAAATTACAGGTTTAATTGCAGAACCAGGAGGATTTGAATTTAAATCAGATGATCCTAATTCAAAGAGTATGTTTGCAGGAGATGGAATTTTATCATCAACTATAGGAACATCTTGGGAAAGATTTAAATTTGGTGGACAAGCTTCTAGCCAACAATTAGCTTTCTATATCAATTTAAAAGAAATACCAAATAATAGATTTGGAACTCAATCAGAAATTTATTGGGATGATGCATATCTAAATACTCAAGTAGGAGCTGTTACTAGAGGTACTTATACATTAAAAATAGTAGACCCACTATTATTTGTTAAAAACTTTGTACCACAAAAATATTTAACTCCAGGAGCTCCAGTATTTGATTTTGCTGATATGGATAATGATGCAGCTACTCAATTATTTAATGAAGTAGTTGGTACTTTATCAGCAGCATTCTCTAATTATACAAATGATCCTAGTAAAGGAAATAGAATTGCTAAGATTCAAGGAGATCAAATTGGATTTGCTCAAGCAATGTCTAAAGCTGTTGAAGATGCATATCAATGGAGAGGAGATAGAGGTTTAGAAATCGTTAAAACTGCTATTCTATCTATTGAATATGATGCTGATACTAAAGCACTTCTTAGTGATGTTAAGAAAGCTGATGCTCTTAGTGGTGCTAGAGGTAACTCATTTATGCAACAATCAGTTGCTCGTGGAGTTCAAGCTGCTGGTGAAAATGGTGGTGGAACTGGTATGGCATTCATGGGTATGGGAATGCAAGCAGGTGCTGGAATGATGAACGGAATGCAACAACCTGCAAATGCTAATCAAAATCCATTTATAAATGTAGCTGGTGCTGCAACTGCTCAACCTGCACCTGAAGCTCAACCACAACAAGTTCAAGCTGAACCTGCTCAAGCTGATCCTTATGCTGAACTTAAAAAAGCTAAAGAATTATTAGATGCAGGAATTATTACTCAAGAAGATTTTGAAGCTAAAAAGAAACAATTATTAGGTATATAGTATATGGAGAGTAATAATTTAGAAAATATTACTCCTACTAATAATGAAAATGTTACATCAACTGAACCTAAAATCATTAAAACTGATGAGGGTGCAGTTGATGGACAAAATAAATGTCCTAAATGTGGAGCTACTGATATATCATTAAATGCTAATAATGGTAAATTAAGATGTAATTTCTGTAGACATGAATTTGAGCCTGAAAAAATATCTGGTATGGAAACAAATATTAAAAATTTAACTGGTCAAGTTATGGGTTCAGGTGCTCAAAATATAATAGCTGATACAAAAGATGTATTAACATTCAAATGTAGTAGTTGTGGAGCAGAAGTAGTAATTGATACAAGTGAAGCTAGTACTGCTAGATGTCACTGGTGTAGAAATGTATTATCAGTAAATCAACAAATACCAAATGGTGCTATCCCTGATGTAGTATTACCATTTAAGATGACTAAAGATCAAGCAAAAGGTTCTATAGAAAAATTTGTTGGTAAAAGAAAATTCTTTGCTCATCCAACATTTACTAAAGAATTTACTACTAATAATGTAATGGGCGTTTATTTTCCATATATGATAGTAGATGTAAATTCTCATGCTAAACTTATTGGTCAAGGTGAACATTTAGTACATTCATATACAGTTAAAGTAGGTAATGGACAAGAAATAAGATATGATGCTGATCTATATGATGTAGAAAGAGAATTTGATTTAGTAATTAAAGGATTAACTGTTGAATCAAGTAGTGATAGATTAAATAATGAGGATAAGAGTAAAACTAATAATGTTATAAATGCTATTATGCCTTTTGATACTGAAAATGCTGTTAAATATAATGCTAATTATTTAAGAGGCTATACTTCAGAAAAGAGAGATGTAAATGTAGATTCTCTTAAAACAGTAGTTGATGTTCAAGCTAAAGATGTAGCAAGATTTGCTGCTAATGATTCATTAAAAAATTATGATAGAGGTGTAGCTTGGTCACAAGAAGATTTCAGTATTAAAGGACAGCAATGGAAAGCTGCTTATTTACCAGTATGGTTATATAGTTATCAAGAAGTAAAAGGAGATAAGAAATTACTTCATTATGTAGCTGTTAATGCTAGAACTGGGGAAACTATGGGTAGTGTACCAATTCATATGCCAAAATTAATTGCAATTTCTGCTTTGGTAGAAGCATTAGGTGTATTCTTAATGTTCTTAACAGCAGATGATTTTGAGGGCTCTTGGATATTCTTATCTATAGGTATTATTTATTTCATAATTATGTATAGTAGATATCGTAATGCTGGTGCTAGACATACATATGAAACTGAAACGGATAGAGAAGTAACTAATTTAAGACAAGTTGATAACTATGTTAAAAGAGTTAATGGACTTTCTAGTTCAACTATGTCAGGTGCTAATAATACAAATGTTCAAGGAGCAACTTCTCAGAATAAATTGTTAAAATCATTTACTGATAGTATTCCTGGAGCAAGTGCTATAATGAACGAGTTTACTAAAAATGATAATAAGGAACAAAAATAATTTAGAGGTAACTTATGAGAGATAATATATTGATAAGAATGTTATGTAGTATTCCAGTTATATTAGCTTTGTTGTATTTTCTTCCTTTTCTTGGGGTATGTTTAATAATCTTCAGATATATTGTTTATTATTCTGATAGAAGAAGAATTGTGACTCCATATTATTTAGTTTCAACTGGACTTATAATATTAATACCAAAATTATTAAATTATGTATTTAATTTATTTGAATATAGTGCTGATAATATTCCATATTTTAATAAAATTATTAATAGTGAATTATATAAAGTTAATTTTATAGATTATAGTAAAAGATTAATAACAGTTGGTATTATATTTTTGATAATTTCTTCTATAGTAAGTATGATTGTTGATAAAACAAAAAATTCTGTTAGGTCGTATATAGAAAATCAAGAGAAAAGAAATGCTGAAATATCAAGAAAAAATGATATGATTATGAAAGAAAAACGAGAGATTGCTAAGAATACTAATGTTGTTATTTGTCCATATTGTGGTGCAGATAATATGTTGACTGCTAAAACAGGTACTTGTAAATATTGTAGGAGAAAAATAGAAAGTAAATAAATATAAAGATTGTTAATCTTATGATTAACAATTTTTAAATGTTATAAAATATTATGCTATAATTAATATACTAGGAGTGTGAAATATGCTTGAATATTATCAAAATACATTAGATAAATTTATAAATGAGTATGAAAGATTACATGTTAATCCATGGCATAATATAACTAAAAAAGAGTTTAAAAATATATGTAAAGAGTTAATTAATAAGATTGAAATAGACGATGGATATAAATTTGATTACTTCATGAATTATATTATTAAAAGACTTAGTGGAGTAGATGATGTGCATACTAAGTTTAGAATGAGGACTACAATCCTTCCATTTAATTATAGAATTTTTAATGATGCAGTTGTTGTTAATTATCCAGAAGGATTAAGAGGAAGCATACTTGAATCTATAAATGAAGTAAGTATTTCTAAAATATTAAAAGAGTTAGATGATGTTATTACATATGGAACTTTAGAGAGAAAAAGATATGAACTTGAAAAATCTTTATTTGATATGAGTTTATTATTTAGTTTACCTTCTTTAAGAGAGAGTGAAGAGTTAACTTTTGAATTTAAGACTATTAGTGGTGAGATAGAGAAGAGGACAATTGATAAAAAAGATGTAATGACTAGTGATGATCAATTTGATATAGAAGAATACTATTATGGAGATACTGGTACTTATGAAATAAAAGAAGATACTCTTATATATAGACATTGTTCAGTACAGAATGAATATAAATCTATAATAGAAGAATCTATTAATGAAATAAGAAGTTTTGATTTTAATAATATTAGTAAAATTATTATAGATTTAAGAGGTAATATTGGAGGTAATTCAGAACTTAATAAACTCTTAATAGATTTTTTAAGTGAACATAAAGATAAGAAGTTAGTAGTTTTAACTGATTATATAATATCTTCATCAGGCAGTTTAGCACTATATGATTTAATTAAACTTGGATGCGTAACAGTAGGTGAAGGGATAGGTACACCATTTAATTCATATGGAGAACAAGTATGGTTAGATATAGGTAAATATAGATTTGCCGTGTCAACTTGTTATTTTATTCCTAGTATGAATATAAAAATTTCTGATAAATATGAATTAAGTAAACTTGATAGCAAAATATTTAAACCAGTTATATTTAAACCTGATTATTATGTAGAAAGTACTAAAGAAGACTTTATAAATAATTATGATAGAGTATTAGAGTTTGCTTTAAAGAATATATAAAAAGAATGATAAAAGAATTTTAAATGCATATTATTTAATGGTGATATGTATGAAGAAAGTCTTTTTTATTTTAATATGTTTTATGTTTTTAGTTGTAAATGCTAGTGAAGTAGGGCTTGCTAAAAATAGTGAGACTGCTATTTTAGTAGAAGCTAGTACTGGGAAAATATTATTTGAGAAAGATAAAGATAAAAAGATGGCTCCTGCTTCTATGACTAAAATTATGACTATGCTTTTAACTATGGAAGCACTTGAGAGTGGGAAGATTAGTTTGAACGATGATGTGTTAATTTCTAAGAATGCTCAAGATATGGGTGGAACTCAAATATATGTTGAAGCTGGAAGTAATGTTAAAGTTGAAGATTTAATTAAGGGTGTAGGAATAGCTTCTGCAAATGATGCGGCTGTTGCGCTTGCTGAAAAGTTGGGTGGTACAGTTGAAAATTTTGTTAATATGATGAACGAAAGAGCAAGAGAACTTGGATGTAAGAATACTACTTTTAAAAATCCTCATGGTCTTGATGAAGATGGACATTTAACTACTGCTTATGATATGTCAATAATTGCACGTGAATTAGTTAAACATGAACTTGCACTTAAAATATCTAGTACGTATGATGAATATATAACAGTATCAGGAGAGAATCATTGGTTAGTTAATACAAATAAACTTGTTAAGTTCTATAAAGGAATTGATGGTCTTAAAACAGGTTATACTGATAAAGCAGGTTATTGTCTTACAGCAACGATGAATAAAAATAATATGAGACTTATTAGTGTTGTTATGAAAAGTAGTTCTAAAGATAATAGAAGTAGTGATACCATTGGTATGATGGAGTATGGATACAGTATATATGGAAGTGAAGTAATATTTAAAAAAAGTGAATATACTGGTAAAATAAATATAAGTGGTAGTGAAAATAAAGAATATAATTATTACTTAGATAATGATGTTAAATTAATTGTTGATAAAAATACTAGAGATGTTAATTATAGTACAAAGGTTGAACTTGATAAATTAAAAGCACCTTTGAAGAAGGGTACTAAAGTAGGAGAGCTAATACTTAATTATGACTCTAAAGAATATAAATATGATTTAGTTGTTAATGAAGATGTAAAGAAAGCATCATACTTTAAAGTACTTGTTAATAATCTTAAAGATATTGTGACTGGTAATATAAGAAAAAAATGATGACTTATTTGTCATCATTTTCAGTATTAATTAAATAACTAAAATATTTAATTTTACCAGATAATACATCTTTGGATAATGAAGATGATAGTAACTTTAATATAGATTTTAATGGATATAAATTATATGTTAATGGAAAAGTTTATTCAAAATAATAAACTTTTTTAAATTTCTTATGGTTTTGGAAAGTATTCTATGATAAAATTAAGATGGTGGTTGGAATGAGTAAAAAAAGAAAAAAGAATGTTAAAAGTAAAAAGAAATTAGAAAAGAAAGATTATATTAAATTAATAGTATCATTTGTATTATTTTTGGGTGCTATTATTTTATTTATATATATATTTGATGGAAAATACACTATTAGTTTTGATAGTGATGGTGGAAGTGTTTTTAGTAGTATTAGAGAAAAGAAACATAAAGAAATTGTACTTCCAGTACCAGAGAAAAAAGGTTATAGTTTTATAGGTTGGAAAGACGCTAATGGTGAATATGTAGAAGGTCACTATAAAGTAGAAGGTACAACTACATTAAAAGCAGATTATAGACTTAAATTTATTGTTACATTTGTGTATAATAATGGAGAAGAAAATACTACTCAAGAAGTAGTTGAGAATCAAATGGCTATAGCACCTAAAGAACCTATTAAAAATGGATATGAATTTGATGGCTGGTACTATAATGAAATTAAATATAATTTTGATAAGGTCGTTAGTAGTAATATAACTTTAGAAGCAAGGTGGAAATAAATTGAAAAAATATAAAAATTATATAGATTATTTAATTAAAAGTATATTTGCTGGTATTATGATAGGTATTGCTGGTACAGTATATTTAAGAGTTGATAATAACTTATTTGGGGCTTTCTTATTTTCTATAGGACTTCTTGTTATATGTATGTATGGAATGAATTTATTTACTGGTAAAGTTGGATATGTACTTATAAATAAATTTAATTATATTTATGAATTATTAATAACAATAGTTGGTAATTTTATTGGTACATTCTTAGTAGCTAGGTTAGTGCTTTTAACAAGATTTAAAAGTATTAGTGATAAAGCGGTAAATTTAGTAAATTTAAAACTAAATGATAACTTACTTAGTATATTTATTTTATCTATATTATGTGGAATACTTATGTATATAGCAGTAAACAATTATAAAAAGATAAATAATGAGATAGGTAAATACTCTTGTATATTTATGTGTGTAATGGTATTTATACTTAGTGGTTTTGAACATAGTATAGCTAATATGTATTATATAAGTGTAGCAAATTTATTAAGTTTAAAATCATTACTTTATATACTTGTGATGTTACTTGGTAATTCAATTGGTTCTATTTTAATAGCATTATACTATAATAGATTTTATAAAAATTAAGTTTATAAAATCTTTTTTAATATTTAAAAATATAGTATAATTCATATGAGGAGTATTTATTATGGAAGATGTATACTTTAAATATAAGTTTGGTGAAGATATTAGTATAGAATTAAAACCTAGTGAATTTGTATCTATTATTGGAGATAATAATGATTTAATAATTCATACTCTTTTGCATGGTAATAAGAAAGCTACTATAGAAGTAGGAGATACTAGTTTTAGTCCTAAGACTTTAGATGTTATTAGAAGAAGAATGAGTTTTGTTTTATATAAACATTTAAATGTTTTTGTAGGTGAAACTGTTGAAGATGAAATAGCTTTTGGACTTGAAAGTTTAGCTATGAAAAAGAATCAAATAAGAGAACTTATAGATACTGAAAGTAGACATTTCAAATTAAAAGAATTATTAATAAGAGATCCTAATAGTTTAGGTGCTAGTGATAAAGTAAAGATGAAAATATTATCTGCATTAATAGTTAAACCTAAAATATTAGTAATAGATAATGTACTTTGTGAATTAGACTATGAAGATAAATTACTTATTTTTGATATATTAAAAGAATATGTTAAAGATGGTGGAATAGTAATGAATTTTACTAATGATATGGAAGAAACTTTATATGGCGATAAAATAATAATAGTTTATGAAAAAAAGATTGTATGTGAAGGCAAGACATTAAGTGTTTTAAATGAAGAAAAGATACTTAAGAGATTAGGTTTAGGTCTTCCATTTATAGTAGAGTTAAATAGATATTTAATGGATTATGGACTTATTAATAAATACTATTTAAGTGATAAAGAATTGGTAGGTGCATTATGGAAATAAGATTTGATCATGTAAGTTTTGTTATAGATGCATATACTCCTTTAGAGAAAACTATTATAAGTGATGTAACATTCGAAATAAAGAATCCTGGTATATATTCATTTATTGGTAAAAGTAATAGTGGTAAGACAGCTATAGGTGATTTAATAAATGCATTAATTATGCCTACTCGTGGTAGAGTTAAAATAGGAAGATTTATTAATGATGGAAGAATGATAAAGAATATAAATAAACTTAGATTTCAAACTGGATATGTATTTAAAAATCCATATGATATGTTCTTTAATAAAACTGTTAGAAGCGAAATAGAATTTGGAATGAAATATTTCAAATATAAATTAGAAAAAATAGATTTAAGAGCTAGTGATGCTTTAAAATTAGTTGGGTTAGATGACTCATATTTAAACATGAATCCTCATGAGTTAACACTTGTAGATGCTAAGAAGGTAGCACTTGCGTGTGCTCTTGTGTATAATCCTAATATATTAATACTAGATGAATATACAGCAGGACTTAATTCAAATGATAAAAAAGAATTAATAAGACTACTAAAACTCTTAAAAAATAAATATAAAAAGACAATAATATTACTAAGTAAAGATACTAATTTTTGTTATCAAATAACAGATTATGTATACTTAATGCATATGACTAAATTAGTAGCATTTGGTGGTAAAGAATTACTTCGTGATATAGATGCTTTAAATCAAATAGGAGTAGAAGTACCAAAGATAGTTACATTTATAGATGAATGTAAGAAAAAAGGAAGATACATACATGACTATGACAATATACTTGACCTAATAAAGGGGGTATATAGAGATGTATTCTAGAAATTCATTTGGCTCTTTTTATCCAGTAGATTCTTCAGTACATAGATTAAATCCAGTAGTTAAACTATTTAATTTTATAATAGCAATCGTACTTATGATACTTACAGATTCATTATATATAAATTTATTTCTATTTGGATTAGTACTATGTATGCAGTTATTAAGTTTTGTACCATTTAAATATTATTTTAGAACATTTTGGTCTTTAAGATATATTTATATTTTAATAGCATTTGTTTGTGCATATTTTAGACTTAATATAACAGAAACTATTACATATATAATTAAACTTATTACTTTAGTAGAATATTTAAATATACTTGCTTATACTACTAGTCCTAGTGAGAGTGCTTATGGAATAGAAAAGTTCTTATCATATTTTAACTTCTTATATTTACCAATTACTAAGTTTGCTTTTAAAGTTAATAAAATGTTAAGATATGTACCTCTTATGTTAACAGTAGAATATAAAACTTTAAAAGCTGAAGCTAGTAGAGGAATAGATTATTTTCATTCTAATATATTTGGTAGAATGAATGCAGTAGGAACAATATATGGTAATATACTAGCACTAACTAAAAGAAAAAGTAGAGATATAGCTTTTGCATCAGAACTAAGACTTTATAATATGAAGAGATACAGAACTAATTATAGAACTAATAGAGTTGGATTTTATGATATATTTTATACTGCATTTCATTTAGTACTTATATATGCTTATTTAGTACAAAAAGGAGTAATAACAATACAATGAAATATTTAATTAATTTAAGTTATAATGGTTCTAAATATTATGGATATCAAATTCAAAAGAATAAAGATACAGTTGAAGGAGAAATAGAAAAAGTATTATCTAAAATATTTAATAGAAGTATTAATACTATAGGGGCATCTCGTACAGATAAAGGTGTTCATTCATTAAATCAATATTGTACTTTTGAAGTAGAAGAAGAAGTAAACACAAAGAAACTACTTCATAGTGTTAATTCATTATTAGGTGATTATATCTACGTTAAAAGTATTAAAAAAGTTAGTAATGAATTTAATGTAAGGCATGATGTTAAGAGAAAAGAATATATTTATAAAATTAATATGGGAGAATATAATCCTATAGAAAGTGAATATGTATATCAATATTGTAAAAGTATAGATAAAGAATTATTAGATATATTTATAAATCAATTTAAAGGTATTCATAATTATAGAAGTTTTACTTCAGATAAAGATAATGGTAACTATGAAAGAGATGTTATAATAGACTATAAAATATCTAAGAAGGTATTATATCTTAGATTTGAATCAAGTGGTTTTCTTAGATATATGATTAGAAATATAGTTGGTTTATTACTTGATATAAATGATAATAAAAAGAGTATTTGTGATATAGAAGATATATTTAATAAAATGGACAGAACTTCTTTAGGTAGATGTGCTAGTCCCGTTGGACTTTATTTAAATAAAATAGAATATTAGACTATTATGAAGTTGTAAGATATTAGTAGACACAAAAAAGATTGTGCCTACTTTTCTTTTG
>CAMERI010000016.1:0-19204 GCA_945935525.1 uncultured bacterium | reverse complement strand
TTATTAACCATTTATATCCTATTTATTTTAATAATTAATACAATCTTTCAATTAAAAAAGGAGCCAAAGGCTCCTCTTAGTTAAATGGTATTACATTATCAAGATCTTCCTCAAAGCCATTCTCATCAATGTCTTCTGGGAATATATTATCCATTTCAAGTTTCTTGATTTCATCTATTTTCAATATAAACATTTTCTTATTTTTATAAGATATTTTATTTTCACTATCCAGCCAAACTTTTATCTTAACTGCTTTATAATGTTTATTACTATCTGAATCTATTATATATGCTGATTTAGAAATCATTTTTGTAAAAGTTTTATAATCTAATAATTTTTCACTGGCATCTTTATACACATTATAATATTTATTCAATTTATCATATATTGTTTTAAAGTCAAAGGCTATTTGATTATGTTTTGAGAGAATTTTAAAATGAACATTTTCTTCTATTCTTATGGTTCTGTCTTCTATACAAACTAAATGATTAATATCCTCAAGAATTTTTTCGTATTCACTTCTAGTACCACTTATATGCTTTTCTAATACATTTTCTTTAATATTCTTAATTATCATGTGAGAGGCTTCTTCTAGGTTGATGATTTTATCCATATTTACACCAAGCTCACTAAATGTATTGTAAAGCAAGTTAATACCCATCATGGTGTATGTGGCTGTATTAACTTCTCTAGAGTTACTTAAAGATAATTTTCTCTCAAATTCATATTTATTTTTTATAATCAAATATTCAAGTTCAAATGTTTCATCTGTAAAGTTTCTAAGTACATAAAGATATAAACTCTTTGAGAAACGTCTTAGTAAAGTTTCTCCTTTTTTAGAGTTACATAAAACATCTACTGCTTCCTTTCCAGCAGGCGTAAAGTTACTTATGGCATACCACACTATATTAGATCTATTTTTCACTGCAGTTTCTTGTATTTCTTCTTCTCCAGAAATAATTAAAGATGATTTATATGTAAGTTTCCTAAGTGTTAAATTTTTAGTTCCTTTTACATTTTCATATCCTTCTGTAATGGCACGCATGTGATTTGATAGAGAATTTATTTTGTCACTACTTACTCTTGATACTTTTACCTCATCTAAAAATATTGGTAAATAAGTCTCATCAAAAGATTTAAGTAGTGCAAAATCTGTACATGCTGATAAGCTCATTGATGCATTTGTATTATTAAATAGTAATCTCAAAATAGTTAGAGCCTTACTTTTTCCACTTTTACTTTCACCTAAATCTTGCAGTATTGGTACATTATCTAAACTCGATTTTCTACCATAGGAATTTAACATATGAGCAACGCCTAGACCTAAAGTATTATATACATTTTCCTTGGAATTGAAATTAAATAGATACTTACATAATTCCTCTGCTTCATATTTATTTAATTCACTTATATTTGTAAAATCTATATTGTGAATAGAATTTATGGCATATGTAGATGTATCAAAACTTCCATCTGCTTTTAGTATACCTTTATTGGTAATTAATACATTTTCTCCATCAATTTCTCTAATTCCACTATTTGTATAAATTGAAATATCTTCTTTTATAAAGTAATTTATTATCCACTGCTGAAGTTTTATTAAATCATGTATTTTACCATAAAAAATATAATCTATCCCAAGATATCTTCTAAAAATCCTCACATCAGAAAAGCACTCTCTAGCATTTGCTTCTATTACTTCTTTTTTGCCCATATTTGATAAGAGAGTCAGTTTTATAATCTGATCTCCATTATCTTTATTTCTAAAAATTGTGGCATCTATTATTTGAAAGTTAGTTATATTTACTCTACTTTCTTTTATTTGATCATTTTCTATTTTACTTACTATTTGATAGATTCCATATTCATCTTGTTGAATAAGAGATTTATCAAGTATGTCTCGAGATTTTTTTAATACATTTATTAAATCTTCCACAGTTTTATTAGATTCTAGCCAGTCTGTAACATCTTTGTTTTTGCCATCACCGATTTTCTCAATACCTGGTAAGTCTATTATTCTAATACTTTTACAACATTTCTTAAGCTTTTCAACTACGAAGTTTTTAAACTCTTCTCCAGCCCTGCCACTATCTGCTATAAAGGCTATTTTAGCATTTTTTAAATCTTCACTATAAGAATCTTGCCATTTTTTTGTGTAAATAGTTGTAGCGCATAAATTAAGTTTTTTTAGAGTCTCAACATCCTTTTCACCTTCCACAAAGAATATCCAGTTATCTTTTAAGATTGCTTTTTTAACTTGTGGTAGATTATAAAGAACTTTTTCGCATTCTTCAAAATCTCTAGATTCTCCATATTTAAATCCATTGTCAGTTTCAATTAATGATTTTGTTGTAAAGTACTTCTTACCAGTAAAATTTTTATATTTTGTCTTACAATATACTGGTTTTGACTCTTCATCAAAATAAACATATATGTCTTCTAAGTTGTAAACTTCATTATTTCTTTTTAAAGTCCCGTTATTCTTTCTTATGAAATTTTCAAAACTTAAAAGTTTATTATGAGAGTTCTTGCTATTATACTTTAAATCTTTTCCAAGTATCTCATAGGCTTTTTTAAGAGCTGTTATATTATCAACTTTGTCCATATGACGAATAAAGTTAATAATATCTCCTGTAGCCTCACATCCAAAGCAATGATAAATTGCCTTGCCTCCTATTTCTTTAATTCTCAGGCTTGGTGTTTTATCATTGTGAAATACACATTTTGCATAGTAACCTGAATTATCTTTTTTGAAAGATATTTGATAACTTTCCATAACTGTTTTTAAACTTTCAAGAGAACTTATCTCCCCCATTGCCAGTTTAAAAGCATTTTTATCTTCCATAAAAAGCATCACCCACCTTTTGTATAAGAGTAGGCATTTGTGATATAATATAGCTATATTGCAATTAAATAACCTCCTTTTAGGGAGGGCTAAAGTCTCTTGTTCGCCAAAACAGAAGAGACTTTTTTTATGCCCAAATTTATTTTTTATATCTGAAAAATATGAAAACATTATATCATAAATAAATTTAAAAAGTTAACTTCACCTTCTCTTATCTATGTATTGTTTTTCTTTTAAGTTTTAATAGAAGTGTAAAATATTTAGTTTTGATATAGTTTTCTAATATGTTTTCAAATATAACTATAATGTAACATGTGAGTAATATATATTACATAAAAAATTATTATGAACATTTTTCATAGAAAAATTCTCTTCACTTTCGTAATTAAATCCCTAAAAAAATTTGTTACTTTATTAATAAAAAAACTGATGAGAATAATCTCACCAGTTTCTTTGAATATATCTTAAACTTTAGCAACATACTCGTAAGGTAATGGAACGATCTTACCTGGAGTTTGTATGTCATGAAGTTGAGATAAAGTATCTTTAACTATATTGTATTGCATTTCTCTATTGTTTGGTTCACCTGCATTAGCACCCATTGGAACTAGTGGAGCAACTGCTCTTGGAGTTCCAGTTTGACGTACTACTGGTGGAAGAGCTGCTATTATTATTGTTGGTATACCAGCTTCTTCAATCGCTCTCTGCACTAAAACTGCAGAGCGGTGGCAAGTACCTCAGCCAGCTGTAAGTAAAACGCCGTCCACGCCTTCTTCTTTTAATATTCTAGCTATTTCTGGACCTGTTTCTTCTTTGAATTTTTGTTGGTTTCCACCACCACCCATAAATCCTATGTGTACTGGTGCTACTGAACCTATAAACCCTTCAGCTGCAAGTTCATGTATTCTATCTATTGGGAACATACAGTTTATATCTTTATTAACGTCCCCATTGTCGTATCCTCCGTGAGATACCATAAGTTCATTAGATGGCATAGAATCAGTTACTATTCTGAAACTGAAATCTCCAGCTAAGTTGAAACGTTTATCGTCTTTGTGATGTACACCAGCTGCAGTAGCAAGAGCTATTCTCATCTCGCTTAAAGGCTTAGTAACAGGAGCCCAAACTGAAGGTGGTGTTATTGGAACGAATATTTCTGATTGCATCCCTTTAACTACTGTTAAACTCATCTTTTTTCCCCCTTTTTATTTTGTACTCAAATATTTTGAGTAAGAATCTATTTATTAGACATTTCGTTTATTTTTTTATTTCTAGTCATTAAATTAGATATATATTTATCATTTGTCTCTGGTCCCAGTTGTTCAACAAAGCTCATGTTAAATCCAACTTCTTGACCTACTTTAATTTCATAATCAGTAATTAGCATTCTCATAGGAACTTTTAAATATCCTAGACGTCCCTTTAGATCGATGCTTACGCATCCATCGTGAACTTCTACAATAACCCCTTCCATATAAAGAATTCTATCACCATATTTTAAATTATTTTCATTCATTTTGTGTCAATCTTTCTTAGCTATATTTTTCTTTACGCTTTTGAGACATTGGAAGAGAAGTTTCGTTTTCTACTAACTCAACTGGTTTTCCTGTAACATTAGATATTAATTCTATGTTATTGTCTTTTACGTTTGGATTCCACTTCTTCTCAGGAGCTTTAACTGCTTCTCCAGCCATTTCAGCTTTTAACATGTATAATGCTCTTATAGCATCTTCATGGCATAAAGTATTGCATCCTAATACTTCGTTTTCTATACCTGCTTCTGATTTGTTGTTGTCTACCATGTGAGTCATATATTTATTACCAACAACTAGAGCACCTTGAACAGCACAGAAACTCATACCAACTACTGGTATTCCTCTCATACCTATTTGCTCTATGTGAGAAGCAAAGTCTATATGGTTGTTTCCGAAACCTTCAGTAGTAACAAAAGCACCATCAACGTCTAAAGCTTCAACCATCATACCAACTCTTTTTGATACGTAGAATTTCTCAGCATTTATTTGAGGAGAACCTACAAATAATACACCACATAAATCTACTTCTTCATCATGAAGTGCTTCAAGTACTAATGGCTCTCTCCAGTAATGTCTAGACATTTCTTTTGAAGCAGGTCCTATACAAGTTAATGCATGTATACATCCATCTAATACTTCTAGTGGAGATACCATAACAGGAACGTTTCCTAAGTCAACATTTGGCTTAGCACCTAATACACCAACTGGTTCCACTGGTAATATTAAGTTATCGTGCATTGCACCTTGTCCCATTATTTCTTTTACTATAACAACTTTTTTCTTACCTGGTCTTCTTACTTGCTCGAATGTTTCAGTATCTACTACTAATTCATCATCAAGTTTTTTAAGAGCTTCTCTTATTTCTTGAGTTATAAAGTCAGTTGCAGAGTGAGCTGCAAGAGGCCCTGGTCTTTCCATGTTAGTATGTTCTTTTATTATTACTTCAGTTTTGATGAATATTTCACCTTTTTCTGGACAACCTGGTCTTCCCCACATGATGTTTTCTTCTAAGATACCTTCAGATGAACCGAATTCTCCTATTTGAACACCATTAGCATCAGTTCCTGTTACCATCATTACAACACCATCTATAACTCTAGTAGTACCAGATCCTATTTCGTCTTCACCATCTTTAGTAGCTATTGGTTGAACATCCATTATAGTTTCTGAGTAAGTGTTGTATTTATCTGGAGTTATTATATCTATTTTTAAGCTGTTTACTAGGTCTTGGCTAGCAACTGCTTCTTTCTCTATTCCTTCTCTTATGTATAAAACAGTTCCTTCTATTTTAGTTTCAGGTCCTCTTTTAACTTCTGTTATTTTATAGTGTTTTCTAGTTAAGCTTCTTATAACTTTAGCTTCACCAGCTACTTCTTTAACAGGAGCTGCAACTTTTTCCTCAACTGGAACTACTTTAGCTCCACCAACTGAAGTAAGTCCACCAACTGGTATTTCTATATTGATGTCTTTACCTTCTCCTATGTGGATTTTTAATCTTCCCCCTTGAACTTGAGTTGCAACTGGTGCTGGATTTACTACTTCTTCCTTAACTTCTTCTACAGCTGTCTCTTCTTCTTTAGTTTCAACTATAGCATCTATAACATCAACAGTTACTGGAGTTAGAGAATCACAAGTTTTAGTTAACTTTGCACCTAATATTTGACCTATAGTTAAGCAACCATCTAAGTTTAAAAGACCAGAATCTACTAATTCATCAAATATAGCAGGATCTTCTAAGTTAGCAGGTCCTATAACTAATCCTTCTTCTGCTCTACAGCAAAGTACTGCAGGGTCATTTGCATGCTCTCTCGCAGTTTCAGCAGTTATTGACATAAATTTTCCCCCTTGTATAATAAATCTTTTTATAATTTATATTATTAAAGAAATTTCTTTCTTTTTTAGCATTTCAAATAAGATATTAATCTATAACAAATTCTATATTTATATCTTTCCCCTCTTTAAGACTTATAACAAGTCCACCTTCATCAGTAAATGATACTGTGTTAGGTTTTTCAACTTTTGGTACTTCAACTTCCTTAGTTTCCTCAACTGATTGAGCTTTTGCTAAGATTTCTTCTACCTCCCCAAGTTGAGGTACATGTTTAGATGTATTCATGTATCTTATAACATCTTTTCCTACTGTTTGAAGTACGTGGTCTGTTTGGTGATGAACTTCTAGGTTCATTTTAGGAGCTGACCCCATAACTGTGTTTGAACAGTCAGTACAGTTTCCTATAAGTATGTGTTTAGCACCAGCTTTTTTGATGTTCATAACTTTAAGTGCTTGTCCTGGACAATTTCCTGGATTTTCACATTTTAAGTTCCCCTTAACATCTGCTGCTTGCTTACATTTTTGAACACAAACAACTTCAGCATTCATTTTCTTAGCAATATCAGTCATTCTTTCTTCATTACCACCACAAGCGCATACTAAAAGTCCCATTTTTTCACCTTTTAAATCTTCAAATGGCTTAGTTACTATTATTCCACCTGTAGTTTTAGTTATTGGAGTATCTTCCTCACAAGCTTTACCAGTAAATGGTCCACCCATGATTATTTCTCCATAATCTCCATCTATTCCACCAGACATTTCAATTAATTCCTTAACAGAAGTACCAACTGGAACATCCATGAATACATGAGGATCAGTCCCTCCATTTAGTTTCCCAACAACTGTAACATTTTTAGAGAAACATGGTTTCTTAAGCTCTATTGCTTCAGCAACTCTAAGAAGAGTTTCCACATTTATAACTACAGCATCTGCTTTTGATGGTAAGTCAGTTGGTTGAAGTAATATCCCCAAAACTTCTCTTACAACTGCTCTTTCTTCTCCCATTGGATAAATATCTGGAAGCAAATGTATATCTAATGAATTATCATTTTTACAACCTTCAACTAAAGCATCTACTGCTTTTTCGTTTTTAGCTTTTATTGCGAATATTCCTTTTTCTGCCCCACAAATTTCCATAACATATTTAAGACCTCTTATAGTCATATCTGTGTTATCTACTATTTGATCAATATTGTGATGAAGTAGTGGTTCACATTCAGCTGCATTAACTAAGATGTATTTTACTTTTGTTCCAAGTTTTACAGCTGTTGGGAATCCTGCTCCCCCCATTCCAACTACACCAGCATCTTTTATAAGTTGAAGTTTGTCATCTCCTTCTAACTTAACAAATTCTTCTGGTTGATTTTCATCTTTTTCTATTATTATGGCATCATCAGTTATTTCAACTACTTTACCATAAACACTAGAAAATATGTTAGCTCCAAGTCCTGTTGGTTTTGATATCAAAGTTCCCCTTTTAACTTTGTCCCCAATCTTAACAACTGGCTCAGTTGGTGCACCAACATGTTGTCTAAGTAATATTTTTTGTAATCCCATTAAGTTACCCCCTTGAGAAATCTCAAGCAAATTTATTAATATATAAATCGCCTTAATCTTATAAAATATTCTTAAATTTCCTTTAACATATTCAAAATTAATTATATATGTTAAAAAAATCACACGGAAAACCTTTTCATTTATATGTAAAAAAATATTCCTTTATTTTTACTGGCGGGAGTATGTGGGAATCGAACCCACCTAGGATGCTACTAACACCCCACACTGGTTTTGAAGACCAGGAGGCACACCAGTTACCTATCTACCCCCATATATATTAAATCCTAATATGATAATTTATCAAAAAATACTATAAAATATTTCCTTCATAGACAAAATTTATAAGATTTTTTAATCTATAAACATTATAACAATAAAATTTTGCAAATACAACAACCTAATCCTAGACTAAAGTCTGTTTCCTTAATATAATTTTTTCTTTGCATTGAAAAGACTTGTAAAACGACACTAAAAAAATTTTTAATTTTGTTATTTTTTTGTCATAATCTATATATTTTTAACATAGAGATTAATAATATGACGAAATCCGATGAATAAAACTATTGATAGATTTAAAGTCAAAACACTATAATTATATTGAATTAGACAACTCAAAAAATATATTATTAATAGAAATTCTTTATAAATAAGGGGGAGAATTTATGCCGGAAGAAATAAACCTTCGTAGACTTGTGATTAAATCTTATCATGTAAATCAAGTGGATTTCGGTGACGAAAATAACGTTTTTCTAGATGGAAAAATGACTGTTTGTAAAGATATGTTAAAACAATTAATAGAAGAGGAACCTTTAATTGAAAATATAGACATACAAATTATCACTCCAGGTGATCATGATAGATTTACAAATACAATCATGGATATAATTCCAATTTCTACAAAAGTTCTTGGTAAAATTGGTGATGGAATAACTCACACTTTAACCGGTGTTTATGTAATGCTTACAGGGGTTGATAGTAATGGAGTGCAAACTGCTGAGTTTGGTTCATCTGAGGGAAATTTAAAAGAGCAATTATTTTTAAATAGACCTGGAACTCCAGGAAAAGACGACATAATAATCTCTTTTGATGTTACTTTAGCTGAAGGCCAAGGACAAGTAAGACCAGGTCCAACTGCTGCTCACAGAGCATGTGACAAATTCTGTAATGAATTTAGAGCAAAATTAAAAAAATTAAACGGCCATAAATGTACTGAACGTCATGAATTTTACGATAAAGTAAGACCAGGTAAAAAGAAGGTTGTTATTATAAAACAAGTAGCAGGTCAAGGTGCTATGTATGATACTCAACTGTTTTCTCATGATCCATCAGCCATGGAAGGTGGACGTAGCATAATAGATATGGGAAATGTGCCAATGATAGTTACACCAAATGAATATAGAGACGGCGCTCTTCGCTGTATGTGTTAAGGAGGGAGTATTATGGGAATAGGACCATCTACTAAAGAAACTACACTACATCACTTTCGAGATCCACTTCTAGATGTAGTTGCAAATGATGAAGATATCGATTTACTGGGGGTTATAGTTGTGGGAACTCCACAAGATAACGAAGATAAAAATTTCGTAGGAACTAGAGCTGCTGCATGGGCTGAGGCCATGAGAGCAGACGGTGCCATACTTTCATGTGATGGTTGGGGAAACTCTCACGTGGACTTTGCAAATACAGTAGAGCAAGTTGCAACTAGAGGCATTCCCGTTGTAGGACTTACTTTCGTTGGAACTGTTGCACAATTTGTTGTAACAAATGAATATATGGATACCATAGTTGACATGAATAAAAATGCTGAAGGAATTGAAAGTGAAATAGTTGGAGAAAACGAAGTAACTGAACTAGAGGCTAAAAAGGCTCTTGCCTTTCTGAAACTTAAAATGAGAAAATACGGTAAATAGAAAAAGAGGGTGGGTTTCTTAATTCGCCCCTTTTACTTATATGACACACTTATTTTTTAATTTAGTGTATACAGGTTTTAGATATATTGTTTAGATGTATATTTCTTATTTTGAATAACCATAACTTATATTTATAATTAATTATTTATTATATCTAACTCTGTCCGAAATTCCTGAATATAAACATATTTGTATTGACAAACATATCATTTTGAGCAATTCCTATCTTCGTCAAAATGGACAGAGTTACCCTACAGACTAGTGTAGAGTAACTCCCAAGATCTAGATATTCCTAGAGCCCCGCTCGGTTATACGACACCGAGTACGCTTGGACTAGTACAGTTAATAATACTCACCTTTGCTATTTAAAGCCAAACTATCAACCACCCGACAATAGTAGGTATATTGAGTATCTCCACAAATGGTTGCCACCCTCCTATGTTTTTTATTGCAGCCCAGGATTGCTGCTCTCAGCCCTTTTTAATGGTACTAGACATTAATATATGCTGTGGGGACTTTATACCCCAGTGTTTCGTCGACATCCCCTGTACCCGGTCGGGCCATTCGGTTAGTTATCACGGTCAAACACTCTTCCTTATAAAACCTCCGCTACTTTCTAATGTTGTAGCCACTATTTAATTTTTAAGTCTATATTTTATAAATTTTTATAGAATTTTTAGTTTTTTGCATTAAAAAAGACCCATCCAACTGTTGGACAGGTCGTATTTACTAAATATTCCTTAAATTATTAAATTTATACCCTTGTGTAAATTATAAAAACTAGTTATAATAGTTAATATAAATTTAATAATAACTATGCTTTGCTTACGAAGTATCGCCAAATTACTTCTTAAGGTTTCATAGTTGAAAGGTTACTTGTAACACTAACTGGTTGCTTCAGTTGGTACTAATCTTTTGAAGGTCGCCAAACCGACAAAAGAACTTGTAATCTTTTTTTATGCAATTTTTTATATGAGTCTATTATATATCCAAATTCCAAATCTGACAATATTTTATTTTTTAGATAAAAAAAGAGCAGTAATTTATTTAATTACCACCCCTTCTAACTACATCATTATTTCATGTATATTATTTATATCTAAATTCTTATCAGCTATAAGAGTTTCTATTTTTTCTCTGTCTTCTTTGTTACAAAGCCATGATAAACCACATCCAGCAGAAATCTGTCTTGGTACTGGAATTAATCTTCCTGGCACATTTTCACTTTTGCAGGCTTTTTCCATAGCCATTGCTCCCGTTGTTGTGTTGAATGTAACGATTAATCTTAATTGTTTTTCTCTCATTTTGTTTCCTTCCTTTGAACCTGACCCCGGGGTCAGGTTTTGTTTTAATAACTTGCAGCAATTTCTTTTACTGCTTTTATTGCTGTGTCGATTTCTTCTTCTGTGTTGTAGTGTGAGAAAGAAAATCTTACGGCACCTTGTTCTACTGTATTCATTGCTTTATGCATAAGTGGCGCACAATGTGCTCCTGCTCTAGTTGATATATCGTATGCGAAACTTAGTTCATCTGAGAAAGCTGCTGAATCTATGTCTCCTACGTTAAAAGTCACAATAGCCGCTCTTTTATTTTCAAAGTTTCCGAAAATCTTAATGTCTTTGATATCTTTTATTCCGTTGTAAAATCTAAACATTAACTCTTCTTCTCTTTTTTGAATATTATCTATTCCTTCTTCTTTTAAATAATCTAGGGCTGCATTAAGACCTGCTATGGCATGTCCATTTAAAGTTCCCGCCTCTAGGTGAGTTGGCATTTCCACTGGTTGTTCTTTTGAGAAAGTATTTACACCACTTCCTCCAACTTTTAATGGTCTAACATCTATTCCTTCTCTTACACAAATTCCTCCTGTTCCCTGAGGCCCTAGAAGGCCCTTGTGACCTGTGAAACAAAGAATATCGATATTCATATCCTGCATGTCTATAGGAAAGACTCCTGCGCTTTGAGAGGCATCTACGATAAATATTAGATTGTGTTTCTTAGCTATGGAACCTATTTTTTTCACATCTAAGACATTTCCAACTAAATTTGATGCATGAGTACAAACTATAGCCTTTGTGTTTTCTTTTATTAATTTTTCAAAATCATTGTAATCTATATTTCCATTTTCATCACAATCTACAATAGATAATTCCATTCCTTTAGCTTGTAAATCGTATAAAGGACGAAGTACAGAGTTGTGCTCAAGGGCAGTTGTTATGGCATGATCACCACTACTTAATATTCCCTTTATGGCAGTATTTAAACTTTCTGTTGAGTTGCAAGTAAAAGCAACGCGTGATGGATTTTGTAAATTAAATAAATCTGAAAGTTTTTCTCTAGTATCGTAAATCACTCTCGATGCATCTAAAGCAGCACTAGTAGCTCCACGACCTGCATTTCCCATATGACTCATAGCTGCAACTACTGCATCTATAACACATTGAGGTTTTTTCATAGTTGTGGCTGCATTATCTAAATATATCATTTTTTCACCTTTTCCTTTAATCTATATTATTAGCAAGTTTTGGTTCATTTGAAAAGAATTCTCTGATGAATTTAATAAATTTTAAAGCCGATTTTGATATATACATTTCTTTATTTCTCACTATATATAAATTTCTATACATACTCATCTCTTCAAAATCAAATGATAATACCTTTTGATCTTTTATAAAATCCTCTGCTGCCAAATTTGACATGATAGAAATTCCCATGTTATTTTGCACAGATCTTTTGATTGCTTCTACAGAATTTAATGTGGCTATAACATTTAAGTTTTTACTATCAAAATTATGAGCATTTAAAATTTCTTTTATTTCTTTTCTCGTTCCTGAACCTTCTTCTCTCATGATTATTGGTTCCTTTAATAAATCATTTATATGAAAACCTTGCGATTTCATTTTCAAATACTTCTCATTTACAGGAGTTATTATTACAAGTTTATCTTTGAAAAATGGTTCAAATACTAAATTTGAATGTTCAACTTTTGTCCCCACTAAGCCAACTTCCACTTCTTTGTTTATAATTTTATCAATAACTTCACCAGAATCCCCTGGTAATATTTTGAATTCTACGTTATTTTTTCTTATGTATTTTGGTAAAACATATGGTAGTATATATTGCTCTGGAATGCTTGATGCTCCAATAGTTAATAAATTATTATCTTCTGTTTTAACATGGAATTCTTGAAATATACTATCTTGCAGGCGAAGTATTTGTTTTGCATAAGTGTATAATTTTTTTCCGTCTTCTGTTGGATGAACATCCTTTGTTGTTCTAACAAGAAGTTGCGCCTTTAACTCTTTTTCTAGTAAAGAAATATGAGAAGATATTGTTGGCTGTGTCAAAAATAATTTGTTTGCAGCCTGTGAGAAACTTCTACTTTCTATAATTAATACTAATGATTCTAGTTGTTTTAAATTCATCTTAATACCCCACCCTTTCACTTTCTGTGCCGTTTTTTCTAGTTATTTTCATATTATCCAAGTACTCCAGCATTGGTTTAGCACTTTTTCTAGAAGTATTTAGGGCATCTCTCAGTTGAGATATGGTTATTAAATTATCTTGTGCTAATTTTTCTTTAACTAGAATTTCTACTTTATCCATTAATGATTTTAAAGTAAACATTTCATCATTTATTTTTACGATTTTTTCTTCATCTACTAAAACATTAAGCACATCTCTCACTATATTTTCGTCTTCATTGAAGTCAATTTCACTAAGTCTTACAAAATCATAGGCTGCTTTTTCATAAGTATTTACAAGTTTTTTCTCTATGTTTTTAAATGTTTTATCTTTATTTATTTCAAAACTACTTAAACTTAAGTATTCTTTGTATTTTTTTATTTCATCTTCACAGATAAATTTATAAATAATTTGGTCGAATACATTTTGCTTTATTTTTGGATATAATTTAGTTTTAAGTAGTGATTTTCCAACTCCAAATTTATAGGGATTTTCTTTGTGGAAGTTTTCTATAAATTCCAGTGTTTCTCTTTTTAAGCGATTTTCTTCACTGATGTGATATACATAAACATCCTTTTTCATTTCATAAGTTAAAATTAAATTTTCCCCTTTTAACTCATTTATACAATCATCTATTTCTTCCAGACTCATTCCTGTAAGTTTAGCAATTTCTTTTATAGTTATCATTTCAGGGTGTTTCTTAACTAATAATTCAACTATATCTGTATGTGAGCCTTCTTCTTTTCTTTTTATCTCTTCCAATTGTTCTTTGTTAAAAGGTGTTTTCTTACTTGGATTGGCATCAAGTATAACTCCTCCACCAACTGTCTCTAATGGTGAATAGAAACGTACTATAAACTTATCTCCCCTTCTTACAGCAATTTCTTCTTCAAGTCTTAACTGTGCATAGCAACTTTCTCCTGGACCTACTTCCTTCACATCAAGTAAAACTGCTCTACATAAAATTTCCGAAGTTCCAGTAAATAAATGAAGTCTACATCTATTTTGTAAAATTCTCTGTGATGATTCTAAAACATTTAATTTAACATCTAGCATCATGGTATTTTCCATGGAATGAGGTGGCGCTAAAACGTAACCTCTTTTTATCTCATCTTTTTTTAGATTTGATATATTTATGGCACTTCTTTGTCCTGCATAACACTCTTTTACATCTTTACCATGAACTTGAATACTTCTTATTTTGGCTTTTTTACCTGTAGGATAAAGTTCCAGTTCATCATCTTTTTTAATAGTTCCAGAAATTAAAGTTCCTGTAATTATTGTTCCAAATCCTGAGATACTAAATGATCTATCAATTGGAAGTCTTGAAATAGTATTTATATCCTTTGGTGTAACTTCATCCTTTGTCATGTGAACTATTTCTTTTACAAGATTATCTATTCCGTCCCCTGTCACGGCTGAAACTTCTATAATATTGGCTTTTTCAAATACTGAACCCACAAGTTCTTCTTTGATTTCTTCCTTTACCATTTCACGCCATTCATCATCTACTAAGTCACATTTATTTAAAACCACAATACTCTTTTCAACGCCAAGTTGACTCATAATATCAACATGCTCACGAGTTTGTGGCATCATTCCCTCATCTGCTGCAACAACAAGCATAACTAAGTCCATTCCTATGACTCCTGCTAACATGTTGTTTACAAATTTTTCATGACCTGGTACGTCTATTATGCCGGCTCTATCTCCTGATGGTAAATCAAAATATGTGAATCCTAAATCTATAGTAATTCCTCTTCTTTTTTCCTCTTCCCATCTGTCCGTTTCTTTGCCAGTTAAAGCCCTAATTAAAGCAGTTTTACCATGGTCTATATGTCCCGCTGTTCCTATTATAATATTTTTCATTGCTAAATCTTTCCCCTCTTGTTTGCTCATTTAATGAAGATTATTTAATATATAATTTGATTAAGAATTGGTCTACAAATTCATAAGAATTTATCAACAAATCACCAACAATTGGTTAACAAATTGTTAACCAATTATCTGTAATTTATTTTAAAATATCTATAAGTTTTTGAGCCAGTATATCTATTTCATCTTCTAAAACAGTCCTCATATCAAGAATTAATTTTTCTTCACTTATTCTTCCTACAACTGGATTTTTACCAGCTCTAAGTTTTGCTTCTAAAGATTGTGTTGAGATATTTTTAGGCATTATAGTTACAGATTTACTTTTTATTCTTTCAGCAGGAAGTGAACCTCCTCCTATTTGTGAAAGTGTATCTTCTACATTTATATCTGCCACATCTTTTAGTTTTTCTATTTTATTAAATAAATCATTTGCATTTTTTTCTATTTCTTTTAAATCTTTTGTAATAAGAGAAAGTACTGGAATATTTTTTATGGCATCTTCTTCGTTTAAATACTCATGGAAAATCATCTCTAATATTGTTGCTGTAAATTTATCTATTCTAAATGCTCTCGTAAGAGGATTTTTCTTCATTTTATCTATGTATTTTTTCTTACCTACGATAATTCCTGCTTGAGGTCCTCCAAGTAGTTTGTCTCCTGAGAAGGAAACCACATCAACACCTGCTTTTATAGAGTCCTGTACTGTAGGCTCGTATTCCAATCCATATTTGCTAAGATCAATTAAAACTCCACTTCCTATATCTTCTATAACCGGAATGTCTTTTTCTCTTCCAAGTTTACAAAGTTCTTCTATAGATACGCTTTCTGTAAATCCAAGTATTTTAAAATTACTTGTATGTACTTTTAAAAATGCTCCTGTATTTTCACTTATAGCATCTTCGTAGTCTTCCAAATGAGTTTTATTTGTTGTTCCTATTTCTACTAAGTGGGCATTGGAACTTTTCATAACATCAGGAATTCTAAATTTACCGCCAACTTCCACAAGTTCTCCTCTTGATACAATAACTTCCCTTTCTGCTGCCATGGAAGACAATACAAGCATTACTGCTGCTGCATTGTTGTTAACTGCCATTGCTGCCTCAGCACCTGTTATTTTGCAGATTAGTTTTTCAAAATGTGAGTAACGCTCTCCCCTTTTACCTTCTTCTAAGTTGTACTCCAGATTTGAATAACTAGTAACTACTTCACTTAAGTAGTCAGCATGTTTTTTTGAAATTATTGCCCTTCCAAGATTTGTGTGAAGTATTGTTCCTGTACCATTTATAACTTTTTTTATGTTATATGAATAAACTTTTTCAGTGCTTATTTTAATATTTTCTATAAGATTATTTATCTTTTCTTCTATTAAATTAACATCATCATTTTCTTTTATAAAATTTCTAAGTTTATCTATTTCTTCACGTATAACATCAACTACCACATCTCTGTGATGATTTTCTATTAACGTTACTATATCTGGATTTTCAAGTAGTACATCCACCTTTGGAATGCTTCTATATAGCATATTTTTATTCATATTCTTCTCCCTTTTTCAGTTGAAATAATTCAAATTATTTCAATTTACTTTATACTCCCTTGATATAAATTTTATAAACTTTTTAGTACTATACTTTTTTCTTGTTTTTCTAGTACTCTTCCTATTACTGCCACTTTTGTATCCATATTTTTATTTTCAAAATCTTTCATTATATTCTCAACTTCACTTTCTGGTAGAGTTATTAAAAGTCCTCCAGAAGTTTGTGGATCATACATAAGATCTAAGTAACATTCTTCTATGTTGATACTTTCAACATCTCCTGAAATATAGTCCTTGTTGTTATATGTTCCAGCTGGTACAAGTCCCATTTTAGCCATTTCTAAAGCACCATCAATATATGGAACTTTATTTACATCTATTTCAAATGTAACTTTAGAACTTGCAGCCATTTCCATAGCATGACCTGCAAGACCAAATCCAGTTATATCTGTACAAGCACTTATAGGATAGTTTTCAATTACTTCTTTGGCTTTTTTATTAAGAGAAGTCATAACTGTTACAACTTCATCTATTTGTGATTTTTCTGCCATCTCAGCTTTTATAGCAGTATTTATAAGGCCACTTCCTACTTGTTTTGTAATAATTATTACATCTCCTGGTTGTGAGCCGTAATTTTTAAATATTTTATTTGGATTTACAAAACCTGTAACACTTAATCCATACTTTGGTTCATCATCTTGGATAGAGTGTCCGCCAGCAAGTATTGCACCTGCTTCTAAAACTTTTGATGCTCCACCTTCTAAGATTCTTCCAAGTATTTTAGGATCTAAGCAATTTGGAAATCCTACTATATTTAAAGCAGTTCTTGGTTCTCCTCCCATAGCATAAACGTCACTTAAAGAGTTTGCTGCTGCTATTTGTCCAAATAAATATGGATCATCTACAACTGGCGTGAAAAAGTCCAGTGTTTGAATAAGTGCAAGCTCATCATTTACTTTGTAAATTGCTGCATCATCACTTGTTTCCACACCTACTAATAAATTTTCATCATGAAATTTCGGTAAATTGCCCAAAACTTGAGCAAGGGTCCCAGGACCTATTTTGGCCGCTCAGCCTGCTGTTTTTGTCATATGTGTTAACTTTATATCTTCAGTCATTATATTTGCTTCCTTTTTTATATTATTTAATTTTTAGTACTTTACTTATAGAAATATTTTATAATAAATTTTTCTTCTTGCACACTCTATTATGCCAAATAGATTTATTTTATTGAAAAAATTTATAAATAAATACAGCATTTATTGAGTAATTGCTGTAAAAATTTGTTTTACAGCTTAATTTGTATATAGTAGTGTTTTTCTTTTCTCCGATTATATTCGCTTTTTATTGAAAAACTTTTTGTTACATAATATAATTCTATATAAGAAGATAATTTGATAAGAAATTGTAATACAAATTCATTACCATTTATTAACCAATGGTTAACAAATTATAGACAATTTATTATATATTTTTACATATAAGGAGATGAAAAAGTGAAAATAGTAAGTTTTTTCAATGTAAAAGGTGGAGTTGGTAAAACTACTCTAACTATTTTAAGTGCCATAGCACTTAGCAAAGAGGGCTCTAAAGTTTTAATCATAGATGCAGATACTCAAGCAAACTTAACTCAGTTTTTATATAAAGTTTCACATAATGACAAAACCATGTTTGATGGACTGGCTGACAATATATCAGCAGAAGATCTTATTATAAAATCACCTTGTGAAAGATACAAAAACATCGACATTATCCCATCAGATTTATCTTTATCTGTTTTATCTGAGTATTTAACTACTAAAACAAATCGTGAAAAATCTGTTTGGAGATGGTTTAAAAATAATGTGGAAAGTCTAAAAGATTACGATTACATATTTATTGATTTATCTCCTTCTTATGATTTAATTGCTAGAAACTTCATGTTATGCTCCGATTCAATCATAACTCCAATAGCATATCAAGATATTGCAAGTATAAGGGGATGCGAGTTATTTTATCTAAAATACAATCAAGATTTAGAAGATATGGAAATGGAAAACACTGCAAAAAGAGCTGTTGTAATAAATTCTTATACTTCTAGAAAATTATCAACTGGAGATATTTTTTGGGATAAATTAAATGAATTTGATCATATCAAAAAGGATTTAATTAATGCAAAAATATCTGACACTACAGTTATAAAAAATGCCATACTTAACAAAATGGATATTGAAGATTACTGCAGAAAAATAAAAAAATCCCATAAAGTTAGAGACGAATTTAAAGAAGTGATAGAAGAATTAAAAGAAAAGGATGTGTTATAGTGGGTCTTGATAAATTTTTAAACGATGAAAAAGAAGAAGTTGTTTTAAGTAAAAAAAATTATAAATCTAAAGTCAATGAGATGGTGAAAAATACCTTCGAAAAAGAATCTTTAAATCTACTTAATATGGAAAGTGAAGAAGTTAGCACTAAAAAAGTTCCTATGAGTATTTATTTTAATAAAGAAGATTTAGATTTATTAAAGGCTATAGCATTTGAAAAAAATACAACTGTCAATAAAATTCTTATGAGTATTATAAAAGAGCCTCTTGGAGTTACTAGAAATAATCTACCAGATAGTTTTGATGTAACTGAGAAGGCTGCTCAATACGAAGTTAAAAGTAAAAA
>CAMERI010000015.1:0-24222 GCA_945935525.1 uncultured bacterium | reverse complement strand
GAAATCAAAATTTTAAACTTGAAATCTTTATGTTCAACATTATACGTGATATAATTATTTAGTTATTAGGAGGTAAATCATGAAAAATATAACTATTATGGGTGGTGGAGTTCTAGGAACTCAAATAGCATTTCAATCAGCTTATTGTGGCTTTAATGTAACAATATGGCTTAGAAGTAAAGGTAGTATAGATAGAACTAAACCAAAACTAGAAAGTGTTAAAAAATCTTATATAGACGCTATAAAATTAATGGCTACTAAAGAAGGTAAAAGTGTTAATAATTGGTGTCGTGGTATTGTAGGAAATAATGAATTTGATGAAAAGAAATGTCTTAAAAAGGTAGAAGATGCTTATAAAAATATTAAGTTAGAGTTAGATATCAATAAAGCATTAAAAGGATCTGACTTAGTAATTGAAGCTATGACTGAAGACTTTAAAGCTAAGAAGGATTTATATTTAGAAATAGCACCTATACTTGATGAGAAGACTATTGTTGTTACTAATTCATCTACTATGTTACCAAGTAAACTTGCTAAGTATACAGGCAGACCTGAAAAATTCCTATCATTACACTTTGCTAACTCAATATGGAAAAATAATACTGCTGAAGTAATGATGCATAGTAAGACAGATGAAAAGTATTTTAAAGAAGTTATTAAGTTTGCTGAAAATATTAATATGATAGCTCTTCCACTTAGAAAAGAAAAATCTGGATATTTACTAAATTCTATGTTAATACCTCTATTATTTTCTGGATTAGATTTACTTGTTAATGGAATATCAGATGTAGAAAGTATTGATAAAGCATGGACACTTGGTACTGGTGCTCCTAAAGGTCCATTTCAAATACTTGATACAGTTGGCCTTAAAACTGCACATGAGATTGTTCTTATGTATGTAAAAATTCCTTCTTTTTTAGCACCATATAATTTTAAAGGAATGGAAAAATTATTAAAAAAATATATTGATGATGGAAAACTTGGTATGTCTAGTGGTGAAGGATTTTACAAGTATAATAAAACTAAATAGTGTACACTACACTATTTTTTTGTTATGATATATATATAATATGGAGGATATATGAAAAAGAAATATATTATAATTGGTTGTATAGTTTTAGTATTAATTGCTGCATCAGTTATTACATTTTTAATTATTAATAGTAAGTACACTGTTACCTTCAATACTGATGGTGGTACTACTATCGAAAAGATTAAAATTAAGAAAGGTGAAAATCTAACATTACCAAATGAGCCTAGTAAAGAAGGATATATATTTGGTGGATTTGTATATAATGATAAGATTGCTACTAACTATACAAAAGTGAATAGTGATATGGAAATAAAAGTTAGATGGATTCCTAAAGATAAAGAAGTTATTACTATAAGTTATATTGTTAATAATTCTACTATAACTGTAATAAGTGTTAAAGGAGAAGTTCCTATGCTTCTAGAGACACCTGTTATGCCTGGAAATACATTTATTGGATGGCTTAATGACGAAGGATATGTTGTAGATGAAAATGCAACACTAGATAAAAATACTACTTTGAAACCAAGATGGATTAAGGCTGGTGAAAAAACTGTTACTGTTAAATTTAATACTGATGGCGGAAATAAAATAAATGATCTTGTACTTGCTAAAGACAGTGTTATAATTCTTCCGGTTGAGCCTGTTAAAAAAGGATATAAATTTGAAGGATGGGTACAAAGTAATGGAACACAAGTAACTAGTGAAACTACTATTGATAGAGATACAGTTATTACTGCTAAATGGGTAGTTCCTTATACTTGTCCACAAAATTGTACACCAAATGAAGATGGTTCTAAATGTACTAGAACAACTACTACTAATATCAAAGAAGGAACTGGATGTTCTAAAGGATATACTTTAAAAAATGGCAAATGCTTAAATTATAGTGGTAAATATCAAGCTGAAAATACTAATGGTTGGACTTGTAAAAATAAGAGTGACTATATGTATACTGAAGAAGATGGCGTTGGTGGAGCATTTATGTGGTGTGTCCCTACTACATCTACAGTTAAAACAGTTAGTTGTGAAGATGGATATAACCTAAGTAATGGTAGTTGTGTTAAAACTGAGACAATAGATTGCACTAGAAATTAGTGCTTTTTATTTTTATAAATGTTATAATCATGCCGGTGATTATATGAAATATATAAAAGTAATGTTTGGTCTTACAGCTGGTGCTAATAGTAGTTTTCATTATAATTTAGATGAAGTTACTGAGGCTAGAACTTGGAATCCAAATGCTAAAAGTGGTAAAGAATTCGGTGGTATTAACTTCTCTACTCCTGAAAAAATATTAAGATGGCTTCATAGAGGTGATACACTTTATGATGTAAAATTACCAGAAGATGCAGAAATTATTGATATAGTTGAATCTGCTACTCCTCATGGTGTATTTAGAGCAAATAAAGTAATAATCTCTAACCCAAGAAAAATAGATGATGATATGGCACTTCACTTCTATAAAATATCTACTATACCTGAAGAAGCATATTATAATGCTATGGGAGCTGTCGCAGTTATGAATTATAAAAAGACAGCACTTGCAATATTTAAAGATAAAGTTAATAAAAATAATATAGATGAAGTATTGGAAAATTGGAATAGCTTTGTTAATGGTAAAGAAGAGAGAAAAAACTGTAATGAAACAGTAAAACTTATTGATAAAATGTTAAACGATTTTAAAAAAGATAACTAAGGGAATAATATGTTTATTCCTTTTATTTTGGAGTTATGCTATAATAATTTTCAAATGGAGGTTTATTATGAAAATAATTAGAGGAGATAAAGTATATGTTCAAAATATTGATATAGCTCATTTATTACCAGTTATATCAACTCTAGGAATAAGTTGTTCAGGTGAAGCATTTTCTCAAATATTTGGACAAGGAGGAATCTTTATATGTTCTCCTGATAATCAATATCAATTTAGAGAATACAAAGGTAAAGAAGTTGTTGATTTCATTAAAGGACTAGATTATATAATTGATTATGATAGTGTAAAAGATTTATCTGATGATGAAATTATGACTATAGGTGAACAAATTTGTACTGAAAGAAATAGAATTGCTAGAAGATATAATAATTTATCTGAAGAAGAAGCTGAGAAGATATGTGAAAAAGTACATGCTGAAATAGAAGTTGCTGATTTTAAACTTGAGGGAATAAGAGATTATTTATGGTTTAAACAAGGTCATATTAAAGTTTCTTTACCAAATGGCATTGATTATCCAGAAGGATACAAAGGTAAGAGACCAGGTGTATTAAGTAGAATATTTAAAAAGAAAGATTAATTTATAAATAAATCACTAGTACTTAAGTATTATGTGATTTTTTTTGAAATAATATTTATTGTAGTAATGACATTCAGTAGTTATTTTGATATACTTATTTTATATTAAAAGGAAGAAACATATGGCATTAATTAAATGTCCAGAGTGTGATAAGAAAGTAAGTGATAAAGCTGAAAGTTGTCCTCATTGTGGATATTCATTTAAGAAGAAAATTGAAATCAATGATGATAAATTAAAAGAATTGAATGGTAAATGGAATAATAAATATTTAATTATTATACTAATTGTTCTTGTGATTGGTTATTTCTTATTTTTTAATGGTAGTAAAACTAACAATACTAATACTGGTAATGGTGGAAGTCCTACTACTGAGTTAAAACCAAATCAAAATGGTAATTATGAGTATAACCAAAATGGTAAATATTTTGAATTTCCAACTGATTATAAGGTATTTGTTGATAAGTCAGGTAGTATCTATGTAGGTAAAAGCATAGATAAAGATGGTGCTTTAATACCATATATTATGATTGAAAAGTATAAGAACTATACTGACCCTGCTCAATTATTAAATGAACTTACTAATGAAATTGCTAAAGAATATAGTGATGCAGTTATCACAATAAATATGCTTAGTTCTTATATTGGTGATAAGTATGTTTATGGTATTCAGTATACATATACTTCTAATGGTCATATCGTAGTTGATAATAGATATGCATTCTTGATAGGTAATAGTATGTATCTTGTAACTACTAAAGAAGAAAACACTAATACAGCAAAAATAAATAATACTGGTGCTTTGATAATAAAATCATTAAAGGAGATGAATTAATATGGCATTAATAAAATGTAGTGAATGTAAAAAAGAAATTTCTAGTACAGCTAAAGTGTGTCCACATTGTGGATTTAAAAATGATAAGATGATTTGTCCTGAGTGTGGATGTGAAGTAAAACAAAGTGATAGTGCTTGTCCTGAGTGTGGTTACCCTCTTCAAAAGAAGAATCCTCAGAGTATTATAAATGAAAATCTAGATAAAATAGCTGGAGCTAAAAGCGAAAATTATGTAACATTTAAAGATCTATTTAAACATACTTTTGATAAACATACAGACGAAGAACTTGATGAAGTATTCATCTGTGGAGGAGAAAAAACTACTCCTGATGTTAAAGATATAGATCCTAGGAAAGCTAATGCTTGGGTATATTTTAAAATATTAATGTTTTTCTTAATTGCATATATACCAGTTAGAATTGGATTTATAAGTTATGGAAACGCTAACTTCTTACCTGCAATGATTATGCTTGCTGCTTTTGCTGTTCCAGTTACGATACTTATATTCTTTTATGAAATTAATATATTTAGAAATATTCCATTCTATAAAGTTATGAAATACTTTATACTTGGTGGTGGGCTTAGTTTAATACTTGCTATCCTATTCTTCTCACTTGACTTTAATACTGATATTACAACATTCTTTGGTGCATTAATGGTTGGTCTTATTGAAGAAGTTGCTAAAACTGCTATAGTTGCATTCTTCTTATTCAAGAGTAAGAAAAGTAATTATATATTAAATGGTTTATTAGTTGGTGCTGCTGTTGGGGCAGGATTTGCTGCTTTTGAAACTGCAGGATATATACTTCGATATGGTCTTAATGGTGGGCTTAGTACAATGCTTGGTGTTATTAAACTTCGTGGTTTCTTAGCTCCAGGTGGACACGTTGCTTGGGCTGCTATTGAAGGTGCTGCACTTATGTATGTTAAAGGATTTGATAAACTAGATAAGAAGCATTTGAATGATAAGAGATTCTTACTCATTTGTTTAATCCCAGTAGTACTTCATGGTATCTGGGATATGCCTATTAACCTACCTTACTATTTACTTCAAATAACTTTAACAGTACTTGCTTGGTTAGTAATTATATACTTTATCAATTTAGGTTTAAAACAAGTAGATGATGCTAAGAAGTTAGAAAGTAAAAAGAATTCTAAAGAGAAAAAAGAAGAAAAATAATTCTTTATAAGTTGGTAAAATAATACCAACTTTTTTATTGTACAAAGTACATAATTTGACTATTTTAAACATTTATGATATTATATAACTGCTTTTGAAAGGGAGAGATTATGATGTTAAACAATCAAATGACTACGACAACTAATACTTTAAAAACTAAGTCAATTTGTATTATTGATTGTTTTAACGTTGCTTAACTAGTAAAGAATAATGTATATGCGAGGTCTATTACAATCAAGTAATAGACTTTTTATTTTAGTTAATGTTATAATTTATATAAGAAATACTATGATATAGGACAACATCATTAAATATTATTTTGAAGAGAGTTAGTGGTTGGTGTGAACTAATAAATAAAGTTAATGATTACTACCTATTATGTTGCTGAGGAAACTCATGTGCCCGAATAACGGTTATAAAAATAAAGTTAAATAAGAGGATGGTACCGTCTATATGACTCCTTGGTATCATTCTCTTTTTGTTTAAAGGAGATGATGAAATGACGGAAGACACGGAAACTAGAACGATTTACTCCCTCAAAAGCAAATAAAGAAAAGAGGTAAAATTATGAATAAGAAATGTGTAGAGTTACTAAAAGAAGTAATTCAAAAAAATTATAAAAATGTAAGACAAGATAATATGTCTTATGATGATAATGAATTTTATTATGAATTTAATGTTGATGGTCAAATTAGTGAAAATGATTTTAATTATTTAGAAGATGAAATTAAGAAGTTAGATAATAGTGTATTTGTTAAGCTTCTTAGAATAAGTGGTGTTTATTATGAAGGAAATGCTAATAATAAAATGATTACTCGTATAGTTGGTAAAAGTTTTAATAATGAAGATGAACTTAATAAATATAATGAATTTCTAGCAGAAGCAAAAGAAAGAGATCATAGAAAGATTGGGCAAGATTTAGATTTATTTTGTTTTTCTGATTATGTTGGAGCTGGACTACCTTTGTTTACTCCTAGAGGAACTATTATAAAAGATGAACTTCAAAAAGAGATTGAAAGAGTATGTAGAAAATATGGTTTTCAAAAAGTAAGTTGCCCTTCTCTTGCGGATATTTCTTTATTTGAAACTTCAGGTCATGCTAAAAAATTTAATGATGAATTATTTAGAGTTAATTCTCCTAAAGGCCATAAATTTGTGCTTAAGCCTGTACAATGTCCTCATCATACTCAAATATTTGCTTCTAAATTAAGAAGTTATAAGGATTTACCTATTAGATATATGGAGTCTGACAAGCAATATAGAGCTGAATTACCAGGTGCAGTTGGAAATAGTTTATCAAGGGTTTATGCTATTACTGTTGAAGATGGTCATTCTTTTTGTAGAGTTGATCAAGTAAAACAGGAAGTTATTAATTTGTGTAATTTAATACGTGACTTTTATTCTAGAATGGGATTATGGAATGATGTATGGGTTTCTCTTTCAGTAAGAGATTATAGTCATCCTGAAAAATATATTGGAGACGCTTCTGACTGGGATATATGTGAAAAAATGTTAGAAGAAGTTTCAAATGAACTTGGATTAAATGCTAAGAGGTGTGAAGGAGAAGCAGCTCTTTATGGACCAAAGTTAGACTTCATGTTCAAAGATGCATTAGGTAGAGATATACAAATACCAACTGTTCAATTAGACTTTGCTATGCCTAAAAGATTTGATTTAAATTATATTGATGAAAATGGTATAAAACAACATCCAGTAATGGTACATAGAGCTGTCTTAGGTTCATATGAAAGATTTATGGTTTTATTACTAGAACAATTTAAAGGAGTTCTTCCAGTTTGGTTAAGTCCAGTACAAGTTAATATAGTGCCAGTAAATATTAAATATCATGATGAATACTGTAAGAAAATATTTGATATATTAAATGATGAAGATATAAGAGTAAATTACGATGACTCAAAAGAATCAATGAATAAAAAAGTTAGACAAAGCAATATTATGAAAAATCCATTTATTGTTATAATTGGTGATAATGAAAGAGATAATAACCTAATTAGTTATAGAAAATATAATAGTGATGAAACTATTTCACTAAGTATAGATGAATTCATAAAATTCATTAAAGATGAAATTAAAAAAAGATAATTAATAAAGGTATAATATGATAGAATTATTATATGAGGAGTAATGAATATGAATATTGATTATGAAAAAGTACAACAATCAATTAATGAATATGGAATTAAAATTTTAAGTTCTATAAGAAGTCAATATAGTAAATCATTAACTCAAGAACAATTACATATGATAGAAAAATTATTAAGCACTAATTTTATAATAGTTGAAAAGCCTTCTATGGAAGATATAGAATTTTTTAGTAAACAAGAAGGAATTAATGAACCTGAAAATTATAGTACCAATTATATTCCATCTGCTCATGGAGGAAGAACTAAGGGTGATAACAAAATACATATATATCCTTATACTAAAGCATTTAAAGATTATGAAATAGAAGATGAAGTTGTTAAATCTTGCATAGATAATATTGTTGTACACGAAATATTTCATTATTTTATTAGACCTGATATAACAAGTGAACTTGATACAATAAAAATAGAATTTGGACACTTTATTACTGAGGGATTAGTTCAATATTATACCGAAGAATTTTCTAAAAGAAATAGTCTTGGAAATCCGAAGTCTAATTATGGTAAAAATGTTGAATTTGTAGTAAGACTACTCAATTCATATCAAGATGATTTTACACAAGAACAAATTGATAGAATGGTATTTACTTATAGTCAAGATGAATTAATAGATGCTTCTAAAATTGGGAAAGATATGTATCAAGAGTATGCTGATGAAGTTAAATTCAAAAAAGATATTTCTTCATTTATTAAAGATATATTTGTAAGTTCTGGAATATCTAGTGATGATAAAAAATTAAAAGATATTATAAAACATTATGAGAAACTTGATAATGCTGATGTAATCTTTAGTGATTTGATACAAAGAATTAATTTACTCTTTGAAAGTAATGATAAAATGAAAAATAAATATGTAGAAAGATTAAATAAAATTTTTTCTTGTCATGGTTCAAAAGAAAATGATATAGGTGCTTCAATAGAACAGCCCTTACCTACTACTTTAAATGAACATACATTAAATAATTATGAGACACTTCAAAGTGAGTCTCTTGAAATTAATCAAGGAGATAGTGGTTTAAAAATATAAAATCACTATCTTTTTTTAAGTTTACATTCATAGTTTTTAAGTATAGTCTAAATAATTAATTAATGATAAAATTAATGTAGGTGATTATATGAGTTTACTTATCATTTGTATTTTATTACTTATTTATGAGATTTATTTGTTAGTTAGAAATATTAAAGATAATACTTCTAGTAACAATTTTCTCTTATTATCAACATTAATTATTTCAATAATATTCGATGCTATATATTTATGTGTTATGTATTCAAACATCTCTTTAATTGGTTGGTGGCTATTATATTATTTTATAGTTTGTATAGTATTTTTTGCTTTATCTATTATTTTACTTGTTGCTAGTTCAATTATAATATCTGTTAAAAAGAAAAAAGATGATAAAAATGATAAAAAAATTGTTAAGAAAAAGTTAATAATTAATGCAGTTGTTATTATAATGTGTTTTGTTATTTCAATGTTTATTAAACTTTTACCTTATAAAATTTCAGAAAGAAAAGATAATGATTTAGCAATTAAAGCAAAAGAAGAAATTGTATTATTATTAAATGAAAGATATGGTAATGGTAATTTTAAAGTACTTAATATGAGTGAAAATGATGTCACAGGATTTTATTCAATGTTTCCAGTAAATAATGGATATGAATTTGAAATTAGTTCTGATTATCTTAATGGTAGTTTTATAGTTACTATGCTAAAAGATGAAAATAAGATATACAAAGATCAATTTTTAAATGTTTATTATAAAGAAAAAGAAAATATTGCTGATTTAGATAATTATTTAATAGGATGTGAAGTTAAAAAACTGAATGAATCTATATCTAAGGAATTTAATACATCTATAGATTTTAATAATAAATCTATAGGTAATTATAAAGATAATAATTTTGGTCATATTCCAGGTATTGATGAAATATCAATTTATGCTGAATTAAAAGATCCAAAAATTGATATTAAAGAAGAATTAACTACTAAAGAAGAACTACTAAATTATTTAGTAAAATTCACTAAGTTCTTTATCAAAGATTTAGATAAAACAAATATAAAATATAATCAAACTGATAAGTATTTTAGATATAAATATGATTATAAGAAACTTGGTGTAAATAATTATACTGATCAATATAATGGTTATGCAGGATATGTACTTGCTGGTGAATATAAATATTCATATGAGAAAGAAAGATATGTTTTAGAAGATGAAGATAAGATAGTTAGAATAAATATTCTAGGTAATGTTAGTACTTATAATTTAGAAGATATTTTAAAAGACAATTAAGGGAAATTGTCTTTTTATGTTATGAATTTATTAGTATAATGATTTTATAAGATAGTTGGTGATTATAATGGTTATTGTTTTTATAGTATTACATATATTAGTTTTTATTTTATTAGTAATTAACTATATTAAGTGTTTAAAAAAGAAAGTCATATGGAATAATTTATTTAAGTATGAAGTAATTGCTTTAATATTAAGTGTGGTTATAATGATTTATTATAGTAATTTACCTGGTGTTGGATTTGCTCCTGGGCTAACTTATTTTGGTGAAGAGTTTATAAACTTATGTGCTTTCTTCATATATATTGGTTCTTTAGTTATATCTATCGCTACTAGGTTAATATTAAGTTTATTTGAGAGTAAAAAAACAAGAAAGAATTCAATTCTTAAACTATGGTATTGATTGCTAAAATATTATTAGCATTTGGCATATTTGCTCTTGGTATAGAGTTAATACAATATCTTGATATAGGAAAGGTTGATGCAACTATTGTTGACTATAACGATCATTATAATGCTCCTATAGTTGAGTATACTGTAGATAATGAAACATATAGAAAGATGATATATAGGTCAACAATAGAAATAGATAATAGTAAGTTAAATGATAAAGTACAAGTTTATTATGATAAAAATTCTCCGTCTGATTTAGCTTATCCTGAAGATTATAAAGAATTTTATATTTCATGCTTCATAATATCATTAATTCTATTTGGAATAATATTTATAAAAGATAAAAATTTAATCCTAAAAAAACAAGGTAAAAAATAGACTTACATTGTTTTTTATATGTTAATTCTTATTTAAAAACCAATTTAGTGTTTTATTAGTTATCTTTGCTATTTCAATTATAAATAATGTTGGTACTGCTGTTTTACCTGACTCGTATGCACTAATTACTGAATGAGTTGTATTTAACTTTTTAGCTAGTTTTTCTTGAGTATAGTTTATTGACTTTCTAGCTTGTCTTATTCTTTCCCCTAATAACTTTCTATCAATTTCAACCTTATTAAAACTTATGTTTTTATCATTAGAAAGACCTACTAGATAATCTATATTAATGTCATATTCATTTGATAATTTATTTAAGTAATATAATGGTATAGTATTTTTATTTATTTCCCATAATGAATATGCAGATCTTTTGTATCCTAACCTATTTGATATATCTTCTTGAGTTATTTCTAATTCTTCTCTCAAGTCTATTATTCTTTTCATATCCATTAATATCACCTAGTAAAATTTTCCCATTTTTGCTATCTATTTCGACATTTTGTTATCCTATACGACAAGAAGATGATATAATGATGATAGAAAGGAGTAAAGTTATTAAAAAGAACATATTATAATTTGTTTTTAAATACTAAATTGTGAGTTATGAAAGTAAATAAAATATTATTTATATCTATAGTAGTTATTGTTTTTATTGTTACACTTTTGGTTATTTTAATTAGGCCAAATGAAATATATGATGGTGATTCTCCACTTCGTAATGCTAATAAATCTAACAATAATTCTTCAAAAGATTCTCTTGATTTATCATATTTAAGAATATCAGGTGTATATTTAGAATCTGGCAGTTCTTATCAATATTGTAATGGTACTATTGCAGTTAGTAGTTATAGTCCTTATAAATATCATTTCATTAAACTAAAAGCAAAATTTTTGGATAACTATGGAAAAGTAATAGATACTGACTGGACTTATGGAATTGATAGTTCTTGGCTAGAACCTGGTGAATCAAATAAATTTAGTCTAAGTGCTAAATCTGATTATAGAATTTCTAAATGTGAAGTAACTTTAATGGTGGATTAATATGGCTTTAATAAAATGTGAAGAATGTAAAAACGAAGTAAGTGATACTGCTAAAAGATGTCCTCATTGTGGATATAAGTTAAAAAAATCAATAGTTGATAATAACATAAATGATTTTTTCAGTACTAATAGTTTAGCTTGTATATTTTTGATATTGGCATTTATAACTAGTTTCTTTAAGGTATCTTTTACAAGAGATGTTGCTATTTTAAAAAGACAATTAGTTAATAAATCTTTTATTAATGTTATGAGTACAATTAGTGATGTATTAAATATTATTTTTATAAGTGTTGGATTAATAGCCATAATACTATTACTTTTAAATGTTTTAACGAAGAATTTTAAACTAAAGAAAATACTACGTTATATACCTACTTTTATTTATACAGTGCTAGCTACTTATTGCACTGTAATCGTGTTAGTAGACTCATTAAATGAATACGATGCTACATACTATATAATATTTGAACTATCGTGGGGATGTTTTTGGGTTTTAATATTATTATATGCTTCGTCAATTTTACTAATTATTGACTTAATAAAGAATAGGAGGAAAAAATGAAGAATAAGTTTTTAAGTATTTTATTAATGGGTGGTATTTTATTTTCTTTGACTGGTTGTGGTAAATCAAATCCATCTGGTATGTATATATATGGTGCTGAGGCTGATAATGTTTATGCTTATTATGATTGTAATACAAGTGATCGTTGTGATTGGAATGTTGTTATAAAAGATAATAATACAAAGTCAAGTGCTACATATGAATATACTAAAGAAAAAAATGATGATGGAACATATACATTACATATGAAAAATATTAAAAAAGATACTAAATATGAACTTGTATATGATTCTGAAAAAAATACATTATATGATTCTGAATTAAAAATGACTTATTCACATAAGTAACATTACTAAATATTAAAAAGAAATTTTAAATTTAATTGGAGGAAAAGATAATGAAAAATAAAATATTAAAATTATTACTAGCAATAGTAATTTGTTTCACATTAGTTGGATGTGGACAAAAAGAAGTAACAAATGAACAAAATGGGGAATCTAATACAAAGAAAAATAAATCTGTAACAAGTAATTCAATGGTAACTGTTGATGGAATATATTTAAATAATGAATACACTGATGAAGAAGGTTTAAAACAAGTAGTACTATTCTATACAATTAGTGCTGGTGAAGAAAATTTAGATATTTCTTCTTATACAATAAAACTAAAAATTAATAAAAATGAGTATGAACCTGTAATTGGTATACCTACTCCAGAATTAACTCAATATTATTATTCAAATGTTATAAGTAACGTATATGTTGGTAAATCATTAAAAGTTGCTGTAGTGTTTAAAGTTCCAGATGGAGATTTAGTTAGTGGTAAAGATGTTACACTTGATGACTTTTATGATTATTCTAAAGGTATTAAACTTAAAACTGATGATATAAAGAAAATGGACAATTTAACTGCTATAAGTTTAGATGTTGATAAAGAGTATGCTGAAAAAAGACAGGCTGAAGAAAAAGAAAAACTTACTGATGCGGATGCTGCTACTACTAAAAAAGTTAAAAAAGATCTTAATGGATATTATTTCGATATGTCAGAGTATTTAAATGGTTCTTATGTTAAATATAGATTAGAATTTTTCTCACCTAATAAGTTTACTTTAACTACCAGTGTATCAGGAAGCGGTATAACTAGTAATGGAACATATAGGGTTGCTAAAGGATATATAGTACTTCATTATGATACAAATGATCAATATGTCAATACACCTTATAGATATGAAAATGGTGATATTACAATAGATAATCCGTTTGCTATTACAAACTCAAGTAAGATTTTTTAATATTAAAAAATTAAAAAGACAATGATCAAAGTTCGTTGTCTTTTAATATATATTACTGTTAACATCCATGATTCTTGTTTTCTTCATTCTTTATTGATAGTGTTTTAATCATATCAATTGGGTTAATTATACTTTTACCATCTTTTGTTACATATCTTGTTTCGTACGCTGTGTTTTCAATTTCATTTAAAGTTATATTTGGATTTAACTGCATACATAAAGCTACTAAACCAGTAAACCTCGGAATTACCCAACTATATGTAACATCTCCACCTATTTTATAATCAGATTTTGAATTGATAAGTGGAGATATTCCAGTGTATGGTATTGCTATTTTTTCCTTAAATCCTTCTATATACTCTTGTTGCCAAGTACTATATTCATAATCTTCAATTTTATCTTTTTGTCTTGTATTTATACTAGTGAAACATTTTCCAAATTCAATAGAGTCTATTATATAACAATTTTGACTTAATAGTCTTTGCTTTATTTCTTCGTATTTTGGACTCTCTGTATGTAGATAGCCTGATATGCTTACAAGTCTTATATTAGAACCTCTCAAATTCTTCTCATATATATCTTCAAGTGCTTTAATTGAAGAATCTCTAATGCTTTCCTTGCCTCTTGGTTCAAATCCATAAAAAGTTACATTTGATTTAGGTGCTACGCCTATAGTTTTTCCAGATAAATTAGATAACACACATAAACCATGAAAACTGTTTTGAGTTTTATCATCAACACTTATATGTTCTTTTATTGTACCTATAACTTCATCATGTGTTTCATCGAAATCTTGATCTATAACTGCTATATTAACTCCTTCTCCATTAATTCCTAATTCATTAAGTTTTTTAATACTTTTGTCAGTATAACTATCTAAATTAATATTAAATGGATGCTCTTTTGGTAATTTTGTCTGGGTCGATATAGCAACCCTATTTATAATACTTTCACTTATATTTGGGTCAAATGTACAATCAGACAAATTTGAAAAAGAAAATCCCCATATAGAAAATAAATTATTATTTAGCATTTTCTTTAACCATTCTTCTGTTATTATTTTAGGAGTATTTATTAAATTAACTTGTTTTTCCATACGATAACACCTTTCTATGTTTAAAATATCCTACATTTATTATAAGTTATACATTCTCTTAAATAATTCAATTTAATTTTTAACATTTGGAAATTTTGCAATCTTTTTAAATATTTGGAACTTTAATTTAGAATTTTCATATTTAATATGAAGCATATATGATATTAAAATATTAGATAATTTAATACTTTTAATCTCGTTACGTGGAATCTTTATTATTTCAGTTATTTTTTTATTACTAATTCTAGATAACATAATTAGATTTTACTCAATTTCTGCAAAAAAATTATACAGGTTCTATTAGCAAATTCTGCGATATTTCCTATTAATGCCATCTTTAGTACACTAGGTCTAGTCATTGCCATTATATAACCATTCGCATTAATATTTAATTGTCTTATAGTTTGATTAACATTCTCTTCATCAAAACTATTCATTTAATAATCTAATTTAAAAGTATTCATTTTTTATCCTCCTATGTAAATTATATCATAGTTTATAATGTTTTGATCTAATATCGAAATATCCTGTGTAAAGTTGAATGACTTAAATTTTAATACTAAAATGATATAACAAAATATAGTTTAGACATTTTTTTTAATATAATGTGTTTACAGGAAATAATATGAAAGATTATTAAAAATTAGGTGAATTAAATAAAGAAGATAGCAATATCAGGAAGTAGTAAACATCTAGATAAAGTGAATTATTGGTTAGATTATTTTAAAAATTATGATTATGAAATATTAGATTATCCAAAATTAATTGAATAAGATAATTATATTAAAGAATTACCAAAAATTTATAAAGATTTTTATGCTGCACTTGAAAATACAGATGTTTATTTTCTAATGAATGAAGAAAAAATGGTGTTAAGTTCAATAGCTGAGTTAACTTATACTATAATACTAAATTTAATACATAATAAAAATATATATTAAATATGCCTAGTGAAGATGTATCATCTTATGATGAAGTTAAGTTTTGGCTTAATATAGGATGGATACATATATTTGAAAAATAGAAACTATAAAATTTTAGATTAAATAAGTATTTATGATATAATGTCAGTAACGAAAGATGTAATAGTATGAATTTTAATTTAGATGATATTTATGCTTTAGTAGTTAGAAATAAGAGACATATTCATGATTTTAGTCTTGAATCTTTTGAAAGAATTTGTAAAGAAAATATTCAAGTATTAGAAGACTTAATATCTTTTTCTCAATCTAAATGTGAAGAAATAAATGATGAAAAGATTAAAAAGGCTGTATCCTATGGTATTAAAAATAATTTAGTTCGTTCATATAATTATATGAAAACTACAAATCCAAAGAAAGAAAATGCTTCTGAAAAGCAATCTAAAAGCTATGTTGGATATTTCATAGACCATCCTGAAGCATTTTATTTGCAAAGAAGATTCCCTGATTTGCGTAAGTCATATTCATGAGTTGTTGATTTTTTGAACTAGACTTATAGTGCTAATAAATTGGCAAAATGAAAGGAATCAATCCACAACCAATATATATTATATTTGAACAGGCTAAAAATGTTTGCTCTAGACTTGAAATTAGAAGTGCAGATGAAGATACTTTATATGAAGTTTTTTCTAATCCTAATGATGATTTAGCAAATGGTTTAGATATAGATTCTGAATGTGATCAAGATAATTCATTAAAAGAAGATATTGTTATTGAATCACTACCCTACGTTTTCGATTGTCCATCATTTGATTCAATTAATGGATTAAAAGTATATAAATTGCACGCAAAACAAGGAAAAGCTTGGTACAATGAATCATATATTAAACAAAGAAAACCAACTTTATAATTTTTATTTTTAGATGAATACAGATAGTAGTCATCTTTTTTATATATTTAAATAATTTAAATATATACGTATTCCAATTATACCAACTAGTGTGTATTCATGTTATAATTAGTATAGTGAGGAAGTAAGTTATGGCAAAGAAAATTAAAATTGAAGATTATGAAAAAGAAGTATCGAATAAGAAAAAGAAAAAAGACAAATTAAAAATATGTTCATTAATTGTTAATGGTATATTAGGTATTTGTTTAATAATATCTATAGTTTTGTATGTATCTTTTTATTCAAAATCCTCTTCAAAATTTGAAGAAACTCCGGATAGTGGGGAATGGGTGGTTGTGCCTTTAGAGGAAGGCTGTTCATATGATTTAAATAGTATACTTAAGGGTGAAACAACCGATTATGTTATAGATAAATTAAACTTTATGAATGATAATATTGTTTTTAAAATTGATGGATTTGGAAATTATTACTATTCATATGATTGTATGATGGAAAAAGTAAATGGTAATTTCACATACTGGGCTTATAATAAAGATGCTGCTATTAGTGAAGGGTTAAAGGCAGGTGGTTGTTAATGTATAAAAAATATTTTAAATATTTATTTGCTGTAATGTTGTCATTTCCTTTTATTTGTTATGGAGAGTCAATCAATTATGAAGATGCTAAAATTAAATTTGATATAAATGATTCAGTATGGACTGAGACAGACCTTATAAATGATAATACATATATAGATAGAAAATGGGAAAATGATTGTGGAGCAATTATGACTGGTTCATTTGATCTTTATACTGAATTTTCAAATGAAAATGATAATGAAATTCCAAGAGAGTATTTTAATTATAAAAATTTATTAAATACTAAAGATGCTGCTCAAACTTTTCTTAAAGAAATTGGAAGTGCTTACTCTTTTGATGGTTGGGATTATAGAAATTACAATATGAAGTTTGTTGAATTTTATGGTTCAGCACAAAAAAGTGGAATAGATGTTAATTATGATATTTATTTTACTATCAATAATGGTTATGTATTTATGATTCAATATATGAATGCAAATAGTATAAATACTGGTAGCTGTGATAATCCAATTTCAGATATAGTTGCTTCTGCTAAATCTACTATTCCAGTTGAAAAATTAAATGATTATAACATTATTGGTTTATTAGTTGGTTTGGCTCTAACAGTAATATGTTATTGTGGATATCCATTTATTAGAATTAAACTTATGAAGAAAAAGTATAATGAAAAAGAAGCAAAGAAAATGATTCTATGGAACTCAATAATTGTTGGTTTTATATCTCTTATTCTAACTGTTTCAATGAAAGAAAACGTTGTTTGGGGTGGTGGACCAATGGTATTCTACTACTATGTTAATAAAAGTATTTGGTTAAAGAAAAAGAAATCAAAATCAAAACATAAAAAAGATAATGAAGATGCTAATGAGGTTCTAGAAGAAACAGAGAAATTTAAATGTAATAATTGTGGTACTTTAGTAAAAGAAAGTGATACTAAATGCCCTAAATGTGGAGCTTTATTTATAGAAGAAGATGATATAAATAATAATGAAGAAACAAATGAAGATACCTTTATTTGTTCAAATTGTGGAACTAAAGTAAATGATTCTGATAAAAAATGTTCTAATTGCGGTGCTACTTTTGAAGATGATGATGAAAGCTCAATAAATGAAACAACTAGTATGGATCAAAAAGTTTCTGATTTGTATAAACTTAAGAAATTATTAGATGACAAAATTATTACTAAGGAAGAATTTCAAAAAGAAAAAAATAAAATATTAAAATAGACAACTTCTAAAATAGTTGTCTTTTTTATTAAAAATATTATTTTAAAAGATGATATAATATTGTTAAACAATGTAGATAATATTTTTCTAATTAATGGAGTGTATAAAATGAATGAAAAAATCTCAAAGTATATCTTAATATTTGCTGTTTCCTTTTTAATCATTAATGGTATTGGCTACCTTTTTAATATTACAGAACTAATTACTGTTGTGAACAATCCTTCAGGTGGAGGTGGAATGTCTGTTAGTAATATTCCTACAATTTTAAGTTTGTTGATAACTTGTGTGATTTTGTTAGTAAATAAAAATAAAAGACAATAAAAAAATCATTCTTTCGAATGACTTAATATCATATTGGAGCGATAACAAAGGTTATTCGAAACTCCTAATAGCAAAAGTTGATAAACAACTAATCACTGAAATAATAATACCATATATTTTTATTTTTTAAAATATTATTTATGTAATTTATCCAATAATGATAGCTTTTTAATTTTTATATTATTATCTTTACCTGTTCCTAATTCAATATCAGGTTTAACGGTTTTCCCATGAAAATCACTACCACCACTTATTAATAAACCATATTTATTTGCTATTTTTAAATAATAATTCATTTCTTCTTTTGAATGGCTCGAATGATATACTTCAATGCCTTTTAATCCACAGCTAATCATTTCTTTTAATAAAATTAGGAATTCTTTTTCTGATAATTCTAATGACTTTGGATGTGCAAGAACTGGAATGCCACCACTATTTGTTATTAGTTCTAAACATTCTTGATATTGTAATCCTTTACCTGTTTGTCTTGTTTTATTATGTGCATCTATCAAATACTTATCAAAGGCATCTTGAGATGTAGTCGCGTATCCATATTTAACACAAAGTTTTGCTAAATCTGGACGACCTAAATTATGATTAGCATTAACTAGAGCTTTTATATCTTCATAACTAAATCTAATTCCATAATCTCTTTTTATTTGTTCCATTATTGATAATACTGAATTAATACTATTATCTCTTAAATCTACCATTTTTTTATTTAGTGCTTTATTATTTAGATCAATACCATAACCTAAAATATGCATTCTTCCTTTATCAGTTTTTGCAGATAATTCAATACCATTAATAATTTCTATTCCACTATCTACAATTATATCTTCACTTCTATCAACTTTTTTAATTCCTTCGATAGTATCATGGTCAGTTATAGCAAGTGTTCCAATTCTTTTATCTATTGCTAATCTTATTAACTCTTGAGGCGATAAATCCCCATCTGAATAATTGGTATGAGTATGCATATCAATTATTTTTTTGCTTTTCTTATATGGATTAATTATTTTATCAAAATACATTCTATGTAGTGTTTCTATTGCTAAATTATTTTCATATTCTTCCATATCGTAATAAATTTCACCGGCAGTTTTTCCCATTAACTATCATCTCCTTAATATTAGTTTTTTGCCTTCTTCAGCAACTTCTACATTTTCAAAGTTTTGTTTTGCTTCTTCTAAATATAATCTTTTATCTTCTTCAGGCCAAAAATGAGTTAATAATAATTTTTGTGCATTAGATTTACTTGCTAAAATACCAGCATCATAAGCAGTCATGTGGGTTTTACTATTAGCATTATGTTTTTGTAAAAAGGAGCTTTCACAAATTATTAAATCGGCACCTTTACAAAAATCTACTAAATTATTTAAATTAGTTGTGCCAATATCAGAAGTATATATTATTTTAAAATCTTTATTTTGTAATTTAACCATATATGATTCAATAGTATGTGAGTTGTTATCTTCAAAAGTTATATTTAAATCATCTATAAGAGATGGATATGAATCATTTATATCATAATAATCTGAATAACTTTCATAATTTGAAGTAATTGATTCTTTATTAAATCCAATATCATTCTTAGGTAAATATATCTTTATCTTTTTATCAAGGAGTCCTAAATTATGATAAACATAGGAAGCATATTGTAAAGCACCTAAATCACCAAAATGGTCTTTATGATAATGGGTAATGATTACATTTAAATCTTTTAAATCACTTGGGAAATTTAATAATCTTGTTATACCATTTCCACAATCTAATAATATTTTTTTGTTATTATATTCAACTAAAAATCCAGGACAATTCATATTTCCTTTTGTATAAGGCGATATTGTTCCAAGTGGTGTGATAATTATTTTACTCATCTTATCAAGTTCCTTTTCTTTACTAACATTCTTTCTCTAACTATTGGATCTACATATCTTGAAATATCTTTATCAAGATTAAGTACTTCTTTAACCATACTTGATGATACAAATTGATATTCTTTATCTGCAAATAAACAAATAGTATTTACTTTATTATTTGATATTTCTTTGTTCATTTGTTGCAATTGAACTTCATAATCATAATCACTTAAACTTCTAAGTCCTCTAATAATTGCCTTACATTCATTTAAAAGTGCAACATCAACTGCAGCGCCACTACCAGAAATAACTCTTACATTATTCATTCTTTGATATAATTCTTTAATTATTTCCATTCTTTCTTCTAGAGTAAACAATCCAGATTTTTTTAAAGGATTTTGCATAACCGCAATTATTACTTCATCAAATAAATCACTTGCTTGTTCAACAATATTCATGTGTCCTTTAGTCATTGGATCAAAACTTCCAGGATATAAAACTTTTGTCATAATGATTTCACCAACCTTTTAACTATTTCTTTATCATTTGCTTTTATAACATAATCAAAAGCACTTTCATCAAATTCAATACTTGCTTTTTCTCTTAAATCAAATGCTTCTTCAGATATGTTATCTCTTTTCATTGCTCTTTGTTTTCTAATTTCATACGGGATATCTAAAAGTATTTTTATATCACACATATCAAAGTATTTTGAAATTGATAGTAATAACCAATCTAAAATTATAATTTTATCTTTATGAAGATTTAAAAAGTTATCAATTTCTATTTGCATATATTTCCATGTAATATCAGATAGTTTATTCATTTCTTTTCTTGAATCAAAAACTATTTCTCCAAGTTTTTTTCTATCAACACTGTTTTCTCTAACAACAGATTCTCCGAATGAACTTACTAATTCTTCTTGAACTTCAGGTAATAATAAAACTCTGTGTCCAACTTTATCAATATCTAAATGTATTGCCTTATTATCAGTTAATTCTATGATTTGATTTGCTAACGTACTTTTACCACAACCTGACTTACCAAAAATACCTATAATCATACTTTTCCTCCCATCTACTTGTATTATATTGCATTTCTTGATATAATTAAAATACATATTTATTATGTTTATCATAACGGGAGGTTATTATGAATATAGACTTTGAATTATATAGAATCTTCTATGTAGTAGCAAATCATTGCAATATTACTAAAGCTAGTGAAGAATTAAGTATATCTCAACCTGCAATAAGTAAATCAATTAAAAATCTAGAAGAACAATTAGGTGGTCAATTATTTGTTAGAACTAAACGAGGCGTTGTTCTTACTGAAGAAGGAAAAGAGTTTTATAATTATATAAAACAAGCAATCGAATATATTAATAATGCTGAAAATAAATTTACCGATTTAATTAATCTAGAAACAGGATGTATAAAAATTGGTATTAGTACAACACTGACAAAAGAATTTTTACTTCCATATTTAGAAGAATTTCATTCATTATATCCTAAAATAGATATACAAATAATAACTAATTTAACTTCTGATTTGATGCCAAAATTAAGAAATGGATTAATAGATATTGTAATCTTAAACTTAAATGATAAAAATTATGGCAACGATATTGATATTATTAAATGTAGGAAGATAAATGATTGCTTTGTAGTAAATAATAAATATAAGGATTTAACCCTTAAAGAAGTGTCTATAAAAGATTTAAATAATTATCCTTTAATTTTACAAGCAAAGGGATCAAATACTAGAGAATTTTTAGATAATATAGCAAGAGAAAATGGAGTTGTTCTTAAGCCAAATATTGAATTAGCAAGTTATTCATTAGTTGTTGAATTTTCTAAAATCGGTCTTGGTATTGGCTATGTGACTAAAGAATATATTAATGAAGCAATTAAGAATAAAGAGTTATTCGAATTAAAGATAAAAGAAAAAATTCCTAGTAGATATATAGGAATTGCATTATCGAAAAATCATGTGCCTAATTTTAGTACAAAGAAACTTATTGAAATAATAACAAAATAAAGTATATTTATTTGAAAAAACTAATAATAAGATAAACTATTAAAAACATATATACAAAAAAATGAATAAATATGGTAAAATATTATTGTAATAATAGAACTTTTGGAATATACTATTATAACCTGAAAGGAGAATATTATGTCTAAAGAATACAAGAAAAACTACATTAGCAATTTTTTAATTAGGCTTGACTTAGAAACAAAGCTTAATGAAGGAGAATATGATAAATTGCTTGTGTTATTAACAAAAGATTTTCCAATTAATGAAAAAAGAGATATACAAAATAGAAATATTGTTATTAATACTGATGAGAAGAATAACCCAGAACCTATGTTGTCAGAACCAGAATTAAAAGTTCAAAATATTCTTTATAATACTCAAAGGACTGAAAGAGTAACAATTAATAGTGATAGTATTTTATATGAAAGTCTTAAATATACTTCTTTCACTATAATAAAACCTATATTAGAAAGAATTATTGATTGCTTAAACAAAGAATATGGTGTAAAAAACTTTAATAGAATTGGGTTAAGATATGTTAATTTAATTAAATTACCTATAAAGGATAGAAAACAAATATTTGATTGGAATGGATATATAAATAAAAAAATTCTTTTTGATGATAGTTTTATTGATAATAAAACCTTATTACAAGAAATTAAATCAGTTGATTTTAAACTGGATTCTGAGAATGATTTATTATGTAGATTACAAACCGGAATTCCAAATAGAAATATGCCTGCTGATTTAATGGAAAAAATATATTTAATTGATATTGATGGTTATACTAACTCACTAGTAGAACAAGAAGATGCAATGAGCATATTAACAGAAATACATGATAAAAATATTGAAGTATTTGAAAAATGTATTGATGATAAATTAAGAGGTGATATGGATGAATAATTCTTCTTTTTTATCAGATAATATAAATTTTAATAATCAATTTGTTATTCAATCAAAACAGACATTTATTTCTGATAATACTTTAAATGATAAAAGTATTAAAGAAGTTAAATCATTTGAAATTAAAAATTATCAAGAAAAAATAAATAAAAATTGTGTTGTTAAAAGTGCTACTACAAAAAAATGGAGCATTAAGTTTAAATAATGATTGAGAAAAGAGATTTATCTTCAAAATTAATTGAACAAGGAGATATTTATAAAAAGATAAAACTCTTCAGAAATATAAAAGTTGGGGATAATGATATAGATGTAGATGAGGTTGAGTTTGAAAATGTTATAGTATTATCACAAACCTGTGATTTAGAAAGAATCTATGATACAAATCCAAATGCAGTTTTATCGGTTTTGGTTGCTCCACTTTTTTTACTAGAAGAGTTTAAAAATGGTACATATTTAGATTTTGTAAATATTCAAACAGAACAAATAAAAAAAGAAAAAGCACTAAAATCATATAAAAATGGGGAGAAACCTAGATTTTATTTATTAGATATTGATGATGAAACAAAAATAAGAAATGATTTACTTGACTCATTTATTGTGGATTTTAAATATTTTTTTACTGCTGATATGAGTCAATTTTCTAAAGAAAACTATGTTGCAAGTGTGTCTTCTTTTTATCGAGAAGCTATATCACATAATTTTGCAAGTTATTTATCTAGGATAGGAATACCAGTTGAAAAAAAAGATGATGTTGAAAATTAATTAACGTTCAAAATCATCTTTTTCTTTGCTTAAATCTAAATTTTCAATGTCATCATCATCTAAAACATTATCTTCATACATATCATTAACAACATCAATATATTTATCATCTTTATCATACCAACTATGAAGTTTATC
>CAMERI010000014.1:0-25202 GCA_945935525.1 uncultured bacterium | reverse complement strand
CAACTAGGGTTTAAATAAATATCTTTTTACTGTCTACTTTCTATTGACAAGTTCAACTATTATTAGTCTTTTATTTTAATTAAAAAAGTGATAGAATTTTTTATGATAGGTGAGTGGTAGTATGAAAAATAAAAAATTAATATTAGTTATTACTTTAACATTTATTTTATTAGCTAGTATAGGCTTTAGTTATGCATATTTTACAGCAACTATAGTTAATAAAGATGTTAAAGATCAGATAGTACAAACTGGTACATTAAGATTAACTTATATAGATGGTAATGAGATAGTAGGTACCAATATACAACCAGGATGGACTGCAACAAAGACTATTAAAGTAGTTAATACTGGTACATTAAATGCTATATATAATTTAAAATGGAAAGAACTTACTAATGAAATTATAAATGATGAGTTAGTCTATACTATTAGTTGTGAAAGTAATAATAGTTTTTGTAAATATGTTAATCAATATGAAACAGCTGTTCTTAGTAGTGCAGGAATTATAAAAGATAATATTATGATTTATCCTGGGGAAGAACAAACTTTTACTATTAATTTTACTTTTAAAGAATTAAATGTTTCTCAAGATTATAATCAAAATAAGAAGTTTAGTGGTGTTCTTAATATTGGTGAAACATCAAGTTCAGATGACTTATATAATGTACATATTAGATTATTAGATTCTTCATCTAATCCATTATCTAATTATAAAGTAGAACTTAATTTTAAAAATACGGGTAGTACTGATGAAAATGGATATGTAGTATTAAAAAATGTATTTTTAGGAAACTATGATTTGGTAATAAAAGATAATAATGATAATACTGTAGATACAAGAGACATTTCTATAAGTGAAAATAAAGAATCAAGTATTAATGGTAATAATATAATAGCTAGTGTTATGGGTAATAGTGTTTCTTTAAATGTTGATTTAACTAGTGATAATAAGATTAATACTATTTCTAATAAAATGCTTACACCTAGTGAATGTTTTGAATTTAGTGAAGGAACTATTACTAATTATTATAATAAAAATGAAAATTGTTCAAATGATGTAGTAATACCTGAAAAGATTAATGGGGTCGATGTTACTACTATTGGTACATATGCTTTTATGGATAAGGGTTTAAATAGTATTGTTTTTCCTGATACTTTGGAATCTATTGATCGTTTTGCTTTCCTTGCTAATAATCTAACTAAAATAAAATTAGGTTCGAATTTAAAAAAAGTAAATAGTGCTGCATTTATGAGTAATCAACTAAAAGATGTGAATATTTCTAATGGAGTTGAACAATTAGCTGCTTTGGCTTTTTATGATAATTTAGTTGAAAAAGTTGATGTTCCAAATAGTATTACATATATAGGGTCTCAAGTTTTTAATCAAAATTTGTTTTCTGATAAAGATGCTTTTATATATAAAAGAAATAATGATGGAACTGAAGATAAAACGACAATAATGAGCTATAGTGGTGAAAATACTAATGTTGTAATTCCTGATGGAGTTACAACTATATATATTGCTGCTTTTGCAGGGCAACCGATGATAACGCGAAATGGATATGCACCTCTTTCTAATAGAAAAATTGAAAGTGTTCTTTTTCCTGATACTATTACTGAAATTGGGATGTCTTCTTTTTCTTATAATAATTTAAAGAATGTTGTTATTCCAGATAATGCAATTAAAGTTGGTTCTAGTTCTTTTAGTAATAATATTTTAGAAGAAATTAAATTACCAGATAGTTTAGAAAAAATTGAAGATAGTGCTTTTTCTTATAATTCGCTTAAAAAGATAAGTATTCCAAATAATGTTACCGAGATAGCTAGAAATGCATTTCAGCATAATGAATTAAATGATATTAATTTTTCTGAAAATCTTACTACTATAGGAGTAGGTGCTTTCTTAGATAATAATTTAACAACATTATCTTTGCCAAATTCTATAACTTCTATAGGCGGAGGTGCATTTAATAATAATAAACTTCCAGATGAACAAGCATATATTTATGCAAGAAATGTAGATGGAAGTGAAAATAAAACAACTGTTATAAGTTATGGGGGATTAAATAAGAATATAGTTATTCCTAGTAATATTACTAAAATCGGTACATCTAGTTTTATGGAATGTAAAATAGAAAGTGTAAGTATTCCTGATAGTGTAACAGTAATTGAAAGTAGTGCTTTTTTAAATAATAAGTTATATGATGTGACTTTACCAAAAAATCTTACTTCAATAGGTGCTAATGCTTTTTGTCGTAATAATTTAAACAGCATTGTTATCCCTGAAACTGTAACAACCATAGGGAGAATGGCTTTTTATAAAAATAAATTAAGCAAGATTAATATTCCTTCTAAACTTACTAAGATAGATGAATTAGTATTTTCTCTAAATCAACTAACAAATATTGATATACCTAAAACAGTTACCTCTATTGGTTCTTCTGCTTTTAATGGTAACTTACTAAATGATGACCAAGCTATTATTTATGCAAGAAATAAAGATGGAAGTGAAAATAAAACAACAATTGTTAGCTATGGTGGTAAAAATAAAGATGTTGTTGTACCTGATGGTGTAACATTAATAAATAGATATGCTTTTTATGATAGTAAAATAAATAGTGTAATATTACCTGAAGGATTAGAGACTATTGGCGAAAATGCATTTAGTGGTAATTTTTTAGAAACAGTTACAATTCCAAAGAGTGTAAAAAAAATTATTACTTCTGCTTTTTTAGGCAACAATCTTAAATCTGTTATAATTAAAGGTAAATCATCAAGCAGTGAATTCACTACATATAATCCTTCTTGGGGTTGGAATAAATATATTACCTGTTCAAAGGATAACACTAGTAATACACCAAATGGGTGTATAATTTGGGAAGGAAATTAAGGACTATGCAAATAGTCTTTTAATTTGATTTAATAAATGTTATACTTTCTTTAGAATAGGATGTGTAGTATGAAGGATAAGAAATTGTTTTTTGGAATTAGTATTGTGTTTTTGTTTTTAGCAACAGTTGGTTTCTCATATGCTTATTTTACAGCAACTTTAGTTAATAAAAATGTAAAAGAACAAGTTGTTACAACTGGAACTTTAGAGTTGACTTATAATGATGAACCAGAGATTGTAATGAATAATATAAAACCAGGAGCAACTATCACAAAAGAAGTAAGTGTTAAGAATACTGGTACACTTGATGCATCTTATAATCTTGTATGGCAAGAATTAGTAAATGAAATTATTGATGATGAAATGGTGATTGAAGCTACTTGTACTAGATTAAATTCTAATGGAGTAGAAGAAGGTACCTGTGATGATCTTTTAAATACACCAATTAAACGAGTAAAAATTAAAGAAAACGTTTTTATTGAGCCTAGTGTTACTCATAAATATAATATTACGATTTCTTTTAAAGAAATAAATGCTGATCAAAATTATAATCAAGGTATGAATTTTAATGGAGTATTGGGTATCAATGAGTATAAAGTTCCTAAAATAGTAAATTGCAATTTTGATGGTGAATTGACTCCTGGTGTTGAATATGTAAATGGACAATATACTTACAGATATATGCAAAAACCTAATTATTCTTAATATGGTAATAAGTCGTGGGAAGATATGGCGGAAAATGGTTGGAGCGTATATCTTACTGATAATGATAGTACTGATCCTGTAACAAGTACAATATGTACTCAGATAAATAATATTCCTGTAATTTCAACTAAATATATGTTTTATAGAACTGAAGCAATTTCTATAGATTTAAATAGTTTTGATACTAGTAATATAATTGATATGGAAGGTATGTTTAAGTATGCACATACTCCTTTACTTGATTTAAGTAACTTTAATACTAGTAATGTTATTACAATGGAAAAAATGTTTGAGGAAAGTGAAATTAAAACATTAGATATAAATAATTTTGATACGAGTAATGTTGAAAATTTTGCTGCTTTTTTAAGTCGTTGTAAAGTAATTACGATTGATTTAAATTATATTAAAACAAATAATGCTACCACTATGAAGGAGATGTTTTCTTCTTCAAAATTGAAAAAAATTGATTTATCTCATTTTAATACAAGTAAAGTTACTGATATGAGTTCTATGTTTTCTAGTGGAAATTTAACTGAGATTAAAGGACTTGATAAATTTGATACAAGTAATGTAACTGATATGAGTTATATGTTCTCAGATAGTTTAGTTGATTCATTAGATTTGAATAGCTTTGATACTTCAAAAGTAACTGATATGAGTTCTATGTTTTCTTACTCAAAAATAAATAATCTTAATATTAGTAATTTTAATACAAGTAGTGTAACTAATATGAGTAGTATGTTTAATGTTTTTAAAAATGAAGGTATATTGGATGTTAGTAGTCTTAATACAAGTAATGTTACTAATATGAGTCGTATGTTTAATGGCTCAAAGTCAACCAAAATTAAAGGACTTGATAAATTTGATACAAGTAATGTAACTGATATGAGTTATATGTTTTGGGATGCAAATGTTACAAATTTAGATTTAAGCAATTTTGATACATCTAATGTTATTAATATGGAGTGGATGTTTACATCATGTAGAGCCAAAACAATAAATCTTCTTAACTTTAACACAAGTAAAGTTACTAATATGAATTGGATGTTTGAAGGTGTGTATGTTGTTGAATTAGATTTAAGTAGTTTTGATACATCTAATGTTACTGATATGAGTAGTATGTTTAGATCAGCATCAAATTTAGTGACGATATATGCTAGTGATAAGTTTGTTACTGATAATGTTACAGATAGTACTGATATGTTTATATGGACTAATAATTTGGTTGGTGGTAATGGAACAAAACGTACTGCAGCCCATAGTGATAAGGAGTATGCACGTATTGATACTGCAGATACTCCAGGTTATTTCACTCTAAAGAATAATTAAAAAGTGTTTTAAAACACTTTTTTTATATTGTCTGTGAAAAATATTTGTGATAGAATTATATTAAGAATAGAGAGGAAGGTTTTTTAATATGCTTGGAAAGGTTCTTACTATTACTAAGAATAGTGCTATTGTTGGTGTAAACAAAGAAACTATTACTGGTATAAAAGATTTAATTAACTTACACGTTGTATTTGAAGATGCTGATAAAAAGATATTAGGAGAAGTAGATTCTATAGAACAAGATACTATTAAAGTTAGTTTCTTAGGAGAACTTACTGATAATGACTTTATTGGTGGTCTTATTAAAAAACCTAGCCTTGATGCGAACGTTAGAATTATTAATCAAGAAGAATTAAAGATACTTACAGGAGAAGAAAATAGAAGTATAAGACTTGGAGTAAGTCCTTTATACAATGAATTTCCACTAAACGTAAGTATAGATGAATTATTCTCTAACCATACTGCTATATTCGGTAATACTGGTAGTGGTAAAACATATGGTATATGTAGAATCATCCAAAATATATTTCCTAATAGTCAAATAATTCCATATAATGCGAATATCTTTATATTTGATAGTTATGGTGAATATATGAATGCATTCAAAGATTTAAGTAAAAACAATCCATATTATGCATTTAAAGTAATAACGACTAATATGAAAAAAGACTATGAGAAACTTAGAATACCAGTATGTCTTCTTGAACTTGATGATGTACTTAACTTACTTGATGCGACTAACTTCTCTCAAATAGCTATGGTTGAAACTGCTCTTGTGTATGTTAAAATGTTTGCTCGTCAAGATAAAGAAGCAGTAGATTATAAAAATCATATACTAGCAAAAGCTATAATAAATATAATGTACACTAATCAAACATCTAGTAAGATTAGAGATCAAATATTTGAAATATTAACTGAGACTAATACAGCAGAACTATCACTTGAAACTGAAGTTCCTGGTATTGGATTTACTCGTATGTTTAGAAATTGCTTTGATATAGATAGTGAAGGTAGATTTGCTGAACGTAAAATTATAACAGACTATATTAAAGGATTTATAGATGACTCACGTAAATGGAATTATAATGCTGAAGGAGTAAGTTATTCACTTCATGATTTAGAAGTTGCTCTTAACTTTACATTATATAGTGAAAGATACTTATTAAATGAAGCTATGTATGATTCAGCTATGAGTTTAAAAGTTAGACTTCATGATTTAGCTACTCGTCAAAATTCAGTATTCTTCTGTGATGATGGATATACTACAGTAGATGAATATATTAAGAAAATACAAATTAGTGGTAATAAGAAATGTCAAATTGTTAACTTCAATTTAGAAGATGTTGATGATAGATTTGCTCGTAGTATTGTTAAGATTTTTGGACGTATGTTTATGAAGTTTACAAGAGCTCTTCAAGCTAGAGCAACATTTCCAATACATATGATATTAGAAGAAGCACACCGTTATGTTTTAGAGGGAGATGATAAAGCTCTTCTTGGATATAACATATTTGAAAGAATTGCTAAGGAAGGTCGTAAGTATGGTTTATTATTAGACTTAATTACTCAAAGACCAACTGACTTAAATGAAAACGTTATAAGTCAATGTGCTAACTTCTTAATATTTAAAATAAATCACCCAGCTGACTTAGATTATATATCTAAATCAGTACCTAATATGAGTGAAGATGTTGTAGAAAAACAAAAGACATTACAAGCTGGTACTTGTGTAGCATTTGGTAGAATATTTAAAATACCAATGATTGTGAAGATGGAAAAAGCTGATCCACCACCAACAAGTGCTAACTGTGAAATATATAATAACTGGATGGTTAAATTAAAACAATAATAGAAATAGTAAATAAAGTAGGAGGAAAATTATGTATGATTTTGGTTCACAATTTTATATAGATATGACTAAGAGTAAGACTCCATCATCATATGTATTTATGGGTAAAACATATAGAATTAGTATTTTATCTGATGCATTAATACGTTTTGAATATAGTGAAAATGGTGCATTTAATGATTATCCTACTTTTTTTGCTACTAATAGAAGTTTTGGTAAACCAAAGATAACAGTTGAAGAAGATAATAATGTTCTTGTTATTAAAAGTAGTAAATTTATAATAGAATATATGAAAGAGAAACCTTATGTAGGTAGTAAGTTCTTACCTGATCAATATTTAAAAGTAAGTGTTGTTGGTACTGAAAAAGTATGGTATTTTAATCATCCTGAAGTAAGAAACTTTAAGGGAAGTGCTTATAGTTTAGATGATTATAAGGGTGGAACTCCTTCATTTGATAAAGGTTTATTTTCACTTGATGGATTTACTACATTTGACGACTCTAGAACACCAATATTAAATCAATATGGTAATATTATTGCTCCTAATTATAAGAATATAGATACATACTTATTTATATATAATAATGATTTTGGAGTAGGTCTTCGTGATTACTTTAATTTAACTGGTTTACCACCACTAATTCCTAGATATGCTTTAGGTGTATGGTGGAATAAAAATGAAGCATATAACTCTAGTGAGATAGAGAAAATAATATATAATTTTAAGAAGAATGATATACCAATATCAGTAATGTTACTTGGTGAATATGAAAGAACTAGAAATAAATATAGTACTCTTAGTTATAGTCTTAATAAAGTTGGTTTTCCAAGTACTGTAGCACTTAGTGATTTCTTACATAATAATCATGTACATATGGGGCTTAATATAAAGACTGAAGGTATTATCAGTGTAGAAGAAGAGAACTACCAAACATTTTCTAATTTACTTGGACGAGATAATGGAAAAAATATACCACTTAATGTTTATGATAATAAACTAATAGATGCATTTATGAAGGGTATTATTACTCCGATGATGAATAAAGGTATAGATTTCTTATGGGTAGATGACTATAATAAAGAAAATACTCTTAGAAGTTTCGTAATGAATTACTACTTGTATAATACTCTTGCGATTAATAAAGCCAAGAGACCTCTTATTATGAGTCGTAATTTTGGTGTTAATCCTCATAGATATTCTATTTTATATTCGGGTAAAACTAATGTAAGTTGGAAGACATTAAAGATGTTACCATTCTTTAATAGTACAGCAGCTAATATAGGTATTAGTTGGTGGAGCCATGATATAGGTGGATTTAAAGGTGGTACTGAAGACTCAGAACTATATGTAAGATATGTACAATTAGGTGTATATAGTCCAATCTTAAGACTTTCTAGTACATTTGGTAAATACTATAAAAGAGAACCATGGAGATGGGATGCTAAAACATTAAAAATAGTTCATGATTATTTAAGAATTAGACATAGATTGATACCATATTTATATAGTGAAGCTAAAAAATATTCTAGTTTTGGTTCTCCATTAATACAACCTTTATATTATAAATATCCTGAAACATATGATGAACCACTATATAAAAATGAATTTTATTATGGTAGTGAGTTATTTGTGGCTCCTATAGTAGACCCTCGTGATAACGTAATGAATAGAGTAGTACATAAAATATTCTTACCAAATGGAGTATGGTATGACTTTAAAACTGGTAAGAAGTTCCCTGGTGGTAAAAGATATGTTACATTCTATAAAGATGAAGATTATCCGGTGTATGCTAAAACTGGAGCTATAATACCACTAGCAAGACTAAACCCTGATGATATAAATGATACAAGTAATCCAAAGAATTTAGAAATACAAATATTCCCTGGTAGAAGTAATACATACAAACTATATGAAGATGATGGAACTAGTCAAATGTATAAAGAAGGACAAAGTTTCACAACAGAAATAAATTACTACTATAAAGAAAATGATTTCTCAGTATCAATACAACCAGTAGAAGGAGTAGAGGGTGTTATACCAGCAACTCGTAACTATAAAATAAGATTTAGAAATACTAAATTTACTCAAAATGTACAAGTATTTAAAGATGAAGTAAATGTTCCATATAGAAGATATGTAGATGATAATGACTTCGTAATAGAATTTGATGAAATACCAACTATGAGTAAAATATTTGTATATTGTAAAGGTAAAGATATAGAAATAAATGCTGAGAGAATTATTAATGAAGATATAGAAGGAATTATTAGTGATCTTAATATAACTACTGAATTAAAAGAAAAAGTAGATAAGATACTATTTAGTGATAAGAGTATTAAAGATAAGAGATTTGCTATTAGAAGAATGAGAAGTCTTCCAAGTGTATTTAGAAAAATGTTCTTAAAGTTACTTGAATATATAGCAGAGGTGTAGTATAATACATACATATTTCGATTGAAGGAGAGAGTAGTAAGTATAGAAAAGTTTAAAGAGAGTTAGTGGTAGGTGTGAACTAATAATAATATATACTGAACTTGCTTTTTTAGAAATAACGCAGTTCTGCGATAAAGATTAAGAGTATAAAATAAGGTGGTACCACGATAAATTCGTCCTTTGGTATTACCTTTTTATTTTGGAGGAAATTATGGATAAATTTTTAAGTTGTTTATATGATTTTGTATGTATATTCTTACTTGTATTTATTGTGTATTCAGTATTCCTGAATAAGAATAGAAAAGAATATAAGAAATTAAAAAAGAATGATATGATAAGACTCTTTATTGCAAGATATAATTTAGATATGAAAAAAACTAAGTATGAATTAGTACTTAGAACTGAAACTATTATTAATTCATTTATTATATCATTTTGTTCTGTGATAGTTATGAATATTAAAAGTATGATATGGAGTGTATTAGTAGGGTTTGCTGTTATGATGGCTCTTATATATGCTTTATATGAAATAGCTGGCAAGACATTAAAAAGAAGGGAAGGTAAATAATTATGTATGATTATAAAAAGATAGAAGAGAAATGGCAAAAGTATTGGCTTGATAATAAAACATTTAAAGCTGTTAATAATGGTGGAGATAAACATTACTATATATTAGTAGAATTTCCTTATCCTAGTGGTAGTGGTCTTCATGTAGGACACGTTAGAAGTTATACTGCTCAAGATGCTAAAGCTAGAATAAAAAGAATGCAAGGATATAATGTTTTGTATCCAATGGGATTTGATAGTTTTGGTTCCCCTGCTGAACAATATGCTATTAAGAATCATATACATCCTAAACAAGCAGTAGAAGAGAATATTAAGACATTTAAAGGTCAAATGATGAATTTAGGTTATTCATTTGATTGGGATAGAGAGTTTGCTACTAGTGATCCTGAGTATTATAAATGGACTCAATGGCAATTCTTACAATTCTATAAACATGGAATGGCTTATAAAGATACTATTGCTGTTAACTGGTGTCCTACTTGTAAAACAGTACTTTCTAATGAAGACAGTTCAGGTGGAGTATGTGAAAGATGTGGAACAGCAGTAACTCAAAAAGAAAAGAGTCAATGGATGCTTAGAATGAGTGATTATGCTGAAGACTTATTAACTGGTTTGGAAGATACAAACTTTGCTGAAAAAGTAAAATTAGGTCAAATAAATTGGATAGGTAAAAGTAGTGGAGTAGAGTTAGATGTTGATATAGTAGGTGGAGGAAAATTCTCTATATTTACTACTTGTATTGAAACAGTATATGGTATTACATTCTTTGTAATCGCACCAGATGGAAAACTTGTTAAAGAGTTAATGCCTAGAATCAAAAATCAAGATGAAGTTAAAAAATATATTGAAGAAACAGCTAAGAAGAGTAATATGGATAGAACAGAATTAAATAAAGAAAAGACTGGATGTATTATTGAAGGAATAAAAGCAATTAACCCAGTTAATGGAAAAGAAGTTCCAATATTCTTAGGAGATTTTGTTCTAGGTAGTTATGGTACTGGAGCTGTAATGGCTGTACCTGCTCATGATCAAAGAGACTATGAATATGCAAGTGTTCATAATTTAGATATGATTCAAGTTATTGATGGAAGAAGTATAGATGAATGTGCTTTTGAAAAACAAGATTATTTAGGTAAAGGTTATAAACTTATTAATAGTGAAGAATTTACTGGTATGACTGTTGAAGAAGCTAAAGAAGCTATAACAGAAAAGTTAGTTAATAGAGGTATTGCTCGTAAAGTAAATAATTATAAAATGAGAGATTGGATTTTCTCAAGACAAAGATTCTGGGGAGAACCAATACCTATGATATATTGTGAAAAATGTGGATGGCAACCAATGGATGAAAAAGATTTACCATTATTGCTTCCAGATATTGCTGAATATGAACCTACTGAAGATGGACAAAGCCCACTTGCTAAAATAGAAGATTGGGTAAATTGTAAATGTCCTAAATGTGGAGGAGATGCTAAAAGAGAAACTGATACTATGCCTAACTGGGCTGGATCAAGTTGGTACTTCTTAAGATTTATGGATCCACATAATGATCATGAATTTGCATCAATGGATGCTATGAAATATTGGCAAAGAGTAGACTGGTATAATGGTGGAATGGAACACACAGCAAGACATTTATTATATGCTAGATTCTGGGTACAATTTTTATATAATATAGGACTTGTTCCAAATAAAGAAATGATATGGACTAGAATTAGTCATGGTATGATTTTAGGGGATAATAATGAAAAAATGAGTAAATCTCGTGGTAATGTTGTTAATCCAGATGATATGGTTAAAGCTTATGGAGCGGATGCTTTAAGAGTATATGAAATGTTTATAGGTGACTATGAAAAAGATGCAGCATGGAGTGAAAATGGTCTTAAAGGATGTAAGAGATTTATAGATAAAATTTATAGATTAAAAGATAAAGTAAATGATAAAAATGAATATACTGAGTCTTTAGAAATATTAATTAATAAAACTATAAAGAAAGTTACAGAAGACATAGATACTATGAACTATAATACTGCTGTTAGTGCATTAATGATCTTAGCAAATGCTTATGATAAATTAGATTCTATTAGTAGAAAAGATTATAGAGCATTATTAGTGTTATTAAACCCAATTGCTCCACATGTTACTGAAGAATTAAATGAAATGTTAAATCTTGGTAAACCAATATGTGAAAGCAAATGGTTAACTTATGATGAAAATAAGATTAGTGATGAAACTATTAATATAGCAGTAAGTGTTAATGGTAAATTAAGAGCTACTTTCAGTGTAAGTAAAGATACTGAAAAGCACGAATTATTAAGAATTGCCAAAGAGCAAGAAAATGTTATTAAACATATCGAAGGACATGAAATTATTAAAGAAATAGTTGTTCCTAATAAGATAGTTAATATCGTTATTAAATAGGCTAAAATAATTAGTCTATTTTTTATATTGAATTCTTTTCAATAATTTTGTAAAATGTATTTAGATAATAGAGGTAGATATGCAAAAGATAATTGATTATACAAAACAATATATCGGTGTTATATCTATAGTACTAGCAATATGTATTTTACTTGTTTATAGTTTTTCATATTTTAAAGTAAATATAGATAATAAAAGAGCTGCTGAAATGTATATTGGTGAACTTAAATATTCTATAGAAATAGATGGAAATATCACTAATACATTAACTGTACCCGCTGGTGAAACAATTGTAACTATAAAAATAAGTAATTTGAATCCGGTTGATACATATTATAAATTACTTTACTTAAATAATTCGAATTTAACAGTTGAATATTTTGATTCTGCATATGATTTAGATGATTCAAATAATATAGTAAATACATATGATAAAACAAATGATTCAATTGTATCAAATAATTCTAAAACATTAAAACTTAAAATTAAAAATAATAGTGCGTCAGATGAAACACTTAATTTAAGTGTGAAAGGTGGATATATAACAAATACAATAAATGATATAACAGCATCTTTCGCTTATAGTGAGATTACCGCAGTTGATACAAAATCAAGTACTTATTTTTGTAAAACTGATAAAACTTTGAAACAAGGATTACAATATACTAATGACTAATATACATATGCTTATATGCAAGAAGGTGTATGGAATGATGCGACTGGTTATTTTTATAATATGTCTTCAACCGGTTGGGGAGTAATGCAAAATAATAAAACTACTTTGAGTAATGTAACAAGTAAAATATGTACATATATAAATGATATACCAATTGTCTCAATGTCATATATGTATGCGGAAAGTGAAGCTACAAGTATTGATTTAAGTAGTATAAATACATTAAATGTAATAAATATGCAAGAGATGTTTAATAATAGTGCTGCAACTATTTTAGATTTAAGTAATTTTGATACAAAAAATGTAACTAATATGAAATCTATGTTCCGAGGAAGTGCTGTTACTACATTAGATTTAAGTAGTTTTAATACATCAAATGTAACTAATATGACTCATATGTTTCAAGGAAGTGCTGCTACGACTATTAAAGGGTTAAATAAATTTAATACTAGTAACGTAACTGATATGGCGGAAATGTTTTTTGCTTCAAAGGTTGTAGAATTGGATGTAAGTTCTTTTGATACTAGAAATGTTACAGACATGAGATTTATGTTTTGCGATACAAATTTAACTTCGTTAAATTTAAGCAACTTTGATACAAGTAAGGTTACAAATATGAGTTATATGTTTAATGGCAGCAAAGTTACTAGTTTAGATTTAAGTAGTTTTGATACATCTAATGTTACCGATATGGAGCATATGTTTTCACAAACAAAAATTAAATCATTAGATTTGAGTAACTTTAATACAAGTAATGTAACTAATATGAATTCTATGTTTTATGAATCACAAAATCTTACTACAATTTATGTAAGTAATAAGTTTGTTACCAATAATGTTACTTACGATGATTTTGTGTTTTATGGTTGTACTAATTTAGTAGGAGGTTCTGGAACTAAATATAATGCTTCTTTCTACAGTGGAGGTAATTATGCTGATATACGCTATGCTCGTATAGATGGTGGAACTGGTAGTCCTGGATACTTTACTCTTAAAAATTAAATTCAAAAGAATTTAATTTTTTTTATAAAAAAAGAAGTGTTTTCTTTATTTGTGACTAACTATAATAATAGGAGGGTTTAAATGAAGAAAATATTTTTAATTTTAGTATCTATATTTATATTTAGTAAATGTTATGCTTTAGAATATAAATATAGTGAATGGAGTCCTATTTATCCTGGGAAAGTTAAGGATGAAATATTTATAGAAAAGGAGGATAGATTCTTATGGTATAAGTATGTTCAAAAAGATATTAAATATATGAGAATTGATGATATTAATGGTGATATTAAATATGATTCTGATGATATGAAGTATGAAACTAATTATATGTTAGATGAACCATATAAATATAAAGAGAGAACTTATAAGTTAGAATTTAATGATTATGAATTTGTTGATTCTGATATAGATGGTTTAGTACTTAATCAAATAGGTGATATAGATATATCAGAACTAGAAATATATCTTAATAACTCTAAAGTTAATTTTAAGAGTCCTTATAAGGAATTAATAGATGGTAAGTATGATTTTATTAATTATAGAAATAAGACTTTTAAAATAGCTTTAAATGAGTTTAATGAGTCTATTAAGTTAGTAATTCATTATGGTAGTAGAAGTGATGAAACAATTAATATATCTTATAGAGCAGGTGATAAATATAATGTATATAATAGTATAGTTACATTTGATAAGTGTGAAGAATGTACTAAAGAGATAAATATTAGTGATTTAAGATCATTTAAGAAACAATATATACCTATATATAAATATACTGATAAGTTATATAAAACATATAAACTAGAAAAGGAATATACTGATGACTATTATAGTTATTTAGATAGTTATATTAAAGATGAGGCAACACTTAGAAAATACTATAGATTTATTATGAATGACTATGTATTTATAAATAAAGATTATGAACTAGTAACTAATGAAAACTATTGTAGTAAAGAAGTATGTTTCGTAAGATATCAAGAAGAAGAAATAGAGAATCCTAAAACTAATGATTCTATATATTTATATAGTAGTTCTTTAATACTAATTATTTTCTTAATAATAAAAAAATATCTAGTTTTGTCGAAACACAACAAATCATTTAATAATTATAGTAATATCTAATTATGACAACAAATATTGAGTTCAAGAAAGGGATTTTATTTGTTAGATTAAATGGTAGTTTTTATGATAACACTTCTAGAGTATTTGAAAGTAGAGTTATTCCTTTAATATTAGGAATGTCACTTGATAAAATTAATATAGATTTATCAAGTGTAAAGTTTGTTGATAAAAGTGGGATTGATTCTATAATCAAGATATCTAATGTTGTTAGTAGGTTTGATGGTAAAGTAGTTATAAGTGGTATTAATGATAGAATTAAACTAACTTTAAAGAATAGTGATTTATTTGATTATTGTTTTAAAAGTAAAAATGAAGAACTTAGTAGTGGAGTATTTAGTATATGAGTGAATATTTAACTTTAATTAAAGAGAGTGAAGGACTTATATATAAAATAGCAAGTAAATACTCTATGTATTATAGTATTGAAGACTTATATCAAGTAGGAACTATAGGAGTAATAAAAGCATATAAGAATTATAAAAAAGATACATCTGTTAAATTTAGTACTTATGCTTATAAATATATTCTTGGAGAGATAATAGAATTTATAAGATGTGATAGGAATATTAAAGTTAGTGAAGAGTATATGTCATTATATAAAAGGTACTTAAGTATTAAGTCAATGCTTACTAGTAAGTTAGAACGTGAACCTTCGTTTAGTGAAATTGCTTTATTTATGGAGATAGATGAGGGTGTACTTCGTAATGTTATAGAAACTATAGCATTTACTAAAAGTACTGATGAAAGTGACTATGATTATGGAAATGATAAAAGAGAGGAGATTGATAATAAAATACTTTTAGATAATGAACTTTCTTCTATGGATGAGTTTGATAGAAGTTTAATAGAATTTAGATATTATCAAGGATATACTCAAAGTGAAACAGCTGATGCTTTAGGTGTTAGTCAAGTAAAAGTATCAAGACAAGAAAAGTTAATACTAAGTAGAATGAAATCCAATATTTGTGCATGATAAAAGACGCTTTTAGCGTCTTTTTATTAGTATTGAAATTATAAAACCTACGAGTCCAATAGAAGCACCAACTATTAGAGAAAATAATAACTTATTATTTAATAATGATTTATCTTCTATAGTTTTATCTAATATTTTAAAACTATTAATAGTACTTTTTAATGTTTCATTATTAGTTAGATCAGAGTCACTACTAAAAGTATAAACATATATATAGTTTTCACTAGTAAATGCATATCCTTTTTGATTTATATCATATCCAGTTGATTCTTTAGTAGGCCATATAACATCATAAGAAATAGTATCTAAATCATTCATTGTTTCTTTTTTGACATTTTTAACATCTACTTTTAAGTTATAATCTTTTAGTTGTTTATTTATTTCATCTTCTAAGTATTTTTCATATTCATTTAGGTTTTCATCTGTATATTTTTCTATATTATATTTATTTTCAGAATCATTTTTAGTTATTGTTATAACTATATTATCATTATTTTTAGATTTAGTATCTATCCATTTATAAGTACCATTCTCCATTATATCTTCTTTATAATTTTCAGGTATGTCAATTTTAAAATATTCGTTTTCATAGGCTTTTACATTACTTATACTAAGTAAAAGTAATGGTATTAATAATAATTTTTTCATATCTTCACCAAAAACATTATATATCATTTTTAAATATTTATCAAATTTTATTTATTTATGATATAATTTTTTTAGAGTAGGTGAGATATAAAAAAGAAAGATATTTTGTTTGTTTTAGGAATAAGTTTAGTAACTGTTTTGGCTCTTGTTGGAATATCATATGCATATTTTAGTTTAGATATACAAGGTGAAGGAAAAGATATGGTAGTTACAACTGGAGAATTAAGACTTGTGTTTACTGATGGAGATGCTATTAATCTAGAAGATGCTGAACCAGGAGCAACTATAAATAAAACAATAACTGTTGAAAACGCTGGAACTGATACAGTTTATTATGATTTGTACTGGGATAAGTTAGAGAATAATATTGCTAGAAACGAAATGACTATTAAAATAACTTGTGAAAGTTTAAATAGTAGTGGAGTTGTATCTGGAACTTGTGCTGGTGTTGATACTACTCCTATTAAACTTAAAAATATTTTAAAAAGAGTAAGAATTGCATCAGGTTATAAACATAAATATACAATTAATGTAGTATTTACTGATACTAAAGAATCACAAAATTATAATATGAATAGTAGTTTTAGTGGAAAATTTGGTATTAAAGAAAATACTGATGCTGATACATATAATTGTTATACTAATAAATCTAGTTTAACTCAAGGCTATAAGTTTACAAATGGAGCTTATGTATATAGTTATAAGCAAAAACCTGATCACTTTCAAATGGAAAATTTATGGGTAAATATCGATGAAGATGGATGGGGAGTACAATTAGCAAACCATCGTTCAACTGCACCTATTACTGATAAAATATGTACTGAAATTGATGGAAAACCAATTGTGGCGACTTCTAGTATGTTTTCTCAGTATAAAGGCTCTTCTGTTGATTTTTCAACATTTGATACAAGTAATGTTGTTTATATGGATGAAATGTTTTATGGCAGTAAGATTGATAATTTAGATTTAAGTGGTTTTGATACAAGTAATGTTACAACTATGAAATGGATGTTTTATGGAAATAGAAATGAAAGTCTAGACTTAAGAAGTTTTGATACATCAAATGTAACAAATATGGAAAGAATGTTTTATGAAAGCGCAGCTACTACGCTAAATGTTAGAGGATTTGATACTTCTAAAGTTACTAATATGAATAGTATGTTTTCACTTAGTGCTGCTACTGATCTTGATATTAGAGGATTTGATACTACAAAGGTTTCTAGTTTACATTATATTTTTGCTAGTATGAATCTTAGTAGTTTAGATTTAAGATATTTTGATACTAGTAATGTAACTGATATGAGTTCTATGTTTAAGGGTTCTACAATTGGCTCTTTAAATATCAGTACTTTTAATACAAGCAATGTAACTAATATGCAAGAAATGTTTGCTGATTCTAATATTTTAACATTAGATTTGAGTAATTTTAATACAAGTAATGTAACTGATATGAGTGGAATGTTTTCGAATTCTAAAGTAACTTCACTGGATCTTAGTAGTTTTGATACTTCAAATGTTACTGATATGAGAAATATGTTCTATGAAGTAGATGCTCCTGTTTTAGATTTAAGTAGTTTTGTTTTAAATGATAATGTTTCGTTAGATGCAATGTTTCTTTACACTTCTTCTAAAACAGGTTATGCAAAAGATGCTATAACAGCTGCTAAGTTTAATAATAAAGATGTTACTAATATAGGCTCAGGCGGTTCATTAACGTTTATTGTTAAACAATAAGAAATACAGAAATGTATTTTTTATTTGTAAAAAAACTTTTGATTTTTAGATAATGATGATATAATTTATAGTAGGTGAAGTGTATGAAAAAAATATTTAAATTATTAATTGTTTTTGGGGTTTCATTTTTGTTATTTGGATGTAATAAAGATGATAATAAGTTAGTTATGGTAACTGAAGCAGGATTTGCTCCTTATGAATATCGTGATAGTAGTGGTATAGTTGGAGTAGATGTAGATATAGCAAAAGAAATTGCTAAGGCTATGGGTAAAGAACTTGAAATTAAAGATGTAGCATTCGATTCATTAATAAATGAACTTAATAGTGGTAAAGCTGATTTTGCTGCAGCTGGTATGAGTATTAGTGAAGAGAGAAAAAAAGAAGTTGATTTCTCTATAGAATATGTTTCTAGTAAACAAGTAATTGTTGTTAGAAAAGGATATAATTCTATTAAAAGTGTAAATGACTTAAAAAATAAAACTATTACTGTTCAACTTGGAAGTGTAGCTGATAGTTACGTAAGTAAAGAATTTAAAGATGCTAAAATAGTACGTCAAAAGAAATTTTTAAGTGCTGCTGAAGATGTTAAAGCAAATAAAGCAGATTGTATAGTAATGGATGAATTACCAGCTAAAGAATTAGTTAAAAATAATAGTGAACTAACAATATTAAATATAGAATTATTTACTGATAAATATGCAATTGCTGTTAAAAAAGGAAATACTGAATTATTAAATAAAATAAATGAAGTTTTAGAAAGATTAATAGAGGAAGGAAAAATAGAAGAGTTTGTAATTAATCATTCTTCTTAGTGTGTTATGAGTGATTTTTTAAATGAAATATATGAAAACTTTTATAAGACAGTTATATTTGATAATAGATATGAATTGATACTTGAAGGTCTTAGAAATACTATAGTTATATCTTTAGGTGCTTTAGCTATTGGTATAATTATAGGTGTACTTATATCAATAATTAGATATACTAATAAACATACTGGTAAATTTAAAATATTAACTGCGATAGGGAAGTTCTATGTTGCTGTTATAAGAGGTACACCTAGTGTTTTACAACTTATGATTATGTACTATATAATATTTAAGACATCTACTTTAGATCCAGTAATAGTTGGTATGCTTGCTTTTGGTATTAATAGTGGAGCATATAGTTCAGAAATACTTAGAAGTGGTTTTGATAGTATAGATGATGGTCAAATAGAAGGTGGACTTGCGCTTGGACTTACTTTTAAACAAACACTTATATATATAATAATACCTCAGGCAGTTAAAAATAGTTTAGCGTCTATGGGTAATGAGTTTATTACATTAGTTAAAGAAACTGCAATAGCAGGTTATATTGGAATTACAGACTTAACAAAGGCATCTGATATAATAGCATCTAATACATATGATTACTTCTTTCCATTAATATTAATAGCACTTATATATTTATTAATAACTGGACTTCTTAGTAAACTTATGAAAAAGATAGAAAGGAAGTTAGATGTAGCTTGATTAAGATAGATAATATAACTAAAAAATATGATAAAAAGATAGTATTTAAAAATGTTAGTTTTGAAATAAATGATAATGAGAAACTATTAATAATAGGTCCTTCTGGATGTGGTAAAACTACATTAATTAGATGTTTAAATGGATTTGAGAAAATTGATGCAGGTAAGATATTTTTAAATGGTGTTAATATTAAAGAAATAGATGAAGTAACGTTAAAGAGTAAAGTAGGGATGGTATTTCAAAACTTTAATTTGTTTCCTCATTTAACAGTTGGTGAAAATATAGCATTAGCTCCTAGATTATTAAAATTAGGAAGTAAAGAAGAGATAAATAAAAAGGTAAAGGAGTTATTAACTCAAGTACATATTTTAGATAAAATAGATAGTTATCCTAAAAGATTAAGTGGTGGAGAGAAACAAAGAGTTGCGATAGCAAGAGCACTTGCTACTAAACCTGAAGTAATACTATTTGATGAACCAACTAGTGCATTGGATCCAAGTGTAGTAAATGACTTATTAGAATTATTAGATGAACTATCTAAAACAACAACTATAGTAGTAGTAAGTCATGAAATGGATTTAATAAAAAACTATGCTGATAAAGTATTATTCTTAAAAGATAAAGGAATACTAGCATATGGAGATAAAAAAGAAATACTAAATAGTGAAAATCCTAAAGTACAAGAATTCCTAGGAAAGAGTAAGTGAAAATTATAAAATTCATTTACTTTTTTTTCATTTAAAGATATAATGATTATGAGAATAAAGATGGAAAGGAGAGATATATGTCAGGCATACATGTATACAGTGAAATAAAACCTTTAAAAAGAGTATTATTACATAGACCTGGAGATGAATTCTTAAATTTAACTCCTAATACTTTAGAAAGACTTTTATTTGATGATATACCATATTTGAAAAAGGCTCAAGAAGAACATGATGTATTTGCTGGTGCTTTAAGAGCTGAAGGGGTTGAGGTTGTTTATCTTGTGGATTTAGCTGCTGAAGCATTAGATACACATCCTAAAGTAAGAGAAAAATTCTTAAAACAATTTATAAAAGAAGGTGGAGTAACTTCAGGGGTTGTATTTGATTTAGTATTTAATTATTTAAATCAATTTAAAGATAATCGTGACTTAATAAAAAAGTGTATTACAGGTATAGATAGTGAAGACTTAGAAGGATATAGACCTAGTAGTGGTTTCTTTGCTACTCGTGATATAGGAAAGATGATATTAGATCCACTTCCTAATTTATATGCTCCACGTGATCCATTTGCTTCAATTGGAGATGGGGTAAGTATTCATAGAATGTACTCAGTTACTCGTCAAAGAGAAACAATTTTTGCAGAATACATATTTAAATATCATCCTGAATATAAGGATACTCCTAAATATTATGATAGATATAATGCTTATCATATTGAAGGAGGAGATATTCAAGTATTAAGTGATGAAGTAATAGCTATAGGTATCTCTGAGAGAACTGAACCTGATGCAATAAATTTACTTGCTAAAAATATATTTGCTAGTAAAAATAATAAATTTAAATATGTCTTAGCATTTGATATTCCAGACGAAAGAAGTTTTATGCATTTAGATACAGTTATGACTAGACTAGACACCGATAAATTTGCTGTACATAGTCAAGTTATGCATGTTACTAAAGTATTTGAACTATCTAAAGGAAAAACTGAAGACGATTTAAATATAGTAGAACTTGATATGCCACTTGATAAATTATTAGAGAAATACTTACATATAGATAAAGTTACTCTTATTAAATGTGGTGGGGGAAGGAGAATTCCTGCTGAAAGAGAACAATGGAGTGATGGAGCTAACTTACTTACAATTAGACCAGGTGTAGCAATAGCGTATGACAGAAATCATGTAAGTAATGAAGTATTTAGACAAGCTGGCATTAAAGTAATAGAAATACCAAGTAGTGAGTTATCTCGTGGTAGAGGTGGACCTCACTGTATGAGTATGGCATTAGAAAGAGAGGATTAAGGAATGGTTGATTTAAGAGGAAAATGTTTTCTAAAGATATTTGATTTCAAAGAAGAAGAAATTAGATATTTATTAGATATGGCAAAAGATTTAAAAGAAAAAAAACATAATCATGTAAATCATGAATATTTGAAAGGAAAAAATATTGCATTAATATTTGAAAAGACTAGTACTAGAACTAGATGTTCATTTGAAGTAGCTGCTTATGATTTAGGTATGCATACTACATATTTAGATTCAAGTGGTAGTCAACTTGGTAAGAAAGAAAGTATTGCTGATACTGCTAGAGTACTTGGTAGAATGTATGATGGTATTGAATTTAGAGGATTCAAACAAGCATCAGTTAATGATTTAGCTAAGTATTCAGGAGTCCCTGTATGGAATGGTCTTACTGATACTTTCCATCCAACACAAGTTTTAGCAGACTTTATGACTATGGAAGAACATTTTGGACATTTAAAAGGTTTAAAATTAGTATTTGTAGGTGATACTAGAAATAACGTAGCTAATTCATTATTAGTTATGAGTGCTAAGATGGGAGTAAACTTTGTAGCATGTGGACCTAAAGAGTTATGGGGAGATGAATCTATTATTAAGAAAGCAAAAGTTATTGCAGAAAAGAATGGATGTACAATAACTCAAACAGAAGACGTTGAAGAAGCATTTAAAGATGCTGATGCAATATATACAGATGTATGGGTATCTATGGGTGAACCAGATGAGATTTGGGAAAAGAGAATTAGCTTATTAAAACCATATCAAGTAGATATGAAGAAAATGAATATGGCTAAAAAAGATGCAATATTTATGCATGCTCTACCATCATTCCATGATCAAAATACTTCAATCGGAGTAGATATTAATAATAAATTTGGTATTCCTGAAATGGAAGTTACTAACGAAGTATTTGAAAGTGAACACTCAGTAGTGTTTGATGAAGCAGAAAACAGAATGCATACTATTAAAGCTGTTATGTATGCAACACTTAAAGATTAGTTAAAGTAAGGGAGTTTTAAAATGAAGTTGATAAAGAAAATATTTATAATAGTTTTTACATTACTTTTGATTTTATCTGCACTTGCTTATATAGATTATTTTCTTGTCAAGACTAATAATAAAGTACCTAAGTTTTCTTTAAAGAAAGATGAAAAAGATTTTATAGTATATAGTGCTCCTTTTTATAAAGTTTGGTATTGTAAAGATAGTAAAACTGTTATATTAGGTGGATATGATGATCCTGATGCAATATGTCATAAGAGTTATGAATATGTTGATGGATATTATACTAATTCATCTGGACTTAAGATTTCTGAAGAAGATTTAGAATTAATTACTAAAAATGGTATATATACAAGTGAAATGGTTGAAGCAATGAAAGATGAAAAAGAAGTACAAGATGCTGTATTTGTTGCTGATACTTATGGAAGATTAGTTTATAAAAAGAAATTAGATAGTAAGGGAAATGAAATGATGGTCGGAGAAGATAATTATGTTGTAGTTTTCCCTGAATTTGTAAAAGTTGAAGGTAAGTATGACTGGCATTATGAAGAAGAATATACTGATAGAGTATATTGTATGGAAGATAGAGATGGAGTAGAATACTTCACTAGATATAATAATGGTAGTTGTGGTAAAAGTTATTTCAAATTAAAACTAGATGATAAATGGTGTGGTAAATATAAAGATTCGACACTTGTATATAAAGAAGATTCAGTAAAGAATTTATGTGAAGAATAAGGATATATAGAAATATATATCTTTTATTTTGTATTAGAAAATGATAAAATATTTATGGTGATGATATGAAAAATACTAATATTATTAAAGTTATATCAATATCATTAATTACCTTGATAATTCTATCAATAGTTGGTTATTCATATGCTTATTTTAGTTTAGAAATAGAAGGTACTGGTAAAGATGTTATTATGTCTACAGCAGACTTAAGACTTATTTACAAAGACGATACTGAGTTAAAACTAGTGGATGCAATGCCTGGAGATTCAGTTTCAAAAGTTATCACTGTGAATAATGTTGGTACTAAAAGTGCAACATACAATTTGTACTGGGGAGATCTAATTAATACTATTGAAAACTTTGAACTTCATATAACTTTAGAATGTAAGAGTTATTTAAATTATGGAGAAGCCAATCAAACTGAAAGTGGTACTTGTGATAAAATCTATAGGGCAGTTCCTATAAGTAATACAGTAACTACTGGTAATATTAAAAAGAATATTTCTATAGAACCAGGTATTACTCAAGAGTATACAGTTACTGTTAAGTTTGATAATAAAAATTACTCTCAAGACGATAATATAAATAAAACATTTACTGGTAAGATAGGTATTGAAGAATATACTGCTCCTGAAGAGGTTAATTGTACTTTTGATGGAGAACTAACTCAAGGAGCAGAGTATGTTAATGGACAATATACTTATAGGTATAAGCAAGAAAATGCTTTAAAATATGATTTAAGTACTAAAACAAGTGTTGAGACTTGGACTGAAATTAGTGCAGATGGATGGGGAGTACAATTGACTGATAGAACAAGTACTGTTCCTGTAACTAGTGAGGTTTGTACTTATATTAATGATAAGCCGGTAGTATCGATGAGTAATATGTTTTATAATTCTCCTGCAACGATAATTAATGTAAGTAATTTTGATACAAGTAATGTAACTAACATGTCAAGTATGTTTTATAATACCAAAGCATCTACATTAGATGTAAGTAATTTTGATACTAGTAATGTTACTGGTATGAGTGGTATGTTTTCGAAAAGTAGTGCTACTACATTAGATATAGGTAACTTTGACACTAGTAAGGTTACTAATATGAGTAATATGTTTACTAATTCTCAAGCAACAACATTAGACGTAAGTAATTTTGATACAAGTAAAGTTACTGACATGGCTAATATGTTTCTTAATTCTCGAGCAACTGGCGCACTAGATGCAAGTAATTTTGATACAAGTAAAGTTACTAATATGAGTTATATGTTTTACAATTCTCAAGCAACAACGTTAGACGTAAGTAATTTTGATACAAGTAAAGTAACTAACATGTCAAGTATGTTTTATAATACCAAAGCATCTACATTAGATGTAAGTAATTTTGATACTAGTAATGTTACTGGTATGAGTGGTATGTTTTCGAAAAGTAGTGCTACTACATTAGATATAGGTAACTTTGACACTAGTAAGGTTACTAATATGAGTAATATGTTTTCAGGTAGTAAAGCTACAACATTAGACGTAAGTAATTTTGATACAAGCAAAGTAACAAGTATGAGTTATATGTTTTATGGTTCAAAAGCCACAACGTTAGATG
>CAMERI010000013.1:0-28008 GCA_945935525.1 uncultured bacterium | reverse complement strand
GTCGTGATTATAATATCACATATTTTTTAATTTGACAAAACTTAGATAATCATAAAAAATCAAAAATATAATTTTCTGTTTTTTAATTTTATTGAACAATGCGTTTGATACAACTGCTATAAACACAAAAGAAGTAATCAAAGCAACTAAAAATGCTAAAATAGTAAAGAATATATTTGAACCCGTGCTCATATAAGCGTGTTCAGTCTTTATATTATTATGAACTATTATTGAAACAAAGATAGCAATTATAACAGATAATACCAAAGAAATTATGGATAAATACTTTGCTTTTGTTTCCCATTGATTTTTTTTCACTTCTTCTTGTTTTTGCTTTTTTTGAGCAAAATATAACTGACATTTTTTATTGCTATATAGAATATCAAGAATTTCATTATATGTTTTTACAGCTAAGTTCCAATTATTATCATATTCATTGTCGTATTTATAAAATTCGTTAACATTTTTATAATATTTTTCCTTTGCTTCTTTGTTTTTTTCATAACTAATTATAGCACCAGCTGTTCCTCCTATAATTTGTCCCTTTATCGCAGCACGTGTATCACTGGTATGTTTAGGCATTTCTAGGGCATTTAGCGAAGATTGCATTAAGTTATACCTTGCTGTATTATAATAATAACCTAATTCTTCAAATTTCTTCTTTAAAGTTTCATAGCACTCATCATCTTTACATAATTGTAATAGCTTTGTCGCATCATTATTTGATAATTAAACGATATCTTTCATAATTTTGCTTCTCTGTTTTAATTCTTTTTTATTCATAATAACACCTCACCAACAAGTTAATAATTCTATCTATTATTAATTATACCACATCTATTGCAAAATTGTTTGCACTTAAATAAGAATATGTTATAATATTATTAGCAATGGATGATTTATATATCATTCTCACTTGGAGAAAAGTTGTGTACTCACTCAACTACGGCTCCATGGTAAATAATAAGTCAGTCAATTATGATTGACTTTTTTTATTGAACTCCATACAGTTAGCGGCTTGAGAAGGCAAAATAAAATTAAAATTTATGAGAATATACTCATGCCTATTAAAATTATCCTTTTTAATGGGTTAATTGACATAAATAATTTTATTGGTTACAATCATTTTAGAATTGAGGTGAAATTTTTATGGGAAGATGGTATTCAGAGTTAGAGATTAAGTCTAAAAAAGTTAATGAAATTAAAGAGTTATTATTTTCAACTTATGATTTTGAGGATATGCACAAAGATGAAGAAGAGAAAAATGAAATATTTAATATAGAAAAAAACACATTAACTTTTGAAGGCGATGAAGGTTTCAATTTTACAAATAAAGACACTTACACAATACCAGATATTAAAGATTTATTTATTACTATTTGTAGTAAATTTTCAAAATAAAAAATAGAAGCAACTGCTATATTGGCTAATTCAATTGATAGTAGCTATATAGAATATAAAGTATCATACAAGGATAATAAATTGTTAATAAAAGAGAATAATAAAATAGTTTATGAGATTGATTTAAAAAAATATAAAAAGGAATCTAAAGAAGAAAAGTTAACAAAGTGGGATAGCAATAAATCAGTAATAAACTTTTTTATAAACGAGGTTGAAGTTTATAAACTTCCTTGTTTACCTTCTGTTTTTATTGTTAAAACCCCAAATCTAAATTATTATTTAGATATATATTTTGATACATATTCTGATATGAGTGATCTAACAATTACTTTGCGAGATACAAAAAACGGAAAAGAAATAATCAAAATAGAAGGGGAATATAAAGAACAAGAATTTACAAAAGAAATAGCAAATGAAGTATTCAAGAAACTTGAAGATGAATTAAAAAAATTACAAATAGATATCATTGATATACATATTGCCACAGATGATGAAGAATATGAATATTTCTCATTAATGGAAGAAATTATATGTAATAACGAATTCTAAAAAATATAATGATTTAGCAAATAACTAAGTCATTTTTTTATAAGAATATTATCTTGTTTTTAAATGAGCATTTATTGAAATTTTAATAAAACTATATATAATAAAATTAATTGTTAATTAAATGTTAACATTAATTGCGAAAGTTCAAATTATAATTGGTAGAAATTTCTAATATAAAAATATATTATATTGAAAAAAGGAGAAATGATATGAATTTAGGAAATAAAATAATGACATTAAGAAAGAAAAATAATATGTCACAAGAAGAATTAGCTGAGAAAGTAGGCGTTACTAGACAAACAATATCAAAGTGGGAACTAGAAGAAACATCACCTGATATAACACAAGCCAAGACTTTATCAAAGATTTTTAAAGTTAGTTTAGATGAACTTGTTAATAATGATTTAAATAGTATTATTGTTGAAAAAGTAAGCAACACAGAAAAACTAGCGGGAATAATTATAAAAATATTAAAAGTGTTTGGTATATTAGTAATTGCATTTATTCTTTTAATGATATTTCTTATAGTAATCTTTAGTGTGGATAATGATACAATGGGGGATAATACAGTGACTGGTAAATATGAATTAAACTGCACTCTTGATGGTGAAAATTACGTATACTTAATTGAATACAATAAAAACTTTCAAATAATAACTACAGGAGGAGATGCCTTCATAAGTAATCATACAGATGTTGATGGAATGAGAGAAGCTAATAAAGCAATTGCTCATATAGAAGATTATTTTAAAGACCACAATGGAAAATGTGAAGTAAATAACTAAACCAATTGTTTAGTAAACTCAACTTTAAAGTTATAGTAAATATTACTTTCTCATGATAAATTTAAAATGCAATGAGGAGGAAAAAATGAAAAAAAATTTAAAATTAATTATAGCTATAATAGTTAGCTTAGTTATAGGAATTACTATTGGAGTGTTAGTAAGTATTAAGTATGAAAAACTTGAACCACTTCCAACACCTGAAGTTACAGGTGGAGAAAGAGGACAACTTGGAATAGACAAAAATGTTAATGAAGAAACAATTGATAAATATTTAAATCGTATTGACTCAGTTTATAGAGATATGAGAATGCTTGTAGACCCAGGAAATTATGAAGCAATCGGAGGAGACTCACACCTATCTGGTATAATAAAAGGATTTGAAGTTGTTCCATATCCATACCTAACAGAAGTAAAAGGTTTACCAGAAGCAGTCGGAGATCCCTATAAAGGAAAAACATTATTTACAATGAGTGATGATGGTACATACAAAGCAAACTACAAAGAATCTATAGAAATTTTAGAATATTTATTTCCAAAAGATAAAAATATATTCTTAATGTGTGGTGGTGGAGGATATGCAGGAATGACAAAAAATCTTCTAGTATCACTTGGATGGGATGAAAATAAAATTTATAATACAGGTGGTTATTGGTTCTATAATGGTAAAAATAATATACAAATAAAAAAAGAAGAAAATGGAAAAACAACATATGATTTTTGGAAAGTTAATTATCATAATATAGACTTTGATAATTTAACAGAAATAAAATAATGAAAAAAATATACTATTTAATAATCTGTATATTGATAATTTTTACTACTGGATGTAATAAAACTAATGAAAAGATAACTATAGATAAAAAATATTATAATACTGGAGAATTTATAAATGTATCTAATGATAAGTTATCCACATTAGATAAAGAAAACTATATATTGTATTCATATAATAGTTATTGTGCATTTCAAGTTCCATGTGAAGATGTATTTAAAGAATTTATGAGTAAATATAAAATAGATTTCTTATCAATCTCATTTAAAGAATTTAAAAAAAATAAGTTTTATAAAAAGATAAAGTATGCTCCTTCTATAATTATAATAAAAAAAGGAAACATAGTAGCCTATCTAGATCCAAACTCTGATGATGATATAGATAAATATCAAGATGCAAATAAACTTGAAGAATGGATAAAAGAATATGTAGAAATTTCTAATAATGAGTAATTAAGCAAGACAATTAAGTTTTGCTTTTTATTTGCATATTTAATGAGTTTTATGAAAAAAAGTATCGACCATAAGTAATATACAAGTCTTATAATTGTAGTGTAAATATTATGAAGGGATGACATTATGAAAAAGAGAATCTTGTTGGGAATTATTATTGTTTTTGCAGTAATATTAATTTTTTATGGAGCAATATGTACCAAAAGACAAATTGATATAAAAAATGAAAACAATGAAATTAAGAAAGATAGTAAAGTATTAGTAGTATATTATTCAGCACAAGGTTATACTGACAACGTAGCAAAACAAATTGCTAAAAATTTTTAAACGCAGATCTATTTGAAATAGAACCTGTACAAAAGTATACAAGTGAAGATTTAGATTGGACTAATAAAAAAAGTAGATCATCTATTGAAATGGAAGATGAAAATTCTAGAAAAGAACCAACTATCATTGATACATTTATTGAAGAAAATAATTTAACTAACAAGAATGTTTATGTTTATGTAACATCAGGTGACTCAACTATAGCAGGAAGTTTAAAACATATGAAAGAAAAATATCCAAATATTAACTTTGTAAGTGGTAAAACATTAAAAAGAATAGATGAAGAAGAAATAAAAGAATGGATAAAAACAATATAAATGCATATTATTTAAAGATATGTTATAATAACAATACCAAACAGGGAGGAAAGTTATGGAAAAAGGATATCCAATTAAATATGCAGTAGAAAGATTAACAATAAGTGGAGGTTATAATAATGGCTATGATGATGAAACTGAAGGATATATTGTATCTAAATGTTATGTTACAGATTCTAAAGTAAGCTATTATTATACTAGTGAACCAGTAGTAACACATGAAGTAGTCTTTCCATTCACAAGATATGAAAGATTTAAATTTGATTTAGGTAGTGGTGTTAAATATCATGAAACACCTATAAAACCAACAAGAGACGCTAGTGGTAATGCAAGTCATGCACAAACAGTATATAAATTGTTTGATACATTCGAAGAAGCTAAAAAAGAAGCAGAAATAGCAAACAGTCTTTTATGGAAAAATGAGTTAATAAATATATCTTTATTAGATGGTGATTGGAAAACAAAATATAAAAATGGTCTACTTGAACATAAAACTAGATTAGGAGTATGTTCTTGTTATGAAAGATTTATTGCAGATCATACAAAAGATATGGAAATAACTCCTATGATAACTTTAAATGAAGAAGAAAATTCAAAATTAACTTTAAAACCTAAGAATGACTAGAAATAGTCATTTTTATTTATCAAAAAACATTTTTCTTTATATAATTTAGTAATTGTTATATAATAATATTAGGTGATTAGAATGGACAGAATGAATGAAATAATAGATTTATTAAATAAATATGCATATGAGTATTACACGTTAGATAAACCTAGTGTAGAAGATGCAGAATATGATAGATTAATGCAAGAATTAATAAGAATAGAGTCTAGTCACCCAGAATGGGTAAGACTAGATTCACCTACAAGAAAAATAGGTGGAGAAGTAATATCTGAATTTGAAAAAGTTACTCATAGAGTACCAATGATGAGTTTAGGAAATGTATTTAATGAAGAAGAAATAAGAGATTTTGATGAAAAAGTATCTAAAGTATTTCCAAAACATGAGTATGTTTGTGAACTTAAAATAGATGGCCTAGCTTTCAATCTTGAATATAAAGATGGAGTATTTGTAAGAGCAGCTACTCGTGGTAATGGAGTAGTTGGAGAAGATATAACTCATAATGTTAAAACTATTAAATCAATTCCTCACGTATTAAAAGAAAAAGTTGATTTAGATATACGTGGTGAAATATATATGAGTAAAAAAAGTTTTAATAAATTAAATGAGCGTCAAAAAGAAAAAGGAGAAAATTTATTTCAAAATCCAAGAAATGCAGCAGCAGGTTCAATAAGACAATTAGATTCAAGTGTAGCTGCTAGTAGAGGTTTAGAAGTATTTCTTTATCATTATCCAGAAACACCATTTAAAACTCATTATGAAACATTAATGTATATGAAAAGATTAGGTTTTGTAGTTAATCCAAATATAAGATTATGTAAAAATGTTGATGAAGTTTTATCTTTTATAAAAGAATGGACTGAAAAAAGAGATACTCTTCCATATGAAATAGATGGTATCGTTATTAAAGTAAATGATATAGCACAACAAAAAGAATTAGGATTCACTGCGAAAGTTCCAAAATGGGCAACTGCATACAAGTTTCCACCAGAACATGTACTTACTAAATTAACTGATATTATATTTACAGTAGGAAGAACTGGTCAAATAACTCCAAATGCTGTATTAGAACCAGTAAGAGTAATGGGAAGTACTATCAGTAGAGCAACACTTCATAATGCTGATTATTGTATTGAAAAAGATATACGCGTTGGTGACTATGTTTATATTTATAAAGCAGGAGACGTAATACCAGCAGTAGATAGAGTAGAATTAAAAAGAAGAAATGGAACAGAAAGACCATTTGAAATGATCAAATACTGTCCAATGTGTGGAAGTGAGTTAGTACAAAAAGATGGTATGGTGGACTATTTCTGTGAAAATATTCATTGTCCAGCCCGTAAAATAGAAGGTTTAATTCACTTTGTATCAAGAGGTGCTATGAACATTCTAGGACTTGGAGATAGAATAATGGAAGATTTCTTTAACTACGGATACATAAAGAAATTCAGTGATATTTATAAACTAAGTAGTCATAAAGAAGAAATAACTCTACTAGAAGGTTATGGAAGTAAAAGCGTAGATGCAATACTAAAAAGTATAGAAGAATCAAAACAAAATTCACTTGATAGATTATTATTTGCTCTTGGTATTAATGGAATTGGAGCTAAAACAGCAAAACTTCTATGCAAATATTACACATCTATAGATTCTCTAATTGACGCAACAGAAGAAGAATTAGCAACTATTAGAGATATCGGACCAACTTTATCAGTAAATATTGTTAACTACTTCAAAGATGAAAAAAATATGGAAGAAATAGAAGAACTAAGAAAACTTGGAGTAAATATGACATATAATGGTAAAAAGATGATAGAAGATGAAAACTTCAAAGATAAGAGATTCGTAATAACTGGTTCATTTGATAATATTAGTCGTGATGAAATAAAAGAATTCATAGAAGAACGTGGTGGACTTACAAGTGATTCGGTAAGTAAAAAGACTGATGTAGTACTAGTCGGAGAAGCTCCAGGAAGTAAAAGAGACAAAGCAATCGAACTAAATATTCCAATATGGAATCAAGACAAATTGTTTGAAATTATGGGAATAGTGGAAAAATAGAATAAAATATAGTATAATTAAAAAGCCGAGGGAAGGTGTTTAAAAAATATGGGAAAAGTAAGACGTAATCAAGATAATAAAGTATTATGGGTTTTACTAGGAATTTTAGTAGTGTGTTTTCTAGCAATAGGAATTCTATTCTATAGATATTTCTACGCAGGAACAAGCTCATCAAAATATGGTGAAAGACTTGATGGAATAGAAAATTATCCATTAGGAGACAAATTCGAAGAAAATATAAAAGAAGTATATAAAGGAAACTCATCAGTAGGAGATGTAACAGTAACAGTAGAAGGAAAGATTATTTATATCACAATAGACTTCAAAGAATCTGTTAAAGTTGCAACTGCGAAAGATTTAGCAATTAAATCATTAGACACAATAGGTGAAAAGAATTTAACATTCTATGATGTTCAATACTTACTAACTTATTCAGGTACAGAGGAAAATAAAAACTTCCCAGTATTTGGTTCTAAGAGCGCTAAAAGTTTAAAGGTAGTTTGGTGAGCTTATGAAGGGTAGTAAAAAGACAAGAAAAAATATCATAATAGCATTTACAGTAATATTATTCTTAGTAGTTGGATTCTTCGCAACACTATACTATATAACAAGTACAGTAAATAACTATTCATATTCTGAAAAGAAATGGATAAATGATAATAAAGATACAAGATTAGATGTATACGTAGAAAATGGTTTACCAGTATTTTCAGATAATGGAAAAGGCGTTTATTATGAATATTTAAAATCATTAAAAGAAACAACTAACTTAACTATAGAAGCATCTACTTCTGATAATACTGAAGTTAAACTAAATAATAAAACATCAGTAGATCCAGAAGATATAGTAATCTATAAAGACCATTATGTAGTAATAGGAAAAAAAGATAGTATTAACAAATTATCAGATCTATCTAATAAATCATTAGGTGTAATAAATACTGATAGAGAAACTATAGAAAGATATTTAACAGAATATCAAAATATCAATATTAAAGGTTATACATCATTTGAACAATTAGAATCTGAATATACAAGTAATAAGTTAGATTATATGATTATACCTATGTATAAATACTTAGATGAAATAGTTAAAAATAACTATGAAATAATATTTCATATGGATGGACTTTATTCATATTATTGTTTAGATTTACCAGAAGGTAATGAAACACTATCAAATATATTTAGTAAATTTTATTATAGATGGGAAAAAACAGCAGCTAAGAAAATAAATGAATATTTTCTAGATTTATATTACACAACAAAGAACTATACTGAAATAGAAAAAGAATCAATAACAAATGATGACTTAATAGTAGGATACATTGAAAATCTTCCATACGAAGGTATGATTAGAAGAAACTTCACGGGTCTTACAGATACATACTTATCAAAATTTGCTGATATGACAGGTGTTACATATAAATATATTAAATATAGTGACACTAAGAAATTAGGTGAAGCACTAGATGATAAGAAAATAGATTTAGCATTAAATTACTATTCACTTGGTAATAAAAACTACACTAGTAGTAGAACATTAGGTCCAACTGAATATGTAGTAATAGCTCATGTAGATAACAATTTAGTAGTAAACTCACTATACAGTTTAAATAATACTGAAGTAAATATGTTATCAAATATGAATCTAAAATATAATATGGCCAGTAAGAATTTATTTGAAATAAAAGATTACGCTAATGTTAAAACAATGCTTAAAAATATAGATAAAACTTCAGTAATAATAATTGAAAAAGAAGTTTATGATTATTATAAAGATAAAGAACTTAAAAATTATAGTATTAGATATATAGATAAAGTTAAATTAAATAATTCATTCTTACTTAATAATGAAAATAAAGCATTTAATAAATTATTTGATTTCTACCTAAGTACATTAAGTTCTAATGAAGTTAAGAATGATACAGTAGCTGGAGTTATAGAAACACTTAAGAATAATAGAGTATTTAACTTCATAATGAGTAATTTAATATGGATAGTAATAGCTTTATTACTGGTAGCATTCGTAATATATGGTATTGTTAAAAAAGCATTATATACTAAGAAAACTAAAAAAGAAGATAGATTATATTACTTTGATGCAATGACAAATTTAAAAAATAGAAACTTCTTAAATGATAATATAGATTTTTGGAGTTCTAATAAAGTATATCCTCAAGCAATCGTAGTAATTGATATTAATGCATTAAAAACATTAAATGATAAATATGGACATGAAGCTGGAGATAATCAAATTAAAGCAGTTGCAAGCGTACTTATTAAAACACAAAGAGATAACTCTGAAATAATGAGAACTGACGGAGATGAATTTATTATTTACTTAATAGGATATGATGAAAAGAAAGTAGGTTCATACATACATAAACTAAATCGTGAATTAAATTCATCATTACCAAATAAAGATTATAGTGTATCAATAGGTTATTCAATGATAACAAATGAACAAACTACTATAGATGACGCAATTAATGATTCACTTGCAATGATTAAAAAATCAAAAGGAAAAATGTAATGAAAGAAAAGATAAAAGAAATATATAATTTAGTATTTGGAAAGGAATTGGGAGTTCTACCAGGTAATCTGGCATTCTCATTCTTTTTAGCATTAATTCCATTACTAACATTAATATTCTTTTTTCTTACTCAATTCAACTTACCAATAGATATTATTCAAAACTTCTTAGTGGAAACTTTTCCACCAGGAGTAGTAGAACTAGTTCAACCAATATTTACTGATCAAATAACACTTAGTTCAGTAATAACTCTAGTATTTGGACTTATTATTTCAGCAAATGGTTGTCATGCTATAATACTAGCAAGTAATACAATATTTGAAGTAGAAAATGCATCATACTTAAAAAGAATGATTAAAGCAATAATACTAACATTTTGTATAATTCTACTATTTGCATTCATAGTAATAGTTCCACTATTTGGTAAATCAATACTAGCACTTATTGGTACATTCACAGACTTCTTAACACAGAATAAAAAATTAGTAAATGCAGTATATGTTATATTACAAGTGCCAGTATCACTAATATTTGTATATTTCTTCATAAAACTAGTTTATACAATCGCACCAGACGAAAACATACCAAGTAAATATATGACTAAAGGAGCAATATTCACAACAATAAGTTGGTTATTACTTACAAATGTATTTTCATATTACATTAACAATATAGCTAAATATGATATGATATATGGAAACTTAACAAACATAGTTATATTACTATTATGGTTTTATGGACTGGCATACGTATTTGTTTTAGGTCTTTATCTTAATAAATATAATACAGACACTAACATAGAAAAAACAAATACAATAAAACTAGAAGAAATAAGAAAGAAAGTAAAAGATACTAAAAAAACAAAAGATAAAAATAATAAGAAATAATGCCAAATTCGACATTATTTTTATTTTGATTATGATAAATTATACCTGGTGAATGAAATGTTAAAAGTAAAAGTTATAGACGAAAATCATGAAAAAGACTTAGAAAGGAGTATAAATACATTTTTAATATCTGGAACTTATGATATAATAGATATACAGTTTAGAACTGCTGTTTCAATATTTGGTGATGAACAAATATATTGTTTTTCAGCAATGATACTGTATAAGGAGAAGGTATGAAAAAAAATTCATTTATAGAAGGAACTATCTTTGCATCACTTTCATTTTTAATAATAAAGTTTCTTGGTGCTATATATGTAATTCCTTTTTATGCTATAGTAGGGGAACTTGGTGGTGCTTTATATAGTTATGCATATACTGTATATAGTTTAATAGTTAATATATGTACAATTGGTATTCCTCATGCTATAAGTAAAATTATAAGTGAATATAATACACTCGAAATGTATGAAGCTAAAGAGCGAACATATAAAATAGGTAATAAGATAATGATAGTATTATCAACTGTTTTATTCTTACTTATGTTTATATTTGCTAAAGAAGCAGCATACATTTTTATAGGTGATATAGATTCTACAGGTAACTCTATAGAAGATGTAGTATTAGTTATTAGAAGTATTTCTTTTTGTTTACTAATAGTTCCATATTTAGCAGTAAAACGTGGATACTTACAAGGACAAAAATTTATAACAGTTAGTACTACTGGAGAAGTAATAGAACAAGTAGTAAGAGTAGCTTTTATATTAGTAGGTTCTTATTTAGCAATAAATGTATTTGGCGCTAAAACAAGTGTAGGTGTAGCAATAGCAGTATTTGGAGCATTTATAGCTGGCCTAGCTGCATATATCTATCTAGAAGTAAAAATTAGAAAAAACAAAAAAGAATTTAATATGCCAGCTAAGAATCAAAAAGATCAGGTAACAGACAAAACAATATTAAAGAAAATAGTATCATTTAGTATTCCATTAATGATAGTGTCAATCACAACAGATCTTTATAATATGACAGACTTATCACTTATCATAAGAGGTCTTGGATACCTAGGATATAGTGGTAAAGTAGCAGAAACAATAGGTAGTATAATGGCCACATGGGCAACTAAAATATGTCTAATAGTAAATGCTATTACATTTGGCTTAACTATAAATATAATACCTCATATGTCAGCAAACTACGTTAAAAAGGATTACAAAGCAATAAATAGTCAATTCATAAAATCAATAGCAATGGTAATAGTAATAGGACTTCCAATGAGTATAGGTATCTCCCTACTAGCAGAAGAAGTATATTATATATTTTATGGATATAGTGAATATGGAGCAATCATATTAAGATTCTTACCATTCTCAATAATGCTTGGTAATATTAATATGGTAGTAAACACTTCACTACAAAGTTTAGATAAATTTAAAACTATATATATAACAACATTCACAGGACTTTTAACAAATGCAATACTTGATGTACCACTTATGATTCTATGTGATAAAGTAGGTATATATCCATATTATGGAGCAATTATATCTACAATAATAGGAAGTTCACTAGCACTTTTCATTTCACTAAAGAGACTAAAGAAAGATATGAAATTTAAATATAAAGACTTACTAACAATTTTAAAGAAATCAATAGTACCACTACTAAGTATGTCAGTAATAGTATTTATTCTAGAACATTTAATTTCACCATTCTTCACATCAAGAATAACTTCTATTATAACTTGTACAATTTGTGCAGTAGTAGGAGCAATCGTCTATGGAGTACTTGCTTATAAAAATAATTTACTTTACGAATCACTTGGTAAAGAATACGTAGATGAAATACTAACAAAGTTAAGACTTAAAAAGAAAAATTAGATATAGGAACCTATATCTTTTTATTTACACTAACTATAAAGTAAATTTGATAACTAATAAACTATTTGATAAAATAATAATAGGTGATAATAATGAATAACTTAGATAAATACTGGGATAGAATACATTTAAAATACACATCAACATATGACAACTGGTTTGACAAATATATACATTTACTTAACAGAAACGATAAAATAATAGAACTAGGTTGTGGAAGAGCATATACAAGTCTTTATTTACTTGATAATGGTTTTAAAGATGTAACTGCTTGTGACTTTTCAAATGAAGTAATTAGTATTTTAAATACTGAACATAAAGAATTAAATACAAGTATATTTGATATGAGCGAGGGTCTTCCATTTAAAGATAATGAAATAAATGCGATTATCGCAGACTTAAGTCTTCATTACTTTGATACAGAAAAAACGAAATATATAATAAATGAAATACATAGAGTACTAAATAATAATGGGTACTTAATAGGTAGAGTAAACTCAGCTAATGATAAATATCACATACCAGTAGATGCTAAAGTATTAGAAAAGAATTTCTATTATGATGGAGAAATATATAAAAGATTCTTTATAGAAGAAGATTTTAAAGAATTATTTAAAGATTTTGAAATTATATCTTTAGAAGAAAAACATATGGATAGATATGAAAAACCTAAAACACTATGGGAGTTTTGTATAAAGAAATAAGGAGTTAAAATGATAAATACTGGATATTTATTTAGTACTGAAAAAGAAAGATTATTTATTAATACTAGTTTAGGATGTACCGCTAACTGTGCATATTGTTATTTACCAACATTAAAGTATTCTAAAGGTAAAAAACTAGATAATTATGTTACAGCAGAAAAAATACTAAAAGATTTAGGAAATTATAAAGAACTTGAATTTGGTAGAGATGGTACTCTTATTTCTTTTGGCTGTTACTCAGAATGTTGGGATGAAAGAAATAAAAAAGAAACTATAAAACTTATTAAATATTTCTTAGAAAAAGGTAATAAAATACAATTATCTACTAAAAATTATATTGATTATAAAGAATTAACAGATATAAGCAAACTAATAAAATTTTATGGACAACTAACAATATTTATATCTTCTGCTACTATAAGTTATAGTGATGTATTAGAAAATAACACAGCACCACCAGAAGAAAGATTTAAAAGTTTTCTAATAACAAAAGAACTAAATATTCCAACTATACTTTATATAAAACCAGTTCTTTATAATATAACAATCAAAGATATAGATTTGTATAAAGAAGTAATAAAAAAATATAATATTAAAGATGTAGTAGTTGGAAGCATAATAAAAACAAATGGAAAAGGGGAAGTAGCTCCATTTGTTAATGATAATTCTATGCATGCAGAACCTATTGAACAAGAAAAAGAAATTATTTCTTCTCTAAAAGAAGTGTGTAATGTCTATACTAAAAGTTTACAAGTAGTAGGTAAATACTAAATGCTAATTCTATTCTTTAAGTCATCAATAGTTTGATTTAAAGAATTAATACTATCACTGGTAATATATTTTTCTTGCCATAAATATTTACCATCATTAACTTTTTCAGACATTAATTTTCTTAAGAATTGACTAGGTAACTTTTCAACTTTATAAATAGTTTTATTATTTGAGTTTTCAGTGTATATATATGAAAACTCATTTTTAAATGTAGAATGTGTCAAAATGTCACACTTGGAAGACTCACCTAAAAGTTTATCTAAATCATTATTTATAGTGTGAATAAATGGCACACAGTGTAAATGAGCATGATCTATACTAGCACCAGCATACCCACTTTTAGCAGAACCATGTTCAAAGAACAAAGTATCAGAATTATATAATTCTTTATATAATTTTTTAATAGAGTTCATTACTTTTCTAGTATCATTTTTAATTTCATCACTAGTTTCATAAAAATTTAAATAATGTTCTTTAGTTATTATAAGTATATGTCCTCTACATAAAGGAGATATATCTACTTGTACATAAATATTATTATTCTCAAATAAGATACATTCTTCACTTGGCAGATTTACAAGTTTATTATTCTTGAATCTTGTATTCATACAAAAAGGACAATCTTTAGAATATTCCATATTTAATCCTCCAATATAAATACAATTATAACAAAAAAATCAGATATATTCATCTGATTTATTTCATTCCGAAAGTCTTAAATAATAATGCTCCAACTATAAATCCAATACATATAGTAAGTAAAACTATATAAATTAGAAAATATTTATTGGTAAATGCAGCACTTCCATATTTATATCCAGGATATTTTAATGTAGGACCTTTTTGCTCTTCAATTATTTTAGTTTCTTCTTCTTGAAGTTCTTCTTGAAATTCTTGTCCTTGTTCAGATTTCTTCATTTCTTCAGGAGTGCTTCTTCTAAGAGCTCTTAATTCATCTATAGTTAACTCTTCATTATTAGCAAACTTCATACATAGTTTTTCATATTCTTCAGGAGTTAATATCTTTTCATCATCAATTTTTTCTTCTTGAGGTTTATCTTGTTTTCCATCTTCTTGTACTTGGGCTTCTGGATCATCACTAACAATAGTTGATTCTACACGTCCATCGTCATCATTAGTAATAACTATATCATTAGTTTCCTCAATAACATGAAGTTTTTGATCACTACTATGAGTTATAACATCATCTTGACTATCTAATCTAAATTGTTCTTTACCATGAACATAATTTAACATATTAACTTCTTCACTATTTAAGCTACTAGTCTTAATATCTTCCTTAACATTTAAATCAGTTTCAGGAACATATGATGTTAGTTCTTCAAAGAAAGCTTCAGGATCAAATTTATCTCCAGGTTTAAGTCCTAACATAGTAGTTTTATATACTTCAGAAACGCGATCTGGATCTCCACTTTCAACTAGGTGTGTTTGATCATTACTATCAACATACTTAATATATTGTTTACCATCTAAGTATACTATTTGAACTCTTCCTTCTTCATCAATCTTACCAGCATTACCATTTTGAGGTATGTTTTGTTCTGGTTCTAAAACTTTATTAGCTGATTCTAAACTCTTTAAATACTCTTCGACTGCAGCATTATCACACTTAGTAACTAATTCTTCTAATTTAGCATCATCAAGTAATTTGATAGCATTCTCAGTAAATACTTTTTCATCTAAACCTTCACCAAGTTTTTCATATAACGCTTTTACTGCTTCAAGATTCTCTTTAAATTCAGGTTTTTCATCTAAATTAACTCTTAACTTTTCAGCTATTTTTTGTGAATAATATTCAATCAAACCATCATTAAGAAATCCACCATAAAGTACTTCTTTATAATTATCTTCTGATATTCTTAATTCTTTAGTACAAGTAACATCTATAACACTACCAGTAATCTTTCTAATAATATTATTTACTACTGTATGTGAGTCTCCCTTAATAATTTCTTCATCTATAAATTCAGTACTATTTAATAAAGTCACTTTATCAGTTGGAAGCATTTTACCATATAAATTCATAAGTATAAGTTTAATTTGTGATTCTAATTCTTTAGCCATATCTAACGTAACTATCATATGTTTACCTCCATTATTATACTAAAATAAGTATATACTATTTTAAGAGTTTTTACAACTTTTTTTTTAGTATTAGGTATGATATAATATTTATACATTAATTTGTATGGAGGTGACTTATGAAAGTTATATTTATTGAAGATGTTAAAAAACAAGCAAAGAAAGATGAAATCAAAGAAGTTAAAGATGGATATGCTAAATTCTTAATTTCTAAAAAGTTAGCAGTACCATACACATCAAAAAGTATGAATGTTCTTCAAGGCGAAATAGATGAAAGAAATGAAAAAGAACAAGAATTAATCAAAGAATGCAATGATATTAAAAGTAAACTTAAAGATAAAAAGATTGAATTCAAGGTTAAAACAGGTACTAATGATAAAGTATTTGGTACTATAACAACTAAACAAATTAGTGAAGAATTATCTAAGATGGGATACAATATAGATAAGAAAAAAATAATTATAGATGGAGAAATAAATTCACTAGGAACTCACATAGTAACTATTAATTTACATAAACAAGTTAGTTTTACAGTGAATGTAGTTTTAGTTAAGTAGGAGTTTTTATGGCAAGACAAGAACCTCAAAATAAAGATGCAGAGATATCAGTTCTTGGTTGTGGATTCTTAGAAAAATCAGCATTAGATAGAATACTTGATGAAGTAACTGAAGAGATGTTTTATTATGAAGAAAATAGAATAATATTCAAAACTATGAAAAATCTTCATATAAATAATATACCAGTAGATGTTCAAACAGTATGTAATGAGTTAGATAAAACAAAAACATTATCTAAAGTTGGTGGAGTAGAGTACATTGCTAAGATTATAGATTCAGTACCATCAACAGCAAACTTAGGATACTATATAAAGATTATATTTGAAAAAAGTATACTTCGTAATTTAATAGAAAAGAGTACTAAAATACAAGAAGAATGCTACGAAGAAAAAGATTCAGTCGTAGATATAGTAGAAAATGCTGAAAGAAATATTCTTAGTGTTTACAATGATAAACTAGGACGTGATATTCAAAAGATACAAGATGTACTTCCTGAAGTACAAAAGAACTTAGAAGCTCTAGCTGACTCTGGGGAAGAATATACTGGTCTTAGAACTGGATATTATGACTTTGATGCGATGACAAGAGGTCTTCAAAAGAAACAAGTTATAATTATAGCAGGTCGTCCAGGTTGTGGTAAAAGTGCTTTCTCATTAAATGTAGGACTTAATGCAGCAATACACGATAAAAAAAGTGTAGCATTATTCTCATTAGAAATGGGTGTAGATGAAATTGCAAAAAGAATGTTCGGAGTAGTTGGTAGAATTGATGGAGATGTTCTAAAAACTGGTAAGTTAAAAAATACTGACTGGAAAAAATGGAATGAAGCTATGAGTGAACTATCTGACACTAAATTCTATGTAGATGATTCAGGTGGTCTAACAGTAAGTGAAATAAGAAGAAAATGTAGAAAACTTAAGAATTCAGATGATGGTTTAGACTTAATAATAATAGATTACTTACAATTACTTTCAAGTTCAAGCAAATATGCTGGACAAAGAGTTCAAGAAGTAAGTGAAATAAGCCGTGATATTAAAAAACTAGCGATGGAATTAGATATTCCAGTAATAGCATTAGCCCAACTATCAAGAAGCGTTGAGCAAAGAAAAGGCGGTGACAATAAACCTAAATTATCAGATTTAAGAGAGTCTGGTTCTATAGAACAAGATGCCGACATAGTACTTTTTCTTCATAGTGATGAATATGGAAAATATGATGGAAATGTAAACAGAAAAATAGAGTTACTAGTAGCAAAACATAGAGCAGGTTCAACCGGAACAGTAAACTTACTATTTAAAATGAATACAGGTAAATTTGATAATTATTCAAATAAGGAAGATGGAAATGAATAAAAAAGAGTTAACAACTGCAAATATACTATTTGGAGTATTTGCAATATCATTAGTTCTTTATATGTGTTTAACATTTAAACCAGTAGAAAGAACAGTTAATAATTATTATCAAGTATCTTTAGGTGGAGAAAGAATAGGTCTTATAAGTTCAAAAGATGAACTATATAACTTAATAGACCAAGAACAAACTGAATTAAAAGAAAAATATAAAGTTAATAAAGTATATCCACCATCAGGATTAGAAGTACAAAGTATTAAAACATATAAAACTAACTTAATGACAGCAGAAGAAGTATATGAAGAAATAAAAGACTTAGATCCATTTACAATAGAAGGATATGAAGTAACTGTAACTTTAGATGATAATACTAATAAAAAATTCTATTGTTTAAATAAAGAAGATTTAGATAAAGCAGTAGAAAACACAGTAACAGCATTCTTAGATAAAAAAGACTATCAAGCATATTTAGATGGTAAAACTAAAGAAGCTGATGAAGAAGGTACTGAAGTAACAGATGTATACTTTGGAGATGATGTTACTATAAAGAAAACACTTATATCAACAGAAAATGAAATAATGACAAATGCTGATGACTTAAGTATGTACTTCTTATTTGGTACAACTAATTTAACACATAAATACATTGTAAAAGCAAGTGATACTATAGAAACAATAGCTGAAAAAAATAAACTTGGAGTACAAGATTTCTTAATAGCAAACCCTGATATAGCAGGAGAAAATGCTTTACTTGCAGTAGGACAAGAAGTAATTGTAGCTACCATCAATCCAGTAGCTAAAATAATGGTTGACTCATTCGAAACAGAAACTCAAACTATAAAATATGATACTAAAGTAGTACTTGATAAATCATTAGATGCATCAACAAAATATGTTAAACAAAAAGGAGTAAATGGACTTAGTAAAGTTGTATTCGCCACTCAAGAACGTAATGGAATTATTATGAAATCAGAAATGGTTTCAGAAGAAATAATAAATCAAGCAGTAGACGAAATAGTAGTAATAGGTGCTAAAAACGTGTCTTACTATGGAAATACAACATACTGGGCTTGGCCAACAACACAACCATTTAGATTCTCATCTATGTATGGATACCGAAGAGATCCAGTAACTGGTGAAGCAGGAGCAATGCATAGAGGAGTAGATATAGTTGGTACTAAATCAGATAATATATTTGCAATACAAAGTGGTACAGTAGTTGCTTCAGGATTGAGTGGCTCAATGGGTAACCATGTTGATATAGACCATGGAAATGGATATACTTCTATATACATGCATTTAGCTTCAAGAAAGGTAGACAAAGGAGAAAAAGTGGATAAAGGGCAATTAATAGGCATAATGGGTTCAACAGGTAAATCAACTGGTAAACACCTTCACTTAGCTATTAAAAAGAATGGTCAATATATGAATCCAATGTTAATATATAAATAATGATAAGAATACTATGCGTAGGTAAAATAAAAGAGAGTTATTTAAATGATTTAATACAAGATTATAAAACAAGAATAACTAAATATCATAAAATAGAGATTATAGAACTAAAAGACACCAACATAGATAATGAGTCAAATGAAATATTAAACCATCTAAATGATAAAGACTTTAATATATGTATGGATATAAATGGAAAAGAATATACTTCAGTAGAACTATCAAACATAATAGATAATGCCTTCACGAGTGGACACGGAACTATAACATTCATAATAGGTGGAAGTGATGGTATAAATGAGTCTGTTAAGAACAAATGTAATCTAAGATTATCATTTTCAAAATTAACATTTCCTCACGGACTATTTAGAGGTATATTACTAGAACAAATATATAGAAGTTTTAAAATATTAAACAACGAAAGTTATCATAAATAGTGATAACTTTTTATATACGTAAATATAATTAGTATGTGGACTTTACTAATTATATTTTTATTTAGCATTTCTATTTTACTAAGTATAAAACTAAGACTAAAAAATTATAAAATAAATTTAAAAGAACTTATCTCTAAAGATAAAACATCTCTATTTCTAACACTAGGTACTAAGATAGGAGTAGGTTCTCTAATAGGTACAACGTCTTCAATAATTATAGGTGGTTTCTCATCAGTTATATGGATGATACTTTTTTCATTACTTTCTACTTCTATTATTTATACAGAAAGTTACTTAGGAAACAAATACAAAAAAGAATATAAAAATAACTATGTAGGTGGACCATACTTTATACTTAAATATGGTCTTAATAAAAAGGTACTCTCTATCATTTCACTAATACTTTTAATAGTTGTTTATTCATTTCTATTTCAAATGATTCAAATGAATTCAATAGGTTACTTACTAGAGCTACTTAATATAAAGAAAATAATAATTGTTTTAGTTTCTATTTTTGCACTAATAATAACATTTAGTTTATCGATAGATGAAGTATTATCATCTCTTAATAAAGTAGTACCTCTAATGTGCATACTATTTCTAGTAGTAAGTATCTACGGAATAATAAAGAATTTTCATTTAATAAACATTGACTTATTCTTAAGAGACATAACAAATATAAAATCAATATTAACAGGATTAGTTATTGGTATAAAAAGAAGTATATTTATGAATGAATTATTAATAGGCACAACTAGTACAGGAAGTGCAAGTGATAAAAACGATATAAAAACATCAATAAGTTATCAAATACTTAGTGTATACTTTATAGGAATATTTATAACTATTATAGTGACACTGCTACTATTAATATATATGAGTACAAATGATATAATAGATAACTATAATTTATTACTTTCTGGAATATATACACAAATACTAGGTAAATATGGACTTTACTTTTTATTAACACTTTATATACTATTTGGGTTTACAACTATACTTAGTGGATACTACATAGGAAAGAACAATATAGAGTATTTAACTAATAATAAGAAAATACTAATTATATTTAAATTAATATTTATAATTTTCGCAGTAAGTGGAATAATCTTTAAAAGTAAATTTCTATGGAATTTAGTAGATAATTTAATTTTCATAATGATAATAATCAATAGTTATAGTATAATTAAATTAATAGAAAAGGAGAAGATATGAAAAAAATAATTTTAGCTTCATTAATTAGTTTGACACTACTACTAGGATTAACTGGTTGTACAAATAAAATCGACAAACTTATAGGTGCAGAATCAACTGTTAGAATTGAAACTGATGAGATACTACTAAAAGTAAAAGAAGATACTTTAACAAAGAAAGGAGCTACATTTGTACTTGAAAATAATAGAAAAGAAGCTATAAACTATGATACAGCTTACAAAATTGAAGTTAAAAGAGATAATGTATGGTATGAATTAAATGTAATCAATGAGTTTGTAGATGAAATATATGAAGTAGATGCTAAATCAACAGATCAAATAACTATAGACTGGGAAAAGAGTTATTTAAAATTACCAAAAGGTGAATATAGAGTTATTAAAGAAATAACAGTTCCATCAACATTAGAATTATTCTATGTAGCAGGAGAATTCTCAATTAAATAGTTTTAACAGGAGAGTAAAAATGAAGAAGTATTGGATATTTTATATTATAGTAGCAATTCTAACAATAGCAATGATAGTGACTAAAGGTTTTCCATCTAATTTGTTAATGTATTCATATAATGATGCAGAGTCAGGCATAATAGATGGATTTCAAGGAGAGGTTAGTTTATCACAATTAAATATAATATATGTTTCGTTTTTTACTTTACTAACTATACTTGTAACAATAAGTAAAAAGAATAAAATAAAACTTAAATGGTTATTTATGTGTATAGTTATTTGTCTTATGTTTTTAGTACGTTTAGGAATAGACTCATATTCTGGAGGTATAGCTGGTATTCTTGGTGATCAAGGTATATACTTATGGAATATATGGACATATATAAGCAATTTTTAGGAGTAGTTATGATAGGTAATGATTGGGATATAGTATTAAAAAGTGTATGGGAAAGTCCTGGATTTCATAAATTTATGGATAAAGTAAAAGAAGAATATAGGAATTATACTTGTTATCCAGCATATGAAAATATATTTAATGCATTAAAAAGTACACCTTATAGTAAAGTTAAAATAGTTATTTTAGGACAAGATCCATATCATGGAGAAGGTGAAGCTCATGGGCTTTCATTTAGTGTACAAGAGGGTATAAAACTACCACCAAGTCTTCAAAATATATATAAAGAATTATATGATGACTTAGGAATTAAAAATGGACCAAGTGGAGACCTAACTCCATGGACTAAAGAAGGAGTACTACTATTAAATAGTGTATTAACTGTTAGAAAAGATTCACCTGCGTCACATAAAGATCTAGGTTGGCAACTTTTAACAGACCATATAATCAAACTAATAAATCTTAAAGAAGAACCAGTAGTATTCATACTATGGGGAAACTTCGCAAGAAGTAAAAAAGTGTTTATTACAAATCCTAAACACCTAATAATAGAAAGTACACATCCAAGTCCATTCTCAGCAAGAAATGGATTCTTCGGAAGTAAACCATTCTCAAAAGCAAATAATTTCTTAAAAAAGAACAATATAAAAGAAGTGAATTTCACACTTCCAAATCATTATTAAAACTATCATCTATTTCTCTTCCTTCAAGTAAAGTTTTAATCTTATAACCTTTTAATTTAGCTACTAGATTAAAAGGTATTTTTTTAATTAAATTATTATATTCTAAAGTATATTTATTATAAAAAGTTCTAAGAGATATTATATGTAATTCATTATCTTCATATTCATCAATATTTTGATTAAACTCTTTAATATCTTTAGTCTCTTTAGTTTTTTTATTATCTTCACGAATCTCTAGTATCTCACTATAACATTTATCAAGAACATTTTCATCTTTAAAATTTACTAAGTCATTAACTTCTATACTTTTAACTTCATCAAAAGTATTACTTTCAATCTTTAACTTCTTAGTAACATAACCAATCATCTTAATTAATAATTCTTTTTTATTCTTCATCTTTTCTAATAAATCATTTTCAGCATTATTAAGCATCTTATATAAGTTATCTATTCTTTCTTTAAAGAACTTTAAAAGAATATTTGAAAGTATAAATAATACTATTAAAATAACTAATACTAAAGCAATTATATTTAGAGTTTTCATGTAATCACATCCTATAAAGTATTATATCAAATATTGAATATTTTTTAAAGTTATTTAGCGTAAGTTATTTCTTCATCAAACTCAACAAAATCTAAATATATCATAAGTATTAAATAGTTTTTACCATTATCTTTATCATTTATTACTAAGTTATCACGGCCAGCATGTTCTATATAACCTGTAAAAACTCTATCTCTCCATTCAACAGAGTCTGAAAAAGATGCATGAACCCTAACTTTTTTACCAATATTATTCCTAAGAATATTTTCTATGTAACTTTGTTCACTTGTAAGCATATAATCGTCACTTGGTTTCTTTTCATAGTATTCATTATTCTCACGTTCTATATCATTTATAAATACTGGACTTTGATAATAACTACCATTCACTCGAATCACTTCCTTTATAAGTATTAAATGATAAAAATAGTAAGTTTGTGATAAATATTTATATAAATTATAGTATAATTAAATCGGAGGTTAGAATGAACATAAAAATAGGTGTATCAAACCATCACATACATTTGACTAAAGAAGTATTAGAAATATTATTTGGTAAGGGATATAAACTAACTCCTAAAAGATATTTAACTCAAAAAGGTCAATATGCGTGTGAAGAAACAATAACTCTTAAAAAAGGAAAAAAAGTATTAGAACATGTAAGAATTATAGGTCCATGTAGAAAGTATACTCAAGTAGAATTACTTGAAACTGATAATGAATTCTTTGGACTAGACTGCCCAGTTAGAAAAAGTGGGGACTTAGTAGGTAGTGAAACTATAACTATAGTGGGTCCTAAAGGTGAATACGAAGCAGTAGAATCAACTATTATCGCAGATAGACACATTCATATGAGTAAGGAAGACTTAGAAACATTTAAAAGACATAATGACGAAGTGGTAAAAGTAAACGTTGAAAATGGTGTTACTTTAGATGATGTACATATCAAATCAGATGAAACTTGTGTTCTTGAGATGCATATAAATAAAGATGAAGCTACAAAACTTGGCATTGAAACTGGAATGGATGTGAAGATATGTTAAAAGTAGAACATGTAACTAAATACTACGATAACTTTAGAGCAGTAAATGATCTTTCATTTGAAGTAAAAGATGGAGAAATATTTGGTCTTTTAGGAGTAAATGGCGCAGGTAAAACAACAACATTTAGAATGATTATGGGACTTCTAGATAAAACAGAAGGAGACATAACACTAAATGATAAAAAGATAGATTATAGCGTTTCAGATGAAATAGGTTTCTTAACAGAAGAAAGAAGTTTATTACCATCAAAAACAGTACTAGAACAAGCAGTATTTTATGGAGTATTAAAAGGTCTTACAGAAAAAGAAGTAGAAAAAAGATTAGAAAAATACTTAGAAGAATTTGGTATAACAGATTATAAAAATAAAAAGATAAAAGAACTATCTAAAGGTAATCAACAAAAAATACAATTTATAATAAGTATAATTCATGAACCAAAACTACTAATACTAGATGAACCATTTAGCGGATTAGATCCAATAAATGTTGAAATGTTCAAAAAAGAAATATTAAGACTTAAAAAGAAAGGTACTATTATAATATTCTCATCACATATGATGGAACATATAGAGTACTTCTGTGATTCACTTATTATATTAGTAAAAGGAAATACTGTTCTAAAAGGAAAACTAACTAAAATAAAAGAAGATTTTAGAAAGAAAAATGTAAAAGTAAAAGCAGACTTAAACGAAGAAGAAATAAAAAAATTAAATGGTGTAGAAAGTATTGAAAAAAATAAAGATGAATACACTATTAAAATAGAAGATAGTTCATATATAAACACATTATTTAAAGCAGTATCTAAATATGATAATGTAACTAAATTTGTAGTTGAAGAACCAACTTTAAATGAAATATTTGTAAGTAAAGTAGGTGAAGTATATGAAAAATAAATTTAAATTTTTAACTCGTGATAGTCTTAAGAAAAAAATATGTACTAAATCTTTTAAAATAATAAATATAATAATTTGTTTAATAACAATATGCTTAATAAATTTAGATTCTATAGTTAAATTCTTTGGTGGAGATTTTGAAGAACAAATAAATGTGTATATAGTTGATGAAGTAGGTATATATGACGATTTAGAAGAAACTATGAAAAGTGGTTATAAAGATATACTAGATAACTATAATGCTAAAATTAGTAAAACTGATAAGACAATTGATGAACTAAAAGAAGAAATTATCAAAGATGAAACTAAAGATATAATTATAAATGTTAAAAAAATAGAAAAAGAGTCATTAGATAAAATGTTCAATGTGGATATGATATCATATGATTATATAGATAATATTTTATATCAAGATTTATTAAATGCTTTAAATACTACTAAAATAAATATGGCAATGAAAACAGCAAATATTAGTGAAGAAGTATTAAATAGCATTTATAAAACAGTAGAAATAAATAGAATATATTTAGATGAAAATTTAAATGAAAATGAAGAATTAATAAAACTAATTGGAAGTATAATTGTTATAGTATTTATAGTACCATTCTTCATATTAATAGTACTTATGGTTCAAATGATTGGTGCTGAAATTAATGAAGAGAAGAGTACTAAGAGTATGGAAATAATTATATCAAGTGTAACACCTGAAGTACATTTTATGTCTAAGTTAGTTGCATCTAATATATTTGCAATATTACAAGGAGCATTATTACTACTTTATGCATTTATAGGGTCATTAATTAGATTCTTTACTACATCAAGTGGTATATCAAGTGTAGTTGGAACAACTGAAGCAGGAAAGATAAGTGCATACATAAAAATGTTCTTAGAAAGTGATATGGCATCAAAACTATTAGCTGGAATTCCATTCTTTATAATATTGATTATACTTAGTTTCTTAGCATATTCATTATTTATAGGAGTACTTGCTAGTATGACAACAAGTATGGAAGATTATAATCAAATACAAACTCCAGTTATGATATTCTTAATGTTAGGTTATTATTTAGCTTTATATGCATCAGTATATCAAGGAGCAGTATTTATAAAAGTAGCATCATTCATACCGTTTATTTCAGGAATACTTGCACCAGTAATGTACACACTAGGAGAAATGACAATAATAGATTTAATAATATCAATAGTACTAATGATAATAACATGTTTCTTACTATATAAATATGGACTTAGAATATATAAAGAAGGAATACTAAATTATTCATCAAGTAAACTATGGAATAAGATATTTAAATCACTAAAAAATAAAAATTAATGTTAACAACTTGTTAACATTTTTCTTTACATTAAAATTAACTTTAGTTTTACGTATTATTTTATTTATGATAGTATATATACTTAAGAGGTATACCATGAGAAGAGAAAAAGTATTTACACAAATACCTGAAGGTTATTATCAAAAAAAATTAAGTAGTGGGTGTAGTGCGACATGTTATTTAACTGATTTTGGAAAAGTGTTTAAAGAATATCCTGGAGAATATGAATATTTAAGAGAGTTAGAATATTTAACTTATTACCAAAGTGAATACTTTGCATTCCCAGAAGAGTTTATATTTTTATTAGAAGAAGAAAGAAAATCATTAAGAGGATATTTAATGAAATATATTGAAGGAACAACAATAAGAACTTTAGAAGATACAACAAAGTTAAGAGATTTTGTAAATGCATTAAATGAATTTGAAAGAGAAATGTTAAGATTAACTACACAAGGACTTATATTTAATGATTTAAATCAAGATAATTTAATATATACACCAGATAAAAGAATAAAAGCAATAGATACTGATCTTTATGATGTAACATCAGATGATGACTTTGGTAATATGTGCAAAAGAAATTTAAAAGAATTAGCAGCTACTATAATTGCAGAATTTGCATGTGGAAATAGGTTTAAAAGTAATTATATGAGTGAATGTGTAGAAAAATGCGGTGCTTATGGAATACTTAGAAGTAGTAGTCTTTTAGAAATTTTAGCAGAAGAATCAGAAAAAGAAACAAAAGAAACAGTTGAAACAGTAGGAGAACTTAAACAAGTATTAAAATTATTAAAAAAATAAAAAATTGAAAAAAGAATATAATTATGATATAATCATAAGCCCAAAGGAGTGACAAGTGTGAATATAGGTATAGATATAGATGATACTCTAACAAATACAAATGAAACAAGTGAAGAATATGTTCTTAAATATGAAAGAGAACATCCAAATATTAAATTAGATCATTATAAATTAATAAGAGGTAATATAGATACACCTGAAGCAAAAAAATTTTTCAAAGAAAATATAAAAAAAATTTGTGATAACGTGTCAATTAAAGAAAATGCAAAAAGTATTATTGATAAATTAAGAGATGAAGGAAATAAAATATATTTCATAACGGCAAGAAGCAATACATATTTTAAAGATGCACATAAATACGTAGAAGAATATTTAAAAAAGAATAATATAAATTATGATAAGATTATTACTTCACATACATATAAAGTACAAATATGTAAAGATGAAGAAATAGATTTTATGTTTGATGATGGAATAGACACAATAGAATCATTAAATAAAAATAATATTAAAGGAGCAGTATTCACTTCAAGATTAAATAAAGATATAGAAACATCATCAGATAGAGTAAGTTCATGGTTAGAACTTTATGAATACATACATAAAAATTGTAAAAAATAAAAAAATAAAAAATATTTAATTGACAAAAAAGTCTAAAACATTATATAATGATATTGACATAGAAATATGTCA
>CAMERI010000012.1:0-39011 GCA_945935525.1 uncultured bacterium | reverse complement strand
TCGTAAGGTTAAGTCTTGCACTTAATATATCTCTTTATGTCCTCACGATGAAAGAATTATATAAGTTTATTTTTTCTTTTCATAATAAATAAAATAATCTTTTATTCCATTTGATTCCATTCTTATATTTTTCTTTATCATTATATTTTTAACATTATTTAATTCATTTATAGTCATTTTACTACTGTCTATATTTAATCCTCTTCTTGGAGCAAATTGGTTTTCAGTTGCAGCTTCTTCTAAATCAATATCAATTTGCTGTTTCACATATTCAACTAAATTTTTTCTATTGTTTAAAATGCTTGGAGTTTCATCTTTTTTATCTTCAATTTGTTTTTTAGAAAACTTCCCACTTTCTTTCATGTAATCACCACCTCGGATTTTTACCTAAAAAAAGTATACCACAAAACCAAAAATGTGTCAAAACCACAAAAAAACAACCATTTAAGGTTGTTAATTTTGTAACTTTTAGATGATTATTTTATAATTCATAATCATCATCTCCTAAATTATTTAATTAATCTTCTATGTAATTCTTCTAATAACTGTTCATCAGTCGCTTCGTGCAATTTAATATAATTTTGTATAGGTTTTTCTTCGTACATAATTAAAACCATATCACACATTCCTTCAGTTGTTGCAGGAAATATTCCTACAACTTCCCAATTATTAAAGTTTTCTATATCACTTGCATAAACATATTTATATTTTTTCATAACCTCACAAACCTTTCTATTTAATTAAAAATAAACTTTATTAATGCTAATATAAATAATATGTTAATTCCTAGACTAATCAACAAGCAAAATATAATCATTAAAATAGCCCAAAAATCTTTACTCTTAAATATTTTCACATTATCCCTCCAAACTTATTTTATATTCTTCCCAACTTACAATTTGATTTATATAAAGTGGGTCTTTAAGAACATTATCTTCAACTCTAACTTTATACATTTTGTTTTTAAAAGGAACTATATAATAACCACTACTACCATATTGCCACAAATTAAAATCTATTTTTTGATAATAAGTAGGATAATCGTCTTGATGTTGTCGTTCCAATTTTTCAACAATTTCTTCTCCAAAAAAATCTATTGCTTTTTTATTGCTAAAATCCATTATAAACACCCTCAAAACTTATCTTCTATCTTTTTGCGTAAACACATTATTTATCATCTACCTTTTCTATTAAGTCGGCTTTGATTAAGTCGTATAAAGCATTTAAACATTCTTTATCTAAAGGTTTATCTTGTCTAAATAATATTTTTCTATTCCAAACATTTATGTAAATATAAGTTGCACCATCTATATTTCTCTCACATATTTTATATTGTCCAGAATAATCATTATATTTAAACCCATATATTTCTAATTCTTTTAAATCAACATTATCTTTCACTTTCAACATTATTACTCACCACTTTCTTTTAAATATTCATCAATACAACATTTAGGTAAATGTTTAATAACTTGTTCATCTAATTGTTTTAAATTACCACAAATAGTATGATAACCATAATCGCAAGTTCCTGTTGATAAAGACACCATTGATAATTGGTAAAAATCATAGTTTTCATCGTAAGTTTTGTTTATAACAATACCAACTTCAACATATTTATCACCGCTTTGTCTTTTATCTTCTACCATTAACAAATCACCAACATTATAATCGTGATATGTTCCATCATCTTTATAATAGTTTTTTAATCTTCCGTTAAAACTCAAATTCAATAATTCCATATGATTATTTTTCATCTTACTCACCCTTTTCCCATTTTTCAATTAAATATTCTATAAAATTACTTGCACTTCTGTTTTCTTTTTTAGCAAGTTCTTGAAGTTTTTTCCATAGTTTTTCTTCTATGTTTATGCTTCTAATTACTTTCATTTGTATCACCTCTTTTCAATTTATTAAGTTCAATTTCTAAATCGTCTTTCTCTAAAGCTAATCTCATGTAATCTTTATAAAGTCCATATAACTTTCTTATAGTGCTAGTTTTCATTGAAACATAAGCGAAATTTAATTCATCGTATAAAGCAATTTCAATATGTTGAATTTCTTTATTACTTAATTTATATTTTTTCTTCATATTATTTAACCTCAATTATTTCAAAATCTCTTTTTGTCCATCTTTTAACATTTAAAGGTTTTCTTTCATTCATAAACATAACGCTTATTCTTATATAACTTTTTGCTCTGTCTAATTCATTATAACCAACTTCAATTTTATTTGTTCTTAAATTTTTAACTTCGTATTTCATCTTTTTTCCCTCATTTCTTAATATAATTATATAACATTTATATAATTATGTCAATAATTTTTATATAAATTTATATTTTTACGCAAAAAAAAGAAAAGATTTCTCTTTTCTAATACATAAGCAATTATTACATTTGCATATAATAATCGAAATAATGTGTAGTAACCATAGGTTAGATTTTTCTAGTGTCTTATCACTTCTAACTTTACATATCAAACATAATGCTTTTTATAAGCACTATAGAATAAATATATCAAACTACCCTACTTACCTTCGTATCTCAAGTAATCATATTTATTCTATGCTACTCATAAAGCGAGTAGCACAGGTGTTCCCACCTCAGCCCAATAATATTATATCACATTATTTTATTTTTTACAATTTATTTGCATTTTATATTCATCAAGTAATTTATTTAAGAATAATTCCCCATTAAAACCACTTTCAAGAAATTTTAACATCATAGGAGAATACCCACTTATATAAATATTACCTTCTTCATCTATTTCAGGTACTGTCTTATTTCTACTATTGAAGTTCCACCAAACAATTTTTGTATTGCAATCATTTTCTTTCCACATTCTTTTTAATTCATCTTTAGATTGCTTAGAACCATAATCAAATTCCATATCTGATAAAACTACTAGGTAATCTGGAAATTCTTTTAATTTCTTTAATATTTCCATTACAGCACCAAAATTTGTATTAGAGCAATCCCCAGTGTACATACTTCTTATTTCTTCTATGTAATTCCTACCTCTAATTGTCATTAATTGTGGTCTTGAACTAAATGATATTACTTGATTATTAGCATAAGTAGAACATTTTGCTAAGTAATGTGCTATTGAATTAGCCTTTCCAAAACTATCATTACTATCACACATTGAACCAGATGTATCAAGTATTGGAACACAACTTATTTCTATCTTTTCTAATTTATCAAAGAATAAATCAGCGTCTATTTTATACATATTTCTATAAATATCATAAACATTTGTTGTAGATATATTTAATTTCTTTTCACCCTTTTTAACGCTTTCTAAATATTTTTCAAATCTTTCTTTTGTATCTTCTCCTCTTGCAAATCTTGAATAGTATTTAACCATTGCTAAACTTGGCACTTGTTCAAATATAATCTCGTCAGTCTTTTTTCTTGATAATTTATTTTCAGTAGTATTACATTTAATTAATTTTCTATATTGTTTTTCATTAATATTAAACATTTTGCACAATGCTAATGCTATATTTTTATTTTTAGAGTTTAATCTAGGCATCCACTTTTTAGCAAGTTCATTGCCTTTCATACATTCACTTTTTAAATAAGAACAATCATCTATATTGCCTCTAAATAGTAAGTCGTCAAATCTTCCACTTTCAACAATTTCTTCTGGTAATAAATCAGCCATATACATTAACTTTCTTCCTAAATCTCTGCGACCTAATCCATATCTAGGGTCTCTTATAAATCTAGCAAACCATTTTTCTTTTTCGCTATCTCCTATATGTGCTTCCTCTAAATGTTTTTCATAATATGATGTCATAAATAATATATCTAGTAAATTATTACCAGTTGTATTATATGAAACATCTCCATTTTCAGTTTTCTTTTCTGCAAATATTTTTTCTAATTCAGTCATATCTTACCTTTCCTTTCTTTATAACAATGGAAAAGGAATAGTTGTACTAACCTATTCCTCTCGTAAGATACACTACACTCGAATTGCTCTTAAATTCCCAAAATTTACGCATATATTTGCTGTGCGAGTGATTTTCAATAGTCATTATGAATTCAATTTTGCAGATTGATCATATTATTTGCTGTTAGACTATTACTAAATTTTTAAAGTTTTTGTATCCTACGAGTTAATTCCCTCGTTAAATATAATATACTACTTTTTAATTAAAATGTCAACTTTTTATTGCAAGTTATTTTTTTCAATTAGCATTCTATTAATTTAACATCTTCCATAAAACAATCAATATCATCATTGTATTTTAAATCGTTCGGACAATAAAATGTTTTGTCATCAATTTTAATATAGCAATTTTTAAACAAAGTTTTTGCAACCATTGAATTTTTTATATTTCCTAAATAATATATTGTTTTAGTCCCTAATAATTCTTTTCTATCATTAAAATAACGTTTTATATCTTTTCTATAAGGATAATATAAATCACATATTTTTAATTTGTTATTAACTATTTCACCTTTCATATTATTCCTCCAATTTTTTCTTGCTTACCTTTCTATACCCACTAACACTAGCCCTAGTAGATAACTTGTTAGGCAGCCCACTAACACTACATAATTGCTTGTATTTTGTAGTTAATTGTGTAATTCTAGTTTGACTTTGTAAAACTAAATCTTTATCATCACTTGCTTTGGCTAATATTTGTGTATCTTTTGTTTCACGAATAGCACTTTCAATTCTTCGTTGTAATTGTGTACCATCATACATTGTATAATGTTTACCATCAAATTCAAATGTTTTGTTTTTGTTATCAATTATTTCTTGCAATTGTTTATCACTATATTGTGGTTTAGATACACCTAAAACTATACTAAATATGTAATGATAGCAATTATATTCACTTATGCTTCTTCTATCATGCCCCTCAAATTCTGGTTCAAATACCATGCCAGTATAATCAATTGCTTTTCTATCATTTTGGAAATTTTCAAATTCTTCATTACTAAATTGTCGACCTTGTACTAATTCATGGTCTTTTGCTGGCATTTCATGTACTGATATCTCTATACCATCACTATCGAATTCCTTACCAAATAGTTTTTGACTTTCATTTGATACTTGCCTTATGCTATCAAGTATATTTTGCCTAATTGAAGTATCTAATCTTCTTGAATAACCACTCTCATATTCTATTTTACGAACTCCTGATGCTGATAATTGCTTTAAAGTACTTCTCATACTTTGCTGATATGTTTCTTTTCCTTGACTAACAGCTATTACACATTTATCTATTACATATTTGTATGTTTCATCAATGTCTAGTAGTAAAGGTTCTCCATCATCTCCTAAAAGCCTAAAACCTGTACTTTTAGCAATGTTTTTGAATTCTTTGCCAGTTATATTATAAACCGAATTAACAAGCCTTTGGAGTGCTTTATTCTTGCTATAAATAGGTGTTTCAAGTCCTCTTGCTTTATAATATGTTTCAGCAAATCCTAAATTCTCTTGTGCTACTCTTTCTAACACTTTTTTTAAATCTTCAACTGACAATCCACTTATTTTAGATAATTCATTTAATAAATCTTTAACAGTAGTATTGTATTTTAATTGTTGCCCTAAAGAGTATGCTTGACTTGGAGTTAAATCTTTAAATTGCTTGATAACATTTCCTAATTCTTCTAATACTTTTGTGTTATAATTTTCAAATCTTTTATCAAAAACACTTAACAACTTTTCTTGTAGTTCTTCATTTAGCATTTACTCACCTACCTTATATGCCATTTGTTCCATTTGTTCTTTTGTTACTATTGATTTGATTTGTTCATTGTTATAACCAACATAATCATCACCATATTTATTATCAGTATCTTCCATTTGTTCAACCCATACCCATTTTTCTTTGTCTTTTCCAATTATGCTTATGTCTATAACTTTACTTCCATTAACGTAATCCCCAACTTCCAAAATATCAATTATGTTATAACTAAATTTTTTAATATTCTCTATATTTGCAAAAGTTCCATTGCTTAAAGGAATACATAATAATTTTCCCATATAAGCATTTGTTGTATCATAATATTTGTATTGAGATATATAGCCATCTTTTGTTCGTACATACATATTTTCTTTAAGTTCTAATTTCATTATTTATCACGTCCTTGTTCTAGTTCTTGAATTTTTATTTTTATATCTGCTGGTGATAAATAATCAAATATAGGTTGTTCTGATAACCATTTTTTTAACTTATTCCAATTATCTTTTAGTTGTTTGTTTTCTTGTTGTAATTGAATAATTGTATCTGCAAATTCTTGAATAACCATATTAGATTTTTTAGAACATACTTCTAAACCTAATGCAAGTTCATCTATATCAGTTAAATCAATAGTAAAGTCTTTTAATTCTTCTATTTCTTCTTTATTCATTCTGATACCTCTTTTAATATATCTAAAATTTTATTAAAATCTGCACTCCACATCTGAAAACCACGTGTACATTTTTTGCCGTCATATTTCCCATATTGTTTTATCAAGTTCATTATTTTATCAATAACTTCTTTTTGCTTTTTACATTGTTGTTCTAAATGTTCGTTCTTAATAATTTCATCGCTTAACTTACATTCTAAACTACTACACTCATACAATAAATCTTGTTTGGTTCTTGCATCTTCATTTAATTCTTTATCCATATTCTTATTTCTCCTTTTTCATTTCTTTAAGTGTTTCTCTCATAAATTGTTCTATTAATGATGATACACTTCTGCCTAAGCAATTTGCATACATTTGAAATTCAGCATACACTCTTTTATCAATATTTATTGATTTTCTAATTCTATATGTTTCAACTCTTTTCTTATTTCTTATGATAGGCGGTTCATCTTCATAAAAAACAAATTTGCAGCCTTTAATTCCACCAGTAGTACGATTAAATCCTTTTTCTTTGTTTGTAGAATTATAAAATTTAATTAATTCTTTTTCTTTATTGTTTGCTTCCTCTTTTGATAAATTTTCAAATAAAATTTCATGTGTTATATTTTCCCAACCGACATTTTTAATTTCTTTATCCATTATTTTATTGTTTTTGTATCCGTGTCCTCTAGACCATCTTGTTTTTGGATTAATACTTATTCCAATATAAACCTTTCCATCAGGGAATGTATGCTTATATACACTATAATTATCCATATTATTTGCCTCCTTTTGTTTTTTTAATTTCTTCTTTAAGTAAACTTTCAACAAAATTTGAGAAGTTTCTATTTAAAATAACACACAATAATTCTATTTCTTTGTAAACTTCTTCATCAATAGTTATGCTTTTGACTATTTTTGCCATTTATTTATCACCTCAATAACATTATATAATATTTTATAATATAATGCAATATATTTTCAACAAAAAGAGAAAGATTTTACTCTTTCTCTTTAATTTTTTCCTCTTTCTTATCATCTTTGTTATCTTCTTTATCATTTTGCTTATCTTTTCCATTATCTTCTTCATCATCAAGCAACTTATCAGCACTAGGTGTTTCTTCTTCTATCTCTTCTATTTTTTTCTTTGCTATCTCTTCAGTTTCACCAAATATTCTCATTCTATATTCTATTTTAGATATAAGTCCTTGTGATACTTCTCTACTTGCTCTTACGCTCTCAGCTTCTTTGTCTTCTATAATACTATCATCAAATTGTATAACCATATCAGCAGTATCTATATTATACTTACCAAACTTACTTGAAGCATAGCATATCGCATTTACTAAATCAAAAATTGCACTTTCATAGCCTATTTCAAGTTTTTTCTTTCTTCTAAACATCTTACTATTAGAACTTACAACAGCAGTTGCAGTGCTTAATGTTTGCCCATCAAAGTGGTAATGGTTTTCTCCAAATCCTACTTTGTTGCCTAATATATTTAATTGATTATTTAATGTATCAATAAGACTTGCAGTTCTAAATTCACTATTTTCACTTTGTAAAATGTCTTGTGAGTTTGCACCTTTAGGTAATTGATAAATGCTTACATCGTTTGGGTCAAATGTTAGTCTTTGTTCTCCTGCGTCATAGTTAAACATTTCAGCACTTGCAAATATTCTTCTTCTACCAGTATTTACTTCGTGCTTAATTGCATCAAAGCATATATCTACACTCTTCATATTATCAATAGCATTTGCATAATGTGGTATTCCAAATGGGTTGTTACTAAACAGGTTGTTAGTTAGTAGTGGTTTAAATATACTAAACCATTTAACATTACTTCCTGTATCAAAAACTTGTAATGTATTATCTTGCTCAGTTGTTACTTCTATTAAATTGCTATTGTCATCTTTAAACAAATGATTATAAATTACATAATTGCCTTGTTCGTTTAATTTATGTACTGAGCATACAACATACTTTTGCCCATTAAAATATTCTACTGAGCCAAATGCACATTCAGTTATTCCTTTGTTGTTCCAACTAAGTGGATATATTTGTTCAACATCAACACTATCAATTCTTGTCTTTGCCTCTGATACATCTAGTGTCATACCATCTTGATTTTCTATTATATCATATACACTTGTTACAACTGCACAAGTACCTAATGCTCCTGATTTTTCTATTGATTGATTAATTAAAGCATATAAATCAAGTTCATTTATTAAGTCATCAAATTCTTTTTGGCTTTTTTCATTTTTAAGTGATATTTTACATTTTTCACTCCATAAAATATCGCTCCAATCTTCGCTTATTTCTTTTGCCATATTCATTGTATATCTTTGTTGTTTTACTTTCTTATTTCCATTATAAATGTAATAGTTATGAAAGTTCCTTACATTCCCAATATACCAAGAATACCATTGACTAATATATGTTTGAATATTGTCCTTTGCTTCAGGATTATATCTATAAGTTTTTTGTAAAAAGTTTTCTAATTTCATATTATCTCCTCCTTTTTATTATATTATATTTGTAAATAATTTATCATAGAATGGGTAAATTGAATACTCACTTGCATCCAAACTATCTATATCAGTAGTTCCATCATCTAATCTTTCATCTTCATGCTTATCATCCCATAAGGCTTGTTTATATGCTTCTATAAGGTCTTTGCAATCTTCTAATACAAACTTACGACCTGCACCAAATAAATGACAATCTAGTTGTATTCTATCTACTATACGCCCTTTTAAACAATCTTGAACTCTTAATGGAACATTATGTTGTTGTAAGTATCTATTAAGTCCAAATGTAAGTACTTGCCCTAATGCTCCATAATCTGCGTAGCAATGAGTAACTTTTCCATACTCATTTATTATATCATAATAAAATTTACTAAATTCTTCATATAACTTTTCAGGTGTATATACACCCTCTATTTTTCTTTCTTTTAAAGCCCATACTTGTTTAAATAATGGTGTTATTCCGTTACAAATAAATCTAGTTGTACTTGTAGCAGCACCATAGTCTATTCCTATGCTTATTATTAAGAAATTAATCTTATCTCCATTTTCATTTACTGCTTTCTTTTTTATAAACAAATTAGGATTATCAGCAAATTGTCTGTATATAATTCCCTCTGCGTTGCACCATTGCCCAAGTATGAGCCTATTATAATAGACAGTACCCTCATATTCTTTACATAAGTTCTCTACAAACTCTTTTGGTAAAAATGGATTATCAAATATTGTATAATGTTGTACATATACATCAAGCCCTTTTTCTTCTACTAAATCTAAGAAATCTCTCTTTAGCCAGTGGCTTTGATTTTCAGGGTTTAATGCTCCATCAAAACACGAATAAGGTTTATCTAAAGAACCTTGTACCATTATGAATACTTCTTGCGACCATTTAGCAACTTCATCACCATAACAATATTTAATTGATGTACCTTGTATCTTGCTTACTTGATTTACTTTTTCAGCACCCAAACAATAAATTTCTTCTCCAAATAATGTTGCTATATTTTGTGAATTGATAGTTGATACTAATTCATTGCCATATATTTGCCTTAATGGTTGTAATACATTTCTTTCTATTGTTCCTTTAGATACTCCTAATATTACATTTAATCCATCTTTGCCTTTTCTTTCAAGTATTCTCTTAGGTATAGTGTATAAGTTATCTAAATAAGTCTTCCCACATCTTCTTGCTCCTATTTTTAAATTAAATCTATGATGTGCATTTCTTATAAATTCTTTCTGCTTATCACTTATTATCATTTGCTTCACTCTCTATTTTTGAAAGCAATTCTTCAACTTTAGGCAAATTTGTATTTTTAACTTCTACTTTGTCTTTCCAATCAAAATTATTTTTTAAATTAAATATTGTAAATGTTGGATTAGCCTTATTTGACAAAGCATTTTCTTCAAGTTGCATTTGTACTCTATCACGGGCTTTTTTTATAAGTGGGAAAAATTCTTCATTTTTTGAATAATTTAAAAGTGTTCTTCTATCTATTTCTAAATAATAAGCAAGTCCGCTCATTGTGTAAGGCTTTTCTTTTTCTTCACAATAATTAAAATATGCGTCAATTTTTGATTTAACTTCTTCTGCATTTTTAAATGCTCTAGGTCTTCCAGCTTTAGCCATCTATCATCACCACACATTCTTCATCTTCAAGATACATTGCTCTTGATAAATCTATAATATATTCTTCATCTCTTCTTATTTCTTTGTTTAATTCTATATCATTATAATCTTGAATACATTTTACTTTTACTTTCTTATTTGGTTCATAATCAGATTTACTCTTTATTAATAATTTCTTATAATTATCTTCTTTTGGCTTATATTCAAATTTAGGTAGTCCTTTGTATATAGCATTTAAATCTACATTATTTAATTTAAAGTCTAATATAAACCCATTTGTCTTATTTACACCTATTTCTTTCATTACTGGCATATCTGTTACTATTACAGGAGTTCCAACACATAAACTCTCTACTACTGAATAGCAGTAACCTTCGTTATCACTTAATTGTACTAAATAATCAGCATTTGCTATGTAATTTATTATGTCTAGCCTTGGTTTCATATAAATTATATTTGGGTTATTTATTGCTTTTGTATCATCAGTGAATATTAACCATAAATAAGGTATATTTGCTTTATCTAACATACTTGCTAATTTTTCTATTCTATTCTTGCCTTTTTCATAAGTAAGTCTTGTAGCACTTATTAAATTAAGTATCTTTTTAGGTTTATCTATTTCTATTGGATTATAACATAATTCAGTATCATAGCCTGTTATCTCTTTATATGTATCGCATACAAGTTGGCTAACTCCTAAATATTTATTTATTTTAGGATGAGTATTAGGTTTAACTCCTGATGATTTATAATCTCCATGTGCTATTTGTATATATTCATTTGCTTCTACATTGTCTATTATATCTAAGTTATAATTAAAAAATATCTTATCACATTTTATTTTTTGCCCTTTATATTTAATACACCTTACTAGTTTACTTAATCTTTTTATTTGGTTATAATCTCCATCATTGTAAATAATAGTTATATCATAAGCATTATACTTTTTTGCAAGGTAATAATAGAATTGTTCAATTCCACCAATTTTATTTATGTATCTAAAATAAAAACAATTCTTCATAAATTCACCTCTTTAATTATACCATATTTAATTAAAGTTGTCTAATACCTCATAACCTACATCATGGTTTAAAAATGCCCATGCTATGTTCTTTTGCTTCATTGTTAAATGTATATTTGCATAAACATACCATTTATAAAATAACTTATGTTCTAATTTGTCATACAAAGCTCTTAAATAAAAAGCATCTCTTTTAAAATCTCTATATGTATAGAACTTTAAATTATTATCAATGTATCTGCACTCTTTATATTCTTCTTCTGTCATAATAATATTCTCTCCCTTACATATTCTCTTTTTATTAAAAGTTTACCTGAATTTAATGTATCATGGTCATGTTCTCTTTCAAAATATAATAGTAAATTTCTTATTATCCTTAAATTCTCAACATCTAATTTACCATTTCTATTCATTTCTATCATTCTATTAGTTATTAATTCAAATATTTCTCTATCAGTTAATTCTATTTTATGCAAATAATCATGTGATGTATTTTGTCTTAATATAGCACCATTCTCTATTGTTGCTTTTCCACCATATTTTTTAGCCACAATTAAATGATGATAAGATAATTGACCTTTGTTATTAAATGTATAGCCCATAAAATCAAATCCTAACCTTTTTAACTGATATAGTCTAATCATTTCTTCTCTAACACTCTTACTTGAATTACTCATTTTTATCCTTTTCATTCGCTACTTTAAATGTTGCATAAGCGAATAAACCAACTAATATTACTATTACTATTTCCATATTTTCCTCCAAAAAAAAGAGCGAATAAAACCATTTAGTTCCATTCGCCCCTGATAATATTTAAGTCGTTCATATTATCTCACCTAGTTTAATTATATCAAATTATTTATTGTTTGTCTATTCTTTTAGCTCTATTTATTCTATGAGATATTTTACTATCCCAATTAGTGCATTTTCTACATTTATTTCTAAATTTAGTGTGTTCTTTATTAGCATAAGCCCAATATTCAGGTATTAAAGGCTTTGTTTCATTACAACCATAGCACCATTTACTTTTCATATTCATTATTACCCCCCTATAATTTTTTCAAGTTCTTCTATTTCAGTATTACTTAAATTGCTTAAATTTCTTTGAAGTTGATAGGTGAATTGTCTTTGACTATTATTTAGCTTAGATAAATCAAATACAACAGTCTTTTTAGATTCAATCATTTTATCTATTAACGATTGTTCTTCTTCTTTAGATAAATTATATTTTTTAACTATAGTAGGTATCCAATCTTCAGGCACACTTTTATTTCCACATATTACACTTGAAACAAAAGAAGAAGATACACCTAATGCTTTAGCTAAATCATATAACCTAGAATCATTATCAATCATGATTTTTCTAAGTTCCTTTCCAAAACTTGAATAATTCATATTTTAATCATTCTCCTTTTCTAACATAGGTTCTATTTTTAAATATTCTATTTCATTCATATCTAAAAGTGTTCCCCAATGTTGTTCTTCGTAATCAACAATACAGTTACAATCATTTATAAATTCAATTTTCTTTTGAAATTTAACAATCATTTTTATCCCACACATTTCCTATTACTTCAATCTCTTTTTCAAACTCATTTATCTCAAATAATTCATCTAAATCATATTGATACCAACCTAGTATTTGCTTTGTCTTTTGATTATAATATCTAGCACTAAATTTATAATTATCGTATTGAATAACAAATTGATTGTAGCCATTAACTGTTTGATGAATATCAATAATGTCACCTTCATAAATTTCTACACCATTTTTATCTTTTAATCCTACATATTGCATTAAATCACTAAACCATTCTCCTAGACCAGTTTGCATATTATGATAATGACCATTTCCTTTTTCACCAAAACATATAAAATCATGTGAATTATTCAAATATCTCATTTTTTTTAAATCTTTATCATATACTCTAAACTTTATTTCTCTATTCATTATTCCTCTACCTTTTCTACTAAATCTGCTTTTATTAAGTCATCAATTTTATATGTTGAATTTTTATAATATTTGTTTTGCAAAAAAGACCATTCATAATCTACTTTTAATATTTCTCTTGTATCTTTATCAATCCTAGTTAAATAATCATTATTGTAATCCCTTGAATAACAATCATTGTATTCTTTAAACCCATACTTTTCCAACTCTTTCAAATCCACATTTTCTCTTATTTTAAGCATAATATCAGTCCTTTCTTTATTCTTTTGGCATTTGGTAAACAATCCTGTTTACATTTCCAACATAAGCATTTTGTAATAAATCTTGTATTTCATCTAATACTTCAATGGCTCTTTCTTTTGTTTTATATTTACCAAAAGAAACTGTAAGATTTTCATCAATACTCCAAAAATCTCTACCTTCAACAATTCCTATTGTATTTACTTTTCTTAAAAATGTTCTGTCTTGACTTCTAATCCATAAATTCATATTTTAATCATTCTCCTTTAAATTGTTAATTTCATCTATTAGTTCATTAATTTTTTTTGCTAATTCATAATCTGCTACTGATAAATTTACAAATTTATTATCTTCTTTTCTTATATATCTTTCATTTCTAGTCATAGCATTTTCTTCTATATCTAATCTTTCTATACTATTGTCTTTTGGTTCATCTAGTATTTCAATATCTTGTTTTAATATATATTCTAAATTTTTATGTATTGTTTCACCAAAATCATTATGAGTTTTTTCTTCACCATACCATTTATAACCAGTGCAATCTTCTCTTAATGTATATATTTCTTCAAAATTTTTTAATTTTATTTTCTTTGGTACTTCTTCATTATTTGCTATTTTATTTAGTAAATCTATTATTTTAATTGTTTTCATATTTTCTCCTTCTATATATTTTTCAATCAAAGATGGTGCTACCCATCTATGTTTATTTATATATATTTTTTTATTTCCATATTTATCTTGCTCTATATGATGAACTTCATATTCTTTATTCAATTCATTAAATTCATCTCTTTTTAATATGACTTTCATATATTACCTCTTTCTTTCATTATTTCTTTCTTTCATCATATCTTCTATACTATATGCTTCAGTTCTTCTTAACATTTCATCAATACATCTTTTATATTCTTTTTCACCATAAAATTGCTTTATTATATCTTTTAAATTATTATAATTTGTTATATCTTCTTGTTCTTTTAAGCACTCTCTTTTTTGCTTTAAATCAGTTAATTGGTTTTGATAACTTTGATTTAATTTAACTAATCTTTTCTTTTCTTTTTCATTTCTTGTTTCATCAGGTATTTTGTTTATTTTCCCAATTAATATATTTAGTTCAATTATCTTTTGCCCTAAATTTGCTATTTTCTTATCTAATGCTTGTTTATTATAAGCAAACTCATAATGACAATTAGGACAAGTAATTTGAACTCTTTTTAATGTATATACATTTTTGTTTTCCATATATTACTCATCTACCTTTTCTACTAAATCTAATGGAAACAAGAAAGTATTAAAAACATCACCCATTAAACTAAATGCAACATATCCTTTAGGAAACTCAAATATTCTTGTTTCTTTGTTGTAATAATCTGATAAATCAAAATCAAATTTTATTATTGATTTTCTATTAATTAAATTAAAGTTTACTCCATCTTTTAGTTTATATTTCATTACTATCACCACCAAACAAAACTTTATCTAATAAATCTTCTTGTTCTTGATTTAAAGTAACTCCTAATTTTAAATTTTCTATTAATATTTCTAATTTATTAACTTTTTCTTTTTGCTTTTTACTTTCTTCTTTCCAATTAATCATTTCATTAAATAATTCTTTAAATACATCTTTAGGTATTAAATAATGGTCTGAACCTTGTATATAATATTTGCTATAATCTTCTATTTTCATTTTGACACCTCTTTTAATATATCTAATAACTCATTTATATCAGCAATATATAAGTCGTCTGGAAAACAATTATAAAATCCTTGACTCTCGGCACTTTCATCTCTCAAATCATCAATATATTTTATAGCCTTATCAATAACTTCTTTTTGCTTTTTATTTTCTTCTTGCAATTCTAAAACCATATCTTTTAATGTTTCTTTATCATACTCCAATGAGAATACACCATTTTTCATAAATCTATCTTTCATTTTGATACCTCTTTTAATATATCTAATAATTCGTTACAATTATCCCATTCTAATTTCATATATCTATCTATTGCAGGTTTTCCAGTAGTTGTATATATACCACCTATAATATCTTCTTGCCACGCATATTTATTTATATATTCTATTGCTTTATATATTACTTCTTTGTATTTTTGATTTTCTTGTTGTAATTCTTTTATTTTTCTTGTTGTAAAACTAGGTTTAACTTCATAATGGATTTTTAAATTGTTATTATCATTTTTACCATCTTCATAACCTTTTAAATAAATTTCATTATAATCTTTTTCACTTATCATTCTGACACCTCTTTTAATATATCATGTATTTTTTTTAAATTACTACTGTCAAATGTATATGGCATACAATATTCTCCAGTTTCTTCATTTATTATAAGCCAATTTCCTATATATTCTAAAGCTTCATCTATTGCTTTTTTATATTCATTACATACTTCTTCTCTAGCACTTATTTGTATTCTTAAACAGTCATTTGCTTCTTCTAAATCATCTAATTTTTTTAATATATTTTCGCTTCCTAATAAATAGAATTCTTTTGCATTTCCATGATTACTCATTTTCACTTCTCCTTATTAATCTTTCTTCATAATCATCAGGTTCTTCTTCTGGTGTTTCTAATTCTTCTATTTTATCTTTTAACTCTTTTATTTCGTATAAACTATCTTCTAATTTACTTAATAAATCTTCTATTGATATTAAATCAACTCCTAATTCATCACATAAATCATATTTTCTCAAATCAACTAATATTTCTTTCATTTCCTTAATCCTTTCTAAAATCATTAATAAATTCATTAAAATCATTAAATATTTCTATTGTTTCATTATCAACATCTTCATTTTTTATTTCTTTGTCTAACCAATGTGGTGCAATTTTATTTTTTGTAATATATTTTTCAATGTAGTTTATATTTTTTACAGGAGAGCTTTTATATGCTTGTATAATTTGTTCTTCATTATATTTTTCTTTTAACTTTTCTATTTTTTCATATTCATAAGATGATAAAGTTCGTACTAATATATTTTCAATTTCTCTATACATCTTTATCACCAAATATTTCTTTAAGTTGTTTATCAATGGCATTCTCTTCTATACTACTCTTTTCTATTCTATTCTCTTCTATTCTATTCTCTTCTATGTTAACATTTGTTAAACATTTGTTAAACAACATATATTTTTGAGTTATTTCATCATATTTTAACTGTGATTTTTCATCTTGATAAATAGTAGATTTTATTCTATCTTTTTGCAAATAATTATTTCTTTTCCAATCAGTTATTACTACTACACCACTATTAAATGGTATTAAAAATCCTTTTAATATTAAAATCTTTATACTATCTTCTTTACCACCATATAATTTAAGAACTTTTTTAGGATTAATAAATCCTTCATCATCTGCTTCCATTCCTAGTAAGAAATATAATGCTATTGCATCCATTGGTAAATCTAAAAAACTATCTTGACTTATAATGTCTAAATCAAACATTCTTTTTCTTGCCATTTATTATTTCTCCTTAATTTTTTCTTCAATAGCTTTTAAAATAAACTCTTTAATAGTCATATTATTTTCAAGTGCTTTTTCCTTTATTATTGTTAGATATTCTTCAGTAAAATGTAAAGGATATGACTTAATCTTCATCATCTCACCTCCTAGTAGTTTAATTATAGCATAAGTTAGTTAGTAAATCAATAATTATTTTATTTTATACCATTTTTCTAATTCATTATTATCAATTAATTTATATATCATATTTAAAGATATTTTATTGAATTGCTTCGGATTATCATATTTTCTAAAATAATATATTTTTCCATTTCTTCTAATTTTAAATGGTTCTGAACTATGACTTCTCCAAATTTCATAACCTTTATACTCATACATTTGAGTTGTATAACTTTTATTTTCAATAATTGTATGTTTCATTTTATTATCTCCTTATCTCTTACATTCCATATCTATTCATAATTGAATATCTTTCATTTCTAATTTCATTATTTATTCATCTCCTCTTTTATAATATTTTTGTATTCAACATCTTCATACATACGAATAAGCATTCCGTTATATTCTTCCATATAATCAAGTTTTACATATTTTTTATAATGAGAAACTCTATAACATAATCTAGTAACTTTTTCTCCTTTACAATCAATATAAGTAACTTTATATTTCATTTTCATCTCTTTCATCTCCCTTTAACAATTATTATTATACTACTTTTATATAATTTGTCAATACTTTTTTTATACATTTTATATATATTTTTGTAAATAAAAAGAGTAATCTTAGGCTTACTCTTTGAAAAGAATAAAATTTGGGATTTGTGCTTTTGCACAAAAATAATATAACATATTTTATAAATAATTACAATAATATCTTTTTGCAAAATCTTCAGGAGTTTTATTATAATATTTACACCAATATAATTCCATTTGTTGTTTTAATTCTAAATCTAATTTACGATTAAAATGTACCCCACTATTTGATTGATTATGGTCTTTCCCACACAAATATACACAGCATCCATCTTTTATTGAATTTTGTCTATTGCGACCATAGAAAACCTCATGAGTGTGAATATTTTGTGTAGTGCCACATACATAGCACTCTTTAGTATCTTGTAATATGCTAAATCTTTTCATTATTTCCCCATTCTTTATCAATTTGATTTTGAATTATCTTTATTTGCAATTTAACTGCATTAATACTTTCTAAATTAGCTTTATAAACTGCTTCATTTGCTATTTCATTAAATTTTAATTTTGCTATTTCAGGTTTTCCACGAGCAACATCATAAGCAATTGTAACAGCCATACCATCATCTTTTAATCTAATTAATTCTTTTGCTAATGCAACTCTGTAATCAGTATATGCTTTAGCATAATCTTTTCCAGTTTTTATTAACGATTTAATTGATAATGACAACTTATTGCTTAAATTATTCAATTCATTTACTAAATCCATTATTTCTCCTTTGCTATTCTATCTAATTGTCTATCTATCTTTTGATGCATTACTTGTGATATGTGCATATCATTTAAATTATAATAGGCATGAAATTGCTCTAACATAACCATTAAATCTGCATATTCTTCTTCAATATGTTCTTTTTCTTTATCACAATGTAACATACTACAATTTTCTAAACATGCTCTTTTTTGCTCTTCATATTGAAATATTGCTTCTATAAATTCAAACATTTCAGTTTGCATATACTTCAATTGAGGTATTACACCATAATTATTTATTATTTTTAATACTTTTTCTTTCATATTATCTCCTTATACATAATTTTTAGGCTTATTTTAAAGAGTTTTAACTTTTCTTGATAAATTATACCTTTTTAGTTAAAACTCTTCTTATATGCTTTTAAATAAATGGCAAATCGCTATCTTCTAATTTAACATCACTGTCTAAACTATCATATTCACTTTTAATATTTGATGGAACTTGTACATCTTCTTTTAAAGTATATTTATTTATGAATATATATGGATGAGTTACTTTCTTGCTATCTATCCAAAAATCTAACCAAGCATTTACAATATATAATTCAGTTTTATTTGGTATATCAGCATTTTTTGGAAAACTACAAGGCATATAGCCATTTGTATATGTTCCATCTTGATTTTTCCTGCTTAAACCTATTGAGTAATATACTTTTCCATCTTTTTCATTTCTAAATATTTTTTTTGATTTATCACATTCTATATTCATTCTTCATCACCTAATCTTTCCATAATTAAATTTATTTCATCTTTTGCTTTCCAATTTATGCTTATTACTCTATATCTACCATCTTTTGCACTTATCAAAGCATTTGGATATAGTTTTAATAATTCACTCATTCTAGCACTTGCTTCATATCCTACAAAGTAATCTCCTTGCATAAAATCTTTAGCAGACCAGAACTTTTTATCGGGGCGTTCAAACATCGCCCTTAATATCATCTCTTGTTGCATTATTTTTCCTCCTGTTTCTTTTTCTTTTCTTCAAGCATTTTAATTGCTTTTTTATATTCTTCAATACCCATTTTTTCTATACCTTTTTCAGCATAATATTCAGGTATTACATTTGGTAATGTGTTCGTATCTTTAAGAAGTTCCTTATATTGTGCTACTATTTTAACTTCTTCTTTTTGCTCTTCTTCACTTTTTATTTCCCATCCAGTAATTAAGCTTACTGCTTTTTTAATGCTTTCTTCTTTACTATTATCAAATAACCACTCTAAATAACTTTCATCATCTTGTATATCATTTAAAGTTTTACCTTTATATTTTCCAAAGTTAATTGTCATTTTTAGTGCTTCTTCTTTTGTATTAATTGTAGAAATTGTTAAATCTTGTGCATCATTGTCTTCAGTTGCTAAACCTAGTGCCATTAATAAACTATATCTTCTACAATAAGTTAAACTTGAACCATATTCTTGAACTGGATTTTTAATTCCTTGAAGTGTAGCTTGTACTATTTTACAACCTCTATATCTTTTAGTTTCTTCATTTTCAGTTACGTATGTGATTATATAATCATTTCCGTTTATTTCACAAGTTTCTGTTTCCTGATAATATGTTATTCCATTTTCCATGCAATAATTATTTATTGCAGTTATATCAGTATATGTATAGCCATAACCTTCTTTATTCTTTTTTATTGTACTTTTTCTTTCCATTTCCCTATCTCCTTAATCTATTTTTTCAAATACCATAGTGGCTTGTATTCTATCTCCACCTAGAAGTCCTTTACTTCCTGATGAAGTTGTGCTTATGGTATGTAATCTATAACCTTTTTCAGCTTGTTCATTAATTACATTTTGTAATTTACTCATTGTTGATAAATTACTTCCTGTTCCAATTAAACTTTCTTTTAAAATTACTTGTAATACTATATATTTCATTATTTCTCCCTCCTTTTGTCTAAAATTATTCTTATATAAGCACTTAATGTTAATCCCTTACTTTGTGCCTCTTTTTCTAATTCTTCTTTTAATTTGGTTGGTAGCCAAATTGCATATAATTTTTTTTCTTTCATTTCTTCACCTCCTTTAATTTATATTTAAACTCAGTTCTTTTATCTTTGTAAATCCAGTGCTTACACCAATCGCATATAACTCTATCTTGATTTCCTAACAATTGTGTATGACCACATTTACATTTGATTTTGTTAGCAGTTCTTATATCAAATGCTTTGTCTGAAACATCATATCTCATAATTCCTCCAATATTTTTAATATTTCTTTATCGTTAGTAATTAATTTAATTCTATCTAATTTTAGTAACGCATTGTATAACATTTTTTTAGTATCTTCTAACTCTTTTTTATAACATTCATTATCATTTAACACTTTAAATATATTATCGTTTAAAATGCTTGTTAAATGAATTATTTTATCTTTATTTTTCATATTTAGATAATTCCTTACATAAATCTTTTATTTGTAAATTGAGTTCTCTTATTTCACATCTCATTAAATTCATTTTATCTATTAATTGTTGAGGTTCTTTTTTTAATTCTTCAACTTGCTTTTTCAATAATTTAATTTGCGTTTTATAATTTTTAATATCTCTTAATTCTTGAATAAAATCTTTTATTTTTTGCATAATATTAATCCCTTTTCTTGACCAATTGAAACTGGCATTATTTTATCTTCACTATATAATTCATTGATAGCATTCATTAAATAAGTTAATTGTTTTTTAGATTTAAATAGTAACACATTAGTTGCTTGTTCGTATGTAATATAACCATCTCTTAATGCTTTTAATAATTTTATTTTAATTTTATTTTCCATTATTTCATTTCCTTTCTTACTTTTTTTAAAATTATATATGAATAAGGTATCATTATTGCATTTGAACCTATCATAATATAATCAGTGCTTTTACCTTCGCAAATGCTTATTAGCATTATAAGAGTTATTGTTAAAAGTATTACAACCAAATTTTCCCACTTAATTCTCCAAAATTTCATTTCTTTCATCTCCCTTTAACAATTATTATTATACTACTTTTATATAATTTGTCAATACTTTTTTTATACATTTTATATATTTTTTTATAAATAAAAAGAGCATACGCTCTATTTAGTTTGAATATGTACTGATTTACCCATACCAGGTGCTTTAGGATGAGTAGTTCTATATTTAGTTTTTCCATAACCATTACAATAAGCGTATACTGATTTAGATTTTTTAATAAATTTATCTATAAAATTCTTTCTAGTAGTTAAATTTAAACATATTTTAACATTTTGAATATCAAATGCTTTTCCTTTTTTGTGTGCTGAATTTGTAACACCACCTGATTTTTTATTTTGCTTATTACATCTTAGTGGACTTGTTACTGATACTGCTCCATATTCATTTCTAACATCTTGCAAATATGTAAGTGCATTTACACTATATATTGCTGGATAACCTGTACAATATTTTCCTTTACAATGACATGATAGTTCAGTTTTTAAATTAAAGTTCTTTGCATATTTCTTAACATTATAAGCATTTTGAAGTAATATATCAGTATTCTTTCCATATAGTCCATCTTTATCTTTTGCTCTAAAAAAATAATCATTTTGTAAATCTTTATATGCTTTCTTTGTACCTCTTCCAACAATGCCATCAATAGCACCCTTATAATATCCTAAATATTTAAGATACTCTTGTCTTTTTCTAACACTTAACATTATTCTTCAACTCCAATATCAATTTGTTCATTATAATCAGTTGTTTTTGCAAGTTTTAATAAATCAGCAATACCACCAGCACCCATAGTTGCAATTAAACATAATACAATTGCTTGCAATAGATTAGTTTCTATTTTACAATAATAGCAAATTAATGCACTTATTATACCAATAACAACATTTTGAATAGGTATAAATTTATTAGGCACTTTTTCAATAAATAATTTAGTAATTGCACCTAATACATAAGCAACTATACTTATTATAATTACATAAGTTATTTCCATAATCTCACTCTCCTTTAACTAATTATACCATAAAAAAAGAGTAAATTCAAAGTTACTCTAAACGACCAAAAGGATTAGGGAAATGAAAGAACTTTGGTCTATAAATAATTATATCACTAAATAATTTGTTGTCAAATTTGGAGTACCGTACAGGATTTGAACCTGTGTATCAATGTTTTGCAGACATTGTTGTTCGACCACTTCATCAACGGTACATTAAAAGGGAATTAATCCCTTTATTCAACTTTCCATGCACATCTCATTATTCTATTACTGCAATCAAAAGTATCATATACACACCCATCTATTATACAAGTTATATGTCCTGTCATAGTACATAAATAAACTCCGTGAGGATGTTCATCTATAAATTCTTCAATGGTTTTAGAATAATGGCATTGTCTAGGGTATCTTTTATCTAAATAATTTTCTATAAATTCTACACTGTCCATCATTTGCCCTTGTTCTCTTGCAAGGTTGCTTAATTTATTATAAGTATAGTCCCATGAAGTATTTTCTGCTAAAGATATGGCTCTTGTAGTGCAATCAAATACTTTATTCTTTAATGGATTGGCATTGTAATACTTAAACATTAGAATTCACTTATTTTTCTAGCAGTTCTTTTTACTTTTTCAATTTTATCAGGACTATCAGCTTCTTGCATTATTAGATAAGTAAAATCTTCTAAACTTTGTAGCATTTTATCAAAAGATTTTTCAGTTTCTCTATCGTTTCCGTAGTTATCTCTTCCCTCTGAATAATCTCCATAGTGTTCGCCCATTTCTTCAATCATATCATATCCACGATATCTTCCTCTTCCAGACCCTGGAACTCCTCTTTTTCCGTAACTTTCAGCATATCTACCACGGCTATCTCTAGAACGACCACCACTATAATTATCATAATCTCTATACATCATATTTTCCTCCTTTTTTTCCCAAAATTCTTCATTTTCAATATCTTTATGAATATCTATTAATTTGTAAAGCAATTCTACATTAGCAACTTGTAAGCCACTTTCAGTTACTTGCTTAATAAGTTTTTCTACTTCTTCTTTAGCCTTATCTATCACATTAGTTTCTTGTTTCTTTTCTTCTTCCATTAGAAACACCCCCTATCTTTTACTAATTCTAAAATTAGCATTTTGATATAAAGGTATTTGTGTTTCAGTTGGCGTTCCAGCAACAGTTGTACCAGTTAAAATACTAGGCACTGATTGTACCGTTAAAGTAGCGTTGCCTCTGCAACAAATTGGTACTGTTTTAGTAAATGCAACATTTACATAATTACCAGCAGTTGCTATATCAGCAATAACAGTTGTCCCAGGCAATAGAACTCCATCCATATATAGACCTAAAGCAACTTGCCCAGCAGTAGCACTTGTTACATTAGCATTAAAAGTAACATCATAGTTGCCACCATTTAAGATTTTATAAAGTGGTGAACCTTGAGAATGTTGAAGAAATCCGTAGCAATTAGCACATCTTGTTCTTATACAATCCGTAGAAAATGTTAAAGAGCTAGAATTTGAAGCAAGTAAAACTGGTGTTTCTTGATAACTTTGTATCATAATATCATTCCTTTCTTATAAAATTTACACAATAAGTGGACTTTTTATGTATTTTTCCACCTATAAATGTACTTTTTTTACACTTCATTGTGTATATTAATCTAATTTTTGTGATTTTTTCACAATAATTTATAAAATAATATGTAAAATAACAATTATTTTAAAAAAGAGATAGGGCTTTCCTATCTCTTAAAAATAGTAAGCACTTGTAATCAAGTTCCTGTAATCAGGTCTTACTAATAATTTCCACATCCATTGCAACAATTACCATAATTTGTTACACCATAATTATAGCAACAATTAGGGTTTGGAACTATGTAACTTGGACTTGGACATGGTTTTAACTCATTGATTAAGTAAGCGTTTTGTTTTGCTTGACTTGCGCTTAATCTTAATGCATTAATTTCATTTTGTTGTGCTTGAATTTGAGCATTCTTATCTTCAATTCTATTAGCAACTATTTCATCATGTAATGCACGATAGTTAGCATTAACAGTATCAACTATATCTCTAGTATTCATATTCATTGTGTTTTGTAAAGCACAAGTATTAGTTGCTAGATTATAATTAACTCCTTGAATATCACTTCTTAAATTACAACAACAACTTGCTAAATCACTTGATAAGTTATTAATAGCATTTCTAGTTTCATAACCATTAGTCATAATTGAATTATTAACTCCAGCAAATCCATTTAATAGACTTGTATTCATAGCATAAAATCCATCACATAATCCATTTTGAATGTATCTACTTTGTGCTGTTAAATCTCCAAATCCATCACTAAGTTGTCTTTGAATTGTTGCAAAATCTGAAGCAAGTACATAGTTGTCAGCAACTGAGCCGTTACCATTACCAAAGCCACGATTACCACCCCAGCCAAAGATTGCAAAGATTAAAAATATAATAATCCATGATGACCAGTCGCCATTATTACCAAAACCACCATTGTTATTGCTTCCAACATCCATAACTGGAACAATTCCTTCTCCTCTCATTTTAATATCTCCTTTCTCTAAAATACTTGGGACTTGCAAATTATATTAAAAACCAAATATTTTAATTTTTAAAATTACTCATAAATTCATTGAACTGTTTATCGAAGTCAATTCCTTTTTCCTTACATACATTTTTTGCAAATTGTTCTATTCCTTTTGTGTCCCCTTTTTCAGCCATTTGTAATAAATTAGAACAAATAGGGTTAGAACTATTTTTTAGAATATTCATTGCTATACTTTTAGGGTTCATTTTGCCCACCATACCTTTTAACATATCCATAGGGTTCATATATTAATCCTCCTTTTTAGTTTTTAATTTTCCTTTAAGTTCTTTTATTTCTTTCTTTATATCATTTAATTCATCTTTTAAATCTTCTATTTCACTAAAATCCAAATTTTCTATTTTTTTATCTATATCTTCAATAGTTGCATACTTTATTTGTTCTTTTTGAGTTTTAGGTTCATAAATAGTTATCTTGCTAGTTCCATCTTGCATTAATTGTTTAGTTGCTATTGCACTCCCATTTACAAGTGGGAAATAACTAATACTTCCATCAAGTGGTATCTCTAAATTTTTAACTATATCTATGCTTTCAACTTGCTTTCCATTTAAACGATTTAAAACAATTTGAGAAACATTTTGTTGTTGCATAGGCATTTCCATTGGTTGAGGCTGTTGTTGACCATAATAACGATTTAAATAAGGGTTATAAGTGTTATACATTTTATTCATCTCCTAACAAATTAAAAGAAGCATAAGTAAATTGTCTATAAGACTACCAATAGGTTCACTACCATTATTGGATTTTTTCATCACTTACACTCCTTTCCTTGTAATTACAATTTAATTATAAAATAGAATAGGGGATTAAAAATGTCATGTTAAGGACAAAAAAGTGCCATATAAAAAGAGAGCTAAATAGCTCTCTTAATTTTATTTTTAATTTTGCTTATATATCTATTAACTGTTCTCACACTCATATTCATTTCAATTGATATTTTAGTAATAGAATAATCTAATAATCTCATATCAAGTATTTTCTCTTCATCTTCACTTAAATATATTTTTGATTTAATATTTGCAATTTCATCTTTTGTAAAATTAAAACTCAATTTATTTTCTTCTCTTTCTTCTTGCTATTCTACGGACATTTTTATTTTTACTGTTTCTATGTATTCTTGAAATTTTTACAATTCTAATTGCCATTTGTTATGCTTCCATCATTGCCAATATAATTATTGGTACCATTTCCATCTAATGTTGTAGTTTCAGTAACAAAATCAAATTGGTTAATATACCATACAAAACATCCAATAGTAGCAAACCATAATATTAAAATTATTACTAATAATGCAAACATTCTTTTATTAGTCTTTTTCATATCTTGAAGTAATTCCATAGCCAATGATTTTTCTTCCATAAAATCCCTCCTTTTAAATTGCAATATATTATACATCTATTTTTTTAAATGTCAATGTTTCACGTGGAACATTACTTTAATATATCAGTATGAGTTATTTCAAATTGTTCCATCTTTTTTGCTAGAACATGTATGTAAAAATTACCACCTAATTTTTCATATACTCTTAATTCATTTATCCAATTTTGATAAACATAATCAGGTATCTTTCTTAATGTTGAGTAAGCAAAATATGTATTAGTTAAATTACTTTGTAGCATTGTCATTAATGCTTCATTTTGAGTATCATCTCGCTCTTTAAACTTTATAATTCTATTATGTTGTTTTCCTATAAAAAAAGTTGCTATTGGTATTATGATACCGCTTATTATAAACCAATATTCCTTTACATATTCCATATTATTCTCCTTTACATTTTTTATGTAAATACCTACCCTACTCTAAAGAAATATGTTTGAATTAATAGCATTTTAGGAGATTTCTTTATATTTGTAGAGAAAAGTAGTAGAGTAGAGTAGTTTACACTTTACATTATACTATACAATACCTATTTTGTAAAATTACTCTTCAACATATAGTTCTTTTGCTTTTTCTAATGTGTCAATTTGATTTGCTAAAAAGATAACTGTACTTTTGTATGGAATATGTTCTTCTTCAATTAATTTTCCACTTTCATCATATTTAGCAGGTACATATACATCATTTATATCTCTTATAGTTTTGCCTTCATCTGCTATTAATAATTTTGGATTAGTATGTGTAATTATTTGCATTTTATTTTCCTCCTTTTTTAACTTACTGTCCAACCTTTTTCAGTTGCTATTGCTATTTCTTCACTTGTAAGTTTATTTATATTAGTTGTCCCTAAAATTAATTTTTGAGCATTACAACCTTTTGTTTTTATGTCATATAAATTGTTTATAATGTTCATAAGACTTTCGTGAGTTAAATTTTTACTATAACTATCCATATAAAGTCTTCCTAATTGTAATGTATAGTTACTATAATTAGCTTCTTTACTGGTATCGTAAGCCATACCTAAATTTATAAAGCCACCAACATTTGTCAAACTATTTGTATAAGAAAGTACTCCGTCTATATTTGTTACTTTTTCAGCATTTAGAGCTGGTATGGTTATTAAATTTTCACACTCTCTAAATGCTCCATACATATTAGTTATATTACTAGTATCTATTTCTTCAATAGAAAGTAAATTATACATTTGTGCAAACGCATCATACAAGCTTGTTCTATTACCAATATTTAATGTTGGAATTTTTTTTATATATTGTAATAATAGTCTGCCTGATGAATAAGTATAATCATTTTGTGTATTTGAAAAGTAATCATATATATCTACACCAGTGGTAGCAACTTCCACTTCACTATATCCATCTAAATTATCATCAGTAGCATTATATATACCATTTTCAGTTATCGTTTTAGTGCCTAATTGTTTTTCTTTTATATCAACAATAGCATTTTCTTTATCTTTAACATCATAAGTACCACTTGCAGTTATAGTTATATCTCCACTAGGAACTATGTATTCACTAGGTATAGCATTGACTACAACTTTAGATAGTCCATCATATTGTTGGTCTGCTTTTATTTCTTGAATTTCTTTAGTAGGTGTTACTTCTTTTTCTTGAAAATTTGCTAATACTACATCTGGAAACTCAATGTTACATTTCATTTTTATCATTTTAGGTTTATTTATTATTTTTAATTTAAACATCTAGCACCTCTTGTAATAAACTTTCATTCCAATAATTACTAGTAATATATGTTCCACTAATTGTATTATTTTTAAATAAAATTCTTGCGTCCATTTTTATTTGTTTTTCAAATTTAAAAGTTTCATTTTCTGTAAGCCATATTTTAAAGCACTTTTTAGTTTCATCATAAGTTACTTCTTCACTTGTACCATCATAATATTTAATTAAATCATCTATTGTAAATTGCACTTTTAAAACACTACTTATATCAAGTATTTCATTATTTTCATCTATTAATTGTATTTCTAAATAAAATTGATTTCCTTGTTTCATTTTATCATCTCCTTTTATACACCTATAACGTAAGTTAATACCCAATAATTATTTGTGAAAGTAATCCCACTACCACTTCTAGTAGTGCTACCTAATCCATTAATATCATTACCTTGAATTTTATCATCATAGACATATACATATTTAGTGGCAACAATATTTCCACTTGAGTTAGACAGCCAGCAAGTAACACCACCAGCAGGAAATACTAATGTATGATGCTTAGGAACAAAAGTATAATTTAAGTCATAAGATTGTGGTTTTCCATCAACATAGGCTTGCCACATTAGTACTATTCCAGTTTTTTGCTCACTAACTTTTTGTGATAAATTAATTGTATTACTACCTACCATATAATAATAATCAGGTCCCCATAGTATTTTATTATTCGCATAAATTATATTAGAAATAATATCTTTCCCTTGAATAGTTATTTTTTTAAAGTCAACTCTGTCTTTATATTCAGACCATGTTGCTTCACCAATTGGAACAGACTTTTCACTAGAAGTATATGTTGTAAAAGTGTCTTGTACAAATATTTTTATTCTATAAGCATTATTAGGATTAAAGTAATTACTAGCAGTTTCATCAGTAGAACCTATTTCATAATTATTAATTGCAAAATTATTTCTAGTTACATTAATGCTATTACTAGGAATTGTATTATCAAATGTTATTGGTTCTGTATCTCCTAATTTCCAAAATTTATATTTAATTATGGGTTTAGTTTGAGTTACATTTCCAATACTTCCATTATAAAATGTACCATTAATGTTTAACTTAACTTTACCACTAGTTTGACCATCTCTTTTGGCAGTAGTTGAAGTTTCAATTAAATTAATTGAATTATAATCAATATAATCATAGACTATTGAATTTGAATAACCCACACCATTCATATTATCAATTACAAATGTTTTAAAAGTTATTTTATTTCCTACTTCATCTTTTATAGCACTACCATCAATTATAAATGGATTAGTATTAAAAACGTATGTATTATATTTATCTTGAATACCATATTTACTAGCAGTTGCTTCATCATGTAATGTATATGCCATTGTTACTCTTTTATTTGATAAAGTTTTGACATAAGTTGTTTCTGGTACACTTGCATTTATTAATTTTTCGTTTGTTTCTTCTAAATAAAAATCTACATTACTAGGTGGTGTATGTCCTATACCTATTGAAATATTACTACAAGTTGTTGATGATAAAGCCCCACCTTTTGAATAATCATTTGCATAACTTCCAGTTCTTGATACTCTAAATTTAACATTTTTAAGTTCTTCTTGAGAACCTGGAGCATTTACATTAAATGTAGAAGTAGTAGTATGCTTACCTGTTCCTTTCCATGTTACATTTGTTGATTTTAATGTCATAGAATATTCAGTATCATTTAATGTAATGTAACCTATTAATCCAAAATTGTTACCAATACCTAAACTTGAAGCATCAGCTTGTAAATTACTTGTAACTTTTATTGTTACATCAACACTAGATGTACTTCTATTATTACTTGTAGCTTCTACTGAATAATAAGCATAAGGTTTGCTACCAGTTGACTTTTTATTATTTAATATTTTTGCCATAATCATTCACCTCCATTATAGAAATGTGAGAAACATTCTTCATTATTGTTATCTGTAACTTTTTGTGCTATAAACATAGCATCATCTTTTTTAAAATTTGCAACTTCTAAATTTTCATCAACACCATAATAATATTTTCCATATAAAACCAAATCTTTTGTAATAGTTCCATCTTTTGTTGTTTGAGATAAAATTTTATCTCCATCTTTATAATAAGTACCTTTATTATTAATAAGTGCATTATAACTTTCTTTATCAGTATAAATATTTAAGCCATCGCTACTAAATTTATAGCCATTTGAAGTAGTAACTTCTCTAATTTCTCCAGTAGTAGTATCTATATTCCTAGAAATAACATTTATTGTTAAATCAGTAGCAGTTTGTTTAGTTTCAACCGCACTTACTCTTTGAAGTAATCCATTATCTCCATTTATATCTTCTTGTACATCTTCAACATTTTGAACAACGCTTTCTATTGTTTGATTTTGCTTATCTATAATTATATATGCTTGATTAATTTTCCTATCAGTTTTATCTGCTTTAGTATAATCAGTTTTTGTTTCTTTTGGTTCATCAGTGTGTACCAATTCTTTAAGACCTTGTGATACATCAATTTCATCATATAACATTAAGCAAGGATATGTTGTATTTCCTATTTTAACACTATATTTATCAAGTAAATCATAATAAGTAATACCAGTACTATCATATTCATTAATCCAAAAAGTAAGCCCATCTAATTTGTCTAATATACCTTGTAAGTATTCACTTCTATTATTAAAGTTCATTATTTGATTATCAATTATTTTAATTTCAGTAAGTCCATTTGCAGTTATACTTTCTTCATCTCGCAAATATACGTTATCACTCTCAGCACTTCTTGATAATACTATTGAATTTACAGGTCCATATTTTTTTGTAAAATTTACATTATCTTCTTTTAAATATTCTTCATCTATTGTATCATTTGTTTCAATAGGATATCTAACTTCTAATTCATCATTTAAATCTAAACATATAACTCCACCAGTTGCTTCACTTATTTCATCAAGTACATCTCTAACTGTATAACCTAGACCTCTATATAATTCTTGTGTAATTACTTTATCTTGATTAGCAAAATCTCCAGTTTTTAAAGTTAAACCTATTGAAGTTGCTATTGTTGATAAATAGTTCTTTAAAGTTATAGGATAAGTAACTTCAGGAATGACATCATCATAATTCTTCATTGAATATAATAATTTATCATAACATTTAATTTTATATGAATTTAAATCTTCTTGCTTATCGCTTGATTTAACAACATAATTTCCAAAATCAATATATTCATATTCATTACCTACTAAAAGCCCAAATTGATACCTTAAAATAGTTCCTGCAGGTATATTTACATTACTATCTATATAAAGTTCTTTCATACATGATTTTAATAATGAACCTTGAAAGACAGGAGTTATTGAGTTTAACTCCTCATCTCCAAGTATGGTTGTGTTAAATGTAATTTTACTTGTTATTTGCCTACCAAATAATTTGATATTTTCTTTATAATTATTAGTATGTGTTTTCATTTAACTTCTCCTTTTTACTGAAATAAATGATATTTGAAAGCCCTCATTTTTAATATGTCCTATTATACCCTTATTATCTATTTCATAATCTCCAGTATATGTAGTCATTGTTGTCATTGCTTTTTTATTAGGGTCATAATATTTAACTGTTTGCCTTGCACTATCAAGTATAGGTATTATTGTTTCAAGTTCAATTTTAGTAAGTTTTCTAAATTGCACTATTATTTTAGGAAATATTCCAATTAATGTGCCACTTTGTGTTCCTGCTAAATTTCTACCACTATCATTACTCCATAATTTATTATAACTATATTTAGCCTCTAATATATATTGCCCTAAGTTAACATTATTTACTATTAAGCTATTTTTATCAATATACATAAATACCTCCTAATTATTTGTAGCAAAGTCATTATCAGTATCAACTTTTTTAAGTTCTCTTCCAATAACTCTACCATTCATTTCAGTTATTATAGTAGCATTTAGTGTTATATATTTGCCAATAGCACGACCTAACAATTCCATTTGTTGACTATCAGTTAAAGGAACAATACCTTCTTGTCCTTTTTCTCCACCAACAGCATTAAGTAAAGGCACACCTCTACCTGGCATATTTATAATACCACCTTTTGCAAATTTGAATTTTTTTAATGTATTAGCAAAGTTTAATTTTGGAAAAATTGAACTAAATAATGTACTACCTATATTTTTTAAAAAACCACTTATTGATTTATTAGCAGGCTTGGTATCAGCATCGACCTTAAATTTTGCAACATAAGTAGAACCAGTTATTTCATTAAATTGTTTTCTCATTTCTTTTATTTTATCAGCATTATCTTTATACTCTTGAGAATTTTGATTTAATTTTCCATTGACTTTTTCTAATCTTATAATTTCTTCATTTAGAATTTTACCATATTTTGTTTTTTGCTCTTCAGTTAGTTTATCCATTTTATATAATTCAGATAATTTATTAAGATTATCCTCAATTTCTTCATTATGTAACTTCATTATTTCATTATTTTTACTATAAGTCCCAGTTAATATTTGTCTTAATTTTGATTGATTTTCTATACCCTCATTTATTGCTTTATCATTTTCAATAGTAGTTAATAATGCTTCATTATAATATCTTTGTTGTTCTTCGTTATATTTTCCTTGTTTAGCATTTTTTTGCATTTCATCAGTTTGCTCTTTCCAACTTTTAGTCGAACTAGAACTTAATTCAATCAAATTTTTTAATTGCTTATTTAGTTCACTTGCTGATTTAATAACTTCTGTAAATTGAACTACTGCTATTATTGCTAATGCTCCTGCTACTGCATATAACCCACCTTTTAACAATGTTATACCGCTTAAAGTTGTAGATAAACTTTTTAATGCATTCCATAGTCCTGCAACATCTCCAGCAAGTTTTAAAAAGCCAGCAGTTCCAGCAATTAAAGCAAATTCTATTCCTATTTTTTTTAATGTATCAAGAACTTTATCTTTATTTTTAGCAATCCAATCTACCCATTCAGGTATTTTAGGTTTATCAAGTCCTTTAAATGTGTCGCCTAATCCACTTGAACCACCACCTGCTACATTATCTTGTAATATGTTCATTTCATCAAATCCTGCTAATGTTTTTCGTAATTTCATAGCATTCTTATTTGTATTATTCATACTTTTAGCAGTATTTTTCGCAAATATGTCTATTCCAAACCATGATTTTAAAATATATCCTATATAATACACTAATTTATATGCTTGATTAACTATCCAATCAACCACAGGTGCTAATACATTTGCTAAACTTGTTTTTATAAAATTTATTTTATTTGATAATTCTTCGTTTTGACCTGTTAAAATACTTACTGCTCTTTGCACTAAACTATATGCACTTCTTACACTAAAAACCGCTAAAGCCCATTTCCCCATTTTCTTAACATTTTTATTTATCGTTTCTCCTATTTTGCTATCAACAACTGGTGTTTGGTTAAGTTCTAATTGTTTTTTGTTAAGTTCAATAAGTTTATTTTTTGTCTTCTCAATATTAACTGCATATGTCTTTAATATCTCACTATCAGCAGGTTCTGTTTCTTTTAAAATTTTGTATGCTCTTTCTAAATCATTTAATTCTTCTTCAACTTTTCTAATTTGAGCATCAAAACTTTTTGTATCAAGTGAAGTTTTTATTGTAACTTCTCCATCCATATAATCACCTCCTATTTAAAACCTATTATTTCATTCAGCCTATTCATACTTTCTTCTTGCTCTTTAGTAAGTTCTACTTCTTGTTTTTTATTTAAAGATATACTTTCCTTAAATTTAATAAAGTTTTCTCTTTCTTTTCTATCTTCTATTTTAGATGGGTCATAATTTCTTGCATTTCTAATTCTATTTAATACACAACAATTACCAAATTCACTATTTGATAAGTTATTTAAATCATTATAAAAATCCCACCAATGTAAATATTCCATATCATAAGGATTATATTTATAATCTTGAATAAAACTACTCCTAATGTACTTTTTATCTTTAATAAAGTCCATGTCAGGTTCTTCATTAGTGTTTGTAGGTTCTTTATCAAGAGTTAAATATCTATAACCTAAATCAACTAATTCGCTTAAATCATCTCTATTTTTAGGGTCTATTCCCTCATCACCAAATAGCAAATAAACAATAGCAAGGGTTCTTTCTAAATCTCCTATACTAGTGTCCATAGACACTTCATTACATTTTAAAGCAACTCTAAAGTCAGTATTTATTTTGTATTTTTTTTCTCTAATTTTCACATATTCAGGATTATTCAAGTACATTGTCCTCTACTTTTGAGTATTTTTCTTTTATCTTATCTTCAATAGAACTATAACCTACATTAAATAAATCACTAACTTCTTCTATGCTCTCCATTATGTCATTAAACATAGTTAAATATGGTTTTCTTCTCATTACTTTATCAAGTATCATTTGAGTTTTTCCATCTCCTAAAAATAAATCCATTATTTTTATTTCCTTTTTATAAAACTCACTTAATGCTATTAGACTTGCTTCTTGATTAGAACTTAATAACTTTTTTCCACTATGGTCTTCTTTTTTTGAAATAATAAGAAGTTGATTTTTTAATGAATTGTAATTTTTTTTATGTTCTTCTAACGCTTGTTGATACCTTAGAGGTAATTCTATATCTTCTAAATCAAATTCAAGATATTCTCCTGTATCTTCTCCCATTTCATTTTTTAATTTTAACTTTAATACATTTTCTCTTTTAAATTGAATTGAATTTTCTGTCATTCTTTATTCCTCTCTTTCTATAAAAAAATAAGGTAGGTGATTTATTTCACCCACCTTTTAGGTATTATTCACTCTTTGGTGCGAATGTTGGAACATCTCCAGTGAATGTTACTTCTCCCTCAACTGGTTCACCATTAAAATATAAATCATATTCTAATACTGCATTATCTCCACCTTTTTGAGTTATAGTTATCATTCCATCAGTCATTTTTGCAGGATATTTATTACCTGTTCCATTCCATCTATCTACCTCAAGTATTTTAGTAGCATAATTTAATTTATCGCAACCTTTATGTACAAATTCAAAACAAGGGTCGCCTTTGTAAATCTTTTGTGATACACTACCTTGTTTTTGATTAGAAGTATGGTCATTTCTTGCATTATCTTCTATAATCCATTTTTCAGTATCTACTTGTGGATTATATGCAATAGCAAATTCAGTAATACCTACACCTAATACTGCCCAATTGCTAGTTGCTTCAGTAGGAGTTGTGTCTAAATAAACTAACCATTGACTTCTATCAACTTTTGTAATTCCACTTGGTACTAAAGCCATATATTATTCCTCCTCTTTTCTTTTCTTTGTTTCTTCTTTTCCAAAGTTTTCAATTTCTTTAAATGTAAGAGGTTCAATAAATCCTTTTTCATTAAGCTTTACTAATTCTTCTTTAGTTTCTACCTTAATTTCATCGCCTTTTTCATACCAAGTTCCTTTATGTGAAAATAGTATTCTTGCTTTAATAGGTTTCATTATTCCTCCTTATATGTTATTTGAAGTTGAATATCAAATATCGCACTCTTTCCACTCTCATCTTCTCTATTAAAAGTGCCACAATTTAAACACTCAATCTTTTCTATTCCTTTTATATCTGGCAATATGCCATTATCATTATTAGTTCTTATAATGCTCTCAAACTCTTCAAAAAAGCCTATATTCTTTAGATTATTTAATCTATCACTAGAATATGAGTTTCTACTTCTAAATGAATATACATCTCTATGTATTTCTAGTCCAGTTATCCATTTCTCTACCACACTTGCAGTTGGTATTTTATCAAGTGAATAATTATTAACTTCAAGTCCTAAAAAGTCAGCATTTACTTTCTTATACTTGCTATTTAGTGTTTCAAGTATAGTTTCTAAATATTGACCTAATTTAGCAATTCTTGTATCCATTATTAACCTCTCTTATCAATATAATCTTGTACTTCTTTAACAACATCTTGCATTTCAGCACTTACCATTCGTTTATCCCAATATTTGCCAGTTCCTGGTGTTGTATAATTCTTAACTTCTCCACCTCTTACCATTCCTACATATTGAGCGTGTGCATAAGGTTGTTCATAAGTAATACTATCACTTGTTAGAGTAACATTTTCTCTTAATGTTCCTGTGTCTTTAGGTACATATTTATCCATGTGAGTATAACATCTTTCAGTAAAATAAGAATGTACTCTTCCATTTGGTTCAATTCCTAGTCGTGCTTTTATTTCACTTGTAGGTTGCATTTTTACTGGCATTACTTACCGCTTATATGAATATGCTTGTTATTGCCAAATATATTATTGTTTAAAGAAGTTATATTATAATATTCACTCTCTATATCACTTTCACTAGTTATATTATTCTTTATAGTGCCTTTTACCAATATATCTCCTATTCCAAAATTATTATAGTCTAGTTTAGGGTTCAAGTCATAAGGTATTCTAATTTGAACATCATTTGCATTATCATATCCTTTATTTAAACTTGAACCTTTACCACCAAACCACCATATATTGTCATAGTTGTATCGTACCCACTTATAATCGTGATTATCGCTTACTTTGTGATAGACAGTTAAACTTGAATTTACTAACATGTTGATAATTCCTCATTTTTTGGCTTATCTTGTCCTATAAATAAAGCATGTTCTCCATTAACAATAACATCATATAAATATTTATAGATAATATTGTCTAATTCATTGTTTTTAGCCATTGTATAAGCAGTTTGTGGCGTACCATAACTAACACTATAACCATCGGTACTTTCACTAGAAATAGCTTTATTTTGTGTTGTATATTCTTCATAACTTTTTATTGCTGGTATTAAATTATATACGCACAATTTAACTTCTTCATATTCATTACCTATTCCTATAAATCTTTTTTGAGTTCTACTATCAATTTCTTTTCTTGCATTATATTCTAATAAATTAAAAGGCATTTCATCAAGAGTTCCACCTAGAGTTAAATACTCTTGATAAGTTAGATATTGTCCTTTAAACTCCATTTTAAAATGCCTCCTTTAATACTACTTACTAGTAGTTTTTGGTTTTAAATTTGCAAATGGGAAACGTGTATTTGTTTCGTTTTCTGCATTTACAGGGTTTGGAATTTCCCAACCTAATCTCATTGTAACACGAAGTGCTACCATATCTTCTTGTGCTAGGTTGTATAAGATACTTCCATCGCTTGGGTCTTGAATAACTGCTTCAGTTAATACTTTATATGAAATATCTTGTCTAATTGCATATACTGCTTGGTTGAAATCTCCAGCAATTAATACTGATTTAGTTTTATCCCACATTCCGTTATCCATAAATGTTCTATTTAGTCCATCTATTTCAGTTCCTTTAATTGGTTGACCTGTTGTATCAGTCATCATACGGAATTTACCTTTTAATTCAACTCCACCTAATAATCCTGTTACATTGTAACCACTTGTTTCAACTTTAGTCATAACATCATTGATATCACTATATAAATTATCAGTAGCAGTAACTTCTGCACCTGCGTCAACTATTGATGGTATTAAACCTTTTCTCCAATCAGTTGGTTTACCAGTTCCATTGAAGATAGCGTCATCAATTTTTCTTGCGAATGCTTCCTCAACTCTTGGTCTAATTTGAGCCCATAAATCAACACCAACATCATTTAGTAAATTTTCCTTAATTGGAACAATTACTGCTATTTCTGCTGCATTAATGTACTTATTAGCCCATGCCATTTTTGTAATATTTTTTCTACCATTGTCTTTAGTTTCGTCAACAAAGTAAGCGATTGGTAGACTATCTAAAATTCTTAACTTTGTCTTATCAGAAGTCATATTTGGTAATCTTCTGAACATTGATAGTGCTTTAGATTGTTTTATAGTTCCTTGAAATATTTCATCAGCAACTTGAGTTTCAATTAAAGCCTCTACATTTGATTTTTCAATTCCTTTGGCTGTTGCCATATTTATCTCTCCTTTTCTTTTTTAGTTTATTGCACTTCTTAAAATATCATTCATAATGCTATTTGTAGTTGGTGCTTGTGGTTCTCCACCATTTAAATTAGGTGAAGATTGAACTTTTTTGATAACTGTATCTCCAAAATATTGAGGGTTTTCCTTTTTATATTCTTTTAATACGCTTTCAAAATCATTCTTGTCATCGACTTTAGACATAATTTCTGTTCTAACAAACTTGCTAAATTCTTTTTTTACATTGCTATCACCCATTTGCAACTGAGCCTTTAAGTCCTTATTCTCATTTGTTAGTGTTTCAAGGTTTTGCAATTTAGTAGCCATGTCCCCACTTGAAGTCTCTAATTCTTTAACTTTATCTTTTAAAGTGTCTCTTTCTTCCTTTAATTGACTAAAGTTTTTGCCTACTTCCGACATAATTGTGTCTATTTGGTCTGCTTCTAATTCCATTCCTTTTAAAAATTGTCTTAAATCTTTCATTAATATTTCCTCCTATCGCTTTTTTTTCGTGTCGCGAACACGCGTGATTTAATATTTTTAACAAGTTGTCGTACTTGTTGAACGCTTATTTTAGGTCGTAAGGTTAAGTCTTGCACTTAATATATCTCTTTATGTCCTCACGATGAAA
>CAMERI010000011.1:0-39781 GCA_945935525.1 uncultured bacterium | reverse complement strand
TTTTCTATATAAGCATCATCCACTTGTGATAATATTCCATCTAAAATACCATCTTGCATTTTATTGTTTTCTTCTAATTGAGTTAATCCAGTTTTTCTGTGGAAAGAGTTAAGGGATTTACCCATTAACTCCTTTCCTATTTCTTTTATATTTCTACTCATTATCTTAAGTCCTCCAGTTCTCTAACTTCTTGTTCTGTTAGCTTTCCTGCATTAAAGTAATCTGCAAGTCTATATCCATATTCTTCTCTAGTTAATCTCTTAGATAGAATATCTCTCTTTATCATTTCATAAGTTCCACCAAATAATCTTGCCATACTTACTCCACCTTCTAATTCCTCTGTTGCTAGTTGTAGCATTACTACTCGGTAGTCCATGTCCATTAGATAAGGAATTATATTATCATTTATATCCTCTGTGTTATTTAAAACTTCGGTTTTATTTAACTTAACAGACTTCACTATTGGTGTTTCACCTGCATAAGTTACTGTAGAAGTTGGTGGTATATTTGTATCTATAAATAATGTTCCATTCTCATATCCTTCTAAGATTATTTTTTGAAGTTCAAATGGCACTTCTTCATATGTTGGTTCTTCTAGTGGATAAAGTATTTTAAATGGATTATTATTCAAATGTTGTTTAACACTTTGTACTGTTGAAAATAACGGAGTTGAATACCATATAAATTTATCTCCTATTGTATTGTGAATAAGTAGTTGCTCATTTTTAGGCATATTTGTTGTAGCAATACCACATTTATCTATCATATAGTACTTATTCCTCATAAGATTATCCCAACTATCAACTTTCATTTTTGTTAAAAATTTAGTATTTCTTACTGAATAAGTATATATATTATTTTCAATCTTATTTAAGTTCCAAGTATCATTACCATCAAATGTACTTATTGCACAATTCCTTTGAATCATCAATTTATTATCTTTGAACACAAACTTATCTTTAATGTCACCAACACCTCTTAATGGTTCTATAGATGAAAATTGTATTTTATTATGTTTGTTTAAAATATAATCTGTTTTAGATAAACCTTCCTCTATTTGGACTTTGTTTATAAAATCATCTAAAGATTTATATGTAGTCATTTCTCCTAACTTTCCAGTTGTTCTAATTAAAACTGTTGTATTATACTCTCCAGTAAAATGAGTTTTATCTCCACCATTTTTGAAACTTATTGATTTTATATATTTTCTATTACTATCTAGGTAAACACCATAAAATCCAATTCCATTTATAGTGTAGTTCATATCTTTTTTTACTTTCATTTCTATACAACAGAAATCACCACTTCCTGTAAAATCACCATCATAAAAGAAGTCTACTTTACACATATTAGGATTTACTAAATTCTTATTATTAGATAAAATTTCCATTTTATATGAACCATCATCTTGAACCTTATCTTCAAATGAAGATTTCATACCTTCAAAGTAAGAAGGAATCCAATTAGTTTTATCTCCTTCAAGTAATCTTACTTTAGAACCTTTGATACCTTTACCATATAGTCTTAAACTATCATCTGTTAATGTTGCAGGAGTAGTTAAAGTTAATACATTGTTAGTTGTAGTACCTTTTGCTCCAGCTAAGTTTATTCCAATAGTTCCACTTTTATTTGTATCTAGTGCTACTGTGTATAGAGTAGAAGGTTTAATTATTGCATTATATCCAGTATTTTTTATTTTCATAGTACAAGGAACTATACTATTGTTTGATATGTGAGTTACATCATTGTAAGTATTTAATGTTGGCTCTATTTCAAGTGGTTCGTATACTGGTGTTGCTAAAGCATAAGAAATTTTTAAAGGATTATTATTTAACCAACTTTCACATTCTTCTATATTTGAACCATTTAGTCTTAATGATACTCCTGCACTAGTTTTTCCGATTGCCATTTGATTTTCTTGTTGTATATTTGGAACAACTGTTTTATAAGGCAACTTATCACACATAATATCCCCAGTTCCTGTGTTTCTTCTTATATTTGGTAATAATGCAGTTACTACTTCATATGCTATATAAACTCTTGATGTTGTTACATTGTTTGTAGTCAAAGGTTCTGATACAGAGCCAAGTCCTTCTAAACTATTTATTTCTACTTCATTTACATTTCTTTCTATATAATATTTACCACCTATTTTAACAATTTTATCATTATCATTACTTGGTAAACCTCTTAATGGTTCATTGATTAAAATTTCTTTTTTATTATATTTTGGTTGAAAATATTGTGTAGATGTTTCATAGTTTGTGATTTCTTTTAAAACAAAATTACTTACTTTTACTCTGCAAGTTTGAGGATTGTCACCTGTATATCTATTTGGTTCTATTCCTATTTCCCCTCTATCTTGAATTTGATGATTTGTTCCATTTTGTCCAACGTTATTATCTATGTCCAAAATGACTTCTATTCTATACTTTCTTCCTATTTCATAGTTTTTTGTATATCCATTGTGGTATATATTACCTACTTTTACACCATCAATATACATCCCTAAATCATTATGTCTATTATGACCACCAAAATTTAAAACATTTCCACTCAAAACTTCCATATCATAAGATAAAGAAAGTTTTTTATTTTTAAATCTTTGTATATTAACTTTAAGTCCTTGATTTACATTTACCGATTCAAATATAACCTCATTATCACTTGATTGTATAATTTTACAATTATTTGGATAGTAAATTTCTTTACCTCTCCATAAGTTTTCGTTTTCTGATAAAATTTCGATTTTATGACCATTTACATCATCTTGACCAACACTTTTCATACCTGTAAAATAAGATGGAACTTCTCTGTTAGTCCAGTCTCCTTCAAGTATTACAATATCTCTATCTATAGAATATTTATTATCCACACCATTTCTAGTTAATATTCTGAAATAATAACTATCCATATTTGCATCAGTTGTAAAAACTAATTTTTTCAATCCAACAGATGTAGGAGTTATTTCTTGTGTAGTAGGTCTATTATTTTCTGGGTTCATAAAACAAAAATGTGGATAACCATGACTATAACTTGATATATTAACTATAACTGTATATTTAACACCTCTTTTTAATGGTTGAGTAAATTTACCCAATATTATTGCTTGACCACTACCACTAACTATATCTACTGTAAATTTTTTCTCGTCTGTCCCCCATACACTACTTACAGTATAGTAATGTGATAAAAGATTAACCAATGTATTCCCCTTACATACTACATCAACTAATCCATTATCCACACCTTCTGTTGTAGTAACAAAAGTTCCTTCTACATCTATATCTCCGTTTAAAGTTAACTCTTTAGAACCATCTGTACAATAGTTAACTAATGTATTTCCTTGAAGTTCATCAAGATAAACCATTCCCTCTTTACTATGTTCTAAAGATATAACAGAACCTTCTTCTGTTTTAGTTAAGTAATCATTATCTAATTCATTTGATAAAATACTTATTTTATGGTTTTGTTCTTTATTTTTCTTTTCTATTCTGTCCATTTGTTGTAAAGCCTTAGTGTGGTAGGAATCTAAACCCCTACCAACTAATTCTTTAACCTTAGTCTTTTGAGCCATTATTAATTGTCCTCCATTAACATAAGATTGTATTCCATATCCATTAGATATGGTATTATATTATTTTCTATATCAAGTGTGTTATTTTCCACTTCTTCTTTTTGTGTTTTAAGTTCTTCTTTATATGGTATAAGTGCATTGTAACCATATGAAACTGTTGGTGTTATAGTGTTTTCTACATACATTGTTGTGTCGTCAAACCCTTGTAGAGTTATTCTATTTGGAAGTTCTTCTATGATTGGTTCTGCAAGTTCATACAACACTTCTATTGAATTTTCAGAAAGCCATTGTTTAAATAGTGATGTGTCGCCATCAAATATATTTTTATAAACAAATATACTTGAATAATATAATATATATTCGCCATCTTGTTTATCATCATTTTCATCATAAATCAAAAAATTAGATATTGTTTTGTTTTTATCGCCATGATTTGTTTGTTTGGTATTGTCTATATCCATTACAAATCTTTTCCATTTTTCCCCTGTTGAATCAACTCCACTAGCAACTTTCCAATTATATTTTTCGTTTAAAACAACTTTCCCAACTCTTCTTATTATTTTATTACCAACTATTTCATCACATACTCCATTTGGTAGACTTCTCAAAGGTTCATTTAATAAAATTTCTGTTTTATGGTGTTTTGGTTCTATATAAGTTGTAGGTATTTCTGTTGTTACTGAAAATTCTCTAAAAGCATAATTATTTAAATTTGTACTCGCTTGGAATATTATTAAATATTTATGATTTAAATTGTTATTCACATTAAATCTAATATTACCTTCAACATTATAAGGAACATCCATTACACCTTTTAATTGCCATTCATCATAAGCATTTCCTGTTGGTAATTTATTCGTAGTGTAAAATTCAAGTTTACTATAATTATGTTGTAATCTTGCATATCCTTTGCCATTGAATACAACAGTTGGTAAATTTTTTATATCTACATAATGCCAACTACTCCCAGTTTTTACAATGAAGTTTTTTTCATCAAATAAATTCTTATTCTTAGATAAAATTATCATTTTATTATCTTCTTCTTCACCAACAGAAACCAATCTACAACCTTCTGCTGGAGTATCAGTTTCATTTCCATCTACATCAACTAATATAGTTTTCCCTTTGATAGAAGGAACTTTTACAAGTCCTTCTTTAGAATGTTCCAATTTTACTATTGGAGCATCTGTTTCTGGAGTTTCTATATAGTTATCATCTACTTCTCCAACCATACAGTCTATTATTCTACCTTGATATTGTTCTTTGAACTTAATATCATCAATTATAGGTTTTACTCTGGCGTGATAGCTATTTAAAGATTTCCCTATAACTTTCCCTAATTGAGTTCTTATATTTTTACTCACCCTAAAGTCCTCCTATCATATTAATTATATCATCAATATCTGATTGGGTTACTTCTAGCTCCTCAGTAATAGTATTTACAGTTATTATTTTTTCCTGAACTTGAGCTATTAAAGTTTGTAAAGTACTTAATTGTTCTTCTGTTCCGGCTAAACCTTCCCCAATAGAATTTAAAACTGAATATTTATATTGTTGAGATACTAATATATTATTATTTTTTTGAATAACTATCTCAAAAATATTTTCCCCATTTTCATCCACCACATAAGAAGGTAGATTTATTTTTATAATTCCATTATTTTGATCCACTATTTCACAAGGTAAAGTTACTACCTCATTAAGTGATTCTTTAACATTTACTGTTACAGTAAACCCAGATAAATTAATTGGCAAATTCCCCTTTAATAAATTAGCCTTTAATATACTGGTATTTTTATCTCCTTTGATAAATATTGCTTTAGTATCTATTGGAGTACTTGCATTGTATTTATCAAAATGTACATCAAATACATATTCTCTTAAACATTCTTCAGCTATATTTCTTACTTCTGCAGAAGTTAATTTTGGAGAGTTTATATTGATTAGTCTATTTTGAAATAGTAGTTTATTCATATTATAAACCTCCTATCATATTTAATATATCATTTATATCAGATTGAGTTATTTCTAGTTCCTCCACTATATTTCTAATAGTTTCATTTCTTTTTATTTCATTGTTATTTCTTATTGTTTCCTCTGAAGTTACTTTAGTATTTAATTCTTCAACTAAAGATATTTTTTCATCATAATTTGATATTTTATCAGAAATTAAATTTATATTTCTATTAACTTCTGTTTCCATTAGTTCAAATTCAGTATTCATTTCACCTATTTTTAAATTTACTAATGAAGATAAATTATTATTTACCCTTGTTGCCTCATTTTCCATTTTTGATATGGAATTATTTACTGAAGTAGATAAAGAATTATTTATTTTTGAAGATTCTAATTCAACTTTTGAAATAGAATTATCAACGTTAGCTTCAAATTCTTTTATTTTATTGTTTATTTCAGTAATTTTTTCAGAAAAAGTTGATTGTATAGAAGATATTAAATTATTAACTTCTGTTATTTTATCATTAACCTTTTTAATATTATCTGAAATAGTTGTATTAATTCTTGCTATTGAATCATCAACCTGAACTAATTTATTATTAACTTCTGTTATTTTATTGTTCATTTCAGAAATTTTTAGATTAACATCACCATTTATTCTTATTATTTCATTATCAATTTTTTCTTCTGAAGTACATATTAAATTATTTACTTCCTCCATTTTTTCGTTTATTAAATTAACTTTTTCTTGTATAGTTAACTTAATATTTTCAAATTCCGTTCCACGAAGAACATCATCATTTTTTCTTTTGTTTTCATTTTCCTCTCTAATTTGTTCGCTTTGATTAACTATAGAATCTAAATTTAATAATTCCTGTTCGATTAATTGAACATTATGAATTAGAGAATTTAATATTGGAAATTCATCTTGAGACATGATTAATTCATTTTCATCAAATAAATTATCTGTTACTGTATAAGCTATTTTAGGAGAATAAACCACTTGATTTCCTGATTGAATTTCCAACTCAAAAGTATTTACTCCTATTGTTAATAATGTTTGTTCAGTAAATGCAACAGCCACTGTTCCTAATTCGGGACTTAATACTGAGCAATATAATACTGATTTAGTATTATCATTTTTTAGTATTTTTGCCATAACATTACTTCCAGTTAAATCTATCGGAGCTTTTTCCGATTTATTATTTAACAATTGTACCACTAATACTGCTGTTTTTACATCTTTTTGATTGAATAATGCTTGAGAATTTATTGTTCTATTCAAGTCATTCATATAGACAGATGTACTATAATCTCTAATAATTCTTTCGTTTAACATATATTATTCCTTTCTTGACTTATATTCCAAACTCCTCTAACAATAAATCTTCCGACTTATCTTTTAAGTATCCTTGTGTAGTTGATATGTCTGAATGATTAGCCAATAATTGTAAAGTTTCTAAGTTAAACTTTTTACCAATTTTTTTAGCATAATAATGAGAACCGTCTGAATAATTCTCTAATGCGGAGTGTCTAAAACTATGTGGGTTAAATTTTTTATATTCACCAGTCTCTCTTTTAAGTATATTTCTCCATGTTCTTACCCATACATATAGAGTTGCTTTAGTTATTGGTTCGCCATCTTTGCTTAACCATAATTCATTAGAATCATCTTTTCTAGTTTTCATATATTTTGCATAGGCCTCTCTTGTTCTATCGTGGAATATAGGTCTATATTTTTTGCCCCTTTTACCTACTACATAAGATTTAGATACCTTAGCATTTTCAGAAATATCATCTCTTTTTAATTGGAAAACTTCTGAACGTCTTGCTGCAGAATCATACATAATAGCGCAAAATAGAGCTTGATTATATTTTTTATGTTTAATTAAATATTTATAAATTATTTCTATTTCCTTATCTGTTAAGAAAACTATGTCTCTTACTGCTTCTTTTTGTAATCCCTTAACTTTTGAGGCATAGTTTATTTCTAACTCATCCTCATAATCCTCTTCATTTGAAGCATATTCAAGCATTGTTCTTAATGCACTGAATATATTATTTATTCTTGCAGGGGACATGTCTTTGTCTTGTAACCATAACATAAAATTTCTGAAATGTTTTTTCTTTAATTTATATATAGGTTTATTATCTAATTCTTCTAGTATATAAATAAAAACAATTCTTATGTTACTTACATAGATATTTATTGTACCTTCTTTTTTCTTGTTCGACCTCATTTCTAATATAAAATCATTTAATAAATTTTTATTATATTTATTTACTTGTTCCCATTTTTTCTTACTGTAAATCATATTATATATTGCCATTTTATATTTCTCCTTTTATATAAAAATAATGGTTCTGAATATATTATAATTGTTATTTTTCAGAACCATTTTTAATTAAAATATTAATTTTATTCTTGTTCTTCGGTTGGCTTTATTCCAACTTCTTGTATATCACTATAAACCGTGTGAAACGCATCTACCAATTCTCTTCCATAAAATGCAAATGCACTAGCAATTAAACCTACCACAAAACCTTCTCTAGTAGGATTTAAGAACCAACCAGCTCCACTTCCTACACCACAAACTAATATTGCTTGTAAACTTTTTTGAACAGGTGGATACCATTGCCCCACAACCAATTTGGTTAATAATGAAATAAACAATACTTCTAACAACAAATTTAATTCTATTTGCATACTCTTGCTCCTTTAAATTTCTTTATACCATGATTTTTGTTTTATATTTTTATCTTCATCATTAAATTTCCAAAAGTTTATTAATCTTCCCTTATCTTTGTAGTTATTCCATATCTTTTTATAATTGTTGATTCTTCCCTGTTTTATAAATTGCTCAATTATATGAGTATAACTGCAAGTTAGTTTATCAGTTCCCCAGCTTAAAACTTTTACATTTTTATAAATATTTCCGATTTTTTTAGCATTTTCATTAGATGTAAAGATATCAAAATCAAATCCATGACCACCTGTATCTTCCACTATAAATATTCCATCATTATTAACAACGCCTTTTAAATCTTCTATATAAATTTTTGTTCCTACTGGAATATTGTGAGATGCACAACTTCTATTTGGAGTTAGTTTTTTACCAGTGCACCCAATAGAAGTACTACCATCTGCTGTATAATATTGAGTAATGACACAATTACCTAAATCCTCTATATAATCTTTTGTAGCTGTGTCATTAACTACTTTTTTAGTGTTACATATTTAGATCCTAAAGAAATCCAACCTGCACCACTTTTTAATTTTCCAAAACCATTTTTCTTTTCTACTATAGTATAAGCTTCTCCTTTTTTAACAGTACCAACCACTTTATAATCTGTACCTGGTCCACTTCTTACATTTAAACTATCTGTTGTTATAGAATATACTTCATTTACTTTTGTAGTTGTATTAGTAGAATTATTAGTAGATGTTTTTTTCTTAAGACCATAATATTGTGCAATTACTTCAACTTCTGCTTTTGCTAATTTTTCTAAGTTTTCATCTTTTAATAACCAATTGCAAGTAGCTTTATGACTATGAAATCCATGTTCTAAGATATAATATCTAGGACATCCTGCTGCTCTTGAAGCTCTCATTACTCCATAATATTCTCCATTATTATGCTTTCTTGTCATCATTTGATAATTTTGTTTTAATCCCATAACTTCTTGGATTTTAGCGCCTAACTTTTTACCAAGAACATCCGACTTGTTTTTATTATCAAACGGATAAATTATAACAGCCCTATCTACAGATGAGTTGTCTACATAGTTAGAATGATTACTTAAAAATAAATCACAGCCTTTTGATTTTGCACCTCTGTCACTTAAAGATAAATCCTTAGATATATCATTTCTAGTTAATACTACTTTTACATCTTTATATTGCTCCAAATATTTTTTTTGCAGATTAGTTAATTTCCATACTACATTACCTTCATAGTAACTTTTTACTACTCCTTGATTATAATTTTTGTAATGTCCTGCATCCAAACAAATTTTCATAATTTCAATTCTCCTTTTTAAGTAGTTTATTATATTTAAAAAGAAGGTATTACTACCTTCTTAACTCTTCAATATCTCTTTCTAGTTTTTCTATTTTTTGTATTGCTAGTTTTAATGCTCCTGCTAAAACATTTACATAATTATTATCATTACATTCTAGTGAAACATTACGTTTAAAAGCATCTTCTGCATTTACTATTAAATCAACTACTGGATTTTCAGAAAAAACAATGTCTTGTCCTAATACTCCTAACTCTTTTACAGGTTCCGAGTTATTCGGAAAACTTACTGGGAATCCTTCTTCGTCAAATTCTACTTCTTCAACTTCTTCGTTGATTTGATTATATTGAGCCAGTGCCAAATCTTCTTTTACAAAATTATACATATCTTCAAGTGATATGTTACTTAGAATTGAGGAATTAGCACAAGGCATAATTCCCCTATCTTCTATATATAAAACATTCTCTTTATGAGTTCTATCTATATTCATTTTTTACTCCTTGTAAGTTATTTTTACTGATAGCGAACCAGAACATACACTGTAATATGTTTGATTATATGATTTTGGCTCTAGTCCAAATCCTTTACATTTTTTAAATGCAGCAATTTCATCACTTGTACTTAAAGTAACTTTAAATGAGTTGTTTACTGCAACTTTAAAGTCTTTACTAAAGTCACTTCTGAAACTTAAACTTCCGCTTGGTCTACTAATTTGATTATGCATTTTTAATGTATGAACAACCTCACCATTACTTCCTCCAGCTTGTCTTTTCACAGTTACTTCAACTTTAGTTATCTCTTTATTAGAATAATCTTCTATTTTTGTTCCAAAGAACCAAGCACCGATACAATCTCCATAACTTGCCCATTCACCCTGTCTTACAGTTCCGTCTTTCTTCCAGCTGTTATAGACTGTTTTTCTATATGTATCACCATAGTTTGCTGTTATTGTTGCAGTTTTTGTAACTTTAGATGGTGCAGGAGTATCATTACTTCCAGCTACCGAAGAACCATCAAAACTTACTCCACTTGCATATATTTGTCCATTACCAGATGTACCTGTATGCGAAGTTGAACCACTTCTTCCTGCTTGATTAGTTCCGTTTAAGTTAATTCTAGAACCAGATGATGCATAGAATGAATGACTTGATGTAAGTCCATTACTTGACGCAACATATGCATCTGATGCAGAATATGACCTAACTGCAGAGTAGCAACTTACAAACTGTAAATTGTTTAAATAAGCTTTTGATAAGTTGGTTACACTTATACCATTATTATTTCCACTACCTTTTCCACCATATATTTTTAAATCATAAGCGACAAGATGACTATATGATACCTGTATCGAATAGTTACCACCAGTTGCAGAGTGACCTGTATGTGGCATAATACTTCCATATGTACCAGTACCAGTATTGTCTGAATCTTTTCCGTAGATTCTATATTTCATACTGTGTCCTTGGCATATCATATATCCACGAAACTTACATCCATTTAGATTTATTGTTACAGTTCCACTATTGAACATATTAAAGTTTACAGATTCATCTATATCTGACCAAAGATTTATTGTTAAATTATAACCATTTAAATTTCTTGGACAAACATTAATTAAATTATCAAACGACCTATAACGTCCACCATGTACAAGCTCTTTTGCCTCTTCTTCCTCCGTATACCAAGGATTTATATGAACATTGTAACTTCTATCTAATACTGATTGATATTTACTATTAGATATATAATTTACACTCAATGTATCTGTTGATATTTCATCTTCTATTGACATTGATGTTGCCTCTGCTCTACCATCATCGGTAACTTTAAAACTTTCACTTTTTGACATGAAAGTAGAACCTACTATTTCTGCACCTTCAATCCTTTTACCATTGATTGCTCCATCAACAATAAGTTCGCCAGTGATTTTTCTATTAATAACTACATCTTTTACTGCAATATATGTCCCACCATTATTTATTAGTATTTGCATATATGGACATTTGTTAATATTTGCATTACTTAGCTTTATTGTAGCATTTACAGTATTCCATCCGTTGTTAAGTTTTACGGATGTAGTATTGTCACAAACATAACCTTTGTTAGCATTGTAGAACCATACTCCAAAATTCATATTTCTTGATTCACCAATCCATATTGTTGCTTTGAAGTTTATTTCATCGCCAGTACTAAATGCATTATCTGTATTATCTATTGTAACTGGGAAATAGTTGTCAGAACTATACCATTCTGCATTGTCACTGCCCCAGTAAGCATTTCCGAAACTATTACTTAAAGTATGACCTTTTCTAAGTTGGGAATAGTTATTAAAGTCACCTACTGCTATTTTGTTTGCAGTAATTGTGTTTGTTGCTATCATACCACCATTAATACTAGTCGAACCAGTTATTGCTCCATTTGCCCATTCTTTAACTCTATTATAAGCATTTGACCAGTTATCTTTATTACTGTTAAGTGTATTATTTGCAGTATTAGCAGTTGATTGTGCAGAATCAGCTTTGCTTACAGCTGAGTTTGCAGTATTTTGTGCATTGTTTGCCTTAGTAGTTGCACTATCAGCAGTAGATTGAGCATTGTTTGCTTTAGTTATGGCTGATGATGCATTGTTCTTAGCAGTGCTTATATCGTTTGTAATAGTACTGTTTAACTGATTACTGTTTATTGTTCCACTTAAAGAACTTGTTGGTACACTACCACTAACTATATCTACTCTACCTTTTATATACACACCATCATTTGTAACTTTTACAACATCTTCTCCACTTTTATTAACATAGAAACCATTTGCATTCATGTGTGTATATCCATTAATGTTGGATTGTTTTATTTTTATACCATCTTTATCTATTTGAGTAATACCATCATATACTTCCGAAGGATGTGGTGCATAAGGCACATCTAACGAACCTTCACAAAGCATTAATTCCGTAACTTTAAATGCAACCGAAGAACCTCCAGTGTAAAGAAACGGTTTAAACCAAACAGTATTGCTTGTAGCAGTTTTAAAAGTAACCCATATATCAACCCATTGGTTTGCAGGGATTGAAGTATGAGAACGAGATATAACAGATAATTGTGGATTTCCACTTGTTTGAGTAGTATTACACCAAAAATGTAAAGGTGTTGTGTCGGTCATATTTATAGCACTTGCAAGATTTATTTTAGCACTATATGTATAATAAGTATTGTTTTTAAGTTGCACCCATTCACCTGTTATACCACTAGGGAAAGATGAATTAAAATACTTGTGTTCATTAGTAGGAGCATTTGCATCTTGTACAGATATTCCTCCACCATTATTGCTCCAATAAGCAGTTCCATTTTTTGCACAACCATTTCTAAGTAAGTTATATCCACCACTTTGTTGAACCTTTACTTGTAAACCATCAACAGTTTGTTGAACTTGTGATTGAGTTTGATAACCTTTAGAAGTTACTATTCCATCTACATCAGTTTTAGTTGTATAATGGTTTCCTATTGTAGTTGTTAAACTATCTTTTGTTAGTTTACTTTCTGCATTACTAACTCTACTAGTAAGATTACTTACATTTCCCTTTACTCCATTTATTTCACTTGATAAATTTGAAGTTGTATTTTCAGTTGCAGATACTCTTGATGTTACACTATTTAAATTAGTTTCAAGACTTGCAACCTTACTACTAGTCGAAGTAACTGTACTTTGTAAAGTTGATATATTGTCTTTGTTTGTATTAGCTTGACTTTTAGCAGAGTCTGCAGTATTTTTTGCAGTATTAGCAGTACTTTGAGCATTATCTGCTTTAGTTGCTGCTGAATTTGCAGTACTTTGAGCATTATTAACTTTAGTAGTTAATGATGAAGTTGTGCTTTCTGTTGAACTAACCCTTTGAGTAATTCCTTCTAAATTAGTTTCTAATGTAGCAACTTTAGAAGATGTTGAATTTACAGTCCCTTGAAGAGTAGTAACTTTACCATCTACTGCATTTGCTTTTGTATCATCTGTGTATTTTGATGCTTTTTCCCAGTCACTAGCAGTATATGAACCACTTGTTCTAGCAGTTTTGCATCTCATTACATCTCCACTTGTACCTTGTACCCATAAATCTCCTATTTTGTATGGCACTGTTGGAGTTGTTGTAAATACTTTTGCTTTACTGTCTGCTAATGAGTTAGCACTATTCGCTTTGTTCATAGCATTAGTAGCATTTTTATTTGCATTACTTGCATCTGTTTTTGCTTGGTTTGCAGTATTTTGTGCAGTAGTTACTTGTTGAGTTAATGATGAAGTTGTTGTTTCAACATTACTTACTTTTTGAGATATACCACTCGTTGTAACTTCTAATGATGCAACATCACTTTTAAGAGTTTCTACTTCACCTTGAACTCCACTTACAGAATTTCCTAAGTTAGTAGTAGTCTTTTCTAAATTGGTTATTTTACCACTTATCCCATTTACATTAGTTTCTAATGTTCCAACTTTATTATTAATAGCAGTTACAGTTGAACCATCTGCTTTTGTAGAAACAGTTTGTGATAAATTAGATACATTTTGAGATATTGCATCTGTAGTAACTTTTATCTCTGCTTTAGCACTATCTACTTTACTACTTGAAATTGAATCCATACATTCTTCAATCTTTTTATTAACATTTGCAAGTGCAGTAGAATACTCTGCTAACCTTGTGTTATAAGTTTGTCTTTCAGAATCACTTATGTGTTTATCTTTTATCATAGATTGAATGTGACTTATTAAGGCACTTTGTTTTGAATTATAATTATCCATAGTAGTCTTTAATGATGATTTCATAGAACTTGATAAAGTAGATAAGTTATATATATAGTTATATCTTTGAGTTAAAGTTTCTTTCTCTTTATTTAACTGTGTAATACTACTATTAATCATTATTGTTTCAGATTCATCTATTATTCCATCTGCTATTGCTCCACCTACATTATCCAATATACCATCTATTCTATCATGCACTTCGTTTAACTCTGTTTTTATTTCAGATTTTAATACATTACTTGCATTATCTATATCTGTCTGCTCTACTTTAAGTGCTATTTGACCTTTCATAGCAGATATTTCGCTAGTATTTTTATTAAGTTTGCTAGTCATATCTTTTTTATCTGCAGTGTATGTTTGTTCATCTACTTTTAGTTTAATAGCATTTGTATTTGCAGTTATTTCAGCTTGTGCCTGTGAAATTCTTTCACTGTCTTGTGTTTGTTTGTTTGTTATAGTAGAAAGCTTGGTATTTAAAGTAGTTCCTTCTACTTCTATTTTTGTTCCTTGTATTGTTTCAGTTCCATCTTCGTTTATTTTAGATACAACAGAGTTGATGTTTAACTTCGCTCCGTCTATATTTGCATTATCAGATATTTTGTCGTTAGTGATTGCACCGTCTGTTATACCCTCAGATTTTACTCCGTTTTCATCTAATAAGATAGTTTGTCCGTCTGCACCTCTAACCCTTAAACCATATACAGAACCGTTTCCGTTTACATCACCAAGAGAAACTCTTTCTTTTGCTTGGTTGCCAGTACCTTGGAATACTTGTATTCTATTTCCTTTTATTCTTAAATGATTATTAGTTCCTGCAACCTCTACCTTAGAAGTATCAATCTTTCCTGCGGAAATTTTACCTGCATCTATACTTGATATTTGAGCTGAACCTATTGCTCCATCAGCTATTATTCCACTACCTGCCGTAATTGCTCCAGTTTGGATGTTGTCTGCAGTGATATTCCCTGCTAATATGTGTTCTATGTCTGCTACATCTGATTTTATTGTACCAATTTTTGCAACTTCTGATTCAAGTTGAGTTATATTACCTTTTACCGCATTTAATTCGGTAATATCTGCTTTTCCAGCTTGTAATGAACCTATTGTAGCATTAACAGCATTTAGGTCAGTAACATCAGCTTTATTTGCTTTCAAGTTTTCTATTACGGCATTTGTCGCTTTTAAGTCGTCTATGTTTGCCTTTTGCGAAGTAAGTTCTTTTATGTTACCAACTTCTACGTTTAAATTTTCTATATTGGCATTTGTTGCATTTAGATCAATTATATCTGCCTTGTTTATAATTGCTTGATGTATATTTGCATTATCTACTTCAAGGTTCTCTATTTTAGCATTTGTTGCTGTTAAATCACCTATTGTCGCTTTATCTATTACGGCATTTTGAATTTTCGCATCTATAGCCTCAAATACGTTTGCTTTTAAGTGATTTGTTTCTATCGAATTTGCTTGTATTTTATCAGCACTTATTGAGTTGGCCTGTATTTTGTCGGCACTTATTGAATTCGCTTTTAAGTGTTGTGTAGAAATACCTTCTACTTCTAATAAATTAGAAGGAAGTATACCAATAAGTCCACCTGCGTTTACTTGTATTTTTCCGTTTTCATACGTTAAAGCATCACTTGAACCACTTATAGTACTACCTACAGATACATTATTTTCTGCATATATAGTTAATTTTGTTTCATTGTTATTCCTAGTATCAAGATTCCCTATAATACAATCATTTGTCATTGGTGTAAAGACTTTTCCGTCACAATACCAAGTTCCGTTTTCATAATTGGCAAGTATTATTTGGTCTGAAAAACCTTCTTCAAAATTAAATCTTTCGCCATCCACAACATACATTAAATATCCTTTTCTTTTAGATTTATCTACTTTTATTAGTCCTTCTCTAATTAAAGTTGTTTTTCCGTTTGGATGTACAAATTTACCAAGTGCCTCTTCTTCATCCATGATAGTTTCTACATATTTGAATATATGATTTTTTCTTGGTCTTTGTAATTCTGAAACCATTCCAAATTGAAGTTCATAAGTATTTTCACTTCTTTTTACCACTTTTATACCTTCTATTTCTCTGTAAGGCATATCTGGTAATATATCTATGAGATGTGTATATCTTATTTTCATTGTATCAAGGTCTAAACATTGAATATAAGTATCCATTTTTGCTGGAATATCATAATATCCGGCTCCTTGTATAATATATAAAAATCTTCCATGTAAATCAAAACCTTGTAGCGCACTTGAGCCAATCAAAGGAATATCTTTAAATTTCTTTAATAATTTTGGAGAACCGTTTATAACACTTTTCAAGTCATATATATGATAATATGCGGTACCACCTATTTTATCAAATCCTCTTACTGCTAGTTGATTATAATCAGTATCTACTGCAAGAGTTAAATTTACCCAACCAGGTAATATATCAATTACTTTTCCGTATGTTTTTTCTGCAGTAACTCCATTTCTAAATTCAAAGTAGCATATTTTACTTCCTCTTAATTTTTCTGGATTTGCGTTTGATGATTTTTTACCATCACATTCACTCCAGATATATGTTTTATCATTTCTTCTTTCTATACCCATTGAGTTACCATGACCAAAACTATTTAAGTTCATTCTTCCTAAAAGTTTTCCATTCATGTCCATTTGTAATAGAGTTAAATTACCATTACCAGTGTTATCATATGCAACATATATTTTGTTTTCATAATAGTCTATCATAGATTGTTGCATTACTGCACCATTAGGAATTTCAAAATCAGTTATTACTGGAGTTGGTTTTAAGTGTTTAACTTCTAAACAAAAATCTCTTCCTCTTTCAATTCTATTATTAATTCTTAAAGCAGTATCATCAAGAGGTTCTATTTTTGAAGTTAAGAAACCACCTTTATTTATATTATCTATATTAGCATTATCAACATAACCTTTTAAGTTGTATGCTAAATTTCTCATTTGTTCTGTTATATTACTTTGTAATTGTCTAAAATTTGCTATTTCACAAGTATTACCTTCAATATCTGTTTTTGATCTAGTAAGAACATTTATTCTAGCCTCTAATGTTATAGCTGGTTCAAACTCCATATCTGTTATTCTTACATAATCTCCAATAGATACTTTTTCATCCAATAATTCTACATTTAGAGAATATTTTACTTTTGGATTTCTTCTTTCTTCTAATTTTTTTCTTGTTAATTTTAATAATTCTTGTGGACTATCTGTTTCAAATTTTTCGTATCCAAATATATGATATCCATTTATACTCCATTGTTTATAAGCTTCTTCACTTGCTATAAAATCTTGATTTAAAGGTTTATCATCTGCCTCAACAGATTTAAATGTAATATCATTATTTCCAACTCCTATTAAAGCTGTACAAAGTTCTGAAACATCTATTGTTCTTTCAATATCTTGTATATTTTTATTATATGTAAATCTAAGTCCATGATCAAATCCTCTTGATTCTACTATATTTAAATATTTATTTACTACACTATTACCTTGTATATCTACAGTATAATAAATTTCCATTCCATATTCTTCAACAAGATATTGTTGAATAGCATCATATACTGTCATGTGATTTTCTATATTTATATCCAATAAAATTCCAATATCATCTACTATTCCCAATTGCCAATCAGTATTTTCTAGTATTAAACTTGCAAACTTTTCGGGACTAGCATTTAATACTTGCATTGGTCTTAATATTGAATTTCTAAGTTCAATTCCATGCATTTCACAATATACATGTTTAATAAATCCATCTTCATTTTTAAGTTCCATTGTTTCTATTATATTAAATAGTTTATCTTGTTCATCTTCTCTAAATGCAATATAATTTCCTGCCACAAGATTTTCTGATTCTTTTGAATTTGCCATTGTTTTGAACTCAAAAGTTTCTGCTCCTGTACTTAACATTTGTTTATGATAATCTTCGAAATATACACTATTTCCTTTTGAAATTACACCCTTCATAGATAAAACATTTACTATTTGTAAATCTTGATTTAATATAAATAACATTTTATCCTCCTTTGTTTGTATAAAAAAGATGAGTTATTAAACCCATCTTTTCTTTATACTAACACCTATATCTAAATTTCCACCATCAGTTACACATTGGAATTGACTTTCCCCTACTGGAGAGGAGAAAAATTCTGAGCCTATATCTAATGAATTCATAAATAACGAACCATTTAAATATATTTTCTGTTCCTCATTATCTATTAATAAGTGATCTCCTTCTGTGAAAATTGGTATTATTTCTTGTTGTTGTGTTTTTAAGTTTTTTACTTCCATATGAGAACATTGCATTGTTGTTACTGTAGGTTCATCTTTCCATTGACCTATCCATACAACTATACTTGCAAGTTCTCCTTTAGGATAAGTTGTTGTTGTGGATTTCTTAAAGGTTAATTTTCTTTCGACTGTACCATCATCTTTTAATTTTTCTACCTTACATTCCCACATATGTTTACCTCTTTTATCAGAGGTTCTTTTTACAGTAAACCAACCATTAAATTCATTCCAATTCCCATATTTCCCAGAATTTAATTTTTTAGTTATTGTTTTACCGTCTTTATTTACTTCTTTACGAGTTTTAGGGTCTGGAGTAGTTTTATTATCATGTAAAACTAATTCATTACCAATCCAAATTTCTGGCTGTGAATATTCATAATATTTACTAGAGTCTCTCATTATACATTTAAATAATTTATCGCCAGTTTTACTAAATCCGTAAATCTCAACTCTACCTTTTTGTCTTTCAGCACTTTCTTCACTAGATGTTCTTGTAATCATTTTTGAAGAAGAAGATATTTTTATATATTGTTTTGCTACATAACCAGTCTTACCCTTATAAGTTGTTTTTAACCAAGTATCTTTTTCTTTTTCTTGAGTTAATGTTAAAGATGTTTTATTTGGTATTTTTATTAATGCTTTATATTTTGTACCTTTTCCTTTTCTAAGATATAAATTATTTGTAGCATTTACAGTTCCTTTTAATGTTTTAGGATAAGTACTTGTTGATGCTTTTCCATATTTCATTTTAGAAGTATCTACATACCCAGTTTTTCCAGAGTATGTAACTTTACCCCAATCTTTTGTTATTTCACTAACTGTAACTACTTTTCCTTTTGGAATTGTTGTTACTTTTCCACTTTTTGTATTTCTATCTTTGTAAACCGTTTGTCCATTTTTTGCAGTTACTGTAAAAGTTCCTTTTTTATTTGCTACTGCAGTTCCATCATTTATATATAAATCACCTTTTGAATTGTGTTGTACTCTTACTCTAAATTCAAAATCTGATACACTTGTTCCAATATTTCTTCTTAATGCTCCACCGTGCCATCCGTTTTCATCTTGACCAAAGTTTCCACACATTATGGATTTTCCACTTTCATTAACCTGTAGATTACCTGTAACAACTCTACCTTCATCTAAAATATCTGAGCTTACATTTGTAAAATTTTCTAGTGTTTCACAGGGTTCTGTCATAACTTTTGGATTTACTGGTCTATCTAATGTTTCTTCATCAATTGGATTACCCAATAGAATAGTTTTTGAATCATAATTAGTTACCATAAAAAAATTAGTATTTTTTTGAAAAACCGTATCTATAATTGGATATGTATTAGCAGTTCCACCGTTTTCTATTGTTACTATTCCTTCTGAATCTGCATCAAAATAATCATCTTCTATAGCGTAATTATATGGATCATAACATACAAATTCTATATCGAATTTTCCACCATATCCAACTGATTCTATATCGCCTATACTTTTTGGTACTGCATAACAGAATACATTTGGATTATCATCAATTACCAATTTTTGTGGTTCAGCAACATCTAATAAGAAAGCTACTTCGTTTAATATTTCTACTCTATCTTCTCTTTCTTGTGCTGTTATTAAACATTCTAGTTTAATTATTTTTTCGCTATATTTATAACCTATATAATGCTTTCCGTGTACTCCGGAAATATCCTTTGTAAAATTCATTCTTTCGGGGAATCTTCTGTTTACATTTAAAATGGTTACATATTCGTGTAACTCTCTACCTGCAAATTCTACCTTGTAAGCCATTATAATTCCTCCATTCTTTTATTTTTTAACGATTATTAGGACTTTTTTATAGATAAAAAATGAATTTTATCTATATTATCCTTTCTTATATAATAGTAGTTTTCTCCAGTATTTCGCAAATAATTCAAAAAAAAACTAGCTGGCTTATATACCAGCTAGTCTATTGTTTCTTCTTTCTAATTTATCTATCGCAGATTTCATGTATGGAGCTGTAGCTGTTGCTAAAGTTTTTCCACTTACATTTAATCCTACGTTTATTTGTTGATTTCCAATTACTTGAACTAATCCCATTATAGCATCAATTAAATCTTGATTATTATTATTATTATTATTTTCAGATTTAACATCTCCTAAAACAATTTTAGGAGCAAAATCAGCCATATTTGACTTATTATAATTTAATTGATATGGGCTTACATCAACCCTTGGCATTCTAGCCATTTCTGCACTTAAAGAACTTATAGCTGCAACAGCCGGTTCATTTTGTACTGTCATAAGTCTTGGCGCCTTAACAGATGCTAAGGAAGTTCTTGTTTGTCCTGCTGTACTTTTTACTCTATTCAGCCATTTATTAATCTCAGATAAACCTCTGGTTACTGAACCAAATGTAACTGATTTAATACTAATTAAAGCATTTTTTGCACCAGCAGATGAAGTTTTTACTCTGTCTAACCACCTATTAATTTCAGATAAACCTTTAGTGGTTTTTCCAAATGTAACTGCTACAATATCTTTTAAACCTTTTTGAGTTGTTTTAGAAGTAGTTGTAACTGTTTTTAACCATTTATTAACCTCAGATAAACCTTTAGTAGTATTACCAAATGGTAAATTAGTTAATTTTATCATTGCACTTCTTGCGGAGTTTGACACAGAACTTACTTTTTTTATCCACATGTGAACTTGAGATAAACCTTTAGTAGTATTACCAAATGGTAAATTAGTAAGACCTTTTAATTTATCTCTAGTATTACCAGTAGATGCACTAACAATTCCTAACCATCTATTAACTTCAGATAACTGTTTAGTAACATTTCCCAATCTAATATTATCTATTTTTGATAAACGGTCAGATATTTTTTTAGTAACTCCATCTAAACTTGGTAGTTGACGAGCCATAGAATCACTTATTCCATTTATAACTTCGCTACCTTGTTTAGAACCTTGTATAGTTGCTTCTCCTAAAGATTCTGATACCTTATCTTTAAAGTTTAATGATAAACCATTAGAATTATTCGCTTTATTTACTGCATCTATAAATGCTGTAGAGGTATTTTCTCCACCTTTTTTACTAGCTTCTTCTGTTTCTTTACTAGATTCTTCTACGGCTTTTTTATTTTTACCTAATTCTTGTTTAGTTTTTTCAGAAACCTTATCTCCATCTGGTACTACATTATCTTCGATTTTTTTATCTGTACCTTCAGATGCTTTTTCTGCGTCTTTTTGAGCTTTTTCAATTTCTGTTACTAAATTTCTCTTAAATGTTTCTAATTTTTCTGGAGTATTTAAACCTAGTTCTTGTATATTGGATAATATGGTTTCTTTCATTTCCATAATTGGCATTGAACCATCTGTTTTTATTCCTTTGAATAAAGTATTCCAATTCTTTCCTAGTCCTCTTATAGTTTCCAATGTTTCAGAAGACATATTACTCATTATGGAACTTATATCCATTGCAACTGATTCTAATCCAAATTTAGCTACATCATCAAGTTCAGTTAAAATTTTACTAGTTTCAGAAGTAACTTTACCCATTCCATCAGAAAGATGTTTAGATATTAAATCTCCTGCCTCTTTAAATTCTGCCTCTAATGCAGATAAATTTGTTTCTCCTGATAATAATAAGGCTTTCATATTTGCAGCAAACTGTTTATTTGCATCATCTATATTCATTCCTTGTTTAATTCCGGAGAATAAAACAGACATAGTATCAGAAGTACCTCTTAATATTTTAATAGTACTATCACTTAAATCTATTATATCTGCTCCAGCTGATTTAAATGCTTGTGAAAAGTTTTTAGCCATTTCATCTGCATTATCTTTTGATACTTGTGGTAATGTTTTTAAAGCATTTGTAAATGCAGTATTAACATCATCCATATCCTCTTTTGTTGCTTCTTTTATATATTTTAAAGCTGAGGCAGTTTCCATTTTTATATTAGACCAAGCCTCTTTTGTATTGGCCTGCATTTTTGCACTACCTTCTGAAAGTATATCATCTATTTCCCATACTTTACCTGATACTAATGCTACTAATGCTTTACCAAGAGTTGATAATATTATTAAAAGATTTCCGAATGTAAGCTGAACAGCTCCTCCTATAAATTCGCATACCCTTGCTATAACTTCACCAAAGGCACCCCATTTATCCATTAACCATCCGATTGCACTTTCATTAGTACCAACAATTGTTGCTAAACCTGCTAATGCTGCTACTCCAGCTCCTATTAAAACAGGACCACTAACTCCTATTGCTGATGCTAGTATTCCAAATTTACTAGTTCCTGTTGCTGCTGTTGCTGCTGTTTCAATTAATTTTTTCTTAAAATCAACAAAAGCACCTATTCCTTTTCCTATTCCGGATGTTAAACCACCTAATCCTTGCGTCATAGTTCCAAGAATAGTTAATACTGGACCTGCTGCTGCTGCAAATAAAGCTAATTTACCAATAATTTCTAGCATTTGAGGATTTGTTTCTCTCATTTTTGTTATCCATGCTGAAAACCTACCTGCCATATCTGTTATTTTTTCAGCTACGGCTGACATTGCAGGAGCTAAAGCATCTCCTATAACTATTAATAAGTCTGTTATAGCAGAAGTCATAAGTTTAAAATTATATGCCCCAGATTTTTTCATTTCATTCATCATTTTTTCTGTGGCACCATCTGCATTTACAATACTTTCTCTTAAACTATCCCACTCTTTTTGTTCAGCGTTTATTATTGTTAACCAACCTTTTTGAGCTATTTGTCCAAATATAGTAGTAGCTACTCTACCTCTTTCGACCTCATCTAGCTTTCCTAATTTATCTCTAAGAACTTCCATGGTTCCAAATAAATCTACTTGACCATCTTTTGACTTTTTAACCTCAATACCATATTTTTTCATAGCTATTTCGGCTTTTTCTGTTGGTTTTATAAGTCTATTTAATCCGGTAGATAAAGATGTACCTGCCATAGAACCTTTAATACCAGAGTTGGCCATTATTCCTATAGCAAAGGCTAAATCTTCAAAATCTCCACCAAGAGATGCAACAGTTGGACCTGCGTATTTTAAAGTTTCTCCCATTAAAGCTATTGTAGTATTTGAATTTGTTATTGTGGATGCAAATCTATCGATTATCCATTCTGCTTCATTAAAATCTTGTCCACTTGCTTTTGCTTCTTCAGATAAACTTTTTAATTCTTTTGAGAAAGGAGTCATTGTATCTGTAACGATATCTGCCGCTGTTCCTAAATCTAGCATACCTATTGTAGCTAAACTTAACATTGGAGTCATGGCATCTGTTGCTTCTTCAACAGTTTTTCCGGCCATAGCAAAGTATTCATATGCTTTTCCTACGTCCATAGCAGTCCATTCTGTTGTTCTACCAAACTCTCTTGTTTTTTCAGATAAATAGTCATAACGTTCTGCCATACTCATTGTTTCAGAAGAAGATATTGCATTTACCCTTCTTACCTGTTCTTCGTACTCCGTAAATGTTTTTCCTGCTGCTGTTCCGAAAGCAACTAAAGGAGTAGTAACAGATGCAGTTAATGTTCTACCCGTTGAAGATAATGAACTTCCAACAGATTTTAATGAGCTACCAACTTTATTTAACTGATTAGATATCTGAGTTAATTTAAAGTTATTTATTTCATTTTTAGTTTCTCTTATCTGTCTTTTTAAATCATTATATTCTTTTTCAGCATTATTTAAGGCAGTATTATGTCTACTTAATCTTGTTTCTGCATTTGCTATTGCATTTGCTTTTCTTCTTAAAGCATCTTCATTGTCTGCTATTTCCTGTTTAAGTTCTTTATATTTTTTAGAACTTTTACCTACAGTTTTTTCAAGTTCTGATAATTCTTTTCTTTGCTTTTCTAGTGTTTTTTCAAGTTTATCATAAGCAGTTTTGTGTTTTGTAACTGTTTTTTGAACTTTAGTTAATTCTTCTCTATATTCTTTTACTTTTCTTTCAGATAATTCAAATTTTTGTTGAAGAGTTGTTAATTTTGATGATAATCTTTTTTGTCCGTCTCCAAATTTATTCATTGCACTATCTGCTTTTTTAAATTCGGATTCAAACTCCTTCATTTTTTGATTAATTACCTTTATTTTCTTTTGAAAGTCGGTAGAATTAAGTCCCAGAGAAACAATTAACTGATTACTAGCTCCTGACATTACTTCACCACCCTTTTAATGTTAAAAATTAATCTGATCTATATATTTTTCGTCATGATTACTTTTCTTTTTATTTTCTTTTGGAGTATTAATGTCCTGATGAATTTCTAGTAATTTAAATAGTTTTGCCGGAGTACTTTTTTTAAATTCTTCCTCCGACATATTTAAAACTTTCGTAGCTAAATAATAACAAAAGTCTATATCCATACCTTTCTCATCAGAACTGTTTACTTTTTTTTTGCTTGATTTTCGTCCATAGGCATTGTGGACATTCCCATTACCTCTAAAACTTTATCTGTTAAATAATCTAAACCTGACATTATATCTATCTTTTTAACAAAAGCCATTCCTACTGATTCTCCAGTTTTTTTATCTTTTAACATAGCTGCTAATAATTGACATAAAGCAATTAAATCTGCTTCTGCTAATTTATCGAAAGCTTTCATTATATCTTCGCCAGTTTCTAGTTGATATTCAACAGCTGTTCCAAAATCTAAAGTTAAATCATATTTTTTATCGTTTATTATTATTTCTACTGGTTTTGCGAATGTACACATTTTCATATTTTGTTTCATATTGTTTTTCTCCTTTATGTATAATATTATATATTTTTATAGATAAAATTTTTTCCTTAATAAACAAAAAAATAGGAGGAGTAAAAACTCCCCCTAAAAAATTACTTGCTTGCTACTCTTGAAGAAGAAGCAGTATCATTTAATCCTTCAATGATTACTTTTTTGAACCAATTTGTTTTAGCAGTAGTATCACTAGCTTCACAATCAGTATCTAGTTTAGCAGAAGGTTTTCCATTGTAAACTAATGGCATAAATACACCTTTTAATTTAACTGTTTGAGACTCAACTGAATCTTCTTGAGTTGCATAAGATTCTCCATCTATTGCAAACACACCTTTGTAAAGTACTCCATATCTAGATGCTCCATTTGATTTTGGTGCCTCAAATATTAAAGCTAATTCTGGTGCAACTGCATTAGAGTCTTGAGAAAACATACCTGTTGTTGTATTGTAAGTATTTCCTGTTATTTTTGCTTCTAAATCATTAGGTAAATATCCTAATTCTAAAGTTACCTCTTTACCAGTAAAAGCATTTATAACTTGCTCTACTTTATCATCAGAGTAAAAAGTTACTTGTTCAGTATTATCTTGTATATCAAGATTTATTGCTGATTCTAATTTTACTGGAGTTTCATATTCTACTTTTTCTTTTGTATCGCTTTTTAGAACAGCGTAATGTAAATTTTTTAAACCAATTATTCTAGCCATTATTTATTTCTCCTTTATTTATTTTATAATAATAAAATCTTAGTGGTACAACATAAGTCTCAAGCTGAGCATTATATTCTGGATAATATCCTGTACCCTTTTTAAAATTTGATTTTATCATAAGTTCTTCTATTTTTTCTTTTAAGTCCAAGTAATCTCCCTTACTCAAAAGACTCATATTTATTTCATATTTTCTACCAGACTCTCTATCATCCTCATATTCCCAACCATTTTCTTTTATATTGAATACTATTTGAGGATAACTATTATTTTCGCCTTGAGCAATAAAAAATACAGGAAGATTAAGAGGAGATAATGTTTCCATTATTAACTTATTCATTATTTCCACACCTCATTTATTGCTTGATTTAATCCATTAATTAACACTTGAGATGCCTGTGCTTGAGAGGCAGAAAAAGCATCATCCATCCAGAATGAACCTTGAATAAATCTTCCTCCACGAGTAGTATATCCCCAGTGTTGATACCAAATACCTCTACCGCCATGGTTTGCATTATTAGGACCATATTCCCAGTTTCCGTATTCTAAACCTATTTTTACTTTTTTAAATCCACGAGTTTTCTTTACTTTTCCAACTTTTAAGTTGTTTACACCCTGTCTGGTATCTTTTGGCGCTGCTTTTTTCTGGGCTTTTAAAATAATATCTGCAGAATCTAAAAAAGCACTATTGACTTGTCTATTATTTACTACATTTTCAACCTCTTCAAACTTATTATATAGTTCTTGAAGTCCATCTATTTTTATATTTTTTAATCGCATATTTCCTGACACCTAATTTCAAGAAATTCTTTATTTCCATTTTTATCTGCTAAAGAAAAAATTTTATAAAATTTATTTCTATATTCTATTCTATCAGATGTCTTAATATCATCTCTATATCGAATAGTAAAATAAATATCATTAATTGATGCTCCATATATCCCCACGGTTTGAGCAAATAAAGTTTGTTGAGCCATTGAACATTTTACTCTTAAAAATGTTTCCCAATTATTATTCTTAAATCCATTGGAGTTAGCTTGTTTTTCAGGTATTCTTTGAATATTACAAAATTCTCTAAGCATACCTGCTTTAACTATTCCTTTATTTTCTAATGCTTGAGTAGGTCTCATTATAATATTTCCTCTGTATGACAAGATAAAACAGACATAACAAATGGGTCCGTATATATTTTTCTAGAAAAACTTAAACTTTTATTTTCATACATATCCATAATTATTTTTAAATAAACAATATTAAGTTCTTCATTATCGTTTGTTGACTCAATATCAGTTTTTAATAAAGTTGCTAAATTTTGTCTTGCTGTTTGCATATACATTTGAATTAATAAATCTTCATCATTATGATCTACGACTAAGTATTGTTTAACCATTGATAAGGGCATAGTTCCAGGAGTTATTGTATCATATAATGTTTCCATTATTTATCATCTTCCTTTTTAACTTTTTTAGCTCTTGTTTTTCTTTCTTTTTTAGGTTTTTCTTCAACTGGTTGTTCTTGAACTGGTTTTTCTTGAACTGGTTGTTCTTGAACTGGTTCAACCTTAACTTCAGCACTTAATAACATTACTTCTTCGTTACTTCTTGAAGAAGTATAATTTCCCTGAACCATAGCAGCTGTTTCTACAACTTTTCCACAGTACATAGTATCTAATGCATATACTTGAGCTCCTTCCACATAACCTACTTCTGCAAGTTTCTTAACAGAAAGATTATCGAAAACTCTAACTACAAAACCTCTTTTTAGATTTATAAATGCAATTTTTACATCTTCAGAAATATTTTCAACAACATATAATAAATGACCTAATAATTCTAATTCTATTAATCCTGTTCTTGGGTTTACCTTTGATTTTACTAAAGGTTTATTGTCTATTTGTATTTCCATTAAAGAATTATAAGTTTCTCTATCAACTATCCATACAGCTTGAGATAAATAAGAAGTTTTTAATTGTTTTCTCATTTCTAAAAGCATCGGTACTCCTAAAGTTCCTTGAACTTTATTAGCAGTTCCTGGAGTTTTTGATAATTCTTTTGAAAATTCAGTATTCATTGTTTCAAATATTTTATTATAAATTTTTTCTTCCAAATATGTTTCAATATCTTCATTATATTGATATAATTCTGTACTTACTTTCATTTTTTCTCTTAAAGATTTTAATTCTAAAGTAACTGTTTCATATTGTTCATCGCCAACTTCTGAAACTATTACTATTTTATTATTATCATTTGCTAACATGAAAGTAGAGTGTTTAAAGAATGGACATTCATCCTTTAATCTTATTAGTACTCTATCAAATACTTCCTTTGGTATATCAGAAGAAGTACCTATAGTTCTAAGCTCTAAGCTCTGTTTTAATGACATATATAAATACCTCCCTTAATTCATAAATAAAAAAAATAAGGAGAAAATAAATTTCTCCTTATATTAAAAAATTACCTAAAATTAAGCAGAAGGCATATTTAAGTAAGCTACAGCGTCTCCGTTGTAAACTTTTCCGTCTGCCATTAAGTAACCAGCAAATACTTCTATTCCGTCTGTATATTTAACTTCTTGTAATTGTCTTATGTTTATATCAGCTATTACGTTTATAGCATAAGCCATAGTTGGGTTAGCGAATACTACTGCAGTTTTTTCTCTTTCTATTCCATCCATAACATCTGATATAATTATTTCGTGACCTAATAATTTATAAACTGGTTTGTTATTTACTGTATCCCATTCAGATACCATGTATGGTCTTCCAGTGTTATCTAACATCATTGCAGCTGCTTGGAATGTTCCTCTGTTCATGAACCATTTACATCCACCTACATAATCTGGGTGCATAGCAGTTTGAACTTTTATGAAGTCTTGTATAGTAACTCCAATTTTTCCAGCTTGTACTTTTATAACATTTTCAGCTTTAGCTAAACCTTGAGGTTGATTAGAACCTGAACCCATCATTAATAAAGCATTTATTTCTGCTCCAAGTCTTCTTATTAATAAATCCATTACATAAGAAGTTATATCTATTTCAGAGTTTCTTAACATTTCGAAAGTAACATCTATTTCAGTAGCTATTTTGTAAGCTGTTAATTCTATTGTTCTGAAAGCTGGGTCTTCTTTAGGGAATGATACACCTTCTGCTGTTAATTGAGCACCTTTTTTAGCTACACCTTTAGTTCCCCAACCAGTTTCGTTTATTATTCTAAGAGTTCCTTTTGTGTTAAATCTTCTTGCAAGGTTGAATAGTGGAGCTATTTCAGCTAATTTGTTTATTATTTCTTTGTTTATAGTAAGTGGTAAAAATGCTCCTGAAGTGTTGTTAGACATTAAAGTTCTTTCTTCTGCATCTAATTCTTCTCTTTTTAACCATTTAGCGAAAACTTCTCTTGATCTTTGTTCTGCATCTCTTTTTTCTTTAACTTCAGCTTTTTGTTCTGGAGTTTTAGCTCTTTTTTCTTCCATTAATTCTATAGTAGAATTTAAATCTTCTATTTCAGCAGTTAAACCAGCTATTTTAGCTCTTTCTTCTGCATTTAAAGCTCTAACTTCTCCGTTAGCTTCTATTCCTTTTAATATTTCATCTACCTCAGCTACTTTAGCTATTTTTTGTTCTTTTAATTTTACTAATTTATTCATACTATTTTTCTCCTTAAAATTATTTTAAATTAGATAATCTTGCTCTTAAAAGCAGTAATTCATCTTCAGGACTTAGTCCTCTTTTTTCATCAGATTCTTCTTTTTCTTCATCTTTATCAGTTTCTTTATCTGATTTTTCATCTTTATCAGTTTCTTTGTCTGATTTTTCTTCTTTTTTATCAGTTTTTTCTTCTGATTTTTTAGGTTCTTCATCAGACTCTTCTTTTTCTTCGCATTTTTCGTCTAATTCTTCGTCTTTTGCTCTATCTTCGATAGTTTCAACAACTTCATCGATAGTTTCAACAACTTCATTGATAGACCTTTGCTCATTAGTATCACTTGTTAATTCAACCATATATGAACTTACTTTAGATAAAATGTCTTTTGATAAATTTTGTATTTCAACATTTTTACACTCTTTATAAGTTAATAAAGAAGTTGCGCAAGCTATAAGTTCTAAACAACAATTTACAACATCTTGAGTGTCCCATAAGTAAGAACAATATGCTCTTTTTTCTTGGTTTGTGTTTTTATCCATAGTGTTCTCCTTTCTACCTATATCAAACTCTTCTAATGCCATTTCCATATTTCTGGCCTCCACTAAAGAGCCTATATAAGCCGGATTTTTTACTAAAGATACCTCTAAAAGCTGTAAATCTTTAACATATCTTTTTTCCTCTTTATTATTAACAAATTCATAATCTGCATCTTCGCATATAAACCCAAATGAACAAGAATTTATTTCTCCATTATGAATAGAATCATATAAATCTTGGTCAGTTATAGTGGCTTTAAACTTTAATCCAATATTATCTTCTGTTAATTCAAGAGTACCGTTTGAAGTTCTTGCGATTTCCTTAGAATAATCATGTTCTAATAACATTGGTATATCAACATTATTTTCTAAAGCCCTTTTAAAAACTCCTGGTTCCATTATTTCTTTAAACCATTTTTTTCTTTTAGGAGAAAATAATAATTCTGATTCTCTACCAACTGCATTTACATAACCTTCTATTTTTAAGGCATCTCCTTCTACAGTTCTTAGCTCAGTACCTTTTATTCTTAATTCTTTAGTCAAAATTTCACCTCCTATACTTCAATATTATTTGCATCTGTCTCTGATATAGATAAACCATCTTTAATTCCTTCATCTGAATTTTCATTTAATGGTTCTCCTAATATTATATCTGAGTCAGCAGGAAGTTCAGTTTCCTCTAAAGGTCTCATATTTAACTTTCTTCTAACTTCATTAGCTGTCATTATTTTTGAATCTAATAATTTTACTAAATAATCTGCTTGTTCTTGTGGAGTTAATTTTAAAGTTTCGTTTGCATCAAAACTAAAATGATATCCAGATTTTTTTTCAGCAGGTGTTAATAAAATATTATTTAAAGCTTGTTGAAAATTAGTAACATAAGGTGTAAGAGTACTTTGTATTAATTGTAATCTCTCTTGTGTTATATTAGAATAAGTACCTTGGCCTCTATCTAGATTTAATAAATGTTTTGGAATATTTAAAAATCTAGCTATTTCTGTTACAGTCAAGTTTCTATTTTGTATTAAATTTATATCTGCTGGAGTTAAAGCTAATGACTGTACTGCTATATCCCCTTCTAAAACAAGCATCTTTCCTGCATTTTGACTGCCTGAATAGAAATTTAATAAATCTTGACGCAATTTTTCTTTTGTTTCCTTTTTAAAAGGAGTTTTTGAATTTAAAATTGCCTTAGCAGATAAACCATTTAAAAATAAATTTTTTACATAAGTATTTTCTTGGTTTGCTATTACCAAAGTCTCTTTTGCGTAATCCAATATTCCTTTTCCTTTTACACTGTTGGCTACTGGATTTACTACTACATTTAACATATTAAATTCATCAATTCTTCTAGGTTCTTTTATTTCTCCTGTAACACCTGTTGTTATAGAAGTTACATCATAATAATAACCAAAATTATCTGCTCCTGGAATAACAAAACTTGCAGGAATATATTCTAATGAGGAAATTTTTCCTCTAGTATTTTTTTCTACATTTGCATATCCATTACCATGTAAAATAATATCTTTTAACATGGCTTTCTTTAAGTTAAATGCTGTTAAATAAGGATTAGCCATATTATTTAATAAATAATTTCTATAATCTGTTTCTAATTTTCTTATATTACCATCCTCATCATAATCATATAGATATACATTCATTGAAGCAATTGCATCAGAAATAATTGCAACACCTTGATGTAATGCTGCTATTGTAAAAGCAGTATCTTCATCTAAATAGTTTGCTTGACTACCACCAATAGTTAATCCACTTCTAGAAAAATCTATATTACTTCTTGGAGAATTGGCTTGTTTAGAAATAGAACTATATTTAGAAATTATGTCTCTTGTTTCTTTAAATATACCCAAATTCTCACCTCCTATACCATGAAATAATCACCAAAATCATCTTCCACTTCCTCATTCATTACCTCTGAATAAGCAATTATTGTGGAAACCAATAAATCTATTCTATTTGAACTTTTCTTTTTGTCCAATAAAATATTTTCTTGTAAATCAGATTTTGTTACTGCATTACCAACACAGAAATTTAATATAGGATTATTTTCTATAATTGCTTCATTATCATATATTTTTTCTCTAAATCTTTTTATTGCAGGAGAAAAGTTTTTATATGTCATTTTACAATCGATTACCTCATAATCTTCTGATAAACTGGACATTAAATGTAATGCACCCCATGAGTCAAATACAACTGCTGTTATTTTACAATTATATAATTTTTCTATATTTCGTATATAACTTTCAACTTCTGTTTGGTCTACATATTTTCCTTCTGTTGCGCATAACCAATCTTTTTTTGCTGTTATATATGAAGAATATGGAAGTTTATCCGAAGTTTCTTTTTGAATAATTGTATCTTGTGGTAAAAATGCTTTTGATTTTATTAATAAATTATCATACTCATCTTTTGATACAATTGAAACACCGCATAAGTCTGTTGATTTTGACATATCGACACCAACATATACTTCTCTTCCTGAAAAATCGATTTTATCATCAACAACACATTTTTGCCATTCTCTAAAATCCATATATGATGATGAACCATCACCTATTAACCAAATATTTAAGTTTTTGGTCATAAAGGCTGACATTTTTTCAGGGTTTGACATACCGTCTTGATAATCATTTTTCATTTTATCGATTACAATTGGAAAGTCTGCCAATAAAGGATTAGCTTTTATCCATGTATCTGGATTTTTCCAACCATTTTCTGTTTCGTCTTCTATATCTTCCTTATCCAATTCATAAATCATTCCAAAATATCTTTCATTAAATGGAATTTTACCATCAAACATATCCATAACCATGCATCTTTCTGCATATGCTGGAGAAGTTAATGTATTTGGATAAGCTGTTGTTATTATACATATTTGAGCATCCGGTTTGTACATCTGAGAAGATAGTATAACGTTGTATAAGTCTGAATTTGGGTGAGCTCCATATTCATCAACGACTCCTAAATCTACTCCCAGACCATCCAATGTATTTGCATCTGAACTTAGAGGACCTAATTGGGCATCTGTTACTGAACATTTCATATGCAATCCAGAATAAACCTTAAATTTATTTTTTACATTTGGTGCTCCATCCAACATTTTTTTGATTTCACGCATAACTATAGCTGCCTGGTCTTTTTTAGTTGCAACTACGAATACCTGCGCATACATAGTGAATAGTGCCTTAAATAAACCGATATATCCTAATAACATAGATTTACCGTTTTTTCTTGCCACCTGAATATAAGCTTTTGAATATCTATTAAAGCCTTCAGATTTGTGTTTCCAAGCAAAAAGATTATGTAATATAAACTCCTGGAAAGGAGCCAGTTCCATAGGTTTTCCTTGTAACATACCATCTGCAAATTTAAACAATTGTTGAAAATCTGTTATAATTTCAGCTATTTCAATTTTAAACTCCCATTCAAAATTCGGGTCATTTTCTTTCTCCAAATCTAATAAGAATTTTTTACATGCTAATATTATATATTTTCCTGCTATAATTTCCCCATTTACAACTTTTTTTGCATATTGATAAGATTTTAAATGACTATATTTATTATCCATTTTTAGTAATAGAGTTCATTTTTTTAGCTAAAGCCACAAGTGGGTCTTCAACTTCTTCTTTATCACTTGGTTGTAAATGAGCTATTTTCGCTCTTGAACTTGGATCAAATCCATATAAAGAACTTAATTTAACCATATTGTTTAAAGCAGTTTGCTGTATAGAATACCACTCATTTTTTTTAGTATTTTCTGCGCCTGCTTTATTAGTATGAAGTAAGATATATCCTTCTTCCTCTAATTTTTCAGTAGCTAAATCATATGTGCTATATTCTTTACAATATAGTCCTAAGTTATTTGCATCAATATTTGTTGCTATATCTACTTTTAGAAGTTCGTCTACTACTCTGTAGAATTCTCCTAAAGCGACATTATCATCATGAATAAATATCGGAGGAACTATATTATCTGAGTCTCCAGTAATGGCTTTTTCTTTTTTAAGGCGTTCTTGTATTTGCTCCTTGCTATAATTACCTTGTAAGGAATTTACAGATTTCCTTGGTCTTCCTGCCATGTAGCAAAAACCTCCTTTTAGAAAAATTTAACTCCTATATTTATTACTCCTGATACCACACTTAATTTTAAAAATAAATCACAATAAGTACCAAATAATAAATATAATAAACCATTTTTAACTGCCATTGTTTCTTCTTCTTTTTCCGTATATTTTAATGCTTTTATATTAAAATAATAAGAAAGTCCAAAGCATACAAAAGTTAAAATTAAAAACAATATAAAAATATTTAATAGTAATGTTTTCATATTATTCACCTCTTATTGGAGCTGATAATAGGACTCGAACCTACAACCTGCTGATTACAAGTCAGCTGCTCTACCAATTGAGCCATACCAGCATATTGAAAACTGCACGAAAAAAATCGTCAGACACATTATTTCTAATGGCTGACGATTATTTTTATTCTATTTCCAGATAAAACTCCGTTTTTATTTTTCTAAAATATTTTTTAGATAATTCGTTAGTTTTTTCCTTCATTGTATTTTCTAGTTCGTGTTTTATGATACTACCTATATCATATTCTTCATCTGTTTCCACTCCACCGTATACTGGTGGTTTTTTTAATATTTTTTTTAAAAATTTTTTCATATTTATCCTCCTGGTTTTTAATATTGGCAGGGGTGGTAAGACTTGAACTTACGGCACACGGTTTTGGAGACCGTTGCTCTACCAACTGAGCTACACCCCTAAGTGGCGAGAGAGACAGGATTTGAACCTGTGACCTATTGGTTAACAGCCAATTGCTCTGACCAACTGAGCTACTCTCCCATAAAGGGTCTTTCGACCCTGAGGAAATTAAAATGAAAAAAATATTATATATTGGAGGAAACAAAACCTCAGCCTATAAACTGAAGTCAAGTCCCTTTTCACTCTCTTTTATGTTTAATAACTTTCTCTGTCTCTCAGGTGTAAGTTTTTCAAGTTCTTCGTGACACTCTCTACAGACAGTTATTAAATTATCTAAGTCATACATTAGACTTGCATCATTTATTCTTTTAATTATATGATGAACTTCCAGTCCTTTAGAATGTATTCTATTATATTTTTTAAAACATAATACACATACTCCATTATCTCTTATTATGACTTGTTCTCTTACTTTTCTCCATTTACTGGAATTAATTTTTGAATTTGGGTCAATTTTTTTATTTTTATGAGAATTTCTTTGCGTTTGAATTATTGTATTACATTCTTCGCAATATGAGTTTCCAAATTCTATTTTTGTTCTGCATTTTCTGCATCTTGCTTTTATTTTCATATAATACCTCCATAAAAAGATATTATACACTAAAAACTACCACTAAGGAAAAAATAACTAAGGAGGGAATTTATTACCAACAAAACGAAAAGAAGGGTAAAAACCTTAGTGATAGTTTTTAATATATAATTTATCTTTAATTAGTTACATATATAGTAGTAGTTATACAGAATTTTTCGCAAACTTTTTTAAAAAAAAAAATAAAAAAACCTATAAAAAATTTTATAGGTCTAAAAAGTTATATTCTGCATATTTAGTTATTTTCTTTGCTATATTATTTAATTTGTATCTTACATTACTTTCTCCAGAGAAATTAAGTTCTTTAGCTATTTCTGTTAAAGTGTATTCACTTCTTATCATATCTAATATCTCTAAGTCTGTTTTATCTATTTTTTTAAGTTTAAATAAGTTTTTAATTATGTTATTTACATCATATATTAATATAGATAAATCATCCTCCGGAGCTAAACTTCTTGGTTTAAAATATAATATTGCTTTTACATGGTCTATATTTTTAAAATCAAATCTTAACCAATCAGTTATTGAAGAAAAGTCTCCGTTGTTTTCTATTTCTATTGGTCTTTTTATTTTTTCTTTAGCTAATATCATATCATCCTTTAAACCAGACATAAGTCTTTTTATTTTTGTTACGGAATAAGTAGTAGGTTCTCCATTTTTTAATTTTCTAGCATGTTCTCTAAGATGTTGATACATTAAATCGTATGCCATTAGTATTTTACCTAAATCCTTTTCTGTATCTTTGAAGTCTGAAGGCTTTATAACTGTATCTTTAGAGAAATAACTATTACTTTTTGTTTGTCTAAGTAAAAACTCTATTACTTCATTTTCTGTATTTGTAGGGCTAATTTTTGATTTTGAAGATAATTCTTTTTGAGCTGCTTTGAATAATTCTTCATTTGTATATATTTTGTATTGTTGTTGACGTTCTAATGGTAAGTCCCTTGAATTTAATAAATAAGTTGCTAAAGTTTCTAATACCATACAAACATTAACATCATGCGATAGAACATCTTTCCAAGTTCTTGGATTAAATTTGTAGTAAGGTTCTCTTTCTTCTGTTCCGTAGAAGTAACCATTTAAGAAACCATCACATTCTTTAATTAAATTTTCTAGATATTCTAATCTTTCCTTAGAATTTACTAAGTTGTAATCGATTTTTGTTAAATCGAAAACATTTTTACCACATATTGTTCCTGTAAAGTAAGACTCATGATTTTTCCAACCGAATTCATTTTTTCTTTTTGCCATTTTTAGTTTCCTCCATTAATAATATTTCTTTTTATGCTTATCTTTTCTTGTATAAGATTTTTTATTTTTATGAGCGCCAGTTCCACCTTGGAAAGGATTAAATCTTTCTTTTGTAGCATTAAATACTAGCTCTCTTGATATTGTACCTATTTTTATTGGTTTGTTTTTCTTTTTCATTTTAATTCTCCAATTAATTTATTACGTTATATATTTATTATAAATATTATATGGTAATTTGTTCAATTACCATATAATTTCTTCATCTTCAAAAGATTCTTCTTTTTTATTTAAAAGTTTTTTTTCTTCTTCTTTTAGATTGATTTTCTCAAATCCTAAAACTTTATAATAATTTTTAGTATAATAATGACCTTCTTCATTAATACATTCTTCTGTTCTAATATCTATAAGACCTAATTTTTTAAGTGTTTTAGTATAAGCAGTTATTAATAGGTCGCTATGTTCTCCTAATCCTATTTCTTGACATATTGTTTTTCTTTTAGGATATGCCTCTTGTTCGCCATGTTTACTTAACTTAACTAAATATAGATAAGTCTTAAGTGCGCTGTTGTTTAAAGATATAAGATAATCTATTTTATCTTTTGGTATTAAAACATATCCCTGTTCATCTTTTTCTAAAAAATTGTGTTTTAAAAGATAAACTTTTTTACCTTTAGAATCTTTAGTTTCTGTTATTAAACCTAATTTTTTTAATTTTGGTAAATTTCTTCTTAAAGACGATTTAGACATTTTCTTTAAGATTTCTTCTTCGCTTTCTTTTTTATAAGCATATCTCCAATCTTCAGTATTATCTGAACACCCTTCTCTATCTTGTCTTTGATAACTTAATTTTTGAAATAGAAACCATAAAACATAATCCATTTCTTTTGAACTTAAATATTTTTTACTAGTAGGTGCTATTCTCATGTCGTTTTTCCCTTTCATTTATAATTACCTCCCTTAGAAGTTTAATTTTTACTATTTAATTATATATATTTTAAATAAAAATGTTCCATGCCCAACGAAGTGGCATTAAATAAGTTATCTAATATAGTTATCTATTAGTAGCGAAGCTATTATCTATTAGTTAAGGGCTTATTTTTTGAGCAGTCCTTGGCTTATTTTTTGAGCAGTCCTTGGCTTATTTTTTGAGCCTTTTTTATAAAGAGTTCGATTTTTACAACCATTTTAACGATTAACTATATAAAAAGTAATAAAGCATCACGAAAATCTACAGAAAACGATAGAAAGTCATTAGAAAACGTTGAAAACTCAATGTTTTATCACCTTTTTTTGCAATTTTTATTGTTTTTTAGGTTGTTCTACGTCTATCTACTCGCAGAAACGCACAGAAACGTTGTTTTTTAACGTTTTTTTAATTAAAGATTAACCAATCCATTGGTAACACAAGCTCTCAGGTTTTATAGTAAAAATCAACCAATCCATTGGTAACACAAGGTTTCCTAGTTAATTATTTTTTCTTTATAAAAATAAAGTTAATTTATTACGTTCCATGCTGAACATTTAAATATATTATTTATATAATTACTATGTAAATAAAAATTCTTTAGGAGGAATTTAAAATGAATAGAAGAAACGTAAATGAAATGGTAACAAATATGGTAGATAGACAATACCCAAATTTACAACAGGCTAAAAGAAGTATGGTAATAAATAACGTGTCAAAAAGCATTAGAAAAGATTATTATATTTTAGACTTAAATTTAAAATCTGAAACTAAAAGAAGAATAAACAATGAAGTTAAACGTTCCATGGGGAACATTTTATAAAAATAAAAAAGGTCTTTACATAGACCTTTTTTTATTGTATAATTTACTTATAACAAGATATTGGAGGAAAAAAATGAATAATAAAGTAACATTAGAAATGAGTATTAGTCAATTTAAAATTTTAGAGGAATCATTAAGAAATTATAGGGAACGTTTATCTTATCTTTTAGAAAAAAATGAAGAAAATTTCGAAAGATTTCAAGACATAAAAGAAAAACAAAAAAAATTAGAAAACATTTTACAAGAATTAAATTTATAAGGAGGTTCAACATGGAACGTATAAGAAAAAGATTGGTTCAATTATTAATTCAAGACAAGATAAAAGAAATAAATACTGATGTGGTTAATAAAAAATATGTAAGTTTTGTAACATCAGAAGGAGCAGCATATACTTTTATTACAACTGAAGAAGGTGGTTGTACTTATAGTAACAATTGCAAAGGTCAATTATTTAAAATAGTAGAAGGATTAATAACTTTAAAAATAGACTTAAAGAATTTTGAAGAATTTGGTTATATTGATACCTATTGCGAAGATTGTATTTTAGCATCTTTAGAAGATGATAATTTCGAACAATATAATAACTTTTGTATATAACTAAAAGGAATAGGACTTCGGTCCTATTTTTTTTTTGAACAATTTTATATAAAATGTTTATAATTAATATGTAACAAAATCTTTAATAAAAAGAGGTAAGAATATGATAGTATATTCTAATAGAGATTTTATAATTAAAAAGGGGTCAAATAATGATTATATATTAATTAGAAAACAACTAGATAAACATTCCCATTTACATTCATTAGCAGGAGCAAGAAGGGTAATTAAATTATATTACAAAAAAGTATTACCTGAAAATGAATATCTTCAAGTTTCATTGAAACGAATTACTACAAGAAAAGAATGGTTGGAAATTTCAAAGAAACGAAAAGAATAATTCTTCCCCCTTAGAATTAATTTCTGGGAAAAACATGAAGTAGTAGCTACTAATTTTCAATGAAAAACGGAGTTACTACTTTTTTGTCTCCATGACCCTCGACCCCCTTTTGATTCCATTTCCAGGATATTTTTCACAGGCAAT
>CAMERI010000010.1:0-46015 GCA_945935525.1 uncultured bacterium | reverse complement strand
TGTTAGTTCATCTTTGAATTCAGGTATTTTACCTATTTTCTTTCTAATTCTATCTTTCATTTCGTCTGCTGCTGCTCTTGTGAATGTTAAAATTAATAGTTCATTTACATTTATACCATTTTGTATTTTGTTAATAACTCTTTCTGATAATACTGCTGTTTTACCACTACCTGCTCCTGCACTAACTATTATATTTGAGCCAGATTTTACTATTGCTTCTTCTTGTTCTTTAGTCCATTTTGGCATTATTCTACCTCCTCAAATATATTTTTTACTTCTTTTAGTTTTATTGTATCTTTTGGTTTCATAAAACATATATCTTTGTATTTACAGAAACTGCATCCAATATTTTCATTATTCATTTCTTTAGGATTTATATCAAACTTAGAATCTAATATACTCATAGATGCATCCTTTATTTTAGAGTCAACAACATTATAAAGAGTATCTATTTCTTCATCATTTATCATTTTTGAATAATAATAGAATCCTTTACTACTAGTTCTAAGACTCTTTATAACTTTAGAATCATTAAATGAAGAATCTACTTTATCAATATAATCTAAATCACTATTTGTATATCCTTGTAATTTTAAACTATCTAGTCTTTTTTCTTTATCAGTTGTGTTATTTAATATCTTTTGTAGATAGAAACCACCAATCTTTACATCTTTAATTTCATTCTTTATTAAATAGATATAAACAGGTAACTGCATCTCTAATCCATAGATAGTATTATTTATATTTAAATTTGGATTCCCAGTTTTGTAGTCTATGATAGCTACCACAGTCTTACCATTAAATTCATTATATAAAATCTTATCAACGAATCCCTTAAATCTTATTTGTAAATCTTTGTCGACATCAATAACTATCTTTTTTTCATACATAGAATTAGTAAGTTGTGTGTAAGATAATTGATTTTTTATAGTTTCTATGATTAAAACTAGTTCATCTTTTAAAATACTAAGAAAAAACTTTTCTGATTCATTAAATTCATAGTTTGAGTTTTCTATTTCTGTTTCATATGTTCTTATAATATCAATATCATGATCAAAACACATAGAAAGTATCTTATGAAATATACTTCCTACTGTTGCTTCAAAAGTATCTTCAAACTTATTAACTTTTAAAATATAATTTAAATAATATCTAAATGAACACATATAATAATCATTAATACTTGTATATGATAGAGTTAAACCATCCTTAAAGAATTCTTTTATTTTAGTTTTATCTATCATCTTATATTTATTATCATAACTATTATATTTCATATCTTTATAGTGTGAACTTAGTTTTAATAGATTATCTGTTATAGTACCAAATTTAGAATTTTCATCTTTTTCACTAACTAATTTTAATTTATTATATGCGTTAGATTCATTAAAACTAATATTTAACTCTTTTTCTTCAAATAAATCTTTTTCATATGATGAAGAAATATATATTTCACTACTTAAGTTATGACTTGGATAAGTAACTATTAGATTTTTTATATTTCTTATATTATCTTTTGTTTCATTCATAGCGTTTTCGTTTAGTTCAAATGATGTACTAAGACCTAATTTTTCTTTAATAGAATCACTTAAATAGTCTTCATCTTTATAGTTAACTGGTATTACTCCTTCATTGTATCCGATTAGAAATACATAGTCTTCATCAGTTACTAATTCTTTTTTAAATTCAATTACTTCGACTGCATTCTTTAGTTTCTCTCTAGGTGTTTTAATATTATCTATATCATTAAATACCATATCTTTTACAAGTAAGAAGTCATTACTCCATAAATAATTGTTTACAATACTTATTATACTTTTATATATATCATTTTCTTCTTTAGTATTTATAAATTCTTTTATTTTCTCTATTGTTTCATTTATATCACTATTATAAAGTTCTTTAAATTTAATGACTAATGACGTAGATTTTATGGTTTCAAAAGATGGTAAGTTTATTGGAATATTAAATAATTTAAATGTCTTTCTAATTATAAATTCATAATCACTTTTTACGTTAGCTAGTTTAATATTATTTATGTTCACTCCACTCTTAATAAGTTTTGTAATCTTTGAACAAACAAAAGCTATCTCTTCTTCAGAATTGTTTGCCTTATATAATTCTTTTACTATGGAATTGTCTTCATCATTATAAATAGTTATTTTTGAAAACTTTTCTAATTCTTTAAATATATTTTTATAAAATTTATCAGTGTATTTCAAATTATAAAGTACTATCTCTTTACCTTTTAGAAACTCTTTAAATAAATTATTATATGTTAATAAGTTGTTACTATCTAAGTCATTCTTAATGTCTTTTAAGAAGTTTATTTTTTCATTATCTATATCCTTCAAATAATAAATATTTTCTATATATATCTTTGCTATTTCAGGTATACAATTATATTTATTACTTACAAAGTATATTGCTTTATTATCATAATCAAAATAATATTTACGTTTTAATTCACTTAATGTTATTACTTTTACATTTATAAGTTTGTCTATTTTCTTAATAAAACTTTTTTTAGCATAATCATTAAGTATAACTATTTTATTGTTAAATTCTTCCATAAATTACCTCTTAACAATTATAACATATTTAACAAAATAAAAATTACTATTTCTAGTAATTTCTTGGTTTAAATGTTCTTGACATTTCTTCTTGTCTTTCTAATAGTGCAAGTTCTCTTTCTTTAAGTTCATTTTGTTTTTCAATAGCTTCTGCTAAACGTTCTAATGTTTTAGCATTCTTATTGAATTCTTTTAATGCTATTTTTAACCCTTCTGTATCTCTTAATGCATTTTTAAGAGCTATCATACAATCTGTTTCATATGACATATTTATTCCCCCTTTAAGTGACAACTATTATATAATAATTAAGTTATTATGTCAAATTATCTAGTGTTATGTTATAATTACTACATAGGTAAGGTGATAATATGATGAGATTAAGAAAATTTATGGGACCTATTAAAGCAGTAATGCTAGTATTAATATGTATATTAGGTATACTTGCTTTTATAGCAGTGTATGACTTAGGATATAAGTTATTATTTGATAGTTCTTATTCTTATTTATTCGGATATACTTATCATCAAGTTAATGAAAATAATATGGCACCTGATTATAAGATAAATGATGTAGTTATACTTGAAAGAGGTTCATCTTATAAAAGTGATGATATAATCTTATATAAGTATTATGGTTCTTTTAGACTTGCTAAAGTTAAAGATTTATCAGCTGGTGTTTACTTTTTAGAAGATAATACTAATAGTGTAGATGAGGCATATGAAGTTACTGATGAATTAATAGTTGGATGTGTAACTAAAAATTTAAAGAACTTTGGAACTATATTTTCAATTATTACTGGTCCACTTTCAATATTATTTTTTATAATTGTAATTGGTGGTTACTTCGCATTAACGTTGGGAGATAGAGGATAATGGCATTAAATGATGTAAAAGAATACTTAAAAAAATACAATGCTGATGATAGAGTTGTTGTTCTTGATGAAAGTAGTGCAACTGTTAGTTTAGCAGCTCATGCATTACATACTACTGAAGAAAGAATTGCTAAGACTTTATCATTTAGAGTTAGTGATAAAATAGTACTTATAGTTTTGGCTGGAGATGCTAAAATTAATAATTCTAAGTTCAAACACTATTTTGGTGAAAAAGCTCATATGCTTCAATTTGACGAAGTTGAAAGTTTAACTGGTCATCCTGTCGGCGGTGTATGTCCATTTGCAGTTAAACCTGGTGTAGAAGTTTATTTAGATGAATCTCTTAAAAGGTTTGAAACAGTCTTTCCTGCTTGTGGAAGCCCTACTTCTGCGATTGAAGTCACAATAAAAGAGTTAGAAGAATTTTCTAACCCTGTAGATTGGATAGACGTATCAACTATTTAATATTCTTAGTTGGATATTTACTAGTGATAACATGTACTTCTTTTTTACATTCGAGAAGTACTTTTTTATTGTTATAATTTTTTAATACTTTGATAATTATGTCTGCAATCTCTATAAAATCTTTGTCATTTAAGCCTCTTGTAGTCATTGCTGCACTTCCAAGTCTTAATCCACTTGTTATACTTGGTTTTTCTGTATCAAATGGTATTGCATTTTTATTAACAGTTATATTTATTTTATCAAGTGTTTCTTCTGCTTCTTTACCAGTTAATCCAAAACTAGATTTAACATCTATTAACATTAAGTGGTTATCTGTTGAATTAGATACTACTTTTACATTATTCTTTTTGAATTCTTCTGCCATAGCATTTGCGTTTTTAATTATATTTTTAGCATATTCTTTGAATTCTGGTTGTAATGCTTCATAGAAACATTGTGCTTTTGCTGCGATTACATGCATAAGTGGTCCACCTTGTATACCTGGGAATACTACTTTATTTATCTTTTTAATTATTTCTTCACTATTAGTTAGTATTAATCCACCTCTTGGGCCTCTTAGTGTTTTATGAGTAGTTGATGTTACTACGTCAGCATATGGTACTGGATTCATATGAAGTCCCGCTGCTACCAGACCTGCTATATGGGCCATATCTACCATTAAGTAAGCACCACATTTATCAGCAATTTCTCTAAACTTTTTGAAGTCTATACTTCTACTATAAGCACTACATCCTGCGATTATCATTTTAGGTTTTTCTTTTATAGCAAGTTCTTCTATTTTCTTATAATCTAAAGTTTCACTTTCTGGATCTAATTCATATGAAACTATTTCATAGTCAATACCACTAAAACTTACTTTGCTTCCATGAGTTAAGTGTCCTCCTTGAGCAAGTGACATTCCTAGTACTTTATCACCTTGATTTAATAATGCTCTATAAACTGCCATATTAGCTGAACTTCCACTATGTGGTTGAACATTCGCATAAGCACTTCCAAATAATTTACAAGCATATTCTATTGCTTTATTTTCAAAAATATCGATGTATTCACATCCTCCATAATACCTCTTTCCTGGGTATCCTTCAGCATATTTATTAGTTAAGATACTACCTTGTAATTCTAATATAGCTTTAGATACATAGTTTTCACTTGCTATTAATTCTATATTATTTTGCTGTCTTTTCTTTTCTAAATTTAATGCCTTTCTTAAATCTATATCCATATTACCTTCACCTCATTATAATTATAACAAATATTAAAAGATATATCTTTAATAGATATATCTTTTTTACACTATTCTACTGATTTTAATGATTCAACCATCTTAATATGCTTTAAACTAAAGTATGTAGCTATGTCAACTAATATTGTAAATATGAGTGTTATACCTAAAGAATATATATAACTATAAATAGATATTTTAGGACTAAACATAGTAATATCAAGTTCACAAGTTTTAATTATATACATAGTAAGAGCGTATCCTACGAAACATCCAAGTAACATACCAATAAATGTTAGTATTTTGTTTTCTCTTCCGATGTAATTATATACTTCATTATCGTAGAATCCTAATACTTTAATTGATGCTAGTTCTCTTTTTCTTTCACTAATATTTATACTTGATAAGTTATAAAGTACTACGAATGCTAAAAGCCCTGCTGAAACTATTAATATACCTGATACTTGTCCAAAGTTTTCCATTGCTTCATCAAATACAGTTCTACTAAGTGAATTGTATGTTAGTTTAGAAACTGAATCATATTCTTTTAGTCTCTTTGATAAATCTTTTCTTGTTTCTTCATTTAAGTTATCTACTTTTACAAACATAGTATTATATGAGTCACTATTATATAATTTCTTGCTCATGTAAATATAATGCATTATGTAGTTTTCAGTACTTCCACCTACTTTTGTAGTGTATTCCTTATCATCAAGTTTAATCTTTAGAGTATCATTTTCTTTTAATTTAAGAAGTTTATATAACTTTTCTGAAACATATACTTTATCATCTAGAGTATATTCTTTTTCAGTTTTTCTATCTTGTATCTTTATAAAGTCTTCATAGTTGTCAAATGGTATTATAAGTTGTACTGATTGATTAGTATCTTTATTTATAATATCTATTGCTTCTTTATTTACTTTTAGTGTTTCTTTAAATTCTTTGAATTTTGATATTTCTTCATAGTCTTTATCTAAAGATTTACTATCCTTATTAAATGTTATTTCTAAATCATAACTAAATATCTTTTCATATTGGTTTGGTACCATATCAGTTATACAATCTTTTAAACCAAATCCTGCGATTATAAGTCCTGTACATCCAGCTATACCAAATATTGTCATTAAGAATCTTTTTTTGTATCTAAATACATTTCTTACTGTTACTTTTCTTGAGAATGATAAGTGTTTCCATATGAATGGTATTCTTTCTAAAAGTACTCTTTTACCTGCGGCTGGACTTTTTGGTCTTAGTAGTTCTGCTGGTACTTCTTTTAATGATTTTTTAACTGCTAAGTATGTTGACAATAGTATGCAACCTATTGCTATCAAAGAACCTATAAGTGCACTTGATGTATCAAATCCATTAACAAAGTCTCCTAGTGTATACATTAAACTATACATTCCATAGATTATACTTGGTATTGTGTTTGAACCTATTATTACACCTAATACTGAACCTATAGTAGTTGCAAGTAAAGCATAAATAATATATTTAAATAGTATTTGATTATCATTGTATCCTAAGGATTTTAGTGTACCAAGTTCTCCTCTTTCTTCTTCAACCATTCTTGTCATAGTAGTTAAACTTACAAGTACAGCAACGATATAAAATAATAATGGGAATACTTTAGCTAGTTTGTTAATTCTTTCACTATCTTGAGAAAAACTATAATATCCAACGTTAGAATCTAAATCTAGAATATACCATTCAGGTTTTTCAAGTTCATCTATTTCTTTTCTAGCATCTTCAATTTTCTTATAAGCGTCTTCAAACTCTTTATCAGCTTTCTTTCTATTATCTTCAAGTTCTTTTCTTGCTTTTGCTATTTCTTTTTTACCATTATTTATTTTAGTTCTGGCACTTGATATTTCTTTATATGTTTTCTTTTCTTCTTTAAGTAGAGTGTTATAGCCATCATTTAATTTCTTTAAGTTTGATTCTAAAGCTGAAAGCTGTGCTTTTAATGCAGTTGTGTCTCCACCTACACTTTCTAAGTAAGCAATATTCTTTTTAAGAGTAGCAATTCCATCATTAACTTTTTTCTTATTAGACTCTATTTCCGCTTTCTTAGTTTTAAAAGTTTCTTTAGCTTTCTTTTCATTATTATTTAGTTTTGTTAAATTACTATTTAAAGTTTTTTCGTTTTTATCTATTTTATCTTTCGCATCATCTAACTTTTTATATGCATCTTTTTTCTCTTTATTATATTTATCAATATTATCATTTAATTCTTTTAATGCATCATTTTTTTCTTTGTTAAATCTTGTTTCTATAAATTCATTTGTTATAACTTCTAGTTTATCTTCTTCGCTGTTTATAAGTTGTTCATATTTTTTTGAATAAGTACTTTCATTATTATTAAATTTTATATAGGCTTCCGTGTAATAATCGATATTAAAGTTAGTAATTAGTGAATACATATAGAAGTTAACTTTACCATTTAGTAGTTTAGTACTTCCTCTTTCACGAGATACATATAATGGGCTTTTTACAAAACCAACGATTTCAAGCGTTTGTTCTTTTAAGTTATCATCTTCTATAGTAATTGTGTCTCCGATTTTATATTCTCCTAAATCTTTATTTTTTTCTATTACACATTCTTTATTTGTTTCAGGTAGTCTTCCATCAGTAACAATTAGTTTATTCATTTTAGCATTTGGATCATATGAATGAACTTTTACTACATAGTCATCATCCACTCTTATAAGGGCATCTATACTATAAGATGGTTCTATGTCATATCCATCATTTTTTAATTTTTCTATTTCTTCATCTGTAATTCCCCAAGTTGACATTAAATTAATATCATAAACATTTTGTTTCTTAAAGTATTCATCTATACTACTTTCCATATTAGGAGAAGTTTGTCTAATACCAGTAAAGAATCCTACTCCTAAAAGTACTATTGCTAAGATAGATAAGAATCTTTTAAATGTTTTTTTGATACTTAGGAAACTTTGTTTAGTTAGTGTTTTCACTACCATTCAATCCTTTCTATATCAACTGGTTTCTTATTAATAACAACCTCTTCAACTTTTCCACTTTTAAATTTAATGACTTTGTCAGCCATTGGAGCAATAGCAGTGTTATGAGTGATAATTATTACTGTCATTTTTCTTTTTCTACAAGTATCTTGTAATAGTTTTAGTATTTGTTTTCCAGTAACGTAGTCTAAAGCTCCGGTTGGTTCATCACACAAAAGTACATTTGGATTTTTAGCTAGTGCTCTTGCGATAGAAACTCTTTGTTGTTCTCCACCTGATAATTGTGCTGGAAAGTTATTGAGTCTATCTTTTAATCCTACATTTATTAGCGTTTCTTTAGGAGACAAGGAATTCTTACATATTTCAGTTGCTAGTTCTACGTTTTCAAGTGCTGTTAAATTTTGTATAAGATTATAGAATTGGAATACAAAACCTATATTAGTTCTTCTATATTTAATTAGATCTTTTTTGTTATATTTAGTTATATCCTTTTTAGCAACTGTTATTTTTCCACTAGTAGCTTTATCCATTCCACCTAATATATTAAGCGCTGTTGTTTTACCTGCTCCTGAGTGGCCTAAAATACAAACTAATTCTCCTTGTTCTATTTCAAAATTCACTTTATCAAGTGCTTTTACTTCTATTTCTCCTGATTTATATATTTTACTTACATCTTTAAATTCTATGTATGCCATAATATCACCACATTAATTTTAACATTTTTTACATAAAAAAGTAGTATTTCTACTACTAATTTTGATTCATATCAATTGTTTGTGGTGCATCTATTTTTATTTCAGGTTTTTCTTCTGGTATAACAATTGGTTCTTCTTTTATATTATCTGGAGTTACGAATGTTGGTTTTGTTTCAGGTACAACTACTTGAGGTTCAACTGTAACTTCAGGAATTATATGAGCTTGTGGCTCAGTATTTGCGTTTCCAATAGGACCATTAACTGGTTCTTGAACAGGTTCTGAAACTTCTACTTTTGGTTCAGCAGGTGCTTCTATTTGAACTGGAGTTTGTGGTTGAACTGGTGATTGTTGTACAGTTTGAGTGGGTTCATTAGTTACAGGCGTTGTACTTGCTACTTCATTATTTACATTTGTAGTTTGTCCTCCATTTACTAAAGCAGTATTTGGAATAGCAGCTGCTATTGAAGGATCATAGTCTGCATGAATTGGTTCATTTTGAGCAGGTACTACTTCTTTACCTTTTTTACCTTTATTAATAATCATAATTATAATTACTATTACAATGATCACTCCAGCAGCAATACCACCGTATAATATATAATAGTTAGTCATATTTTTTAATTCAAACGCAAATTCAATTGTAGTTACTTTATTACTTTCAATATTCCATACTAATGTTTTACCACCATTATCAGTTTTTGTTGCGTTATTACTAATTGGTGTTGATGGAAGATTTACTGTAAAACTAAATTCCATTTCATTTGCTAGTTTTGATAATTCTTCATACGCTTTATCATAATCATCATCTGTACCAGTATTATTTCCTTGATTATCATCAATAACTGTTGTTGAGTTATCATTAGTTCCAGGAGCTTTTACTGTATTATCATTTGTTTTATCATTTGTTGTTCCATTACTTGGAATAGTAGCAGTATTACCATCAAGTCCACTTCCCATAGCTAATTGTTCATTATTAGATGGAGCGTATGATGTTAAGTCCCCATCATCTGTTGTTACCTCACTATTAAATGAAAACTTAGCTGTATATTTATTCTTTAAGAACCCTTTTTCAACTTTAAATAATATACTGTCATCAAAGTTATCATCAAGATAATCACTAATAATAACTTCTTTTCCTGCATCATTAGATACTTTATCTATATTGTCATACTTCTTACTAAAGGATACTCCAGTATAACCATTCTCTTTTTTATCTGATATTGTTATACCTCTTTCTTTAAGTTTATCTTTATTAATATTCTCTTTTATAGTAGTTTCTCCTCCAGAACCCATGCTCTTTATAGCATCTATAACTTTATCATTGATAATATAAGTTCCTTCAAAATTCATACTCTTATCATTGTTAATTGTCATTGTATTTTTATATTTAACGCACCCAGTCATAGTAGTTAATATTAATAAAACTGCTATAACTTTCTTAATACTCTTCATATACTCACTATCCTTCTTATTATTTAATCTTATCTTGATTATATCATAACAAGAAAGAATTTAAATAGTTTTTAATAAAAAAAAATATTTATGTGTAAATTACATAAATATTTTAAGTTTTTCTATTTCTTCTTCTTGAAATTTTAAGAATTTAATAGATAATTTTAATATCTTTTTATCGACTAATTTTTTATAGTTTTCTATCTTTGTTTGCATCTCTACTATACCCATAGTAAGTCCTTCAATAACCATTGATGCAATAGCCGGATCACTATTATCCTTCATAGTTTCCATAGTTATACCCATTTTACTACTTAGTTTTGCCATAAGATTAGTTTTCTTTGGTTCAATCTTATTCTTTTTAAGAAGTTTTTCTGATTCTTTTAAGAAGTTATTATATTCTTTCAACTCATCTTCGATTAAACCTTTAATCTTGTTATCTCTTTTTCTTAGTGTATCACTTAAAATATTTAAAGTATGTACACCCATTTCTGCATTTTCATATACAAAATTTAATAATTCCATATTTTCATTCATTTATCTTCACCAGTATTATTATTTACATTATTATGATGTTTATACATTATTGATTAAATATTTTTAAAATGTTAATATTGTGTTAAGAGGTATTTATGATTAAAGAAAATGAACAAGGTTTATTAATAGTTGTTTCAGGTCCATCTGGTTGCGGAAAAAGTACATTAAATCAAAAATTAATTGATTCAAGAAATGATACTGTTATGTCTATAAGTGACACTACTAGAAGTCCCAGAGGTGAAGAAAAAGATGGCACTGATTATAACTTTATAAGTACAGAAGAGTTTGAACAAAAGATTAAAGAAAATAAATATTTAGAATATGCGATAGTTCACTCTAATAAATATTATGGAACACCTATAGAACACATTGATGAAATACTTAGTAAAGGTAAAAATATAATACTTGAAATTGATATTGAGGGAGCACGTAAAGTTAATGAAAAAAGACCTGATGCTGTATTTATATTTATTATGCCACCATCAATGGAAATACTTAAGAAAAGATTAATTGGTAGAAAAACTGAAACTAAAGAACAAGTAGTAGAGAGATTTAAAACTGCATATAAAGAAATAAATGAAGTATCTAAATATAACTATGTAATTGTTAATGATGATATCGAAGATTCACTTCTTAAAATGAATAGTATTATCGAATGTGAAAAATGCAGAGTTGATAGAATTGAAGAAGTTTACTTAGGAAATCAAGAAGAAATGATACACGAATTACTAGTTGATTTTGATAAAGAAAACTATAAATAACATAAAGAGTCATAGACTCTTTTAATATGCATAAAATTATTAAAAATGTTATATACTTTAGTATAAAAATATATGTAAATGTGATAAACTATCAATATGGTGAATATGAAAAATAAAATGTTTATAATTTGTTTAATGTTTTTATTATTAGTTGGATGTAATAAGATGAATGAAGAAGTTCCTATTATGAGTAACTCTAATACTAAAATAGTTAAAAGTGATAATTTATCTTTTGAATATGCATCTAAAGTAAAACTTTATGATATTGTTAGTATTGAAGATGGAGAAATTACTAGTGATAATATACTTATTGATACTTATACTTTAGGTAAAAATAAAGTTCTCGTTAATTATAAGACTTCTAATCATAGGGATAAATTTGAAGCTATTGAGTATGAAGTTGTTGATACTACTAAACCATTAGTGTTAATAAGTAGTTCTTATAGTACTAATAAGGGTGAAAATGTTAATTTAGTTGATAAAGCTTTATGCGCTGATAATTATGATAAGAGACCTGATTGTAAAGTTGAAGGTGAGTATAATGTTAATAAAGTTGGTACATATAATTTAAAATATATAGCTACTGATTCATCTAATAACACTACTACTAAAAGTTTTAAATTAGTTGTAAAAGAAAAGCCTAAAAAAACAAATACTAGTAATGCATCTACTCCTAAAAATACTGTTAGTATAAAAGATGCTATTAAGAAATATAAGAATGAAAACACTATGATTGGAGTTGATGTGTCTACTTGGCAAGATACTGTTGATTGGGAAAAAGCTAAAAAAGCTGGTGTAGAGTTTGCAATGATTAGAATTGGCTTTGGTCATAATAGAAAGAATCAAATTGTTATGGATAATCAATATAAAAAGAATATTGAGAATGCTAAGAAAGCTGGTATACCAGTTGGTGTTTATTTTTTCAGTTATGCTAAAGATGTATATGAAGCACGCGAACAGGCTCAGTATGTAGTTAATACACTTGATGGAATTACACTTGAGTTACCTATCGCATTTGATTGGGAAAACTGGAATAATTTTAATTCATATAATATTAGTCTTACAGATATTAATTTAATAGCTGACGCATTTATTAATGAAGTTACCAAACACGGATATCAAGGAACACTTTATAGTAGTAAATACTATTTAGAAAATATATGGGATGTTGGAAGTAAAGATACTTGGCTTGCTCATTATACATCAGAAAAGTCTAGTTATTCTAAACCTTATACTATGTGGCAATTCTCTAGTAGAGGTAAAGTTGATGGAATAAATGGTGTTGTTGATTTAAATGTGTTATATAAATAAAATACTAGGATTTAATCTTCCTAGTATTTTTACATTACATTGTTATTTTATAATACTTTTAAGTTAAATTTATACAATAGATTGTGATTTATTGTGATCATATTACTAAATTATCATAATGTTTTGCATTTTATTGTGTGTTTCTTAGTATTTTTTCGTACTTTTACACATTCTATTGTGATTACAACTGTTCTACAAATGTATCATATATTCTTATATATCTATAAGTTATTCTATTTGTTCCATCTTTCTTTTCTTTTGTAATCATTTTTAACTTTATCATTTTGTTTAGTATTCCAATTATTGTATTGATATGCACTCCAAGTTCTTCTGACATTTCTTGTGGTGTAAATACTATTTTTTTCATCATTAATGGATGCATTCTTAACACTATACTACCCTTTATATTTTGTCTTATATTTTCTTCATCTTCATCATATACCCTATTTATTTTTTCAATTCTTCCAATATTTCTAGTGCATTGGTCTACAACACATTGTAAAAAGAATCTTATAAAACCATCTACGTTTCCATTTCTGCATTCTGTTAAGGCATTATAGTAGCTTGCTTTGTAAAGTTCAATGATTTCTGAAAGAAATAGTATTGGCTCATCATTTTTAATTTTAGCAAGTTGAAGTGTCATTAAGGCTCTACCCATTCTACCATTTCCATCTTTATATGGGTGTATTGATTCAAACTGAACGTGTGAAATTGCTACTTTTATAAATGCTTCATCATCATATATATCATTCATATATTCTATTAGATTATCTAATAATTCTGGTACTTCTTCTGGTACTGGTGGTACGAAAGTTGCTCCTTCTTTACCTAAACCCTTAAGGCCTATATAATTTTGAATTGTTCTTATTTCACCTGGAGATTTATCTTTTCCTCTTACGCCTGAAAGAAGTATCTTATGCATAGAATTTATCATATGAACACTAAAATCATTTTTTTGCAACTTTTCAGTAGCATACTCTAACATATTCTTTAAATTCTTAACTTCTTGTATACTATCATTTTGTTCTACATAATTAATATAGTACATATCATCCTGTGATATTTGTGTGCCTTCAATTCTTGATGATCTAACACTTTCTCCTAGAATTAAAGAATCCAGAAAATATCTTTGATCAAATTTGAACATCTTTAGTAAAGATTTATATTGTCCATATTTATCATTTGCTTGACCTAACAATTTAATAGTTTCTCTATCAAGTCTATATTGAATTGGTAATAATTTAGCTTTATATGGTTCCATATTAACACTCCTCTCTATTATAATATATCACTTTTCATTAAAAAATACACAATATTTTTGAATTCATTGTGTATTTTACATTATTTTTATACATTTTTCAAGCATATATTGTGTGTTTATGACTAAATCATCACAATATTTTGCATTTTATTGTGTGTTTTTAGCATTTTTATATGTTTTAACACATTCTAATGTGATATACCAAATTAAAAGAGTATTTCTACTCTTTCTCTATTGCATCCATTATATATGGAGCTATTTGTATTTTTCTTGAAACTATATCTTTTAGAGGTACACCTTCGTATATTTCTTTTAAATCAAAACTATTCTTGATGATATTTTCTGCATCCCTATTATATAAACAATAAGATACATTTTCGAAAATATCTGTTACGAATAAAGTAACCACTCTTATATTTTCATTATTAGATACTTCGTCTAAATAGTTAACTAAACTATTTATTTTTTTATTCATAGATTCAAAGTCTGCTGTTAAGATTTGACCTATACCAATCATCTTATCATTTACTTTATATGTCTTAAAGTCTTTATGAAGTATATCTTCATTTGTAAGACCTTTAATAGTCATACCTTGTTTTAATAATTCTATACCATATTTCTTATATTTAATTTTAGCTATTTTTGATAAGTTAATTAAAGCATCAGTATCTCTTATAGTAGTAGTTGGTGAAGTTAGAAGTAATGTATCTGATATGATTGCTGAAGCCATAAGACCAGCTATATCTTTAGGAATCTTTATATTATTTTCTTTATATAAATCATAAATAATTGTATTAACACTACCTACTCCTGCATTTCTAAAATTAATAGGTTTCTTAGTATTAATGTCCCCGATATTATGATGATCTATTACTTCTAATATTTCTGATTCTTCAAGACCATCTACACTTTGCGAAGAGTTATTATGGTCTACTAAAATAACTTGTTTCTTATCTACATTATTAGTATCTGTTAAAGTTAAAAGTCCTTTACATTCATTCTTACTATTAAGTATTGGATAGTTAGTATGTTTTAATTTTTTACTTTGTTCAATGAAATCTGATAAATAATCAAGTTCATTAAAAGTAACAGATTCTTCTTTTCTCATTATATCTTTAATATAGTTAGAGAATGATATTAGTTTTCCTACTTCATATGAAGAAAGAGGTGTACTAATAATATTAACTTTATTCTTTTTAGCTTTTTGAAGTAATTCATGAGGTAATTCTATACCTGCGATAACTATAATTAGTTTAACTTTACTTTCAATAGCATAATCAAGTATAGCAGTTCTGTCTCCTATAATAAGAATATAACTATTATCTAATGCTACTCTTTCTAAGAATGTAGCTTTAGCATACGTAGCAGCTAACACATTACCGGATATTTCTTTATCAAACTTTAATATTTGAGTACCTTTTAATACACTTATTAAGTTTCCATATGAAGTATTAATCTTATGGAAGTCTCCATTTATAATTTCACGAGCCACTTCTTTTAATGAAACATATCCGTAGTACTTATTTTTATTTTCTACTACTGGTATACCTGTTAGAGAATATTTATTCATATAATCAAACGCATCTTTAATAGGAACATTCTTATCAATAAAACATCCTTTATGATAAGAAACATCTTTTATTTGTAATTTTACATCATTTAAATGATATGGTTCTTTAACATTAAAGTAATTTAAAGCAAACTTAGTTTCTGGGTTTAAATTACCTAGTGTTGATGCTACTGCGTTGAATCCTAATTTATTCTTTAAATATGATAAAGCAATTGATGCACATATTGAGTCTGTATCAGGATTTTTATGTCCGAAAATATATGTTACTTTTCCATTCATTTAATTCATCTCCCTTTTTTATCCGTAAATGATACCACAAAATTACTTAAAAATAAAGTTAAAATTTAATTAATTCGTAATTTCTTGTACCAACATATAGTTTTTCAGCTTCTTCTATAGTATGAATTCCATTTCTAGATTCAATTCTTTCAATTAAATGGTCTTTTCCTGGATCATTACTAATATAAACTAAATCAATGCATGCTTGATCAATAGCAACAGGATCAGTCGAAGATAAAATTCCAATATCTTTCATACAAGGATCTTCTGCTTTAGCACAGCAATCACAATCTACTGACATATTTGCCATTGATTCTAAGAATGAATCATGATCTGCAGTCCATATTTCTTCAGGTTTACCAGCACCATGTATGTTTGCTTTTCCATGACTAGATGCAAGGCCTATTGATATGTTCTTTAAAGAACCTCAAAATACACACATTGGATGACCTTTAAAATGAGAAAGTACTAACATAGAGTCATAGTTTTCTATATTCTTACCTACATAATTACTTTTTAAATGTTTGTCACTTGTATTTCTTGCTCCATCATAAGCAGTATTACATTCAACAACAGTGCCATTCACATAATCAATAGTATTTTTATAGAATAGAGGCTTTAAATAATTTTGATTACATTTTTCTCCACTGTGAACTTTAACAGCAACTTTACCATTAAGTTCTACACCTAATTTTTATAAATTTCTACTAATTTTTCACTACTTATTTCATTTGTAAAATAAACTTTGCTTTTCATTTTTCTCCTTATTATATGTCTATTATAGCATAATCTCTTTTAATAATAATCTATATTTGTTATAATGTTTACGTGAGATTTATGAAATATGACAAAGAGTTTTTAAAATATATAGATGAAATAATTAATAATAAAGAATTTTTAAAAAGAAAGAAGTATGCTCATCATGAAAATGAAAATGTTTATGAACACTCTATGAAAGTGGCATATGAATCTTATAAGTTTGCTAAAAGACATAATTTGAATGTTAGAAATACTTGTATTGGAGCAATACTTCATGATTTTTATTTTAAGCCATGGCAGGATGATCATAATAAAAAGAAATTTAGAGAGTTACATGGATTTGTTCACGCAAGAGAGGCTTTATATAATGCAAGAAAGCATTTTCCTCATTTAATGAATCCAATGGTAGAAGATATTATATTAAGACATATGTTTCCTCTTAATATAATACCACCTAAGTATGCTGAGAGTTGGGTTGTTACTATGATGGATAAGAAATGTTCATTAAATGTACTTGCTCATCCAAAAGAGTATCCAAAATATTTAGGGCTTAAGAAAAGGAGAAAAAATAGATGTGTGATTTAAAAATATTATTTTTATTATTTATTGCTTATTCAATGATTGGTTGGATGATAGAAGTAGTTGCTACATATCCTGATACAAAATGTTTTGTAAATAGAGGATTCTTAATAGGTCCATATTGTCCTATATATGGTAATTGTGCTTTAGCTATGGTACTTTTACTACATAATGTAAAAAGTCCAGTATTACTATTTGTTCTATCAATCATAATATGCAGTGCTGGAGAATATATAACAAGTTATTTAATGGAAAAACTATTTCATGCTAGATGGTGGGATTACACTAAGAATAAATTTAATATAAATGGCAGAATTTGCTTAGTAAATAGTTTAGCTTTCGGAGTACTTGGATTCTTACTAGTTAAATTTGTAAATCCTTTTGCTCTTAGTTTATTTGATAAGCTAAGTCCTCTAACTATTAACATATTATTTTATACAATACTAACACTATTCTTAATAGATAACTTTATATCATTCAAAGTAATAATTAAAATTAAAGATATGGGTGTTAAATATGTACACTTAGACAATACAAAAGAAATAACAGAAAAAGTTAAAAAGATACTTAGTGATAATGTACTTGCTAAAAGATTATTTAAAGCATTTCCAAATATTAGATTTAAATTTAATATAAAAGAAAAAATGAAATATTTAAAAGATAAAGCAGTTTCTATTAAAAATAACTATAAAAAGTAAAAATCGTAGTTATTTTTTTTATTTCATTGTAAAGTTTACACATATTATTAAATATGAACTAATCAATGTTGTATAATTATATTGGAGGCGTGTAATATGTTTGAAAACAAGAAGATTTTTATTCTTGGTATGGCTAGAAGTGGTTATCATGCAGCTAGAGTACTTGCTAAAAGAGGTAACACTATTGTATTAAATGATAAGAATGCTAATCAAGATAAGAATCATATTAAAGAATTAGAAGATTTAGGAGTTAAAGTAATCTTAGGTGATCATCCTGATGATATATTAGATGAATCATTTGATTATTTAATTAAGAATCCAGGGGTTCATTTTGATCATAAATATTTAAAATACGCAGAAGAACATAATATTAAAATTATTAATGAAATAGAAATGGCTTATCATTTATTACCTAAAGGAGTTAAACTAGTAGCTATTACTGGTACTAATGGTAAGACTACTACTACATCACTTACTTATGAAATAGTTAGTGCTGCATTTCCTGGTAGAACACATTTAGCAGGTAATATAGGTTTTCCTTTATGTGAAGTTATTGAAGACATCAAAGAGAATGATTATTTAATTATGGAGATTGGTGTTCCTCAACTACATGATTTCTATGACTTTAATCCTGATATAGCTGTTCTTACTAATATATATGAAGCACATTTAGATATGTTTGGTACTCGCGAATATTATAATGAAAATAAACTTAGAATATTCCAAAATCATACTTCTAAGAATATAGCTATCATTAACAAAGGTAATGAAGACGCATATAGAATTACTAAAGATATAAAAAGTACTAAGAAATATTTCACTAGTAAAGAAAAGATAGATGGTGCTTATTTAGAAAATGGTAAGATATACTATTATGGTGAAGAAATAATAGATACTAAAGATATCAAATTACAAGGTAATCATAATTATGAAAATGTTATGTGTGCTATTATGATAGCTAAGGAACTTGGTATATCAAATGAAATAATGTGTAAGGCAATAAGTGAGTTTACTGGAGTAGAACATAGAATAGAATATGTAAGAACATTTGAAGGAAAAGACTTCTATAATGACTCTAAAGCTACTAATATAACAGCTACTCAAATAGCTCTTAGTGCATTTAAAAAACCAACTATTATATTATTAGGTGGTCAAGAAAGAACACAAAACTTCTTAGATTTAAAAGACTATATGAAAAATACTAAAGCAGTAGTATGTTATGGTGAATGTAAAGAAAGATGTAAGAAACAAATAGATTCACTAGGTATTAAATGTACTATGGTTAATACTTTAAAAGAAGCAGTAGAAGTTGCTAATAAAGAAAGTGTTAGTGGAGATGTTATTCTTCTAAGTCCAGCAAGTGCATCTTGGGATCAATATGCTAAATTTGAAGACAGAGGCGATGAATTTAAAAAATTAGTTAAAGAATTATAGGAGTTAATATGAAAATAATATGTGAACATTGTGGTACTAATATAGATTTAGATAAAGATAAAGTTTGTCCTAACTGTAAAGCACCATATTCAAAAAACCAAGACTATAAAGAATATAAAGAAAGACTTAATAAAGAAAAAGATACTGACTTAAGAAGTAAAGAGTTAGATAATGAATTAAAAGAAAAAACTAAAGATATAATGGATACTAGTTTAAAAACTTTTAAATCTACATTTACTATAGGTAAGATTATGTTCGTTGTAGCTGCAATAATAATATTAACTATAATGACAATAATTATAATAAACATAGTAAACTTTAATAACGACTATAATGATACAAGAGATGAAATAAATAATACTAAAGAAATGATTGATAGTAGAAATAAAGAATTCGATGATCAATATAATAAAATAAAAGAAGAACTTGAAAAACAACAAAAAGAATTCGAAGAAAATTATAATAACAACTAAAAAAATTGTAAGTTAATTCTTACAATTTTTATTTACCATTAATTATATTAATAATATCTTTTCCATACTTCTTATACTTAGTATCAGAAAATCCTTCTATACTCTTTAATTCTTTTTCATTTGTCGGTTTTACTCTTACTATTTCATTTAATACTTTATCACTAAATATATAATATGGTTTATAGTTAAGTTGTTTAGATTTATAGTTTCTATAGTTCTTAAGTTTATTCTTAATAATATCATTTAAATCAAATAGTTTTTCTCTTGATACTACACTAGTTTCATTTATATCATCTACTATATCTTCATCAATACATAAAGATAATATTCTATCAGCACTTTCTTTTATGATATCATCCATACTTGAAAACTCTGTAGAATTCTTTTCTATCTTTTTAATATAATCTACGAGTTTATCTACTCTAACTATTTTATTTTTAACATCTCTTGGAGCACTCTTAGTATCAACAATAGTATTCTCATTAGAAAGTACTACTATACCATGATAAAAGTCATCATAAGCCTTATTTAATATTAATTTTTCAAGAAATGTACTATGATCATTTAAATACATCTTAATAGTGTCTATATTTCTATCTAGTTTATCTATAGGATTATAAATACCTACTTTCTTACCATAATATGTTCTATAGAAGTTACCACTATTATCAATTAAAATATTACCATAAGTATTCTTACATTCTAATATATAATAGTTTCTTCTAGTAATAAGCATAAAATCTATTTGAACTCTACGATCTTTATATACAATATTTAAATCATGTAATATAAGCATTGGAATATTACTATTCATAAGAGCATTAACTACTTTATTTTCTCCTCTTAGGGCATACTCATACTTTCTTATATCTTTTTCTATAAACTCTTTTGCTTCTTTAGAAGCAGTCTTAATCTTCTTATTAAGTTCTTCTATTCTACTCTTAAGAATATTTCCTTCTTTATACATAATTGAGTTTTCTATATCTTTCATATAAACACCTCTTTATTCTATATAGATTATACTATATCTATAATAAAAAAACCATAAAATGTTTTATTTTATGATTTGTTTTACTTTGTATTTATCTAAATATATTTCAGTATGTGACTCTCTAAATGAATCTTTATTTCTTTTCATAAGAAAACTTGCTTCTTCAACAGTGCTTTCTAAATCATCAGTTTCTTCTTTATATACTTTAAGAGTACTATCTAAGTATTTTTCTCTTTTAAGTTCTTCAATCATTTTTTTATTTTTAAACATATTACCAAGTATTATAGCAAGACTTGCTCTAAAGAATTTATCATTTTGAAATTTTCTTTTCTTTTTGATTCTTGGTCTAGTATTATCACTGATTCAGCATAACAATATTCTTTTATAAATCTTAGTATAGTATTTATAAATTCATCACTATAATCATCTGTTATAATCGTAGAATTTAATATTAATAAAAATTCATTATCCATAACCATTCCCTTTTAATGGGGGCATATTATACAACAATACTATTCAAAAGTTAAAAAAAGAGGTATAAACCTCTAATTAGTTTTATAGGGAATCGTCTTTGATTAAATATGATATTTATTTACTTTTTATTATTTTAAAGATTCGTAAATGTCATATAATTCTTTTGCTTTTGTTGTATCTTTTTTTATATTTGCTTCTTCACATCCGTTTTCATAATAATACTTTGCTAGATTATAGAATGGATATTTTATTCTTTCTGTTATTGGAGATTCTGTTGCTTTTAGGTAATAGATGTATGCAGTTTTTAAGTCTCTTTTTTTTCTATAGTACTCTCCTACTTTATTAAGAGCCCAGCATTCATTCATATCTGCACTAACTTTATAATATTTTATTGCTTCTTCTATATTTCCTTCTTCTTCATAAGTTTTACCTAAGTTATTGAATGCGAATACATATCCGTGTTCTGCTGAAATTTGAAAATTCTTTCTAGCTTCATTTAAATCTTTTTTGTTTTGTTTGTTAATACCTCTTAAGTAACAAAGACCTAATGTATTATATCCAGCAAAACTACCTAGTTCTATTGACTTATTTAAATACTTCCACATAGTATCAAATTCTAACTTTACTCTTCCAGTTAACATTAAGTTAGCCACCATCCAACAACCTTTAGGATGATCTTTTAAAGCGGCTTTATAATAATAATCATAGCATTTCTTATAATTAGGTTTGCCACTTATATAGCCATCAAACTCTAATGAACCAAGTTCAGCACAAGCATACATATTATCTTTTCTAGATAGTTCTATTAATGAATTTATATAACTTTCTCCATAATAAAGTTTAATTTTTAAATATTCATTTAATTCTTCTCTATTTATTTTAATGTTAATAGATTGTGTATATACTGGTTGATTATTTTCAAGAATACTATAGTTTAAAAGTTCTATGAATGCTTCATAATTATTTAATTTCTTTATACTATTTATTGTTTCTTTTTCTATATGTTTATCATTTTGAGCTATAATTAATAATTCTTTTATTACTTCGTTTAATTTCTTATTAGTATTTATGAGTTCTAAAGAACTAACATCTTTGACGTAGATAACATCATCCATTATAGATAGAATACCTAAGATGATATTAATATATATTTCTTTATCTTGTTCAAACTTTCTTTTTAAATCAATAAATATTCTCTTATACTCAAGTCCGATTGCTCTATAGCCTATACAATAATTATTTATAGTAGTAGCATTTACATTATTAACATTAAAAATAGTATAGAATAGTTCAGTCTGCATAGCATTCTTATTATTAGATACTTTCTTTATAGTATTAATAACATTACCTAGTGATAAATAATTATCATTATCATTCATTTTTATATAATTTCTTTTCATAAATAGATTATAACATATTTATTACTTTATTCTTAATAATTTATGTCAAGTTTTAGTAATTTATATTGTTTTAATATTTTATTATGTTATGATTTAGTTGGTGATGTTATGGATAAAATACTAAGTTCACTTATTGATGAGAAAAGAAAGAGTTATAAATGTTTTAGTATGCTTAAATATTATTATGATACTGACCCAGAGTTTGCTGAATTTATAAGAAATGGTGTTCTTTCAGGTAAGATTCTTGGTTATGATGAAGAATTATGGAATAAGATGGCTTCATTAAATGTAAGAAATCCTATTAATTTTGAAGAAGCTTTTGGTAAAGGATTTAATGAGGGGAATTGTACTAAGTTTTCTAAGTATCTTAGTTTTTGTTTTCCATATTCTCAAATATGTGGAGGTACTTTACCATTAATTAAAGGAAGTAAAAATTCTCCAGATGGTAGACATACTTGGATTAGTTATAAAGGTATGATATATGATACTTCACTAATGCTTATTATGGAAGAAGAGTATGCTAAAAGAGGATTAAAGTATAATGAAGAGAATAGATATAATCCTAATAGAGATCCATCTTATGCTGCTGCTAAAGAGTTTGCCACTGATAAAAGTTTAAAACACTAATTGATGTATTTATTTGAATTATTAAAAAGTCTATCTACAAATATTTTAGCAAGTATACTTGAATCTTCTTTTAAACCAGTAAGCAGCCACATTTTACAAGTATTATAAAGAGCTCCACTTAATATATAAAGATTATATTTATATTCAATATTAGTTTTAGTTTCAGGATAAAATACTAACATATAATCATTTATTTTATTTTGTATTACGTTTGATAAATTAGACTTTTCTAAAGCAAGAACAAAGTCTTTATTATTCTTAAAGAATTCAAATGCATTTAATATAAGTAGATATGGATTTTCTTTGTTTTCTTCACGTTTAGTTTTATATTCTTCTATTAAAGTAGTCATATAGTCATTTAGAATATCTTCTTTAAAGTTATAATTTCTATAATAAGTCATTCTAGATACTCCTGCTTTTTTAGTTATTTCAGTAATAGTTATATCTTTAAATTCTTTTTCTTTCATAAGACTTACTAATGATTTTAATATACATTCTTTTATAAATTTATTATTCAAACAAAATCACCTCTTTTGTAACATTTAGAATAAACTAGTAGTTTTTCTTCTTTTAATATGTTACAATTGTAACACATATATGATTAATATGAAAGGAATCAATTATGGGAAAAGTTAATGATTATATAAATAAATTAATTAAGTTCATTAAGAATGAAAAGCCTGAAAATAAAGAAAAACCTTGGCTTAAATATTATGGTGATGTGCCTGAGAGTTTAAATTATTTTAATGGAAGTATGTATGACTATTTAAAAGATACTGCTTCTAAGAATGAAAAAAGAAGTGCTTATTCCTTCTATGGAAATGAAGTTACATTTAAGTCTTTCATGAAGAAGATAGATAAAGTTGCTTCTGCTTTAAAGGAATTTAATATTGTAGAGAATGAGTGTGTTACGATATGTATGCCTAATACTCCTGAGAGTTTTGCTTTAATTTATGCTGTTAATAAGATTGGAGCTATATGTAATATAATACATCCTTTGTCTTCTACTCAAGATATAGAAAGAGCTTTAAAGGAAACTAATAGTTCTATTATATTTTGTTCTGATGTAGCTATGCCTAAAGCAAGACATATTAAGGTTAAGCATTTTATTATGGTACCTACTAGTGAAAGTTTAGGAACAATATTAAAGACTTTATATAATATTAAGTCATCTTTGAATATGAGGCTTGAAGAAGGTATGCTTACTTGGCATGAGTTTTTAAATTATGGAACAAAAGAAGATACTTATGTTAAGAGAGATCCAAAGAGCCCAGCTGCTATAATATATAGTGGTGGTACTACTGGAAAACCTAAAGGAATTATTATTTCTAATGCTAACTTTAATGCTATGGCTTTACAAACATCAAGTGTATGTGAGTATATTAGCCCAGGAAACTCAGTATTATCAGCATTACCTATATTCCATGTATTTGGTTTAGCACTTTGCACTCATACATGTCTTGTGGCTGGTATGAAATGTATAATTGTACCACAACTTAATACTAAAAAAATTAATAAAGAACTTAGAAAATATAAACCTAGTGTTTATCCAGCTGTTCCATCATTATTAAAAATGTCTATGAATGATTCTGATCCTGGAAGTAATGCTTTTAAAGATATAAAAGTTGTTGTTGTAGGTGGAGATTACCTATCACCTCAAGTTAAAAATGAATATGAAGAATATTTAAAAACTCATGGAAGTAGTGCTGTTGTTAAAGTAGGATATGGACTTTCTGAAGCATGTGGATTTTGTTGCTGTACTGCACAAGTTGATGAAAAACATGTTAATAATCACAAGGGTACTTTAGGTATTCCAAATCCCGATATGATTGTTAAAATTTTTGAACCAAATAGTGATGTTGAAAAATCAGTTGGCGATGTTGGTGAGATATGTATAACTGGACCAACTCTTATGATGGGTTATATTAATGAAGATGAGGAAACTAAAAAGACTTTAGTTCTACATAACGATGGTAAAACTTGGTTGCACTCAGGTGATCTTGGGTATATGGATAAAGATGGATTTATCTTCTATACTTCAAGACTTAAGAGAATGATTATCACTAACGGTTATAACGTTTATCCAATTGAACTTGAAGATATTATTAACAAATGTAAATATGTTGATACTTGTACGGTTGTTGGAGTTCCTCATAAGATAAAGAGTCAAACTCCTAAAGCAGTAATAGTACTTAAACAAGGCGTAGAAAACACTATGGAAATACGTGAAGAAATAAGAAGATACTGTTATAAAAATATAGCTAAGTATGCAGTACCAACTGAGTACGAATTTAGAGATACACTTCCTAAAACAGCTGTTGGTAAAGTTGCTTATAGAGATTTAGAAAAGAAGAAAGAAGATTAATTCTTCTTTTTTTGTGGAGTTGTTGTGGAATATAAAAGGTATACTTTATAGACTTAAAATTATATAATTAATATGGAGGTTGAAACTTATGAAGAAGTTTTTAAAAAATTATAAGTCAACATTAATACTTTTAGGATCAATTATTATTGGTACTATAGTAGGATTAATATTTGGTGAGAAAGCTACAGTATTAAGTCCTTTTGGTGATTTATTCTTAAACATGTTACTTGTTATTATAGTACCACTTATATTCTTAACAATTAGTACATCTATAGGTAAAATGAAACAACCTAAGAGAATTGGTAAGATACTTACTACTATAATACTTGTATTTGCATTTACTTCTATAGTTAGTGTATTCGTAGGTATAGCTTCAACTAAAGCATTTAGATTAGTTGATGTTAAAGATGAAGCAGCTATTAAGGAAGTATTAAATGGAGCTGAAGAAGTTACTAAGGAAGATGTTAATTTCTTAGAAAGAACTGTTGAAGCAGTTAGTGTTAATGATTTTAGTAAGTTACTTACTAGAGATAATATGATTGCTTTAATTATATTCTCAATACTTATGGGAATTAGTATTAATATGAGTAAAGGTAAAGGAGATAAGTTCTTAGATGCTTTAGAGAGTGCTAATGAAGTTGTACAATCATTTATTAAACTCATTATGTACTATGCACCTATAGGTCTTGGATGTTATTTTGCTGCTTTAGTTGGAACTTTTGGTGGTGAGATTGCTATAGGATATGGTAAAACATTTATAATTTATACAGTTGTTACTGTTCTATTCTATTTTACAGTTTATTCATTATATGCATTTATTGCTGGTGGTAAGAAAGGATTTGTTAGTTATTGGAGGAATATCTTGCCTGCTACATTAACTAGTCTTGCTACTTGTAGTAGTGCTGCATCAATACCAGTAAATACTACTTGTGCTAAGAATATTGGTGTACCTGAAGATATAGCTGATACTACTATACCACTTGGAACAAGTTTCCATAAAGATGGTTCTATAATAGGTAGTGTATTTAAAATTATGTTCTTAGTATATCTATTTAATTCAGATGTAAGCACTCTTAAAGTTTTAGGAGTTGCATTAATAGCTACATTGCTTGTTACTGCTGTACCTATTGGTGGTGGAACTATATCAGAAATGTTAATTATAACTATGTTAGGTTTCCCAGTAACAGCACTTCCTATATTAACAATAATAGCAACTATAATAGACCCACCTGCTACTATGTTAAATGTTGTAGGTGACACAGCATCAAGTATGATGGTTGCTAGAATAGTAGATGGTAAAAAATGGTTAAAAGAAAAGAAGTTTATTTAATTAATTAAACTTCTTTTTTTATGTTATAAACTCATTAATATTCTATAATAGTCACTCTTGAATTCATCTTTTTCAATGCCAAGTTCTTCATAGAATTTATCAATATATTCTTTTCCATAGTTTCTTTCAATGGATATTTCGCATATTACTAAATCAAAATATATGTCTCCAAGACCTGCATCTTCTGTATCAAGTAGTCCACTAAAGTGTCCGTTATCTGCGAATATATTAGGTAGTGACATATCTCCGTGTGTGAAACCTATTATTTGTTTTGGCTTATTACCTTTTAGATACTTTAATATGTTTTCTTTTGTTATGAATCTTTGTAGTATCTCTGGTTTAATATCTTCATTTTTAATAGTATTAAATCTATTTTCTATTCTTTTTATTTTAGTATCTATTGTTTCGTCTATTATGCAGTCACTATAATCTATATTATAAAGAGCATTGAAGGCTTCAACAATAACTTTAATTCCTTCGAGTGGATGTTCTTCATAGTAATCATCACAAAGCATATTACCTTTTAATGATTTAGTAAGCATATAGCTTTTACCATTGTATTTTTCATAGAATACTTTTTCTGGTACAGTTATTTTATCTTTTAAATAGTCTAAGCTAATAGATTCTTTGGATAAATGATCTGCAATTTTAAGAAAGAACACTTTACTTTTCTTTCTAATTTTATACACTTTTTTACCTGAACAACCTATTGTTATTTCTTCTATTTTATTAGCATCTTTCAAAAATTCGTTTAGTCTATTACTTCCTTTGATGTTAATAACTTCTTTAGGCTTTTGTTCAATATTTGTGTTAATAACTTGTTTATCTTTAATCGAGTCATAGTTGCCATCATAACTAACTAATTTTTTATTTTCTATTCTTACTATTCTAGTAGCTATTTTATTTATAAAGTATCTATCGTGTGAGATGAAAAGTAATGTTCCATCAAAGTCTAGTAGTGCTTCTTCTAATATTTCTTTTGTATCTATATCTATATGGTTTGTTGGTTCATCTAGAATTAAGAAATTAGATTTAGAAAGAATTAGTTCTAGTAATTTGATTCTTACTTTTTCTCCTCCACTTATAGATTTTAGTTTTTTAGATATTTCTTCTTCCCCAAAATAGAATTGATGAAGTTTACTTCTAAGTTCGCTTTCACTTCCTATGAAGAATGAGCGTACGTGTTCATAAACTGTCAAGTCTTCATTGTCAAATCTTATCTCTTGAGGTATATATCCTATTTTAATATTTGTACCTAATTTTATATTATCATGTGTATTATTCATAATATTTTTAATTAGTGTTGTTTTACCTGTTCCATTCTTACCCATTAAGCAAACTCTATCTTGGTAGTATATTTTCATGCTTGCTTTTTCAAGTAAGGTGCGAGAACCAATATTTAGATCTAAATTATCTATAGTAAGGACATGATTACCACTTCTATTTTCAGTAGTTAGATTTACTCTTAATTCAGTCTTTTCTTTTGGCTTTTCTATCATGTCCATTCTTTCAAGTCTTTTTTCCATAGCTGCTGCTCTTCTAAAAAACATTGGATTATCACTCTTAGTGCCCCATTCTTTTAGTCTTTTAATTGCTTCTTTTATTGCCTCTATTTCTTTTTGTTGATTTTTATAAGCAGCGAACTGACTTAAAAATCTTCTTTCTGACTCTTTTAAATAATATGTATAGTTTCCATGATATACGTCTTCTTTACCATTTTTAATTTCTATTATTTTGTTTACCACTCTATCTAAAAAGTATCTATCGTGACTTACTATTAAAGCTGCACCTTTGTAGTTGCTTAGATATTCTTCAAACCATTCTAAAGTATCTATATCTAAATGATTAGTTGGTTCATCTAATAAAAGTACATCAGGTTCAGATAGGACTAAAGAAGCTAGATTTACGATTGTTTTCTCACCACCTGATAAATTATTGTATTCTGTATTTAATAACTCATCTGATAGCTTAAAACCACCTTTAATCTTATTTATTTTTTCTTTTATTTGGTATCCGCCTTTAATTCTAAATTCTTCTTGTAATCTATCTAATGTTTTAATAGATTTTTCACTTGAGTCCATAGTTGCCACATAAGAATTAATGGATTTTTCTAAATTAAGTAATTCTTTAATACCACGTAAATAAACATCTTTAGCTTTTACATTATCTTCTTCTTTAGGTGGTATTTGTGTTAAATAACCTATTTTAGCGCCTTTTCTTATATTAATAGTTCCATTATCTATAGTTTCTAAACCCATAATAAGTCTAAGTGTAGTAGTTTTACCACACCCATTGCTTCCGATAAGAGCTATTCTCTCACCACTTTTTACTTCCATCGAAAAGTCTTTTAATACTGGATTAAATCCATAATTTTTATTTATTTTATTTATACTTATTTCTATCATAATTATTTTACTCCTTTTTTATTGCATGTTAAAAAAATCACACTTCTTGTTACTCAAAGGAATAACTAAAGTGTGATATCACTACTATACATAATTTTAGTACCAATGTATTTCATAATATCACCTTTCGAGCATATTATATCATACTTGTATTTATATTTCTATATGTTGTTGTTTACTAAAAAATTCAAATATGATATATTATTATTAGTGAAACGTTTAGCCCCCTGAGCTAGACGTCACCAAAAATTGGGAAGTCTAACCTAGGTTAGGCGTTTTTAATTGTAATTATTAAGATAATTAGAATTAAAAGTATAATTATAAATAAAAGTATGATTATAAGTATATCTTTCTTCATATATACCATCTCCTTATAAAATTTAAAATTATATATAATGAGATGACTCCCAGCTAAACATTTCAAAAAACAAAGTATTATACATAAATACTAATGTCAAAAAGACATAATTTAATTTTGTATTAGAAATATAGATTTAAAATATAAATTTTCTTTTATGAAAAACTAATAAATATACTATAAAACTTACTAAAAAATGAGTTTTATATAAATTTAAAAAACAAGTAAATTTTTGTTTACTTGTTTTCATTTAGGTATTTACTAACTACATCAATTATTCTTTTATATTCATTTTCTAATTCATCAAAATGTTTTTTAACATATTCTTTATCTCCGTCTTTACTTTTAAGTTCATGATCTAGAGATAACTTTGCTAGTTCTGTAAATCCAAAGTATTTTGAATCACTTTTTAATGAGTGTACATCTACTGAATACTCTTTCATATTTTCTTTATTAGAAACTATTCTATTCCATTTTTCATCTATTTCTTTGAACCAATCATTTAGCATTTCTTTATACATTTCCATGCTTCCAAAATTTTCTAGTCCAACTTTATAATCAATATTAGCATCTTCTAAAATTTTTTCATTATCATTAGTTTCTTCTTCTGTCACTTCTTCTTCAAGAGGTTTCATATCAGCTCCAAATTCATATTTCGGTACATCTTTCCATCTATCTTCTGAAGACTCTTTTTCATTATTAAATATTTTATCTAGTTTTAATTTTAAACTATCTTTATTAAATGGTTTAGCTAAATAATCTGCAAATCCTTCTTTGATATATTTTTCTTTAGAACCAGATACAGCATCAGCAGTTAGGGCAATTACTGGAGTATTAAATCCATCTATTTCTTTTAACTTTTTTAATGCCTCTTCACCATTCATTACTGGCATCATTATGTCCATTAATATAATATCGTAGTCATTATTAGAAGCAACCATATTAAGGCATTCACTTCCGTTATAACATTCATCTACTTTTTTAATATTTAATGCAGCTGTTACTCTTCTAGCTACTTTAACGTTTAACTTATTATCATCAACGATTAATACTTTTTTACTAATATAGTCAACATTATTAGAAGTATCATTTTTATTTGTAATTTCATTATATGGTTTTGACATTTTACTTATTTTTTGGGGAACATTTACCATAAATATAGAGCCTAGTCCATACTGACTTTGTACATTTATTTTTCCACCCATCATTTCAACTAATCTTTTTGTGATTGCTAGTCCTAAACCAGTTCCTTCAGTAGTAGAGTTTCTTTCAATATCAAGTCTTTCAAATTTAGTAAATAGTTTTTCAATATCTTCTTTTTTGATACCTCTTCCACTATCTTGAACAGTTATTATTAAATTACAATTATCATCTCTATTAATACATTTAACATTAAGATTAACATGTCCTTTTTCTGTATATTTAATAGCATTTGTCAATAAATTGTTTATTATTTGTTTCATATGAGCTTTGTCACCAAGTAATTCATATGGTATATCTTCAGCAATGTTGACATGAAGTTCTACTGGTTTATCTCCAATACGAGTACTTGATACTCTAGCTAAAGTTTCTACTTCTTCTTTAAAGTTATATGGAATTTCTACTATTTCCATCTTTTCACTTTCTATTTTACTTATATCCATTATATTTCCAACTATTTCTAAAAGTGTTTGAGAAGCAGATACTATATCTTTTAAATCTTCTTTCATGTCTTTTGGACAATTTGCTCTTTCTTCTAAGTTTTCTGAAAGACCTACGATAGCATTTAATGGAGTTCTTATCTCATGAGACATACTACTTAAAAAGTCTGACTTTGCTCTATTAGCTCTTTCTGCTTGATCTTTTGCTACATTTAATTGTTCAATAATTCTTATATCTGGGTTCTCTATTGTAAAATACATTAAATAATCAAAGAAAGTTAATGATATTGAAATTACAATCAAATATGGATTTAGTGAAAATAAAATCATTAATATAATAGCTAATATAACTATACCTAAAACTGGTATATATCTTCTATCTGCTTTTCTTATATTTAATAAAGCTATTAATATAGATAAAAATGCATAAGTACCGCATACTAAATATGTAAAGATTACAGCACTTCCATCAACACTATAATTATTTCCCATACTAATTACATTTACATTTAGAAATGCTATTATTATTGCAAAAATTATATCTAATAGTGCAAATCCTTTTATAATCCTATAACTTTTTTCTTCTTCGTAATTATTTACGATAAATAACATATAAATTAAAATACCATTTAAGAATAGAATCAATAATATAAAATCTATTTTATTTAACATACTTATTACATTAGTTATAGATGATATTTCATGACTACTTGCGATAAGTTGTAATGTTGTTACGATTATACTATCTATAACACTTACTATTATCATTCCTGAAAATATTTTATTTTCTATTAATGGATATCTCCTTTTTAAAAAATAAGCAAAACACAATAATATAGAAAAAAATACTGATCCTGCTGGTAATAATATTCCTCCCATAAGTCCTCCTACTATTACAAACATTATATCAGTTTTTTTCTTGTTAATAAACTATTTTAAATTAATATCTATGTTGAAAGTCATTTCTTTTTAATTCTTTTACTAATTCTTTTGCTTTTGTAACTTCTAAAGCATTTTCTCTAGTTATTTCTTGATTAGCAATTGGTTCCCATACTAGTAACGAATCATGTTTACTTCTTTTATCAGCACTTATTTCTATTTCTAAATCGTATTTTCCTGTTGTAGCAACTCTTTTTTCTAATTCGTCTTCCCAGGCTTCTGTTGCATCTTTATATCCTTTAAGTACTTCTTCTCTACTTGATTTTCCAAATTTTTCTATTAGTTTCCAATACCAAGTTTGCATTCTATCTCTAACATATGCAATTCCTTCTTCTTCAGTCATTCCATCTAGAATGATTGGATCATCTACGATTGTATGTATTGGATTATCTTTTCCTGGTTTATGTGTATTATTAATATAATGAATTATTGGTACGATTGGATAGAACGTTCCATCTTCTTTCTTAGCTATTCTATAAAAGCCACTCCAAAAGTCTAACATTCCGCCGTTTGGTTTTTTATTCCATACACCTTCAGGACAAACCATAAGACTAGTTCCATTTTCTAATACATATTTACTTCTTTCAATAGAACTCTTCTTACTTTCTGAAACTTTTCTATTTACCATTACAACGCCATTTTTGCAAGCTAATAATCCATCAATTGTCCCATAAAATTGTGGTAGGCTTCCAAAAACAATATATGCTCTTTTTTCGCTTGCTAAAATTGTTGCTAGCACATCATCTTTGAATCCATGATTTGTTACGAAAATTACTGGTTCATCACCAACTTTAGCTTTACCTTCAAAATTCTTTCTATCTTCTCCAGGAAATATTTCATTATCTCCTTCTAATAATTTAGCTCTATTTTCGATAATTTGTGGATTTTTTAAGAAATATTTTCCTAATTTAATAATAATCTTATGAATTATTTTTCCTTTTTCAAAATCTGACTTTGGTAAAGATACATCTATATCATTATCTAACAAATAAGAATAATTCTTAATCATATAATCAAATATTACACTAGTACTTTCTCCAGCAGTCAAATCATTTTCATTTTTTATTAATCCTAATCTTAATAATTCATTTAGAATAAACCTTGATTCTTTATTCATAATATACCCCTTTAAAATTGAGCTTATTATAACATAAAAGTAATAAATTTTAAAGAGTTTTGTTACGAATTTGATACTTTATATAATAAAAGATGCTATTTCTAGCACCTTTCTATTCACTAATCATCATTATGAATTTAGTTTTACCATCAGTATTTTTATCTTTCATACTGAATGAATTGTATTCGTTTCCTAAATCTATAAGTTTTTCAATTTTTTTAGAATAAGTTTTAACTTTACCATTTAATACACTTGTTATCTTAGAAATTCCTTCTTTATTGAATTTATTAAGTCCATCATATAAAGTTGTTGCTCCTTTTAATATTTCTGAATTTTTAGTATTAAATGTATTTGAAAGACTTGTTAAATAGTCTACACTTGCATTTAATTCTTCAATGCCTTCATACATCTTATCACTATTAGTTGCTAAGTATTCTACTGATGGAGCAAGTTTATCAACGTTAGTAATTAAGTCTTTAGAACTACTAGCTAAAGCACTTACGTTTTTATTTAAAACACTTATACTACTATTTAAATTATCAATATTAGTTTTCATAGAAGTTAAAGTCTTAAAGTCAATACTCTTTTGTAAGTTAGCTATTTCTTCTTCTAGTAGTTTTTTTGTATTTTCATCAGTTGTAGTTTCTTTTATATGAGTTAATGTTTTAATATGTTTAGTCATTACACTTAAAGTGTTATCTACTGTTGTACTTAATAATTCTGATTGTTTAGCTAGTTCGTTAGTCTTTGTTGATAAGTTGTTAATACCTGTGGCTAAGTTTACTATTGAACCAGTATATGTACTTAATCCTTTTACTTGTGCATTTAGATTTTGAATTCCTTGATTTAATGCATTATATTTTTCTACTAAACCTTTAACACTATTATCTAAGTTATTCATACCACCATTATATTTAGCAAATCCATCATTATATGCTTTAATACCATTTTTTAAATCATTGCTTCCATTTACTAAATCTTTTGTGCTTGCTCCTAATTTGTTAACGCTACTATATAGTTTATTTAAATCACTAAATGATGAAGTATCAACATCTTCAAATAAGTTTGATGTAGCTACTGAATAAATATTAGTAAACTCATAAGAAGTAGTAGTATATTCAATAGTAACAGTATCTAAACCTTTTAAGTCATCAATCTTTAAGCTTTCATAAAGTCCTGGAGCACTATATCCAAGAACCATATAACTAATACCATTATCTACTATTTTAGCATTATCAACTTTTAAGTTAGTTACGTTATCTTTATTAAATGTCATAAGAGAGGTTACCATAAATGGAGTATAAAGTGTTTCTTTTTTACCATTAACATTTACTTTCTTTTTAGATGTATTTTCATATTTAATAACTATTTTAATATCACCACTTTTACCATTAAGTTCTTTAGATGTATATTCTTTTCCATCTAGATAATATTTAATAGTTGTTTTGATTGGAAGACTTTCTGTAGAAGTTCCTTTATAGAATATATCTTCTCCTTTAGAACTCCATGTTAGTGAATCATCTATAAGATCAAATCTTTCATCACCATTTGTATTTACAATATTTTTAAGATTAGTTCTATCGTTGTATGTTCCTTCTTTTACATTTTGAATATGATTGCTTACTATAGTTTTGTTAACACTACCATCACTATTTAATCTTGAATAAACTGTTTCATCTTTTGTAGTAGCAAATACACTTAATGGTAATGTCAATGTTATAAGTAAAGCAGCTAAAACTTTTTTATTCATTTTAATTCCTTCTTTCTTTTTTAAAGTTGTTTTCATTATTAACTTATCAAATAACATTAGTAATGATGGTAATATTAAGATTACTACTAACATACTAATAATTGCTCCTCTTGATATTAATGTACATATTGATCCAATTAAATCTATATCAGTGTAAACGCCAACTCCGAATGTTGCTGCGAAGAAACACATACCACTTACGAATACTGAACTTACGCAAGAATCTAGTGTTTCTTTCATAGATTTGAATTTATCTTTACCAGAATTTCTTAATTCTAAGTATTTTGTTGTCATAAGAATTGCATAGTCAATAGTTGCTCCTAATTGAATAGTACCAATTACTATAGATGCTATAAATGGAAGTGTTGTTCCTGTAAAGTATGAAATAGCAACGTTTACAAATATAGCAAATTCAATAGCTATTATTAATAGAACTGGTAGAGATAATGATTTTAATACTACGAACATAATTAAGAATATAATACCAATTGATACGTAGTTAACATTTTTAAAGTCTTCATCACTTATCTTAATTAAGTCATTAGTAAGTGGTCCTTCACCTGCAATAATAGCATTTTTATCATATGTCTTAACTAGCTCATCTATTTCTTCTATTTGAGTAGTTAGTTCAGGAGAAGCTACTTCGTAGTCAGAACTTATTAACATTAATTCATATTTATCATTTTTAAATATTCCTTTGATATCATCATCTAGTAGTTCTACTGGGAATCCATATTTTTCTATTTCACTTGAACTAAGTACCATGCTTATTCCTTCAGTATTTTTAAGTTTATTTACTAGTTCAGTCTTTTTATAATTTTCTAAGTTTGTATCTAATAATATTATTTCTGGTGAAACAATATTGAAATCTTTCTTTAATTCTTCATTTGCCATTACACTTTCTAATGTTTTAGGCAGTGATTTATCTAAGTTGTAATAAACATTTACTTTTGAGTTTCCTATTACTGCTGGAATCATTAGTATTAAGAATGCTATAAATATTGGTTTATAGAACTTCATACTAAAATCTTTTATGTGTTTAAAACTTGGTAATAGTAGTTTATGTTTTGTTTTAGTTATCCATCTATCACAAATTAATAACATTGCAGGGAATACTGTAACTACGCAAATAAGTCCAAATAGAACACCTTTTGCCATTACAAGTCCTATATCTTTTCCTAATGTTAAGTTCATTGAACAAAGCGCTAAGAAACCAGCTATTGTTGTAAATGCACTACCAAGTACTGATACTAATGTTTCTTTTATTGCATTAGCCATTGCTTCATTAGTGTCATCTTCTTTTTCTAAATTACTTTGATATTTATGATATAAGAAGATTGAGAAGTCTGTTGTTACTCCTAATTGAAGTACAGCACTTATTGCTTTTGTTATATATGATATTTCTCCAAATATAATGTTTGAACCCATATTATATATAATAGCTATTCCAATATTTAATAGTAATAATACTGGAACTATGTACGAATCTAATGAAAGTGTTAATACTATCAAACAAAGTATAACTGCAATTACTACATAGATTACAACTTCTTTATTTGATAAGTCCATAGTATCTTGTACTATAGCACTCATTCCACCTACTTTAGCCATGCCATTTAATATTTCTCTCATTTCTGTTATAGCATTTAAAGTTTTTTCGTTAGATGTTGTTTCATTAAATGTTACTAACATAAGAGTTTTATCACCATTCTTTACTTGTTCTAGTAAACTATCTGGTAATATTTCAAAAGGAATAGATACACCAGTAAGATCATTTATTGTTAATACTTTGTTAACACCGTCTATTTTTCTTATTGCTTTTTCTGCATCTAAAGCTTTCTTTTGATTACTGTTGTCTATAGATATTGTTGCAAAAGCTCCCATATCGAAATCTTCTTTTAATATGTTTTGACCTTTCATAGTTTCAATATCTTCTGGTAGATATACTAAAATATCATAATTAGTTTTAGTATTAAAGTACCCTATAGCTGCTGGTATCAATAATAATATAGATATTACTAATATAGCTACCTTATGTTTACATATAAAGTCTCCAAACTTTTTCATTTCTACCTCCATTATGACCAACGGTCAGTTAGTAATATACCTCAAAACTGACCATTAGTCAATACTTTTCGATTAATTTATTGACTTTTGGTCATTTTTATATTAAAATTTATGTATTGAAGGTGAAAAATATGATTAATATTGAAAATACTTTATCTAAAATAGAAGAAAAAAAACAAATAAAAAAAGAAAGTCTTATGGCTTCTGCTTATAATTTATTTATTAAAAAAGGTATTAATGATACTTCTATTAGTGATATAGTTAATGATGCCGGTGTTGCGAAAGGCACATTCTATTTATATTTTAAAGATAAATGGGATATCCATGAAGAAGTAATAATTGAAAAATCTAAGAAGCTATTTAGTGATGCTATTGAACACACTTCTAAAAAGAAATTAGATAATTTTTCTGATAAACTTATTAGTGTTATTGATTATATAATAGATAAACTTTCTAGTAGTAAAGACTTAATAAAACTTATTAACAAGAATCTTTCTCTTGGACTATATAATAAAGATTTAATTGAAATATTAAATGCTGAATATAAAGATTTAAAAACTATATTTATAGATGAAATAACTAAATATTCTAAGAAGGTTACTAATCCTGATGTAACATTATTTATGATTATTGAATTAGTTGGAAGTACTTGTTATAATTCTATTTTAAATAATGAGCCTTTACCTATTAATGAATTTAAACCTTATCTTTATGAACAAGTAAGGAAAATGATTGAATAATGAAGATATTAATTGTTATTTTAGTTATACTTTTAGTTTTATATTTATTACTTGGTGTTTATTTCTTTCACTTTTCTAATTGTACTAAAGTATCTAAGAAAAGGTTATTTAAAGGAAAGGGTACTTTTAAGTTAGTCAGTAAGAAATCAAAAGATTGGTTTGAAAATTCTAACTATAAAGAGGTTTATATAAAATCTTTTGACAATAAAAAACTTCATTCATATGAAATAAAGAACAAACTTAATACTTGGGTTATAGTAGTTCACGGTTACACTAATAATGCTTTAGAGATGTTAGATGTAGCATATAATTTCTATAAAAAAGGATATAGTATTTTACTTATAGATCAAAGAGCCCATGGTAAAAGTGATGGCATTTATTCAACTCATGGATTTTATGAGAGAAAAGATATGTTGTCTTGGATAGATTATTTAAATAAAAAGAAGAAAACTAAAATTATACTTTATGGTATATCTATGGGTGGGACTGTTATTATGAGAACAGTTGGTGAAAATCTTCCAGATAACGTTATATGTGCGATTGAAGATTGTGGATTTATTTCTAATTATGATCAATTCTATAATCAACTTAGTTATTTAAAATTTTTACCAGGACCTATAATATCATCATTTAATATTGTTTCATCTTTATTTTTTAGTTTTAATATATACAAGTACGATCCTAGAAAAGTTTTATCTAAAGGAACCATACCATTTATGTTTATACATGGAAGTAATGATAAACTAGTTCCTACTAAAAATGCATATGAAGCGTATGATATTTATAAGGGTAAAAAGAAAGTATTAATTATAGATGGTGCTAGGCATATGAAATCTAGTGTTACTGATGGTAAAAAATACTATGAAGAAATATTTAAGTTTATAAAAGAAAATAAGGAAAGTTAATTTCCTTATTTTAATATGTTATAGATTAATTCATATTCCTCATTAGTAAGATTTTCCATTGATTTATTTAATGTTTCTTTTGGAATTTCATACTCTTCTACTATAGATTTACTTTCTTTTTTAGTTAGTTTTTTATCATGAAGTTTTGCAAATTCTATTAAAGATTCCATTAAATTATTTTTAAGTTTTCTATCTCTATGAAAGAACATTTCTCTAAATATAAATCTTTTGAAACTAAATTTTAAGTCTTCTCTTGGTACTTTTACGAGTCTTATCATTGAAGACATTACTCTTGGTGATGGATCAAATGCATCTGGTGTTATATCCATTATTTTAGTAACATCAAAGAATGAGTTTGTAAGAAGTGCTAATTTTGTTAATGATTTATTAACTACTGCATCAGCAAATTTTTTACCTACTATTAGTATACACATATTAAAGTCACATCTAAGTAATTTTTCTATAAATGGTTCTGTTATAGAGTATGGAAGAGCAGAAATTATCTTATCACATGGTGGTATATATACATTAAGAGCATTTCCATATATAACATCTACATTGTCATGTTTATCTTTTAAAACATTAATAAAATGTTCTAAGTTTCTATCTATTTCTATACATGTTAAATGACCTGAACGTTTAGCAATTATGTCACTTATTTCACATTTACCTGGTCCAATTTCAACCACATTATCAGTTGGTTTTAGTTCTGCTGAATCAACAAATAAATTGATTATGCTTCTATCAATTAGAAAGTGTTGATCTAAATAATTTGTATCATTTTCAAATTCCATATTCTCACCTATTATATATTATAACAATTATTTCATATTTTTTTAATCTATTTTTTTAAGTTTACAAAAGAATAAGACAAGATTACTTGTCTTTGTATTTAATATTTGCATTTATTATTTGTTTATTTCTTTTTATTTTTCTTCTTCTAGATGCATCTGTAAAGAATATAGCGTATGCTACCTCCCATAGAGCAACCCATCCAAATATCATAAGTATTTCTTCTAGTACTTCACCAATTATGTGATTAAAGAAATATGATGCTATTATAAATAAGATTCCAATTAATGATAGAGTTAATTTTTTTAAATTACTTTGGTCTATTTCATATAAAATTTCGTCGTTACTTTCTTTAAACTCTTTTATGATTAGTTTTTTATAATGTTCTTTTTCTTCTTCTGTTAAATCAAATTTAGCATCTATAATTATATTTATCTTAGTATTTATATCATAACCTATTATTTCATTTAGTAGATAATCTTTTAATTCTGGAGCTAAAGTATTATCGTTATACTTACTAACAAAATATTTTTTCTCACTCATATCTACTTCTATATTTATTTTTTTCTTCACGTTTACTCCTTATTAAAAATAGTAAATGGATAACGATTAGGTAAATCTAATTCAAATGTTAATAATTCGTTAGTAGTTGGATGAATAAATTCTATTTTTTTAGCAAATAATGCAATTTGTTCTCCAGCTTTAGACGTTTTATTATATTTTTGATCACCAAAAAGAGGATATCCATAATGAGACATTTGTACTCTTATTTGATGACTTCTTCCTGTTTCTAGATTTATTTCTACTAAAGACATATTATTTTTAAAATCTAATTTCTTGAAGTTTAATATCGCTTCTTTTCCATTTTTATCTACTTTTACTATATTCTTTTTTTCATCTTTTAAAAGATAATCTTTTAGTTTACCTTCTTTATTAATGTTTCCTATAACTACTGCGTTATATGTTTTTTTGAATGTTTTGTTTCTTACTTGTTCAGAAAGACGTGAGGCTGCTTTAGATGTTCTTGCAAACACCATAATACCACCTACTGGTCTATCTAATCTATGAACAAGTCCTAGGTAAACATTTCCTGGTTTATTATATTTTTCTTTTATATATTCTTTTAGAATTGTTAGAAGGTCTTTATCTTTAGTATTGTCTTCTTGAGTTGGTATATTTATAGGTTTTTCTACTACTAAAAGATGATTATCTTCATAAATAATATTAATCATTATTTGTTACTACCTTAAGTCCATGCTCTATAAGTGATTCTATAGTAACTGTTCCATCATTTAGAGAATCTATCATTTTAGTTTGTGATCCGTCTGACCATTCTAATAATACTTCATTACTTTTTTTGCATTCAAAACAATATTCACCATTATCATTTTTATAGAAACAATCCATAAATTTTTGTGAGCAACTATCAATATTGTCTACTATTCTATAGTCTTTATCTTTATTTAATTCATATAGTGCATCTGTCTTATCAATTTTAGTGAATGCTATTATTGATAGTGCTACTAGTATTAGAGCTAGTATTGTTACGAATATACTTTTAAGTATCATTTTAGTTTTCATTTTTTTCCCACCTTCCATAGACTCCACAAGGAAGTATCATATTTCTTGTTGATATTTGTAGTCCTATTTCATCAGTTTTTATTTTACCATTTTTTAATTTTTCTTCAACACTTGTTTCTAAAATATTTTTTAATATTTCAGGTGTTATACCTTTTGTATATGAACTTATAAGTAAGAATAGTGGATCATCACTTAGTATATCAATGCATGAATCTATTAGTTTATTTAAACTATCTTCAAATCTCCATAATTCTTTTGATGGACCTCTTCCATATGTTGGTGGGTCCATTATTATAGCATCATATTTGTTTCCTCTTTTTTTCTCACGTTCTACGAATTTTAAACAGTCATCACAAATATATCTAATCTTATTATTTTCAAGTTCTGAAAGTTTGGCGTTTTCTTTTGCCCAATCATTCATTCCTTTTGATGCGTCTACATGTACTACTTCTACTGCTCCTGCATAAGATGCAGCCATTGTTGCTCCTCCAGTGTATGCAAATAAATTTAATACTTTAATAGGTCTATTAGCACTTCTTATCTTTGACATAATGAAGTCCCAGTTGGCTGCTTGTTCTGGAAATAAACCAGTGTGTTTAAATCCAGTTGGACTTACCTTTAGTTTTAATCCTTTATATTCAACAGTCCAATATTCAGGAAAAGTCTTTTTATTTTCCCAGTAACCTCCGCCTTTATCACTTCTATGGTATATAGAGTGATAACTATGCCACTCTTTAGTGTCTTTGTGTGTCCATAATGCCCAAGGGTCTGGTCTTCTTAGAATTACATTTTTCCAGCGTTCTAACTTTTCACCATTACCTGCATCAATACATTCATAATCTTTCCAATCTTTACTTACAAGCATATTTTCCTCCGTACATATATTATATCATATTTTCTTACTATTTACCTTTTCTCCAATAAGAAAAGTTTCATTTAATAAACTATTATTACAATCTAGTTCAGGGCTAGTTCTAATATGAAGAGATGAATCTATATCAAATGGATAGGACATTACTTCAAAAGTATTATTATGACTAATTATTCTCAAGAATGTTCTAAGTAGTTTTTCTGTTAAATTTCTTTGTATTTCATTATGCTCATCTTTATTTGTTTCTATGTATTCTTCTTTATTTTCTTCTCTTCCTGATCTTACAATAATATTTTTTTCTTTAGCATTCCATCTTTCTATTAATATAGATGGAACTACTATATCGTTTATGCCTTTTGATGATAAAAGGCCTAAAGCTATATTAGATGCAACTACGAATGAGGCAGAAACATCTTTTAGATTTCCTTCTTTATAATTTTCATAAGTGTCATTTTTTGTATCAAAGTTTTCTCCTATTTTAAATAGTTTTCTGTTCACTTTCTTTTTAAAGTTATTGTCTATATCAAACTTTTTATTCTTTTGAACAGCATATATGTAACATTTACCATCTTTAATACCATATCTTACTAAAGGAAAAGTATATTTTTCATTAGTTTCAGGTTCAACCAAAGATATTTTTAAAGAATTTGGTGTTTCATTTAGAATAGGTTCAGATATATTTTCTATTTCTACGTATCCACCTAACATTTCAGAATATCCAATAATAGTAGGTTCATTATATTCACTAAAAGTATTGTCTTTTAAGAATGATATTTGTTTTCTTAAGAATTCTTCAGAGTCACTAAAATCATCATATGTAGCATTAGCCCATAGAGTGGTTAAAATTAATTTGTTAATAACTTGTTCATGATTCTTTATATCAGAAAATTCAAGTGCTTCATAATATTTAGTTAAATCATATTTAGTTCTTGCTAAAGTTAGATATTCTGTTAATAACTTGTTAAAATTTTCTTTATTCTTTATGACTAGAGTTGGTATTAAGTATCTTCCATCATCATCCTTTTTAGCTTCTATAGTTTTATTTTCTTCTTTTAAATATGTGCTAAAAAGTAAATTCATCATAAAAAAGCAATCTACTCTACCAGTACTTGCCTCATTAATTATTTCATCATAAAAAACACGTATGTCATTCATATTTATCACACATATATTTTAACATAATAAAGACTCATTATAAAGATTTTTACAATATATGACAATTTATATTGTATAATAAAAATATGAAAAAAATTATTGAACCAAAAATTATGTTTACTGAATATTATAAAGATGAAGAAAGTGAATATTCTATTGATAACAAAGAGTTTGATCAAAACAATATGACTAGTTTTAAAGATATAACATTTAACTCTTGTATATTTAATAAGATTGATTTTAGTAATATAGAACTTTCTAATATAGAGCTTGTAGATTGTATATTTAATAATTGTGATTTATCTAATAAAGTATTTGAAAATATTGGTATACATAGAGTAACATTTAATAATTCTAAATTAATTGGTGTATCTTTCAGTGAAGTTAGTCTTAAGAATATAAAGTTTAATAATTGTAACTTAAGATATAGTAATTTTTATTCTGTGAATGTTGATAATTTGTTATTTAGTGAATGCGCTCTTGATGAATCTTATATAACAGAATGTCATTTTAAGAATATTGAGTTCGATAAATGTAGTCTTAATAAAGTAACTATTTTAAGACTTGAACATATTGGTTTTAATTTATCTAATTCTAGTATAGAAGATATTAATATTGATATTGCTTCTTTAAAAGGTATTAGTGTTAATATGATAGAAGCAGCGATGCTTGCGAGGTATTTAGGAATTATCATTAAAGATTAGGAGGGCTTTATGGTTTATTTAAAAAGATTTGAATTGCTTGATGATATTCAAGAACATTACTTATTTGATGAAGATAAAAGAAATATATATAATTCTTATTATCCAGTAGGTTTATTCTCTATGAAAAGATTCAAAGAAATTACTTTTAGTAATATAACTATATTTTATGGAGGAAATGGCAGTGGTAAAAGTACTCTTCTTAATATAATATCAGAGCGTTTACATTCAAATAGAAAAGAAAGTTTTGATAAAGGTTCTTTCTTTGATTTATATGTTTCTAAATGTAAATATGATATGAGTTTTGAGGAACCTATGGAAATTAAGACTATTACTAGTGATGATGTGTTTGATTATTTACTTGATATTAGAAGTATAAATGCTAATGTTAATAGACGTAAGGAAAGACTTAGTCGTGAATACTTTGATATGAGATTTAATAGTGAAAATAATTTTGAGAATTATGAAAAGTTAAGAGATTCATATGATTCTAAAAGAAAAAGTATGTCTAAATATGTAAGAGATAGACTTGGTAATAATAATATAGTTGAACAATCTAATGGAGAATCTGCTTTAATGTTTTGGGAAAGAGAGATTAAGGAAGATAGTATTTATATACTTGATGAACCAGAAAATAGTTTATCTGCTGAAAATCAATTAAAACTTAAAAAGTTTATAGAAGAATCTACTAGATTTTATAATTGTCAGTTTATTATATCTACTCACTCACCATTTTTACTTAATTTAATGGAAGCTCTTATATATGATTTAGATGATGATGAAGTTAAAACAAAGAAGTGGACAGAACTACCTAATGTGAGAATATATTACGATTTCTTTAATGAAAGAAAAGATGAATTTAAAAAGAACGATTAATTTTCGTTCTTTATTTTATTTGGCATAAAGTTTTTAACAAATGGATAGTCTCTTTTCTTAATATAGAAGTAGCCAAGTGTACTATAAACTACTGCTCCTATAAAGTTTACAAATAAGTCTTTCATAGTATCAATAATACCTATATCTAAGTATCCACCTTCTATAACATAAATCTTGTCATCTTTAGTATGTATTGTTGTTTTATCTATATTTTCCACTTTAATAGTACTATTAACTTTTTCTTTATTTAAATCTACTGAACCGAATTTTTGAACTACTCTATCTTTTTGCATATCTGTTAAGAATACTCTATCACTAGCAAACTCATAGAATTCCCAAAGTATACCTATAGTCATAGAAAAACAAAATCCAACAAGTGCTACATATAATGGAGATAAACTTATTTTTTCACTATTTTGATTTAATAAGTCTACTAGTGAGAAACCAATACCTGCACATATAAATCCATTAAGAGTATGAAGCATAGTGTCCCATCCAGGTATTATTCCATAGAAATTATTTATTTCACCAAGAATTGCAGATGAGAATATAAACATATAAATAATAGATTCTAATAGACTTGGTATACCTATTTTAAACTTTTCAGATATAATAGTTGGAATCGTAAATAAGAATAAAGCAAGTACACAAAGTAAAGCATTGTTATATTGTTTCATCACTATTTGAATCCACATACATACAATTACAAGAAGTCTTAATAATAGATATACTGATATAGATTTTTTATTTTTTTCTTTATATTTTTCTTTCATTGTTTTACTAAATTTTCCCATATAAACTCCTTTAATTTTTTTATAACATATTTATTAAATTATTACAAGTTATATTATCGATGAATATTTATTATGTTATCTAGTTTTAAAATAAAGATTATTTTAAAAAGTTATAGTCTAGCATATGTAAAGTTTTAACTTTTGTTTTTATAATATGATTATCTAAGTTTTGTCAAATTAAAAAATATGTGATATTATAATCACGACA
>CAMERI010000009.1:0-54278 GCA_945935525.1 uncultured bacterium | reverse complement strand
CGCATTTCCTGCGGTTGCTCATATAATATAGCATTTTCATAATTCAATGTCAACACATTTTTTTAAAAATTATATTTTTTTTGACATTTTTTATTTTTTTAAGAACTCTCGATAAAAAAATAATTTTTTACAACATAAATGCTATGTATTTTGCTGTTTTTCTCAAACAACGAGATATATAATAGCACAAGGAAATTTAAATGTAAATACTTTTTTAAATTTTTTTTAAAAAACTTTACTAATTATAATATATGTAAAATAAAAGAAAAAATCACTTAAATCAGTGATTTTCTTGAATATTTTTAAATATTTTATAATAATATTCAATAATCTGAGTATCAAATGGAAATTCACCTGCTTTTTTCATTTCTATCAAAGATGATAATTCTTCTTTAATAATATAATTAACTTCTCGTGAATATCTCATTAATTTTTTATGATAGTTATATTCGTTTCGATCTAATATTTTAAATGCACCATCATTAAATACTCTTAAATCCAAATCATAATCAATATACTTTATAACACTACCATCAATAACATAAGGACTAGCAATATTACAATAATAAAATATTCCATTACATTTTAGCTGAGCAATTATATTAAACCACCTTTTTTTATAAAAGAACATTATTGCTGGCTCTTTTGTATGCCAAGTTCTTCCATCCTGTTTAGTAACTAAAACATTTTCATTACCTAAAACAATAAAATCATCATTTATTTCCAACACAATGGCTGATTTCCAAGATTTATGGATTACACCATTATGTTTATAGCAATGAATAACAAGTGTGTCTCCAACTTTAATGTTCATAAGACACCTCTTTCTAAAGATATTTTACCACAACATCAATAAAAATAAAATTATTTATATATTTCAGTGTAAACTAATAAAAAATGTAACAATTTAGTTACATTTTAAAAATAACTTTTGAAATTTATTTTTTAAACAAATTAATAGCATAATTTAATTGTTCATCAGAATCTTTAACTTCAATATCAGGTTTAATACCAACACCATTGATGCTATTTCCCTTTGGACTTAACCAATAAGCAGTAGTATATTTTACCATAGCACCACTAGATAAAATATCCTTTTCTTGTACAGTTCCTTTTCCGTATGATTTAACCCCGATTATGGTTGCATTAGCACTCTCTTTTAAGGCTAAAGTAAGAACTTCAGAAGCAGATGCACTAAATCCATTGATAAGCACAGAAACACCTTTGAAAGGTTTTAAAATACCGCTTTTAGCATTATACTTAGTTATTTTATTATTCTTATTTTTTAATTGATATATTGGCTTGCCTTTAGCAATAAAATAATCTGCAATTTCATAGGCTGAACTCAAATAACCACCTGTATTATTTCTAACATCAACAACAATTGAATCAATATTACTACCAAAATCATTTATTTTATTTTTTACTTGTTTACTTGTTGTTGCAGAAAACGTTTGTATTTGAATATATCCAACATTTCCATATTCTTCAGAAACTACTGAGTCTATTGTAACATTTTTTCTTTTTAAAGTTATTTCATATTCTTTATTATTACGAAGATATTTAACTCTAAAAGTATCATTTTTACTATTTTTTATGGTATCAGAAACATATGTGTTCTCTTTACCTTCAAGTAATATACCATCAAGTGCAATTAATTGGTCACCAACCTTTAAGCCAGCCTCACTAGCAGGTGAATTACTAAATACTTTATTAATAATTATTTTTCCGTCATCTTTATTGGTTATTATTTCAATACCAACTCCAGTATATTCTCCATCTAATCTTTGCTCTAACGATTCAGTAGTATTTTTATCCATATAAATACTATACTCATCATTTAAATAACTATACATTCCATCAATAGCAGCATTAATAAGTTTCTCCCTATCAACTTCTTTCACATAACTATTTACTATATGATCATATGCCTTTTTAAATTCAGAAAATTCACTAGAAGTATCGCTACCTACATTAAATAATTTGTCATAATTTTTAAAAACTAATAAACCACTAGTAACGCTTACAACAATACCAGTTATTAAAATAATAACAATTACTTCTACTAAATTAAATTCAGCACTTTTTTTTATATCTTTACTCATGTATACACCACTCTATCATCTATAAAAAATTATACAACAAATGGTTTTAATTTTAAAGAAGTATTTTTATAAAATAAAAAAAGATTGAATTTAATCAATCTTCTTATACTAATTCTAAACGAACGATTAAAGCATCGTCTCCGATTCTTTCTTTTAATTTAATTATTCTAGTATATCCACCTTTTCTATCAGCATATTTGGTAGCATATTCATCAAATAATTTCTTAACTAAGTCTTTATCATTATTTAAGAAAGCAAGTGCTTTTCTTCTAGAAACTAAATCACCTTTTTTAGCATATGTGATCATCTTTTCAACAAATTTACGAGCCTCTTTTGCTCTTTGTTCAGTTGTTTCAACATATCCAAATTCAAGTACACTTTTAGTTAAACCAGATAGAATACTTTTTCTAACACGAGTTTCTCTATTTAATTTTCTATATAATGCCATTGTATCCTCCTAATTAATCTTCATCACGGAACTTAAGTCCCATGTCTCTAACTTTATCTAAAACTTCCTTCAATGATTTTTTACCAAGATTTCTAATTTTCATCATTTCAGATTCACTCTTAGATGTTAAATCTTGTAAAGTATGAATAGCATCTCTCTTTAAGCAGTTATATGCTCTAACAGAAAGATCTAATTCTTCGATAGGAGTTTCTAATGTCTTTTGAACTGAATTTTCTTCTTTATCAGCAAGAACGCTTTCAATTCCTGTTAAATTATGTAAATCAGTGATAACTTCAAAATGATCAATAATTATCTTAGCAGCACGAGCAACAGCCTCTTCTGGTTTAATAGCTCCATTTGTCCAAACATTTAAAGTTAATTTATCATAATTATCATTTTGACCTACACGAGCAGGTTCAACCTCATAACTAACTCTTTCAATTGGACTATATAATGAGTCTACACCAATAGCACCTACTACATCTCTAACAGCAACAGCATTAACTTTACCATCAACATAACCACGTCCATTAGACACAGTCATAGTCATATCTAAATTTCCGCCTTTAGATAATGTAGCAATTAATAGATCAGGATTAATAATTTCTACTTCTCCATTTTTATCAATATCAGAAGCATGAACTTCACCTTCACTATTAGCTTTTAAATGTAATACTTGATCGTTTTCACTATGATTTTTTAAAACTAATTTTTTTAGATTAAGAATAATTTCAGTAACATCTTCTACTACTCCATCCATTTTTTGAAATTCGTGCATAACACCTTCGATTTTAACATCTGTAATTGCACTACCTTCTAAACTTGATAGCATAACTCTTCTAAGAGCGTTTCCTATAGTAGTTCCAAAACCTCTTTCAAGTGGTTCCAAAACAAACTTTCCATAATAATTACTTTCAACATATTCGTTTACTTTATAATCTGGTTTAATAAATTTTAACATGGTATTTATTCCCCTTCCTTAATTCTTATATACGTCTTCTCTTAGGTGGTCTGCATCCATTATGTGGTACTGGTGTTACGTCGTTAATTCCAGTAATTTCTAATCCAGCAGTTTGTAAACTTCTAATTGCTGTTTCACGACCTCCACCGATTCCTTTAACAAAAACTTCTACTTTTCTAATTCCTGCATCAAAAGCAGCTTTACCAGCAGCTTCAGCACTCATACCTGCTGCAAAAGGAGTTTTCTTTTTACTTCCTTTATATCCAACAGTTCCTGAAGAAGCCCAGCTAATTACTCCACCATTATTATCAGTAATTGTTACAATAGTGTTATTAAATGTAGAATGAATATGTGCTTGACCTTCAGTGATATCTCTCTTTGCTTTTCTTTTTCTTCTATTATAAGCCATAAGTTATCCCTCCTATTTCTTCTTATTAGCAATAGTTTTGCCTTTACCTTTACGAGTTCTAGCATTTCTACTTGTATGTTGACCTCTTACTGGTAAACCTTTTTTATGTCTAGTACCTTGATATGAATTGATTTCCATTTTAGTTTTAATATTCATTTCAACGTCTCTTTTTAAGTCACCAACTAATACATATTTATCAGCTTCAGATCTTAAACGATTAATTTCTTCAACTGTTAAATTATCAGTTCTAGTATCTTCACTTACATTTGCAGCAGTGCAAATATCATGTGCTCTAGTTGGACCAATTCCATAAATATAAGTAAGTGCTACTACTATTCTTTTATTTTTTGGTAAGTCAATATTTTTAATACGTGCCATATTTTCCTCCTACTTAACCTTGTCTTTGTTTATGTTTAGGATTTTCACAAATTACCCTAACTTTTCCGTTTCTTTTAATAATTTTGCATTTATCGCAAATCTTTTTTACTGATGGTCTTACTTTCACGTTCAATCCCTCCATTTACTTTCTATAAATTATACGCCCACGTGTTAAATCACAAATAGGTATTTCCATAAGCACAGTATCACCTGGGTAAATACGAATCATGTTCAAGCGCATTTTTCCAGAAACGCGAGCTTCTACTATATGCCCATTATCTAATTTTACTTTGAAGTCTCCTCCGGGTAAAATCTCTAATACCTTTCCTTCAAGTTCAATATAACCGTCTTTTTCTTTGGCCATTTTTCACTCTCCTGTTAATATCTCATAACCATCCTTGGTTACAAGTACTGTATGTTCGAAATGTGCTGCTAAACTACCATCTTGAGTTACAATTCCCCATTCATCTGGAAGAAGCCACACATCTTTTGTACCTAAACTAAACATTGGCTCTATTGCTAAAGTCATACCTGCTTTAAGTATGATTCCTTCACTTTCATGATTACTAAGATTAGGAATATATGGATCTTCATGAAGATCTCGTCCAACACCATGTCCAGTTAAACAAGTAAATACTCCATAATGATTCTCTTTAGCAACCCTACCTATCGCAGAACAAACTTGGTTTAGTTTAACACCTTCCTTAATTACAGAAATGCCTTTATACAAAGCTTTCTGTGTATCACTAACAAATTTCTTATTCTTTTTACTAGTTTTTCCAACTATATAAGTATAAGCTGAATCTGAATGATATCCCTTATAAATTGATCCAAGATCAACTGATACTATATCTCCATCTTTGATGACAGTATCATCAGGGATTCCATGAACTACCATATCATTAATACTAACACAAGCAGATGCTGGAAACCCCTCATAACCAAGAAATGATGGAACAGCGTCATGACTTATTATATAATCATAACAATATTTGTCAATATCTTTTGTAGTTACACCAGGTTTAATAAAATCTTTCAAACTTGATAGAGCTCCATAAGTTATTTGACCAGATATTTTCATTAATTCTATTTCTTGTTCATTTTTAATACTAATCATTTTATTACTTCCTTATAATATTCTCAAACTCTTTCATTGTGTCATCAGCAGAACCATTAGCATTTAATTCAATTAAAATACCTTTGTTTCTATAATATTCAATAACTGGTGTACAATTTTCAATAAACATTGAGAAACCCTTTTTAAATGTTTCTTCATTATCATCATTACGAGTAGTTAACTCTACACCACAATCATTACATATACCATCTTTTAATGGAGCATTAACTCCAGTTAAACGATTATATGTTTTCTTACACTTAGGACAAATCTCCCTTCCTAAAGTTCTCTTTAATGCAGTTTCGTAATCAACATTTAGAAGTACTGCATAATCAATTTTAAGATTAAGTTCTTTTGATATTTTTTCAACTGCTTCTACTTGAGGCATATGTCTTGGATATCCGTCAAGTATAAATCCATTTTTAACATCATCTTTCATTAATCTTTCTTTCATTAATTGATTAGTAATTGCATCACTAACTAATTCACGTCTTGATTGAATTTCTCTAATTTGTTTTCCAAGTTCAGTTGTTGGGTCAACACCCCTTAAAAGTTCACCAGCAGAGATACTTACAAGTCCATACTTGCTTGTTAACATTGAAGCAAGAGTTCCTTTACCAGCTGCAGGTGGTGCAATTAAAATTAAATTCATATTATCTCCTATTATTATAATTTCTAGATGCAACAGAACTTTCAAGTTGTTTATATGTTTCAAGAAGAACACCAACTGCTATTAACATTGATGTACCACCTAATTTAACAGTTTCTGGAAGACCAGTTAATGCTGTAAAAATAGTTGGAATTGATGCTAATAGAGCTATGAAAAATGCTCCCATAAATGTTATTCTTCCTAAAATCTTTGAAATATATTTTTTAGTTTCACTTCCAGGTCTAATACCAGGAATATAGCCACCATTTTTATTTAAATTTTTACTCAATTCTTCTGGATTAATTGTTAAGAATGTATATATATAAGTAAATGCTATTATTAATAATACATAAATCACAAAACCGACAGGCTTTGATGTAGATAAATATGTATTTAAGAAACTAATTACTTTTGCATTCTTAATAAAGTAAGCAAGAATTGATGGAATTCCCATTATAACACTTGCAATAATTACAGGCATTACATTGGCAGAATTCAATTTTAATGGTAAGAATGTTTGTTGTCCACCATAACTTGATGAACTTCTATTTGAATATTGAATTGGTATACGTCTTTCAGCTTGTTCAACAAATATAACTCCAACTACTATAAATATATACAATAGTACAAAAATTATAAATTTAGTCCAAGCTAACACTTCATTATTTGCATTCGGAATTAATGATTGAAACGCTGTTACAAACATACTTGGTAGTGTATTAACAATACCTGCCATAATTATTAATGAAACACCATTTCCAATTCCTTTATTAGTAATTTCATCACCTAACCATAACAAGAAGGCAGTACCAGCTGTTAAGATAAGTGCAATTTTGAAATACATCATAGGTTCCTGTGTTTTACCTAAGAACATCATTGGATAGAAGAAACCTTGAATAAACGCAATGGCTAAACCAGAATATCTAGTTATTTTAGCAATTTTGCGTCTTCCTTCTTCTCCCATCTCTTTTAATTCTTTAAAATAAGGAATAATATCCATTTGAAGAATTTGAATTATAATTGATGCCGTAATATAAGGCATAACACCTAAAGCGAATATAGAGAATTGCTTTAAACCTCCACCACTCATAGCATTAAATAATTCTAAAAATCCAATATCTCCAGTAATAACATTCATACCAGGAATAGTTATGGAATTACCTAAAGCAAAAATGAATAATACACCTAATGTAAATAATATTCTTGCTCTTAAATCTTTGTTAGAAGATCTAAATATTTGCTTAAAAGTAGCAAACATCTTAAATCACCTCCGTAGTTCCACCCAATTCCTCAATTTTAGTAATAGCAGAATTAGTAAATAAATTAGCTTTAACAGTTAATTTCTTTTCTAACTTTCCACTACCTAATACTTTGATTCCGCATAATTCTTTTTTCACTAAACCAGATTCTTTTAATACTTCAGGAGTAATTACATCTCCATCTTTAAATCTATTTAAATCTGATACATTTACAATTGCATATTTCTTTTCAAATCTTGCATTTGAGAATCCACGTCTAGGTAGTCTCTTATATAAAGGAGTTTGTCCACCTTCAAACCATGGATGAATTGATGCACCGCTTCTAGCTTTTTGTCCTTTTTCACCACGAGTTGATGTTTTACCATGTCCACTTCCTGGTCCACGTCCAACAACTTTTCTTCTATGAGTTGATCCATCTAATCTATTTAATTCATGTAATTTCATTATTTTAAGACCTCCTCAACAGTTTTACCACGAAGACTAGCAACATGTTCAATAGTTCTTTGAGATTCTAAAGCTTTAATAGTAGCTTTAGCTGTATTAATTTGAGTATTGCTTCCTAAAGATTTAGCAACAACATCTTTAACACCAGCAAGTTCTAAAACTATTCTTGATGCGCCACCAGCGATAATTCCACGACCAGCTTTAGCAGGTCTAATTAACACTTTAGCAGCTCCACAAACACCAGTAACTTCGTGAGATATAGTTCTATTATCAACTAAATCTACATGTACTATATTCTTTTCAGCTTCCTTAATTGCCTTACTAACAGCAACTGGAATTTCTTTAGATTTACCTGTACCAATTCCAACTTTACCTTTTCTGTCTCCTACAGCAACTGTAGCTGAAAATCTAAAATTACGTCCACCTTGTGTAACCTTTGTAACTTTTCCAATAGATATAATTTTATCTTCGTAAAGTTTCTTAGGTTCACGATCAGTTCTTCTTTTACCGTCCATACGTTTCCTCCCTAGAATTCTAGTCCATTTTCACGAGCTGCTTCAGCTAATGCTTTAACACGTCCGTGATATAGATATCCGCCACGATCAAATACAACTGTTTTGATCTTTGCTTTTTTAGCTTTTTCTGCAATATCTTTTCCTACTGCAGCAGCTGCTTCAAGATTATTATTTTTAAGTTTAAGTTCTAAAGAAGATGAACTAGCTAATGTAACACCCTTAACATCATCAATTAATTGTGCATAAATAGCTGTATTACTTCTAAAAACACAAAGTCTAGGAGTTGATTCAGTACCAGACAATGTTTGTCTGATCTTTTTATGTCTTTTAATTCTTGTAACATTTTTTGATTCTTTTTTTATCATTCCCTTTTACCTCCTATGCAGCTTTCTTTCCTTCTTTACGACGGATATGTTCATCTTTATATTTTATACCTTTACCCTTATATGGTTCTGGTTGTCTTACTTTTCTAACATTAGCAGCAAATTCTGATACTAATTGTTTGTCATATCCGCTAATTATTAATTCAGTAGTAGATTTTTCAGGCATTTCAACTTTTAATCCTTCTGGAATAACTAATTCAACAGGATGACTATATCCAGCAGAAATAATAATTTTATTTCCTTGTACTTGGAATCTATAACCAACACCATTGATTTCTAGTTCACGTTTAAATCCTTCACTAACACCGATTAACATATTATTAATAATTGAATTAGTAGTTCCATGTAATTGTTTAGAAACCTTTAAATCATTGTTTCTAGTAGTTACAACTTTACCATCTTCAACTTTAACATTAACATTTTCATTCTTAAAATTGAATTCTAATGTTCCTTTTGGTCCTTTTGTTGTTATTTTGTTTCCATCAACAGTAACTTCTACTCCAGATGGAATAGCTAATATTCTATTTCCGATTCTACTCATAACACACCTACCATACGTAAGCTAAAACTTCTCCACCAAGTTTTTTAGCTCTAGCTTCCTTATCAGTCATAAGACCTTCTGATGTAGAAACAATAGCTATACCTAGTCCATTAAGAACTCTTGGCATTTCATCAGCTTTAGCATATACACGTAATCCTGGTTTACTTATTCTTTTTAAGCCAGTGATTACTCTTTCTTTAGTTTTTGAATATTTAAGGTTTAACACGATCATTTCACCAATAGCTAATTTATTAGTATCATAACCATCAATAAAACCTTCTTTAGTTAAAATATCTGCAATACCTTTAGTCATTTTAGTACCAGGTATTTCAACAGTTTTGTACTTCATAGCATTAGCATTACGAATTCTTGTAAGCATATCTGCTATAGTGTCATTAACCATTATAGGCCTCCCTTCTTATTAACACTCGCCTGTTAATGTATTGGTTTACAGGAATAATTCCTGTGATTTTAAAATTATTTTTATTCAATGTAATATATCTAACAAAGATATAGGGCTTAGTGAGTAACACTAATAGGTTTTACCCATTAATGATACTACCAACTTGACTTTTTAACACCAGGAATTTGTCCCTTGTATGCTAATTCTCTAAAGCAAATACGGCATAGACCAAATTTACTTAATACACCATGTGGACGACCACATCTAGTACATCTAGAATAATTTCTAGTAGAGAATTTACTACCTCTTTGTTGAGCTATAACTTTACTTTTCTTTGCCATAAATATTTCCTTTCCTACTTTCTAAAAGGTAACCCAAATTCAGTTAATAATGCTAGAGCTTCTTCATTAGTATTAGCAGTAGTTACCATAACGATATCTAAACCTCTAACCTTAATAACTTGATCATATTCTACTTCAGGAAATACTAATTGTTCTTTGATACCAAGAGTATAATTACCTCTTCCATCAAAACTATTTTTAGAAATACCTCTAAAGTCTCTAACTCTTGGAAGTGCAATTGTAATTAATTTATTTAAGAAGTTATACATATTGTCACCTCTTAAAGTAACCTTACATCCAATTTTATTTCCTTCTCTAAGCTTGAAACCTGCTATTGACTTCTTTGCAGTAGTTACTACTGGTTTTTGACCAGATATAGCTTCTAAGTCACGAACAGCAGCATCTAAAAACTTTTGATCATTAATAGCATCTCCTACACCCATATTTAGAACTATTTTTTCTAAACGTGGAACTTGCATTTTAGTAGTGTAGTTAAACTTTTTAGTTAAATTTGGAACTATTTCTTCTTCATATAATTTTTTTAATGTTTCCATAATTCACCTACTTACTTTCTTTTTCATCTTTTTTCTTAGAAGCTTTTTTTTCTTTAACTTCCTTTTTTACTTCTTTTTTAGTTTCTTTTTTTGATTCTTTAGTTAATACTTTAACGTTAGAAATATGAATAGGAGCTTCTACTTCTAATATTCCACCAGATTCGTTAGTACGATTTGGTTTAACATGTTTTTTAACGATATTAACACCGTCAATAACTACTCTATTATCTTTTCTAAGCACGTTAAGTACTTTACCTTCTTTTCCTTTATTACTTCCTGTAATAACACGTACGTTATCTCCAACTTTTATCTTCATGTTAGCCTCCTATAATACTTCTGGAGCTAGTGAAACAATTTTCATATAGTTCTTATCACGAAGTTCACGAGCTACAGGTCCTAGAACACGAGTTCCTACAGGACTATTATCATCTTTAATTAGTACGCAAGCATTGTCATCAAATTTAATATGACTTCCGTCTGCTCTACTAACACCTTGTACTGTTCTAACAATAACAGCTTTTACTACTTTTCCTTTTGGAGTGTTTGAATTTGGGATAGCTTTCTTTACTGTACCAACAACAACATCTCCTATATTACCGCTTTTAACTTTACTTCCACCAAGTACTCTGATTACTAAGATTTCACGAGCGCCTGAATTGTCAGCTACCTTTAAACGGCTTTCTGGTTGTATCATAACTCTCTCCTTTCTTAATTAAAGAATAACAGCTTCCTCAATAATACTATCTAAAACATATCTCTTAGTTTTTGATAGAGGACGAGAAGATACAACTTTAACTATATCTCCTACTTTAGCTTTATTCTCTTCATCATGTACTGCATACTTTTTAGTAGTTTTTACATTTTTATTGTAAAGTGGATGCTTTTTATAAGTTACAACAGCAATTGTAATTGTTTTATTATTAGCTGCACTAACAACTTTACCAACTAATTCTTGTTTTACGTTTTCCATTACTTGCTATCCTCCTTACCTTCATTTAATTCTCTTTCTCTAATAACTGTTTTAATTTTAGCAACTTCATGTCTTAATTCTTTAATTCTATGAGGTTTTTCTAAATTACCAGTTGATAGAGAAAACTTCAAATTAAATAATTCTTTTTTATTCTCTTCAAGTTTCTTATTTAATTCTTCAGTGGTTAATTTTCTAATTTCTGTCATTTTTACCATTATTTAGCCACTTCCTTTGCTACAAATTTTGTTTTAATTGGTAGTTTATGAGATGCTAAACGGAAAGCTTCACGAGCTATTTCTTCAGTAACATCAGTCATTTCGAACATGATTTTACCTTCTTTAACTACAGCTGCCCATTCTTCAACATTACCTTTTCCACTACCCATACGAACCTCAGCAGGTTTCTTAGTTCTTGCTAAGTGTGGGAAAATGTTAATATATACTTTTCCTCTTTTAAAATTCTTCATATGACGAGTCATAGCAATTCTTGCTGCTTCGATTTGTCTAGCAGTGATGTATGCTCCTTCTTTAGCCATTAGTCCGTATTCACCTTTAGTAAGTACTGTATTACCTTTAGCTTTTCCTTCGTAACTAATTCTATGAGGTTTTCTATATTTAGTTCTTTTTGGAATTAACATTTTCATTACCTCCCTTTATCTTTTTTGCAGGAAGTATTTCACCTTTATAAATCCATACTTTAACGCCGATTTTACCATAAATAGTATCAGCTTCTCTATGAGCATAATCTATATCTGCTCTTAAAGTATGTAGAGGTACAGTTCCTTCAGTATAGAATTCTGTTCTAGCCATTTCAGCACCAGCTAAACGTCCAGAAACAGCAACCTTAATACCTACAGCTCCTGCTTTCATTGTATTTCTAATAGCTCTTTTTTGAACTGCTCTGAATGAAGCTCTATTTTGAATTTGAAGAGCAATTGATTCAGCTACTAATGCAGCACTTAAATCAGGATTCTTAACTTCAACTATTGATAAATAGATTTCTTCTCCAGTTAGTTTTTGTAAAGCTTTTTTATGTCTTTCAATATCAGCTCCACCTTTACCAATAATGATACCAGGTTTAGATGTATTGATTGTAACATTTGTTCTTTTATTATTTCTTTCGATTATGATAGAAGCAACTGAACATCCTTTTAATTCTTTATCTAAATATTTTCTAATCTTTAAATCAGTATTTAAATATTTAGCGAAATCCTTAGTTGGTGCATACCATTTACTTTCCCAGTCTCTATTAACACCAATTCTAAGTCCGACTGGACTTACCTTTTGTCCCATGTTTAGTCCTCCTTCTTTTGCATATTATCTGTAACACATACATAAATATGACTTGTTCTATGATAATTCTTAGCAACTCTAGAGTGAGATGCAGCTTTTCTTCTCTTTAAAGTTCTTCCTTCGTTAATGTAAGTTTCTTTGATAACTAAATCCTCTTTATTAGCTCCAAAATTATTAACTGCATTAGCTACAGCAGAATTTAAAACTTTTATAATTAATCTACTTGCTTTAGTATTAGTAGTAAGTAGAATTGCTTCAGCTTGAGATACATTCTTACCTCTGATAAGATCAAGAGTCATTCTAGCTTTTCTTGGTGCAATTTGTGCACCTTTATGTATACTATAAGTTTCCATTCAATTTACCTCCTACTTCTTACCGCTGCCAGCGTGGCCAGTAAACTTACGAGTTGCAGAGAACTCTCCAAGTTTATGTCCTACCATATCTTCAGTTACATATACAGGAATGAATTCTTTTCCATTGTGTACAGCAAATGTATGACCTACAAAGTCAGGATAAATTGTAGAACGTCTTGACCAAGTTTTTATAACTTCTTTTTTACCTTTTTCATTTAATTCTCTAACTCTTTTTAATAGTCTAGGGAATGTATAAGGTCCTTTTTTCAAACTTCTTGACATTTTAACGGTTCCTTTCTAATTATTTCTTACGACGAGACATTATTAATTTCTCAGATGCTTTTTTAGTTTTTCTAGTCTTTAATCCTAGAGCTGGTTTACCCCAAGGAGTCATTGGTTGAGCACGTCCAACTGGAGCTCTACCTTCACCACCACCATGTGGGTGATCATTAGGGTTCATAACAGATCCACGAACTGTAGGTCTAATTCCCATATGTCTTTTTCTTCCTGCTTTTCCTAAGCTTACTAATTCATAGTCAGTATTTCCAACTTCTCCAATAGTAGCACGACAATTAGCAAGAACTTTTCTTGTTTCTCCACTCTTAAGTCTTACGATAACATATTTACCTTCTCTACCTAAGATTTGAACACTACTACCTGCACTTCTTGCAAGTTTAGCTCCAGCACCCGGATTTAATTCAACATTGTGAACCATAGTTCCAACTGGAATATTTTCAAGTGGTAACGCATTACCGATTTTAATATCAGCATTAACTCCACTTTCAATTTTATCTCCAACTTTTAAGTTAAGTGGAGCAATTATATATCTCTTTTCACCATCAGCATAATTAATTAATGCGATGTTTGCACTTCTGTTTGGATCATATTCGATTGAAGCTACTCTACCATCAATACCATCTTTAGTTCTTTTAAAATCTATAACACGATATTTACGTCTAACTCCACCACCAATATGACGAACAGTTATCTTACCTTGATTATTTCTTCCGCCTGTTTTACTTTTTTTAACAAGAAGACTTTTTTCAGGAGTACTCTTAGTAATTTCATCATTAACAAGTGTACTCATACCTCTTGTTCCAGGAGTATTAGGCTTATAATTCTTAATTGGCATATTATCCCTCCTAGTATTCTATAGAAGAGCCTTCTGCAAGTTTAACATATGCTTTCTTATAAGCAGTTGTTGTACCTGTATATCTTCCTACTCTTCTCTTCTTTTGTACAGCATTTACAGTATTAACATTTACAACTTTAACATTGAATTGTTTTTCAACTTCATTTTTAATTTGAGTTTTATTAGCCTTAGGGCTTACTTTAAATACATATACATTATTTGATTTTAATGATTCGCTTTTCTCAGTAATAACTGGTGCTAAGATAATATTCATTAGTTAAGCACCTCCTCAATTTTCTTAACTGAAGATTCGTCAATTAATAAGTAACTAGCTGCAACTAAATCTAAAACGTTAATTTCATTGAAAGCAACTACAGCAACTTTATTATTGTTACGAGAAGCTAAGAATAAATTTTCGTTTTCATCAGCATATACAACTAAAGCTTTTCCATCAACTTTAAGATTTTTTAACATTTCATTAAATGTCTTTGTCTTGTTATCAACTAAATTTAAGTTTTCAACAATTACTAATTCTTTATCTTGAAATTTAGATGTTAAAGCACTCTTTAATGCTAATCTTCTTTCTTTTCTATTTTGTTTTTTATCATATTTTCTTGGTTTTGGTCCGAATACAATTCCACCACCTGGCCATTGAGGGCTTCTAGTAGATCCTTGTCTTGCGTTACCTGTACCTTTTTGTTTATATGGTTTACGTCCACCACCAGAAACTTCACTTCTAGTTTTAGTTGAAGCAGTTCCTTGTCTTAAAGATGCTTGTGCAAGTACGATTGCATCATGCATAACTGGTTCATTTACTTCAATGTTCCAAACGCTATCTTTAAGTGTTATATCTTTAACTTTTTCACCTTTTTGGTTTAAAACTTGAGTCTTTGCCATTATTCAGAAACCTCCTTACTTTCAGTAGTTTCAGCTTCATTAGCTTCAGAACTTGTAACTTCACTATTAACGACTTCTTCAGTTACAACACTTTCTTCTACTTTTGGTTCGCTTACAACTTCCTCATATGAAACTAGTTCAACAGCAGGAGTATTTTTACTACCTTTAATAGCTTCTCTAATAAATACAAATGTGTTCTTAGCACCTGGAACATTACCACTTACTAAAATGTATTTATTTTCAGTATCAACATCTACTATCATTAAATTTTGAATAGTAACTTGTTCATTACCCATATGTCCTGGTAACTTCTTACCCTTTAAAACACGCATAGGTCTCATAGTACCCATTGAACCTACTCTTCTATGATATGTAGATCCGTGAGTTTCAGGTCCACGAGATTGATTCCATCTCTTAATTACACCTTGGAAACCTTTACCCTTTGATGTACCAGTTACATCAACTGTGTCTCCGCTTTGAAATACATCAGCACTAATAACTTGTCCAAGAGTATAAGAAGAAGTATCAATTCCTCTAATTTCTTTTAAGAAGCGCTTAGGTTGTGTATTTGCTTTTTTAACATGTCCCATTTCTGGTTTATTAGATGATTTAACTTTTTTATCAAATGCACCTAATTGAATTGCATCATACCCATCTTTATCAACAGTTTTAACTTGTGTTACAACATTTGGTTCAACTTCGATAACAGTAACAGGTATTAATTTTCCGTCAGTTGAGAATACTTCAGTCATTCCAACTTTACGTCCTAAGATTCCTTTCATTTTACATTTCCTTTCCTAATTATTTTTTAATTTGAATATCCACACCACTAGGTAAATCTAAATGAGCTAACGCATCAATAGTTTCTTTACTAGGATTTTCGATATCAATTAATCTTTTGTGAGTTCTAATTTCAAATTGTTCACGAGAATCTTTATATATGTGAACAGCTCTTAGAATAGTGATTTTTTCAATCTCAGTTGGTAGTGGAACAGGTCCGCTAACAACTCCACCAGTTCTTTTAACAGTCTCAACAATTTTTGCAGCAGCTTGATCAACGCTTCTATGATCAAAAGATTTAAGTCTGATTCTTACTTTGTCTTTAGACATATTAATTTTCCTCCTTCGCCTATAATATTTTTTTATAGACTTGCTAAATGCAAATTACCTGATTTTAAAATTAAGTTAATTCAACTTAACCTGGTGTATCAGCAACCTTGCATATCATCGCCAGTCGTTCGATATAGATTATATTCTAAAAGAACAAAAAAATCAAGCATTTTTTCTTGATTTTCCATATAATTTTCATTTTTATTATATATTTTTATAAAAAATTAAATTTATTTCAATTTCATATCAATTATTAGTTTAATTAAATCAGAAGCAGATTTATTGTTAATATACTTTTCTTGAAACTTAATCATCTTTTCTTGCATATGTTTATTATTTAAAAGTTCATGAACAGTATCAAGTATTTCCTCACGAGTATTACATTTCAAACTCATCCCATGACCTTCAAAAAAATTAGTATTATATGTTTCTATACCAGGTATTGGATAAATATGTATTAAAGGCTTTCTCATACAAGTTATTTCAGTAGAACTAAGACCTCCTGGTTTAGACATAACGATATCTGAAGAATGTATTAAGTCATTTATATTATTAACAAACCCAAATACTATTAAATTCTCTCTATTCATAGATACCAATTCATTATATAGTTTTTTATTACTTCCACAAACAACTATAACCTTACATTTATTTTGATTTAAAACATCATCTATTATTTCATAAATTTTACCAAATCCCATACTACCAAGCATAACAAGAATAGTCTTTTCATCTTTACCTATTCCAAGTTCATTTCTAATATTCTTTGCTCTAAATACAAATCTACTAGATACAGGTATACCACTACTATATAAAATATCCTTATTACATCCTTTTTCAATATATCTATTTTCTTGTCCCTTTTGCATAATTAAATAATTAGGCATAGTTTCTTCTATAAAAGGACAAGGTTCATAATCAGTAGATATTGCTATAAATTTTAAATTCTTATCATAATGTTTCTTAATCGCAGTTAACGTTAACGAAGGAAACAAGTGTGTTGTAATAATTAAATCAAAAGACCCATTTTTAATATAATTATAAAGCCTACGAGCGTGCATTTTATTAACTAGATAGACAGGACTAGTAACCCCACTTTTACTATATAATTCCCCTAATTTATATATATTTCTAAATGCTTTACCATTTTCTTTTAAAGAATTAAGATAGATTTTTTCTGTCATCCTATTACCAGAAGTATTTACAATATCATAAAAATTCTTAAATTCACAATTTATATTATTCTCTTTTAGTTCTTCTTCTATATATCTAGCACAAGAATTATGTCCGCCACCAGTACTACAAGATAATATCAATACTTTCATAAATCTATCTCCTTATTCATACTCTCATATGTTCTATCTCTTAGATCTTTTATTCTATCCTTATATTCAAATTCCATATTAGGATAAAGAGGATCTAACACTACAGCACATATACTTTTCTTTCTTTTATATATTTTATAAATTCCCTTTGACTTTGTAAATACAAATCTAATGGGTTGAATATCAACATTAGAATCTACTGCTATTTTAAAAGCTCCATACTTAAAATCTCTAATGCCTTCATAATATGGCCACATTGCAATCTCAGGATACATATGTAAAATAAACTTACTCTTAAAAGCATTCTTTATTTCACTATAAAATTTATCTTTCTTTTTTCTTTCTTTTAGAATAGGCATTGCATATAACAAACGTATAATTCTTCTAACAATAGGTATCTTAAAATTCTCTTCCAAAGTTAGATAATGAACTCGTCTAGGATAGTAAATAAGTCCTATCAAAGTACAATCTAAATAATGTACATGATTAGATATAGAAACAAAACCTTTATCTTTAATTATCTTTTATATAAAACTTTAAAGGTGCCCAATTATGAGTTACATGTTCATTTCCTTTAAGTTTAGAATAATCATACTTTTTCATATATCACCATAAAAATTATATCACATTTTTATTTCAAAACAAAAAGAGGTATTAACCTCTCTTTACATTTTATTCATTTTCTCCGATTAAAGAATTCAATATTTCTTTTTTAGCATTTTCATCAAGAGCATCATAATCAATAGCATTAGTAGTATCAAATGTTTTAATATTATCTACAACATTAAATTCACCAGTTATATCAATTACAAAATATTCTTTTTCAATATTAGTTGGTTCAAAATATTTAAAGCTTGATGTATATTCAGTTTTTTTATCATTTACTTTATTTTCTTTATATACTAATGAGAATTTAGTTCTATAATCTTTCTTAACATAATTAGGATCAGTATTTGAACTAACACCATTAATAATACTTCCAACAACACTTGGCATATCTACATCTAAAACATATCTATTTTCATTACTATCATAAGATAAAGAAATTGAATAAGACATAGTTTCATCTTTTTCATTTTTATACGTTAATATAGCATTATAACTTTCCCCATTAACTGTTACATTTAATTTATCATTATCAGTACCCATATCAAACCCTAATAAGTTATTATTAAGCATATCAATATATATTACAATATTTATAGTTTTAAAATTATCAACTTCAACGCAATCTTTGCTAGAACAATCTTGATCTAAACTTTTACCATCAATTATATCTTTTAAAGAAGTTTTAGCTTCTTCAGTAGTTTCAGCTATTCCTAGATTCACTAATTCTTCTAAAGCCTTATTATCATTCATATATGCATTTAATATGGCTTCTTTAATCTTCTTATTTTCATCTTCATCATATGTATAATTAATTTTATAAGCAGGAGTTTTCTTACCATTAACAGTTCTTAACTCTGGAGTTTTAGTTATTTTACTTTCACTAACATTTGCTAAGAATGTCTTTTTACCTAAATCAATTAAATATTTATATGAATTTTTATATTTTTCTAAATCAATATTTTCTTCTTCAGTAGGTAATGTACTTGTATCTATCTTTGTTTTATATGTCGCACCTTCTACACCAGATTTTTTAATATTAAAGTATACATAATCACCATCAAGTAATGCTTTAGCACTAGCCATTTCTATACCTAATAATGAACCTGAACCACCAACATATACTTTCTTATTATCTTTATCAAATCCTAAATTCATATTAACAGTAAGACCATTAACCATTACTAAATCAGCGTTTTCAGAAGTTAAAATGAATTTACCACTAAGTTCTCCTTTATTATATTTTTTAACTGTATCATTTATATTAGTTTCAATTTTATTAGATAACTTAGTATATGTAGCTTCTATAACTTTATTAAATAATGTACTTGGTTTTGTCATTACAAAATAGTAATAATAGAACGCACCACCTAAAACTAATAAAACAAGTAATAAAACAATTGGCCATTTTTTCTTCTCTTTTTCTATAAATTCACCACCTACATTACCATTATTAGTAGAATTATTAAGAGGTGTATTTTGTGAAATATTATTATTAACAGGTGTTTCTGTTACACTTGGATTTACCGTACTAGTAACTTCTGGTTTATTATCAAAATGTACTGTTGGCTTAGTTATAGGTGCTAAATTAACATTCTCTTTATCAATTAAAGATTCAGTATTATTTGCTTTATTAGTTTGAGGAACATCACTTCCTTTAACCTCCTCAGCCGGAACATTTACATTTGTATTTTCAGTCACAACTTCATTAGAAGTAACATTTTCATTTTGAACAGTATTGTTTTCACTAACACCATTTACTTCAGTATTATTTTCTTCTTTTTTTACTTCTTCATTCATTTTTGAACCCACTTTCTATATTATCATTAGTATAACACTAAATTTTATCAATGTAAACAAAAACACCCTAAGGTGTTTCTTTAATTATTAAACTTTCTCCAGTCATTTCTTTAGGTTTACTTATCTCATATATATCTACTATAGTAGGTATAATATCTCTTAAAGTACCACTTTTTTTAATCTTATAATCTTTATTACATATTATAAATGGAACTTTATTAGAAGTATGACTAGTAATTACATTTCCATCTACATCTTTCATATACTCAATATTTCCATGATCAGAAGTAATTACAAGTTCATAAAAATTTTCTTGAGCTTTCTCCATTATATGACCAATACACACATCACATGCTTCAAGAGCTCTTACGCAAGCAGGTATATTTCCAGTATGAGCAACCATATCAGGATTAGCATAATTAACAAGTATAAAATCAAAATCATCATCCATTGCATCTAATACAGCTTCTGTAACTTCAGAAGCATTCATTTCAGGTTTCATATCATATCTAGCAACCTTAGGAGAAGGAACCAATATTTTATATAAATTCTTATCACTTAACTCTTCAGTTCCATCAAAGAAATATGTCACATGAGGATACTTTTCACTTTCGGCAATTCTAGCTTGTTTAAACCCTAAATCAGCTAAATATCTACCAAAAGTACCAGTAATAGGTTCTTGACTAAAAGCTCCATCAATCATATTATCAACACTATATAAAGATGCATATCTAACATTCTTAAACTTCTTTACATTAAACATATTAAATGATTCATCAGTAAATGCAGATATAAGTTCACGAATTCTCTCAGGTCTATAATTTAAAAATAATACTCCATCATTTTCTTTAATATTACTTCCTTTAGTTATAATACTAGGATTTATAAATTCATCAGTTATATCATTCTTATAATGTAATTCCATACATCTATTATAATCACTAAAGTTATTTCCAACATTATATACTATTGCATCATATGCTTTTTTAACCCTATCATAATTATTATCTCTATCCATAGCATAGTATCTTCCACATATTGTTCCAATAGTGCCAAGACCAAGTTTACTTGCTTTAGCCATAAACTCACTAATAAGTTTATTACCACTCATAGGAAGACTATCTCTTCCATCAGTTATGAAATGAAATACAACACTCTTAACTTTTCTAATCTTAGCAAGAGCTAAAGCTGCATAAAAATGTTCCATACTAGAATGTACATTTGCATTTGATATCAATCCTATCATATGTAATGTAGAATTATTATCATTAACAAAATCCATTAAATCAAGTAGAACATCATTTTCAAAAAAACTTTTATCTTTTATCTTATTATTTATTAAAGTTAATGGTTGTTCTACTGTTCTTCCACATCCAATAGTCATATGACATGCTTCAGAGTTTCCACTTTGCCCTTTAGGTAATCCTACTACTTCTCCACTAGCTTCTAACTCACATACCGGATAATCAGACATTATTCTAGCTAAGTTTGGTAAACTTGCCATCTTTATAGCATTACCATTCTCACTTTCTCTAATTCCAAAGCCATCTAAAATTAATAAAATAATTTTTTTCATAAATTTCTCCTGTAAACATTTTAACACATATTATAAAATTAGAAAAGAAAAAAACTTGAATGACTAATTTACATCAATCATCTCAAGTCTTAATTTATCAGCGATCGTTACTATAAATTCAGAATTAGTAGGTTTTGCTCTATCTATATCAACACTATGACCAAATATTTCTTCCATTAAATCTATATCTCCTCTAAGCCACGACACTTCTATTGCATGTCTAATTGCTCTTTCTACACGAGGAATAGATGTATTAAATCTGATTGATAAGTCTGGATATAACTCTTTAGTTATTCCACCAATAAATCCAGGATTTTCATATACCATAAGTATAGCACTTCTTATAAATTGATATCCTTTAATATGAGAAGGTATACCAAGAGCATGTAATAACTTAGTCACTTGTATTTGTAAATCTCTATTTTCAAGTTCTAATATATTATCATTCTTTTTCTTTATCACAAATGTTTGAATAATTTTACTCTTCAAATCATCAAAATTAAATGGTTTTAAACAATAATATCTAACACCATATTCACCAATATCTCTAATAGTTTGTTCTTCACCATACGAAGTCATAACAATAACTTTTTTCTTAATACTATTAAACTTCATATATTCAAGAACCCCAACACCATCTTTAACAGGCATTACTAAGTCAAGTAGCATTAAATCAAAATCTATATCAGAATTTAATACTTTAATAGCTTCTTCTCCATTCTTACAAGTACCAATTACTTCTACTTCATCACTACTACTAAAATACTTACAAATTAAATTAACTAACCCTTCATTATCATCTACTACTAAGACTTTAATTTTCATTCTTTTCTCCTTTTCTCTATTGTACGTCATCATTATACAAATATCTACGGAGTAAAAAGTCATGTTTTGTCTAAAAGGTACACATTTTGTCATTAAAAAACAAATATCATTCAAAAGAACTATATTTGTTTCCTAAATACATAAATATAATTGTAAAAACCATAAACATATGATATATACCATTCTTATCAAAAGATACTATAAAATTCACTTTAACTTTGAATAACAAGAATAGTCCACCTATAATTTGTAAAACTATTGCTATTATATAAAATTTATCTTTTTTAGTACACGTTTTAATATATCTATGTATATAAAACCATAAAATATATAATATGTAAAATAGTGCAATCATTATAAATGTTAATAAAAAGTCTATGCCACACAACGTTTCTATAATAAATATTAAGTACATAACAAAAGATGTAATTAACAACTTACTAACATTAGAACATTTAATAACGGTAAACAACAAACTATTAAGAGTAATACAAAATATAAATGAAAGAACTATCCACAAGATATTAACAATTTCACTATTCCACACAAATGAATGTATTATAAACCCAAGCAAACTATCAATAACAACACTCACATAAAATATATACCATATCTTTTTCTTATCTATTTTTAACTTTCTAAATCTAAAAAGAATGACTAATGTAGTAAACATAATTATTAGATTAGTTAGTCCAGTAATTAGTTCACTTCCACTAGTCATTTTTAAGTCCTTTAAGAATTTTATTTAACTCATCTATATTTATACTAGCTTTACCAAGAACTACACCATCAGATACCTTAAATATATCATTAATATTATTTTCATCAACACTACCACCATAATATACTTCTATATTTAAATTATATTTTTTATAAATATATAGCTTAATATTATCAATAACATTTTGTATCTTATCAATACATTGTATTTCACCACTACCTATAGCCCAACTAGGCTCATAAGCAATACTCAAATACTTTAATGTTGATGAATCAATACTACGAAGATAATAATTTAATTCTTTCTTTATATAGTTAAATGGTCTTCTAGTTTTCTTTATTTCCCCTACACAAAGTATAGTATAACACTTAGAACTAAGAGATTTAAATAGTTTTTCTTTAGCCATTTCATAACTCTCAAAAACTATTTTTCTTCTCTCAAAATGTCCTATTAGAGTATAATCTATTCCTATTTTCTTTAATGTTTCAAGATTAAGTTCTCCAGTAAAAGAACCCATCTTATAACTAAAGAAGTTTTGTGTACCTACTTTATATTTACTATCTTTAAACATAGATAAATATAGTATTGGTGGAAATATTATAAATTCATAATTATTAGTTTTTAATTTATCAAAAGAATTCTTAAACTTAACCATATCATCATAAAACATATAACTTTTTTGATTAAGAATTACTTTTTTCATACAAAACCTCCCAAATTATTTTTTATTTTCACCACTAAGTCTTTCTAATGTTTTAAATCTTCTACCTTCTAAATATTCAAGTGTTGAACCACCACCAGTAGACACATAATGGAAATCAAATCCAAATTTATGTGATGCACTTATTATATCACCACCAGCTAATATAGTTGGAATAGATTGATTATATAGGAATTTAAGTACTTTCTTAGTACCATTTTCATACTTTTCATCTTCAAACATTCCAAGTGGACCATTCCATAAAACAAGTTTACTATTTATTAGTGCTTCATTATACATAGTAATTGTTTTAGGACCAATATCATATCCTATATCTTCTTTTTCCATCTCTTCTATCTTTTTAACACCATTTTGTGTTACCACATCTACTGGCAACATTATTTTATTTCCATGGTTTTCAAGTAATCCCTTAGCATATTCAAGTCTATCAACACTTACTACACTAGAACCAACATCAATTCCTTTAGCTTTAAGGAATGTAAAGCACATAGCTCCACCAAATAATATTGCATCACTAGTATTTATTAAATTATCAATTACACCAATCTTATCATCTACTTTAGCTCCACCAAGTATTAATGTTTTTCTTTGATGAAGTGCTCTATCTAACATATCAATTTCCGCATCTACTAAGAAACCAGAATATGATGGAAGATACTTACTTATACCATATGTTGACGCATGACATCTATGAGCAGTACCAAATGCATCAAGAACAAATATATCTCCTAAACTAGCCCAATACTTAGATAAAGATTCATCACAAGAACTCTCAAGCATACGAGGATAATCTTCAAATCTAGTATTCTCTACTAAAACAATTTCTCCCTCATTCATATTATTAATTGTTTCAGTTAATAAGTCACCTCTTGTAACAGGAACAAAATATATAGGAGTATTTATTAATGTAGATAAATGTTTAGCAACAACTTCTAAGCTCTTCTTTTGCTTATCTTCTTCTGATGCGACTCTACCTAAATGAGATAGTAATATTACTTTAGCATTATGTTCTACTAAATATTTAATTGTTTTCAAACTAGCAACTATCCTAGTATCATCAGTTATTTCTCCGTCTTTAATTGGTACATTGAAGTCTTCTCTTACTATTACTCTTTTTCCTTCAACATTAGCCCTTTTTATACTTTCCATATTTTATATACCTACCTTTCATTTTCCATGTATATTTTTTCAGCACTTTTTTCTAATTCTTCAAGTGTTGTATTTACAACTTCTATATCAAATTCATTAAAATCATCTAAATCTATCTCAGTAGGGTGCTTCTTTTGTTCCTCCGTAAGTCCATTATCAAAGTCAGGTCTTATTATATGTATAACTTTAATATTAGGATATACTTTCTTTAAATCATATATTTCTTTCTTAAGTCTTACATCACTTATAATAATAGCATCATAGAAATAACTAAATATCTCTATATCATCAATCATACGCTTAATAAATAAATCATCTTTTTTAAGTTTTTGTCTTATTACACTAGTACCTAGTTGTTGTAAAAATTCACGTGGTTTAGTTTCTTCACTTAGATCCCAACCTGTCATTTCACGAGCATAATATTTAATGTATTTAGCAAGTTGTGTAATAATTACTTTCTTTCCATGACTCTCATATACATTTTTTAAATACGCAGAAAATGTATCTTTTCCATGTTTTGCTTTACCACCAATAATATATATTGTTGGATTTTTAAATTCTATTTCCATATACCCTCCTAATTTTTAATATTATCTCCTTCTTCAGGTAAAACCATCCAAGCATTTGGTAAATATCTTTCACCTGAATATCCATATCCTACTGGATTATTTATAAGCCCACCTTTACCATTAACAATAGCATATAAAGCACTACTACCACCACCATCTAAGTTAGCAGCATTATAAGCTTTATATTTTTGGAATACATCAGCAAGTTCAGGCATTGTTATACCAACTGATTTAGAACTTCTTCCATCAATTGCTAGTAATAACACAATACCATCTTGTCTTTGACCAATAGCACTTCTATTAGCTATACCCCAGCCACCATTACCTTTAAATTCAGCACTCTTTCCATTAACCACTAAGAATGGTCCAAACTCAACAGCTCTATCCATTCCATCTTTAATAGCCTCTTTAGCAGACTTCTTAGTAAGCATTAATACATTATCTTTAGTAAATCCTATAAGTCCACCACCTTTATTAATGGCTTTACCTGTAGCATAAACTTTACCATCTAATATAGTTGTGCCAGTTACTCTATTTTGCCCATTTGGATGATATACACCAGAAGCATTAATAGCAACCAAAGCCTTATTTTTTTTAGCCATAGTTGATAAATACTCGCCACGTTTACCATATTGTTTAGAGAACACTAATCTTAATCTTGATGGATCGTATATAACAACCATTTTACCAGTCCATCTATCTCCAACTATATCAACTACTTTATATACATCATTTCCTTCATCTCTCTTTAATACTTGTTCTTCATAAACAGATTCATAAGTATCTTTATTAAAATCAGGATTAAAATTTATTTTAGATGTATCAGTTGGATCCTCAGACTCTATTATTTTATTATTATCAAGCGTTTCCTTAATCATATCTTCACTATACAACGTGTAAGCAAAATATCTATGAGTCATAGTAGTCATCGCAGTAGTTATAAACCAATCTCTAAAGAATGAAAAAGGCCCATAAACTATAAAGAAACAAATAACTGCAAGTGAATCTACCACTATTAAGAATATACTAAATTTACTTACTTTACCCTTTTTATCTTTATTCTTAGTTTTTTTCATCACTTTCTCCTAACTCATAAGGTGCATCTGCTGTACCACTACCTCCAGTAATTTTTAATTCTTTATTTAAATAAAATACTGGTCTTACATTATGTTTATTAGTAATTAAATCTCCATAGAAATTACCATCTTTATTTATAATATTAATTATTTGATTTGATTCTATTCCACGTGATAATGTTAATATATCATTATATTCACCAATAAACATATCAGTTAATGTCATCATACCAATATAATCAGTATCCTTACTAGCTCTTTCTGCTTCATAATCTAAATTATCTAAACTTTGTTTACCAGTAAACCAATAAGCATTAACCATCATATTTTTATTAAGTGTCTTTATATATGTTTTATTTAAATATTCACCAACCGTATTCTTATTAGATGAATATATATTATTCTTTTTACTGAAATATGCCTTAGCATCTTTACCATCTATTTGTATTACTCCATCTAAAGCAACCTTAGTTGCAACTCCATAGTTATGTATAATCTTAAATGTTTGATCACTAAATTTAACATATGTGTTGATAGTTGCTTCTTCTAAAGTACTAGGATTAACTTCTAATATTTTATATGGATCATCTTTAGAGCCTTTTCCACCTATCATAACTGTACCTGATGATATAGTAATAACTGGTCTAACAGCAAAAACTTTACTAGTCATTTCATTAATACTAACTTCACCATCATTAGTAATATAATAGTTATGATTATCTTTATTATTAGTTGCTAAATAGAATGTTTCACCATTATTTAAGAAACTACTTTTACCACCAGCTTTATAATAGTCATAAAGCGATAATATAGTTATTTTATTATTAGCTTCTTCTTTATCACAAGTTATATTCTTAACATCATCAATAACATCTTTACATAAATATGTATTTGCTAAATAATTAACAGATTCTTTTATATTATTTTCATAGAATCCACTAAGTTTAACATCTTTATTATAGTTTAACCATTTATTTATATATGATTTATCATATCCTTTTTCTAGTCCTGAATACATAAGAGTAACACTTTTATCAGTTATAGCTTTAATATTATTATCTTTATCAATTCCAATAATTCTATATACTATACCAGAATATTCTAAGTAGTTATCACTTATATCTCCTATATATCTATATTCTTTTCTATCTTCATCATAAACTAAACCTTTAGTTAAATCTACATAACTTTGTTTCTTAAGAATTGTATCAACTAGAAGAACAGCTGATTCACCATTACTTCTATTACCATTCTCTTGTAAATAGTATTTAACCATTCTACATACATAAAATAAGACAATAAGAATCAGCACTAATACATTTAGTGCCATCAATACTGGTGTAATTTTAAGTCTTCTTCTAGCCATAAAAACTCCTAACTTCCAAAATCATTTTGATATGCTATTAAACTAGCATTTACTACTCCATCTATTCCATTAAATTGATCTACAAGTGCAGTATCTATACCACCTTTTTTATTTTCTTTAACATCTACTTCAAGTGATAATTCTACTTCACTTCCAAATATTGCTTTACTTCTAATTTTAAATTTCTTAATAGTTTTAAGTTTTTTAAGAACTGTTTCATGAGCACTAGCTTTATATTTAATAACAAGTAAATATCTATTAGATGTTTTAAATCCCATTAAATAGCTTAAGAAGTATAACACTCCAATACCAAGTGTTGCAACCATAGCTGGAATATAAAGTCCAGCACCTGCCATAATACCGGCAGATATTCCCCAAAACATAAATCCAGTATCAACTGGTTCTTTAACAGCAGTTCTAAAACGAACGATAGATAAAGCACCAACCATACCTAAAGATAAACTAATATTTGAATTAATAGTTCTAATAATCATTGCAGTAACCATCGCAAGCATAATAATACATAATGAGAATGCTTTTGAATACACTACTCCAGTATATGTCTTTCTATATACATAAACTATAAACAAACCTATAACGAATGCTACTACTAACGAAAGCAGCATATCAACAGTAGATACACTACCAGTAAATTGTTCTAAAAAAGATTTTTTAAATATACTTAATATCATTTCCAACTCCTATTTAATACTTCTACATATTGCAAACTTACTTACTGCTTCTCTACAAGCAGGTATATCATTTAGAATATTTGCTATATGTAAAGGTAATACTTCATTAAATTTTACTTCTAATACCTGTTTCCCCGGTTCATCAACTGTATATCTTGGATAACTTGTATTAAATAAATCATAATTATATAAACTACTTTGTATATTAGAATCAAATGTAATCCTAACATCACTTATTGGATAAGTAAAAGCAGTTCTATGGTATTCAACTATAACACTAGGTACAAGACCTTTATTTTTATAGTTTATAATAAACTCAAGTAGCAATCCTTCAGGATTATCAATTTCATCTACTTTACCATTTAATATTTTACTATATATATCTTTTGAAATCAACATTTGTTCTTTAGCTGTATAATTATTATGTTTCATTTTCTTTTCAAGTCTTATAAACGTATCTACATCATTATACATCCTAATTCTATATTTCTTTCTATAAAGAACACCATCCATTTTTTCATAATATGAACTAGAATCTCTATCATCAAAATATAAACTTTTTATTAAATATGATCCATCACTATAATAAGCATTTTTATCTTTGCCAAGTATTAAAGATAATTTTTGTTTTAATATTTCTGCAGCATTATTAGATATCTTAAATTTTAATTCGTGCCTATATTTATATTCTTTCATTCTACATCACCAAAATATTTCTTAACATCACTATTAGATAACCCAAAATATGATTTAGCATACTTAACTATATATGAATTTCTACTTTTAGCATATTTTTTCATAGAATCTATCGAATCTTCCCAATTACTATAAGAATTATTCCATCTATTTGCATTTCTCTTAAATTCATCTTTTCCTATAGTATTAACTATATCATCTATTCTTTTGTTAACGTTTTTATATGCCCAAGTATTATTTAAATTATATGATAAACGTTCTACAAAAGTTTTTTTAAACTCATCATTCTTCATCATATTTCTAAGTAAAACAGTTGGAAAATTCCAAGATCCCATACCAGAAACATTAGTATATTCTTTAAATGAATCTTTATTTGTTCTAAAGAAACCTGAATCTAAATCATAGAATATATATTTCCATTTACCATTATCTACTAAAGGATTACTAAAATAACGAGTATTTAATATATCATAATTAGCTGTATATATCTCACCAATCCAAAAATCTATAAAACTTTGAACATCTATTTGTTCTTTAACTTTTTCATAGTTTTTACTATTACTAAGACTATTATTATTGATGAAATTAATCATTGACTTATATTTTTTATCAGTACCACTCTTAACTTCACCATCTATTCTAAGAATACTTGTTTCTTCTTTTGTAGCTTTAACATTATAATGATTTGATACAAATGTTTCATCAACTTTTTCACGTATAAAGTATATTCCCCAATATTCTCCATTTATATATAGAATAATAGGTACATAATCTTGAACATCTACATCAGTATATTCACCCATAAGAGACGTTGCTACTACGTCTTTAATAATAGCTCTTTTATCATATTGAAATTCATCTTGACTACCAGTACGAAGTACTAATGAATCAAAAACAGAACTATCTACATTTTTAAATACTTTATATTTAAGTTTAGCATCTCCATATTTCTTTTTAAATTTAATTTCATAACTTTTCTTTTTATAACTTCTAGTTGAACCACCAAATAATTTAAGTCCAACATTTATACTAAACCCTTCACCATCTTTATCAAAGTATTCTACGTATCCATGTTCTTGTACTTTACTATTTAAACTAGTATTATTATTTACTTTTCTAAGTTTCTTTTGATCCATTACAAGTGACATAACAGATACTTTATGGCTATTATCAAGTATATATGAGTAAGTATTAACTTCACTAGATAATTTACCAGATTCTTTACTCATTATTCTTAAAACAGTAGTCTTCTTAATTGTAAGAGGACTACTGTATACTTTAGAAGATGTAGTTGGTTCTGAGCCATCTAACGTATAATAAATTTTTCCACTTCCTGTAAGAGTTATTTTATATTCCTTATTTGGTTCATATACTCCAGACTTTATATCAGAAGTAGGTACATAACTTACAGCTTCAGTACCACCATTATTCTTACCCCCAGGAGTTGGTTTACTAAAGTATTGTATAGATGAACCATTTCTACCCATTGAATATCCTAAAGGCACATTAGCCACCATTATAGAATCAATTATTTCATCACTCTTAGTTAAATATACAGCATCAGTATCTCCTAATTTAAATGATGTATGTTGATATTTACTATTAGATAGTTTTGTATCACCTGATGCCATAACTATATAGTATTCTCCACTCTTAAGTTCACCTTTAGGAAGTCTATAAGAGCATATTGTATTATCATTAGTAGTTAAACAATAATCATTAAGTTTTATAGTCTTACCACTATTATTATATAGTTCAATCCAATCATAGTAATTACCACCATTTTGTTCTAAATAAGAATAATTATTATTCATAACTTCACTAATCACTAAATCTTTAGGTGTACTTAAATATTTCTTTTGAAATGACTTAATACCATCAACATTATTTTGATATCCAGGACTTATGGCATTATTTTGTAAGAATTTTCCATTTTCTTTAATGTATCCTATACCATTAGGTAAATTCTTATATTCTACTTTATCAACTATCTTGCCTTTACTATTTGTAAGTACTGCAAATCCATTTTTACTATCTAACTTAAATCCAGTACTTAATTCTTCACAAGTCTTGCAACTCTTTCCTGAAGTATATACTACCATTACTTCTCCTGGATCTAAACTAATACTTGGAAATTGCCATTTAAATGATGCTATTTCACTATTAGAAAGTCCATAATTAGCAAGATTAACTCTATCTTTACTAATATTTTTAACTTCTATATATCCACTATATTCACCATTTTTATTTTTAAAGTTACCTTTATTATTTGCAAGTATTTCGTTTATCTCTATTACTTTATCTTCATCACTTATTAATGATGCTAAAAACTCAGTTCTTCCTTCTTTGGTATTTGAGTATCCTGGAGTAGCTTCACTTTGTACAACCCACTTACCATCTAAATCACGAGCCATAACTGTATTACCATCAAGAGCAACTGTATCAACAGCATCAACAACTTTACCATTAGGTTTAAATAAAGTCATTCTCTCTCCACCAGAAGCCTTAAGCTTAAAGTTAGCATACAACCCTTCACTTCTGTTTCCATTTAAGAACACAACAACATATTCTTTAGGTCCAATAATAGTTTCAGGAAAAACCCATTTAACTTTACTTTCTTCATCACTAAGACCATAATCCTTAAGATTAACATCCTTTTCACTACCATTATATATTTCTACATAATCATATATTTTACCCTTCGAATCAGAATAAGCACCTTTATTAGAAGTCATAATTTCATTTATAACTAATTTAGATATATTAACTTCCCCATCAGTAAGTTCTGCTTTATCTAAAGAATTAACTTTTTTATCAGATATATAATTTAACAATGTTAAACTAACTATTAAAAGAATAGCTACTATAAAAAATCCTATATTATTTTTAAGTTTTTTAAAATTAAATCTCATAATAAAAACTCCTATTATGATTATACTATAATAAGAGTTATATTTCTATTATTAAGAATATTTTTTTATAAATTTTACACAAAATTTAATACTATTCTACAGTAACGCTCTTAGCTAAGTTTCTAGGCTTATCTATATCACATTTATTTAGTTTTGCTACGTTATATGCAAGTAACTGACAAGCAACCATAATCACTAAGTTTTGACAAAATTCACTTGTAAGTGGAACTACTATATCGTAGTCACTAACACCTTTATCTATATTAATAGATTCTTTTCTTATTGTAATAATTTTAGCTCCTCTAGATTTAGCCTCTATAATATTACTTATTGTTTTATCACTAACAGAAAATTCTGTTAATAGTGCTATTACTGGAGTATTTTTAGAAAGTAAAGCTATAGGCCCATGTTTAAGTTCACCAGCAGCAAAACATTCACTATGTATATAAGATATTTCTTTAAGTTTTAAACTTGCTTCATAACAACTATAAATATCTATACCACGACCTATATAATACATATCTTGTTCTTTATAAATTGATTTAGCAACTTTAATATAATCATCTTTACTTATAACACTGCTAATATATTTAGGAAGTTTTTTAAAATCTTCAAATATTCTAGTTAATTCCTTCTTATCTATAATTCTATTTCTATACATTAGTTTTAATACAAGTAAACTACATATATAGCTTTGACTAAAATATCCTTTAGTTGTTGCAACACATATTTCAGGCCCAGCAAGCATAGGCATAACCATATCAGCTTCACGAGCTATTGTAGATGATATTACGTTTACTATTGCGAGAGTATCTACTCCTTCACCCTTACACATACGAAGACTAGCAAGAGTATCTGCAGTCTCACCACTTTGAGATAACACTACTACAAGTACATCTTTATCAAAATAATGATTAGTATATCTATATTCACTAGCATTATAAACATTACAATAAAAGTCTCTAGTAGTAGCATACTTATCTATAAAATATTTACCAATTAATGCAGCATGATAAGCACTACCACAAGCAACAAAATCAATACGTTTATATTTACTTAAGTCAACTACTGAATCACTAAATTCACTATCATCAACTATATACTTAGCATATAATTTCTTAGCAACTTCTTCTTGTTCATCAATCTCTTTAAGCATAAAGTGTTCATAGCCACCCTTTTGAGCACTTTCTATATCATAAGTAGCAGTCTCAGTCTTCTTAGGAATAATTATTCCATTAAAATATACTTCAAATCCATCTCCAATTTCAACTATTTCATTATCTTCAAGGAATATATGTTCCTTAGTATAAACTAAAAATGCAGATATATCACTAGACAAGAAATATTCATTTTTTCCAACGCCAAGTACTAGTGGAGCATCTTTTTTAACACCATACAACATATCTTTACCTTCAAACATTATTCCTAAAGCATAACTACCCTTAACATGTTCTATAGCTTTCTCTATCGCTTCTAATTCATTATCTCCATTATAATATGAATCTATTAAAGCACATACTCTCTCAGTATCAGTTTCACTCTTAAATTCATACTTTTTTACAAGTTCTTCTATTTCTTTATAATTCTCTATTATTCCATTATGAACAAGTGCTACCCTTCCAACTTTATGAGGATGGCTATTTTCTTCACATACCTTACCATGAGTTGCCCATCTAGTATGTGCTATACCACAAGTAGCCTTATCAAAGTCATAACGTTTAACTTTATCTCTTAAATTTTCTATTTTACCAACAGACTTAACAATTCTTATTTTATTATTATCAAGAACCGCCATACCTGCTGAATCATATCCCCTATATTCTAAAGTCTCAAGGCCATTTAATAAAACTTCTTTAACGTTTCTTTTTCCCTTATAACCTACAATTCCACACATAAATATAATTCTCCTTATATAAATTATATAATGTATATTTTTAAAAAGAAACTAATTTTATATTTACTTTACACTAAAAAAGAAATAACTTTCGTCATTTCTTTAAACAATTACATAAATAATTTCATAGTTCTAATCATTTGAGCAGTATAACCTACTTCATTATCATACCAAGCTACTACTTTTAATAATTGTTTACCATTATCTTCTACTATATTAGTAAGAAGTCCATCTACTGTAGCTCCAACTGTTTCACCAATAATATCACTACTTACTATTGGATCTTCAGTATACTTTAATGTTTCACTTTGATTAGATTTAAATAAGTTATTAACTTTTTCTACTGTAGCAGTTTTCTCTAGTTCTAAAGTAACATCTATTACAGAACCATCTCCTGTAGGTACTCTAAATGCTAAACCATCTAATCTTCCTTTTAAATGTGGAATAACCTTTCCAATTTGACTAGCAGCACCTGTACTAGTAGGAATAATATTTAAAGATGCAGCTCTTCCACGTCTAGCTTTAATACCTTTTTTATGTGGAATATCTAATGTTTCTTGATCATTAGTCATAGCATGTACTGTTGTCATAAATCCTTTTTTAATACCAAACTTATCATCAATAAGTTTAAGTACAGGAGCAAGACAGTTAGTAGTACAACTAGCAGCACTAATTACTATATCTTCTTTAGTTAATATATCATCATTAACTCCATAAACAATAGTCTTAGCTTCATCCTTAGCAGGAGCACTAATAATAACATGCTTAGCACCAGCATCTATATGAGCTTGACACTTCTCTACTGAAGTAAACACACCAGTACATTCAAGTACAACGTCTACTCCAAGTTCTTTCCATGGAAGGCAAGATGGATCACTTTCAGCATATACTTTAATTCTTCTATTTTTAACAAATAACTCATCTTCATCAAAACTAATTTTACTTTTATTAGTTCTATGAACTGAATCATACTTATATAGATAAGCTAGTTGTACAGGATCAGTAAGATCATTAATTGCTACTACCTCTATATCTTTATCATCGTCAAGTAATCTTAAAGCTGTTCTACCTATTCTACCAAAACCATTAATTGCTACTTTTAACATTTATTTCATCTCCTATTCAAAATAACTATTTCCAATAAATTCTCTAAGTACACTAGTATGTGGTACATATTCACTTGGTATACTAACAAAACATTTTAAGAAATTTAATATTCTTATTGCTTCTTCATAATTAGGTGAAACCTTACTAATTGAATAAAGTAATGGTTCCGCATAAGTTCTAAGAACACCTATCTCATAAGCAAGTGATGTATTTAATATAACATCTGCTTCCATTTGATGTGGATATACATACATCTCTTCACTATCCCTCATACCTATCCAACTATCTAATGTATGTTGTGCTGAATAACCACGAGTTTTATAATCTCTAACCATACGTCTTAAAAGTCTTAAATCAGTTGTTGATATATGATTATGTCTATCAAGACCTATTGGCGTAAATGGACTAATATATATTTTTAACTTATTTTTCTTTTCTATTGAAGAATTCATTTGTTCACTTATTGCATGCAAACCTTCTATAATTAATACTTGATTTTCTTTTAACATGGTTGGTTTACGTTTATATTCTTTTTCACCAGTAATAAAATTATACGTAGGTACTACTACTTCTTTACCAGCAAGTAAACTCTTTAATTGCATATTAAATAACTTAGTATCTAATGCTTCAATGCATTCATATTCATAACTTCCATCAGCTTTACGAGGACTATCTACTCTTTCTACAAAGTAATCGTCTGTTGATAAAACTAAACTATCTATTCCATTAGCTTTTAAATATAAAGCAAGTTTTTTAGATGTTGTTGTCTTACCACTTGATGATGGTCCAGATATAAATATAGCTTTAATATTTCTATTTTCTACTACTTTATTAGCTATTGCTTGCATATTTTCATCATAAAGTATTTCATTTGTTTGAATAAAATCAGCTATTTCACCTTTACATACTATTTTATTTACTTCTCCTGCATACCTAACTCCTAAACCAGAAAGTCTCTTTTCATATGTCTTAAATGCATTTAATACAAGTGGTATATGATTATATTTAGGAACAACATTATTAATGGGAAAACTAAGTACTACACCATTAGGTGATACGTAAGTTAAATCAAATCTCTTAAGTATTCCAGTAGATGCAGGCATTATATAATAGAAATAATTATAAGAGTCACCTAGTTCATATAATGTAACTGAATCATTAGTCATATATGTATAATTTAAACACTTTTCTTTTTCTCCTAAGTTACTACAATAGTCATATGCATCTTTTCTTGAAACACTAATATTCTTAAATGGAAGATCTTGATTTATAATTTGTTTCATCTTTTTCTTTATTTCATTAACCACTGTTCTATCAACTTGTCTTTTCATATCTATTTCAGTATATATAGCTTTGTCAATAGAATGTTTAATATTAACAGTTGCTTTATCTTCATATAATTCTTTAACTGCCATTAAATATACATATTGTAGACCTTTTGTGTATATTTTTCTACCAGTTCTATCAGCTACTGTTATAAAGTTAATATATGCATCATCCATAATTTCAAAGTCAGCATTTTGTGCATTACCATTTACTCTTAAAGCAATAACTTGATCATTACCTAGTAGTTTTAATACTTCTCTAACAGTTATACCTCTACTTAATGACATTTCAGTGCCATCTTCAAATACAAGTTTAATATCTTTTTTCATATAATCACTTACCTTCGCTATTATTTGATAATAATATAATATCAAAAATTTATTATTTTGTGAATAAATATAGGTTTACTTTACTAAAATATTACTAGGAGGCTTCAATGCATACACCATATATTATTGAAAGAAACGAAGGATATGAAGGAGCATATGATATTTATTCTAAACTCTTAACTGACAGAATTATATTTTTAGAAGGAGAAATTACGGATTTAAATGCAAACACTATAGTAAGTGAATTATTATATTTAGACTCCATAAGTAATGATGACATTTATATCTATATAAATAGTCCAGGTGGTTCTGTTACTTCAGGTTTTGCTATATATGACACAATAAATTATGTTAAAAGTAATGTTATAACTATCGGTATAGGTATGTGTGCTTCTATGGCAGCATTCATTCTATCAAGTGGAAACACAAGATGTGCTCTTAAGAATACTGAAATAATGATTCATCAACCACTAGGTGGAGCACAAGGACAAGCAACAGAAATACAAATAGTCGCAGAAAGAATAATAAAATTAAAAGAAAAGTTAAACTTAATACTTTCGAAGAACACAAAAAAACCTCTTTCTAAAATCAAAAAAGATGTAGAAAGAGATTATTATATGTCAGCAGATGAAGCTCTAAACTATGGTTTAATAGATAAAATTATTTAACCATCTCTTTAATTTTTCTAAATCTATGATTAATACCACTCTTAGTAATAGGTCTTTCAGTTTCACTACTTATTATTTCAGCAAGCTCAGCCATAGAACTTTCAGGATACTTTTCTTTATAAATACATATATCTTTAATTCTCTCATCAAGTAAATCAAAGTCATGTGTAAGACGTAACTTGCGTATTAGTTCTAATTGTTCATTTGATGTAGCTATTATCTTATCAACATTAGCTTGCTCACAATTATTAAGTCTATTAGTCATATTTTTATGATCTCTATATATTCTTATATCTTCATAATAGAATAATGAATTAGTGGCATTTAACATCTTAATAAAGTCACTAATCTTTTCACTTTCTTTAATATAAACCATATAACTACCATTACGTTTAATAACTTTGCTTTTAAAATTTAATTCATTTAATAAGGAATTCACAAAGTTAGCAGTTTCTTCATTATATATAACAAATTCAGCATGATATCTACTAGTCTTAGGATCATTTATACTTCCACACATTATAAATACACCACGTAGATATGCTTGTTTATCTTTTATTTCATCTATTAGATAGTTATGAGGAACATATACTCTTTTACCATCTAACACTATACATAAATCACTAAGTATTAAGTCTAACTTTTCTTTAACCATTAAAAGTACAAGTCTATTTTTTCTAAGAGAGTTTACTCCACTAGTATCCATCTCTATATCTACATGATATGTATCTTTTATTAAAGTATATATTCTACGAGCTACACTAACATTCTCAGTAAATATTTCAAACTTATCATCTTCTATTTTAGCCCCTATATTTAGTATTGCAGAAAGTTCAGCAATATTTTCAGATTCACTATACTGTATAGTAGCTATTTCATTTTTAATATTACTTGTAAACGACATACTCTTCACCCATCTAAATTATAACATAATTATTCATATTTTTTCTTTTTATTAATTTCTTTTTTAATATGTTTATCTCTAAGTTTATAGAATCTTTCATCTGATAAAGTACTAAATATCATATATGTTGATATACTATCATAACTAAAACAACCTAGTTGATAATTACTATAAGTATCACTAGCACTTCCATATAAAGTTTTAATTTCGTTTTTACTATTTTCTAAAATAACCATTCTAACACTTTCTCCACCAAAGAAAGTATCTATTACCATACCAGTCTTTAAATTTTTGATTTTAGTATAATCTTTTTGATTTTTAAGAATAGGCTTATCTAATAACCAAGTTTTTATATCAATTCCATCTAAAGAACATTGATTTACTCTAGTATAATAAGTAGGATTCTTATCTTTATCAATATTATATATTTTTGAAATATCAACATAGAATTTAGAACCATCTAATTCTATCATAACACTATTATTTACTGGAAAAGTATATACTCTATGAAGAAAGAAACTTTTATAATCACTATTTATAATAAGGTATAAAGAACCATTATATTCTACAAGATCATTTTCTTCTAAATAATAATCTTTTTCACTAAAGAATTCTATAAATTCTGTAGGATATGTAATATATTTCATACAAGCATTTATTTTCTTTATTATTTCATTCGAATATACTCCTGAAACTACTCTAGGTATTTCTAAAAGGTTTTCTTTAGGTAATTTATATAATTCATGTATTCTTACTAAAGATGTTGTGCCATCAATAAGAACTTTTTCATTTTCATATCTATATTTATTATCATATATTTTAGAAGTTGTAGGAAATGCATAGTAATAATCTCCCATATCCATACATAATAGATATGGTCTTACTCTATGATTATGTGGTATTGTTTTTAATCGTTCTTCGCTTAAAGGCATTTGTGCCCAAGCAATTTTAAACATATATTCATTTTTAAAATGTTTACCCATAGCACTCCCCTCTTTTGAAAGCATATTATAACATAATCTATCTCTATCTTCAATAAAATCACTAAAACAAAAATACCTATGTTTCCATAGATATTTTATATTCTAATAGAATCTACTAGTAAATTTTTTATGCATTGCTGGGAATTTAACATAATTGCGAGGATTATAATAAGTACTACCAGTCCAATCTTTAAGAATAGCAAAGTGTAAATGTGCTCCTGTAGATTTACCTGTGCTTCCAACTGTACCTACTACACTAGTTATTGTAACTATATCACCTATTTTAACATTTATAGAATTCATATGCATATATACTGTTCTATATTTTTTACCTTTAACAGTATGTTGAATATAAACAGCATTTCCTACTTCTCTTCCATTTCTTACTATATTAGTTACACGTCCAGCCGCAGATGCATATATTTTAGTGCCAGTAGGATTACCACCTATATCTAAACCTCTATGATTACTTCCAAGTTTACCAGTAACAGGATCTTTACGTCTGCCAAACTCACTAGTTACCTTTCCTTGATTTAATGGTCTTGTAAACGCATCAGAATATGGAACACCTAAACAAGCATCAATTTCCATATCTTCACTACATTTATTCTTTTTATATGTTTCTTCAAAACCCTTAATCTCTACTTTACGCGCTTTAATTCTATCTTGAACACTTTCTTGTTCATCATCGATATCATCCATATCAATATCATATTTCTTAAGTACTTCTTCTAGTTTATCAATACTAGCTTCAGAATCTTTAATTTGTTTATCTAACTTCTTTTGAAGATCCTTATTTTCTTCAATCATATTATGCATATCAGTTATTAAGTTATCATTATATTTACTTAATTGTTCTACTACAGAACTTCTATATATAAAGTCTGTAAATGATGTAGCTTGAAATACATACTCTAAATATACATTTTCACCATTAGATACTTGTAAAAACGATAATAATGAATCTATTTCTTTATGTTTTTCTTCTATACTTTTATTTAATTCTTCTATTTTATCTCTAGATTCAGCTATTTGTTCTTCATATTTTACTATATCATCATTTAAAGAAGATGTTTCTTTATTAGCTTTTTCTATTTTCTTTTGTGTTTCTTTTTCTTTCTTTATTAATGCAGCCATATTAGCCTCATCTTTTTTTAGTTGATCTTTTAATGATTTTAATGATTTAGCATCTACATTACTTATTAATAGGAATGAACATATAACAACAAATAATATTTTAAATGTTTTCTTCATCATATCTTTAGGTATTTCCTTACTGCTCTATAGCTTCCGTATGCCCCTACAAGTACACCTACTGATAATAATATAATTAATACTAAATATATTACTTGTGATGGTTTAACTAACTTTATAATTGCTGTAAATAGTTGTCCACCAAGTCTATTATATATATAGTAGTATCCATAACAACATACAGCTATAGGTAATATTGATCCTATACATCCAAGTATAATTCCTTCAAAAAAGAATGGTTGTCTAATAAATGTATTACTAGCTCCTACTAATCTTCTTATTTCTATTTCTCTCTTTCTTGATTGAATAGTAATTTTAATAGTATTACTAATTAATAATGCAGTTACTATTATTAAAGCAACTACTACTACATAAGTTATCTTTTTAACTATAGCAAATATTTTAACTAATTCTTCAACAGAACCTTCTCCATATTTAACTATATCTACATTACTCATATTTTTAATTTCATCAGCAGTTTCCCCAATAGTAGTTAAATCATTAACTTTTACTAAGAATGTATCTTGAAGTGGATTAGTTTCTTCAGTATATTGAGACATTATACTATTAAATACATCTGACTCTTGTTGCATTTCTTTTCTAACTGATTCTTTAGAATTAAATTTTACTTCAGTAACATTCTCTGTATTTTGTATTCTTGTCATTAATGCTTCTGATTCAGCAGTAGTTGTTTTTCTATCTAAGAATACAACTATTGTCATATCTTTTTCTATTTGTTTAGTAAAGTTATTAACATTATATGATAATAATATACTAAAACCTACTAATATTAATGTTATTGTTATACAAGAGATACTAGCAAGTGATAATGAAAAGTTACGAAATACACCTTTAAATGACTCTTGTATATTACTTTTTAATATTCTAAATGCCTTCACTCTTATATTTTCCTTTCTGACTGTCTTTAGCTACTAGTCCTTTATCAATAACAATTACTCTCTTTTTCATTCTATTTACTATTTCTTTATCATGAGTTGCCATTATAATAGTTGTTCCTAAATCTTTATTAATATTATCTATTACTTTCATTACTTCAAGTGATGTTTCTGGATCTAAGTTACCAGTTGGTTCATCACATATTAATACTTTAGGTTCATTTACTATAGCTCTTGCTATTGATACTCTTTGTTGTTCTCCACCAGAAAGTTCATCTGGATAACTTCTAAGTTTATCTTTAAGTCCAACTTGTTCTATAGCTTTAATTGCTCTTTTTCTAACTTCACTTTCTTTAAGACCATATACCTCTAATGCAAATGCTACATTTTCATATACAGTTAATTTAGGTAATAATTTATAATCTTGAAAAACTATTCCAAGTTTACGTCTAAGTTTATAAACTTTACCATTTCTTAGTTTAGATACATTTACTCCACCAACATAAACTTCACCACGAGATGGTTTTTCTTGTCTATATAATAGTTTTATCAATGTACTTTTACCACTTCCTGATGCGCCTATAACAAATACAAATTCACCTTTAGATATCTCTAAGTTTACATCACATAACGCAGTAACACCATTAGGATATCTCTTATATACATTTTTAAGCTCTATTAGTTGCATTCTTTCCTCCACTAATTATTATATTATTTATGGTTTAATTGTCAAAATACAATTTTTTCCTTTTGAGTTATTTTTTAGAACATACTCCAATATAATTATAGCAAAATTCCCGCTATTTTTCTATATTCAAGATATTCTACATAAAAAAGTGTAAACAAAAAGCAATCTATGATTGCTATAATTTAAGATATTCTTCTAAGAATTCTTGTATATCTCCATCAAGTACTTTGTCTACGTTAGATGTTTCATAATTTGTCCTAGTATCTTTTACTAATGTATATGGACACATTACATAACTTCTAACAGCACTACCAAAGTTAACATCCATCACGTCTCCCTTTAGGTTTTTAATTTTATCATTAAATTCTTTTTGGTTAAGAATATATAATTTATTTTTTAACATTTCAAGTGCTATTTCTTTATTTCTAAGTTGGCTTCTTTCAACTTGAGATGATGTTACTATACCAGTAGGTATATGTGTAATTCTAACTGCTGAGTCTGTAGTATTTACCCCTTGACCCCCACATCCACTAGAACGATACACGTCTATTCTTAAGTCACTTTCTTTTATTTCTACTTCTAATTTTTTATTTATTTCTGGAGTTACAAGTACAGATGCAAAAGATGTATGACGACGACTATTACTATCAAAAGGGCTTATTCTAACAAGTCTATGTACTCCAGTTTCCCCTTTTAAATATCCAAAAGCATAATAACCTTTAACAAGTAAAGTACATCCTTTAATCCCAACTTCTTCACCATCTTGTCTACTTATAATTTCATATTTATAGTCATTTTTATCAAAATATCTAGTGTACATTCTAAGTAACATATTAGCCCAATCATTGCTTTCAGTACCCCCAGCTCCACTATGTATTTCAACATAAGCATTATTAGAATCAAATTCACCATTAAGTAAAGCATATAATTTAAGTTTTTCTAAAGAATTTTCTATTTCACTAACTTCACTAAGTAATCCATCTATATCTTCATCATTTAGTTCTAACTCTAACATCTCTAACAATGTATTAATAGAACTATAAAGATTATTATATTTATTACATACTTCTTTAAGACCTTTTAGTTCACTAAGAACATTCTTAGCATTATCCATATCATTCCAAAAAGAAGTATCTGATGAAATACTTTCTAGTTCTTCTATTCTTTTATTCTTAACATCTATTTCCAACTTTACACTAATATCATTAAGAATATTTAAATAATCATTTAACTTTTTTTCTATATCTTTTGTTTCCATACATAAATTATATCATTTAAGTGTATTTTTTAAAAGAAAATAGAAAGTTTTTTACTTTCTATTAAAAATTCTACTTAATACTTTACGTTTTTCACTTTTATTTGGAACTCTATATTGTTCTTCAATTTGTCTAACTATTTCATCAACTTTAGTTTGTGTATAATTAAATCTTCTAAAATCAACTATAGCATTTTTACATACTGAATCATAATGTACACATGCAAACTCATAACCTTCTGGTACTCTATTTCCAGTCTTAATCTCATATTCCATCATCATTGTATTAAACAATGTAATTGGCATATCATAACATAATGATTCACCATCTAGTCTTCTAACTAAGAACACTCCAAAATCACTTTCATATTTATATCCATATTGTATTTTCTTACTAAACATAACTAACCCACCTTGAGTTGTATTATATATCACATCTATCAAAATAACAAGTTTTATTTACTCATAACATATGTTCGTGTGAAACTTTTTTAATATTTTTTACACAAAAAGTTTCACAATCTGTTAATTATTAAACCTACACTTATATAATGTTTTACATAAAGGATTATACTCAACTTTTGATAAATCCTTACTTTTACCTTCAGCAATAAACTTAGTCAAATACATAGCTTGTACTAGCATTTGATAGTCATCAAGTACCATATCTTTATATTTACCATCTATTACTATAACATTCTTATAATATCCACTATGAATATATCTAAATTCATGAGATTTAGTACCACTTTTATATGTTATTTTTTCATGTTTGGCAAGTACTTCATCAAAATTTTCAAAAAGTTGTGAGGGACTATACCCTTCATCTATCAAGATTTTAACTATTCCATCTACTCTACTCATATAATCCCCCAATAAAACGCATATATTGTATCATATTTGTAACTTATAGTCAATTAATCATTATGTTATAATGTATATAAGGAGCAAACTATGATATTAGATAAATATAATAATACATTTAATGAATTTATGAAAAAGTATGAAGAAATACACATAAATCCATGGCACAACATATCTAAAAAAGATTTCACAAAAAAGAAAGAAGAATTATTAAATACTATGAATGTTACTGATATTTACTCATTTACTTATTTTATGAACTATTTAATTAAAATATTATGTGGTACAACGGACGCACATACTAAATTTGATATGCAATCTATTTTACCAATAAATTTTAGAATTATTAATAACGAAGTTTTAATAAACTATCCAAATAATCTAAAAGGAAGTACACTTATCTCTATAAATGATATAAATATTAATAATGTATTAGATGAACTTGATAAAGTAATAACATATGGAACTAAAGGTAAAAGAATATATGAACTAGAAAAATCTCTATTTAATGAATTACTACTTTTTAGTATTCCTTCTTTTAGAAATGATAATGAATTAACTTTTAAAATAAGAAAAACAAATAATGAAACAATAACAAAAGTATTTAAGAAAAAAGATCATTACGAAGAAACATTTAATTTTAATGATTATTTATATGGCAATACCGGTACATATAAAATTATAAATGATACTCTTATTTATAATCATAGAAGTATAAGACAAGAACTAGAAAGTACAATAAATAAATCTATAGATAATCTAAATAAACTAGATTTAACAAGTATTAATAAAATTATTATAGATTTAAGAGGTAACTTAGGTGGTAACTCTAAACTTAATAAACCTCTTATAGAATTTCTTTCTAAACACAAAGACAAGAAGTTAATAACATTAACTGACTATAGAATCTTTTCAGGAGGAAGATATACTCTTATAGATTTAATTATTTTAGGTTCTATAACTATCGGAGAAGGTATAAGTACACCGCTTAATTGTTATGGAAATTCAAATAGTTTTACACTTAATAAGTATTATAACTTTATAGTTTCAGAAATGTACTTTGACCCAACTAGAAATATAAAAATAGCTTCTAAAGATGATTTTAATAAACTAGATAAATCTATTCTAAAAGAAATAATATTTAAACCAGATTATTATGTAACGCAAACTAAAGAAGACTTTATTAATAATAAAGATTCTATATTAGAATTTGCCATAAACTTAAAATAAAGACTAATTCGTCTTTATTTTTTTAACTAGTTTTGCTTCGTTATCAACAGAAGTACAACTAAATTTAATACCTTCTCTATTCTTTTTTATTGCTTCTTTTTCAAAATCAATCATATCTTCAGGTAAATTTTCTATACTTGACCATACTAATTCTGAGCATTTATTTGGTTCATTTATTTTTATTTCACCAGAATATCTTGATAGTTCAAAATATACATCATAATATGGACTTAATGATTTATTCTTTCTATTAACTACAAAAGTATCTACTATATCTTCTATTCTTATATCTATATCTAGCTCTTCTTTAGCTTCTCTTATGGCTGCTTCATAAGCATTTTCTCCTTCATCTATATGTCCAGCCGGAAGAGCTAAGAAACCAGGCCATAACTTAGTACCTTGTCTTCTTTGTAATAGTATTTCACCATTATAATTTTTAATTATTAAATATATTGATGATAAAAATCTTTCTCTTTCCATAATAACTTTATCTCCTATTGCATCATCTATTTTATTATAATTTTCTTTATTAAGATATGTTTCTAATGCACACATAACAGCATCCATATCAAATTCATCTCTTCTAAAAAATCCATTTGTTAAGAATCCACTAATACCATTATCTTTTTTATTTTGACTAGTACCAGATAAACCTTCAATTACTTTGTTAATACTTTTGCCACTCTTAACATATTCATACATCTTCTTTGATATTTGAAGTCCATTAGATTTACCAACATAACTTTCACCATCTCTAGTAGTTACACAAGCATACGTAGTTATAAAATAATTGTTTAAAACTTGTTCATAACCACCTTCTATACTTATTAACATATCAAAATCTATATCATTGTTAATACAATGTTGATATAAATTATTATTTCTATTTAATGCCCCTTTAAGTGTTTCTTCATTTAAAGGTTTAGAACTAACCATAGATTCTACAGGTATACAAACAATTTCTACATCTTTAATATTTAATCTTTCAATTGCTTTTTTAACTGATCTTAATTTAGACATATTTGATGAACCAACAATAATTTTCATAATTCACCTACTTAGTATTTCTATTTCTAAATATTCTTCTAAGAATACTTTTTTCAATAGGCTTTTTAAATTCAGAAGTAAATTTCAAATTCTCTTCACTATCCCTATCTATAAAATTCCAACATTTATTTTTTTCATTCCATACTGCTGATCTATGTAAGTATATATATACTTGTCTTCCATCTTTATCATAATAGTATGAGCCATATAAATCATCTTCTGATGTATCAAATAACACTGTACCATCTTCATTCATAGAATCTTTTTCATCATTACAAGATACTGCTTTACCAACAATTGTCACACCAGTTAAATCACAACAACAAACTTTACCAGTATAACGAGGTAACTCATCTAAATTAATAACTAAATTTTTATTTTTAATTCCTCTAAAACTTGTTTCAATAAGAACTGTATCTTTAAATGAAGGAATACCATTTTCTCCTACTAAAGTTACACCATCTAATTTAGTACATATAAACCACTTATCTTTAACTTTTTGAGGGTCTATCTTAATATCACCTAAAGCTCCACTAAAGTCAACACCAGTTATATCTACACCATCAAAAGAACCACATACTTTAACACCACTTAATTTAGATCTTTTAATACTTATAGCCTTATCTACATCTAACGTTAAATATCCTTTTTCATTATCAGTATCATAACCACTAAAATCAGTACCATTCACTATAGAATTCTCTAAGTTTCCACTAAGCATTACACCTCTAAAAGTACACTTAGATAAATCCTTATTTGGTACCTTACTTAAATCTATATGAATATTTTTAAAATCTGATAAATGAAAACCTGCTATATTAACATTATCAAAGTTAACACCCTTCATATCAACGCTTAATCTTTTAAAGAAATTCCATACGAGTATATCTATTTCTCTAGTACCATCTTCTTTATTATTAAATAAATATTCTTCAATTTCACTACTACTAAAAGAAACACTATCTTTACCATATAACTTATCAATAGTTAATCTACTTAATCTTAACAATTTATCTTGATTAGAACTATTACTAAGGTTATCAAGTAAATATTTTAAACCACTTACTACTTTATTTTCCATAAAAACCTCCATGTTCTTTTATTATTTCTTCTATTCCTTCTATACTTCTTAATTTATTTCTATCTATTCTAGTTGGTTGTATATTTATACCCATATCTTCTAATCTAGAAAATAATTCTATAAAAGCATAAGAATCTAATAATCCACTTTCTACTAAGTCTATTTCTTTATCAAATATTCTATCATCTTCTATTATTTCATACAATAATTTTTTAACATCTATCATAACTTATATAATGCCTTTCTATCTATTTTACCATTATTATTTATTGGTAATTTATCTAATACTTTAATACTTTTAGGTATCATATACGAAGGTAATAATTTACGAAGTTCATCTTTAATATCTATACTTCTATCTAAGACTACAAATGCTTTAATACTTTTAACTATGTTATCTTCTGTATATTTAGCTATAACTTCAGCATCTATAACACCATTTATTTTTAATATATTATTTTTTATATCATTTAATTCTATTCTATATCCTTTATATTTTATTTGATTATCTAGTCTACCTTTACAATATATTTTATTATTTTTTATATAACCTAAATCACCAGTTTTATATGCATTAATACCATTATCTTTATAGTAACCACCTTTATAATTACCTAAGTATCCAGAAAACACACTATCTCCTTTTAATACTATTTCATTATTTATAATACTTATTTCTGTTGCACTATTTCTAATATCACCAACAGGTAACACATCTTCATTAAGAATATCTTTTGTTATTAATATACCACATACCGCAGAAGTAGCTTCAGTAGGTCCATAAGCATTTATTATACTAATATCAGGAAATCTCTCAAATAATTTTAAAACACTTCTTTTCTCTAACACTTCTCCACAAAAATAAATACATTTAAGTGATGGATAATTAGAAATATTAAACTCATCATTTAAAAGTAGCATCTTAATAAAAGTAGGAGTCATAACACATACATTAATAGATTCTCTTTTTATTACATTAAACACAGCATTATAATTACTATAACATATTAAAGTATGATTATTATATAGAGAATAATATATATCTGCTACACTTAAATCAAAACTAAAACTTGCTTGATTTAAAACATTAACATCTTTATACTCATTTAATGGATACAAACTACTAATCCACTTAATAAAATTATTTAAATTATTATACGTAATTGGTACTCCTTTAGCTTCTCCTGTACTACCAGATGTAAATATAATATATGCTACACTATTATTTTGTATTTTATCACTATCATTTTTATATAATTCTAAATCTTCTAATCTTTTAATTTTAACATTATCTATAGAAATATCTTCATCACTAATTATCAAACTACTATTAGTAATTCTAATAATATTTTTAAGTCTTTCTAAAGGAATAAATTTATCAATTGGTATATAAGTCCTTCTAGCTATAATACATGAAATAATAGATATAAATGTATTTAATTCTTTGGAACCATATATTATAACTGGACCACTACCCTCTTTAATTAATAACTTACTATAATAAGAACACTTATCATATAGTTCTTTATAAGTTATATATTTATCATCATACTTATAAACTATCTTATTTGGATTTATTCTTACTATTTCTTCTAATCTTTTTATTATCATACTCTTCATCCCAAATCTCGTCTTTAGGTATTAAACTATAATCATACATAACCATAGAATGATTATCAAGAATTAACTCTCTATATAATTCTTCATTAGTCTTTCTATCTATAACTATTCTATATACTTGACTTATTCTATAATATTTACCATCTTTTTCTTTTTTAAAATGATGATTCTCTTCTATTAATTTATATCTACAAGGAAATGGTCTTTCACTTCTAAGTTCTCCACATAACTCTCCATTTTCACACCATACTAATATTTGAACATCTTGAAGAGTATTATTTCTAAATCTATAATCTGAATTATTATATGCTACTGAAGTACCTGTTCCAAAAGGAACTCTTCTTCTCTCATCAGGAAACATTGCATCAGAATGATGATGTAACTCAGTCACTTCAAGTGGACTATTAAGTACTAAGTAATGTATCATATTAGCCATTTGACATAATCCACCACCAATACCTTTACCAAAACCATCTAATATAAAAACAAGTCCTTCTTTATATCCATCTTTCTTTTTAGGCATACCTACTGTCTTCCAATAAGAAAATGTTTCACCAGGATGTATAACTATGCCATTTATTTTATTACAAGCTAACATTATATTTGTAACTTTATTTTCTTGTAATTTAATATCTACTCCATATAACTTTCTAATAAGTATAGAACTATGACTTTTAACTATATTATTAAGTTCTTTATTAGATTTAGTTTTAGCTATCTTAACACTACTAAATATATCAATAAGATCTCTTCTAAGTATTTCTTTATACATTGAAATCTTATAACATGTAGGATTTATCTCACAAAAAAGTTTTCTAGCCATAATATCACTCTCAATCAATTTAAGTATATCATAAAAGCCTTACTTCATAAAGAAATAAGGCTCTTAATTATTTTATGTTTTTAAATTCATCTTTATTAGTATTTTCTTCTACTTTATTTTTCTTTTTATTTGTAATAGCTAACACTACTCCAATAGCTATAACTACTATTACACCAACACTAATTAATAATAATTGACTCTTTTTACTTAATTGAAAACCTACTACATTATCATCACTAACAACAGTTAATAAAGAATCATCTAATTTCTTATTAGTCATTAAATACTCTGAATTATGATTTATATTAAATTCGTAATAACCATCACTAGTCTTCTTAATGCTAGAATTAATCAAAGAGAACTTATTAGAATTTTTATTAAAATAATATATATTTATTTTATCTTCTCCATATAATTTAGTTAATTCATCATTAGATTTAATTCTTATTAATGCATTACCAGGTAAATCACCATTATCAGCAAAACTAATAATATATCCTTCTTTTACTAATTTATATATATCACTATTCTCTTCTACTTTATTTATTTCTATACTAACATCTATAGTCTTAGAATTTTTAATATTCTTACCTTCAAATATCATTTGATTATTACTATTATTTATAACTAGTTTTTTCTTTTTACCTTTAATTGAATCAAATAATTCTTCTTTTATAATAGTATTCGTATTAGTATTAATTGTTATTGTTGAACCTACTTCACTATTATATATTTTAGTTATAATTTCATTATTTATGTCTTCATTATTATAAACGTATTTAGCATCATTACTACTAACTACTTCAAGTTCTATATTAAAGTTATATTTTTTAGTACCTTTATAACCATCTAAAGTATATCTAACACTACTATTCTCAGCTACTAAATACACCTCAGATAATTTATATTTTCCAGTTCTAACATTTGATGGAATGTAGAAAAAATTTTCTCCTCTAGCATATAAATTAACTGACATTTTTTCACTCTTACTATTAATAAATATTAATTCACCGGAAAGTATTTCAACATTTGTTTTTAGTTCTAATTCTACTCTATCTCCTAAAGCTACTTTATTTGTTTTAATACCAATACTACTCATTGATATAGGTGTTACATTTTCAAGTGCAGTTACTTTTATAATACTACTAAAGTCTAAACTATATGTATTATTTCCATTAGAACTACTATAATGTCTACTAAATGTTGTGTCATCACTATTTATACCAGTTAATAAAACATCTGTTATTTCATAAGTTGAAGTAGACAAGTATTTAGGAAGAATTATATATGGACTTTTATCAAGATTCTTAACAGGTATTGAATAACTTGCATTAGTTTTTGTATTTGTTAGTGTTATTGTAATACCATTAAGTTTAGCACCATATGTTTCTATATCAAGGTATATTGTATCCCCTGCAGTACCATAATCTCTTTTAAAACTAATATTATCTAAATATACAATATCATCATCTTCACCATCAGAACAATTATCACAAACATCTCCACTAGTAGCATTACAATCTGTTGCATTACTATCAGTTGCATTACTATCTGTGGAATTACTATCAGTAGCATTCTCATCATAATCATCATCTTCATCTTCAGTTGAAGCACCTAATAAATATCCTTGTATTTTTCCTATAGAATTACTATTTAATGAGTTACCAATAAATAATCCAATTGAAAACACCAATAACCCACAAATAATATACTTAACTACATCACTCTTAAAACCATTCATAAAAATCTCCTATTATCTAATAATATTTTACAATTTTTTTCTTTTTTTAACAATAGTTTCATTTAAACTTATATAATGAATAGCCATAAGCAACCAAAATATAGGTGTAACTATAACAACCCATAAATTAAAGAAATCCTGAATCAAGAAACAAACAATTGCCACTAAAAGTATACAAGAATATTTATTCATCCTCAGAGTTCCTTCTTTAATTTGATAAATTATAAATGTTAAATATGAAGTTAAACCAACTATACCTATATTTATTATCATAGTTAAATATACATTAGCCGCTGTATCATTAATAGTCAAAGGGCCTATTTTTATAATATCATCAGTAAATCTAGCCATAAATCTTATTGCAAAAGTATCAGGTCCACTACCAAGTAATGGATAATCTTTTATTAACATAATAGTTCTTTTCCATAAGAACACTCTATATGTACCAAACTCATCATCAAATTTACCATGTAACAACATATGTATTTCATAAAGAAAACCACTACTAAAATTATAAAAGTATAAAACTAATACACCACATAAACCACATAATATAATTCCTAAATATATATATTTTATAATTTTCTTATTACTAGTAAAATCATACTTTAAATTTTTAACTTTATAAGAACAATATATTAACAAAGAACACACTATTAAAAATAATATAACAATATAATTAAATTGAAAATAAAAGTTTAAACTTCCTATATCATAATGATATTCTGGATTTATAATAATATTTATAACGTAAGATAATAATATAACAGAAAGTACTACTAATGATTCAGATAATCTTTTATTATTAGATATTAAGAAAGGAAAAACTATAACAAGAGTTGCTAATAATGCAAGTTTACCACTTTGTACATTAATAATACCAATTATAAAGAATCCAATAAGTATAGACATAAGATATATAATATTTTCCCATCTTTTATTGTCATCTAGAAATATATATGAAGCAACTGATATAGAAAGTAATATACAATATAATGCAGATATAAAATCTATATTACCTATAGTAGTCATAAAACTAACATTATGAGTACCAATACCATTCTGATATAAATTAAATGGATTAAAACCTATATATTGAAGTATAGCTATTATATTTAATAGTATTGAAGATATAACAAAGTAATTAATATATCTTTTTTTAAACTTACAAAACAACGATACAAATAAGAATGATAATACATATAATGAAGTCATAATTAATCCTTCACCTCTACCAGTACCAACAAATAAATTATATTTACTAAAGAATGGAGAAGTAAAACAAGATATTATATTAATTAATAAGTATATAAGACTTAACCAATGTATTATTTTAAGTTTAATTTTACCAAATATATTAAACTTCTTTATAACTAAGTAATATAAAATAACAAGTATATTCACTCCTACATATAAACTAGATATTATAAGATATGAATACCATTTACATTCAAGTATACGAAAATATCCATATCTATTAACTATTAATGGAAATAATATAATTACAACAAATATATATATTTCAGCAAGTACCTCTAATATTGTCTTTTCTTCTTCAAATATTTTTTTCACTAAACAACACCTATTATTTACAATTATCTATTATTATTAATGGAACATATATTTCATCATCTGTATAACCAGCATGATGACTATATAACACTTCATCACCATCATATATTAATGCTTTATTAGTTTTAGCTATTGCTATATAGTCACCAAGTTCACTATCTATTAATTCATTCTTTTCTCCATCGCCAAATAAACAGCTATCAAGAACATCTTTCTTAGTATATAAATCAAAATCTTCACCAAAGTATTTATTAAATAATTTTTCAAACTCTATCTTTTTATCATCTTTTATAAAGAATGAAGTTGCTCTAACTTCAGTAGAAGTTCCTAATCTCAAACATTCTACTATATCAGGATAATCTTTTAAGAATATATTTTCTATTTTTATATGTCCGTGATCAGCTACTACAAAAATTATAGTATCTTCTAACTTTTCACAAAGCCCTTTAGTCATAATATTTCTATATCTTATTAAATCTTTAACTGTCTTGTTATCAGGTCCAAATATATGCATAGTATGATCAGGTTCTTCATCATAAGCATAGATATATTTTTTACCATCTTCTTTACAATAATTTTCTATTCTAGAATACATGTCTAATACATCACTATAAGGATCAATACCAAAAGGATATAAACCATATGCTTGACTATCTAAGTTTTGTCAACACTAAATTTATATTAATATTATACCACGACTA
>CAMERI010000008.1:0-63125 GCA_945935525.1 uncultured bacterium | reverse complement strand
TTTTAAATCTCAATTTAGGTTTCATTATCTCACCACCAGTCCTTAAGTTTAATAAAAAGTTACTAACTTAACTAATAATAATTATATCATACTTTTATCGATTTTAAACATTAGAAAAAGTATTTCAAATACTTTCTTGAAATACTTTGCATATCATATCAATACATTTTTTCTTTTGAGATAATCTAGGATGTACATATAGATTTAATGTTATATTAACATTTGCATGACCTAATAACTCACTTACAGTTTTATAATCCACACCTAAAGAGATACAATTTGTTGCAAATGTATGTCTTAATGAATGAAAATTAAATTGTTTTATTTTTACTTGTTTTAATACTTTATTAAAATATTTTCTATATGTTCTTGGTTCAAGATATTTACTTGATCCTGTAATTATATAATCATCACCTTTAGTTTTAATCTTTTTTAATAATTCTAAAAATTCTTTGTTAATAGGTATTTCTCTATTAGCATTTTTTGTTTTTGGAGTTGTTATTATCACTTTAGAAATATTATTATCTTTATCTTTAATATAAACTCTTTGTATAGTTTTATTTACAGATAATATATTCTTTTTGAAGTCTATATCATTCCATTGTAATGCACATAATTCACCAATTCTTAGACCTGAATATAAGGATATCAATAATCCTATATTTCTATTAGTTAAGTTTTCTAAAACATAATTTGTAAGTTTATTTTGTTCATGTTTTGATAGGATATATATTTTTGAATCTTTATTATCTTTTGGATAATTAAATGTTAATTCAAAATGTCTAATTTTTTCTTCATTTATTGCTTTTCTCAAACTTCCTTTAATAATGATTGTTATATCTTTAATTGTTTTTTCTGATAGTCCACCAGAGCCATCTTTTCTTCCGCTTTTAAATAGATTTAAAAGAAAATCTTGAATAGTTTTATGATTTAAATCTTGAATGTAGATATTTCCTAGCTTAGGAATTATGTGATTAAAAATATTATTTGAATAATTAGCATATGTAGATTCTTTTATATATTCTTTTTTATCAATTAACCATTCATAAATCCAATCACTATATAAAATCTTATTTTTTTTAGCAAACATATAATATTCCTCCTTTCTAAAGAAATATTATAGTTGTTCATTATCTCATTATTAAACTTAAGGACTAGTTTGGTGGTGAAATAATGAATGTTCCAAAAATAAGATTTTCCGAGTTCAATAATGATTATGAAAAATTGAAATATGGTGATGTTTTAAAAATTAAAAGTGGTAGAGACCAAAAACAAGTTGAATGTGAAAATGGTAAATATCCTATTTTAGGAACTGGCGGAGAAATAGGAAGAACAAATTCCTTTCTTTATAATAAACCATCTGTTCTTATAGGTAGAAAAGGAACAATTAACAAGCCACAATATATGGAAACACCATTTTGGACGGTTGATACATTATTTTACTCAGAAATATTTGATAAATGTCATCCTAAATATTTATATTACTCATTTCAAAATGTTAACTGGAAAAAATACGATGAATCTACAGGTGTTCCAAGTTTAAGTTGTTCAACTATTGAGAAAGTTGACTGCTATATTCCTAAAAAAACAGAACAAATTAAGGTATCCAATTTTCTATCATTATTAGATAAAAAAATAGAGTTACAGTATAAAAAAATTGAAGACCTTAAGTTATTTAAGTTGAGTCAATCAAATCTTATTAAAATAGATGATTCATATAAAAAAATCTCACTAAAGAACATTTTAAAAGAATATAATGAAAGAAGTACAATAAATAATCAATATGAAATATTATCTTCTACTGCTAAAGGTATATTTTTACAAAGTGAATATTTCAATAAGCAAGCTGCTAGTGAAAATAACATAGGATATAAAATACTAAGAAAAAATCAATTAGTTTTAAGTCCACAAAATTTATGGATGGGTAATATAAATATAAATAATAAATATGAGGTCGGAATTGTTTCTCCATCATATAAAATATTTGATATTAATACAAATGTTATTAATATTGAATACTTTAAAAATTGGATTAAGTCACCAAGAGCATTATATGAATATATGATTTCTTCAGAACAAGGAGCTAGCATAGTAAGAAGAAATCTAAATATGGATTTATTTAATGAAATAACATTAAGTGTACCTAATATGAATGAACAGAATAAAATAGGAAAGATGTTATCACTAATCGATAATAAAATTTTGTTAGAAGAAGATAAATATAAAAAATTATTAGAGTTAAAAAAAGGACTTATGCAAAATATGTTTGTATAAGTTTTTTTTAGTATCTTCTTTATTTAAAAAAGGATTAATAAATAACGAGCTTAACTGTTTAAATAATTGTCAAAGTGTTTCATTAAATGATCTAGGAATTACTTATTCAGGATTATCCGGAAAAACAAAAGAAGATTTTGAAAATGGTAATTGTAAGTTTATTAATTTTATGAGTGTCTTGAAAGATAATATTGATATATCATCATTAACTACAGTAAAGATTAATCCAAATGAAAAGCAAAATAAAGTAGAAAAGGGTGATTTGTTCTTTATGACATCATCTGAAACAAAAGAAGAAGTCGCTTTGTGTTCTACATTATCATATGATGTAAAGAATTTATATTTAAATAGTTTTTGTTTTGGATATAGAATTAATGATTTAAATGTAATAAATAATGAATATCTAAATTGTTTACTTCATTCTCCAAAATACAGAAAGCAAATTTCAAATTTAGGTCAAGGATTCACGAGAGTTAATATCTCTAAAAATAAATTACTTGAACTATTGATTGAAGTTCCAGATATGAAACAACAACTTAGAATAGTATCTATAAATAATAAACTAAATTGTAAAATAAATTTAGAAAATGAAAAATTAAATAAATTAAGTGAATTAAAAAAAGGACTTATGCAAAAAATGTTTGTTTAATTGTAAAAAATATTAGCTCGTTAAATAATGCGAGCTTTTTTATGCTATAATTTATTTTGTAGAGGTGAATAAATATATGGCAAAATTTGAAGTAAATAATGTTAGTGTTAGTACTTTATTAGGTTATGTAAAAGATGGAACAATAGCTATTCCTGAAATACAAAGACCATTTGTATGGGATACAACTCAAGTAAGGGATTTAATTGATTCTCTTTATAGAGAATATCCTGTTGGATATATTATTACTTGGAAGAGTCCTGATGTTAAATTAAAAGATGGTACTTCTTCTGAAGGAAAACAAATACTAATAGATGGTCAACAAAGAGTTACTGCTTTAACAGCAGCTCTTTTAGGACAAGAAGTATTAGATGATAATTATAAGAAAAGAAAAATAAAGATAGCTTTTAATATCCAGACTGAAGAATTCCAAACTAATAACCCAGCTATCGAAAAACAAGAAGAGTGGATATCAGATATTTCTGAATTTATGAGAGATGATTTTAATACATTTGATTTTATTAGTGAATATTCTAAAAAATTTGGTATGGATGCTAATATAGTAAGTAATAGAGTAACTAAACTTAGATCTATAAAAAATGTTTCAATTGGTAGAATTGAATTAGGATCTGCACTTGATATAGATGTAGTTACTGAAATATTTGTAAGAATCAATTCTAAAGGTGTTGTATTGTCACAAGCTGATTTTGCTATGAGCAAGATAAGTGTTAATGAAGAATATAATGGAAATGATATTAGAAAAGCAATTGATTATTTTTGCCATTTTGCTAAAACACCAGTTGATTTTGATAATATAAAAGAGAATGATAAAGATTTCAGCTCGAAAGATATATTTAATAAAATTACATGGATTAAAGATAATAATGATGATTTATATCTTCCTAGTTATGTGGATGTATTAAGAGTTGCATTTACTTATAAGTTTAAAAGAGGTAAATTACAAGACTTAGTAAGTTTATTATCAGGACGTGATTTCGAAACAAGAGAATACAGAGAAGATGTAGTTGCTGAAAGTTATAGCAAATTATATGATGGTGTAAGACAATTTGTTAATCAAAGTAATTTTGAAAGATATGTAATGATTCTTAAATCAGCAGGAATTATTGATGGTGATTTAGTTAGATCTCAAAACGTATTAAATTTTGGGTATATCCTATATTTATTGCTAAGAGAAAAGAATGTATCTCCAGATAAGATTGAAACATTAGTAAGAAGATGGGTAATTATGTCTATTATTACTCAAAGATATACTTCTTCACCTGAATCACAATTTGATTTAGATATTAGAAGATTAAATGAATCAGAAGATATTATTAAATATATTAGTGATGAAGAAGAAAGAAGATTAGGAGATACATTCTGGGATAATATTTTAGTAGAAAACTTCAATACTTCTGTAGCAAGTTCACCTTACTGGAAAACATTTATTATTGCTCAAATTAAATTAAATAATAGAGCATTCTTGTCTAAAGATATAGATGTTAGAACTTTAATTGAAGGTAGAGGAGATGTTCATCATATCTTCCCTAAAGATTATCTACAAAAAAATGGTAAAGATAATAGATCTATTTATAATCAAATAGCAAACTTTGCCATGTTACAAACAGAAGTAAATATTCAAATAGGTAAAAAAGCACCTAATGACTATATGAAGTCTATTATTGATCAATGCAATGGTCAAGAAAATAAATATGGTGCTATTAATTCATTAGATGATTTATATAAGAATATGGAAGAAAACTGTATTCCTAGATCATTTATTGATATGACAATAGATAATTATGAAGATTTCTTGAAAGAACGTAGAAAACTAATGGCTCAAAAGTTAAAACAATACTACGAATCATTGTAAGATTATTATAATTATTGAAAACTATATGATAAAAGAGGTTTAGATATAAAACTAAATCTTTTTTTATGATAGAATAAGTAATTGGTGATTAGTATGGAAGGGAATTTTCTGTTATTTATTAATAAAGTGTATATTGATTTATTAAAAAAAGATAATTGTAATAAGGGTATATTAAGAAGTATTAAGCTCATTAGCAAAATGATTAAAACCGGATATATTAAAGATTCTTATGTGTTAATTAGAAGTGTATATGAAGAATTGATGAGTGAACTTGCAATTATTAGCGATTCTAATTTTCAAATCGATGTAAAAACTGAACCAGGAGAAATACGAAGCAAAGTTATAGATAATATTAATGTGTTGTTTAAAGAAGATACTATCGATGAAAAATATATAAAAGATATTTATAGCTATCTATCTAATATATCTCATGAATCTACAACCAGACGATTATTAAAGGATTTAGCATGTAATAATAAGTCAAAGTCAGTTATAATTGATAATACTTATTTTGTATTGGCAACTGTTGCTTATATATATTTGAATTATTTATACATAAATAAAGAAGAATCTGATTTTATAGATAAACTTTATGTAGCTGGTATAAGTACGTTAATGATGTCGTTATATAAATTTTCCATTTCTTTATCACCTGAGGAAGCAAAAAAATATAATGAATACTTTATTACTCAAAGAGATATTAATTTTATGAATAAAAAAAGAAACGAAATATTAGAGATTAAAGATGATATAATAACAAATCCAATTGATGAAGATTTAGTTAAAGAATATTTTTCCAATTTTGAAGAACTGTTGGAAAAATATAATTATATAAATTTATATAAAAAGTGCATGAATGAGTCACAATAATAAATGATCAGATATGAAAAAATCATACCTGGTTTTTATTTTTACATTAACTTTTACATTAACACTTATATGTATTTCTATAAACTCTTATAAACTGAAGAGTGCTCGCAAAGCCTTATTTTACGGGCTTTTTAAATTTTTGTATAAGAGGCAAAACGGTAAAAAAGCGGACCCCCTGAAGAGAGCATTTAACCGTGCTCTCATTTTTAATGCCTATTTTATAAGGGTTTGCAAGGCATCGATATTACTAAAATAATTTTAGGTACAATTTAGGTACAAAAAATTAGAAGTTTTTTTACTTATTTCTAATACAGCACACATGTTAGAAAGTTTATAAGTATTTATATATAAATTTATCAATATTATTTTTGAAAATAGTTGATCTGGCAATATTATATTCTTTGGATAATATATTTAAAGATGCTTCGTTATTAAAGTATTTAGTAATTATTTATAATTTTATACTTGAATTAAAATGTTTTCCCATAAATAAAATAGTACCTCCTTTTATGAGATACTATTTTACATCTACTTTTTTTAGTGTCCAAAACAGGTTTCACTTCATTTAGAGCCTACTTTAATACTTTTTTGTTTAAGATATCATTTTTTTTGTTTTTATTAACTCTTAGGGTGTAGGTATATAATAATTTTGTGGTACTTGGAATAATAAAATGTGTACCAATTTTTTCTTTATTTTCAACCATCAATATAGGTTGACTTAATGTCTCTCTAATTTCCAACATATCATCAAAAGTATCTATTACTACAAGTTGATATCCTTTTAAATCGAATGTATTATTAACTTTTTGAATATATGTGTGATATTCATTTAAAATCTTCTTTAATTCTATATTATAAATATCTCGTTCTGTCCTCGTTCTTTTGATATATATTATTAAGTAAATAATCAATGATATATCAGTAACAATTAAGAATATACTTATAAATAGATATAACATTGTGTGATTATTACTTGGGCAAATTAATATACTATGATTATTATCAACGAGGTCATTTGAAATATCAATTGACATTGTTTTTTCAGTTAATGGGATTATCAAGCTTACTACTGAATCTATATTTTCATCATCTTTAAATTCACTACATGAGCCTACAGCTTTGACATATAACTTAATTATTAAATTACTTTCTATATTGTCTAGTTTATAAATATTTATGAAACTTTTAACAACATCATTAAAATGATTATAATCAATATCAACGCTTGTATTTATACTTACGTTCTTTTGCCCATTAGAGGACATCTCTTTGTCTTTTAATAGTGTTTCACTAAAGTTATACAAGGAATTTTCTTTATTTTTCTCCCTAACATTTACTTCAGCTTTTATTCCATATACATATTGAAAATCAACATTTTCTTTTTCTATATCTATAGTATAATTAAAATCTGCTTTAATATATTCAATTAAGCTTGCTATATATTGCTTTTTTTCTTCTGCATATTCTTTTTCAAAAAACTGATTTTTTTTAAGATAAACTTTATAATTAATGCTGCTGTTTTCCTTATATGTAATATGTTCTGTTATATTACTAGTAATATGTTTATATATTGAATAAATTGAAAGTATAGAAATTAAAATAATTAAGAAAGAAAATAATATGATATGTCTTTTTCTTTTAACTTCATCGATAAATAATTTATTAACGAGATTTTTCTTCATATTCTCATTCCTTTCTTATTATTAAATTAATTTTCAAATAATGATCTTAGCCAAAGAGTTGGTAATCCAATATATTTTATTTTGAACTTTACAATGCCAGATATATCTGAATTTTTTCTATAGCCATTATCTATATTTTCGTTAGCATCGCCTTTTGTAATAAATTGATATACATTATTTATTTTTCTAACTTCATAAACTCTATGAACGGTCTGAATATTGTTATAATTAAAGACAATAACTTGATTTTTTTTAATGACCTGTGAATCATATCTCTCTATAAATACCACATCGCCTCTATTAATAGAACCTGTCATACTTTCAGAACCGATTACTAATACCCTATATTTGAATTGACATGATATTAACATTATCAATGTAATGACAATTGTGAATAGTAGAGTAGTTTCAATAATATCTTTTCTTCTATTTCTTGTTGATATGGTTTTAGTTGCTTTTGAATATGTATTTTCTAAAACTATATATATGATGAATGGATAAATCATCCTTAAAAATGTACGCATAAAAATGTATACATCTGGAATATATGGAATTATATATAAATACAAACAAGTTATTATTCTAAATATAATAATAGGTGTACTTCCATATCGCACAGAAATATAATTATACAAAAGGTTACATGATAAGGTTGCAAATAATACATACCCTATGACTTTTAAAAAATCATCTAAATTTGATAAATCATATATATCAGTATAAATAATCATATCTATACAAACCATAATCACAAAAGTAAAAATAATATTAAAATCAAACCTATATTTTTTTAATTTAACAGTTCCATCTTGATTTAGTAATATATTTCTTAATTTTTCTGAAAAATATATTATTAAAGCGATTGGAATAATTATTTTGTAAAAATTGGTAAAGGTAAGTAAATATTTGTTTTTAGTAAAACCAAAGTACAAACCTAATAAATAGAAAATAACTATATGTACTCCAGAGCAAATTAACATCAAAAAAGAAACTTGTTTTTCATAAATTGATTTTTTTTTACTTTTTTTAAGAGTATAACGTGCAAGAAAAAAGGAAAAAATAATTACAATCATTATAAAAAATCTATTAATTTTATTTGATGCAAAAAGTACAAAGAAAAGAAATAACATTAATAATTCAAAAATATACATTTTAAATTTATTAGTATTCATATAACATCTCCTCTTTGTCTATTTTCCATCAAACATCAAACATTAAGCAACTGGTGATGCATCCATTGCTACAGTAACTGTAGTAGAACCAGCTTCGTCAGTTACTGGTGTTTTAATAAGTTTAACATTAACAGTAATAGTAGCAGTATCTCCAGCATTTAAAGTTGTTTTATCACAAGATGTTGTTACTTGAAAATATTCCTCTTTTGTATTTTGTGTAACACTTGGGGCAGCTAAAGTTGCATTAACATCAGTTTCATAGTTTTTAACTTCGAAAGTCATTGTAACTGTTTCGCCTAATGTCATGTTTTCTACAGTAAATGTAGCTTCTCTTGCTTTAACAGGAGATGAAATTGTTGTTACTTTACCTGATACTGTTCCAGAATTAACACCATCATAGAATACTTGTAATTCTTTAGATTCAGCATTAGCTGTACCATTGATATTTAGGCTTACTGATGATACAGTAGCATAACCTACACCTAATAATAGCACTAAAACTATAAGAGCTGTAGTTATCATTTTTTTTCTGTTTTTCATAATATCACCTCCATTCTTATATATTGTGATGTCAATACATAGTAGAACTTCTGAATATAGTGCACTACTATATAACACAATTATACATAAAAAAATAAAAAAAATCTATTAAATTTTGTCATTTTTCGACATTTTTTTTAAAATATGTTAAAATAATAATATAGTAAAGTAGGTGGTAATATTAATAAGCATAAAACTAAATTATTTCTTGTTTTATTACTGATATCAAGCATAAGTTTATGTATAGGATATGCTAAAGTAAATGATATAATTTTAAATGTATCAGGAATATCACATGCAGGAGAAAATGGTCCAATAAGAATAACAAATGTAAGAATTGTTGATCAAACGGAAAATATAGAAGCTGATGAGCCAACATTTACTGATACTAGTGTTGATTTTGGAGCTAATTTTACAATAAATAAAAATGATGCAACATATTTAGATGAAAGAATAATTACCTATGAAATAACTTTGGAAAATGACTCAATTCAAGCATTTATAATAGGAAATGAAATGTTTAATCCTTATTTGAACACTAGTGCACCTAGTGGAGAAAAACTTGATTATGCATATGAAGTTATAGGAATTAATTCGGGAGATTCAATAAAAGCAAAGTCAACAGAAGTTTTTCAAGTAAAGTTGACTCTTTATCCATCGGGAGGTCAGGGAATTTATATCGCGTCTGTTTCAGCAATTTTAAATGTAGAAGAAGTAGTAGTAGGTATTTTAGCAGGCTCATTTAAAGATAATAATAATACAGGTGATTTGACAAGTCAAAAATTAAGAGATAAATTAGTCGTTTCTATAATGAATAGTAATAACGAAAACAAAATAATTAATTTTAAAACAGGTAATAATAATTTCAAAATTGTTGATCAAAATGGAAATGATTTAAATGATATTTTGATTCCGGGAAATACGGAAAATATGGATTGTGAAATTTATGTTGAAAGATTGCAAACCGCGGTTTTTACAAATTCACCTCAGAAATTTAATATTTTTATTACAAATGAAGAAGAAGGAGATATCAGTGTAGGTGTAGCTCAAATGTTTGTAGATGTTGATGAGAGTTTAAAAGATGATGAACCTCCAATAATAACATCTTTAAATATTTCAAAATCTAATACAAGTAGAACATTGGCTATAACATGGACAGCAACAGATAATATAGGTGTAGATCACTATGATTTAATACTTTACAATCAAGATAATAGTATTGTACAAACTCAAGAAGATTTGGTTGATACATCATATAACTTTCAAAACCTTACTGATGGAACTTATTATGTAAAAGTAATAGCATATGACGGAAAATATAATAGTGGAACGAGTAGTTCAAATGCGACTGAATATATATGGTCTTATAATGTACAAGTTTCCTGTACAAATTGTAGTGCTAATAAAAACGATTTTACTGTCAATGCAGGAGAAACAGTTAGCATAACTTTAACTGGCAATTCGGGGTATACTAATAGTGTTCCTAAAATTAGTAGTGTAGTTTTAACTGATGTAACTACAAATCAAACCACAGATCTAACTACTAGTGATTATTCATATAGCAATGGAACAATAACAATAAATAACGTATCAGGAAATATTACAATAACTGCTGCTGGTGTTGCAAATGAAACCTGTTTAGTAGAAGGAACAAAAGTATTGTTAGCAAATGGAAAATATAAAAATATAGAAAATATTGATTATAATGATTTAATATTAGTTTGGAATCATGATAAAGGTAATATAGGATATGAATATCCGGCGTGGATTGAAAAATCAAATACGACAGATATATATACTCAAATATCATTTAGTGATGGATCAATATTAAAGGTTGTTGGAGAACATAGTATATTTAGTCCTACTTTGAATAAATATGTAACAGTTAATACTGATGAATTTAAAGTTGGAATTGAAGTAATTAAATACAATTATGATGATAATAAATTATATAAAGTTAGTGTTACTAAAATAGAAGAAGTTAATGAAAAAGTCAATTATTATCATGTAATTACTACAAGGTATTTTAATATGTTTACTAATGATATATTAACAACATACGAAATATATAATAATATTTCTAACTTCCCTGGATTTGATAATAATTTAAAGTGGATTAGAAGTTATGAAATAAATGAATCATTATATACAAAAGAAGATTTTCCAAAAGTATCTAATTATATATATAATACATTTAGATTGGAACAAACGCGCTATTTGATTGATAATAATTTAATAACAAGAAATGAACTTGATCGACTATTAAGCGAATATCCTATGTTGTTATATGGAATAAATAAAGATTCTAATAATAATAATTTATATATGGTGACAACATCGGATTTTGTAAATCCAGATAATTTAGAATATTTAGTTAAAGAAAATTCAGTTTTTAATATTCCTTATCCTAAAAATCAAAATGGATTCAAATATTGGTATAATCATAGTGATAATAAAATATATTATCCTAATGATAATATTGTTGTATACAATAGTATATATTTAGAAGCAATATATAATTAGTCTAATCATGTATTGGATGGACAGGAAGTAATGGAAAAACACCTAATAAAAATATTTCTATTACTAAAGGAAATTTTGGAGATAAAAATTATCAATCTAACTGGAAAGCAATCCCTTATAAAACCTAGAAAAACTTAATATTGAAGTTATTAAAAATAAAAAATTAGTTTTGACAAGGTATTTAAGGGATTTTTTAAGTAATTAGAAAATTTGAGATCCTTTATTTATCTAGGTTTAAGAATAAAAAAATGTTGTTGCCTCATGGAAGTAGCCCAAGAAAATATGTGGTATAATTAAATTGGTGATATATATGAGAATTATTGATAACGTTATTGATTCGGCAATAGATGCCTTTAGATTTAAAGATACAATTTTTTACAAAGAAAATAGTGACTTGCAAGATAGATATGATGCATTAAAAAGATTAAATGATGAATATCCTAATAACAATGATTTAATAAGTGAATTATTTATTATAAAAAAAGGATTAGACGGTGAGAATGAGATAGCCTATCAACTAAAGAAAGCACATATTGGAATGTATGTTTTGAGAGATGTTAAAGTTAAATATGAAGATCTTACGGCACAGATTGATTATGTTATTATTACTCCAGTTTATATTTATTATGTAGAATGCAAGAATTTGGTTGGAAATATAACGGTTACTGATAAAGGAGATTTTATAAGAGAAATTACTGTTAATGGCAAAAAAATAAAAAAAGGAATGTATTCTCCCCTAAGGCAAGTAGAAGCGCAAAGAGAAGTAATACGTAAAATTTGGGATAGTAATACCAGCAACTTTAAAAAATTTTTTGCATCTAAATATTTTGAGTATTATAGAAGAGTTTTAGTAGTGGCTGCTAATCAGGATACTATATTAAATACTAACTATGCACCTAAAGATATTAAATATAATATATTAAGAGCAGATGCATTGGTACGACAAATCGAATACGATTTTAATCACAGAGGAAATGATGAAGTTTTATATTCAAGGAAGTCGATGGAAGAATTAGCGAAATCTCATCTGGATTATTCTTCCAAAGATATAATTGATTATTATGAGTTTTATAAAAGTAAATATTGCAGTAATATTATTGGAAATGATGAATTGAGGGATAGACTAATTGAATTTAGAAAACAGAGATCAAATGAAATGGGAGTTCCAGCATATTATGTTTTCACCAATGATGAACTTGATAAATTAATAGAAGTTAGACCACAATCAATAGAAGTGTTAAAAAAATCCAATATATTAACTCCAATAAAAATAAAAACACACGGAGAACTAATAATAAATGAAATTAATAGATAAATGTTGCTATTTTAATAATTAATTTTGAAGAATTGTTTAAACAAAAATTATCTACACTTTTATCTACGAATTTTCTAAATTACAAGATGGTGTAGAGCGTATTTAAAATGGCGATATGCCGTGTTTTAAGGAATTAAAACGGATGGTGAAGTAATCAAATTGCCCCTAAAATTTTCCCCCTGAAGAGAGAAAAATGATCTAGCGATACCTAGCCTCAGGTACTTCGATGTGTAGAGTATCATATATAAAGAAGTAATTCAAATAGGTAAAATTTGATTTTGAGATAGTTTTTCATGGTGATAATTATATTTTCTTTTAGATAAAAATTTAATTATCAAATATGTTTTAATATATAAAATTCAATTTTAGGTAAATATTAAAAAAATGTATGTTAACCAAAAAAGGTTGACATATATTTTAAATTGGTGTATATTATTAATCACTGAGGAGGAAAAGATATGGCAGTTAAAATTAGACTTAAAAGAATGGGAGCTAAGAAAAGACCTTACTATCGTGTTGTAGTAGCTGATTCTAGAGCTAAAAGAGATGGTAATGTTATTGAATCTATAGGAACTTATATGCCTTTAGAAGCTACTAAATATAATGTTAATAAAGAAGCAGCTTTAAAATGGCTTAAGGAAGGAGCTCAACCTACAGATACAGCTAAGAACATTTTAAGTGAAGTAGGTGTTATGGAAGAATTCCATAAATCTAAAAATATTAAATAATGAATTTAGTTGAATTTTCTGAATTAATAGTAAAAAAACTTGTTAAAGAACCTGATTTAGTTAAAGTTCAAGAATTTACTAGTGATGATGATACTACTATTGAAATACTTGTATCTGAAAGTGATATGGGTAGAGTAATAGGTAAAAAAGGTAAGATTGCTACTAGTATTAAAACTTTAATACAAGCTAAAGCTTATAATGAAGGTAGTAGAAAAGTTAAAGTAAACATAGATTCATTTTAGAAATAGTTAAACTATTTCTTTTTTTTAAAGGGGATTATTATGACAAATGAAGATAGAATATTATATGAACTTAGATTTGGTTATCAAGGATTAAGTGATGAAGAGGGAGATTTCTATATTGATCTTATTAGACACATTAAAGAAGTAACTGATAGTGAAGTTAATATAGATGAAAGTAAAAGTACTACGTTTGATTTAGTTACTATGTCTCTTAAAAGACTTGAAAATGGAGAAGTTAGTTTTAATGGTGCTATTGCTAATGAGTATGAAAATAAATGGATAGAGGGCATTATTAAGAGAAATGGCAATAGGGCATATGTTGATAGTAATATTACACAATTGCATGAATCTATTAAAGATAAAAAGCCTTATAATTCATTTGATTATTTTAACTTTAAGAGAAGTAATGCTGTTGTTAGACAAACTAGTTATAGTAATGGAAAACATTTTGAAGCAACATTAGAACCATTTAGTAAAGAGAGTAGAGATGCTTATTTACAAGATAAAGTAGATAGCATGAAAACTATTAAGAGATAATTAAAGAAACTATTGCTAGTTTCTTTTTTTATATTTCAATTTACTAATTATTAAAGATATTAATGTTAACATAAATAGTATAAATGTTACATATATTGGATATCTTATATATTCTATAGTTTCTATATAATTGTTTTTCTTATAGAATAGAATCGTTATAACTAGTATTAATAACATAGTAAGTGCTTTAAAATATTTAGTTTTCTTTTTATCTAGGTTTAGTACTTCTTTTAAATTATTAAATATTGAAAGAAGAACAGCTGATGCGGCATTTATGGAATATAGTATCCAAAGCATTACACTTATATTTTCAATGGAATCTATAAAAGAAAATATTTCTATCTTTTTAAGTACTGTATAAAGTGGATAATCAAATAGACTAGATAAGTTAATACCATAGACACCTATAGTAGTAGTTATAGCAATTAATAGAATAACAAAAGAAATAGAATACATCTTATAATACATTTTATTAAAGTTTTCTGAATCTATTATATCAGTTTTACTTATACTCATAGCAAACATAGGAAGAACTGATGAGAATAATGCATAAATAATAGAAGACTTAATAATACTTTTGAAGTTTACTGTTATGATAGGTAAAAAATTATTAAAATTTATTTCTTTAAATAGATTAATGTAATCAAAAACAAATATAGCTAGTGCTACATAAATAGAAATAATAGTTACTCTTGTTAGTGTTTCAATACCTTGATTTGCAATATAGAAGGTTAAAGCAAAAATTAAGATATAAAAATATGTATCAGGTGTTTCAATAAGATATTGACTTGATAAGAATGAAGAGAGTCTATAACAAAGGAAAATATATGCGAATATAGCAAGCACTGCTTCAATAATATTTATAACTATAGAGAATTTACCATATATTTTTTGTATCTTTTTTGAACTAATTAGGTCTTTATGAGTGTCATTGAAAGATAAAAACACTTTAGAAATAATAAGTCCTAGAAAGTATCCTATTAACATAGAAATAGGTGTAGACTCTTTTGAATTATAAAGAAGATAACTAGTAAGTATTCCCCAAAATGGTGCTCCACTTAGAGTAATTACTAAAATACTTAAAGAAAAACTATTTACTTTTTCATTTTTATTATTCATTGTTTTATTTCTCCTATAGAAGTTATATTAGTGTTAGAATTTATATCTAATTTTATATCATTTAAATATGTATTCCATTTATCTTTATCTTTGAAATAACTAATATTATGTTTATAAATATAAGAACCTATACCGATTATGTCAGTATTATTTTCTTTCATAAAATTTAATAAATTATTTATATTATCTTCAATATATTTGTTAGTAAGATCATTTAACTTTTCTATAGATTTTTTTTCATTTAAATCATATTTACATTTATAATCTATAATTTTAGTTTTAGATTTATTATTAATAGATAACTTATTATTTTTTAATTTATATTTAGTTTTAATATCTTGTATTTCTATAGAGAACGTGTTATTATCACAATCTATTGTTAGTGAACTTTTATTAGCTTTGTTAGTTAGTATATTATAAAATATAGATTCATTTTCAGATAGTTCTATTTCTTTCTTATCTTTAAAAGTAGTTAAGTTAGAAAGATATAATACTTCTTCATCATTATTTTTGACTATATCAATCTTTGGATAGATATTATCATAACCTTTTTCAAGTGAGTAGTAAGCATATTCTGAAAATTTTAATGGAGTAGAAGATGAAAATATATTTTGATTAAATTTCATCATCTTTTCTAAATATATAGCAGAACCATCAGTATCTTTATATATAGTTAATACTTTATCTTTTATATCTTTATTAATAACATAAACGTAAAAGTTCATTTTTGATTTAGAACTTCTTAGAAAATAATCTTTAAAATCTATATTATTCTTTATTATGTTGTCGGTAACAATTAATACTTTTAGGTGTGAAATAAATACTTCTTTATTACTTAGTTTTGATAGTTCAGCTATTGCTTCATTTATTGAGGATGACTTTGTAGTGAATACTTCTGTATTACTTTTTTTATCATTAACTATTAGTTGGGCTGTTATTTCATACATATTATCAGTGTAATCTATAACTATGCCTGTGAGAATGGCTAAATCATTTATTTCTATGTAGTCTTTGCATCCAGTTAAAGATAAAATCATTATTAAGAGTATTAGTATCTTTTTCATTATTCTCCTTTATTACTATTTTGAGGTAATAAACCTCTTTTTATTAGTTGTTTTCTTCCTTTTATATTTAGTTTTGGACTTATTGGATACATAAATGGTTTTCCGAATGATTTAATACTACATAGATTAGTAATTATGAATATGAAACCAAATAGTACTCCGATTATTCCAAATATTGAAGATAATACCATTAAGCTATATCTATAGAGTCTTATGAATGATTGAAAATCATAATAAACAAAGAATATTGATGAGATTGCTGTTACGGCTACTACAATGACCATAATAGGGGAAACTATTCCTGCACTTACTGCTGCATCACCTAAAACTAAAGCACCTAATATTGAAAGAGATGTTCCTCTTGATGATGGGGTAAGAGCGTCTCCTTCATAAAGAAGTTCAAAAGTAAACATTAAACTGAATGCTTCGATGAGGGCTGGAAAAGGTACACTTGCTCTTTGAAGAGAAAAGTTTATAAGTAAATCAGTCGGAAGAATTTGTTGATCATAAGTAATAATAGCAAGGTATATAGATGGGGCAAATATAGTTATAAATAATGCAATTATTCTTATGAATTTTACGAATTCTACATATAAACTTTTTTGATAAATGTCTTCATCATTATGAAAGTAATCTATAAAGAATGTAGGTATAATTAAAGCATTACATGAGTTTTCTGATATTATACATATTTTACCTTCTGTAAGGCCTTTAGCTATACTATCAGGTTTTTCAGTTGATTTAATAGATGGAAATGATGATTTATTTTCACCACTAATAAGACTTTTTATATAGTATGTATCTAGTACTTTATCACTTGTTATATTACTTATTTTATTTATAGTGCATTCAAGTAATTCTTTATCAACTATATCATTTATATAAAGAATGCTTACTTTAGTTTTAGTTCTTGTACCTAGTATTAATTCTTTCATATAAAGGTTTTCATCTTTAATTCTTTTTCTAACTAGACCTATATTAGTGTTATAGTTTTCATTAAAAGCATCTTTCGGTCCTTTAATAGTAGGTTCACTAGATGGTTCATTAACACCTCTATCAATATTAGCTTTTGTCTCTAGTGCTATACATTCATCATGATAAATAATAATACTAAAACCATTAAATAAGTATTCCATTACATCTTTAGAATCAATATCTATAAAACTAATAGATGGTATATAATTCATAATATCTTTTTTAAGAGAGGTTATAAGTTCATTTTTAAGTAAACTTCGTTTAGAAATATAATCAAGAATAAATTCATTAGTAAGAGTACTTGAAGATACAGTTTGAATATTAACAATATAAATTTTATTTATACCAAAAGAGACTTCTTTTAATTGAAGATCTGGCATATATTCTTTTTTAGATTTTAGTTTACTTATTATATCCATAATTATATTATTTACTTAATCAAAATAAAAATACTATGTTATAATTGTTGCGGTGGTAAGTATGTTTTATATGATTGGTATATTAGCTTTCATAGTATTTATGTTTTTCACACTTGTTTTTTATAAATATTTATTTAGAGTATGTGAAAAATTAAAGATTAAGATTAATAAAAACATTTTATGTATTATAGCCATTGTATTATTTTATTGTTCTATAATATTTGGTATGATGAATAAGTATATATCTATATTAGCTATATTTATTCTTTATTTAGTTCTTATATATTTAGTTATTATGATATTCTATAAGTTGTTAAAGAAGTATAAATGGTTTATGAAGATATATTTAATATTACCAGTTATTTTTAGTATATTAAGTGTAATTTATGGATTGTATAATATTTATGATATCAAGAGTGTTAATTATGAAATTAGTTCTAATAATATATTAAATAATAGTTATAAAGGAATACTTATAAGTGATTTACATTATGGTTTAGCAACTAGAAAAGAAGGTTTAGAGAAGGTAGTAATTGAAATAAATGAATTGAATCCTGATTTTGTATTTCTTGCTGGTGATATAGTAGATGAGAGTACTACATTAGATGGTATGAAAGAATGTTTTAAAATATTAGGTGGACTTAAAACCAATTATGGAATATTCTATAGTTATGGTAATCATGATGAGAATATTTATAATAATGAAAAAAATTATAGTAAAGAAATATTAAGTAATAATATTGTTAATAATGGTATTGTAATACTCGAAGATGAAAGTTATAGAATTAATGATGAATTAACTATTATTGGAAGAAGCAATGGATATAAAAAGAGTATTAGTGATTTAGTTAGTAATGTTAATAGTGATGACTTTAAGATTGTACTTGCTCATATACCGGTAGATTATAAGAGTAATAAAGATAATAATATTGATTTAGTACTTAGTGGACATACTCATGCTGGCCAAATATTCCCAATTAAGTTATTTGAAGAATTATTTAGAACTTCTGAAATGGTATATGGTTATGAAAAAGATGGTAGTCTTAATAAAATAGTTACTTCAGGTATTGCAGGATGGGGAATACCTATTAGAACGAATGGACATAGTGAATATGTAATTCTTAATATAAAGTAAAAGATGTAATCAAAAGATTACTGAAGTGGTAAATTAAAAGTAGACACAAATAAAAAAGTGTTTACTTTTAATTTGGTATAATGAAAATAACTTTAGATGTTTTTATGTTATAATTTTTATAGGTGAGTATAGTGATAGAATACAATAGTGTTAAAAAAGAATATGTTTATGATAGAAATCAAATAAATAAATTGTTAGATTTTGTAAGAAGTTGTAACTTATATAATCCATCATTATTTTCAAAAGAAAAATGTAGTGAATTAATTGATGTTATTAATGAATTTTCTAGTAGTATAAAAGAAAGATTATTGCCAGTTAAATTATCAAGAAAAGAAACTGAGAGCGAAGCAAGAGGTTATTTTGGTAAAGAACTAATAGATGAGTTTGATGGTTTATTAACTAATCTTGATAATGATGAAGTAATGGTTGCTTTGCATGGGACTTTTCCTGAGACAGCAGAAACTATATGTGAAACTGGTCTTCAATATAAACTTCCTAATTTAACATCAACTGCTGTTTTACAAAATATGAATTATGGTAGTGAAGATATGCACTATAAAGACTATAGTAGTTTATTAAATTGGATTCATAGAGAATATAAAGGCTTGGTAATTCTTGCTATTCCATATGAATGTTTTTATAAAGAAGGATTATGGAATAAATTTAAAGATGAAGAATCTGAATTTAGTCAAAATTATAGAATAGATCCTGATTTTATAGTTGGATACTTAGATGTAGAAAATAAAAGAATAGTTAGAAATCCTAAATATAGGAGAAAACATAATTATGAAGGATATGTACCTGATAACGAGGTGTTTCACAAACGTGAAGGTATTAATAATGATGACTTTAAAAATATGCTTATTGATGGAAAAAAGAAATTCAAAGATAATAGTGAAGTTAGAGACAATACTCCAGTAAAAGAAAAAGAAGTGGAAAGTATTGACTCAGTACTTGGAAGAATTAATGATGATATAGTTGAATCATTTAATTACTTAAGGAATAATGATAATTTAACTATAAGTGATGATGTACATAAAACTAATATTGATACTATAAATTATGTATTAGATTCATTAAATAGTATTATGCCAAGTTTAAAAACAGAAGGAGAATTAAGACTTGAAGAAGAACAAAAGAAAAGTGAAATAACAGTTTCAAATGAAGAATTTGAAGATTGGGATTGGGACTTTGATGAGGGTATGAAATTATAAAATTTGACTTTATGAAATTTATGTGATATATTTTTGTTGAATTTAAAGAGAAAGGAGTGGAAGAAATGAAGATTTTAAATTTGAATTTATATGTTTTTAATGATAAGAGTTTTGATAAAGGAAGTGTGAATCTTCAATGTTTTCCACAAACTTTAAACGTTTAGTATTAAGTATTAAAGCTACTCTTATCAGAGTAGTATTTTTTTGGAGGTAAGAATGAAAGATTTTAAAGAATTTAAGCCTCTAATTAAGTTAATGAAAGAAGAAAAGGGTAAACTTATCTTATCGAGTATAATAGTAATAATAAGTGGATTTTGTGAGATATTCACTGGTTATTTAAATGGTAAGAGTGTAGAATCTATTACAGAGTTAAATCTTAAGGCTGCACTTATATATATTGGAATATATTTTATATTAGAGATTACTACTGATGGAATTTTATATCTTAAAGCTAAATCAATGCTTTCTAAACTTGAAAGTGTTTTAACAAGAAAGTTAGAATTTTATACATATAAGAAAGCAATTAATTTACCAGCAGTGGCATTTGAAAAGATGTCTTCAGGAGAAATAATTAATCGTATAACAAATGATGCTGATACATTAAGTTTTGTATTTTTAAGACTATTAAATATGGTAACTGCGTTTGTTACATCAATGGTCTTACTAGTATATATATTTATAAATTCTTGGATAATTGGATTAGAAATAATAGTAATTGTAGTAATACTATACTTTGTAATTAAGAAATATAATCCTATATTAGAGAGTATTCATAAAGATAGAAAGAAAGAACAAGATAAGTTTATATCTTTAACAAATGAATCAATTAGAGATATAAGAGAAATAAAAACATTAGGAGTTAAAAATAACTTAATAAATAATGCTATTAATATTGTTAGAGTATTATACGATAAATCATCTAGAGAAATTGATACTAAAAAGAATTTTGATATTATGACAAATTTACTTAAATCTATATTAGAGTGTGGAGTACTTGCTACTTGTATTGTACTTTTATATTATAATCAAGTATCACTTACATTTTTAGTTGCTATGACATACTATGTATATAGATTTACTAATATGATAGAAAATGTTAATGAGTTAATACAAACATATCAAAGTGTTAAAGTATCAGTTTCAAGAGTAAATGATATTTTAGATAATAGATTATTTAATGATGAAAAGTTTGGTCTTAAAGAATTAGAAGACGTAAGAGGAGTTATTAAATTTGATAAAGTATCTTTTGCTTATCCAGATGAGGGAGATACATTAAATAACTTTAATTTGTTAGTTGAACCAAATAAAAAGGTAGCTATAGTAGGAGCATCTGGTCAAGGAAAGAGTACGCTATTTAATCTATTAACTAGAATATTTGATGTAAATAAAGGTAAAATACTTATTGATGATGTTAATATCAAAGAATTAAAAGAAGATGAACTTAGAAAGAATATATCTATAATAAGACAAGAACCATTTATATTTAATAGAAGTATTAAAGAGAATTTTCTTATTGTAGATGAGAATCTTACATTAGATGAGATTCGTAAATATTGTAAAATGGCTTATCTAGATGATTATATAATGTCTTTACCTAAAGGTTATGATACTATTTTAGGAGAAGGTGGTGTTAATCTATCTGGTGGTCAAAAACAAAGATTATCTATAGCAAGAACACTTGCAAGAAATAGTAAGATAATTCTATTTGATGAAGCAACAAGTGCTTTAGATAATAACAGTCAAAACTATATTAAGAAAACAATAGATGACTTAGTATGTGATCATACAGTTATAATAGTAGCTCATAGACTTTCTACTATAATGGATGCTGATGTAATACATGTTGTAGATAAAGGAAAAGTGGTTGCTACAGGAAAACATAAAGAATTATTAAAAACATGTGAATTATATAAAAATCTATATTTAAATGAATCTTTAAATTCGTAAGAGATTAATAAAATCTCTTATTTTTTTATCAAAAATAAATATTAAGCATATTCTATTATAGGAGGATTGCCTATGTTTAATAATTATAAAGAGATTGTTACTAAGACTGTTATTGGTAAGGGGAAGAAAACATTTAAAAATGATTATGAACTTACTACTGATACTGATGTTGATACTGTACTTGGATGTTGGGTAATAAATCATAAAATAAAAGGTAAGAAGGATGAAGAGTATATCAAAATAAATGGAAGTTATGATATTAATATATGGTATAGTTATGATAATAATACTAAGACTAATGTTGTAAGTAAGAAGATGTTTTATGAAGAAAAAGTCAGAGTTAAAGTACGAGAGAATGGAGACTTAAATGATAACTCTGAAATCATTATTAGGAGCCTTAAGAATCCTACATGTATAGATGTATCAAATGAGGATAAAACAATTAAATATACTATATCTAAAGAACTTGGTATTGAGATAGTAGGAGATGCAAAAATAAGAATACCTGTTAGTAATAGTGAAGATGAGTATGATTTAATAGTAGATGAAGAAGAAATAAATAATGAAATAGATAAAAGTGTTAATACAAATTATTTAGATAATAAAGACTCATAATTGACTTTTTAGAGTCTTTTTTACTATAATATAGGGTATTATTTGAAATGGAGATAATATGCAAAAGAGTAAGTGTATTAAAGGTGTATTAGATAGATTATTAGAAGTAGATGATAGTGTATTTATAGTTCCACATATTAGGCCTGATTTTGATGCATTAGGTGCTTCTATTGGTATGGCTTTAATATGTAAAAAAAATAATAAAAAGTGTTATATTGTAATAGATGATGATTATGAAAAACTAGAAGTTGAAACTAAGAAGGTCTTAGATAGTGTTAAAGGTAATTTTGAATTTATACGTTCTAATGATTTGTCTATTTATTTGACTGATAAAAGTCTTATGATAGCGGTAGATGCTAATAAAGATTATTTACTTTGTACAGAAAGATATTTAAAAGATTTTAAGAATATTATGGTAATTGATCATCATAAAACAGATGAACATACTATTAAGACACCTTATTTATTTGTTGATGATAAAGTATCTAGTGTATGTGAAGAGGTAGCAAGATTATTAAGTTTATATGAAGTTAAATTATCTCCTGATTATGCTAATTATTTACTTGCTGGTATAATACTTGATACCAATAAGTTAAGTAAAAATACTAGTGCTAGAACATTTGAGGTAGCATCAATGCTTACTGCATCAGGAGCTGACCCAACTATAGCTAATAATATGTTTTTAGAAGATTTTGAACATGATAGAGCTATTCAAAGACTTGTTGATAATACTGATTTTCAAACATTTATGTTTGCAATAGCATCTGATTCTGAAGATAGTGGTAGAATATATGAACCTGAAGATATTGCTAAAGCAGCGGATTACTTACTTAAATACAATATTAATTGTAGTTTTGCAATGGCATATATAGATGATGAAACAATAAGTATGAGTGCTAGAAGTAAAGGACTTATAGATGTATCTAAAATAATGAGATTATTTGGTGGTGGCGGAAATGAATACTCAGCAGCTGCTAAAATAAATGGAAAAACACTTCCTGAAATAAAATCATATCTTGTAAGTATACTGCTTCCTGGAGCATTCATAGAGAATGTTGATATATCATTTATTAATAAACAAAGTATGAAACTTACTATAAAAAATAGGGCTACTAATAAGTAGTCTTTTTGCTTTTATTTGACTTATTGTATCAAATATGATATAATGTAGTAGCTTTTGGATAAAGGGGGGTTAATTATGTCAATTGCAAATGCTAGAATTATATTAGGATTTGATTTAGATACAATATTAACTATAGAAATGATAACTAAAAGATATAGAGAATTAATAAAACAATATCATCCAGATAAACATGCCAGTTCAAGTGAAATTGAACTTAAAGAATATAATCAAAAAACTATTGATATTAATAATGCTTATGATTATTTAAAACAACATATTGATAGAGTAAATAAAACTACTAAAAGTAATGATTTTGATATGGGTGATGATGTTATATTCTTTATGAATAAAGCAAGGGCCATGTCTAATTTACGTAAATACTTTGAAAGTGCTAGTGATTCTAAACTTAAAAATGATGTAGTTAATCTATATAATAAATGTAATATTGAAAATGCTACTAATAATGAAGAATTAAGAAGAGCATTAGATATGTTTTATGGTTTAATTACAGTTACTTATAGAAATGAAGAAACTAGATATCGTTTAGCTAATAAAATACCTAATTCATTTAAATATGAGTTAGATTATAATACTGATGTAGATACTTTCTTAACAAGATTAAATGGTATGAAAAAAGCAAGAAATGTATATATAAATAATGCTTTAGATAAAATTGTATCAAATAATTTATGTGATGAAGACTATTCATTTAGTAAGTCTTTCTTAGAACTTAGAGAATATTATAAAAGTATCTTAGAAAACTCTAATTTAACTAGTGAAGAAGAAAGAGAAATTTTTAGAACTTTTAAAACTAAAGTTAAAGGAATATCTAATTATTTTGAAAAACATAGAAAAGAATATCTTGCTTTAGTAAGAAGTGTTAGAAAAATAGACAAATCATTTGTTAGTGAAGAAGAAAATAGTGATTTAATAGAACAAATAGATTCTTCTATAATTAATAAATCATTTACTAGTACTAAGATGAAAATTGAAAAAAGAATAAATGAATATAAAAGTATTAAGTCAACTATTACTAAGTTAAAACTTACTTTAACAGCTAAATATAAAGGTTTATTATTAGTATTAAATCCTGATAAAGATAAAGATAAAATTAGTAGTGCTATTAATACTTATGAAAAGATAATTAAATTATTAGATAGAGCTAAAACTGGTGAATTTAGTGCTGAAAATTTAAAAGTTCTTGAAAATATTTCGTTTACTGATGAAGATAAAGATAAAATATTATTATCTATGGTTACTGATGATGAATATAATATATTTATTAGTTATCCTAATGATGCAGTAAGTACTAGATATGAACCATTTATATTAGGTAATCTTGGTACTGATAACTTTATTTCTTTAGGTAGTGATTCAGTGAGTGTTAAAACAAAAGAAGAAGTAAGTAAAGATACTTTATTGTTACCACTTAATGTATTTGTTAAGAATGGTAATGTAGTAAACTTATCAAGAAGAACTAAAAATACTAAAGAAAATATATTATGTCAGTATGGAGGTTATGAATTAGTATTAAGTCAAGATTTAATTAATAATGATACATTCTATTTCTTAAGACCTAGTCAGTATAAATATGAAAGTTATGGAGATAGAGAAATGTTATTAGGCGTTCTTGAAAGTGATATTAGTAATAGATTCTTATATTATACTGATAGAATGCAAAAGAAGGGTATTAGAGAACCTAAAATTAGAACTAATAGAGAAGAAAAAGAGTAATTTAAAAATTATTCTTTTTTTGATATAATACTTATGAATGGAGTAAATATGGATCAAGAGAAAATTGGAAAATTTATTAAAGAACTTAGAAAAAATAATAATTTAACTCAAGCTGATTTAGCTCTTAAATATGGTGTTACCTATCAAGCAGTAAGTAAATGGGAAAATGGTAAAAATATACCAGATATTTCTATAATAAAACAAATGAGTAAAGATTTTAATATAAATATAGATGATATACTTGATGGTGAAAATAAAAGTGTAAGTAAAAGTAAAAGTCATAAATATTATATACCAATTATTATTGTGTTAGTTATTTTGTTATTACTTCTTGTTGGACTTATGTTTTTTCATAAAGAAAAGTTTGAATTTAAAACATTAAGTGCTTCATGTAAAGATTTTACTATATCAGGAAGTATATCTTATAATAAAGATAAATCTTCTATATATATTTCTAATGTTAAATATTGTGGTGGAGATGATAATAATACTTATGATAATATAGAATGTATTCTTTATGATTCTCATAATGATGTCACTACTAAAATAAGTGAATATAAAAAGGAAGAAAATGTTACTCTTGAAGAATATTTACATGAAGTAGAATTTGTAATAGATGATTATGAATCTAATTGTAAGAGTTATAGTAATAATCATTTATATATTGAAATACTTGCTAGTAAGAATGGTAAAACTACTACATATAAAATTCCATTATCACTTGCTAGTTGTAATAAATAACTCAACCTTAAGTTTAGTATCTAAACTTAAAATTTATAGTATTTTTTATAAAAATATATTAAAATGATAATGTAAGGATGTAGATTATGAAGAAAAAAGATAAAAAGAACAAAAAATTATATACCATTATTGGAATAGTAGTTTTAGTCTTAGCATGTAGTATCGGATTCTATAAAGTATTCACAAGTATAGAAAATAAAGAAACAGATGCTGAAAAATTCGCCAGTGAATATTCTATTGATAATGATAATGTATTTGTTTATAGAACACTTGAAGAAATAAATAAAATACTTAAAAATGGTACTGGAATTGTGTATTTGGGTTTTCCTGAATGTCCTTGGTGTAAAGGATATGTTCCTTATTTGAATGAAGTTGCTAAAAAGGCAAAATTAGATAAAATATATTATTTTAATATTTTAAAAGATAGAAAGAATAATACTGATGATTATAAGAAAACTGTTGAATTATTAAAAGATTATTTAAAATATGATGATGAAGGAAATAAGAGAATTTATGTGCCTGCTGTTATAGCTGTTAATAAAGGTAAAATTGTTGGTTTTGATGATGAAACATCTTATGATACTAAAGGATATGAAAAACCTGAAGATTATTGGAAAAATGAAGATTTGGATGGTCTTAAGAATAGATTATCTAAAATGATTAATGATGTTTCTTTTGATTATTGTACAACTGATTGTAATAAGTAACTATTAATTTGGTTACTTTTTTGTTATTATAAAATTGAGGTGAATTATGAAATTAAAGAATAAAGTATGTGTAGTAACAGGTGGGGCTATGGGTAATGGTCTTGGAATAGTTAAAGTATTCTTAAAATATGGAGCTAAAGTATCTATTATCGATTATGATGAGTCAGTAAGTGCTATAGTGGCTAAACTTAATAATGAAGGATATGATGTTATAGGTTTTCATGCGGATATTAGAGATAAATATAAAGTAAATGAAGCTATAGAGAAGACTAAAGAAATATTTGGTAATATAGATGTACTTGTTAATAATGCTGGAGTTGCTAAAATAGAAAATTTTATGGATATGAGTGATGAAGTTAGAGATTTTCATTTTGATGTTAATATAAAAGGTACTTGGAATGTAACTAAGTCTTGTCTTAAATATTTTAATGATAATGGTAGTATTGTTAATTTATCTAGTGTTACTGGACCTATGGTAGCTGATACTGGAGAATGTGCTTATGCAACTACTAAAGCTGCATTAATAGGGTTTACTAAAGGTCTTGCAATGGAACTAGTTAGTAGAAATATAAGAGTAAATGCTATAATGCCAGGATATATAATGACACCAATGGTAGATGGTATTGCAAAAGATTCTAATAGTGAAGACCCAAAAAGTGTTATAGAAGGAATTAGAATAGGTATTCCAATGAAGAGACTTGGAACTATAGAAGAGTTAGGAGAACTTGCAGCATTTCTTGCAAGTGATGAATCAAGTTATATAACAGGACAAGGAATAGTAATAGATGGTGGTAGTACACTTCCTGAAACTATGAGTGTTGGAGCATAAACATTAATTTAATAAAGATAGATGGTATACTATTTTTGATGTGGAGGAGTTATGTCAAAAATTGAAAAAGAAGTTAAAATTTTAAATGTTGATGTTGAAAGTACAAGAAAAAAACTGGATGATATTGGAGCAAACTTTAAGAATAAAAAAGATCAAAAAATATATACTTACGATCTTATAGGAATTAATTTTAGATTTAATGAAGCTATATTCTTTTTAGAATCTGATAATCCACTAACTAGAAATACTGCTTTAAAAAAATTGAAAGTTGTATTTGAAGAGTTTGAAGATTTAGTAAGTGATGGAATATTAAGTAAGTGTTTTAAGGAGATGAAAATAAAATCTTTTGATGAACTATATTCTATGGATTCAAAAGATATTCTTGATAAAGTTAAGTCATCTAAAACACTAATAGAAGAAATAAATAAGATGGATGTGAATCCTAATAAATGGATTAGACTTAGAAAGAGTAATGAAAAGGTAGAACTTACTGTTAAACATATTTTAAATAAAAATAAAGATAAGATTCAAAAAGTAAAAGAAGTTGAAATAGAAGTTTCCAGTTTAGAAGAAGCCAATCTTATATTAGAAAGTATTGGAGTAGTTCACAGAAACTATCAAGAAAAGATAAGATATAGTTATACATATAAGAATGCTGAAGTTGAGATAGATTTATGGCCAGGACTTGAACCTTATGTGGAAATAGAATGTGATAGTGAAGATGTAATTAATGAAATAATAGACATGTTAGTATTTAATGATAAGAGAATTGTTTCATTAAATACTGAAGAATTATATAGAGAAAAAGGTATTGATATTTTGAAGATATCTGAATTAAAATTTTAAAAAATAGTGTTTGATTTGACTTTTTGTATCATTTGTGATATAATATGTTCAATATTAAGGGGGAAATAAAGATGATTGATATTAAATTTAAAAATGAAAAGAGTTTATTTATTGGAGATAATGATGATGTTGCTGTAAAGGCAGAACGTGTTACTAAAAAAATAGAAAAGTATATTCGCAAAGGAAGATGTGCTAAAGCTGATAAAACTGATGATGGTTATAATTTTAACATATTAGATTATGACTATTCTTATCAAGATTATCATATAGAAGTAGGAGAACATACTAATAGTGAATATGCTCGTGAATCTGAAAGACTTTATAAACTTGCTAATACTAAAGAGATGAAAAAGAAATTTATTAAAACTGAGAAAGATATCTATACAAAACCTTCAAAGATTTTTAAGAGAAATTTTAGTGAGTTAGTTGATGGTTATTCTGATCTTTTTATACTTACTTTGGGTATGTCTGCAATTTTATCACTTCTCTTAGTAATACCAGTTGCTGTTGCTCTTGATGCTTCTGCTAGTTGGCTTGTAGCTGCTTCACCAATGATTATTCAACTTTCAACATTTCTCGCTGGTATACCACTTGTAAATACAATCAAAGAGTTAAAACAAAATAAAAAATCAAAGAATAAAAATGATGATGAATCTAAAGTAGATAATAAAACTACTAAAGTTGAAAAAACTAAAAAAGAAGAACTTAGTCAAGAAAGAACTTTAAATGTTGTTAAAGAAAATATTCCTGTTGTTAATAATGGTTATAAAGAGGAATTAGGCAAAACAACTAATAAAAAAATGGTTATCTCTTTCTTAAAAGAAAAGTATGGAGAATTAGAACAAAAAAGATTAGAACTTATTAGTAATGGTGGCTCTAAAGATGAAATTGCTCAAGTTGTTAATGAAATGAATGCAGTTGTTTATAAAACTAATTCTTTAATATCTGGTCTTGATAAAACAGAAAAAACTGTTGAAGAAAAGCCAGTGAGTCTTTTATTAAAATAATTTAAATATAAATTTGACAATAATTAAATTATATATTATAATTTACTCGTAAATTGTTGATTTGGAAGAGTAGATATATGATTCTTTATAGAAAGTGACTGGTTGATGGAAAGTCATAAGATTGATTATATTGAATGGGCCAATGAAAGATTGTCTGAAATAGTAGTAGGATAATACGAAGTACTCGTCTTCGTTAATAAAAGGACTATATGATGGTATAGGTAATAAGCTATTTTAGGTGGCAATAGTAAGAATTTATAATCTTATCCTAGTTTAGGGTAAGATTTTTTTATTAGAGGTGAAGAAATGATAAAATATTATGAAGGGTTTCGATGGTGTTAAATATCAATAACTAAAGCAAAAATAAAAAATATTAATATTTAAGGAGAGATGAAATTTATGAAAGAAAAAATAATAACTTTAACAGGAGATAGACCTACAGGTCCATTACATATAGGACATTATGTTGGGTCACTTAGAAAACGTGTAGAAATACAAAATAGTGGAAAATATAATCAATTTGTTATGATAGCTGATTTGCAAGCACTTACTGATAATGCAGATAATTCAGAGAAGATTAGAGAAAATGTAATGGAGGTTATGCTTGATTATTTAGCTGCAGGTTTAGAACCAGATAAGACAACATTTGTATTACAAAGTGCAATACCTGCTTTATATGAACTTCCGATGTATTACTCAAATTTAGTAACAGTTGCTAGACTTCAAAGAAATCCAACTATTAAAAATGAAATTAAACTTAGAAATTTTGAAAATAATATACCAGTAGGATTCTTTACTTATCCAATTAGTCAAGCTGCTGATATAACTGCTTTTGGTGCTAAATATGTACCAGTTGGAGATGATCAACTCCCAATGATAGAACAAACTCGTGAAATAGTTAATGCATTTAATAGAATATATAAAACTGATACTTTAGTATTACCTGAAGCAATACTTCCAGATAATGAAAAATGTTCAAGACTTCCTGGTACTGATGGAAATGCTAAGATGAGTAAATCTCTTGGTAACTGTATATATTTGAAAGACACAAGTGAAGAAATAAAGAGAAAAGTTATGAGTATGTATACTGATCCAAATCATATTAAAGTAGAGGATCCAGGAGATACTAAAAATAATACAGTATTTATATATTTAGAAGCATTTGCTACAGATGAGCATTTTAAGAAATACTTACCTGAATATAAAAATCTAGATGAATTAAAAGCACACTATGAACGTGGTGGTTTAGGTGATATGAAAGTTAAGAGATTCTTAAATGATGTTATGCAAGAAGTAATGGAACCTATTAGAACAAGACGTGAAAATTATGAAAAACGTAAACTAGAAGTATTTGAAATGTTAAGACAAGGTACCTTAAAAGCAGTAGAACATACTAATATATTACTTAATAAAGTTAAAAAAGATATTGGAATTAACTATTTTGATGATGAAGAATTTAAAAATAAGTTTATAAATAATTAAAAATATAGTATTATATACTTATAGTAGGTGAAGCATGTTTGATATATTTAAGAAATCAGAAGAAGATATAAAACAAGAAAAAACTGATAAAATGGAAAGATTCTTTGGTATTAATTTAGGTGTTAAAAAAGAATTACATAGTTTAGTACCAACAGAAACTGACTTATATAGTAATGATTCAATAGTTAAATATATGGATAAATTATATGATGGATTAAGAGACTTTAAATTTGATTTTAAAGCTATGGGAAAAAGTCTTGATTTAGATAAAGATACTATTAAAAGAATAGATGAATTTATAACTAGTATTATGAATGAATGTGCTGGTGTTAGATATGAACCAAATGAAATTAGAAGATTCTTTAGTACTAGAGTTTCTGGTATGAGAGAAGAGTTTGTTCAAGAAGTTAAAAGACATTTTGTTGGATATACTGGATTTAATAGTATAGAGAGTTTTCCTGGTAATATAGTTTCTATTAATGAGTTATTACATTTATATCATTCATACACTATGAATAATAATGAGTTACTTCAATCTTTAAATGTTATTGATTCTAGAAGTGATGGGTATTATGGTATAACATTATATGGTAAAAGTCATAGTGAAACTAAAAGTATATTTGATAGTTTTCCTAAAGATACTGGCGCTGGTGATGTTGATTTAATAGGTCTTCCAGCTGTTAATAAATCACTTATGATGGTTAGAGATAAAGGACATGCTTTAAGTATAGAAGTTACTTATGAAGATAAAGATGCAGTAGTTGAGTACTTTATACCAAAACTATGTAATATTGATATGATTAATGCTCTTCCAGGAGTAGTTAAAGTAAAAGAAGGAACTCCTATGCATAATGGAACTACTGGTATGTTTGTAACAACCAAAGATATACTTCCTTATGAATTAAGTGATTTTGTAAGAATGGTACCTGAAGATAAAGATATTCCTATGGTACATTATGATGGACCTGTTAGAAGAGTATAAACTAGAAACTATTATTTGATAGTTTCTTCTTTTTTTGATATTATAAATTTAGAATAAAAAGTATGGGATGATAAATATGAAATATATAAATTTTGATGATTCTTTTTTAGAAGTAATTAATCCTAAAAATAATCTTAAGAATGGTGGTATGTTATATAGAGTACCTTCTTCTATAAAAGATGGTTTTAATTTTGAATATTTATTATTTATACCAAATGATATTAAAGATCATACTATACTTGTTTTAGAGGGAATAAATTATGATTTAGATAATGAAATAGAACAGTTATATGAAGAATTTAAGAGTTTTAAAGATAATATTCATTATGTTAATAGCAAAACTAGGTATCCAATTATTTGTCCATTAATATCAAAAAATGATTTATTAAGAAAAATATTTAAAAATAAAGAAGAAAGAATTGACAAACAAATAGTAAATATGATTAAGGATGCTAAGAGAAGATTATATGATAATGATATAGTTATTGATGACAAACTTATTCTTTATGGATTTTCTAGTTCTGGTATCTTTGTGAATAGATTTGCATTATTGCATCCTGATATAGTTAAATTAGTAATAGCTGGTGGTGTTTCAGGGACACTTATATTACCATTTAAAAAATATAAAAATAATAGTTTGATGTATCCAGTTGGTATAGGTAATATAGATGAAATAAGTGATTATAAAGTAGAAATGTTTTTAAAAATAAAACAATTTTATTTTCAAGATATAAATGATAAATTTGACTATTATGCTTCTAAAGATGGAATACCTATTTATAATGATATTTCTAATGGTGAATTAAAAATGTTATATGAAGTACTTGGTAGAAAAATAGAAACTAGATGGAAAAATATTAGAATGATATATAGAAAAGTCTGTAAGAATATAATATTTAGAACTTATAATTATGGAATACATAGTGATGTAACTGCTAGAGAGTTAAGTAAGAAATTATTTGAAAGAGAAGAAGTGTGAAGCCATTTAGATGTCACTTTAAATTGTTATAGTTTTTTATATACTTTACATTAAAACTATTAAATTATGAAGAGTTATATTTAATTATGATAAAATATAATATATAGAGGAGTAAGAAGTGGCTAGAGTTAGAAGAAGAAAACTTAAATTTATACCAAAGTTAATTTTGTTTATATTATTCTTATCTTTAGGATATTTTGGTTATAGTTATTTTAGTGGTGGAAATGATGATAATAAAGTTAATGATAAAAGTAATTATAATATACAAGAGAAAAGTGTAAGATATAAACAAATATTGTTAGATGTGGATCCAGTATATCAGTATCCAGATTATCCAACTGGATGTGAGAGTGTATCTTTGTATATGTTACTTAGCTATTATGGAATTGATGTAACTATAGATGATATTATTGATGAGTTACCTAAAGGTCCTGTTCCATATGGTAGTGGTGACAATGTAAAAGGAGCTAATCCTGAAAAAGAATTTGTTGGTAATCCTAAAAGCAAATATGCTTATGGAGTATTTAATGAACCTATTAGACAGACTGCAAATAAGTTTAAAGATGGAGCACTTACTAAGAAGAATGTAACAGTAGATGATTTATATAAAATATTATTAAAGAAAAATCCAATTGAAGCTTGGTTTACTACTGATTTGGAAGAAGGTATTATTTATAGAGAACAAGATAAATGGTATGATTATGAAACTGGTGAAATAGTTAGATGGCCAAGACATGAACATGTGATACTTGTTACTGGAATAGATAGTGATTATATATATTATAATGATCCAAATACAGGTAAAAAAGAAAAACTAGAGATAGACAAATTTAATAAATTCTTTCAACAAATGGATGGAAGAATAGTATATTATAATAATTAAAGTGAACATTTGTTTACTTTTTTCTTTTGTTCGCTTGTTTTGATTTGATGTAGGTGTTAGAATATAAAAAGCAAAAAGAGAAATAATATTTAGAGAGGTGTTATTATGTTTGAATTGGTAAGTAAATATAAACCTAGTGGTGATCAACCAGAAGCAATTAAAGAACTTGTTGATGGTGTTAATAGTGGTAAAAAGAATCAAGTACTTTTAGGTGCAACTGGTACTGGTAAAACTTTTACTATAGCAAATATTATTGCACAAACTAATAAGCCTACGTTAATTCTTGCTCATAATAAAACACTTGCTGGACAATTATATGCTGAATTTAAAGAGTTATTTCCTAATAATAAAGTTGAGTACTTTGTTTCATACTACGATTACTACCAACCTGAAGCATATGTACCAAGTAAAGACTTATATATTGAAAAAGACTCTAGTATTAATGATGAAATAGATGAATTAAGACATGCTGCAACTGCTGCTATAATAGATAGACGCGATACTATAATTGTATCTAGTGTCTCTTGTATATATAGTATTGGTGAAAAAGAGGAATATATAAATAAGATGCTTAATCTTTCAGTAGGCGATATAATTGATAGAGATGCTATACTTGAAAAGTTAGTTGGTATGCAGTATGAAAGAAGTGTCTTTGATTTAAAACGTGGTACTTTTAGAGTTAAGGGAGATACTATAGAATTAATACCTATTGGTGAAAAGAAGAGTGGTATTAGAGTAGAGTTATTTGGAGATGAAATAGATAAAATAAGTTTATTTGATCCACTTACTGGTAGAGTAAATAGTAGTGTTAAAACGATAAGTATATTCCCAGCATCATTATTTGTAACTAGTGATGAAAAAATACAAGAAGCAACTAAGAGAATAGAAGCAGAACTTGAAAGTCGAGTTAAAGAATTACATGAAGAAGGCAAACTTCTTGAAGAGCAAAGACTTAAAGAGAGAACTATGTATGACATAGAGATGCTTAAAGAGACTGGTTTTTGTCATGGCATAGAAAATTATAGTAGACATATGTCGCTTAGAGACGCAGGTGAAACACCAACTACATTAATAGACTTTTTCCCTGATGACTTTTTACTTGTAATAGATGAGAGTCATGTTACACTTCCTCAAGTAAGAGGTATGTATAATGGAGATCATATGCGTAAACAAACTCTTGTTGATTATGGATTTAGACTTCCTAGTGCAATGGATAATAGACCTTTGAAGTTTGATGAATTTAAAGCTAAACTTAACCAAGTAATATATGTTTCAGCAACACCTGGAGATTATGAACTTTCTCTTGTAGATAAACCAGTTGAACAAATTATTAGACCAACTGGATTATTAGATCCTATAATTGATGTAAGACCAACTAAGAATCAAATAGATAATATTATTGAAGAAATAAATGATAGAATATCTAAGAATGAAAGAGTACTTATTACTACACTTACTATACGTATGAGTGAAGAATTAACATCATATTTAAAAGAACTTGGATATAAAGTAACATACTTACATAATGAAATTAAAACTCTAGAGAGACTTAATATAATACGTAATCTTAGACTTGGTAAGATAGATGTAGTAGTTGGAATAAATCTTCTTCGTGAAGGTATTGATATACCAGAAGTATCATTAATATGTATAATGGATGCTGATAAACAAGGATTCTTAAGAAGTGATAGAAGTTTAATACAAACTATAGGAAGAGCTGCTAGAAATCAAAATGGTAAAGTAATAATGTATGCTGATACTATGAGTGATGCGATGAAGATTGCAATTAGTGAAACTAATAGAAGACGTGCTATACAAGAAAAATATAATAAAGAGCATGGTATTGTTCCTAAAACAATAGTTAAAGATATTAAAGAAGCAATTACTAACGAAGTAGAAGAACAAAAGATTGAAAAGAAAAAATACTCTAAGAAAGAGTTGAATGATATGATTCATAAACTTGAAATAGAGATGAGAGAAGCAGCAAGTAGGCTTGACTTTGAAAGAGCTACTGAACTTCGTGATGTAATATTTGAGTTAAAAGATTTAAATTAGTTTTTAAATCTTTTTAATTATGTTATAATTTTTATGATAGGTGAGTTTAATAAAGCTGAAAATTAAAAAGTGGTAAATTTATGAAATGTGTAAAATGTAGTAGAGAGATAAATAATAGTAAATTTTGTCCTTATTGTGTGACTAAGGCTCAAAATGATGATATTCTTATTATTGGAATAGTGTTAATTATTACATTTCCTTTAGTGGGAATAATATTTAATCTAGTTAAGATGTCAGAAGAACCAAGACTTAAGAAAGTACTTAAATGGTATTTTATAATAACTATTGTGTCAGTTATTATATTTGTAGCAGCAATGTGGTTTTTATTTTCTGGTGTGATTAGTCAGATAGATTAATAATTTAAGAGGTGAATTATGAAAATAAAGTGTAGAAAATGTGGTAATTTAATTGATAATACCAGATTTTGCCCTATATGTGGGAATTGTATTGATAATGGAGATGTTAATTATTTGTTAATTGGTATTTTATTTATGATATTCTTTCCATTAATAGGAATTATATTTTGTGCTACTATGAATAAACGAGATCCTAGACTTAATAAAGTATTGATGTGGTATTTTATTATATGGGGTATTATTGTTGCAATAATAATATTCTTTGTTGTTTGGTTCATTACATATCCGAGACCTGATGATAATTCTTATGAAAAGAGATGTTCTAACTATTGTAGTAGTACTTTTGTTATAGAAGGAGATACTTGTATATGTAAAGATGGAAGAACATATAATTTCTTATTAGATGAAGAAAATAATAATAATAAGAATAATGATAATAGTAGTGAACCTAAAGAAAATGATGCAGATGAATATTTTGAAGAAGAACATGTAAAAACTGAATTTAATAAAGAAGAATGGATGAATTTAGTTAATTCAGATTATTATGTTATTAATGTTATTGCTGCTAGTTGGTGTCCACATTGTACTAATTTTAAACCAGTTATTATAGAAGCTACTAAAAAAAGTAAAAATAAATTATATTTTATTGAAACTGATAAACTAAGTCCTGAGGATAAGAATGCATATATTAACACATATAAACTAGAAAATTATACTGGGGGTTATCCTTATACATTTATAACTCGTAAAGGAAAAGTAATAGGTGAAAAAATAGGAGAAATGAATTTAGAAAAAACTTTAGAGTTTATAAATAGTGTAAAACAAAACTATGTATAGAAACAATTAAATCATATTGTTTCTTTTTTATTTAATATTTGCTATAATATGTGACGGAGTTGATTATTATGAAAACACCTAATATGTTAGATGCTAAAAAGAGAAATCAAAATGAAATAAAGTATGTAAATTATGATAAGAATTTTGATAAGTTTGGAGAAGGTAAAACATTCTTTGTTAGAACTTATGGTTGTCAAATGAATGAACATGATTCTGAAAAGATAAGAGGTATGATGAAGAGTGTTGGTTTTAAACTTGTGGATTCTATTGAGAAAGCTGACGTTGTAATTCTTAATACTTGTGCAATACGTGAGAATGCTCATGACAAAGTATTTGGTTTTTTAGGTGTTTTAAAGCATTTGAAACAAAGTAAACCTAATTTATTGATTGGTATATGTGGATGTATGGCTCAAGAAGAAGTTGTAGTAAAAGATATACTTAATAAATATAAATATGTAGACTTTGTATGTGGAACTCATAATTTAGATAATTTAATATCAATAGTTAAGAATAAGATTGATACTAAGAAACAACAAATAGAAGTACTTAGTTATGAAGGTGATGTTGTTGAAAATGTACCAGTGTTAAGAGAAAGTAAATATAGTGCTTGGGTTGACATAATATATGGTTGTGATAAGTTTTGTACATATTGTATAGTTCCTTATACTCGTGGTACTCAAAGAAGTAGAAAGCATGAAGCAATAGTTGATGAAGTAAAGGAATTAGTTAAAAATGGTTATAAAGAAGTAACTCTTTTAGGACAAAATGTTAATGCTTATGGAAAAGATTTATATGAAGACTATAATCTTGCAAATTTACTTAGTGATGTAAGTGATACTGGAATAGAAAGAATTAGATTTGTTACTAGTCATCCATGGGATTTTACTGATAAAATGGTTGATATAATAGCTAGTCGAGACAATATAATGCCTTATATTCATTTACCGCTTCAATCTGGTAGTGATAAGATACTTAAACTTATGAATAGAAAATATACTAGTAGTGAATACTTAAAACTTTATAATAGTATTCGAAGTAAAGTAAAGAACTCTAGTATTACAACTGATATTATAGTAGGATTTCCAGGAGAGACTGAAGAAGACTTTGAAGATACATTAAAACTTGTAAATGAATGTAAATTTGACGGAGCTTTTACATTTGCATATAGTCCTCGTGAAAATACACCAGCAGCTTTAATGAAAGATGCAATTCCTGAAGAAGTTAAGATGGATAGACTTCATAGACTTAATGAAATTATAAATAAATATAGTAATGAAGCTAATAAGAGAATGAATAATACAATTGTTAAATGTTTAGTAACAGGACTAAGTGATAAAGATAAAACTAAAGTATGTGGTTATACTGAAAATATGAAACTTGTTAATATAGAAGGGCCTAAAGAATTAATTGGAAATATAGTTAATGTTAAAATAACAGATACTAAAAGTTTTTCTATGGATGGAGTATATATTAAAGAATAAATATGTTATAATTTTTATAGGTAGGTGAAGTGTATGAATATTAAAAAAATATTAATTATAGTATTCTTATGTATATTAGTTATTGGTGGGATTTATTACTATAATCAAGAATATAAAGATATTGCTGATAAAACAGGTGATAAGAATAAGGATAATGAAGAAGATAAAAATTTAGAAGATATTAATCTTAGTTGTGATAATGGATATGAATGTTTTAAATATGGAGATACAGAGTATAAGTTTTCAATTAAGAAATCTATTAAAGTAGATAATATGTTTAATTTTGATACTAATAAAAATGAAGCTGGAACTTTAAAAATAAATGATGAAGGAAAATTAGTGTTCGAAGACTTGAATGGCAAAATAATTAAAACATATGATAGTATTAGTTCTAAAGTAATCAGTATTGATTCTACTAATAGTGAATGTGATTTAATATATGTAGCATTAACTGAAGATGGTAAAGTTTATAAGACTGAAGCAGAAGAAGGATTATTTAGTGGAGAACCATTTTTAGAGTTACCACTTGATGAAGAATATACTAAAATATCATTATATAATGATACTTGTGATTTAAAACTAGTTGGATTAAATAAGGATAGAGAAGTAAAAGATTTATTAATAAATGAATAAATCTTTTTTAATATTTTATAAGCAAACAAATTTTCGTATTAAATTTATTGACATTTTTGAATCAAAATATTATATTGTTTATAGAGGTAATATTATGAAGAGATTATATATTGATTTTGATGGAGTTGTTATGGATACTATACCTCCATTATATGAGGCTTTACAAAAAAGCGGAGCTGACGTGACTAATGAAAGTGAGATAAGAGTATTTTTTGCTAGTTATGATTTTTCTAAAATAATTAATGATGATAATATTCTTAATGACTCAATAAATTGTATTAAAAAGTTAATAGATAGTAAGATGTTTGAAATATCATTTTTGACTCATGTTAATTCTTTAACAGAAGGTTGTGTAAAAGTAGAATATTTAAGACGTCATTTTAAAGATATAACTATTATTATGGTACCTAAAGAAATATCTAAAACTAAAGTAGTTCATAGTGAAGGAGCGATACTTGTAGATGATTATTCTGGTAACTTAAAAGAATGGGAAGAAAATGGTGGTATAGCTGTAAGATTCTCTAAAGAACTTGAATCTCATGGATATAAAGTATTAAATCATTTAGATGAATTAATTGATATGTTTAAAGATGAAGAGGTGGGAGTATGTTAGAAGTAATAAGAGTAGTAACTGGATTTTTAAAAGAGAATTGTTATATTATTCATAATGGAATAGATTGTTTAGTTGTTGATCCAGGAGATGATCAAAAGAAAATATTAACTGAAATTAATAGTAGAGGTTTACATGTTAAAGGTATATTAATAACACATTATCATTTTGATCATATAGGATGTTTAGAAACATTTAAAGAGATATATCCAACTGCTAAAATAGTAGATTATAAAACTAAAGGAGATGTTAAAATAGATACATTTGAATTCAAGGTAATTGAGACATATGGTCATACTATGGATAGTGTGTCATTCTATTTTGATAAAAATGATATATTATTTACTGGGGATTTTGTATTTAAAGAGACAATTGGTAACTTTGAAGAAGATAATGAACAAGCAATGATAAATAGTCTTAAAGTATTTAAATATATGTCTACTAATGTTAAAGTGTATCCTGGCCATGATGAAGAAACTACTGTAGAACATGAACTTAAATATAATCCATTCTTAAGAGGAATTTAATGCTTGCTAGTGTAATAATAGAATATTCAGTAAAATCATTAAATAAAGTATTTGATTATATAATACCAGAAAATATAAAAGCTAGTATAAAAGTTGGACATAAAGTAATAGTACCTTTTGGAAAAGTAGAAGTAGAAGGTTTTGTACTTAAGATACATGATAATAAAGATAAAACTTTAGAATATAGAAGTATTCTAAGAATACAAGAAAGTGATTTTTATTTGAATGAAGAATTACTCAAGTTAGGTAAATATATGAGTGATTTTTTGTTATGTAATTTAATATCTTGTTATCAAGTAATGCTGCCTAAGGCTTTAAAAGCATCATTAAAAACTAATATAAATAGAAAATATATTACTAAAGTATCATTAAATAAAAAAATAGATATAGATAAATATATTCTTGAACATAAAAGAAATAAGGCTGAAATAAGTATAATTGAGTGTTTAAGAAGTGGTGAAAGGGAAAGAAAAGAATTTGGAAGTTCAATAAAGAAATTAATAGATAAAGGAATAGTAATAGAAAATAAATATGAAGTTAATAGAGAAGTAGATGTAGATGAAGAGAAGAAGACTATTAATTTAACAGATGGACAATTAAAGGCAGTAGACGAGATATTAGATTCTAATGATGATAAATTTTTATTATATGGAGTTACTGGTAGTGGTAAGACTGAAGTATATATAGAACTTTTAAGACGTACTTTAAAGTCAAATAAAACTGGTATAGTATTAGTGCCAGAAATATCTTTAACTCCTCAAATAGTTGCTCGTTTTAAGGGTGTATTTGGAGAAAATGTAGCTGTGTTTCATAGTTCTTTAAGTGAAGGAGAGAAGTATGATGAGTACAGAAGAATAATGAATGAAGAGGTATCCTTAGTAGTGGGTGCTAGAAGTGCTGTGTTTGCTCCTTTAAAAAATATAGGTTTAATAATAATAGATGAATGTCAAAGTCAAACTTATAAACAAGAAAATACTCCTAAATACAATGCAATAGATATTGCTTTTAAAAGAGGAGAATATAATAATGCTAAAGTAATTATGGGAAGTGCAACTCCATCTTTAGAACAATATGCTAGAGGTAAAAAAGGAGTATTTCATTTAATAAAACTTCCTTCTAGAATAAGTGGCAGACTTCCATCATTTGAAATAGTTGATATGGACAAGGAGGCTAAAAAACATAACTATATAATTAGTGATAAACTTGATAAAGAGATAAAGAGTGCACTTGAAAGAAAAGAACAAGTAATACTTTTATTAAATAGACGAGGATACTCAACATTCTTAAGTTGTACTAATTGTGGATTTGTATATAAATGTCCTAACTGTGATATATCATTAATCTATCATAAGAGTAGTAATAGTTATAGTTGCCACTATTGTGGATATAGATGCCAGAAGAGTGATGTGTGTCCTAGTTGTCATGAAGAAGCTATTAAAGATTTAGGACTAGGAACTGAGAAACTAGAAAGTATGATAGCTAAAAAATATAATGTAGAAGTACTTAGAATGGATGCTGATACTACTAGTACTAAAAATGCCCATCAAAAATTAATTAAAGAATTTTCTAGTGGTAAATATAGTATACTTGTTGGTACTCAAATGATATCAAAGGGACTTAACTTTGAAAATGTAAGTTTGGTTGGAACTATAAATAGTGATGCTAGTCTATCTATTCCTGACTTTAGAAGTAGTGAAAAAACATATGAATTATTAAGTCAAACTGCTGGAAGAGTTGGAAGATTTAATTTACCAGGTAAAGTTATAATACAAACATATAATCCAACTAACTATGTATATAAAAGCGTTGTTAAAAATGATTTTGATGCGTTCTTTAATTATGAAATGAATATTCGTAAGAAACTAATGTATCCACCATACTATTATATTTGTAATATTTTAATAACAAGTGCTACATTTAATGAAGCTGGGGATGCTGCTAACAAAGTTAAAAAGTTTATAGATAGTAAACTTAATGAAAAAGAATTTATAGTACTGGGTCCATCTGTATCAAGTATAGTTAGACTTAATAATAAGTATAGATTTAATATAATGATTAAATATAAAAAAATAGATAATTTATTACCAGTAATGAGAGAAGTAAATAATATTAATATAAAAAATGTATCTATTGATATAAATATAAATATTTAATATAATTTATGTGAAGGTGAAAAGATGAAAGATAAAAGAGTAGTATTTATGGGAACACCTGAATTTAGTGTGCCTGTTTTAGAAATGTTAATAGAAAATACTAATGTAGTTTTAGTTGTGACACAGCCTGATAAAGAAGTTGGAAGACATCATGAACTTAAGGCTACACCTGTAAAAGAATGTGCATTAAAACATAATATAGAAGTATATCAGCCAATTAAAATTAGAAATGAGTATGAACATATTTTAGAGATGAATCCTGATATTATAATAACTTGTGCCTATGGTCAGATAATACCAAGTATTTTACTTGATACTCCAAAGTATAAAGCTATAAATGTTCATGCATCATTACTTCCAAAACTAAGAGGTGGAAGTCCACTACATAAATGCATAATTGATGGATACAAAGAAACTGGAGTAACTATTATGTATATGGCTCCGGGTATGGATGATGGAGATATTATTACTCAAAGAAGTGTAGAAATTAAAGACACAGATAATGTAGGAATAATACATGATAAACTTAGTATTATGGGTCGTGATTTATTACTTGAAACACTTCCTAATATATTTAGTGGTAATATTACTAGAACTAAACAAGATCCTAATGAAGTAACATATGCATATAATATAAAACGTGAAGAAGAAAAGATAGACTTTAATAAAACAGCTCGTGAAGTATTTAATCAAATAAGAGGTATGTATCCTTTTCCAGTAGCTTATACTACACTTAACGGAGAAGTTATCAAAATATGTGAAGTAAGAATAGGAAATAGTTCTAAAGGAAAACCTGGTGAGATAATAGAAACTTCTAAAGATGGTATAAGCGTAATGTGTAAAGATAAAAATATTATAATTATTAGACTTAAACCAAGTGGTAAAAAAGAAATGACAGCTAAAGATTATTTAAATGGTAAAAATAAAACAATAGTTGGAGAAATATTATGTTAAAAGATTTATTTAAAGAAGATAAGAAAAAAGAAGAAAAACCAGAAGAAGTCAGAAAGAAAGCATTAATATATTTATGCATTATAATAATAGGTTGTGCTTTATTATTTATAGGTGGTAACGAAACTAAAAAAGATACTCCTAAAAAAGAAAATAAAGAAGAAATAACTGTAAAAAAGGAAGATATAGTAGCAAAATTAGATTTAATAAAAACTAACTATCATATATATGTTTATAAAATAGTAGATGATAAAGAGAAAAAAGTAGATATTTCTCGTGATGGTGATATTTCAATATATACAGGAAATGCTGTTAATGATTCGGGATATGTTTTATACAAAGATAGATATTTTATGGTAGGAGAAGAAGAGTTTGTTCAAGTTAAAAGTAACAAAATAAAAAATGAAATACCTAAATATAGTTATAACTTTGAACTTCTTAAAAATGTAGCTAATTATTGTAATTTTAAAGATAACTATAAATGTGAAATAAATGTTAGTGATTATTTAAATGAATATAATAAAATATATAATACAACATATAAAATAGATGAAGATAAATTAATGATATTTGAATTTAAGTATGATAATAAAAAAATAACATCTTTTAGTTATGACTTTAGTGAAGTACAAAAAATAATAGAAAAAAAAGAACAAAATATTAAGTATTCTATATATATAGATAATATAGAAAATAATGACTATAGTGATCAAATTAAATATTTTGATGACTTAATTAAAAAGAAAAACTAATTTTGTCGAATTTGATGAAATATTTCTTTAAAATATGTAATATAGAGTTATGAAAAATATTAATGAATACTTTAAAGAAATGGATATTTTAGTAGATAGTTGTATTTTAGATTTAATGAGCAAACTATAGTGTTTGCTCTTTTATATTGCAAAAGTAAAAAAATTGAGGTAAAATTATTGTGGAAGAGAGGCTAAAAAGTATGTATGATGAAAAGAGATTTCTAACTGCTAAAGAGATACTTGATAAAGATTTTAAAATAGATGCTAGAGGATATAGACCTCAAGAAGTAGATCAATTTCTTGATTTAATTATCAAAGATTATGTTGATTTTGAAACTACTACTAAAAGATTAGTAACAGAAATCAAAGCTTTAGAGGCAGATAATGCTAAATTAAAAGCAGAAGTTAGAAATATGAAATCAGCACTTGAAATAGCTAACTCTAACAAAGGCGTTACTAATGTAGATTTATTAAAGAGAATTAGTGACCTTGAAAAAGTAGTTTATGGAGAAGAATAAGAAAAATAATTTTTTAGGTAAACGCTGCATATTAATTTATGTAGAGGAAAGTCCATACTCACTCATTCTGAAATGAATGAAAGTGTTCGTGCCAAGGAAAAAAATAACCTTGGGTAGTACATAAGTATTAACGGCGATGAGGTAGTCAAGAACTGACTATAGTAGTCATAAAGTGCCATAGAGACGAGATAGTTAGGGATAACTATTGTGGAACGAGGTAAACCCCACGAGTGAGAAACCCAAAATTGGTAGGGGAGTCCTTACGAATGAATAACAAAGGAGTAAGGGAAAGAGAAATCTTTAGATAAATGTTTACCACCTATTTATAGGTACAGAAAATGGCTTATTAAAAATTATTTTTTTATTTTTTTAGGAGATTTAAATAGTGAAAGAAATAGGAGAGAGTTTCAAAGAAGCTAGAGAAACTATTGGTATTTCGAAAGAAGAAGTTATAAAAGATTTAGGTATTACTGAAAGTCAACTTGATAACTTAGAAGATGGAAATGCTAATGCGTTTAAAGATGTGTTTTTCTTAAAAGAAACTATTAAGAAATATGCTAAATATCTTAATCTAGATGAAGATGAAATAGTAGATAAGTTTAATGATTTTATATTTGGTTATACCTCTAGAATTCCTGTGAGTGATATATTAGAGCAAACTAGAGAACTTAAAATATTAGAAAAACAAAAAGAAGAAAACAAAATTGCTTCACCTTATACTATACAAAGAAAAAATAATAATGTTAAATACTTGATTCTTTATATAGTTGCGGTTATTATATTAGTTATTTTAGTATTATTTATAGTTAAATATGTTACTGATAAACAATTAGAAAATGTTAATATAGATTTTTATAATATTGAAAGGAGAGGTTAGATATGAATGTTCCAAATAAAATTACTATATGTAGAATAATGTTATCTATATTATTACTAATAATTATGATATTTCCAGTTGATAAAGTGGGTATTAATTTCCCAGAGTTTCAAATAGCAGGTAAATTAGTTATTGATAGTAAATATATAATATGTGGAATTATATTCTTAATTGCATCTCTTACAGATTTTCTTGATGGATATTTAGCAAGAAAATATAATATGGTAACAGATATTGGTAAAGTTATGGATGCTATTGCTGATAAGATATTAGTAAATGGTGTACTTATTTTACTTGCTACTGAAGGATATATTAGTCCTATAGTACCAGTTGTTATCGTATCAAGAGACATAGTAGTTGATTCAATTAAAATGGTTGCCGGACAAAAATCAGGAGCTGTTGGTGCATCAATGGCTGGTAAGATTAAAACTGCATGTATGTTAGTTGGAATTACATTATTATTCTTCTATGATTTACCATTCTCACTAATAAATGTATATCCTGCTAAAGCAATTATTATGATAGCTACTGTATTATCTGTAATAAGTGGAATACAATATTATGTTAAGAATAAAAAGTATTTATTTGATACTAAGTAAGAAGCAAAATTGCTTCTTTTTTTATAATTTTAAAAAGTTAAAATTATATTTTATTATTATAATTGCATAGTAAATTTTAAGTTTCAATATTACTATTTTTTATATAATTTAATTATTAAAAGTATATTAAATTGATAATTTAATTATTAACAAACAAGTGTTTGTAAAAAAGTATTGACAAAGAAATTCTTTTAGTTTACAATTAAATTATCGAAGGAGAAAACTTATGAAAAAAGAGAAAGACAAAACATTAGAACAAGTATTAGCTGATATCGAAAAACAATTTGGTAAAGGCGCAATTATGAAATTAGGAGAAAAAGGTGTTAGAAATATAGATGTAGTATCAAGTGGTTCTTTAGCATTAGATCAAGCATTAGGTGTTGGAGGTTATCCAAAGGGAAGAATTATAGAAATATTTGGTCCTGAATCAAGTGGTAAAACTACTATTGCTTTACATGCTATTGCTGAAGTTCAAAAGACTGGTGGAAGAGCTGCTTTTATAGATGCAGAACATGCATTGGATCCTGTGTATGCTAAGAAGTTAGGTGTAGATACTGATGAACTTTTATTAAGTCAACCTGATACTGGAGAACAAGCATTAGAGATAGTTGAAGCATTAGTTAGAAGTGAAGCTATGAGTATTATAGTAATAGATTCTGTTGCTGCATTAGTTCCTCAAGCAGAAATAGAAGGTGAAATGGGTGACTCTCATGTTGGTCTTCAAGCTAGACTTATGTCACAAGCATTAAGAAAACTTGGTGGTATTGTTAATAAAACAAATACTATATGTATCTTTATAAATCAATTAAGAGAAAAAGTTGGAGTTATGTTTGGTAATCCTGAAACTACACCTGGTGGTAGAGCTCTTAAATTCTATTCTACAGTTAGATTAGATGTTAGACGTGCTGAACAAATTAAAGTAGGTAGTGATGTACTTGGAAATAAAACAGTTATAAAAGTTGTTAAAAACAAAGTTGCTCCTCCATTTAAAACTGCTGAAGTAGAAATTATGTATGGTGAAGGTATTTCTAAGACAGGTGAAATTATAGATATAGCATCTAACTTAGGTATTTTAGATAAGAGTGGTGCTTGGTATAGTTATAAAGGCGAAAAGATTGGTCAAGGAAAAGAAAATGCTAAGTTAGTTCTTAAAAATAATCCAGCACTTTATAAAGAAATAGAAGATAAAGTTAGAAATCATTTATTTAATAATAATGAAGACAAAGAAGAAAAAAAGAAATAAAGATTGAATATTCAATCTTTTTTCTTTTATTAATGCATAAAATGTGATAGAATTTATTTTAAAGAAAGAGGTGTAATAACATATGTCATTAAAGATTTACAATACTTTAAGTCATAGTGAAGAGGAATTTATTCCTTGGAATAATGATGTTGTTAATATGTATACTTGTGGACCAACTGTTTATCACTATGCACATATTGGCAACTTAAGAACTTATATAATGGAAGATATCTTAGAACGTACATTAAGATATTTAGGGTATAATGTTAAACGATGTATGAATATTACAGATGTAGGACATTTATCAAGTGATTCAGATACTGGTAATGATAAAATGGTTACTGCTGCTCAAAAGGAACATAAAACGGTACTTGAAATAGCTAAATATTATACTGATGTATTTTTTGAAGATTTCAAGAAACTTAATATAATTAAACCTGAAATAGTTAGTCCAGCAACACAAAATATAGATGAATATATTAAGATTATTCAAAAATTATTAGATACTGGATATGCTTATGAAGCTGGTGGAAATGTATATTTTGATACTAGTAAATTAAAACAATATTATGTTTTAACTAATCATACTGAAGAAGAACTATTAGATGGTGTAAGAGATACTGTTGAAGTAGATAATAATAAAAAAAATAAAGCTGATTTCGTACTTTGGTTTACTAAGAGTAAATTTGATAGTCAAGATTTAAAATGGGAAAGTCCTTTTGGACTTGGATATCCAGGATGGCATATTGAATGTACTGGTATTAGTATTAAATATTTAGGAGAACATTTAGATATACATTGTGGTGGAGTTGATAATATATTCCCTCATCACACTAATGAGATTGCTCAATCAGAAAGTTTCTTAGAACATCCTTGGTGTAAGTATTGGTTCCATGTTGAACATTTAAATGATGAAAGTGGAAAAATGAGTAAAAGTAAAGGTAAAACTTTAACAGTGGATACATTAATTGAAAATGGTTATGATCCACTTAGTTATCGTTTCTTATGTTTACAAAGTCATTATAGAAAACAATTAACATTTAGTTATAGTTCATTAGATGGAGCAGAAAATGCTTATAAGAAACTTAAAAATAAAGTATTAAGTCTTTCTAAAGATGGTGAAGTAGATAATGAAGTATTTAATGAATATAAAAATAAATTTATTTCATATTTAGAAGATGATATTAATACTGCAAATGCTATATCTGTAATATATGATGTATTAAAGGCTGAAACTAGTGAATCTACAAAGTTTGAATTAATTAAGGATTTTGATAATGTTTTAGGTCTTGAACTTACTATTGAAAATACTAATAATAGTGAAGTAGATGAAGAATATATTAAATCTAAAATAGAAGAGAGAAATGATGCTAAAAAGAATAAGAATTATGAACTTGCTGATAGTATTCGTAATGAATTATTAGAGAAGGGTATTGTTCTTAAAGATACTCGTGAGGGAACAACTTACGAAGTTAAATAGCATAAAAAAAGCAATCCTAATGGATTGTTTTTATTTGTTTAATTATTGATTATTAATATCATTTACTGGTGTAGCATCAGGTCTATCAATTCCAGACATTGTATTGTTAGTTGTTGGTGTAGCTGGTGATGCTGGAGCAGTTGGCTCAGTAGGTGCTACAAAAGTATTTTGAACAGGCTCTGTTACTTGATTATTCATCATATTAACAGGCTCATTATTAACCATATTATTATCTACAAATGTATTTGCAGGTTGATTCATACTATCATTAATAAATGTGTTACTTTCAGGTTGATTCATATTGTTATCAACGAAAGTATTTGTTGTAGGTTGATTCATATTGTTATTAACGAATGTATTAGTTTGTTGCATTTGATTTTGATTTCCATAAATAGGTTGTCCTGTTTGTGGATCAAATCCCATAGGTTGTCCATTATTATTCATTTGATTATTAAAATTATTATTGTTGTTATAATTATTGTTATTATTAAAATTGTTATTGTTATTATTGAAATCATTATTCATTGAAGTATTACTATTTCCTTCATAAACTGCATCACCAAATGCTAACATTGGCATAAAGATGATAGTTAAGAATATTAATCCAACACCAAATCCAGTTGATTTACCGAATTTGTGTGCTATTCCAATATAAATTTTAAATAACGCATAGATATTAGCAATTGGGATAAATAATAATAATAAATATACTAATGATAAATCAGCTATTTGAATCATAACGATCATATTATATACTGGAACTATAGATGCCCATCCAGGTTTTCCTGCTTTAGTAAATACCTTCCATTGAGAAACAATCGTTACTAATGATAGAATACTAGACATAAGGAATAAGCCTCCTAAACTTCCGGTTCCACTTGAACTGCCTAAATCATAATTATAACTAACTTCAAATGCTAGGTTAATTAAATTTGTAATTGTACTATTTAACATCTTTTACTCCTTTCTATTATATAAATTGATTTTATCACATAAATTTCAAAAAAAGAATATATTATGTAACATTTTGTCTATTTTTGTATTATAACTATAAAAAATATTATAAATTTAGTATAATTATAATGGAGGATAAGATATGGTTGTTAGAAAATTTAATTATTATAGATTTGCAACTTTTCTTGTTATAGTTATTGGAATTATTTCAGGAATTATTTTTGGTGTAGTTAAATTAGTTAATAATTATAAATATAAACAATCATATGATTATAAACTCTCATTAGTTGGATATAAAGAAGATGAAGTGAAAACAATAAAAGATAAATTAAATAATGGAGAAATAGATAATCTCATGGAACTTAAATATGATAAAAATATTGTTAAGTTTATGAATGAAAAATATTTTATATATAAAAATTTATCTAAGTACCTAGAATATAAAAAAGATAATAAATTAGAAAGTTATACTAATATAGTAACTATTATTAATACTGAAGCTAATATTGATTGGTTTGATAATACTAAAGAGACTGATATATCTAAGAAGGAATTAATGCTTGTTAACAGACTTTATGGTTTAAGTAAGGATTATGAACCTGATGATATTATTGATGTACCTAGTCAATATGCATATACTGGTGTTAAGATAAGCAATAGTATTATGGATAATATAGTTGCGTTAATAGATGCGGCTAGTGATGAAGGATATACTTTTGTACTTGCGGATGGATATAGATCATATAGTGAACAAGAAAGTATATTTGAAAGATATAAAAATGCTTATGGATATAGTGAAGCTGATAGAATAGCTGCAAGAGCTGGACATTCTGAGTATCAAACTGGTATATCATTTACAATAGTGCCTTTGTATAAAGAATATGATAAGCCAAAAGAAAGTCTTGAATATAAATGGCTTAGTGATAATGCATATAGATATGGCTTTATATTTAGATTTCCTGAAGATAAAACTGATATAACTGGTTTTGAAGCATCAACTTGGAGACTTAGATATGTCGGTAGTGAAGCAGCTAATATCATTAAATCTGAAAATATTTGTTTTGAAGAATATTATGCATATTTTGTAGATAGATAAAAGGAGTAAGAAGTGGATAAAGAGTATTTATGTGTTAATTTAGATAAGATGTATTTCTATAAAGATGATACATATAAACCTACATCTAAAATGAATAAAGTATTTTTAAGTGATGGAACAGAAGTGAAATTATTTTTTGAATTAACTACTAAAAAAAGAATTGGTGTTTATTTTCCTGAAACGCATGTTAAAGAAATGTTAACGAAAAGAACATATTATGTAAGTCGTGGATTTAAAAATATACCGGGTTTTCTTGCTGATAGAAAATATGGTACAATTACATATGAAGGGGATGGATATCAAGAGTTTTTCTTAGGTACAGTTAGCAAAGAAGAAGTTCTTGAATATCTTAGAGATTTAAGAGAAAAAGGATTATATAAAGAGTATGCTAGTGAGGTAGATAAGTTTTATAAACTTGCACAAAAGAATAAAAAAGAGGTTCTAATAATAAAATAGCTTGAGGAGATAATTATGAATAAAAAATTAGTGGTTTTGGGTGGTGGAACAGGACAATCTGTTTTACTTAAAGGACTTAAACAGTTTCCATTTGATATAACTGCTGTAGTTAGTGTATGTGATGATGGAAAAAGTACTGGAAAAATTAGAGAAGAATTTAATATACCAGCTGTGGGAGATATAAGAAGAGTACTTATTTCTTTATCTGAAACTGAAGATATAGTTGAAAAACTTGTTAATTATAGATTTTGTTCTAATGGTGACTTTGATGGTCATACAGTTGGTAATTTAATACTTGCTGCTTTAACTGATATTGGTGGTAACTTATCAGGCGGAATTAAACTTATAAGTGATATTTTAAATATTAAAGGAGAAGTTCTTCCATTAACAGATGATTGTGTTACTTTAATGGGTAAAATGGAAGATGGTGAAATAATCGAAGGAGAACATCATATTACATTATGTCCTAAAAAGATTAAGAAAGTTTATTATAAGAAGGAACCTAAGGCAAATAAAGAAGTTTTAGATAAGATTAAAGATGCTGATGCAATAGTACTTAGTATGGGAAGTTTATATACTAGTATTATTCCTAATTTACTTTGCAAAGATGTTATTAAAGCAATAGATGAATCAAATGCTAAGATTATATATGTATGTAATGTTGTAACTCAACCAGGTGAAACTGATAATTTCAAAGCAAGTGATCATGTTAAATTATTAAATAAGTATCTTGGTAAGAGAAAAGTAGATACGATAATTACTAATAGTGAAGAAATAGATCCAGATATTGTTAAGATTTATGAAACACAAGAACAAAAAGATTTGGTAGTAGTAGATACTAAAAATATTAAGATTGAACACGTTAATAAGCCTTTAATAAAGATAGAAAATAATATAATAAGGCATGATAATGTTAAATTAGCATTAGAAATTATGAATATTTTAATAAAATGATAAAATAATGCTTGACATCTTAATAAAATATATGGTAGTATTAATATGCTTGATTGTTATCAAGTGCCTACCTAGTGGGGAATTAGCTCAGTTGGCTAGAGCATCTGCCTTGCACGCAGGGGGTCGCGGGTTCGAGTCCCACATTCTCCACCATAGAAAGATTAAGCGAACCATTTACTATTCTGTTGGATGGTTCGCTTTTAAAATAGACCTTTAAAAATCAAAGAAAAACGCTTAATTTCAAGTGTTTTTCTTTTTTCGTGTATTTATTCAAAAAAACAAATAAAGTCTTAAATAGCCCATTATAAAAAAGTGTGAGCAGTGCTTAAATTGCAAAAACAAAAGTAAGTCATCATAAAACTTACTTTATTATTTTTTTTACTTTATGAATTGCTATTAAAACAATGTTTATCATAAATAATATTATATAAATAATTGTAAATATTTTAAAAACATTTTCGAACTTTGTCATGTTAAATATTTCAGTAATTAGAGAAATTATTAAAAGTATAGGTATATATAGTAATATAAAACTTAAAATACAAGAAATGAAACTTGGCTCTTTTTTAATTTTTATTTCATCAGATACAACATAATCATATATCCACATAAATAAAACATAATCAAAAAGATTCATTTTAACTTCCTTTCTTACTCTCGGTTATAGTTCTGTTTATATTACCATTTGGTTCTTTATAGTCCCAGTTTCTATTTAAAAATCTTGTTTTATCCCATGGACCAACTGGCCAATATTTATGATTTCCTGCAAATAGGACTTGATACTTTTTATTATAAAAGATTTCTTCTTCACTATTTTCTTGAATGTATTTATTCAAAGCCCTAATTATTTCAATTTCTTTTGTATTTTCTTCTGCCATAGCATATTCGTGTTGTGCAAAATTGGTATAAGTTTTAGCATACCTATAATTCAAAGATGTAGCATATTTAACAAATTGTTCAATGTTTTTAATTTCTATCATATGTATCTTTTTCCTTTTGTAAAACTGGTAAAACTATTTTGTCCAGTTTTACAAAAATATCATCTTTCTCATTTTCATTATTATAAACATTTTCACTATCAATTTCAATATTTCCAAATTTAACACTTAAATGATAACCATTTTTCCATGCATCTTTTGTTGGTTTTAGTGATAGTTTGTCTAAATAATCCATTATTTTTTTGTATTGAACATCTTTATCAACATTATAATTACTAAAATACAATTCAAATATCAGTTTGTTTTGTTTTATTTCGACAGCATATCCACAAGTTCTACCATTTCCCCAAAAACTATTTTTAACATCTTCAATTAAAGGAAATGCTTTTTCTAATGACTTAGTGCTAAATCTTAAAGTTTTTGGAGAACTGTCTTTTTCATTATATTTAATAAAGCCATTATCATTTAGTTTTAATAAGTATTCGTTTATAATACTATAAAAATAATAAATATCATCTTCTTTATTTTCTATTATTAAATCAATTGCTCTTTTATGCTTTCTATATATCTTATTACATAGTTCTTTTAATTCATTATCATTCATTATTTTGCTCCTTATCATATTTTTATAATCATGTATAAGTAATTTAACTTTTGGATTAATATTATCTATATCAATTTGGTCTAGTATACTTACAATATCGTTATAACTTATATAATGCCAGTTATTGTCACTTGGTAAATCTCCATAAGGAGTTAAATATAAAAATATTTTTTTATAGTTTTCATACTCATTATCAATAATTTCTTTGTATCTATTTAATTGATTATCATGTTCGCTTGTCCATATTTTGTTTTCTATACATACTATAATTTTATTTTTAGATGATTTAAAAAGTATATCTATATTTTTATATTCTCTAATAACATTAAAATCATCATAATCAATGTCTAAAAGTTCAAAAACATCTAGGTTATCAATTCCTTTGTTTTGTGCTAACATTTTAAAGAAAAGTTCAATTGGTTTTGATCCCAAGCCATGATTTTCATTTGGGTTGAAAATATATGCTAGCATTATACTATGCTTTAATTCTGCATTTGATATTTTTAAAATATCAAAAATATTGGTTTGTTCTACATATAGTTTTAATTCATCCAATATATCAATGTTTAATAATAAATTTTCTAAACACCCTCTATCATTCATAATAATGCTCCATATTCTATAATTTAAAATAGGGACACTTTAATAGCTGTCCCTTTACTACATCAATTATGAATACTACCATAATTGATAATTTAATGATAACATAGTTATATTTGTTAGTCAATGCCTAACATATTTTTTAACTTGTTTTTCCTACAATTATGTTAGGAGGAACTTAACATATGGAGGAATTAAAATTTGATAAAAATATTTATAATACTATTAGAAAAAATATTAGAAAGTATAGGAGAGAAAAAGGTATTACTTCTCAACAACTTGCTGAAATGGTCGATTTATCACATGATTTCATAAGACAAATACAAAGTGATAAAGCGGCATATAATTTTTCAGTAGATACTTTTTATAAAATATCAGTAGCATTAGGTGTTACTATGGATATGCTTATTCAGAAATAAGCATTTTTTATTGTAAGTAAAGTGTTCTTATTTCGCAACCCATGGTCCACCATTAGAAATTTAGTCTCAGTTGTGAGGCTTTTTTATTGCTTGAATGTGGGACTTTGTCTTTACTTTAATACATATTTGTTATATTATTTATAGTAGAGGTAGATAAGATATGGGACAAGTTAAAACTAAAAAAGAAATAGTTAAAATGTTGCTTAAAAATAAAGAATTAGAAAATGAAGATGAATCTCAATTAATGGAAATATTGTTTAATGAACCAATTGCTATAGATGTAGATAAACAAGCAGAAGAAAATGAAACTTGGAAAGATAAACTTGCTGATAGAATAACAGAAAAAGCTGGTAGTTGGGGATTTATTATAGGATTTATAATATTTTTACTTGTTTGGATGTTAATAAATTTAATAATACTAAGTGAAGAAGATGCTTTTGATCCTTATCCATTTATATTACTTAATTTATTCTTATCTTGTGTAGCTGCTTTACAAGCACCGATAATTATGATGAGTCAAAATAGAGCTGCTAAGAAAGATACTTTAAGAGGTAAGAATGATTATAAAACTGATTTAAAGAGTGAACTTATTCTTGAAGAATTGCATGATCAAATGACTAAAATAATATCTAATCAAAATAAAATATTGAAAATGCTTAATGATGATGAGAAAGATAAGTAGGTGAGATATGAAAAAGAATAAAAAGAGTATATTTATATATTTTCTTGAGATGTTAATTGTTTTTATACTTATAGATGGTGTGATAACAGTACTTCCTAGTGTTATATCAAATAATATTACATATTATAAATATGGTACTGAGTTATTACTTGAAGTTATATATGCTGCGTTAGTTCTCATAGTAATGATATTATTTAAAAATTCTTATGTATTTACTGCTAAAAAGCAAAAATTTGTGAAGTCTATTACTTTAGGTTTTCCAATGCTTATAATAGCTGCAATATCACTTTTAGGAAGTTTATCATCTTTAGATGGATTTAACTTTGGTAATTTTATTAACTTATTATTACTTACAATATTTATTGGTATTGCTGAAGAATTCTTATGTAGAGGATGGCTTCAAAATGAATTTATTGAAAGATATGGAGATACTAAAAAACATATAGTTCTTTCTTTATTATTTTCATCTTTGATATTTGGATTAATACATTTTTCAAATATGTTAGCAGGGCAAGACTTATTTACTACTATTGTACAAGTAATACAGGCAACATCTGCTGGATTATTATTAGGTAGTATTTATTATAAAACTAAAAATATATGGGCTGTTATATTCTTACATAGTATATATGATTTTTGTTTAATGATAGGAGATTTAAACTTAATAAAAGATTGTACATTTAATACTCCAACAACTGGAATTGTTTTATATAATACATTTTCAACATTAGTACTTTCAGCTATAAATATAGTAGGTGCATTACTTGTTCTTAAGAGGACTAATTTAAAAGATGGTACTAAAGTAATAGATAAGAATGATAAGAGATTAGTAAGTATGTTAATAACATTATTTGTTGTTCTTATGTTACCATTTCAAGTATTTATAGATGGTTATGAAGATTATCAAGTATGTTATGAATATAATAGTAAAAGTGTTAACTATAACGATATAGAAACACATTATCCATATCACAATAAATATAATATTAACTATACACGTGATGTTTATGTAGGAGAAAACGATAAAATAGAAACAAAATATTCATTTGAATTCTTTATTAATAATGATGGGCTTCTTGAAATAAGAAATAAGAATAATAATGATTTTACTGTTCTTAATTATAAAAATATTAAATCATTTGAAGTAATAGAAAATTTTAGTTCATTCTTAGTAGTAATAAATAGTACTGATACTGAAACTAAAATATATTATAGTAATTTCTTTAATAAGAGTAGTTTATCTAATACTCAAAGTTTCTTAGATGAATTTAAGAAGTCATTTAAAACATATGATTTACCATATATAAAAGAAATAGGTTATATGACTCTTATAAATGAGAACTATAAATATCCATTATTTATATCTGAAACTATGGATAAATATATTATTGATATAGATTCTAATCTTTATAAAGTAGAATATAATAAATAGAGTTTAAAAAACTCTATTTTTATGTTAGAATAATTTTTACTTTGGGGGATTTATGACTAATGTTAGTTTCGATGTTTACAAGCATATTATTGAATTAGTTATGTTAGATTATAGTGTCGATGAGATATCTAATTGTTTGAATTTAGAAAAGTCTTATATAATTTCTATGCTTAAGAAAATAAGAAGTGATATAGTTTCTTCTATGGATGAAGATAGTTTTTATTTGATTCCAATGCTTGATAAGTCACTTGGCAAGAAAGTTAAAAATGTAACTAGAAATTTTGGTGGTTTTAAAAGAAATCTAATATTTGGTTTACTTTGTGATGGTAAGAGTTATTTTGAAATTATTAATGAACTTAATGTAAGTCCATCATCATATTTATCTTTACTTAGAACTATGTATATAGACTTATATACTTATGGCAGTATTGAAGAGAAGATATATCTTCCTTTAGTAAGAAATTCAATTGATGAAGTGTTATATTTACTTAAGAGTGATAGTATTATTAAAAAAGAACATATAGATAATATACCTAGAAGAGAGTTTTTAGTACAAAAAGGACTTAATAATGAAGAAGTTTTATCTCATTCATATGTATGTGATACTTTTAGTTTAGAGAGTGATGATAAACTTGATTTTATTGTTATTAGTGATACTCATATAGGTAGTAGATTTGAAAATTTTGATTATTTAAAAAGAGTTTATGATTATGCATTAAGTCATGGTGTTAAATATATATTTCATGCTGGGGATTTGATTGAAGGGTGTTATTCTAATTATAGTAGATGTAAACGTAAATATATGAGTATTTCTTCTCAAGTAAATCATATTATTGAAGATTATCCATATGATAGAAGTATTAAGAATATAATTCTTCTTGGTAATCACGATGCTTTTCCGATAGTAGTTGATAACTATGATATAGCTGATACTTTGAGTAATAGAGATGACTTTATGCTTACAGGATATAGAAGTTCATATTTAAGACTTAGAGATGAATATATATCTTTAAAGCATGATATATCTAGAATGTTAAATGTAGTAGGGGATGCGACCGTACTTTTAAATTTCTTTGGACATAGTCATCAATATAGATGTTTATTTGATGGAAAGTATGCTATATTTAGAGTACCTACGCTTGCTGATATGCCATCTAATTCATATACTATTGTTAATAGAGGATTCTTAGCAGGTAGTATAGATTTTGAAGAAAATAGAGCTAGTAATGTACTTGTTGATTTTATAAATTTTGATGATAAAGATACTATTAGTTTTGAAAGAAAACTTAATAAATAAAAAAACTTGAATTATTCATTATTCAAGTTTTCTTTTGTACTTAATATCATTGGTATTATGATAGGTCTTCTACCAGTTAATTCTATAACATAAGAGTTTATTTCTAAGATAATTCTATTTTTTAAGTCTGTTAGACTAAAGTTATCTTTTTCTAGTTCGTTTAGTGCAATTATATTTGTTTTGTCTTGTATCTTTTTAATTAAGTCTTGATTATCATTTACTACTACAAAACCTCTTGTAGTTATATTTGGCTCTAAGAGTAGTTTTTTATTTGTTAAATCTATATTTAATATAACAATAAGTACTCCGTCAGTAGACATTATCTTTCTATCTTTTATGATTGAAACACCAACGTCTCCGATTCTATTACCATCTACGTATATATCATTTATTGGAATTGATCCTTTTCTATATACAACTCCATCTTTAAGAGCCATTATATCTCCGTTTTTACACACGAATGTATTTTCTCTTGGTATATCACAAAGTACTCCTAGGTTTGTATGTGAAACAAGCATTCTATATTCACCATGCATTGGCATAAAATATTTAGGACGTATAAGTCTAAGTAGAAGTTTTAATTCTTCTTGTTTAGCATGTCCACTTGTGTGTACATCATATTCACTAGTATTAGTATAAACTTTAGCACCTTTTAGATATAATTTATTAATGATTCTATTAATAGACATTGAGTTACCTGGTATTGGTGAACTTGAAAATATAACAGTATCATCTTTCATAAGAGTTATATTTCTATCGTTTCCATTAGCAATACGTGATAGGGCAGCTAAAGGTTCTCCTTGACTACCTGTACAAAGTAAACATACTTTTGATGGAGGAAGTTTATTAGCTTCATCGCTTGTTATAAATATATCTTTATCTTTTATATAACCACATTCTATAGCTATTTCAATATTTGTATTCATACTACGACCGAATACTGCGATTTTTCTATTGTTTTCTTTACAAGTTTCTACGATGTGAGTAAGTCTATAGATGTTACTTGCAAATGTTGCTAAGATTATTCTTGATTCAGTGTTTGCTGCAAATATTTCACCTAAAGCTTCGTCTACTACTGATTCACTTGCTGAGAAACCTGGTGTTAATGCATTAGTTGAATCACTCATTAAAAGTGTAACACCTTCATTTCCAATAGCAGCCATTTTACCCATATTAGCAACTGGTCCGATAGGAGTTAAATCTATTTTGAAGTCTCCTGTTTCTACTATAGTACCATTAGGTGTATGTATAGCCATACCAAATGAATCTGGTATAGAGTGAGTAGTAGTGAAGAATTCAATATTAAAGTATTTAGTCTTTATATTTAAATCTTCATTAACAGTTACCATTTTAGGACATGGTATATTTCTTTCTTCAAGTTTATTCTTAATAAGTTTACCAGCAATATTAGGTGTATAGATAACTGGTATATTAATATTTTGAAGTAAGAATGGTATACCACCTATATGATCTTCATGACCATGTGTTATAATTAAACCTTTTATTTTGTTTTGCATAGTTTTAAGAACATTATAATCAGCTAGTACATAGTCAATTCCCATTAAATCATCTTCTGGAAACATAACTCCACAATCTATTATAAATATTTCTTCTTCATGCATAACAACATACATATTTTTACCAACTTCGCCTAAGCCACCTAAAGCACAGACTAAAGTCTCATTGTTTTTACTATTCATTTCATCATCCCTTCGAAAAGTCAATTTGTATTTATAGATTATATCAAAAAAATTAAGTTTTGTCTAGTTATCGAGATTTTATATGGTATAATAGCAATTAGGTGATGAAGATGGGATTATTTAGTAAGATTAAAAATATTTTTAGTAAACAAGAAGAAATAAAAGAAAAGATTAATGAAGAAGAAATAGATAATAGTGAAGTAAGTGAAGAGTTAGAAGAGATTAAAGAAACTGAAAAGTATGTTGAAGGACTATCTAAGAGTCGTGATAACTTTGTTAGTAAACTTTCATTATTAGGTATTAAATATACTAAGATTAGTGATGACTTTTATGATGAACTTGAAGAAATATTAATAACTGCTGATATTGGTGTTAATACTGTTATGGATTTTGTTGATAGACTTAAGAAGCGTGTTAAAAGTGAAAATATAACTGACTTTGAATATTTAAAAGAAGTAATAGTAGATGAATTATTTATGATTTATGTAGGTAATGATATATTATCAAGTAAATTAAATATTAAAGATGGGGAAACTAACGTAGTACTTTTTGTTGGTGTTAATGGTGTTGGTAAAACTACTAGCATTGCTAAAATAGCTAATAAATTTAAGAATGAAGGAAAGAAGATTATGCTTATAGCTGGAGATACTTTTAGAGCAGGAGCAGTTAATCAATTAAATGAATGGGCAGAGAGAATCGGAGTATCTTTTTATGGAGATGATAGAAAAGACCCTTCTGCTGTTATATATGATGGTCTTAAAAAAGCAAGAGATGAAAAGTATGATATAGTTCTTGTAGATACAGCAGGACGTCTTCAAAATAAGGCTAACTTAATGAAAGAACTTGAAAAGATGAATAGAGTTATTAATGAGATAATACCTGGTAATCCAGTTGAAACATTACTTGTAATAGATGCAACTACTGGACAAAATGGTATAACTCAAGCAAAGAGTTTCAAAGAAATAACTAATATAACAGGTATAGTCCTTACTAAATTAGATGGTACTGCTAAAGGTGGTATAGTTCTAGCTATTAAGGAACTAGTGAATATTCCAGTTAAGTTTGTTGGACTTGGTGAAAAAGAAACTGATTTAATACCATTTGATATAGAAAAATATATATATGGATTATTTAAGGAGTTCTAATGATAGAAAGAGAATATATAACTAATTTATATTTAATATATAAAGAATTACTTAATGAAAAAGAGAGAAACTATTTTGAATACTATTATTTTGAAGATTATAGTCTTGGAGAAATAGCTGATTTATATGAAGTTAGTAGAAGTTATGCATCTAAATATTTAAATCAAATAACTAGTAAATTAACTAAATTTGAGGAAATACTAAAAATAAATGATAGAAATAAAAAAATAAAAGAATTACTTAATAATATTAAAGACGAAGAAATTAAAAGTAAAATAGAAGAATTATTATAGAAAAAATACTAATTATGATATATAATTTAGGTAGGTGAAGTTTATGAATAAAAATGGTTGGGGTCTTAGAGTAGAATTATTTTATATACTTATATTCTTATTTTGTTTAGTAGTTGCGACTATTGGACTTAATAGATTAGGACTTTTAGGAGAAAATAATAATGCATTAGTTAAACCTGATAATAGTGGAAGTGAAACATATTCTTATGAACCACTAGAAACTAAAGTAGTTAATGCAGCTAAAAAATATTATCAAGATATGTATAATGGTGTTGGAGACGATATTGTTATTGTTAGAGTTTCTACATTACAAGCAAATGGATATTTAGGAGAACTAGTAGATGATAAGAATAAAGCATGTAGTGGATATGCTAAAGTAATAACATCAAGTGGTGGACAACAAGTATATGTATCATATATTAAATGTTCTAGATATACTACTACTGGTTATGAAGGTGAAAATGATTATTAATGAGTAGAAACGTAATGACAGTATGGACTAGTTTAATAGTTCTAATATGTGGCATGTTATTAATACTTGGATATAACTTGGAAGATAATAAGATTCAAAGAGAAGTTAAAAGTGCAGCAAATAATTATATAAAAGATAATAATATGACATTATCATTTGGTAGTGCATCAATAGTATATTTAGATGAATTAATTGAATCTAAATATTTAGAAGATGATGATAAATATAAAGATAAATGTATTAATAGTGTAGTTGTAACTAAAGGATTAATATTAGATGATTATCAAATTAATATATTATGTGAAGAAGAGAATAATAATGAAGTTAGTGAATAACTTCTTTTATTTTAAAGTTAAATATAATATAATGATAATAAGAGGTGAAAGGCATGGATTATTTATTTTGGATTATAGTTGTTATAGTAACAATTATAATATTAAGAAGTATTGTTCAAATTGATCAATATGAAAGAGGAGTTAAGTTTACTCAAGGTAAATTTAGTAAGATTATGGAACCAGGTTGGAATTTAGTATTACCAATATTTCAATCATATAAAAAGATTGATATAAGAACTAAAGCAGTAGATGTTCCTGAACAAGATGCTATTACTAGAGATAATGTTTCTGTTAGAATAAATGCTGTAATTTACTATAAGATATTTGATGCATCTAAAGCTATTTTAGAAGTAGAAAATTTCTATTATGCTGTTAGTCAACTTGCTCAAACTACTATGAGAAATGTAGTAGGTAGTGCTTCATTAAATGAACTTTTGGGTGAAAGAGAAAAAATAAGTACTGAAATATGTAAG
>CAMERI010000007.1:0-81966 GCA_945935525.1 uncultured bacterium | reverse complement strand
ATCTCAAGTTCAAACTATAAAAGTTCGAACAGAAACGTCACTGGAGCAGGTGATGGGAATCGAACCCACGTTAGCAGCTTGGAAGGCTGAAGTTCTACCATTAAACTACACCTGCACTTCTTTTAAGAAAGTATTTGCTTTCTTGAATTGCATAATTCATTATACTAGAAGAACTCCAGCCTGTCAACTATAAATACATAATTTTTCTTAAAAACTTTATTTTTCTTATCTTTTGTATTTAAAAAGAAGCAATTACGCTTCAATTTCAAATATTCTATTGTCTTTATCCACTATTCCACTATATACTTCAAGTTTTAAATCACCCTTTAAATATTTAATTAATTCTTCTTGGAGTTCTAATATCTTATCCTTATTAGAAGTAAATCCATCAATTGGAATAAAGAAGTTTTTAGATTCTTCTGTTACTTTACTTCTTTCTCCTTGTCTCCAAGTCCATCTTCTTGTTTTAACTTCATTACCTGATGCGTAAACAATTTCTCCAACTTCTGGATGTTCTATTTCATCACTTCCGAATGGTACAAAATTATCATTACCATCACTCTCTCTTATTTGTATATCACCATCAATAAAGTTATCCATATCATGTACACCTATTGGTAATTCATACTTTAAAGATAATGCATTTCCTAAATCAACAATTGAATTAATATGAGGTACATCATTTCCTTTAGATATTCTAGTCATAAGTGCTTCGATTGAACACATATATTTATTAGGATTTATATTTAATTTTCTAAATGCTTCTCTATATGGTTGTATCCATTCTTCTTCCTTAATTTTCACATTTAAAAATTTTTCTTTAGAAGTCTTTAGAGATTCGTTAAACATATTATTTATGTAATTATATGAAACTTTGTTATTAAAGTTTTTAACAACTACTACTCCAAAAACTGCATCTTCAACTTTATCAAAAAAATATTTTGATACTTCAAATTTCATATCATCACTCCTTTATTTCACTACATTATATCATTTTTTAATTTATATTTAAATTATATTTTGCTATCATACTTTTACGAGGTGAAGAAATGAAATATTATTTAATACCAGTTGTAGAAAAAGATATATTATGTGATGGTGAATCATTAAGGGATATATTCAGTAGAGAATTTCCTGAACTTGCTAAAAGGGAAGATGAAAGAGTTGATATAATATATTCTACTAGATATTTTATGCCAATTCCTGAAGTAAAATTAAGAGCACATAACCATGAAACTAAGCAAATGTATGCTATTCAAAATGTTCCAACTTATTTGATTGCTACAGGTACTGATGAGTTTTGTGCACGTGAAGTTGTTAGTGGTAAAGGGCTACATGCTAAATATCCTGCTGCACTAGGAATAAGAGAAACGACTAAAGAATCTGCTGAAAGTTATTTTAATAATAATGATTATTTTAAAAAAGCATCAAATTACTTTGGACATTTATTTGGGGAAAATATTAAAAATGTTAAATTAAATAGTAATCCATTTGCTGAAGTGTATGAAGGGACAGCTTATTTAGATGGCGAAATAGATGGAAAACCATTTAGTGGCTCATTTACTGGTACTCTTAGATTAAGTAAAAAGAATCGCAATTAATATGCGATTTTTAATTTGTTTATATATTCTTTATATTCCTTGAATTCATTGTTATCATTTATTTGTAATACGAATAATATTCTTCCATAAAGTTCATTTAAATATCTTTTTGTATCTTTTATACCTATTCTATCTATATGTGATTTTAATCCATATTTCTTAATATAATATATTTCTTTTCTTATATTCTTTCTATAAGTTTTTAATGTTTGAACTTTGTTGTTTACTACCAATCCTGTTACTTTTTGACATTGATAATTCTTTATAATATGTATTTTTTTATTATTAAGTTTTAAATTATATTTTAATAATTCTTTTCTAACTAACTTTATTATAAACGAAGGAGTAAAATCTCCACTAAATGTCATATCATCAGAATATCTTGTATATGAAATATTTTCTTGTTCACATATAGAACCAATATATTCATCAAATTCTTTTAATACTAAATTAGATATATAAGATGATGTTGGTGCACCTTGTGGTAAATGATTTTCATAAGTACATAAATGTGTTAGTAACACTCCTATTTCTTTTGGAAAGTACTCTATTTGAAAACAATTATTATATACATCAATAAATTCTATACTTTCAAAAAAATCTTTTATATCAAGTTTTAAAATTATTTTTTTATTAACGTGTTCTTTTGCATTATCAATTAAGTTTATTCCTTTATGATATGCTTTAGCATAATTAGATATACTCTTATTATTTAGTATGTTCTTTAATATATTTTTTTGTATTTCTTTTAAACTATAATTTGGTTCATAAATAGTTCTTAACTTACCATTTCTCTTTTTTATATTAAATATTTTATAATTATCTTCTATTTTATTACTTATTGAATATAATTTTATTAATTTTTCTTTGTCACTTATTTTATCATTTATTAATCCAAGAGATAATAAAAATTCTTTTGATTTTTCTTTATCTATATATTTCCACATATTTATTACCTCCTGGAAGAGCAATACTTAATGATATTGTAATATTGAAAATGGACTGTAAGCGGAATGCAATGAAGCGTCTACACTTAGTGTAGTTGAGTCCTTTGAAAATATTACTATTCAACGTATCATGTAAAATAGATTCTTTAACGACTCGTTAAAGTAGGAATTAATCCAAGCACTATTGCTCGAAGTTATTATATCACATTTTAAATAATAATTCTTTTTTATATATTATTTTTCCTTTTTTAACTTTATTAAATATAATTCCACTATATATTGCATTTCGTATTGTTCTTCCACTTAACTTTATATTAAATCCATATTTACTTAGCTGTATTGCTACTACTTCCGGTAATTTTTTATTTTCGGATATTTCTTTTTCTATATGCTTTACTAACTTATGATTCTGATCTAACTTTAGTCCTGGGCCTTTGCTTGTCATATCATATTCATATTTTCTTTGTGCAATTCTTGCACTATACTCATATTTATCAGTTAAATCATAGTTTAATACTTTTACAAGTCCTCTATTGATTTCTCTTCTTATAGATCTTTCACTTTTATATAACAATATACTTATTTCTTTCTTGCTTTTCTTATCACAATTATATCAAGTTTCTATCATTGTTCTTTCTGCTAAAGATATATGTTTATATTTCTTTGTTATAATTTAAAAGACACATAGTTTATTACCTCCAATGTTTGTTCGCACTTACATTGTAACATAGGTAACAACTATGTGTCTTTTTTTATGTCCATTTCGGACACTTAATTTTTCTAATTATAAAATATTTTTATCTATTAGTCACTTTTGATTCAAAATGCATTTTATAGCATAAGCTTAATGTACCATCATAACAATTTAATTCTTCTTGTTGTTCTTTTCTTTTATCTTTAGTATCTTCTATAATGCTTTCATATGTTTTAATTGCTATTTCATCTTTTGTAGATTCAGCTACTTCTTTATTGTTTTCAGACATCTTTAATACTGTGTCTGTCTCACTCATTTCACTTTTTACTTTTAATGATTTTCTTTCTAAACATTTACTTAATCCTATAAGTTCTTCTGTTGATGATTTTGAAATCTTTTCAATTATTTTTTGAAATAAAAAGTTTATTGATGTATTAATAACATCTAATTCTTTTTCTAGTTCTCTTGCTAATCTTTTATCATTAAGATATGCTTTTCTTAATAACCTTTCTATTCTAATTCTATTTATAGATAAACTAACGTATCTATCTAATATTGATAATATCATATTGTCCCCCCCCTGTGTGAAACTATTATAATCATTTATTATTTTTTGTCAAGTTAAGTGGTTTTTCTAAATAATATAGAATTTTTTATACTTGGATATGCATTCACTATTTCATTTTTTAAATATTCTGCTTTCTTTTTAATTTTTGAATATTTCTCTATAATACTTTCGTCTTTACAAAATTGTTCAAATATCCTTGCTCTATCTTCACTTGGATAAGTATGACTATATGAATCTATAAAATATACATCTTTTTCACTAGAGATTGTGTATCTATCATTAGATTCTTCTATGTATGAGTTATTATATTTAAAGTCTTTAGGATTATATTCATTCCATTTATTGAATGGTTCATTCTTTAATATTTTATTATTATATAAGTCATGCATATTATTCTCTATAGTATGCATTAATTCATGGCATAATGTTTTTTCATAAGAGTTTGTATTAATATTTAATGCTATTATATATGTATTATTCATAACTAATGAGTATGCACTTGGATTTTTTATTTGAATGTTTAAGTCACTTGGAGCAACTTTATCAGTTAGATATATTTCAATACCATTATTATCATTTATATAGAATTTATCATAGAATTCTTTATTAAAATTACTTAACATTTTATACGTTTTAGAAAGGCTATCATATGTTAGTTCATCATCATAACTAGGTAAAGCATAAAAATCATTAAAGAATCTAACACCTTTTTCATAGATATACATATTAACATTAAATTCATTTTTTATTTTAGTTACCAGTTCATAACTATTTATTTTACTTTTTGAATCACTATGACTTATCATACTTTCATTTAGAGTATTTTCTTTATAATTCCATACATATAAATCATATGAAATACCATTGGTTACTACTGCGTAAGCTAAATCATTTAATATAAATAATGATATAAATTCTTCACTACTTAGATTTAGTATTATCTTATTAATTATTTTATTATTTTCTAAATCATATATTTTTAATTCTTTTGAGTCATCATTAAATGTTATGAGTTTTGTTCCATCATTATTTACTTTTATATTTGAAGTTTCATTTTTAGAATTTAAATAGTATTTCTTTTCATTTTCTTTTTTTATTATTACTTTGTTATCCTTATAATTATATAACATATACCCATTATTTATTGGTTCAATAATTGAATTATCTAAATAATCAGTTGTTTTCTTATGTATATTATATATACAACTTATATTTAATTCTTCATTATCAAAGTAAATAAAAGAATTATCTTTATATATTATAGAAATTGCTTTGTTACAAGATGTTAATACTTTATCATATAGTTTGTCATTAATGTATATTTCATTATCTTTTATAAGTAGCGGTTCTTCTTTATATACTCCATATAAATCATATTCTTCAATATTCTTTTCTAACTTACTTATTAGTTTTAAACTTTTATCAAATTTATAAATACTTACATTACTACTTGAAACTACATTTACATAATTATCTTTGATAATTATTGATGGGCCTATATCTTTTGTATTAAATGTTACTTCTTTTTCTATATTAGATAATTCTAAATTATATTTTATAAGTTTATATTCTTTTATCTCTTTTTCTGTTTCTTTTGATGATAAAACATAAATATAATTTTTATCTTCTTTTATAGCTAATATATTTTCATAATCTTTAGTTATTTTATATTTATAAAGATTTTCTTTTATTAAGTTATTTTCTGAAAGATTTATTTTTTTAGTAGTTTTACAATACATTAGAGTAATTGTAGCTAATAAAAAAATAATTATTAAAATTATTTTTATTTTATTTATCATTCTTCTCCTTAGAACTTATATGTTTTAGGTTCTTCTTTGAATGAATAGAATGTAGCAGTTACATTGTTAAGTGAAATTTCTTCTACTATATCGTCTTTTTCATCATACATGCTTCTAAGTTCAGGATATCTATCTAGCATATATTTTTTAGCTTCATATCTTTCATCTCTTATTGCTTCTGCACTTATTCTAATCCATCTATCTTTATTATCATATGCACAAATTTCTATATTATGATTCTTTGATATTTGTTTTGATACATCTTTTGCTTTAGATGTTTGAATATATAGTTTTCCTTCATATATACCTATTGTTCCGAATGGTCTTACTTTTGGTTTACCACCATCTATAGTGGCAATAAAATAATGTTTACAGTTATATACAAAGTCACATACTTCATTAAGTTTCTTTTCTATGTTAGTTGTTTCTTTTTCTTCTTTTACTTCTTCAAATCTATATTTTTGTTTTACATCTGGATATTTTTCATGATCTACTTCACTATTAAACATATCATATGGTCTTGCCCAAGTAAGGTTATCTCCATATAATGCTTTATAAACTACTATTTTTTTAGGTTCTTCATCATTATTAGTTTCTGAATCTAATACTATATCAATTACTTCATACATTTTATTTTTAAAATGTTTATATTTCTTTCCTATTTGTATTTCTCTCATATTGTTTTCCTTAAACTATTTGTAATATTTTTACTAAAATATATATAATTAATGAATATGTTATTATTCCAGTTGGAATAGATATTATAATATTCTTTTTATCACTTAGTCCAGTCTTCTTTAAGAATAAATTAACTAGGTTAACATTTAATATTAATAAAGCATATAACATATTTATACCACCCATTATTACGAATATCATTGATGGCATCATACTGTATTCTGTGTTTACATTAGGGAATAAAGTATCATATAAACTAGCTAATAAATATCCTAATACGAAAGATAATACTATCCAAAGTATACCAACTAATATATCTTTCTTAACTACATCTTTTGTATATTTAATTTTATATCTTTTTATATAGTAGACAACAAATATAGCAAGTTCTATTCCTAAAAATAAATAATAGCCTACTTCTTCACTAATAAATGCATCACACACAAAGAATAGTAAATTCATCACTATATTAATAACTACTGAATAAATTGTTAATTTTTTATAATTCATAATCTCACCTACTTTATATTTTTAGTAAAAGATTCTGCGATATCATCTACTACTTCATCAAATGTTTTATCTTTTATATTTTTATCATCTTTTGTAGTATTTTTAACTATATCTTTTACTATACTTGTATCTTCCTTAGTTTCAGTTTGATAAGAAAGACCTGTTCCTGGTAAACTAATTGTTTTTCTTGTTTTACCTTTTGCTGTCTTACCTATTCTAAATCCTTTAAAACCAAAACTATATCCTATACCTGATTTACTTAGATTTAATTTAAATCCTTTTCCTAAGTTAAAACTTTTTCTAAATCTAAATCCCATATTTTCACCCACTATATAAATAAATTATATCATACAATTAAAATAAAAACCTCTTTTTTGAGAGGTTAATAACTATTTTTGTTTTTTTAATAAATCTCTAATTTCTTCTAAAAGAATTACTTCATCTGTTTTAGTTGGTTCTTCTTTCTTTTCTTCTTCTTTTGCTTTATGTAAGAATTTGTTTATAACTTTTACTAAGATAAATATACAGAATGCTATAATTAAGAAATTAATAATATTTTGAATAAATGTTCCATAATTAATAGATGCATCTTTTACTTTTAAAGATAATCCTGTAAAGTCATAACCACCAATGATTATTCCAATTATAGGCATAATTATATCATTAACAAGAGATGATACGATTGTACTAAAAGCGCCACCTATAACAACGCCGACAGCTAAGTCAATAACATTTCCTCTTTTAATAAATGTCTTAAATTCTTCAAATAATCCTTTAGATTTCTTTTCTAGAGATTTAATATTCTCTTTTTGATTTTTAATTTTTTCTTTCATACAACTCACTTCCAAAAATATTATAACAAATTATATAAAAATCTAGAAGTTTTTAGAAAAATAATAAGGATGTTCCTATAACTATAATGATAATACCAAGTATTTGTTTCTTATTAAGTTTTTCTTTTAAGAATATAGTAGATGCTAATATTGAAACTACTAGACTTAGTTTTTCTATTGGAAAAACTACACTTGCTTCTCCAAGACTTAGAGATGCAAAATAAAATAACCAAGATAATGATGTAGATATACCAGATAAAATAATAAATAGAAAATTCTTTTTATTTAGTTTCCTTATATCTTTAAATTTATTTTTGAATAAAGTTATGATTGTTAATAATATTAAAACTATAATTGTTCTTAATAATGTTGTTAAACTTGTATTAGTACTCTTTATACCTATTTTACTAATAACTGTTGTTGTACTTGTGAATACAGCCGTTAAGAATGCATAAAGTATCCATTTATTATCTTTAGAATCTTTGTTATCTTTTTTTATTGTTAAAAATGTACCAACTAATATAAATATAATAGAAAGTACTTTAATAATTGTTATTTTCTCATGTAGAAATATTGATGATAAGACAAGTGTTAGAATTATACTTGTTTTGTCTATAGGAGTTACTTTACTAACAGTGCCTAAATCTAATGCTTTAAAGTAACATATCCATAATAATGTATTAGATATTCCAGATAAAACTAAAAAAAGAATTGTCTTTTTATCTAAAGAAAATATATCATTCAAATTATTTTTAAAAAGTACTACTATAAATAAAAATAAAGTAATAACTATAGTTCTTATGAATGTTGCTAATAATGAATTTTCTTTGTTAATACCACTTTTAGCAAATACTGAAGTTAATCCTGAAAATAATGCAGCAGCTAAAGCATAAATTATATACATAGTGTTCTCCTAGTAGTATTATTAACTATAATTGATTTTTAATTCAGTTTATGGTATAATCTTGTTGTTTTTAAGGGGGATATTATGTTTGGTGAAGAACTTATTTTAGGATTTAAAGAAGTTGGATTGGATGAAAAAAGTAGAATATTTTTACCTAAGTTTACAGGTGTTGAACAAGGAGACAGAATATCTTTTGTTGAAGATAGTCCTTCATCATTAAAGCTTTATAATCTTATGTATATGCAACAACTTATTAGTGAAATAAATAAAAATTGTAATCCTGAAAATAAAGAAAAAGTACAACAATTAAGTGATAGATTACAACTATTATATTATTCATATTTAGCTACTAGTAAAGTTGATTCTCATGGAAGAATAACTATTCCACAAGATATAGTGAATGAATATAGATTTAAAAATAAAGTAATTGTTCAAGGATGTGGAACTAATCTTACAATATTTAATTCTAAAGATGCATATGATTCTTATGTTAAAAAATTAAAGACTACAAAATAGTCTTTTTTTGATATAATGAAAATGGTGATGATATGGAAAATGTAAATTTATTTAAACATAATAGTATTAAAATAATAAATAATAATCTAAATATATATATAGATCCATTTAGGATAGATGTAGTTAGTAATGATGCTGATATAATATTTATAACACATAGTCATTATGATCACTTTTCTATTGATGATATTATGAATATTAAAAAAGATACTACTAAAATAGTAAGTACTAAAGATACATATAAAGAAATTAAAAACTATTTTAAAGATGAAGATATAATCATTGTTGAACCTAATAAATCCTATAATATTCTAGGTATTAATTTTAGTACTGTTAGAGCTTATAATGTTAATAAAGAATACCATCCTATAGAGAATGATTGGATTGGATATATATTAAATATAGATGAAAAGAAATACTATATTATGGGTGATACTGATGTCAATGAAGATAATTCTAATATAGAATGTGATGTTCTATTTATACCTATTGGTGGTAAGTTTACTATGGATTATAAAGAAGCAGCAGATTACACTAATAGTATTAATCCAAGTGTTGTAATACCTACTCATTATGGTCTAATAGTTGGAGATGTAGATTTAGGTGAAAAATTTAAAGAATTAATAAATTTTAATATTGAGTGTGAACTATATATCAAATAAAAAAGATGCATTAGCATCTTAAAACTTTTTAGCAAATTCTACTTCTAGTATATCTAGAAGTTTTTTATCATTTACTGTTTTTATTACTTTGTTTATATCCTCAGTATATTCTTCTACGATTTGAATTTCTTCTCCTGTGGTACTAACTAAATACATATATTTTTTACCTTTGTATTCTAGTTCTTCCACTACTGCAAATTTTTTATCATTTAAATATATTATTTTTGTTTCTTCCATTATCTACCTCTTACACTTTTCATTTCTTGATTATGTTCATGTTCTTCTACTACTTCAGTAAATCTTGAGTCAGCTTTAACTATTTCATTTATTTCACTTTCTAGTTCTCTATTCTTTTCACAAGTAGTACATTCTGGATCATCACATTTTCTTGTGATTGGACTTCTAAAATTATCTAATATAAATTCTAAAGTTTTATCTGGGTATGCTCTATAGCAACAACCTTGATCATCTAAAAGTGCACTAATACTTCCTTTTTCTATTGTATCGTGTGAATCTCTATATTCTTTATTTACTGTTATAACTGCTTTATTATATGCTTTTTCTTCTTTATAATCAGCAACTTCATCAGCAAATAAATATCCTATTGCTCCTGTTCCTAAAGAACCTACTATTAAACTAGCAATAACTGCTTTCTTTAATGCTTTTTTAGCCATATCAACTAGTTTATCAGTATCTAAAGATTTTTCCCTTCCTGTTTTAGGGTCTACTACATAATAATCATTTTTATTTAGTTCTCTTTTAAATCTATCTCCTAACACATTAATCACTCCTTATTATCTAATTAAATCATAGCATTATCATACTTAAAATACAATAAACTATGTAAAATAGAGTGTTAAATATATGTAATGTGGAATGTATGTGGACATATAAATAATTAATAATATTTTTATATATGCTATAATATTATTTAGAGGAAGTGATAGAATGTTTAAGTTTGAAAGTGATTCTAGAAAAGTACAAAAAGGACAAACTTTTATAGCTTTAAAAGGTTTAACTGTAGATGGACATGATTTTATTGAGAGTGCTATTAAGAATGGTGCTTCTAAAATCATTTGTGAAAAAGATATAGACTATGATATTCCATATGAAAAAGTAGATGATACCGATAAATATTTAAGAGAGATTTTACTTAAAGAGTATGGGGACAAATTAAATGAAATGAAACTTATTGGTGTTACTGGTACTAATGGTAAGACTACTAGTTGTTATTTAATATATCAAATGTTACTTAATATGGGAGTAGATGCTGCTTATATTGGTACTATTGGATATATTCATAAAGATGAGCATATTGAACTTAATAATACTACACCAGATATATTAACAGTTTATAAACTTCTTATGAATGCATATGAAAGTGGAGCTAAAACAGTTGTTATGGAAGTAAGTAGTCAAGCTTTATCTTATGATAGACTTACTAATATAAACTACTCTATTATAGGATTTACTAATCTTACTGAAGATCATTTAGATTATCATAAGACTATGGAAAATTATTTAAAAGCTAAATTATTAATTCTTGATCACTTAAAAGATGATGCTATTATAGTAGTAAACTCTGATGATGAAGCAAGTAAATATTTTAAGAAAGATGGTCATAAGAGATTTACTTATGGATTTGATGGAGACTATAAAATTATTAAATTTGAAACTAGTGCTAGTGAAACTAATCTTACATTTAGTTATGAAGATAAAACTTACGATGTGTTAGTACCACTTACTAGTAAATTTAATGTTTATAATTATATGACAGTTGTATCTATCCTTAATCAATATGGATTTAATATTGATGAGATTGTTAGTAAAACTAGTATGATAAAGGCACCTAAAGGTAGATGTGAAGCATACAAAGTAAATGGCGGAGTTGCTGTTATTGACTATGCTCATACACCTGATGCAGTTGAAAAAGTTGTTACTGCATATAATGAACTTAAAAAGAATCATGTTATTACTATAGTAGGTTGTGGAGGAGATAGAGATCCTAAGAAGAGACCTATAATGGGAGAGATAGCTAGTAGACTATCTGACTATGTAATATTTACTAGTGACAACCCTAGAACTGAAGATCCAGAGGCAATAATAAAAGATATACTTGTAGGCGTAAAAAAAGATAACTATGAAGTTATCGTTGATAGAAGACAAGCTATTAAACATGGAATAGATATTATGAATAAAGATGATATTCTTTTAATACTTGGTAAAGGTCATGAAGATTATCAAATTATTGGTAGAGAAAAAATACATTTAGATGATGCTGAAGAAGTATTAAATTATAAATCAAATTAATTCTTTTATAGCATTAAGTCTTAAAATACGTTTTTGAATGGTTGAAGGAGAATGTGCATAAGCATCAGCATATTGAATCTTCAATCTTTTTATTTCTAATTCTCTATCATTAATATTATTAGTATCAATTGGTGTATCATGATTTTCTATAATATAAAGTATTTCATCTTTAGGTTCAATATTTAGTCTTTTTAATATAGAATTAGAAATTTCTTTAGATTTAGATGGATGGCCTTTAAAATGTCTCACTCCATCAGAACCGTCTTGATAACTAAATGGTTTACCTATATCATGAAGTAATACTATAAGTCTTAATTCAAAGTCTGGTTCAATATGCTTTAATGCTTCAATAGTGTGATTCCATACATCAAAGGAATGATGAGGATGTTTTTGATCAAACCCTACTTCACTTCTAAGTTCAGGTATTAAACTAAATATATATTCTTCATTATTTCTTATTTCTTCTTCAATATTTTCACTTGTTAATATTCTTTCTAATTCTTTCATAATTCACCTAAGACTAATATAACATAATTTAAAGCGAGAAAAAAGGGACAAAGTGTTGTCCCTTTATATAATAGAAATTGTTTTATTTAATTGTGAGTTGAAGCTACTTAATTTTTATTTTTATATATTACCTATTAATTATCATTCCTCCTTCTTACATATTTAATTTTACTTATCATTTGTTAAGGTTTTGTGAAAATAATATATTTTTTACGTTAAATGTTAAATTTTATGTAAATATGATATACTTATTATAGGATGTGAGTATGAAGAGTGGGAAGAATATAAAATTATTAATTATACTTATAAGTGTGTTACTTTTAATATTTGTTTTAAGTGGTTATGTAGTACATGCCGATGTTGGATTTGATACTGATTTTGATCTTGGTGGTGGCGGTGGTGAACTTATTATATTTGCGATATTCTATTACCTATTTTATTTGATTATTCAAGTACTTACATTTAAAGCTGGATTTACTGAGTTTATAGTAATGGTTTGCTTATTAACAATCATAGCGGCTAGTATAGTTGCTGCTGTTAAAACGTATTCTAAAAACAATAGTGAAAAAGAAGAAGATGGTAAAATCTTACATGATGGGGTTAAAATAAAAGATGATATTGTACCTGTATTTATTTCTAAAAAGAAACCTGAAGTTAAGAGAAGAACATATAGAATATGGTATATAGATGAAGTTAAAAAAGTAATACCAAATATTAATAAAAAAGAATTCTTTGATATGGCTAGTGGTATGTATGTAAAACTACAAGAAGCATGGATGAATTTTGATTATAAGACTATGAGAAAACTTACTACTGATGACTTATATAATTCTTATAAAACTATGCTTGAATCTTTAGAAAGAAAGAAACAAAAAAATATTGTTTCAGATATTAAAGTATATGGATGTAACTTCACTAATGCTGAAAATGAGCATGGTAAATATACTGTAGAAGTTGAACTTGATTTAGCATATAGAGATTATATTGTACAAGAAAAAAATAATGACTATGAACTAGTAAGAGGTGTTGTCAACAGACTCGACGTTGTATGTTTAATAACACTTGTAAGTACTGAAAAGAAAGAAACTAGTACTTGTCCTGTATGTGGTGGACCTATATCAAAAAATAATCAAAGTGATAAATGTAAATTTTGTGGGAATACTATAGTTAAAGAGAATTATAATTGGTTAATCTCTAAGAAAGAAATTGTTAGTCAAAAAATTATAAAGGAGTAGATATGATAGAAGATATAATTAAGGCAGATGATACATTTTCAGAAAGTACTTTTTTGAGTAATGTAGATCATATATTTATTATGATACTTAACGCTATACAAAATAATAATATAGAAGACGTAAGACATTATTTAGCTAATGATGTATACGTTAACTTCAATGATATGGTTAATGAATATAAAAAGAAAAATATAAGAAGATTATTTGATGAAATGAATGTTAAAACAAGTAGAATAACTGGTAGTATGATAACTGATAATTTTATTACTATTGAAGTAGTATTAGTATCTAGATATATGGATTATTTTACTGATGAAAATTATAAATATATTAGTGGAGTTAATGATAGAAGAATAGAAAAAACTCATAAAATAACGCTTACTAAGAGAAGAAATGCTAAACATTTAGAAGAAGCAAGACGTTGTACATATTGTGGAAATATACTTGATTTAAATGCTTCAGGATTATGTAAATTTTGTAGAAAACCATTTAAAATGGAAGATTATGGATATTTAGTTACATATATTGATGAAATTTAAGACATTTAAAATACGTTCATATAAAAGAACGTATTTTTATATATATAGAAACTGTTTGATTGTGAGTTTCAGTTTTATCTACTAATTATCATTCCTCCTTTTTACATATATAATTCTAATAAATAATTATAAAAAAGATGTGAAAGTTTATTATTTTTTATGTGAATATGTTATACTTATCATAGGTGTTCATATGGAAAATAAAAAGTGGTTTAAAATATTTGGTATAGCTGCAATAATTACTGGTTTTGTATTTAGTGGTTATGTAGTACTTGCTGATACTGGATTTGATATAGATTATGACTTCGGTGGAAGTGGGGGCGGAGGTGGATTCGACTTCGGAAGTGGCGGAGGTGGATTCGACTTCGGAAGTGGCGGAGGTTTTGGATTTGGCTCTGGTTCAAGTTTAAATAGTAATGCTTACTTAATGATTCTTTTAATTATAGTTGGTATAACAATTTTATTTGAAGTTATAAAAAGAAATACTGGTAAAGGACGAGAAGAAGATCAAAAGAAAATTAAACCTAATGATAGTACAACTAATTGTTGTATTTGGTATGATGATGTTGAAAATATAATTCCTGGGTTTAATAAAAAAGAATTTAATAAATTAGCTTGTGAAATGTATGTAAAACTACAAGAAGCATGGATGAATTTTGATTATGAAACTATTAGATCACTAACTACTGATGACTTATATAATTCTTATAAAACTATGCTTGAATCTTTAGAAAGGAAAAATCAAAAAAATATTATTGAAAATATTAAAATATATTCTTGTATATTTACTAGTGTTAAAAATGAAAATGGTAAATACAGTATAGATGCTAAGTTTGATATAACTTTAACAGATTATATTGTTAATAAAGGTTTTACTACTATTGCTAGAGGTCAAAATACTAAAATAAATATTGAATGTGTAGTAACATATGTAAGTACACAAAAGAAATCAGAAAATAAGTGTCCTGCTTGTGGAGCACCTATATCTAAGAAAAATCAAAGTGATAAATGTAAATTCTGTGGCAATACAATTGTTAAGGATAAATATAGTTGGCTAATTGCTAAGAAGAAAGTTACTAAACAAAAAACTATTGGAGATATTTAATACATAATAAAACGTAAGAATTAATCTTACGTTCTTTTTTTACCATTTCCAGTTTTTAATTTCTGGCATGTCTTCTCCATATTCGTGGATGTATTCTTTATGTTCAATTAGTTTATTCTTACACCATTCAGTAAGTGATGTTCTCTTATCACCAAGTTCTGGTAAGTATTTAAGAGCATCTATTACTAAGTTAAATCTATCTAATTTATTTTGTACTTTCATATCGAATGTTGTAGTGATTGTACCTTCTTCGATATATCCGTGTACATGCATGTTTTTATTTTCACGTTTGTATGCTAGTTGATGAATTAGGTTTGGATATCCATGGAATGCAAATATAATTGGTTTATCTTTTGTGAATATACTGTTGTATTCATCATTATCTAATCCATGAGGATGATTCTCAGGACTTTCTAGTTTCATTAAATCAACTACGTTTACTACTCTAATTTTCAATTCTGGGAAGTAACTCCTTAGTATTTTAGTAGCAGCTAGTACTTCAATAGTCGGAGTTTCACCAGCACACGCCATTACTAAATCAGGTTCTTTGCCTTCATCATTACTTGCAAATTTCCATATACCAAGTCCTTTAGTACAATGTTTGATTGCTTCATCCATAGTTAACCATTGTGGTCTTGGATGTTTAGACGCAACTATTACATTTATATAGTTTTTACTTCTAATGCAGTGATCAAAACATGATATTAAAGTATTAGTATCAGGTGGTAAATATATTCTTACTATATCTGCTTTCTTAGTAACAATATGATTTAAGAATCCTGGGTCTTGATGAGTAAATCCATTATGATCTTGTTGCCATACATATGAAGATAAAATATAGTTTAAAGATGCTATATCTCTTCTCCATGGAAGGTCTTTTGTAACTTTTAACCATTTAGCATGTTGACTTGTCATTGAATCAACTATTCTAATGAATGCTTCATAGCTATGCATAAATCCATGTCTACCAGTTAGTAAATATCCTTCTAACATGCCTTCACAAAGATGTTCTGAAAGTACTGAATCTATTACTCTTCCATATGGATTTATAAATTCATCATAGTCGTATCTTATTCCATTCCATTGTCTATTAGTTACTTCAAAAATATGATTTAATCTATTAGAAAGTGCTTCGTCTGGACCAAATATTCTAAAGTTCTTTTTAGATTCATTTAATCTAATAATATCTCTTATGAAGTATCCTAGTTCCATCATATCTTGAGCTACTACTTCTCCTGGTTTTTTAATATCAATAGCATATCCTCTAAAATCTGGAATATTTAATTCTTCAAGAAGTTTTCCACCATTAGCGTGTGGATTCATACCCATTCTATAATCTCCAGTTGGAGCTAAAGCTTTTAATTCTTTTTTAAGAGTTCCATTTTTATCAAATAGTTCTTCTGGTTTATAACTTTTCATCCACGCTTCTAGTATTTCTACGTTTTCAGGATGTTCTTTATTTACAGGTATTGGTACTTGATGTGATCTGAATGTTCCCTCTATTTGCTTTCCATCAATGAATTTTGGACCACCCCATCCTTTTGGAGTTTTTAAAATAATCATTGGGAAAGTTGCTCTTTTATTAAGTCTTGTTTTATCTTTTATAATATTTATATCTCTTATACATCTATCTAGTGTTTTAGCCATACATTCATGCATTTTAGCAGTCGTATTTCCTTCAACTATATATGGATCCCATCCACAACCTTCAAAGAATTTAATTAGTTCTTCTTCTGGCATTCTTGCAAATATTGTTGGGTTTGCGATTTTGTATCCATTTAGATGAAGTATTGGGAGTACTATACCATCAGTTAATGGATTTATTATTTTATTTAAATGCCATGATGCAGCTAAAGGTCCTGTTTCAGCTTCGCCGTCTCCTACTACACAGGCAGCAATTAAACTTGGATTATCAAGTACTGCTCCAAAAGCATGAGAAAGACTATAACCAAGTTCTCCACCTTCATTTATACTACCCGGTGTTTCAGGTGCTACATGTGAACTAATTCCTCCAGGGAAACTAAACTGTTTAAATAGTTTTTTCATTCCTTCTTCATCTTCAGTAATGCTTGGATAAATTTCAGAATAGCTTCCTTCTAAATAAGTATTAGCAACCATTGCTTGTCCACCATGACCTGGACCAGATATATATATCATATCTAACTTATTCTTTTTAATTATTCTATTAAGGTGAACATATACAAAGTTTTGACCAGGTGCTGTTCCCCAGTGACCTACTACGTTTGGTTTAATATGATCAAGAGTTAACTTTTCTTTTAAAAGAGGATTGTCTTTTAAATATAACTGACCTACTGATAAGTAGTTGCATGCTCTATAATATGCATCTATTCTTTTCAATTCTGTATCACTTAGTGTTTTCATATTGCCTCCTATTATAATAATATTTTACTATAAATTTTAGTAAAAAAAAAGAGTTCAATGATTTGTTTACTCATTAAATTCTTTTAATATTTACCTTATTAATTCATCATGTTCTATTAAACTTGCTGCTTGTACAGTTCCTTTGTTAGGACCATTAACAACTTCATATGAATAGTTTACACTTCCACCAACCTGAAGATAGTATTTTCCATCTAATCCCTTCTTTATGCCAGTTACACTTAAATTATCAGGTAGTGTTTTATTCATACCAGTAAGATATGACCCACATGCTGATAAAACATTATTGCTATCCCATTCTAATCCAGTAACTTCATTATATTTTTTCATTAAGTCATTAATTATACCATTAACTTCTTCTTTATATGTACTATTTTCTTGTAATTTTGTCATATCATTCTCAAGTTGATAATCTATTAAAAAACCATTTATTTTTACACATAAGTCATAATTACTTCTAGCTTGTTCAATACCAAATTTTTCTTGAAATGCCCAGAATAGATTCTCGTTATTGTAGTATGCACTCTTAAAGAATGATTCACCATATATTTGTTCTAACATTATATAAAAGCATCTTTCCAATCCATATGTTGTATTTGAGTCACAATACGTTTCTGTCATTCCTTCATCAATTTTATTATAAGCATGTGTTTTTTCAATTGTTTTTCCTAAAATGTGTTGTAATTCATGACATAATGTTGATTCATAATTAGCATCTGTATAAATTGTTATTAAAGTTCTATCAGGACTACATTCTCCAGCTGATAAAAAACCATCAGATAATCTATGTGGTTCATTTTTTTCTAAGTATTTCTTATCAATATTAAACGTAGATAATAAACCTAATATTTCTTCAAAATTTTCATCTGTGTAGTATCCACTATCTTTCTGCATAGTATTGAACATACCATTTATTAATACATTTTTATCTTCTTCTGAGATATTTTTATTACTACTAATGGCTTCAATCATTCTATTTGTTCTTTTTGTATCTTTGGAAGTGTCAATATTATTTTCTTCTATATCTTTTGATGATGCATCTATTTCTTCTTCAATTCTATCTATTTCTTCTTGTGAAGCACCATTTTTCATTGCTTCTAGTAATTCATCATATTTTTCTTCTCTTTGTATAGATAATTTATAATCTTCAATAACTTGTTCATAAACCCAATCAGGTTGTTCACCACAATTACTTATTATTGATTTTATTATTTGATCTTCTATTGTTTGTTCTTGACTATCTTCTTCATAGATGATAAATGGTGTATCTTCAATTTCACCAAGAGTATCTTCAACAATAGTACTACTTTCTACTTGTGTACTATCTTTTGCATCAATAATTTTTGGAACAACAACGAATGCTCCTACTAATAAAGTAACACTTAGTGTTATAGAACCAACTATTATCTTTAATTTTTTCTTTTGATTTTCTAATCTTCTTTTATAATTATAATCATTTCTTTGATATTGACTATTTGGCGTTGCATTATATGGACGATAACTTGAACTATTACGTGAATTACTTGGTCTGTGTCTATTATCATAATAATAACTTGGTAGATAATTATACATTTTATATAAATCTATATATTCTTTATTATCTTCATTAATTCTTATTCCATCTTTTTTAAAATAATATAAGTCAACTATTCTGTCATAATAAACATCTATTTCTTCACCTTTGAAATCTATTCTATATGAGTATTCATTTCTAAGTTCATTAATTTTATCAATAACTTTTTTACATATCATTTCATTGTCTGTTTTATGCTTATTTTTGCCAAATAAAACAACTGATGTTTTACCATCTTTATCAGCATATAACTCATAAAAATTATCTAAATAGGAAAATGTTGCAAGTAGTTTTTTCATATTATCACCATTTTGATTATAACATAAAAAAAGAGTTTTATAAAACTCTTTCACATAAATCTTCATACTTATTTCCATGTGGTGTGATAACTAGTTGTCTAGTGTTTTCATCAATCATTTTGAATTTAATATCTAATCTATTTTTAGGTAAGATATCTTCAATTAAATCAGCCCACTCAATTATGCATACACCACGTTTAGTGAAGTATTCTTCTATTCCTAAATCTTGTTTCACATCACTAAGACGATATACATCCATATGGAACATTCTCATTTCTCCACCATCATATTCTTTAATAATATTAAAAGTTGGAGATGTAATGTTATCGTTAATACCTAGTGCTTGTGCGAATGCTTTAGCAAATACTGTTTTACCACATCCTAAATCTCCTATTAAGCATATAACCATATTAGGAAATTTTTCAGATTCAATATTTTGAGCTAATTCGATTGTGTCATCTTCGGAATAAGTTGTTATTTTATATTGCATTTATATCACCATATTCATTGTATCATTATTAGAAAAATATATACAAGTATTTTTGTATATTTTACATTTTTTTGAGTAACTAGTCTATACGATAGTTTTTTGCTTACATACAATAGTCTAGGAGGATTTGAAAATGTTATATGATGAAAATAATAATTACTTTGATATAGTGTCTAATGAACTTGAGTATGAGTATGATATAAATAAATATGTTGATAAAAGCAAATATAATGATATAGATATTAATATCGATAGTATTAATTTTAATAGAGATGAGAGTTTGTATTCACCTATGGAAGGGTTTAATAAAGGTAATATGTTTAGTGATATGTATTCTAGATATAAGAATCATGTTTATAAATTAAAAGTTACTAATGATAGAGATATGTTACTTTATAAGATACAAATGTATAATTTTGCAATGAAGGATATGAATTTATATTTAGATATATATCCTGATGATAAGAAAATGTTAAGTAATTTTCAAGAATATAAAAAAATATATAATGAACTTAAAAATAAATATGAGAATATTTATGGTCCGTTATGTGTAAAAGATGTCGTTAGTAGTGATAAATGGACTTGGATAGATAATCCTTGGCCTTGGGATAAAGGAGGTAACTAGTATGTTTAAGTATGAAAAGACACTTGAATATCCAGTTAATGTTAGAAAGAAAGATATAAAGATGGCTAAGCAACTCATAACGCAGGTTGGCGGAAGTGATGGTGAGCTTGGAGCTTCTTTAAGATATTTAATGCAGAGATTCACTATGCCTGATGATAAAGGTAAAGCATTGCTTTCTGATATCGGTACTGAAGAACTTGGTCACGTTGAGATGATATGTACGATGGTTAGTCAATTACTTAAAGATGCTAGTGTTGATGAGTTAAAGAAAAATGGACTTGAAGGATGGTACACTTCACATAAAAAAGGAGTATTCCCATTTAATCAAGATGGTATTCCGTTCACAGCTGCTTATATAGCATCTACAGGAGATCCAATAGTTGACTTACAAGAAGATATGGCTGCTGAAGAAAAAGCTAGAGCTACTTATGAAAACTTAATGGATTTAACAGATGATGAAAGTTTACTTGCTCCTCTTAGTTTCTTAAGACAAAGAGAGATAGTACACTTCAATAGATTTAAAGAATTACATGATTATTACAAAAGTAAAGGATATTAGTTTTTAATATCTTTTTTCTTAAATGAGATAATTCCAACTATAAAAAATAATACTGAATAAAATATAATTATGAATATTCCATTTCTTAAAGAAAGATTTGTACTTAATGATTCATTTATCTCATTTACTCTTGCTAACATATTTAGATCAAGATATGGCAAGAATGTATATTCTAGAAACTTTAAATTGGTTAATGTTAATAACTCAAAAAGAGCAAAACCAAATGTTAATAACAATATAGTTATTCCTGATATTAAAGATGATGATTTTATAATTGTTGATAACATCATAATAATTACTGAGATTAATATAAGAGATTGTGAATAACTAATATATTTAGTAGTAAAGTTTACACTTATAGACTGTGTAAATAATGCGTAAATTGTCAAATTATGTAGTAAAATGCTGTATAGAGTCAGAAAAATTGTTAATAACTTTGATATATATATTTTAGTTCTTTTAACAGGTTTTGTAAGGTAAATTCTAAAAGTACCTTTAGTATATTCACTTGACATAATTGAGCAAAATATTATTGACAAAACTACTCCTACAAATGGTATTAATGAAAGAATAAAATCTTCTGTTATTACCTTTTTATTTACATAATAATATATAACAATAGAAACTAAAAATACTAAGTGTGAACCTATAAATTTTATTTTACCAAGTTTTATAAATTCATTTTTAATTAGATTTATCATTCGATTTACCTATCATTTTAAAGAAGTCATTTTCAAGTGTATTAGTTGCTTCACTAATTCTATAAACATTAATATTATTTAAGACAAGTTCTTTATTAATTAGACTTACTGTGTCGTCAGTTTCATAAACTTCTAAGTTTTCATTAACACAATAATCTTTTATAATGAGTCTTGCTTTTGAAAAATCATCTACTTCAAATATTATGTTTTTCTTATTATCATTTTGTTTTATTTTTATACTATCAATTTTACCATCATTTATAAATATAATTTTATTACATAGTTCTTCTATATCACTAAGCATATGTGAAGATATAATAATAGTTGTATCTTTTAAATCTTTAAGCATTTTCATAATATTTTTGACACCTTCTCTATCAAGACCATTAGTTGGTTCATCTAAAATAAGTATTTTAGGTTTATTAATAAGAGAAGATGCTATACCTAATCTTTCTTTCATACCAAGAGAGTATGTTTTAAACTTCTTTCCTAAGTATTTTTCCATTTCAACTATACGTACTATTTCTTCTATAGTTCCTTCATCTATGCCTTTAAACATGCTTTTAAATAGTTCTAGATTCTTTTTACCAGATAAATTACCATACATATCTGGATTTTCTATTAAAGTTCCTACGATAGACATAGCTTTTTCATAGTCAGTTTTTAAATTATAATTATAGTAATATATTTCTCCTTCATCATAACTATAAAGACCTGTCATAATCTTTAGAAGTGTACTTTTACCAGCTCCATTCTTACCTACTAAACCTACTATTTCATTCTCATAAATGTCAAAACTAATATTATTTAGTATTTTCTTTCTACCTATTGTTTTACTTATATTTCTTACCTTTATTGCTTTTTTCATAACCCTTCCTTTCGTAAAATGTATAATACAAAATATTGAAAGATGGTGCAAATAGGTAAAATTCTATTTTAAGATGGTTTTATGACACTAAAAAAGAAAATTCTCTTAGTGATAATTTAATTTTCACATAGAATTTTCTTATTATTTTTTAATTTTATGTATTTTTTAATTTTTATTGCATATCATTAAGATCTACATTTTCTTCGGTTAGAATATCTTTAAATAATTCTTTGAATCTAGCTATTTCTTTTACTTTAGCATCTTCGTATACTACTTTAGTTTTACAAATTGCTTTATAGAAGTGTTTCATTGTAACAACTGGACTATCTTCATAAGCAGCTAGTGAGAATGCACTCATTACAATAGTTAGGGCTACATCTGGGTATCTATTACCTATTTCATAGATTCTTTTATATTCATCTGTCATTTGAACTATAAATCTAAATATTTTTTCTTTTAAGTAATCTGTATATTCAAGTTTTACTCCTGTTCTTTTTTCATACTTTGGATAAGTACCAAGTAAGATTTGTGTACATTGTTCTTCATCTGGTTCAGCTACATCAACTTTTAAGAAACGTCTTAAGAAGGCTCTATCTCTTAAGATATATGCTTCGTATTCTTCATATGTTGTAGCACCTATCATCTTAATATCACCACGGTCTAGACCTGGCTTTAACATGTTGGCAAAGTCTATACTCATGTTAGTAGTATTTCTGTTAACTAGAAGGTGAACTTCATCTATAAATAATATAATATTCTTTTTAGTTTTTAATTCATCAACTAGTAATTGAAGTCTATTTTCACTTTGACCTTCTCCTACTTTAGTTTCACCAAGTAAACTTGAAATATTTACTTTAATTAATTCGTATGGTTTTAATGCATTAGGTATCATACCATTTTTCATTCTATAACCTATACCTTCAACAATAGCAGTTTTACCTACACCAGCTTTACCTACTAAAAGGGCACTTTTTTCTGGTGTTAGAAGTATTACTATAGTATCTTGTATTTCTTTATCTCTTCCAATAGCCGGATTAGTAACATATTCTTTTCTACTTAAATTTTCTCCATACATTTCTAAAATACTAACATTATTTGGATTACTTGGATTAACAACAGTATTGTTAGTATTTACATTTGTATTTTGATCAACATTACTTAAATCTACCATTTCTATATTATTATTCATACTTTTCCCTCTTAATTCAAATTAATTTTATCAATTTTTATAATAAAAGTCTATATTTTTGTTGACAAATATCAAATCATAATCTATAATTATTTATGCAAGTGCCTGATTAGCTCAGTCGGTAGAGCGCACGGCTGTTAACCGTTAGGTCGCAGGTCCGAGTCCTGCATCAGGCGCCAGTTGAATATTAACTCTAGATTTTCTAGAGTTTTTTTCTTGGGTTAACAGCTGTGCAAAATATTAAGAGTCAACAAAAATAATATTCCAGTAATAAGAGGTATAAAGAAACTATATATCATCCATTTAGTACCCACCTCACTTTTAATAGTCGCAAGCGTTGTACCACATGGAAAATGCATTATAGAAAACAATATAGTGGAAATTGCTGTCATATATGTCCATCCATTGTTAATTAAAACTTCTTTAATAGAAAGATAATTTGAAATAATAGGTACATTCTTATTACCTAGATAACCCATTATAATAATAGGTAAAACTATTTCGTTAGCTGGTAATGCCAAAAGGAAAGATAAAAGTATAACACCATCTAAACCTAAAAGAGATGCAAAAGGTTCTAAGAAATCACTTATAATTTTAAACAAAGTTATATCTTTAATAGTAGTATTAGTCATCAAATAAATAATTATTCCGCATGGAATTGATACTAATACTGCTTTTTTTAGTATAGATAAAGATTTATAAATTAGACTATTCTTTAATACTTTTTTAAATTTTACTTTTTTATAATCAGGAAGTTCTAATATAAAGAATCCATTATATCCTTTTAATATTGTTTTAGATAAAATAAATGATGTGAGAAGTGATATTAAAATAGAAAGTATAACAAATAAAGTTAAAAAGAATGATACTTGTAGTTTATTATTAGATGTTGTAAAAAACATTGATATGAGTGCTATTATCATTGGAAATCTACCATTACAAGGAATAAATGAATTAGTTAATATAGCTATTAGTTTGTCTCTTTTACTATCTATTATTCTACTTCCCACTACTGCACAAGCATTACAACCAAAGCCTGAACACATAGTTAATGCTTGTTTACCATGACATCCACATTTCTTAAAAATATTATCAAAATTAAAAGCTATTCTTGGAAGTATTCCACTTTCTTCTGCATAAGTAAATAGAAAGAAAAATATAACTAATGGCGGAAACATAACAGATACTATAAAACTTACTACTCTATATATACCATAAATAAGTGGTTCATAAATATACTGTGGAATCTTTAAATATTTTATTAAACTCAATAAAAGAATTTCCAACTTTGAAAATAAATAGCTAAGAGCCTCGCTTGGATAATTAGCAAGTACTATAGTGATAAAAAATATACCAAACATTATAATAAACATTATGGATAAAGCATAGACTTTTTTAGTAAATATTTTATCTATAATACCTATTTCTTTTTCTTTAGTTCTTTTTACTACTTCAATTGATATACTTTTAGAAATATTGTTTAGTTGTGTTGATACTTCATCAGCTATTTCTTCTGAGTTAACACTCATTAAATAATTTTGTATGTCTTTGTTAAGAATATTTACTTTATACTTAGTATTTATAGAATCTACTAAAGTTTTATCTTTTTCTAAAAGACTTAGTGCTATAAATCTAGATTTAAATTGATGACTAAGAAAGTCAAATATATCAGATATACCCTTCTCAATATTATAGTCATAAATATAGTTATAATTACTAATACTTGGTTTATCTAAGGAATCTATTAGTTCTTTAATACCTATATTTTTAGATGCAGAACACTTTATTACTTTTATACCAAGTATTTCACTTAATCTTTTATCATCTACTTTTATACCTTTAGAGTCGAGTTCATCAATCATATTAAGACAAAGAATAATATTTTTATTTATCTCAAGTATTTGTAAAAGTAGATGTAAGTTCTTTTCAATATTAGATGAGTCTATTACATAGATTATCTTTTCATATTGTTCAAACAAAAGAGTATCTTTAGCGACTATTTCTTCTTCACTAAGACTAGAAAGTGAGTAAATACCTGGCAAATCTATAAGTGTATAATTAGTATTTATAATATTTTTTCTAGCAAGTTTTACTGTTTTACCTGTCCAGTTACCTGTATGTTCATGAGAATGAGTTAATATATTAAATATCGAAGATTTACCTACGTTAGGATTTCCAACCAAAAGAATATTTTTATTCATAATGAACCTCTATATTAATAGCATCTTCGTCTCTAAGTGCTAGAAAAGTATTTTTAACTTTATAACATTTAGGACTTCTGTATATAGAATCAAACATTTTATATATAGTTTCTCCAGGTATAAAACCTAAATCATATAATCTTCTTTTTTTAATACTATGTAAAGATATATTATCTATAATAGCTTCTTTATTAAAGTTTAAATCACATAAATTCATAATTTCTCCTTCTTTAATAATATATGTTACGTAAGTTTTTTTGTACTTAAAACATATTATTAAATATGAGAGAAAGTTATGATGACATATTTAATACTAATCCAAGATATTCAACTACAATTGGATTTATTTTGGGTTTAGTTCTTGTTGATAGTTTAACTGCTCCTGAACAGAATATGTTAGGTAACTGGATTATTCTTATTGGGCAAACTATTCTTACTAATGCTGCTAGTCAAAATATAATAGAATCTAGAATAACTGGTGGTATTATAAATATTAATTCTAAAGAAGTTAAATGTTTATATAATCCAGTAATTTATGATATAGAAAAGATAAGAAAGATTATTAAAGAGGTTTATCCTTCTAGTAATAGTGAAGTAGATGTTTTAAAGAAAGCAATAGATGAACTTAACAAAAAGTTAGATCAATTAAAAAAGAATAATTAATCAATAATTACTCTTTTCATATCTTTTTTAGATCCTATTATTTTTACAGTGTATCTTTCAAGTTCATCATTATCATAGATTTTACCTTCTTTTAAGTCATCTATATATACACTTAAACGATCTCTTTTATTTAGTTTTAATGAGATGTAAGCACTATCAATACTTTTCTTTATGAAATAGTCATAATAGCATTCATAGTATTTAACTTCTACTTTTATTTTATTTTTTAATGATTCATCATATTCTATAATATATTTAGTTTTATAATTACTATTAAATGTTATATAGAATGGTTCATTATCTTTTGATAAAGTATATGTTGTAGTACTTCTTGTCATTGTATATTTATCACTAACATCATGTGTTGTTTTTATGTTAGATATTTCTTTTAAGAATAGTGTTATTCCTAGTGCTATAATTACTATAAATATAATTATAAATATTAGTGACCATTTTAAACTTATTTTCTTTTTGAATATACTTTTATTTATTAATATAACTAATGATAAAACTAATAGTACTATTCCCAAAAGTGTTATTACTAATCCATATAGTTTAACACCATCTAAGAAAGCAAATATAGAGGCCATAAAGATAACTAATAACCATAACCATATAAATAGTAATACTATTGTTAAAATGACTCCTAAAGTCTTAAAAATGATTCTTTTTGTTCTAGAAGATTTACTTTCAAATATCTTTTTCTCAGTTACTATTTCAGTTACATTATTAATTTCTTCTTTTGATTCTTCTATTACATCTTCTATATTTTCTTTTAAAGAATCCTTCTTATTAGTTTTAGAAGCTTTAACTTTTTTAGGTTTTTCTTCTTTAATAAATTCTTTTTCTAAAGATTTTTTTGTTTCTTTAAGTTTTTTCTTTTTATTAGATTTTTCTTTTATATTATTTATCTTCTCTTTTAAGTTATTTACTTTTTCATTTAAAGATTCAGTTAGTAATTTTAATTTATTAGTTTTTAGTTTTTCTAATTCTTTTTTTGCTATTTCATCAGGTTTGCCTAAGTCTTTTAATATACTAGTCATTTTTCTTTTATTCTTTTTACCATCTTCTATAAACTTAATATATCTTTTCATTATTTTATTTTTTTGACTAGGTTTTAAATCAATGAATTTACTTTCTAAATCTTTTAAAAATTTCTCATCTTTTTTCATAATTGCTTTCTCCAATAAAGTATTTATATTATAGGTATATTATATTTTTTAGTCAAATATTTTATCTATTTCTTTAATTATTGCTTTTTTAATCTTTTTAAATAGTTTATTTATTGCATCTTTTATTGAATCTAGTATTTTATCTACTATTTTTTCTATGAATGATTTTTCTTCGTTTGTATTTGTGTCTTTTGTTTCTTCTATTGTAGATGTGTTATCTATACTTTTAGTTTTTTCTTGTACTTCATCACTCCATACTCCAAGTTTTGATTCTTTAGCTTTTTCTTCTTCTTTTTTTAATTCTTCTGTGTATATATATTTTCCATATAGATATGCTACTTTAGCATAGCCTTTTTCTATAAGCTCTTTTTGAAGTAATGAATCATCTACGAATATCCATCCGAGTGCTCTTTCATATTTATCAGTTTTTGAACTACCTTCGTCATATTCAATTTCTAGTTTCTTTGCATTTTTAACTCTATTACATGTATAATCACTAGCTTCTTTTCCATATGGTTCAACTCCTTTTTTAGGATGTTTAGTTTCAGGAGTATCGACTGCTAAAAATCTCACAGTAGTTTTCTTGCCATCCATTAATACTTTAATCGTGTCACCATCAACACAAGACTCAAATGTAACCTCTTTTCTTTCAGCATATACATTAGTTAAAAAACATACAAAACAAAAAAATACTATTATTATCTTCTTCATAATAATATTTTATCATATTTTATATGGTTAAAAAAGAATTTTAGAAAGAAAAGACTTAACTTTTTTGTTAAGTCTAACTTAGTTCATTTAATTTATTATTATACTTAGTATATGATTTTTCAATCTTTTTGTCTTCTTCAACAGGTACTGTGTACCAGCCTTTTTCAAACATAAGATTGAATATATCACGAGCTATATCTTTAGTATCTTCAAATATATTCATTACTTTTTTATATAAGTATTTATTACTCATTTCATTTATAGCAATACTATAACTATTAGATATATTTTTTTCAGATAATAATATATCATTTAATATATCTTCTTCACTCATACATTCGTCTTTAGGTGTTTGTTCACATTTATTCTTAATTTCTTCCATATGATCCTCCTACTCCAATACTTCTAATAAATCTTTATAATGTTTAAAATGCATTTTCTTTATCTTAGTTAAAAGTTCTATTACTTTTTCATCTTCAACACATTCTAAATAAGCATATACTTTTTTGTTCATTATAAAGTTCCAGTTAAGCATATCTTCTATATATAATAAGTCTTTTATTGATATTATATTTGGTACTTCTTTCATACTTTTGCCTCCTAGTTATATTATTTACAAAAGAGCATATAATAATAGTGTAAAATTTTTCCAAAAAAAATTAAAAAATTTAGCACTTACTATTGACAAGTGCTAATTATTGAGTATAATTATAATTGTTAGGAGATGAAAATAATGAGTTTATTACCAGAAAAGTTTTATTTAGATGATTTCTTTGATGATTTTGTACCAATAATGCCAAAAATGCCAAAGAATGACATGAAATGCGACATTTATGAAAAAGGTGGTAAAATTCATATTGATATGGATGTTCCAGGATTCAATAAGGAAGATGTAAAAATCGACTTAGATGATGGTATTCTTACAGTAGTTGCTACTAAACATGAAGAGAAAGAAGACAAAGAAAAGAATTACTATCGTAAAGAAAGATCATTTGGTACATTCAGAAGACAATTTAACGTTGGTAACGTAAATGAAAAATCTATTGAAGCACATTTCAATAATGGTGTTTTAAAGATTAACTTCCCTAAAGAAGAACAAAAACAATCAAAGAAATTCATTGATATAAAATAAGCAAATTAAACTAAAGATACTTCAAAAGAGGTATCTTTTTTTTTGCATAATGAAAATGGTGAAGATATGAAAAAGATATTATATGTATTTCTTATTATTTTGATGTTATGTGGGTGTAATAACAATAATACTGAGGTCAAACCTGATAGAGGTGAAAAAAACAAGTATTCCTTCTACCTATATTGATGGTCTTCAAGAAATTAGTCATATTGAACTTTATAATTTAGATGATAAACTATATAGAACTATTAAAGATAAAGATATTATAAATGATATTATTAATATTTTATATGAAGATTATCGTTATCCTGATAGTTACTCTACTACATATGAAGTTGCATCTTTCACAATGATATTTTATAATGATAAAGATGAAAAAATAAATGCGATTAACTTATATAATACTTTTGATACATTTGATATATTAAATGATAATATTAGATATATACTTAGTCATGAAAATTTTAATAAAATAGTTGACTATATAAAATAAAGATACTACGTGTGAGTATCTTTTAGTTTGTCCATTTCATTAAATCAGATTTATCTATTTCATAGAGAATGCCTTTTATATTTTTAAATCCTATGTGAGTAAATACTTCTTTTGATTTAGTATTATCATTATTAATAGTAGCATATACTTTTGAGTAAGTGTTATTTGTATTCATGAGTACATTTTTGATCATATTCTTTAGTATATGTTTACCTTGGTATTCTTTTTTAATTTGTATCTCTGATAACATTAGTCCTAGATCTAAGTAGGTATAACAAATAAATCCGACTAGTTTATCATTATCTGAACATATAAGTACATTATAATCTTCAGTTGTTCTAATCATATTGACCCATTCGTTATACATTTCATCATTAGAGTTATCTTTGTTATTTATTTTGTTATAGTTTTCTACTATGATGTTATGCATTTCATTAAGAAAAGTATTATCTATAGTTTTTCCATTATAAAGTTTATAGTTCACGTTTCCTCCTAAAGAAAAAGACCATAAGGTCTACTTTGTAACATTAAATCTAAATAAGCAAATGTCTCCATCTTGCATTATATATTCTTTTCCTTCAAGTCTTGCTTTACCTGCTTCTTTTACTTTTAGTTCACTTCCATAGTTTACTAAATCATCATAACTCATTACTTCTGCTTTTATGAATCCACGTTCGAAGTCTGTATGAATTAGTCCTGCACATTCTGGTGCTTTCATTCCATCTTTGAACGTCCATGCTCTTACTTCATCTTTACCTACTGTAAAGAATGTTTTAAGTCCAAGCAAATGATATGTGTTATGAATTAGTTGATCTAAACCACTATTTTGAATTCCTAAATCTCTTAAGAATTCTTGTTTAGATTCTTCGTCTAATTCTGAAAGTTCACTTTCTATTTTAGCACACATAAGTACTACGCTAGCATTTTCTTTTGATGCGTATTCACGTACTTTATTTACATATTCATTTTCTTTAGAAAGTAAATCGTCTTCTGATACGTTTGCTAAATAAATGAATGGTTTTTGTGTTATTAGATTGTATGTTTTAATTAGTTTATTTTCTTTTTCATCAAATGTTTCTAGTCTTAGCATCCTTCCACTACTAAGTATTTCTTGTAGTTTTTTTAGAAGTGCTACTTCATAAAGTGCATCTTTGTCATTTGATGTTACTGCTTTCTTTTCTATTCTAGATAGTCTTCCTTCTACTATTTCAAGGTCACTAAGAATAAGTTCATAGTTTACTATTTCTATATCACGTACTGGATCTATTGTTCCTTCTACATGAATAATATCTTTGTTTTCAAAGCATCTAACTACTTGTACGATAGCATCTACTTCACGAATGTTTGCTAAAAATTTGTTTCCTAAACCTTCTCCAGTAGAAGCACCTTTTACTAAGCCAGCTATATCAATAAATTCATATTGAGTTGGTATTACTCTTTCTGGCATATACATTTCATTAAGTGTTTCTAATCTTTTGTCTGGTACAGTAACTACTCCAACGTTTGGATCTATTGTTGCGAATGGATAGTTTGCTGCTAAGATATTTTTCTTTGTTATTGCATTAAATAATGTACTTTTTCCTACATTAGGAAGACCTATAATTCCTGCTTTAAGCGCCATATGTTACCCCCGGTAAAGTGCCAATTCCTATAGGTAGCCCAGTTAAGTACCAAGCTACTATTACTACTGCCCATATAACAGTTATGTATATTGCATAAGGTACCATATATTTTGTACTTCCAAATAGTGTAATTGTTTCATCACTTTTATTATATTTTTCTATAAATGCTATATAAATTACATAGTATAAGAATAATGGTGTTAATCCTTTAGTTACTGAATCTGCTGCTGAGAATATTACTTGAGCAAATTCTGGGCTAATGCTTTCTGCCATTAGTACTGATACTACATTACCTGATAGCATGCTCCATTTTATTGTTGAACTTGGACAAAATATATTAACTATCGCAACTAGTGCAAATACTGTTAATATAAGTCCTATTCCTGAAAATTTAAGACCACCTATTATTTTAGATGTCCAAGCTACTAGAACCATGCCTACTCCACTTTCATCATAAATGTTAATGAATAATGAAGCGAAGAATAAAAGTACTAGTATACTTCCTATACCATCTAATGAGTATCCCAAACTTTCTGCTATATCGTTATTGTTCTTTATTGATTTTGTCATAAATCCATATCCAAGTCCTATTATTACGAATAATAGTGTTACTATGAATATAAATCCTTTATTAAACATAGAGTTTGCTCCAAAAAGCATATCTATATACATTGTACTACTTGAATCTAGTAGTAGTCCAGATAAAGGTAGTCCTGGTATTATCATGTATATTACTATTAATGTATATAAGAATCCAGCTCCTAAACCTATTATTAATCCTCTTAATTCTTTATTAGTTATTTTAACTTCTTCATCTTCAACGTCTACTCTAGGTAGTTTTGGCATTATTTTCTTTTCTGTTATATGTGTAAATACAATTGATGTAATAATCATAACTGCTATCATTATAAATAATGCAAAGAATACGCCTATCTTATATTTAGGATCTGTTATATATGCAGCATTTAATGTCATTGTTAAAAGTTCACTATCGTTTGCTGACATAAATACATTTATACCATATCCAAATGAAAGGGATGCGAATGATGCTATTATTCCTCCAAGTGGATTTCTTCGTCCATATTTAAATAGTAATGCTCCTATTGGCAACATAACTACAAATCCAACTTTACCAAGTAGTGAGAATAATAAACTTAAAAATACTAATATAAATGTTATTGTATATCTTTTAGAATTTCTAGTTAGTATTGTGAAGAATGTCTTCATAAATCCTGTTTTTTCTAGAACTCCTATTCCTATAAGAACTATTATAAGTGCACCTAGTGGTTCAAAGTTAACAAATCCACTAACTGCTGTTGTAACTATGTGTTTTATACCTTTTGTACTAAATAAATTTTTAACTTCTACTACGTTGTTAATAAGTTCACTTGAAGCTCTATTAACCGTAGTATATTCGCCTTGAACGTTAATAAGATGTAAGAAACCACTTAATAGAATAGTTACAGAGATTAAAATTATAAAGGTCATTATAGGACTTAATTTTAATTTCTTTTTAAACATTAAATTTCCTCAACTTTCTTTAGTTTTTTTTCAAATTCAATTCTATCCATCATTATACTTCTACCACATTTAATACATTTTATTTTTATGTCTACTCCTACTCTTGTAACTTCCCATAGGTTGGTTCCACAAGGATGTGGTTTTTTCATAATGACTTTGCTTCCTATTTTATACTCTTTATTCATTTTAATCAACTTTCACTTCTATATTTAATATTTCAAGAACTCTTTCTAAGTCTTTATCACTATTAAATGGAATGATTATTTTTTTATTTTTGATTTTAACTCTACTACCAATAGCATCTCTCATAGCTTCTTCTACGTATCCATAAGTATTTACTGGTTTAACTTTAACTACTTCATTTTTTCTTTTAAAGTTTGGATTTTGAGCTAATGCTTCTAGGGCACGTACTGATAAGTGTTCCATTTTTACTTTTTCAGCTAATTCTAGTACTAATTCTTCGTTTTCAAGTTTACTTAATACTTTAGCGTGTCCCATAGATATTAATCCATGTAATATGTCATTCTTAACTGATTCTGGTAAGTTTAAAAGCCCTAACATATTTGTTATGTAACTTCTACTTTTACCTATTTTATTAGCTAGTTGTTCTTGAGTTATGTTTAATGCTTTTATAAGATTTGCATATGCTTCTGCTTCTTCTATAGCTGATAAGTCTTCACGTTGTATATTTTCAAGAAGTGCTATTTGCATCATCTCTTCATCAGTAAAGTCTTTTATAATAGCTGGTATTTTTTCTACTCCAACTAATTCACATGCTTTTTTTCTTCTTTCACCAGCAACTATTTCATAACCTTTTATAGTCTTTTTAACTATAATTGGTTCTAAAACACCGAACTCTTTAATTGAATTTGCTAGTTCTACTAATTTTTCTTGTTCAAATGTTTTTCTTGGTTGATATGGATTACTTCTAAGTTCACCTACGTTCAATTCAACAATATCTTCTTTTGGAGTGTTTTCTACTATTTCTTCAATTGGATCAATTGGATTTACATATAGTGACTCATTACTAAATAATTGTTCTAAACCTCTTCCTAGTGCTTTTCTCTTATTTGTTTCCATTTCTTTCAATCACCTCTTTGGCTAAATTTAAATATGCTAGGGCACCTTTACTTTTTGGATCGTACTCTAATATTGGTTTTCCATGTGATGGTGCTTCTACTAGTTTTACAAGTCTTGGAATAATTGTACTAAATACTTTTTCATTAAAGAATTTACGTACATCTTCTACTACTTCTAGACCTAACAATGTTCTTCCATCTAGCATTGTTAACAAAACTCCTTCTATATCTAAATTAGAGTTAACTTTTTGTTGTATTCTAATGACTGTATGTAATAATTGATTAACTCCTTCTAATGAGTAATATTCACATTGGATTGGTATTAATACTGAATCTGATGCAGCTAGTGCATTAGTAGTTAATATACCTAAGTTAGGTGGACAATCTATAATTATATAATCATATCTATCTCTAATAGTATCTAATTGCTTTTTTAATTGCTCTGTAATTATAAATTCTTTATCTTGTACACTTATTTGAATTAATTCTATATCTACACCTGCTAAATCTATTAATGCAGGAATAATACTTAAATTTTTATATGGTGTTTTAATAATTGTTTCTTTAATATCACATTCACCCATTATAACATTATATATACTTTTTTTAATTTTACCTCTATTTATCCCAAGTCCAGTTGTGCTGTTGCTTTGGGGATCTAAGTCAATTAGTAAAACCTTTTTACCTAAATGCCCTAGGGAACTAGATAAATTGATACTTGTTGTTGTCTTGCCTACTCCACCTTTTTGATTTACTAATGATATTATTTTTCCCACGATAGTTACCTCTCTTATCTATGTAATATTTTAACATATATTAATTTCATTTAAAAGAATAAAAACTGAAATAATTAAAAAACTATGAATTATATTTTCATAGTTTTGCTTCTTACTTCACTTTTTACCGCCATAAGTGCTTTTGCTAATTCTTCTTCATTTGGTATCTTTGACAAAATATAATTTATCGAAGTAAAATAGCCATGTTTATTTAAACTTTTTGACATATCTTCTATATTTTTAGGAGTTACTATTCCTCTTTCTACATTATAGTATGTATATAATGCAAGCGCTTCGCCTATAAAATATTTAAATCTTGTTTCAATTGCATGATATATTCTTCTCGCATATTTTGACTTTTCTTTAAATTCTGTTGCTTTAATTTTAGTTGAATCAAATCTTTTAATAACATCTGTAATTTCTTTCAATGCAGCAGCACTATGATAAAGTCTTCTTAGATAATATTTTAAAAATTCATTTGCGTCATCCCTTAAAATAAAATTATCTTCCATAAATCTATAAAATAATAGTTCATACATTCTAGATACTCCTTCTGATAAAAGAGCTCTATCTAATGATTCATCTTCTTCACTAGAATTTTGCGAATGTATAAATTCATGTATTAGAATAAACGAATCGAAAGTTGTTCCTTCAAGTGGCATATTTATATTTTCATGTCCTTTACCATCTGGATCATAGTATGCATTTTCTCCATTTTCTTCTACACTTTCTTCATCTTCTAAATAATATAGGTTTACTGTTCCATCATTTAGAAATTTTTCAAAATTGTTTCCATAATTATCGCTAACTGAATCTAAAAATTCTTTTGTTAATTCGATTGTATCTTTTATACTACTCTTTGTGTAACTACCTTCTGGAACAAGCTCTTTGGAGTAATCTAGTCCTTCCATTGTTACTTTTATAAGCATATCTAAGTAATCCATGTGCTCTTCTACCATTTCTAATAGTATAGAATCATGAGCAAAAATTTTTAAATTATAATATCCTTCTTCTGTAAATTCTTTTTTGTTTGCCATATTATTTTTTCTCTATTATATCTCTTGCTGCTACTAGACCTGTTGCTGCTGCTGTTACTATGTTTCCTGCTTTACCAGCTCCATCACCAACAAAATATATATTATAATTTTCAAGTTTAAATTTATTGTTAGTATCTATTTCATTACTAAAGAATTTGATTTCTGGTCCATAAAGTAATGTTTCATCATTGTTAACACCAGGAATTATTTTATCTAATTTTTCTAATCCTTCTAAAATATTTGTAATTATTCTATGAGGAAGTACTAGTGATAAATCTCCAGCTACACAATCTTTAAGAGTTGGTTCAATGAAGCCTTTATTTATTCTTTTCCATTCACTACGTCTTCCCCTTTTTAAATCACGAAGTGACTGAATAATTGGTTTTCCATCTCCTAAAGTGTTAGCTATTCTAGCAATACTTTCACCATATAATCTTGTATTTGTTACTGGTTCTGTAAGTCCTACTTTACTAATAAATGCAAAGTTTGAATTGTTAGATTTAATATCTTTTAGTGAATGACCATTAACACATATAAATCCATAGTAGTTTTCTTTAGCTACGAATCCTCCTGGATTAGTGCAGAATGTTCTTATTTCATCTGTATAAGTATCTGTCTTTATAAATATTGTTGGATCATAAATTACATTAGTAATATCTTCTAATATTTCTTTTCTTACTTCTACTCTTACACCTATTTCTATGCTTTGACTTGTGTATGAAATACTATATTTATCTGCTAATTCTTGTATCCATTTTGCTCCTGTTCTGCCTGGGGCCACTACAACATTTTTAGCTACTATACTCTCTTTTCCATCTATTACTAATTCGTGTTCATCTTCTTTTTTACTTATTATATCTGAAACATTTGCGTTTTCATATATTTCTACGCCTTCGTTTTCTAAATAGTCAGTAAAATCTTTTATATAACCTGGTAGTTTATCACTTCCTAAGTGTTTTTGTTTTATAACTAGAAGTCTTGCTCCTGCTTTAGCAACTTCTTTTTTTATTTGATTTGCTTCGTCCATATTAGAAGGATAAACATCACTATCCATTTTGAATTTAGTGAATATTTCTTCTGTATCATCTATGATTTGATATGCTTCTGATTGTGACATATACTTAAATAAATCACTTTTACCTAATTTTGGTATAAAGTTTAGTTTTCCATCTGAGAATGTTCCTGCACCACCATATCCTGATAAGATTTGGCATATTTTGCAGTTAACACATTTTCCACCATTTACTTTCATAGGGCACATTCTTGTTTCAGCTCTGTGTCCTTTGTCTATAAGTGCTACTTTTAGTTTTGGTTTTTTTTCTTTAAGTTCGTATGCACAGAATAATCCCGCAGGTCCTGCTCCTACTATTGCCACATCATATTTTTTCATATCTATTTCTCCTTATTCATTTCTTCTTTTTCAAGTTCTCTATATGCTACTTTACCAACTGCTGTTTTAGGAAGTGATTCTCTAAATTCATATTCTGCTGGTAAACTATAAACTGCTAGATTCTTTTCGCAGTGTTTTCTAATATCTTTTTCAAGGTCTTTACTTGGAGTATAGCCTTCTTTTAATACTATGAATGCTTTTGCTACTTGTACTTTTCTTGGATGAGGTATTCCAATTACTGTACTTGTGAATACTGCTGGATGTTGATTTATAATAGTTTCTATATGAGATGGATATAGGTTATAACCATTTGAAATTATTATTCTTTTAACTCTTTGTTTGAAGTATACGAATCCATCTTTATCCATACACCCAACGTCTCCAGTGTGTAACCAAGTTCTTCCATCTTTGTGTACTTGAAGTGTTTGGATTGTTTCTTCTAAGTTATTTAAGTATCCCATCATAACAGTTGGTCCACTTATACATATTTCTCCATCTTCCCCATATGGTACTGTATCGTGTGTACCTACTCTTACTATTTTGAAATATGTATCTGGGAATGGTATACCTATTGAGCCTTCTCTATATTCGCCTGTTGGTGTTGCACAAATTGCGGCACTTGCTTCTGTTAGACCATATCCTACTCTTACTTCAGCTGTACTTCCGTGTTCTTTAAAGTATGCGTCCACCTTATTTTTTAAATCTCTTGACATGAAGTCTCCACCACTTATTGCACATTTTAGATGTGATAAATCGTGTTTTCCTAATTTCATTTTAGTCATACTTTCGTAAAGTGATGGTACTGCACATACGATTGAGATTTCATGTTTATGAAGAAGAGACGCAAATTCTTTAGGTGAGAAGTTTGGTATTAATACTACTCTCATACCACAGCAAAGTGTTGTATGAATACATACTCCTAATCCAAAACCATGAAATATAGGTAGAATTGCAAGTATTGATTCTTTATTACCAGACTGTTCTATCATCTTATGACTAGTAAGAGCTAGAGCATTAAAATTAAGGTTAGAAAGTAATATTCCTTTTGGTTTACCACTTGTTCCTCCACTATAAAGTATTACAGCTGGATCATTAGGTCCTTTAAGACAAGCTATTTCTCCTTCATAGTCATATCCATAGTTAATAAATTCTTTCCATGTCATAATATCATCAGAAAGTTCTATTTTAGGTACAGTTCCTCTACTTTTAAATTTATATAAGAATTTCTTTATATTTTTTAAACTTTCGCCTACTGAAGCAACAACTATTTTATTTACTTTAGTGTTATCTACTATATTATGTATTTTTTCATATATCAAATCTAATGTTAAAAGGAAAGTTGCTCCTGAAGTATTTAAATAATCTTGTATTTCGTTTTCTGCTGACATTGGGTGTATTAAGGCAACTACTGCCCCTATCATATTTGCAGCATAAAACATCATTACTGCTTGTGGTGTATTTGGCATAAATATTGCTATTCTGTCTCCTTCTTTTACACCTTCTGCTCTTAATGATTTGGCTGTATCTCTTATCATTTCATAGAATGCTCTATAAGTATAGGTCCTTCCATAGTATTCAATTGCAGTATCTTCCGGATATCTTGCTACTGCTTCTAATAAGTATCCTACCATTGTACCATTAGGATATTTTAAATGTTCTTCAACACCATTAGTATAATATTTAGTCCATGGTGTTAAAACTATATTCTTACGTATAGCTCTATCATATTCTTTTTGTTCTTTTTTAAGTTTTTTAGCTTCGTCTTTTAAAATACGAAGTTTTTCTTTTTGAGCTTTTTTAGCTTCTCTTTTATTTAATTTTTCTTGTTTTTTATCTATTAATTCTTCACTATTCTTCATAATCTATTTTTGTATCAACTCTTTCTTCTAGTAATTCTGGGTTATTAATAATATACTCAAACATTTTTAATGATTTAGCAAAATAATAACCGTCAGCTATTCTTTCATCTATGTTTACACCAAAGTCACAAACATCAATTACTTTTGTTTTACCATTTTCATCAACAGTTGTTTCTTTATGTATTTTTCCCATTGTAGCTAGTATTGAACTTGTTCCGAAGTTAGTAAGGTTATGATAAATAGAACCTATTCCTAAGTTACCTAAGTTTGATAGAATAACTGTACTATAATAGATATTGTCATCTACTAAACTACTTGGTATCCATCCTTTTTTATCTAACCATTTAATAAATCCTACTAGAGGTATTCTAATGATACCTGGCATTTTACCAATGATATCTACTGCATTATTAGTATTTTCCTTTTTATCAGTTTGTTTAGATGCTCTAACTTTATTAACTCTCTTACCAATCTTTTGAGCAATAGATTCTAATGTATCATCTTTATCTACTTTTAAGTTAATCATAATTTCTTCACTTGAATCACTAAATGCTATTTTAGCTACGAATGCTATAACTACATCATTTCTTCTATAAGTTTTTCTATCACATATAAATCTATTTAACAATTCTCTATTATAGAATAATTTTGCAAATGCCATAGTAAAAGCATGAAAGTATGTAATTCTCATTTCAGGATTTTCTTTTTTCTTTTTTTCAATGTATTTAATAAGATTAGTTACATCTATACTTTGATTGATATATACATCTGCATCACATCTTCTTGGCTTTAAGTCTATACATAATTGGTGAAGCCCATCTACTTTAACTCTTTTGCCATCTCTTCTGTCTCCGAATTTCTTTTTCATTAAAAAATACCTCACAATTCTATAATTATTATATAGAAAATCATGAAGTATTGCAAGTTTATGCTAATAAAACGTATGTATAGTATGCAATAAACATTAATATCATAAGTGCGCCTTCTAGTCTTGAAAGTACTTTATCATTACGTGCAAAGAAGTATAGTGTCATTGCTGCTAAGTGAACTGCTAGTACATCTATTAAGTTAAAATTAGCTGATGAGAAACCTCCATATATTAGAAGTGGAAGTCCTAAAACTATACCTATATTAAAAATATTAGTTCCAATTATGTTACCAAGCGCTATATCAAATTCACCCTTTTTAGCAGCAACTACTGTCATAGTCATTTCAGGAAGTGACGTTCCAATTACTATAACAGTCATTGTTATTATTTTAGTACTTACATTCAGTGCTTCAGCAAGCACTTTAGCATTATCTACTACTAAGTCACTTGCAATGATTATGCCAATACAACATCCAATACTAAGTAATATGGATGTTAACATTTTATATTTAGGTTTACTATATTCAAAGAATCCTTGTTTAGATTTTACTACTGATATTATGTAGAATATAAATACTCCAAAGAAGAATATAAATAGAAGTCCATCGTATCTATCGAGTATAAAACTGTCTGGTGTTCCGCCTATATAGTGAGCTATTATTGATAAACTAAATACTGTTGTTATAACAAGTAATATAGGAAGTTCTTTCTTGGTGACATCATTTTTAACTTTTATAGGAGTTACACATGCAGCTAAACCAATTATTAACAAGATATTAACAACGTTACTTCCAAGTACATTTGCAAGAGCTATGTCTCCACTACCTGAACCTATACTTTGAAACGATATTGCAAGTTCAGGAGCACACGTACCAAAGGCAGCAACAGTAAGTGCTATCATCATTTTAGACATCTTAAAATTAGTTGCAATAGAACTTATCGCATCTACAAATATATCAGAACATTTAATTAAGCCATAAAACCCAATTAAAAGTAAAATTATAGATAACACTATATTCACTTAAGCCCACTCCTTATTCTAGATATATTATAATATACATTTTATTTTTTTTAAATAGATTTTATAATTATTTGTTACAACTAGCTTTAATGAATGAATCAAATAATGGATGTGGTCTAGTTGGTCTTGATTTAAATTCAGGATGGAATTGACACGCTATAAAGTGTTTATGTTTTGGTAGTTCTATTATTTCTACTAAGTTAGCCTTTTCATTCAAGCCAGAAAATACCATACCTTTTTCTTCAAGAATATTTTTATATTTATTATTAAATTCATATCTATGACGATGACGTTCTAAAATTATGTCAGTTTTATAATCTTGGTATGCAAGTGTTCCCTTCTTAAGAGTACATTCATAATTTCCAAGTCTTAAAGTACCACCCATATTAACAATTGACTTTTGATCAACCATTAAATCTATTATAGGATTTTCACATGTTGGATCAAACTCTGTACTTGAAGCATTTTCTATTCCACATACATTTCTTGCGAATTCTATAACAGCAAGTTGCATACCTAAACAGATACCAAGAAATGGAATATTATTTTCACGAGCATACTTTATAGCTTTTATTTTTCCTTCGATTCCTCTACTTCCAAATCCACCTGGTACTATAATACCTTTAGAATTCTTAAATACTTCTTTAAGATTAACTTTAGAGTCTTCAAGTTTTTCAGAATCTACCCAATTAATATTAATCTTAATATTGTATTTGTAACCAGCATGTTTCAAACTCTCACTAACAGAAATATATGCGTCATGTAGTTCAACATATTTTCCTACTAAAGATATTTCTATCTCACTTTTTAAATTATTAACAGTTTCTATTAAATTATTCCATTTAGTTAGATTAGCCTTCTTAATTGGAAGCTTAAATTGTTTTAAAATTATTTCATCTATCTTTTGATTATAATAATTAATTGGTATTTCATATATATTTTTTACATCTATTGAATCTATAACATTAGATACTGGTACTGAACAAAATAATGATAATTTATTTTTAATGGCCTCACTTGTATTAAAAGGGGCTCTACATACTAAAGCGTCAGGTCTAATTCCCATATTTCTTAAGTCTCTTACACTATTTTGTGTTGGTTTTGTTTTAAGTTCATTTGAGCCATATATAAAAGGTATAAGAGTACAATGAATAAAGAATGTTTCAGTACTTCCCTTTTCATATTGAATTTGTCTTAGTGCTTCAATAAAACTTTGACTTTCTATGTCACCAACAGTACCACCTATTTCAGTTATTACTATGTCTGCTCCACTAGAAATTCCAGCTTCATAAACTTTATTTTTGATTTCATTAGTGATGTGAGGAACCATTTGAACAGTTGCTCCTAAATAGTCACCATGTCTTTCTTTATCAATAACTGATTTATATATTTTTCCACTTGTTATGTTTGATGTAAAGTTAAGTTCTTCATCAATAAATCTTTCATAATGTCCAAGGTCTAAATCGGTTTCACAGCCATCATATGTTACAAATACTTCACCATGTTGTATTGGATTCATAGTACCAGGATCCACATTAATATATGGATCAAACTTTTGCATGAATACTTTGTATCCTCTTGATTTTAATAGTAGTGCTACACTTGATGCTGTTATACCTTTTCCTAAACCAGAAACCACCCCTCCAGTAACAAAAACGTATTTTGTCATAAAATATTACCTCCAAAAAAAATGAACCCAGAGAGTTTTCTCTAGGCTCTATTTAATTATACAATTTTTATAATCTATAGTAAATATTTTAGTTTGTTTTTAATGTGAAATATCCAGGTGTACCATCAGTATCTATTCTTGCATATGTCTTATCAATATAAAAGTTATTATATTCAGTACCATTACCACCAACTAAATTTGTTGAGTCATTAAACATGTAATCACTTGATGTTACTTTTGATGTATTTAAAGTACCTGTATTCTTAACACTTATTTCTTTAGTTACAGTTGCTCCTGGCTTTATATTATTCATAACTATTTCAGGTCCATCAGTATAAGTAAGTTCTAATGTACCAGTTTGTACTGCTTGATCTTTTACATCTTTATTCATATTATTCACCATTTTAATTTTAACACTTTTATAAATAAAAAAGAATTAGACTTCTTCGTCTAGTCCTTCTTCATTGTCTTTTGGTCTTTCAAATAACTTTTCTATGTTCTTTGTTGGAAGTAACATATAGTTATCTTTATTTATTTCTATTTTAAATTTATTAGTTTCGTGAGTTAACTCATCTCCATCTATACACCAAGATGGTGGTATCTCATCAAATTCAAGTTCTATTTTATCAGTTTTATAATATTTAAATACTGGTATATCATTTAATTCTCTTCTTTTTAAATAGTGAACTGCTCTTAAGATATCCCATTTATTTTTTATTTCACAAAGTAATACTTCAAATCTATTATCATCTAGTTTTACATCATCATATATATTATCTACTCCACCAACTCTATTTGAGTTTGTTATAAATATAAATGAAAATCTTCCTTCGTGTTCTTCTCCATTTACAGTATATTTTACATTATAGAATTGTAACTTTTGTTTTAATTGTTGAATACCATAAATTACATATGCTAATTTGCCATATTTTTCCTTTAGTTTTCTTGGTGTTGAATATGATATGTCAACCCATGCACCTATACATGCTACGTATACAAAAGGGCTTCCATTTATTTGACATACATCTATGTTTTTTTGAGCTCCGTTTAAAAGCATAACTAAGTTCTTAGTAGTGTTTCCTGTCATACCATACATATGAGCTACATCATTTACACTACCTAAAGGTAAATGTCCTAAAAGTATTGGTTTATGTCTTTCAATATTGCCAGAGATTACTTCATTTAAAGTTCCATCTCCTCCTGCACATATCAAAAGATCAACATCTTTTAACTTCTTAGTTATTTCTTTAGCATGTCCTTTATATTCAGTATATATTATTTCAACTTCATAGCCATAGTTTTCAAATATCTTATAAAGTTTTTTAACATCATTTCTATTTGTTAACTTACCACTATTTGGATTGTATATAACAACACATTTCATCATATTTTCTTTTCCCTCAAAAACATTATACCAAATTTTTGGTATTTTTAATAGATTATAAATTTTTATTATATGGGAATAATAGTTATGTATATGTTAGTTGAGGTAAAGTTATGAAGAAAAAGAAGAATGCTAAAAAGAAGTTAATAAATAAGAAGAAAAAAAGTAATACTTTAAATAATATTTGTTTAGTGTTAATAATATTAATCTTTATTGGAATAATAAGTGTTTCAGGATTTTTTTGTTATATTTATATGAATGCTCCTGAATTTAAAAGTGAGTTGCTTTATAAAAGAGAATCTTCTAATATTTATGATTCTAAAGGGGATTTAATTGCTAGTATAGGTACTGAAAAAAGACAAATTGTTACTTATGATGAGTTACCTCAAGTATTAATTGATGCAATTGTTGCGACTGAAGACTCAAGATTCTTTGAGCATGATGGTTTTGATATATATAGATTTATGAAAGCTGGTGTTGGTTTTCTTAAAGGAGAAGATGCTGGTGGTGCTTCTACTTTGACTATGCAGTTATCTAAGAATACTTATACTAGTAAAAATTCAGAAGGTTTTGATGGTATAGTTCGTAAGTTTACTGATATTTATATGTCTATTTTTAAGATTGAGAAAGATTATAGTAAGAAAGAAATTATTGAGTTTTATGTTAATGCTCCATATTTAGGTGCTGGTAGTTATGGTGTTCAAATGGCTGCTAAAACATATTTTAACAAAGATGTTAGTAACATTAATCTAGTTGAAGCTGCGATTATAGCAGGACTTTTTCAAGCACCTGGTGAGTATGATCCTTATGTTAATCCAGATAAAACTAACGAAAGAAAAAATGAAGTTGTTAATTTAATGTTAAGACACGGATATATTTCTGAAACTGAAGCAGAAACTGCTAAAAATGTTTATGTTGGTGATATCATTAAGAAACAAAAAAGTAGTGTTAACAAGTATCAAGGATTTATAGATACTGTTATTGAAGAAGTTATTGATAAAACTGGTAAAAATCCTTATGAAGTATCTATGGATATATATACAACTATGGTTAAAAGTAAGCAAGATGTGATAAATAATTTTTATAATAATCATAAATTTAAAGATGATAAGGTTCAAGTTGGTATTGGGGTTATTGATAATGATACTGGTGCGATTATAGCAGTTGGTGCTGGACGTAATAAAAATAGTGAACTTTCTTTGAATTATGCTACTCAAATTAAAAGACATCCTGGTAGTACAGCTAAACCTTTGTTTGATTATGGACCTGGTATAGAATTTAAGAGTTGGTCGACATATACTCCATTTATCGATAAACCTGTTCGTTATACTAATGGTGGTGTTATGAATAATGTTGATTATAAATATAAAGGTTTTATGACTTTAGAACAGTGTTTAGTTAAGTCTAGAAATACTTGTGCACTTCAAGCATTTCAAAAATTAAATAATTCTAAGATTGATAAGTTTGTCACTTCTCTTGGTATTATTCCAGAATATTTAGAAAATTCAAATTATATTAATGAAGCACACTCTATTGGTGGATTTACTGGTGTAAGTCCTGTACAATTAGCTGCTGCTTATGCTGCTTTTGGTAATGGTGGATACTATACTCTACCTCATAGTGTTAATAAGATTATATATAAAAATGGTAGTGATGATGATGTATTGATATTTGATTATCCTAAAAATAAAGTTATGAAGGATACTACTGCTTATATGATAAGTTATATGCTTCAAAAAGTAACTACTTATCGTATTAAAGTTAAAGGTACAGAAGTTGCTACTAAAACTGGTACAAGTAGTTATGACTCTGCTAGATTAAAAGCGCTTGGACTTAGTAGTAAAGTTATTCAGGATTCATGGACTGCAACATTTAGTCCTGACTATAGTGTAGCTATTTGGTATGGATATGATAAATTAACTAAGAAAACATACAATACTTCTAATCATGCATGGAGCGAGAGAAATAAAATACAAGCGGAGATAGTTAATAATATCATGGAAGAGAATTCTAAGTTTGAAAGACCTAGCGGAATAGTTGCATCTAAAGTTGTAGTTGGAACTAATCCTCCTAAACTTCCTAGTGCTTCTACTCCATCTTCTAAAATTCAAACTCATTTATTTATAAAAGGAACACAACCAACTAAAGTTGTTCAAAGTGTTCAAAAAAGCCAAGAAAAGACTACTGAAAGTAATAAAACTACTTTACCAAGTGTATTAGAGCCATAGTTATATGACTCTTTTTTATATATGATTTGGCTTTTTTATATATAAAAATATAGCAATTTTAACAAATTGCTATATAATCTTTAATTTTACCTTCAAATATCTTATTATAATTTTTATTTTCTATTAACTCTTCAGGTTTAAATAAAGTTTTTGTATTATCTAGTACTTTTACTTTATTATTTGATAGAACTTCATATACAAATTCTGAACAATAGTATTTCTTTCTATGAAGTTTTATTCTAAAGTGAGCTAGTAGTAATCCTGTTATATTATATCCTTTATTATCTAGATATATTTCTTTTATTTTTTCTTTTATTTTATTATATTGATAGTCTGTTACATTTATTTCATAGATAGCTACTAGTGCATTTTTATTTCTACTAAATAATCCTTTTCTTAAATCTTCTTTTAAAAATATCCCATAGAATGGAAAGTATATATATTTTCTTCCGAATGAATACATTTTATCACACTTAGGATCTAGTGATAGAGATGCATGACTGTATTTATCTTTTGTAATACTTTTTATTATTCTAGCAAGTGTTGTATACGTTTGAGTTAAAACTATATATACTTTTTTGTTATTCATTTTCTACTACTTTTTTATACTCGTTTGGTATATCTAATTTAATATGTATATGTTCTTTAGTAATTGGATGATTAAATTCTAATTCTGTTGCAAGTAACATCATTTTTCTATAACCGTCTTTTTCACCATATTTTTTATCACCTAATATTGGTGTTTTATTATCCGCCATATGAACTCTTATTTGGTTCTTTCTTCCTGTTTTAATATCTATTTCAATTAGTGAATATTGTTTATTATGTTTTAATCTTTTATAGTGAGTTTCTGCGTATTTTCCACTTTTGTCATTAGTACTATAAGTAAGAAGTGTTTTTGTTTCTTTTAAATATGATTTTATGACACCACTTTCAGAAATGATTCCGTGTACTAAAGCAATATATTTACGTTTTACATTCTCCCAGTTATCTTGTAAAATCTCTTTTACTTTTTCGTTTTTAGCAAACATTACTAGTCCACTAGTATCTTTATCAAGTCTATGTACTACAAAAACTCTTTGATTCTTTTTATGTAAGTAATCATAAACTTCATTATATAAACTCTTACTATATTTTTCACTATTAATAGTTGGTATATTGCCATCTTTATAAACTATTAATATATTTTTATCTTCAAATAATATTTTTAACTTCTTCATACTACTCCTACTAATGTATAAAATGTCCTATTAAAATAACTATTATTCCTAATACTATTCCTATTTGTAATTCTCTTTTTTTGATATTTTCTTTTACTTCACAAAGTAGTTCAAATATAGAAATATATATAAGCATACCTAAAGTTAATGAAATAAGTACACCTGTTACTGTATTATTAAGTGTAATATTAAATAGTTTTATTAAGATGATACCTATTACACTTGAAAATACTAAACTACTAAGTAAGAATATTTTTTCTTTTTTATTTCTAACTAATGAGGATATTTGTATACCTAAAGGAATATTATGAAATGATACTCCTAATGCTGTAAAGAATCCTAAACTTAAATTATTAATAGATGTCGTATAGATTGCTGTTCCTTCAATAATGTTATGTAAGAATAAAGCAAGTGCTGATATTAAACCTATATGTTCCATATGATTTTTTTTATTAGTTCCATGTTCATGATTTGGAATAAATATATCCAATAGTTTTAATACAGTTATACCTACTACTATACAAAGAATAATTAATGTTTTATTTTCTAATAATTCTAGACACTCTGGTAACAAGTCAAAAAATACTAAACCTAATATAATAGTGAAAGAAAAACCTACTGAGAAAGTTACTAGTTTCTTTTCATCTTTTATAAATTTAGTAATTAAATATCCTATTAAAAATGATATACCTGATAATAATGTTATAATTAATGCTTTAAATTCCATATTTTTTCACCAACGATATTATAACATGTTTTAGACTAAGTTCAAAAGATAATCTGTTAATAAACAAATTATTACAAAGATTATTAAATATATATAAGATTTTTTAGTTATTTCAATTCTTTTTCTATCTTTAGATTTTATCTTCTTACTATCATATTCTCCACTTTCTACGATTTTAAGTCCTATTGTTTTATATTTAGTTAAATCTTTTTTAGATATTAAGTAGTATGCATCAGGATCATCAAATTCAGCAAACATAACATCTTTAGGCATTCTACTTATTTGATATGTCATTATTAAATCAAAGATTGCTCCTGTCATATTAAGTATTGATAAGAATCCTAAGAATGGTAAGTTAAATATTATAGCTATTATAAATGTTATTACACCTATTACTGTAAATGGTGACATTAAAGAAATTAATATTGTTTTTTTGTGTATTTTTTGACTACATTGACAATAGAATATTCCTTTTTCAAGGCATACTCCCAAGTATAAGTTTTTTATATTAACTTCTTTATTAATTAAGTATCCAAGGAAATGTATCATTTCATGAAGTATAAACCATAATAGTAGAATTGGCATTTTTGAGAATGTTATACTTTCATAAAAATTAGGAAATATTAAGATATAAACTATGAATAAAGGTATTGCCATAAGTATACATAAAGCATTACCTACTCCTATATCCATTTTATATTTATAATATTTCATATAATCACATCCTATTTATATAATAACATATTTTTTTGTGGTAAAATATAGCCAGGTGATTTTATGAGCAAGATTTTAGAAAATAAATGTAAAGAAGAGTTAAAGAGTGTTGAAGTAAATCATAAAAAATTATTACTTCATAGTTGTTGTGCTCCTTGCAGTTCTCATGTAATAACATATTTAGCTCCTTATTTTGATATAACTGTTCTTTATTATAATCCTAATATTGCTCCTAAAGATGAATATTTAAAACGCAAAAATGAACAGATTAAATTACTTAGTATGTTAGAAAGTCCTAATAAACTAGATTTTATTGATTGTGACTATGATAATGAAAAGTATAATGAACTTGTTAAAGGGTATGAGATGTGTCCTGAAAAGGGAGAGAGATGTACTATATGTTTTAATCTTAGAATTGAGAAGACAGCTAAAGTTGCTAAAGAGAATAACTATGATTACTTTTGTACGACTTTGTCAGTTAGTCCATATAAGAATGCTGAACTTATCAATGAGATTGGGGAAAAAATGGAAAATAAATATGGTGTTAAGTGGTTACACTCTGACTTTAAAAAAGAAAATGGTTATAAACATTCTATAGAACTTTCTCATAAATATGGTCTTTATCGTCAAGATTATTGTGGATGTGTTTATTCTAAGAGAGATGAAATGTTAAGAAAAAGTAAGAAAGGTGATGAATAATTATGGATATATTATCTTACATTTTTGTTACATTAGTATTTATCGTTATTATTTATTTACTTTTTATTAAAAAAGATAAAGTTGAAGATGAAGATGACATTTTAGTTCATAATGATGAAAATAATACTTACGATACTATGTTAGAACTTAAGAATAAAAATGATATTTTAGAAGAGAAAGTTAATAAACTAGAAAAAGAACTTTCGAAATATAAAGAAGAAAATAAAAAAGTTTATAACAACGATATACAAAATAAATCTAAAGCATCAGAAGAAGAATTAACTTATACAAAACATTATCATATAATTTACTTTTTCGATAAAAATTTTAAAAAAATAGAACAAGGTTTAAAAAAGTCCAATATGTTAGCATATAAAAAGCTTAAATCTGAATATTATCCTAGTATTGAAAATGGGAATTTCATTGGTAAACGAATTTCAAAAAAGAATGAACATATTTTAAAGTATGAATTAATGTTACCTAGTGATCCTCTGTTTTCTAAAATCTATGGTGATTGCAAATTAATATATAGTGTTTATCCAGATGAAAAAACTGTTGTTTTAGAAACAATACAACCTGAAGATATTTTAATAAAATGTTCTGAATCAGAGTTAGCATTTTATAAAAAAGCTATGGTTTCTAAAAAAGTTCCCGAAAAAGATTTGTTTAAAATTGACTTACTTAATAAATCAAAAGATAACAATGAAGGAAAAGATATAGATGATACTACGTTAGATATAAAAATGAATGAGTTATCAAATCAAGTTAAAAATTTAAATGATGTAATGGATAGAATTCTTGATAAAAATGGTGATATGCAAAATGGAGATATGGGAAAAAAAACTAAAAATGGTTTCACCATTACATATTCCGATGAAAAGAAATATCGAAGATTAGAAAGAAATATTAAAAAATATAATATGTTAGCCTATAAAAAACTTGTATTTGAATATTATCCTAGTATTGAAAATGGAAATTATGTTGGTGAATTAGTTAAAGAAGATAATAATATTTTTACATATGAATTAGTGTTGCCTACTGATTCTATATTTTCTAAAGTATATAGAGATTTAAAATTAATATATGGTGTTAACATGGATGAAAAAAATATTATTTTTGAAACAATAGAACCAGAAAATATTTTATTGGAAGGCTATAAAAATGAAATAACTACTTATAAAGGAGTAATGATTTCTAAAGAATATCGTGATAGAGATATTTTTAAAATTAACTTATTAAATATGTTGGAGAATGATAATGAACGAAAAGATAAATAAATTACAAAAGATAATAGATGAATCTAATAATATAGTATTTTTTAGTGGAGCTGGTGTATCTACTTTAAGTGGTATTAAAGATTTTAGAAGTAAAGATGGACTATATAATATGAAATATAAGTTTCCACCTGAGATGATACTAAGTAGTGGATTTTTCTATGAGAATACTAGTGAATTTTATAAATTTTATAGAGATAAATTAAATTGTTTAAATGTTGAACCCAATGTAATACATAAATATATGGTTAAACTTGAAAAGATGGGTAAACTTAAAGCTATAGTTACTCAAAATATAGATGGATTACATACTAAAGCTGGAAGTACTAATGTACTTGAGTTACATGGAACTATATATAAGAATCATTGTATTATGTGTCATAAATTTTATGACGCAGAGTATGTATTTAATTCTAAAGATGTTCCCGTATGTGAGTGTGGTGGTACTATTAAACCTGATGTAGTGTTATATGGCGAGATGCTTGATGAGTATGTTCTTAATCGTTCAATTGAAGCTATCAGTAAATGTGATACTTTAATAGTAGCTGGTACTTCATTAACTGTTGAACCTGCTAGTAGTTTGATAAGACTATTTAATGGTAAAAATTTAGTCATAATAAATAGAGATGCTACTTCTTATGATAGTATTGCATCTCTAGTAATTAATGATGAATTTAAAAATATATTTGATAAGTTAAAATAGTTATTCTGTTTTACTTCCACACTTTGTACAATAATCGCCTATTACTTTTGTACCACAAACTGTACAGTAGGCGTTTTTTCTTTGTATTTTAACATCGTTTTTGCTTTTATGATTTACTATTACTATAGCAGTTATTGCAAAGACTACTAGTATCATTATTAATAGTGGCCAACTTCCTTGGAATGCTGAGTAATCATATGCTCCATGAACTAGTGTTGGTACTAGCAATGCTAGAAGTTTATAACAAAGACCACTTTTATTATTTAATTCATTATACTTTGCTTCTCCTAAAAAATGTCCCATTAACACACCCATACTTGCATGCATAGGCACAGCAGTAAATGCTCTTATTATACCAGTACCTAATCCACCTGAAATAACATATAATATATTTTCAAATAATGCAAAGCCAAGTGAGACATAAACAGCATAAACTACCATGTCATATATATAATCAAATTCTCTTTGGTTATATGAAAACCAGTATACAAATACTAATTTACAAAATTCTTCGACTAATGCTACTCCTATAAATACATTTATTGCTAGTTCAAAATTACTAAGAGTACTTGTATCTTCTACTCCAAATATAGGTGATATGAGCGGCAGAAATGCAGATATAGCAAACACTCCAAAACAAGATAAGACTCCACCAATAGTTAATTTCTTTAGTAATTTTTTTGGTTCTTTTTCTTTATCTTTGTTATAAATATAATTATTAATCAATACTACTGGTAATATTGAAATTACTATTAACACTTCATACATAGCTATACTCCTACTATGATTATAAAATACTTTTTGATATTATTAAATTTAATTTTTATTTTTTACACTTTTTTTGTAAATAAAAAAAGAATAATTAGTTAATTATTCCTCCTAAAAGTCCATAAGACAATAACATCATTATGATACTTGCCATTATTATTCCTCCCATTACTGCGAAGAATGATTTTTTTCTATCCATATCAAATACACTTGCCACTAAGCATCCAGTCCATGCTCCTGTTCCTGGAAGTGGTATTCCTACAAATAGAAGCAAGCCTAAGTATCCATATTTATCTATTTCTTTTCTATTCTTATGGGCTTTATTTCTTAACCATTTAGAAACTTTTTCTAGGAATCCTACTTTTGATCTTTCCATCCAATCCATTATTTTAGATATAAATAGTAGTATGAATGGTACTGGTAAAGTATTACCTATTATTGAAACTATATATCCAACTACTGGTTTTACTCCTAGAAGTGTTGCTGCTATTAAGCCACCTCTTAATTCTAAAAGTGGTAATAATGAAATAATAAATACTATTAATTCTTTACCATATTTAAGTGCTAATACTCCTCCAAAAGAGTCTATAATTCCGTTTATTAAACCTTCCATAATCTCTCCTTATTAACAATAACTATACGTTTTAATTATATCATAAATTAAATAATTGTATATAAATATGATATAATGTTTACGAAGGGATGTATATGAATAATAATAAAATTGGTATGTTTGATTCTGGTATTGGTGGTCTTACTGTATTAAAAGAGTTAAGAAAACTTTTACCTAATGAAAATTATATATATTATGCTGATTCTAAAAATAATCCTTATGGCGAAAAAAGTGATGAAGAGTTAATGGGTATTGTCACTGGTATAGTAGACTTTCTAATAGAAAAGGAAGTCAAGATAATAGTTATTGCTTGCAATACTGCAACTACTAGATGTATTAATAGACTTAGAAAGATGTATCCTGATATGTTATTTGTAGGTACTGAGCCTGCTATTAAAGTTGCATGTGATAAGAATTATAAAAATACTTTAGTTATGGCTACTCCTGGTACTATTAAGTCAGAGAGAACTCATGAACTTGTTAAGTTAAATAAAAGAAATGATCAAAAAATTACTCTTCTTCCATGTAAAGGTTTAGCTGATGCAATAGAGAGTGGTAATAAAGATAGAATTAACAAAGTATTACATAAATTACTTGATAAATATACCTATGAAAATATAGATTCAATAGTACTTGGTTGTACGCACTATCCTCATGTTAAAAAGAATATCAAAGAGATATTTCCTAAAGTTAAGTTAATTGATGGAAATAAAGGTGTTTCTAAACAAGTTAAAAGACAACTTGAGAGTCATAATTTACTAAGTGATTCAAATAAACATGGTAAAGTTAAGATGATTTATAACAAGTAAAAATAGAGAAAATTCTCTATTTTTTTAATTCTTTAATCCTTTAATTCCTTTTACTCCTTTAGAACCATTAAATCCTTCTAGAATATTAGTTTTAAATGATTTCACTTTTTTAGATTTATTTTTATATTCTTTTATAGCAATACTTATCATTTCATCAAGTAGTTCTTTATATTTTAGATTTGCTTCTTTCCATAGATAGAATGATAAACTACCTGGGCATGTATTTGGTTCGTTTACATAGAATTTATTTGCTTTTTTATCTATTAAGAAGTCTATTCTACATACTCCACTTAGGTTAAGAGTCTTAAATACTTTTTTTGCTGTTTCTTGAATATCTTTAGTAAGATCATCTGATATTCTAGCAGGTACTATTCTATTAGTTGATGCCATGCCCTTTGAACCAGTGTTTTTAACTCCTTTAGTTTTTGAATTTCCTAAATATTTATCAGCATAACTTAATATTTCATCAAGTCCCATTACTTCTTCTAGTGGACTTACTCTTTGATATTCATAGTTTCCTAGTACACTTGCATTTACTTCTATTAAGTTTTCTACTGCTTTTTCAACTACTACTTTTGTATCATAGTTAATTGCTTCATCTATAGCATCTTCTATTTTTTTAGAATCGTGTACTAAAGTTATGCCTACACTACTACCTAGAGTTGCTGGCTTTACTACTACTGGATAACCTAACTTTTTAATTTTATCTAATATTTCATCTTTATCTTCTAAATATTCATTATCATAAAACCAAGTGTAGTCTACAACTGGAATACCTACTGAAGACATTACTTGCTTCATAACTACTTTATCTTGTCCTAAAGCTGAACCAAGTACATGAGAACCAACATAAGGAATACCTATAGAATCAAGAAGACCCGCTAAAGTTCCATCTTCTACATTATTACCATGAACTACTGGTAAGATAATATCTATATCAGTTATATCTTTTCTAAATAATCCATTTGTTTTTTGTAAGAAGAAGTTTTTCCCTTTTTTACAAAGTGTTACTTCTTTAGCATATTTTTTTTCATCTTCAAAATTCTTATAGAAATCTATTTCTCTTAGTACGTGTCCTGTATACCAAATTCTATCTTTTGAAATGTATATTGGTATTATTTCATATTTTTCTTCATCTAAATTATTCATTGCTTGGATAGCTGAAATGATACTTACTTCATGTTCAACTGTTTCTCCACCAAAAATAACTCCTACTTTAATTTTCATATTATCTACTCCTATTCATTAAATATATCTGGTAAATCATTTTCTAATAATACATATGTTTCATTGTCACTTAATTTTCTCATTAATGGGAATGCTTCTTTTACGTCATTAAGAATATGTATTTGTTTATCTGGATATTTTTCTTTCTTTAGTCCATCTTGTATTGGTTTAGTTTGTTCTTCTCCAACTAGTATTACTTCATCTGCACATCCAGCGATCCAGCGACCAAATTCGAAGTTTGAACTATATTGTTCATCTCCTAGTTCTATCATACCTGGTGTTACGATTATTCTTTTACCTTTCATCATTTTAAGAACATCTACTGCCATTTTAGAACCAACTGGGTTTGAATTGTATGCATCATCTATAATATAAATATTTTCTGTATATCTCTTAAGTTCTAATCTATGTTCTATAGTAGCTATTCTTTTTACTCCGATAGCAATTTGTTCAAGAGTAAGACCTAGTTCATATGACATAGCTATTGCTTGTAGAACATTATATACGTTGGCACTTCCTAGTAGTTTAGTTTCAAATGTATGTTTTTCTTTAGTATTTTTAAATATACAAGTAAATGTTGTTCCTTTGTTAGATAGTTTAATGTCAGTAGCATAAACATCAGCATCTTTGTTTTTGGTTGATACCCATACTACTTTGCATTTACTTTTTATTTTGTAACTTGTTTGATATGGATCATCCATATTTAGAACTGCTACTCCATCATCTGGAAGCGAATCTATTAATTCAAATTTTGCTTTTTGAATATTTTCTTGACTACCAAAACTTTCTAGGTGAGCTGTTCCGATAGTAGTTAAAATTCCATATTTAGGTTTTATAAAGTTTGCTTTTTCTTTTATTTCTCCTCTATAGAATGCTCCCATTTCTGCTACGAAAGTTTCACTAAATTTATCCATATAGTTATTTATTGCATTTATTAGACCATACATAGTATTGAAACTTTTTGGTGTAGCAAATGAATTATATTTTACATTTAATATATCATTTAATGCATTCTTTGTACTTGTTTTTCCATAGCTTCCTGTTACACCTATTTTCTTAAGTGAAGTCATACTATAAAGTTTTGACTCAGCTTGTCTTTTATAATGAAGATATACCATCTTTTCTACTGGTTTATTTATGATATTACATAACCATATAACAATTGTATTTATGTAAGAGAAAAGTCCTATGATTAAGTAATATATAAACAAGTTATCAACATTAAAGTTTATAATCATTGGAATTAAACAAATTATTAACAATATAAACATAGTAGTATAAAGCCTTTTAATTCTTGGAGTTACTACTAGTGGCTTTTTAGATTGTTCTTTTTCTGCATTACTTTTATATAAGAAGTAAACTATCATATAGAATACTGCAAATATAATTAGTGTTGTTTTTGTACTTGTGAACTTTAAAAAATAAAATAATATAAATGCCATATCGAAAGTTATAAATACTTTTTTAGCATTAGTTTTTACCCATTTTAGATATCTATTACCATCGTTATACCAGTTTTGTTGTAACATATGCAAAGCTTTTCTTGATTTGTATGTTAGATAATATATATATGTTAATAGTGTTAATAAAAATAATATTTTTGGACTCATACTATTCCTCACTTCCTATAAAATTATTAAGTACGCTTATTGTTTGACCTAGATTTTCTAAATATGCATAGTGTGTACATCCATGATATTCAACTAATCCATAATTTGGAATATAATTTTCAAGTTCTCTTCCATCTTCAATACTTACAGCTGCATCATTAGTTCCCCATATACCAAGTACTGGACATTTTATTTTTCTTAAGTCTTCAGTTATATCAGTATTTACATGAGCTACTAGTACTTTTCTCATCATTTCACTAGCATTTCTATAATCAGTTGAACCCATATGTTTCTTAACATAATTCTCTAATTTGTTAATACCTGGTATTTTTTTAGCAATCTTTAACATTTTAACTTTTAAGGTTTGTTTTGTTATAGCTTGCTTATATGGACTTGCTAGTACTACTACTTTTCTAGGTTTATATTTATATCCATAAATCAATGCAATTTTGCCACCAAAAGAGTGTCCGATAACAATAGGATTCTTCATGTTAAGTTTTTTAACCATTTCATCAACCATTTCTGCATAGTCAAAAACACTCCAGACTTCTTTAGGTTCATCGCTGTCACCAAAGCCCGGAAAGTCAATAATTAAAACATTATACTTCTTAATAAATGGTTTAGCTATAGGCATCATCATTTCAATATTTTGGCCCCAGCCATGCAAATAAACTAAGTTTATATTACTGTGATTATCATAAAAAGTATAGTTAACATTTACTCCTTTAATTAACATTTGCATATAAGTTTTCACCTTATTAATTATATCATATTGAAACTTCTTTTAGAATTAAATGCAAGTTTTTCTTTATATAAAAAGAACTAATTTACATAATTAGTCCTTTACTTTACATTAATATTGCTTTTTTATCTTTAATATTAATTATATTCTTGAACTCATCAAGTTACTTGAAGAGTATCTTTTTAATCCTTTGTTAAATATATAAAATGATAAAACTATCATAAATATTGTTACTATAAATACTATTAATATTTTATTTAAACTAAAACTTATTATTACGTCTATTGGCATATAGTTTGCAATACCTACTGGTATCAAAGTATAAAGTAATATCTTTACTATTCCATTAAATATATCTTTAGGGTATGTACCAAATGTTATCATCATATTATTTAGAGTGTCCGCTAAAACATCTGACATATTAAACCAAAATGCTAGACTATTTGCTATTACTGAAACACAAGCTATTATTAAACCACCTAATATAGTAAATATTGTAAACAATAAGAAGTTTTTTAAAGTGATTCCATATATTATAAGTATTACATATCCATAGATTAAGTCTCCTATAGCTGAAACTTCTACGTCAGTAGTTATTGCACTTAATAATACGTTTTTAGGTTGTACTAAGAATGCATCTAATTTGCCAGTATTTATTGTTTCAGATAAAGTAAATGCTTTCTTAAAGAAGAATCTTGATACTCCAAAAGTACTAGCTGCAATTCCCCAAAGTAATAACATTTGTTTAAAAGTATATCCTCCAATATTGTCTTTTAATGAATAAAGTACTACCCATTGTATGATAAAACATGAGTTATTTATAATCATAAAAATTATATTTGACAAGAATGAAAACTTATTTGCCATTTCTCTCATAAGACCATACTTTATAGAAAGATAATTTACTTTTAATTGATTTTTAACCTCCGTTAACATTTAGTTTTTTCACCCCTTTCTTATATATAAATGTAGTTATTAAATAAAATATAACTAAGTATATTAATTGTGACATAATTATTGTTATAAATTCACTTGTACTAAAGTTTACAAATAATTTTGCTGGTCCATAAGATACAACATATATTGGACTATATTTTAATATTACTCTTAGTATTCCACTAAAGAATTCTATTGGAAATATTGTTCCTAAGACTAATATGAATTTACTATATACCCAGTATAATGGTGTTGAATCTTCTATTATGAATGAGAATAAACCTATAGCTATCATTATTAATATACTTATTGTAGTTGCTAAAATACTTGTTAATAATACTGCTAAAATAGATAATATATTTAACTTAGGAAATGTTCCCAAAAATATAAATCCTAAAATCATAGCTAGTACTGTAAATACTATAAATTTTATAAATATGCTTCCTAAATTACTAGATAGATTATATAAAATATAGTTATATGGTTTATTTATGTTATAAGCTATATTACCATTTTTAACATCATTAGTTATCTTACGACATATTTTTTTACCACCTAGACTCATCCATAATATCTCAGTGATGATTATATACCATATCATTTGATTTAAGTTATAACCATTTATAAGAGATGATGGATCACTATACATATATTTCCACAAGCATAAGAATACATATATCATTATTATGTATGCTATAAAACCTGATAATAAGTTAAACATATATTGTAAACTATTTATTATTTCAGTCTTAAATATAAATAAATACTTTTTCATTATTTATCCTCTTTTTTATATATGTCACTTATTATATCTTCTAAAGGTGTATTTGATATATTAATATCTATTATATTATCTGGATTTAATAATTTTATAGCATCACTTATAGAACGTTTACTAGTATCTACTTCTATCTTTAAGTTATATCCTTTATCTTTTAATATAGTTATACCTTCTTCATCATTTAGATTTACCTTTTCTTTCATTTTAGCTTCCAATATCTTTTTATGTAAATAATTATATTTTAAGTTTTCCATTGAATCATCTAATACTAAAGTACCATTATTTATTATGATAACTCTTTTACATAGTTTTTCTATATCTGATACATCATGACTTGTTAAGAATATTGTTGTTTTATATTCTTTGTTCATTCTTTTGATAAGTGTACGAATGTTTTCTTTTACGACTGGATCTAATCCTATAGTTGGTTCATCTAAGAATAATATTTTTGGTTCATGTATTAGAGATGCTACTATCTCACAACGTATTCTTTGACCTAAACTTAGACTACGTACTGGTGTATTTATAAATTCATCTAGTTCAAATAATACTTTGAATTCTTCTATTTTCTTTTCAACTACTTGTTCTGGTATATCATAAATAGCTCCGAAAAATTTAAAGTTATCATATGGAGTTAGATGCATCCATAATTGTTCTTTTTGACCAAATACTGTTCCTATTTCATGAGCAAGTTTCTTTCTATCTTTTTCAGGATCTAAACCATCAATATTAATAGTTCCTTTATCTTTATAAAGTATTCCTGTTAACATCTTAATAGTTGTACTTTTACCTGCTCCGTTTGGACCTATAAATGCTATAACTTCTCCCTTTTCTATGTTGAAACTTATATTCTTAACAGCTTTAACAGTTTTATACTTAGGTTTAAATATTGACTTAATGCTTCCTTTTAAACCTTTATCTTTTAATTTAACTTTGAATGTTTTTGATAAATTTTTAACTTCTATTATATTCATAACTTCTCCTCCTAAAAAAATGAGTAACACTGGGTTACTCTGTTATTTTCACCTTAGCTTATTTGCTAGGTGAATTTGTAAATTTTCTACATAAAGGTTTATCTACTTGTCTATTTAAAAAGTTTGCTAGAGCAAAAGCATTTTCACCATAGTCCATCTCAAAAGGGAAATTACCATATACTTTGTATAATAGTTCTGGTGATGCCTTTTTGTAATCAACTTTTGAAAGTGATTGTGATAGAATTCTATGATATTCTTTTACTCCGATGTCTCTTTCATTTCTTGCTAGATTGAAATATAGTTGTGAGAATGCTGATTTGGCTTCGTCTAATATTGAAGCAGATCTTCTTACATCTTCTCTTGTTTCAACTACACCAAGTTGTTCTCTAATAGTTGTAATTACATCTTTATATAGATATGTTCCAAATTCATCCATTGGATAACCAAGACTTTCTAATAAGTCTAATGTTTCCATTTTTAATTGTTCAATTTCTGAAATATCACTAATGTTTCCATTCTTATATCTAAGTCTTCTTTGAACTTCTTGAAATAATTCGGATTCAATAGTTCCCATTGCAGAAAAATCCGGCATTCTTGATGCTTTAACCATAATAATATTCCCTCCTTTCTAATAGATGGATAACGTAAAGAATTAAAAAAAGCACGAAATCCACTACTTAACAGCGACTCCGTACTTTATAAAAGTTCGTGTAGGTTTCCCCGGGATAGCTCAACAATTATATCTTATATCCCCTCACTTGACCTAGATTATAGACTATTTAAATTTATTTGTCAATCCCTATCAGTATTATCTTTTATAAATTTATGTTCCATAACTCTATCAATTAAAATAATATTACTCTCTAATTCTATTTCATTTAACTCTCCACATAGTATAGCAAATCCTCTAACAAACTCTTTAAGTTTTATACTTATACTATCTAAACTTACTAGCAATTTGCTTCTTTCTTTAGTTGTTAATAAAGTGTTTAATTGATAAATCATTCTAGATTTATCATCTTCAATACTTAAGTCTGAATCTAATACTAACTCTTTTAAATCTTTAGATATATTTTCTTTTGATAATTTTCTATTTTTTAAGATTTCATCTATTAAATTTTTTACTTCTTCACTAGTAGTTCTACTCTTCTCTTTTATTAATTCAAGAGTGGTTTTTCTTCTACCATCTTTATGATATAAATAGTTTAATACTGGATAGTCAGTAAATATATCTATTTTAAATTCTACTTTTAATACTTTTATTACTTCTTGTATATTTTCATCAAATAATACGTCTACGCTCTTTTCTTCTCTATTATAATATCTTGTATCTTTCTTATGCTTTCTTTCATCTCTTTCTATTGCTCTAAGAGTGTTTTCTTTTGGTATAATTCCTAAAGTTCTTAAATATTCATCTGTTTTAAGTGAACCTAAACGTCTAGCATCTATTTCATTATATAAAGACATATAATTATTAGTAGTATATTTATCTGATAAAGTATTTGATAATAAATAATCTTCTATCATTAGTATATATTCATATGGAAGATTTTCTTTTTCATATAGTTTTTCTTGTAATAAATGTGTAAGTTCATGAAAAATAGTATCAAATATATTTCTTTTCTTAACTAATTGATTTAAATAAAAACTACTAAAAGTTCTATCTGAAACTGTTATTACATGGTATTCATAACTACCAAGAGTCCCTATTTTTAACGGACATATATCTAGAAAACAATATGTTCCATAAGATGATGCTTGATTTCTAACTAAACTACTAAAAGCATTTCTTAGTGAATCTGTTGTTACCCTTTTAGAATATTTCATTACATTTCTAAAATATAAATCTATGTATTCTTGTGGTATATTATGAGCTGTAGTGAATATTAATTCTAAATCATTAAAATCATCATTAGATAATTCACATTCCATTGTAGTTTGTTCCTTAAATCTTTCTAATAATTCAGATACTTTTTTATCATATTCTATTTCTTTTAAGAAGTCTTCTATTTCTTTTTTTTGAGTCTTTAAAAGGGTTATTGCCTCCTTTTTAACATCTTTATTTTCTTCTTCAGTATAAGGCCAACAACCTGTTAATCTAATAATATTAATAGTGTCATAATATACAAATAAATAATGTATTAATTCTAAATATACTAGTTCTTTAAGCTTATTTTGTACTAAAACATCATTCTTTAGAATTCTTATTATGTTAGATATAAAAGTTTTATTTAATATCATTTCATTAGTACTTCTTGAGTTATAAATAAGTCTTTTTATATAATTATATAATGCAGCATAATATTCATTTTCAGTTCCATCACAAAATATATCTTGATTATTTTTAAAATCCAAGAATTTTTTATTAGTATCACTATCAAGTACTATCTTGCCTAATTTTAATTTATCAAACTTTTTCATATATTTCCTTAGTGGATATTATACTAACATAATTTATATATTTTGTCTATTTAAAGAATTTTATTTTGCTTATTAGCGGTAAGTCTTTAGCTTTGTTATTACATACATTTAATAGTCCTAGTAATACTATAAAACTAAATAACATATTTATTAATGCAAATAATATTCTAAGTGATAATGGTAGAATCATACATTTAATACCACTTATTAAGTCACATGGTGTACCAAAAATATATGATAAAGTTCTTTTAATAATTAAAAATATTAAATAAGTAAAAAGTATATTCATTCCATTAGCGGTATGATAGTGAACATAAGAGTTTTTCTTTGATAATATAAATGGCACTATAGGAATAAGATAAGAAACTATACTTAGTGTTTTACCTGATTCAATTTCTTCAAGTGAATAGTTTTCAGTATAATCTTCAGTGTTTAATAGTATTAATAATTTTTCTTTTAATTTGTTTTTCATTAGTTAATTATATGTTTAGGTATATTAAAAAGAACTAATGTATTTGCTTATTAATTTTGATATAATTGGTGTATGAAAACGATTGAATTAAAAGATATGTTAGAAAATGATGAGATGCTTAATAAAACTTTGTTTCATTTTGCTCCAAAAGCTAATTATGAAGTAATAAATAGAGAGGGTTTTAAAGCTGAAATTGGACAGAATGCTATGAATATCGAAGAGAATCCTAAAGTTTTTTTTACACAGGGACCTATTAATCTTCTTAGAATAGCTGATGTATGGATAAGATGGATTAGTTGGCATATAAGTCAAATAAAATATTTTGGTAAAAATGATGAAAATTGGTCTAATGAAAAGTTTGCTCAATTAAAAAATGATTTTGCTAGTGGAGATATTTTTACTGAGGATGTTTTAAGTGAAACTTATAAAAGATTTTTTGATATGTGTAGAAGTTTTGAATATTATACATTTGATTTAGATGAAGGTGTTGACTTTTCTTTTGATGATATTGACGAAGTTAAAGCAAAACACTTACATAATGGGGTTCTTTCTTTTTCACCTGCTTTTATGAAGATGTATGGACCATATTCTAACTTTACAAGTATTAAAACTGATGGATGGAATTTACATACTTTTCCAAGTAAAGGTGTAACTTTAGATAAATTATCGCATGTTGTTTCTAATGAATATGGAAGTGACTTTAATATGTTAGATATGATATTAGAAGTTAGAAGGAAATGTTTAACAAATCCAGAAAAAAAGAAACAAGTTTCTGAGCTTACATTCTTAAATGATTTCTTGGAGAAAACAGAGTCTTTAGAAGATAAATCTACTATGTCTATGTAAAGAGTAGTTTTTTTATCAAATAAAAAGTCCGACGTTAATCAGACTAAATTACATATGGCAGGGGTAGAAGGACTCGAACCCTCCCCAACGGTTTTGGAGACCGGCATGCTACCACTGACACCATACCCCTATGTAATACTTTTTTTCAAAAGCACTTTAATTATACAATATAAATTATAACAAATCAACATTTTTCTTTTATGCATACAATATATTAGGTGATTATATGCTTATAAAATATTCTACTAAAGAATTAGATTTATGTGCTAGACTAATGAGAGCTGAAGCGCTAGCTGAAGGAGATCTTGCAATGTTAATGGTTGGAAATGTTATTGTTAACAGAGCTATTGCTGATTGTTTAGACTTTAAAAAAATAAGAAGCATAACAGATGTAGTATATCAAAATCCTGGTGGTTTTGTTGGCACTAATAGTAGTCTTTTTAATAGTGGAAGCGCTACTACAAAAGAAAAAGAACTTGCTAAAAGAGTATTAAAAGGTGAATACTACTACCCTGCCACCAATGCATTATGGTTCTATGGACCTAAAAAAAATGAAGAATGTAAAAGTACTTGGTTCAATCAAAGAAATACTGGAAGATATAAAGGACATTGTTTCTATGCACCCGACCCTGGAGTATGTAATGAACTTTACTAAGTTTACACTAAAATAACTATCACTTTACTACTTATTATGTTATAATCTATATAGAATAAAGAGGTGGATTTATGGCAATATTTAGTACAACTCAAAAGAAAGATGTAAGCTCACTAGAGAGTGATTTAGATACACTAACTGAAAATATGAAAGTTATTGCTGGTAGTGTAGATGATATTAATGAACAAGTAGATGACTTTAAAGAACAATTTGATCAAGTTAAAGCTAATATTGACTCTATTGAAAAACAAATCAAGAACTTTATGATTGAAGTTAGAGGTAATACTTATGTAAGTAATGCAAGAATAGAACTTGAAAATAATGAAGAAGATTTAAATAAAAAATATGGTCAATATGATTTTATACGTAACAAATTAAATGAAATTGTTAACAATCTGGAAAAAGGGTCTATTGAAAAGAATAAATTGTTAACACAAAGTGAACAAACTCATTTAAGTGATTCTAATTATTACCTAACACACTCTTTAATTGCTATATGTGCATGGCTTAAGAATGAAAGAAAACTTGCTCGTAAAGCAATAAGTAAAGCATTAAGTTTAGATGATAATAAAACATCATTATTATTTAGTATGTTCTATTTGAAATTAGATAGAAAAGAAACTGCAATTAAGTGGTTAAAAAGATATTTAAGTAATCAAGATGCTACTAATATGAATAGTGATATACTTGGTGTTATTAATCTTCTTAGCAATGAAAAATATGATAATGATGTTAATAATACTTTATATGAACATGTTAATAGTTGGGTAAATAAAGCTATTAATGATAAAGTAAGTGATGATGCTGCAAGTAAGTGGGAAGAATTCTTTAGAAATAGTTTAGATACTGTTGGTGAAGATGAATATACTTTTTCTAAAACATATGTTAAAAGTTATAGTAAGATTAAAAGAAAACTTGAATTATGTTATTCATATAACAATGTATATAGTAGTTTTTTAGAACTATTAAGTAATGTTAAAAATGATATAGATGAAGATAAAATATTTCATAATTTAATATATGATTATGGAGATAAAGAACTTGAATTAAGAAGAAATATTCTTAAGAATAAGTTAATTATTGAATGTAATGGTAATTTAGATGAAGCAGAAAGTAAATATAAAATGTATGATAACTTTATAAATACTGATGATAACTTCTATACTGAACTTAATGATGCAATAATCAATAGAAAAGATTTATCTTTGAATACTAAGAAGTTAGCTATATCATTATGTAAAAACGATATCATTAGAGGATATGAAAGAGTATTTAATAATGAAGATGATATTTTAGATGAAGAGTTTGAAATTAAGATTAATGAATGGACTGGCACTACTAAAGATGGAAGTAATGAAAAAGAACTTCAAGATTCACTTGCTGATTATGTAAGAAAGCCATTTGCTGAAGAATCTCAAAGTCAACAATATTATTCACCTAAAACTATTTATTCTGCTATATTTGTAGTTGTTGGAATTATACTTACATTTATTAAATTTTATATTGGTCTTACAGTAGTAATTGTTGGTGGGTGTATGCTTATGTTCTTCTTACTAACAACTTCTAGAAATAGAGAAGATATAATAAAAGATTATAATGATACATTAAAGAAATATATGTTTGAGCTTAATAATGTACTTGCAGAAATAGTTGATATGAAATTTATTTGTAAAAAGAATTTAAAATATAAAAATGAATTTACTGAATATATAGAATCTTTCGATAAAAAAAATTATATTGATTATAAGTAGGAGGTTTTTATGAGTAAAGAAGATAAGATTAAAGATAAAAAATCTGAAGATATAGAAAATAGTAATAAAAAGAAAAATAAAAAAGATGATGAGAATGTTATGATAGAACTTCCTGATTGGGATTTAGAACCTCCAGTAGTTGAAAATGATAATAAAGATGATAGAGGTGAATTATGATATCATATTATGATTTAGTTAACTTTTTAGAATCTTTAGGTGAAGAGAAGGCTGATAATAGCATTATTGATAGATTAAATAGTCTTGAAGTAAATCTTGAAGGTAATAGATATTATAGATTCTTAGATCACTTAAATCTTATGATTCAAGTTAGACTTTCTAATGCATATAATGAACTTGTTAATAATAAAGATAGAATTAGAAATGATGATAGATTATTTGAAGATGAATTTAAATATTATACTGATGAAGTATCATTATGTTTTGATATTGCTAGTACTAAACTTGTTAAAGAAGAGAATCAAATTGAAGTTGGTAGAGTTATAATGAATACAAATAATAGTCTATTAAATCAGTTAAAAGAAGTACTTAATACTAATGATGAAGATATACTTCGTATTGTTGATAATGCGTACTTGCAAGAAAAAACTGATGAAGAGATTGAAGAATAAAAAGCATTAGAATTTGCACTAATGCTTTTTGATTGTTAGTTAGTTGGTATTAGTAAACTTTGACCTATTTGTAGTGTTGTTGAATCTAAATTATTTATTGTCATTAGTTTGTTTACTGTTGTTCCATATTTATCTGCGATTTTCCATAGAGAGTCGCCTTTTTTAACTGTGTAAGTATTATAGTTTGTTGAACCTGGTATTTTAAGAACTTGGCCTATTTGAAGTGTATTTGTTTTAAGATTGTTTAATTTTTTTATATCGCTTATGGTGGTATCATATTTATTAGCAATAGTCCATAGATTATCTCCCTTTTGAACTACATAATTTATTTCTCCAGTATTTTTTACACTTGAATTATCACTTTTAGGTATAAATAATTGTTGATTAATAGTTAATTTATCATTTGACAAGTTATTGATTTTCTTAAGAGTAGCTACTGTTGTATTATATTCTTTAGCTATATCCCATAAAGAATCACCTTTCTTAACTTTATAAACTAGATAGTCTTCTGGTATCATTTCATTATTCTTAGTAAGTTTTAATGTTTGACCTACTTTAAGAGTATTACTAGTTAGTTTATTTATTTCTTTTAACTCTTTAACTGTTATTCCATATTTGTTAGCTATGCTCCATAGTGAGTCGCCTTTTTTAACGATATAGTAATCACTGCCTAGTGGTGGAGTATATTTAAATCCTTTATAGTCAGCTAATGCTCTAATAACAGCTTCTACATAGTTTTTATAATTCTTTTCGATTTGTTCTACATCATCTTTGGGACTATCAATAAATCCATATTCTACTGTTATGGTTTCATTATTTGGTGTATTTCTTTGCATAAAGTAATAGTCTTTTATTGGATTACTTGGTAATCTTTGCTGATAATACTTTCTAACATTTTGGCCTTCTTTTTCAAGTTCGTTAAGTATTTTTTTAGAAAGCGTACTATTATTTCTAAGAGCATATATCACTTCAGCGCCATCGCCACCTCCTGCATTCAAGTGATTAGAAACAACTACTACATCTTTACTATCTCCAAAAAAGCTTTGTACTTTGTTTACTCTTTCTTTTGGAGTTAATGTTACATCACTATCTCTTGTTAATCTAACAGGTACACCTAATTCTTTTAATCTATCATACATATATTTACTAATACGAAGTGTAAAATCTTTTTCCTTAAGTCCATTAGAGACTGCTCCAGGGTCAGTTCCACCATGTCCTGGATCTATAACAATTCCTTTTAAAGCCATATAATCACCTAATTTATTGTATGAAAAAACATATATTTTGCTAATATATGTTTTAATAAATTCCCCTTTGCTCTAATTTTTCTTTTAAGTCTTTTGCTGCTAAGAATCTAGCACTTTTTTTATTCTTTTCTTCAGGAGTTAGTTCTGCTAATGTTCTTCCATCTAGAAGTTCAAATATTTCATCAAATCCAAAACCATTGTCTCCTCGTCTTGTATCCGTTATATTTCCTTCAAGTATGCCTTCTCCAACTATTGTATCTTCTCCATTATAGTAGACAAGTTCACATACTACTTTAGCACTCTTATCATCGCATTTTTTTACTTCATTAATTATATATTCGTTTCTATCTTTATCAGTTGCATTTTCTCCTAAGAATCTATGTGTCATTACACCTGGAAAACCATTTAAAGCATTAACACAAAGACCTGAATCGTCTGCAATGACTGGCATAGAAGCTATATTATAAATTTCATGTGCTTTCTTTTTAGCATTTCTTAAAAATGTATCTGCATCCTCTTCTACTTCTTTATCAATCTTTTTATCTTTCAAAGTATAAATTATATCTTCACTAAATATACTTTTTATTTCATTAATTTTAAACTTATTGTTTGTTGCAACTAAAACTTCCATAAAATCACCTACTTTTCTAATATATCCTTTTTACTTTTTATACATATTCCAAAAGATAATAAATAACGCTATTAATGTAAATATTGTGGCTATTATTGTTTGTCCTATCATAAACTTTTTTACTTCTTCTCTTTTTACATTTTCGACGTCATTGTAATAGCCATTTTCATTTGATCAAATGTTACCTTCACCTTTATTGACTGGTATAAAATCAGTAACATATAATTCATTTTCATATACATATACAGTACATTTTTTGCTTCCTAAACAGCGGTGAGCATCAAATGATAGTCCTGGGGTTTCATATTTTGTTTTTTCTTTAGTATGTGGATCTACATATTCAACTATTACTGTATAATAATATGCCTCATCAATTACATTTTTAAACTCACTATTTCTTGTTGAATAAGTTTTATAGTCAATTATATTTCCTTCTACTTTAACACCTTTTTCTTTTATTTCTTTTAATCTTTTTCTCTCTTTATAAAAAATCTACTTTTCCAGTATCCATTCTTGTAAATATTTTATTTCACTATTACAGAATTCACATTTACCTTTAGTGGCATCAATAGATGCTCCACAATTATGACATTTTATATAGTTAATACCTTTCTTTAACTCTAAAGTACCTTGAGTATTTTTTCTCATTGTGAATACTTCAGTTAAATATTTAGAATTAAGTTTTCCATTTTCTATAGTTATAACTCTTAAGTAAACAGTTACATCTACATAGCTATTATTATCTTTTTTATAATCTTTAAATTCATCATAATCAATTATATCAAAGTCTATTATATTTTCTTTACTATAATAGTATTTTCTTAATTCATAATTAAAATTATTAAAGAATGTTTTTTTATCAAGATTAGTTCTTTCCCAAAAAACTTTTTGTTTTTCATTTTGTCTATCTTTATATCTTTTGATAGGTCCTAGTATAATATAGCCATCTATTACATAAAAAACATAATAAAATATACATGAAGCTATTAATCCATATATAAAAACTTTAGATATATCATAACTATTAAATGTTCTAGATGTTCCTTTAATATAGAAAAAACTAATTATTAAACATATTATTAAGTCTACTATTCCAGTTATAATTCTATATTTATTACTTCTTAAAACTCTATCATAATGGTATTTACTTCCTAAATCCTTATCCGTGTAATCTATATTATAATGTGTTCTACAATATGGACAACCATCTATAAAGTTCTTTACTTTTCCACTCATACCACAATTTGGACATTTAAATACTTCGTTTTCTTCTTCTTTTGAAATAAATGTATATTCTATTCTAGAATCAAATGTAGTTTCTTCATGAACTAATTTATTATTTTTATAGTATTCTTTTTTACATATAATACCTTTTGTTATTTCATCGTTTACTGAATTATCAGTGTTTCTTTCTAATATTTCGTTTCCAACTATATATTTAGTCTTAATGTTTATAGAATTTTCTTTTAATTTTTTGTTATGAAATGTATCAGATACTAGTGCCATATTTTCACATCCTATCTATTATTGTTATTGTTGTTGTTATTATTGTTATTGTTATTATTATTTGAAGAGCCTCCACCATATGAGCCTCCACTATCATGCCAATTATCACTATAACGAGATGTATATACTATATGGGGTATTATATTAAACATAGTATTAGACATATTTATACCATCTATAGAAGAAGTTTTAGCATTCGTAGCAATAGTATCAATAGTATTAGTACCATCTTTTAATAATATAGTACTTGTATTAGCACTTACTATTCCATTAGGATACTTCGTTAAGAATTGATATATTTTTTCTACTTCATCTTTAGTAATATTATAATATTTAATGAAATCTATACATCTTTTTTGACGTATTAATTCTTCATAAGTTTCTGCTTCTTTATTCATTTTTAAACTCCTTATCTAAATAATAAAATTCTATATTTTGAAATGGTAAATTTATTGCTTGTATGTGATAATAAGCATTATTCTTTTGCTTATAATAATGATAGTCTCTTAGTGATGAAGTTGTAAAGAATATATTATTTGGATTTTCAATACTATAATTATCTTTATATTCTTTTATTAGATTAGTTATATCTAATTCATAGTAATCTTCTTTATCACTTTTATTATTGTCTAATACGCCTTTATATACTTGATATGTAGCTATATGTCTTTGCTTAGTTCTATTTTCATCACCATAGGTTACTGTGTTTCCACTTAGTATCATAATATAAATAGAATTATTTTCGGGGTATTCACATTCTTCGTTAATCATGTTTTTCTTCATATATATTTTAACTTTACTACTAGGTGTAATATATATAAAGTCTCTTGTATTCTTTAATACTTGTGATTCTAAATTATATTCTATGTTATCTACTTTTAATATAAATACATTTGGTTCATAAATATATTTTAGTTTTTGATCATTAGATATTATTTCTTCTAAAGTTGGATACTCTGTGTTAGTTTTTGCTGGTAAGTATTTTAAACTTTCATTTATTCTCATCTTAGATACATAATCATATACAAATCTATCATTAAAATTATCTTTGTTATAACCTCTATCTTTATACATTAGTTGCTGTAATTTACAAGTATAGCTTTTATTAGAATTGTATGTATTCTTTACGAATGGACACCCAGTTTTACATAAATATAAGTATCCACATTTACTGCATTCTTCGTTGAATGGTAATTTATTATGATTTATAAATATCTTTTGATATGCTGTTTTTAATATGTCTTCTACTTTATCTTTATATATATTTCCATAATAATAGTCTTTATTCTTTTGACCTCTTACACATGAATAAATATCACCATTCTTTTCAAGTAAGAAGAACTTTTCACCACAGTTATCACAATTAGTACAATATCCTGGACCAAACTCATCAAACCAAGGACCATTTACTCCATAATCTAAATCAGTCCCATCAAATTCTTTATGCATCCTATTATATAGTTCTACTTGTTCTTCTTCTGTTATATGATGAAGAATTCCATTTGAATTATAATCAAAACCTATCATAAAGTTGAAATCATTCATATCAAGGCATGTATTTTTATGTAAATATTTTATGTCTTTTATAATATTGTCTATGTATTTATAATGTTCTTTAAATATAGTTGCTGATACTTTCTTTTTATTTGGTATATCTTTTAATAGTTCTATATTTTCAAATATCTTTCCAAGTGTTTTTTTGTTTCCTTTAGTGACTCTATATTCATCATGCATTTTAAATGGTAAATCTAGACTACCTGAAATAGATACATTAAATTCTTTTATAGTGTCTATGTGTTTATTTAAATCATATAGATTTGTTTTTATATGTGGTGTACCTATTTTAAAGCCTGCGTCTGTTATAACTTTTTTATTTTCTTTATAGTAATTACTTATAAATTCTATTACATCGTGAAAGTCTTTTTTAGATAATGTTGTTACTTCTCCTCCATGAAGAGATATATTAAATGGAATAACATTATTTTGTTTAAATTTATTAACTGCATATTCTAGTGTTTCAAGTGGTGTATATTTTGTTTTTTCATCTACAGTATTATCTTCTAGATAGCAGTATTTGCATCCCATATTGCATGCCATTGTTGGTACATATAACAAATGTATATATTTGTATTCCATATTTTCCCCCTTAGTTAAAGTAGTATATTTGTGTTGGACTATTTTTAAATGCTCTTTCATTTATGCTTACATTTCTTGGTAAAGTTATTGATTCTAAGTCATAACAATTTCTAAATGCTGAAGAGCCTATCTCTCTTAATTTACTTCCTTTATTTATTATTACACTTTCAAGTCCACTTCCGTAGAATGCATGTCCTCCGATTCTTGTTACATTATTTGGTATTGTTATTGTTTTTAATGAGTAACATTCTTCGAAAGTATTTCCTCTTATTTCAGTTAAATTATTTGAAAGTTTTACGTTTTTTATTGAACGATCAAATTGAAATGCTTCTCCTCCAAGTGTGGTTACTGAGTCTGGCATAATTATTTCAGTTAAATTATCACAACTAGCAAATGCTCCACCATCTATAACTTCAAGTCCTTCTGGAAGATTTATTTCTTTTAATGCTGAATATTTAAATGCACTTCCACCTATTTTTTTTAAAGTACTTGGTAATTCAATATATTCTAAATTACTACAATTTTCAAATGCACTTCCACCTATTCTTTCTAATCCATTAGGAAGTGTTACTGATATTAATGAGTATGCATTATTAAATGTATCTCCATTTATTTCTTTTACTTTAGAAGGTATAACTATTGTTCTTAGAGATGTACAATCTTTAAATGCTCCTCCACCTAGATATTCTAAGTTTTCTGGAAGATTTATTTTTTCAAGTTTTGTTAGTCCAGCAAATGCTTGGCCTCTTATTTCTGTTATAGTGTTTGGTAAATTTATTTCAGTTAAATTTTTCATATTTGAGAATGTATTACCACGTAAAGATATTACATTTTTTCCTTTATATGTTGATGGTATAGTAGCGGTTGTATTATTAGTAAGGCCAAATGCATAGAATCTTACTCCGTATCCATTATCCATTTTTTCATAGAATATTTTAGGATTTTTAAATACTACTAGTGGTATACATATTGCAATCATACATCCTATTAATAAATAACTTTTAGATGTATTTTTTACTAATGTTGCTTTGGTACTCATTATAATATTAGATATTTTTTCACTTGGTCTTGATTTAACTTGTTTTGTAATGTATTTCATAAAGTTGAATTTCATTGTAAATATGAATAATACTACTAATATAATAAGACCTACTATATATGTTATAGTTGGAAAATGAAAGAAAATAAGTGATATATAAAAACATAATAATACTGAGAATATAATATTTAAGATATTAAATCTTTTTAGTACTTGATTAGGTACCATTTTCCCTTTAGGGTCTATTCCCGCTTTGTCCATCTCTTTTTTTATACGTTTTTCTATAAAGCCTTCTAGAGTTAAAGTTTGATCGGGTTCATAATCTGTTGGTTGTGCATAGACTGCTTCTTGTATTCCTGTTTTTTGTGTTATCGTTTCAACTTTTAGTTCTACTCCACATGATGTACAAAATTTTTCTCCTGGATTAACTGTATGACCACAACTAGGACACACCAAATTATTTGTTTGATTTGTGTTATTATTTATTATTGGTGTTGCTGACATAGGGTTTGGATTTCTTTTAAGAGTTGCTGACCATATAGCTCTAACTACTGCAATTAGTATTAAGCCGCTTACTATTGGTAGTTCTCCTTCTACTGATGCGCATAAAATTGATATTATTATGGTTGTGATCATTGCCATTTTTTTTGTATTTTTTCTTGATGTTTCATCTGTTATTTTCTTTGCAATTGGTAATACTAAAATAAAATATCCTAAAATAAACATTATTATAGTTTCATATACAAAACTCATATTTTCACCTCTATTATTTATTTATTATATCATAATTATTTTTTATCTTATCTATTATATTAAATATTGTTATTGCAATTCCTACTATTACTATTATTGTTATTATCATATGAAAGTTAATAACTGCTAATGAGAATAATTTCTTAAATAATAGAATTCCCATTATAAATATTGTTAATAGCATACTTATCATTACTAAGTGATATCTTTTTGGTGGATAACATACTCTATAAATGTGAATAAATCCAACAAGACCTACTGTTATTAATGACAATGTTGATTTTTCTATAAAGTCTAATGGTAAGAATGTAATTATCATTATTGATAAGACTATTATAAATGATGTTGGTATTGCCTTTCTAAATACATTTGTTAGGAAGTTTCCAGTAACTTTCTTTTTATTTGGTTCAAGTGCTAATATGAAAGATGGTATTCCTATTGTTAAAGCATTTGTTAGTGTTAATTGTACTGGTATAAATGGATAGTTATAAGGTATTAACATAAATATAAGTGCTAACATTATTGCATATCCAGTTTTAACTATAAATAAACTGGCAGATTTTTCAATATTATTAATAGTTCTTCTTCCTTCTTCTACTATGCTTGGTATTGAAGTAAAGTCCGAATCTAAAAGTACTAAATCCGAAACGTTATATGCTGCTTCACTACCACAAGCAAGTGCTATACTACAATCTGATTCTTTTAAAGCAAGTACATCATTTACTCCGTCTCCTACCATTGATACAGTTTTTCCAAGTCTTTTTAATTCTTTAATAATTATTCTTTTTTGAAATGGTGTTACTCTTCCAAATATAGTTGTTTTATCAACTGAATCTTTTAATTCTTCATCACTAAGAGTACTAGCATCCACATAATTATTGAAGTTAAGTCCAAGTCTTTTAACTATGTTTCTTATAGTTTTAGGATTATCACCAGATATTATCTTAATATCTACTCCCTCTTTTATAAAATATTTTATAGTCTTTGATGCTTCTTCTCTTATTTTATCTTCTAAAAGTATTAATCCTATTATAGTATCTTTATGTCTTTTGTTAACAAGCATTAGTACTCTATAGTTATCATATTTATCTAAGTCTATCTTTTTATCTGTTACAAATTCTGGAGCTCCAACTATAAATTTATCTTTATTAAGCTTAATTCCAGAGTATTTTTTATCTGATGAGAATGGTATTATTTCATCTGCTTCATCATAGTTTTTTGGTTTAAAATATGTTTTTAGTGCTTTCATAGTTGCATTATCGTCTTCTAAGTTACCACAAATATTATTCATTATTTCTTTTATATCATATTTTTCATTTAGAGATATTACTTTCTTAACTTCCATATCTCCTTTAGTAAGAGTTCCTGTTTTATCAAAACATATTGTATCTACTCTAGCAAGTGTTTCAATACAATAAAGTTGTTTTACTAATACTTTTTTCTTAGAAAGTCTTATTACACTAACTGCTAAAACTGTACTAGTTAAAAGTACTAAACCTTCTGGTATCATTGCTATAAGAGCAGCAACAGTGTTTATAACAGCGGTACTTACTGCATTATTAAGTGAATAGTATTGATTCATAAATAGAAGTAAACCTAAAGGAATAATTACCCAAGATAATATTTTAATTATTGTATTAAGTGAATCTAAAAGTACTGAGTTTACTTTTTTAACATATTTTGCTTCTTTTGATATTTTAGAACTATAATTATCTTCTTTAATGTGTTCTACTCTAGCATAACAGTTACCTGACACTACAAAACTACCTGATAAAAGAGTATCTCCTTTTCTTTTAGTTATTGCATCTGATTCTCCAGTTATAAAAGATTCATTTACTTCAATAGTTCCATCTAATACTATAGAGTCTACTACTATTTGATTACCAATTTTATACTTAATGATATCATCAAGAACTATATCATTAACACCTATTTCAGTTTCTTTTGAGTCTCTTATTACATTTACTTTAGGAGTACACATTAATGATAAAGCATCTACTTCTTTTTTAGCTCTTAGTTCTTGCACTATACTTATTATTGTATTTGATAAGACTGTTCCTAAAAATAATAGATTCTTATAACTTCCAGTTAAGAAAATAATAAATCCTAAGCATAAATTAAGCATATTAAATAGTGTAAATATATTACTTAGTATAATAGTACTTACACTCTTAGTAGGAATAGTTGTATCTATATTAACATTACCATTTTCTATTTGATACTTTACTTCTTTACTGGTTAAACCAATTGTTATATCTTTGTTAAATCTTTTCATATTATCATTATAACATAATAGATGATCTAAGACATTAAAAAAAGCACTAAAGTGCTAATTATTTTTTACTACTTTTTCTAAGTATAGCTTTTTATCAAAACCACCACGTTTTGCTTTTTTCTTTTTAGCTATTTCTATTATTTTTTCAAGATTAGATTTTTCTAGTTTAGCAAGTGATATCATTATTTCTAACATATCAGCTAGTTCTTCTACCCTATCTTCTCCACTTGATTCTAATACTTCTTGATATTCTTCGTAAAGTTTATCTTCAAGTGCTTTCTTGTATTCTTCGTCACTAAGTATTCTGGTTACTGCTTCTCCGTCATTATTACATTTTATTATTTCAGGTATGTTATCTCTTACTAATTTGTTATATACTGTTTCCATTTTTATTTTCCTTTCACATATTCAATTAGTTTTTTATTAAAATATACATTTATTTTTTTATTTATTACTTCTATATTAAACTTTTTAGATTCTAGTTCTTCACCATCTATATTACTATTAATTGGTGTCTTTGATATAAGAGTTAGTTTATTTGTTTGATATTTATGAACTTTTTTATATTTTTCATGTTTACCTTTTTTCATAGATAATATCATTTTCATAATACTTACTTTATTTGCATCTTCTACAACATACACATCAAACATATTATTGTTTAGTTTAAAGTTAGGAGCTATGTTATATCCACTTCCATAATATCCTCCATTGCATACAGCAACTGTTGCAAAATCTCCTTCTACTTCTTCATTATTAAATTTTAATAAGAAGTGTCTTGGTTCATACTTTAAAAATGAATTTATAACACTAATGTTATATCTTTGACTCTTTGGTATAAATTTAGACTTAATTAATCCTTTATTATTGGCTACATCCGCATCTATTCCAAAGCATGCTACATTTATAAAATATTTATTATTTATCTTAATTACATCACACTCATTATTTAATTTCTTAAATTCTTTTGATGCACTTCTATAAAAATCATTTCCAGTACCACATGGAATAAATCCTAAAATATTATCGGTATCTATAATAGCATTTAAAACTCTATTGATCATACCATCTCCACCTACTGCTACTATAGTATAACCACACTTTTTATATTTTTTTACTATGTCTTCAGTAGAGTTATCTTCATTATTTATTTCTACTTCAAATTCCATATTATTTTTAACACAAAAATCTTTTATTCTATGTATTACTTCATTTATTTCATCTTTTAAAGTAAAGCTATTTATAACAAATATATATTTCATACTACCACCAATTTTATTTTATCAAAATTGTTTATTATTATCTAGATTGACTTATTAAATTATTAATGATAATATAATCTCAATTTGGAGGATATATGGAAAAAAACACTGCTAAGAGTATAAGTATCTTAACTCTTATTGTAGCTATTTTGTTTACAGGCTGTAGTAAAAATTCTAAGAAGGAGGAAGTTCATTCTAACGTTTCACCTAGTGTATCTTATAGTGATACTCTCCTTGATAATCCTATTGATACAACTGTTGAAGAACTAGTTGATATTGCTGAAGTGGATGATCAAAAAGATGTAGAAATAGATTCACAAATTGATGGACCATGTGTAGTTATTCAAGATACTAAATTAGAACATTGTGAAAATGAAAATTATGAAAATCAAATAGCTTTTTGTAATGATCTTATGGCTATAATAAACTGTGAAAATAAGGACTTTGAATTTTTTAAAAGTGATGATGAAGCCTATCAATTCTTTAATGAACATTTAATTGAATCATATTATTTATATTATTTAAATAAAAAAGTTGATATACCTGATATAGTAAGAGAATTAAATAATTTATATGTGTTATCTCAAGTACCTTCATGTGTACCTGAAAATTATTGGAATTTTATGTTTGCTAATTTAACTAAGACTATGCAAGGATACTCACTATATGAGGAATATATAGGTTTATCAACATTTATACATGAAAATTCTTTAAATAAAGATTCAAAACTAACATTAAAAAATTAAGATTGAAAGTTATATGCTTTCAATCTTTTCATTTAGAATGGAATACAAATAAGTATTAACTTTTTTATTAGTTATATTCTCTATATAGTTTTTATATCCATATAGTTGGCTCTTATAATTATCATCAGTTATACTTTTTAGTTTAAAATCAATTATATCTATATGTTCATCATATTCTAACATTAAATCTATTATTCCATGATAATTAATATTATCTTTCTCATAGTAGAATTCATATTCATGATATATATTTGAATCTTTTATATTTTTAAGTAAATCATTATTTAAAAACTTTTCTATTTTATCTTTTATAAAAGTATCTTTTATTAAACTTAGATTTGGATTTTTATAATCTATTAATTCTAAGTATTCATGTATTCTTGTACCATATTTCATCATTTTTATTTCTTCTTTTGTACTTAACACATTTGTTTCTTTTGAAAAGTGTTTTTCTTCTGCTATATCATTTTTAATATTAATTTCTTCAACATTTATATCATCTTTAATATTTGTATTATCTTTGATGTTAATAGTTTTATTATATTGATAATCTTTGGTAAGACCTAATTTTGTTATGTCAATGGTTTTAAAATATTTATCTAAGTAGTCTTTAACTCCATACATAAAGTCTGATAATTTTGAAAAAGATAATCTTCTTATTTCTTCGATAACACCATTTTCATTCTTTTCTAACTTTTTAGTTTCTTTTTCTGGAAGTACTATTATCATTTTTTCACGAGCTCTAGTGAGTGCTACATAGAATAATCTTATTTTTTCACTTATTTCTTCTTTTATGAAATCTTTTTTATAAAGTTCTTTTATTACTGAAGTAGTTATATCCTCCATATTAGAAGGAACTATTAATCCATAATTTTTATCACATATAAATTTATCTTTAAGTTCGCTAGTATTAAACTCATGATCTAAGTCAGCAAAATAACAAACTGGATACTCAAGGCCTTTAGATTTATGAATAGTTAATATTTTTACTGAATCAGAGTTACTACTGAATGTTGTATATTTTATTTCTTGTTTAGTTTCAATTATATCGTTTAAGTAATCTCTAAAGTCAGTTATAGAAAGACCTAACGTGCTAAGAGAGGAAGATAATTTTGATATAGTTTCTATTCTTACGTTAGTGTTTTCATAGTCTCCTATTTTATAAAGTTTATTATAAAAATCAGTAATATCTAATATATCATTAAATAACTCACTACTTGTTTTAATATTTATATTTTTAATAGAACTAAAGTCTTTATATAAGGTAGTGTCTTTATAACTTTTATTATTTATAGTATTAAATATATATTCATCAGTATATTCATATAGAAAACTTCTTCCGATACTAGTAAAGTCGTATTTAAAATCTTCATTTAGATTATTATCATTTATGTGAATAATTAAATCTACTATATTTTTAATTAGATAAATATCAGTACTTGCGTTTAGTTTACCATCTTTTAATATAGTAAGTGGTATATCTAAATATTCAAATATTTTTTTAAATGAATCAAAGTATTTACTTCTATCTAGTATTATTACAAAATCATTATAAGTAGCATCTCTTAGCTTACTTGTTTCTTTATCAAATACTTTTAGTTTATTTTTCATTTTATCTTTTATGTCTTTTGCAATCATAAATATTTCTACTTCTGAGTTATCAAATCCTGTTTCCTTTTTATTATTCATGTATTCTAATACTTCAAAATCATAATTAAAATCATTAATTTTTTCGCTATCATAAGCGGTATTTCCATAAACCATTTCATGAGTTTCTCTATATTCAGCTGAACCTAGACTTGAATCCATAATAAGATCAAATACTTTATTTATATTATCTAGCACTTCATATCTTGATCTAAAATTCTTTATTAAGTCTATTTTATAACCTCCAATATTTTTAGAATAATTACTATATTTTTCTTTAAATATATTTGGATTTGATCCTCTAAATCTATAAATAGATTGTTTAATATCACCAACCATATACACATTATCATTAGCTATCATACTTATAAATATATCTTGTACATCGTTAGTATCTTGATATTCATCTATCATTATTTCTTTGAAAGAGTCTCTTAATTCATTTCTAACGCTTTCGCTTTCTTTTAGAATTTTTATAGATAATCTTGAAATGTCTGAGAATGTATAAATGTTATTATCTTGTTTATATTGTTCTACTTCTGATAAGTATTTTTTAACAATATCAAGAATTGTAAATACTGTTTCTTTAGTAGATAATATATCATTTTTAATGTCTTCTAGTGTACCATAATCTCCATATGATTTTAAATCATCAAGTAATTTCTTTAAATTAGCTTTAGCAGCTTTTGCTTCTTCTTCACTACCACGAGGAGCACTTGGAAGTTTAACACTTTCGTATAAGTGAAGTTCATCTATGTCAGCATTAAGTAGTCCTAGACAACTATTTTGAAGTTCCATACAGTAGTCATAATCAAAATATGTATTCATGTTATCTAGTTCTAACATTATTTCTTTCTTTTTATCATTTATAAATTCTTTATATTTTGTTAACAAGTTGTTAACATTGCTTTCTTCATAGAAATTGTTAATAACGTTATCTATAAATTCATCTCTGTCTATATAGTCACTTATTTTATTACATAGAGATAGTATGTTTGTTTTTAAGGATTTATCATTCTTAACACAATATTTCTTTATTAGATTTATAAAGTTTTCATTCTTTTCTTTATATAGTTCTTCAAAGATGTTATCTAGTATTTTCTTTTGTTCTAGTTTTACGATTGATTCATCAGTAATAGCAATATTAGATGATATATTTAAAAGATAATGATATTTTTTTACTACTGAAAGAGCAAATGAATCGAATGTTGTTAT
>CAMERI010000006.1:0-82486 GCA_945935525.1 uncultured bacterium | reverse complement strand
TGTTTTATGGTTCAAAAGCCACAACGTTAGATGTAAGCAATTTTGATACAAGTAAAGTAACAAGTATGAGTTATATGTTTTATGGTTCAAAAGCCACAACGTTAGATGTAAGCAATTTTGATACAAGTAATGTAACTAACATGTCAGGTATGTTTTATAATACCAAAGCATCTACATTAGATGTAAGTAGTTTTGATACATCTAATGTTACTGATATGAGTAGTATGTTTTATTGGTGTCCTAATCTAACGACTGTATATGTTGGCAATAAGTTCATTACTGATAAAGTAAGTAGTAGCACAAACATGTTTACTAATTCAACTAAACTTGTAGGTGGTGCTGGTACTGTATATAATAGTTCGTACGTTGACAAAACATATGCTAGAGTAGATGGAGGAACTAGTAGTCCTGGATACTTTACATTAAAAACTAATTAATATATAAGTAATTCATTTGATAGTGAATTACTTTTTTAATATTGTGTATGTCTTTTATACGTGATATAATTGTTATGGTGAAGTATATGAAAAAGAGAGTGATAAGTGCTATAGTAGCTTTGATTATTGTAGTACCATTATTGATTTTAGGTGGTTATTGGTTTTATATAGGAGCATGCATAATAGGAGTAATAGGATTTAATGAATTCTTAACTGTTCGTGAGAAAAATAAGAAGATTCCACTTCTTATTAAGTGTTTATCAATGGCTGCATTTGTTATACTTATGATGTCTGCAGTTAATAATACATACTTATTTAAGATAGATTATAGATATCTAACATTATCAATATTATTATGTTTGTTACCATTGCTATTATATCCTGATAGAAAGAAATATGATGCTGATGATGCATTCTATATATTAGGTGGTGTGTTCTTTTTAGGAACTGCATTTAATTTCTTGATAACAATTAGAAATATGAGCTTAGATTATTTTGTTTATATTATGTTGGTAACATTTATGACTGATACATTTGCTCATTTCTTTGGTACTAAGTTAGGCAAGATTAAATTATGTCCTAAGATATCTCCTAATAAAACAGTTGAAGGTGCATTAGGTGGTACATTCTTTGGTACGTTTATTGGAGTTGTTTACTTTTTAACATTTATTAAAGTTGATGCTCATATAATAGCTATAGTATTAATATCATTATTTTTATCTATTATGGCTCAATTTGGAGATTTATTCTTCTCATCAGTTAAGAGAAAATATGGTGTTAAAGACTATGGTAATATCATGCCAGGACATGGTGGAGTATTAGATAGAGTAGATAGTTTATTATTTGCTATATTAGCATTTACATTTGCTATTTCTTTCTTCTAGGAGGTAACTTATGAATTTCTTGATAACATTACTAATATTATTTATAATTTTAAGTGTAATAATAATTGTCCATGAATTTGGACATTTTATTGCGGCTAAAAAAGGTGGAGTATATATAGATGAGTTCTCTATGGGAATGGGACCTCAACTTTTAAAACATAAACCTAAAAATAGTGAAACTACTTATTCACTTAGAGCTTTTCCTATTGGTGGATTTGTATCTATGGCTGAAAAAGAAGATCCTAATAATAAAAAAATTAAAAAGAATCAAGTACTTGAAAATAAAAGTTTTGGAAAAAAATTATTAGTATTTATAAATGGTATATTATTTAACTGCTTTTTAGCAATATTCTTATTCTTTGTAAGTGGTTTATTTTATGGTAGACCTGTAAGTGAACCAGTTATTCATAATGTAGTAGAAGGAATGGCTGCTGAAAAGGCTGGACTTGAAAGTGGAGATAAGATTCTAGAAGTTAATGGTGTTAAAATTGATACTTGGGATGATTTCTTACTTGAAGCTTCTGCTAAAAAATTAAAGAGTGAATATATATTAAAAGTAGAAAAAAGTAATGGAGAAGTTAAAGAATATAATTTAGTTCCAGATGTACAAGAAGTTGAAGGACAAGAAATAAAAGTATTTGGTATTCAATCAAGTGGAACTACATACTATAAAGGATTTAAAAATGCTGTTATTTACGCATTTGAAGGATTCTATACAAACTTTAAAACAATATTTAAAATATTAGGTAATTTATTTACTGGAGAAGTTCCAGTTAAGAGTCTTAGTGGACCAGTTGGAATATATTCTTTAGTAGATAATGTTAAGTCACAAGGTTTTAATACACTGTTATACTTAACAGCATATTTAAGTATAAACGTAGCTATTATTAATTTAATACCTATACCAGTATTTGATGGTGGACATGTACTAATATTATTAATAGAAAAAATAACTGGAAAAAAATCTAGTGATAAGTTAGAACTAATACTTAATTATGTAGGTTTTGCATTAATGATATTATTGATGTTTTATGTAACATTTAATGATATAAGTAGACTTGTGGTGAAATAAATGAAAAATAGTTATTTAGATAATAAGGTTATTCTTAAATATTGTCCTGATTATTATAGAATAATAAATGAAGAATTTAGTGAACTTGATTATATGACTGATAAGATAATAACTATTTTTCAGACATATATCTTTAAAATAAATATAAAAGATAAAAATGAATTAAAGAGGGTTAGTAATTTAAATAAGGCTGTACTTAGATATATAGATGATAGAGAATTTAAAACTATGCTAACTAATGCTTTAACGTCTTTAAAAGTTTCTAAAAGGGAGACTGATGTTATAGGTGTTATAGTTAAAACTATATTAGCTGAGTATGATAAGTATATGGAAGGATTTACAAGAAATTTGTATATTCCTAGATGGATTTAAAAAAATAAGGTGTGGTAATAAAAAATGAATTATAGAAAAGGATTATACTATGAAATATATAGTGAGTTTTATAGTGTAAATAAATTTAGAGAATTAAAGTCTATTATACATCATGGTGATAATAGATTAAATCATATAAATAGAGTAGCAAAGATGAGTTTCTTTTTCTCATATAGATTAGGTCTTGATTATATATCATGTACTAGAGGTGCATTGATGCATGACTTTTTTACTCTTGATGATATAAATAAAACTGATAATAGATACAGAGATTTCTTAAGAAGTCATCCAAAAGAAGCACTAAATAATGCATCTAGATTCTTTGAGATAAATGAAATGGAAGAAGATATAATACTTACTCATATGTATCCAATTACTAGGGTTAAACCTAAGTATAGGGAATCTAAAATAGTAAGTATATGTGATAAGTTAGTTAGTTTTTATGAATTTTTTAGATTTGAAATAAAGGCTAATTTCTTTTATGCATTATTATCTTTTTATAAGTTAATTTAGACTAGTATCTAGTCTTTTTTAGTGTTACAATAATTATGTGTCCATGTAGCTCAGTAGGATAGAGCAATCGCCTCCTAAGCGATAGGTCGTTGGTTCGATTCCAATCATGGACGCCATATTATTGTATATTATGTAGTGGGGGATATTATGAAATATTTAGAATTATCAGAAGAGAAGTATGAAGAGATATCAAAGTTATGTTTAGTAAGACATGTAAGTGATAGTGGTCTTAAAAGTGCTTTGATGGCTAGAATGTGTTATTATACAAAGTCAGGAGCAACATTTGCGACTAATTTGGATGAAAGATGTATATATAGATCTTGTATTATTGATGCTTTAGATGATGACTTATTTGCATGGGAATATGATATAGTAGTTGTTCCATATGATAGAGCAGAGGATGTTAGAAATGTACTTGCTCGTAAAGATAAGAATTTAGAATTAAAATAAAATACTTAAGACTTAAATCTTAAGTATTTTTTTATCTTGTTATACCTGTTTCTAGTGATGGATTTTCATATGTCATAGTGACTATTTCTCCGTCTGGTTTTTTCATTTCTATTTGTGTTTCATTAGGCAAATATCTTAGAACATTTTCTAAGTAGTGTGAGTCTCCTCCACCAACTACATTTCTATAATTAATCCATGTTAAGTTTGCTGGGTCACTTAATGCTTCTTTTGAAAGTCCTGTATTGTTTTGACAAGCATTTATTACACTAGACATATAAGTAGTTCCATAATTATAACTTTGGATTGCTCTTGGTATATTATATTTTTGTTCTTTTAAAGCATTTTGAAATAGGGCACAAGCATATTTTACATTGCCTTCTAGTGTTTTTGCATTTTCTTTTGTTATAGTTATTGTTTCTTCTTGATTTGTATCATAATTAAATACAGTTACGCTTTTATTATCCCAGTTCCATCCACCTTCAATTTGTACTTGAAATAAACCAAGTCCACCATTTTGTTCTACAACTTCAGAGTGTTCTCCTCTTTCTTGAGTAGCTATTGCAAGCATTACCATAGGGTCTAGTCCATATTCTTTAGCATATTTTTCTATAACAGTATAATATTTATCTTTACAATTTAGATATTTATCTGATGAAGTTAAATCTTCATTATCAAGTTTAAATGGATTAACTATCTCTTTTTCTTTAGGTGCTTCATAGTGTACTAGACTTTCATTCATAGTCATTGTTTCTTCAGTAGGTTCTATAGCTTGTGTTTCCATTTCTATTGGTTCATCTTCTATGACTTCTATTGCTGGAATATTAAATTCTCTATTAATATCATCTTCTATATTTTGAGCATAAGAGATACTTGGATCGTCAGCAATTTCAAAAGATTCAGTATTTGATTTTGTAGCAGTACTTAATAATATAACTGTAGATAAGGCTAGGGCTGATATAGTAGCAACTACTGGGTTTACTTTCCTTTTAGTTCTAGTAACAGTTCTATTTTTACCTTTTAAGTATTCTTTATTGCAAGTATAATCTACATGCATTCTTTCTTCTTGTCTTTCTAATCTAGCTTTTTCTCTAATTCTTTCTAATCTTTTTTCATAATCTTTACTTATCTTTTCTAGTTCAGTTAAAGCTCTATCATCTACATCATAAAATGAAATAATAATATTATCTTCGTTAATTTTTTCATCCATTTGTCTTTGATATTCATCTGCAAATAATCTAACTAAAGAGTTTAATCTACTAGGTTCCATTTTAATTCTTTTAAAGCCTTCTTCATAAATATTATGAGAAAATACACAACCTATGACTTTATCATTGTCATCTACCATAAATCTTATTGCATTCATTATTCTTCTCCTATAATAGATAATATGCTATCTATATGATTCCATTCATCATCAGTTTCAATTTCATATAATTTTAGTTCATCATCTTTAATTTCATATTTTGCTGCATATACATCTTTAGTATCGTTATTTTCAGTATAAATCATATAATCATTATTCTTATATGTAAACATTTTAATTATAAAATATTCTTTCTCAGTACCATCTTCTTTTAATTTAAAAGTTAATTTATCTTTCATATACTTCACCATATTAATTTTAACATACATAAATTATTTTATAAAGATTATTGCTTTTGAAAATATAATTTAATAGAACATTTTTTAGAATAGAAGTGTGTATATGAATGAAGGTAAGTGGTTAAAGGTTTTAATAGGGGTGTTACTTATTTGTGTTATTTCTTTAATAATGTAAGTTATGGAACAGTTGAAACTTCTAAGAGTAGCTATGTAGCATTCGGTGGAGCTAAGTAAAGACTAGAAATAGTCTTTTTAGTTTGATTGACTTTTAGAGTGTATTTATGTAAAATGTTCTTGTGATTTGTTATGGAAAAGATTAATAAGAAGGATAAAATTAATTTAGTAGTTATTACTGTTATATTTATAGGTATAATAGTTTTTATATTAAGAAATAATACTTTATATGGAAGTATACTTGATTGGAATACTCAGCATTCAGTTATTCCTGAATACTTTAGAAGTTTATTTTATAAAACATTAAATATATTTCCTGATTTTGCTTTAAATTTAGGAAGTGGTCAAAATATATATAATTATAGTTATTATGGACTATTTAATCCTGTTATAATTATTTCATATTTTTTACCATTTATAAGTATGAAAAGTTATATACAAGTAAGTAGTATTATTCTTGTATATAGTAGTGTTATATTATTTTATTATTTCTTAAAACATAATAAGTTTAGTAGTGATATATGTTTACTTGGAAGTATTGTGTTTATGACAGCAACTCCGTTATTATTTCATTCACATAGACATATTATGTTTATGAATTATATGCCATTTTTAATACTTGCATTATTTGGTGTAGATAAGTATTTTGAAAAAGGAAATAGTAAACTACTTTGTATATCAGTAATACTTATTATACTTATGAGTTACTACTATAGTATACCTGCGATATTATCAATAATAGTTTATGGTGTTTATAAGTATATAACTTTAAATAAAAAAATTACATTTAAGAGTTTTATAAAAGATGGTATTAAGTTTTTAATACCTATAATGATTGGTATTCTTATAACTAGTGTTTTATTAGTACCAACATTCTATGCTATACTTAATGGAAGACTTCCAAATGAAATAAGTATAAGTTTAAAAGATTTAATAGTTCCTAGAATAAATATTAAATATTTAATGTATCATTCTTATGGAATAGGTCTTACATCATTTGCATTAATTGGTTTGATAGTGTTACTCTTAGATAAAAAACGTGAGAGTAGATTTCTATTTATTAGTTTAATTAGTTTAATAGTATTTCCATTTATAAATTATTTACTTAATGGTACTATGTATATAGATGCTAAAGTATTAATACCTTTTATGCCTTTATATGTATATGTAGTTACTCTTATGTTTAAGAAAGTGTATGATAAGAAGATAGATGTTAAGAAGTTATTAATTGCTTCTGTTATGACTTTGTTTTTAATATATATTGGTGAAAGTAGTTATGTAAATTATTTCTATTTAGATTTTATAATTACTTTAATAGTTATAATTTTAAGTATAAAAGTTGAAACTAAATATTTACTTAAAGTGTTTACTATAGTAGTTTTATTTATTTATAGTTGTGGAGCTAATAATAAAGATACTCTTGTTAATAAGAGTGATATATATAATGATGAAAATAAAAATCAAGAAGCATTAGTTAAAAAAGTACCTAAAGGGTATAATCATACAACTTTATATAATTTAAAATTAGAGAATGTTAATAATATATATGGTAACTTAAATATATATTCTGATTATATATATTCATCTACTGGAAACTCTAACTATAATATATTTATGTTTGATACTTTAGAAGTTCCTATGCAATCTAGAAATAGATTAATAGTGAGTGCTAATAAAGATTTAATGTATTTAATGTTTTCAAATAATAAGTATTTTATTGGGGACGATGTAGATATAACTGGATATAAAAAGATAGATAGTATTGGAAATACTAGTTTATATGAAAACGTGGATGTACTTCCATTTATGTATGTAAGTTATAATTATTATAATAAGAAAGATTATAGTAAGTTGAAGTTTCCATATAATAATGAAGTAATACTTAATAATGTTGTTGTGAATGAAAAAACTAATAATGTGTTTAATAGTAAGATTAAAGAAATATTTATTAGACAAAGTGATATTAAATATATGGATCCAAGTATTGTAAATAATGGAGACAGTATAACTGTTAAAAAGAATAATAGTAGAATGCTTATAGATATACCAGAAGATGCTCGTAATAAAATATTATTTGTTAGTTTTGATTTAACTCCTCAATCATGTAGAGTAGGAGACCTTGGTATAACAATAAATGGTAACTTAAATAAACTAACTTGTAAAGAATGGAAATATTATAATGGTAACACTACATTTAATTATGTTATAAGTGGAGATACATCTAATAAAGTAGAAGTTAGTTTCTTTAAAGGAATGTATAAAATAGATAATCTTAAAATATATTATATGGATTATAGTGATATTAAAGATGTTAATAATAAAGTAACTGAAGTAAATATTAGTGATAAAACTAAGGGTGATAAAATATATGCTAGTGTTGAGACAGAGAAAGATGGATATTTTGTAACAACTCTTCCATATGATAAAGGATTTAAAATTAAAGTTGATGGTAAAGAAGTAAGTTATGAAAAAGTAAATACTTCATATGTAGGATTTAAGTTACCTAAAGGTAAACATAATATAGTTATAGAATATAAAGCTCCTTTTAAAATTTTAGGACTTATTATGAGTTTTATGGGGTTGGTTATATATGTTCTCGTGTTTCATAAAAATTTATTAAAATTTATAAAGAAAAAGTAGAAATATTTTTTCTTTTATTATGTTATTTTTTAGGTATTTGTGTTAATATAGTTTGTATGAAGAAATACATACTTGGAAATATTAGAAAAATTATTTATGAGAGTAATAATGGACCATATAAAGTTGGTATTTTTAAGGTACGTGAAACTAATGATGAAGATATGAAGGAGTATGTAAATAAAGTTATTGGATTTACTGGTAGTTTTGCTGAAGTTAATATGGATGTTGATTATATATTATATGGAAGACTTGTAGAACATCCTAAGTATGGAACTCAATTTGAAGTCTTGAATTATGAAATTAAAGCTCCAAGTGATTTAGATAGTTTAGTTTTATATCTTAGTAGTGGTATGTTTAAAGGAATAGGTGCAAAGACTGCTAAAAGAATTGTTGAAAGATTTGGTAGTGACACAATTAAAACAATAAAAGAGAATTATCAAGATGTAGCTACTGTTAGTGGAATGACAATAACTAAAGCTAAGAGAATGCATGATAAGATAGTAGAAAATGAATATAATCAAGATTTAATACTTAAATTAAATGGACTTGGTTTTAGTGTACGTGAAGCAATAGATTTAATAACTGTATATGGAAATAAATTAAATAGTGTTATAGAAGAAAATATATATGATTTAGTAGAATATATAACTTTTGATAAACTAGATTTAATGTTCTTAAAAGATAATGATGAAATGGATAAAAGAAGAATAGAAGCACTAATACTTCATAATATATATACTAGTTGTTATGAAAGTGGTGACACGTTAATACTAAAAGATGAGTTATTTATTAAGATGAAGAGATGTTTTAGAGGAGTATTTAGTGCAGAAGAATATCTTAAATATATAGATAGTCTTGCAATGAGGGCAAAGATAGTTCTATTTAATGAATACGTTACTCTTAGTGACTTTTATAATACTGAAAAAAGTATACTTATGGATATAAATAGAATTAATGATATAAAGACTAATATTAAGACTGATAAAATTGATACATATATAAGTGAATATGAAAAGATAAATAATATAACATTTAATGACGATCAAAAAGAAGCTATAAAAGGAGCAATAGAAAATAATTTCTTTATTATAACTGGTGGTCCTGGTACTGGTAAAACAACTATTATTAAAGCTATTGTTATGATTTTAAAAGATATATTAGATTTGAGTCATGAAGATATAGCTTTACTTGCACCAACTGGTAGAGCTAGTAAAAGAATGGCTGAGAGTGTAGGTGCTCCTGCGTATACAATACATAAATATTTAAAATGGAATAAAGAGACTGAATCATTTTTAATAGATGAATATAATAAATCTAATGAAAAGATAGTTATAGTAGATGAAAGTTCTATGATAGATATATTCTTATTTTCAAGTTTATTAAAGGGACTTAAACTAAATGTTAAACTAATCTTAGTAGGAGATGCTAATCAACTTCCTTCTATAGGCCCAGGGGACTTACTTAATGATTTATTACATATAAGTACTATTAAAAATAAATATTTAAATACTATTTATAGAGTTAAAGAAGGAAGTTATATAACATACCTTGCGAATGATATAAAGAATAGAAAACATTTTGATAAATTTCCAACTAACTATAGTGATTTTAAGTTTATAGAGAGTAGTGATGATGACATTAAAAAATATCTTGATGAGATAGTTAACAAAGCTGTAGAAAAAGGCATTCATAGTGAGAACTTTCAAGTACTTGCTCCTATGTATAAAGGAATTAATGGAATAGATAGTTTAAATAGTATGATGGCTAGTATATTTAATCCTGAGTCTGAAAAGTTTGTTATTGGAGACAAATACTATAGAATTAATGATAAAGTAATACAACTTGTAAATGATGTTGATAATAATGTATATAATGGTGATATAGGATACATTAGAGATATATATTATCTTGATAAAAAAATGGTTGTAGAAATAGATTATTCTGGAAATGTAGTAGAATATAAGAGTGGAGAGTTTGATAAATTTAATCTTGCGTATGCAGTAAGTATTCATAAAAGTCAAGGAAGTGAATATGCTAATGTTGTAATAATACTTGCTCGTAGTTTTAATAGAATGTTTTATAATAAACTAATATATACAGCAGTTACTCGTGCTAAGAGTTCACTAATAATTCTTGGTAGTATAGACTCATTAAATAAAAGTGTAAGTACTAATTATGGAGCTAATAGAAATACTTATTTAAAATATGTATAAAATTTTAGAAATAATAAATAATAATATCAAAGGAGCGTGATATTATTAAGACTTTAGGAAATATGATTGCTTTTGCTTCGGGTATTGGTGCTTGCTTGGTTTATAAAAAATATGAGAAAGATATCATGAATTATATGCAAAAGATGTCAAAAACATTATCAGAAGGAAAATAGTTCTAAAATTGAACTATTTTTTTAATAAAAAGTGTGTTATTATTATGATGATAGGAGTGGAAAAGAATGATTGATAAATTAAAGAAAAGTGAAGATAAAAAAGTTAATTCTAAAAAAATTAATGAATTAGTTGGAACTGGTAATAAAATACTTAAAATTATGTATATACTTTTTGTTATATTGTTAGTATATGTACTTGGATTAATTTTTAAAGAGTGGCATATTCTTACATTCTTTGGAAAAATATTATCAATAATATCACCTTTATTTATTGGATGGTTTATTGCTTGGTTATTAAATCCATTAGTAGAAAAGTTAACTAAAAAAGGTATTAAAAGAGGTATTAGTGTAGTAATAGCATACTTATTATTAATAGCTGTTTTATATGCTTTATTTGCATTTACTATTCCATCACTTGGAACTCAAATATCTGAGATGGTGTCTTCTGTACCTGCAATGGTTGAAGATGTTAAAGGCTGGATTGATAATGTATTTATTAAACTTTCAAATTTAAGTTTAGAGAATTTAGATGGTATTAAGGCATCATTCTTAACTAAAATAGAAATGTTTGCTCGTGATGTTCAAACTAATATTCCAGAGATTGCTATGAATGTAGTATCTTCTTTGGCAAGTAGTATTGGTAAAATAGCATTAAGTTTAATCTTAGGTTTCTATATATTATTTGACTTTAATAAAGTAAGTGAAGGATTTATAAATTTATTTCCTAAGAAATCTAGAAAAGAAGTTAAATATTTAATGGAACAATTAGATGATTCATTATTCTCATTTGTTAGTGGTACTTTATGGTTATCATTATTACTATTTGTGACATCATTAATAGGATTCTCTATAATAGGTTTAAATGCTCCAGTGCTTGTAGCAATTGTATGTGTTATTACTAATTTAATACCATACATTGGTCCTTATATGGGAGCTGCTGTTGCTGGTGCTATTGGATTTACTCAAAGTCCATTAATAGGTATTTTAACTCTTGTATTTATAGCAATAGTACAAACTATAGATGGTAATGTACTTCAACCATTAGTAATGAGTAAAAAACTTAATTTAAGTCCAATAACAATTATTTTATCATTGATGATATTTGAATATATGTTTGGCATTTTTGGAATGGTAATTGCTACCCCAGTAGTTGCTCTTCTTAAAATTATATATGTATTCTTTGATGAAAAATATAATTTCTTTGGATATAGAGATAGGGATGAAGAATAGATATATCTATTCTTTTTTTCTAGATTGACATAAGTCTTTAAATGATATAGAATTATTTTAGAATAAGTAGGTGTGTTATGAAAAAAGTAGTTATTAAAGAATCAGAAAGAGCTTTTTTAGGAATAGATATTATGCTTTATACTATATATGCAGCAATAGGCTATATACTTATAGGGTTCCCAGAAGTTGAATTATTAAGTCCTATGGAGTATGTTCCAGTATTGTTCTTTATGTTTGGATTCTTTTCATTAGTTGCATATTTCTTAAATAGAAGATCAGATGATTATGAATATTTATTCTTTGGACTTATTAATGTAACAGTTGCTTCTTATATATTAATAAATACTTTATATGGTAATGATCCATTTATTATGAGTTCTGCGATTATTCTTTATACTGTAGCTGTAATATTAAATAAATTCTATCATGTAAATAAATTATGTAAAAATAAAGATATTAATTTTTATCCTAAGATGATTAGTACAATCTTAATAATAATGTTAAGTATATTAATTATAAATCCATTATTTACTAAGTATTGTGCTGCTAGTATTATACTTGGATATTATTTTATATCATTTGGATTAATTAGTTTATTAGAACCTTTATTTATGATATTAATTAAAAATCCTAAATTTGATAATAAACTTTGTTATATATGTGGTATTGAAAAAGAAAAACCAGGTAAAAAGAAGAAAATAGTTCTAAAAGAAATAAAGAAGAAAAAGATTAGAAAGAGTACTAAAGAGTAAAATCTTTAGTATTTTTTTATGTTTTAAAACATATAAATTATTGAGGTGAAAGAAATGGATATAATAAAAGTTTCAAGTAAAAGTATTTCTCAAAAGGTAGCTGGTAGTATTGCCAATTCTTTTAGAGAAGGTTGTACTGATGTAGAAATACAAACTGTAGGAGCAGGAGCAGTAAATCAAGCTATTAAGGCAATTTCTATAGCTAGAGGTTTTGTTGCTCCACTTGGTATGAATTTAATATGTACTCCAGCTTTTTATGATGTAATTATTGATGGTAAAGAGAAAACAGCAATTAAATTATTAGTTGAAAGTAAATAAGCAAGCAATTGCTTTTTATTTTATTTTGTTACCTTTGCTATAGTAAAATGACCTATCTTTTATTTAATTATATTGTAATCACTCTTTATATTTTTAATCCAATTATTTAATGTTCTAGGGCTTAATAGTATTAGTCATCATAAACAAATAAAATAGATTCATTATCTAATAAAAATCTATTAATTATTTCTTCTTTTTCATGCTTTTTAGATTTTAAATTTTTTGTAGTTCTTAATATACTAAGTTTAATAATATATTAGAAGCATGTGATTTAAAATGTGCAAGGTTCATGGGTACAAAGTAGAAAATAACTTATCTACATATAAAAAATTCTGATGTAATCATAGCAAATCATTTTGATAAGAACTAGAAGATGTAAAGTATAAATATAATTTGATTATTAATAATTATTATAGTACAATAAACTAAAGGAGGAATAATATATGACTAAAACAGACAAAAATAAGAAAAAAATTATTGCTATTGTATTTGGTATTTTATTAATTGCTATAATTATTTTCTTACTATGGTTTTTCAATCGTAAGTTTGATGTCACTTTTGATTTTAATAATGGTGCCAAAGAAGAAACTATTAAGGTTAAATATCAACAAAACATTAATGAAAAAGACATTAAAACTCAAAAAGATTTAGGAGAATCATTTATTGCCTGGTATGAAGTAGTTGGTATTAAAGAAAAAGAAGATGTCTTATCTGATAAACCATTTGACTTTAATACTAAAATTAATAAGAGTATTAAACTAAAAGCTATTTACGAAAAAAAAGTTGAAACAATTACTATTACTTTTGACTCTAAAGGTGGTAGTGCTGTTGACTCTATTACTATTAATAAAGGTGCTGAACTTATCCTGCCAAAAAATCCTACATATACTGGTTATAATTTTAAAGGATGGTATGATAAAAATGAAACTCAAATCCGTAATAATGCTCTTCTAAAAGAAGATACTACTTTATATGCTAAGTGGGAAAAAATAGTGCCTAAGAAAGAAGAAAAAATTTCTTTATCCTTAAGTAGAAATACTCTTCATGTTAATGGTATTAAAACTGCTAAAGCTACAGCTAAAGTTAAAAATTCTAGTGGAAAAGTTACTTATTCATTAAGTAATACGAACTGTATGACTATTAATAAAAATACCGGTGCTATTAGCGTTTCTTCTAATCCTAAAAATTGTTCTAATGGTGCTACAATTACGGTAACTGCCAAAACACCTAGTGGAAAAAGTGCAACAGCTACCATTTATTATGAAAAAGATTTAGCCTTAACTTACGATGGTAAAACTTATACTAAAGATGATAAAGCTAGTGGTAAAAGTTCAACTTTCACTGTTAAAGCTAATCAGAATGTTAGCTGGAATATAGATGCTGCTGTAAAGCCATCATATCGTTACACTTATAAAGATTATAAAAATAAAACAGCTACATCCGTAACTGGTGGATATACTATTGACAGTATCGTAGAATCAACTGGTGCTATTAGTAAGGTAACCACTGATGTTAAAGTAACTGCTACTACAAAAGCTAAACAAAAAATATCTTTAATAATAAAACAATATGTAGCATAAAAATTAAAAATGATACATATGAAGAAACAATTACCTATAATATTAGTAGTTATCTAGGTGTTCATAATCTTCATCATGATATCCTTTAATATCAAAGAATCAGCTAACAATCTAACTTTATAGTTAATATAATAATATAGTTTACCTTTGAAAGAGTTATTTCTTCTTTTCAAGAGTAACGAGAGGTTTTGTTGCACCACTTGGTATGAATTTAATATGTACTCCAACTTTTTATGATGTGATTATTGATGGTAAAGAGAAACCTGCTATTAAACTATTAGTACAAAATAAGAAAGCAACTTAGTTGCTTTTTTTATGTAATTCTTTTATACTTTAGATGTGATTAATATGAAAAAAATAGAAAAGTTTTTAAGAGATAATAAAAGAGTATTAGTAATTTTATTTGTTATATTTATTGTTACTTATGGATTTGCTGGTACAAATTCTATTATTAATATAGATGGTATAGATGATTATGTTATTCTTAATAAGTTATCTGATTATAAATTATATCTTTCAGTTGGAAGATGGGGTTGGGCTATTATAGGACTTATATTTAATTATTATCCAGTTCCATTTTTAGCTTTAATAATGAATGGTATATTGTTTTCTATAAGTGGTGTATTACTTGGTAAAATATTTAATATTAAAAAGGATAGTCATACTATATTAGTTAGTACTGTTATGATGGCTTTTCCAACTAATGTAATAGCATATACATATTTACCATGGCAGTTTTCTATAGGTATAGGGTATTTATTATCTATATTGTCTGTTTATATACTTAAATATTCTAATAATAAGTTTAAACTATTGTTATCATCTTTATTAATTGGTTTTTGTACATCTATATATCAATCGTTCTTACCATTAATAATAGTTCTTTGTGTAGGAACATTAATCCTTAACTTTGATGATAGTAAGAAACTATTTAAAGATATATTTAAATATGTATTATATGGTTTTATAGGAGTAGTTATTTATATATTAGGTGTTAAACTATCTACATATATATTTAATATTGAAATGAATAGTTATCAATTTGCTGACCAAATGTTTAGTATAAATTATAATATTGATTTAATTAAAGGATATCTTCGTACTTTGTTAAATACATCTTTTGGAGCAATGTTTCCTGATAGTATACATTTATTACTTAAGATAGTTATGTTTATTGGAGTGTTTATTACATTATTAAAATATAATACTAAGAATATGTTTTTATATATAATTCTTATAATAGTACTTATATTTTCACCAAGAATATTTTGCTTTTTAAAACCATATCAGTTTTATCATACAATTACTTTAATGGCATATTCTGTGTTTTATGCAGTTGGTGTATCTCTATTACTTAATAATTTTGATGTTATTAAAAAGGTTAAATTTAGAAGGTATTTTAGTAATACTATGATTGTTGTTTTAGTAGTTATATCTTTTGGCATGATGGTAAGTGCTAATAAATCATTTGTTATGGCCAAACAATCTACTGAAGCGAGTTTTCAGTATTTAAATAGACTTCAAATAAGAATAGAAGAGTTAGATGGTTATAGTGATTTAGAATATCCTAAAAAATATTATTTATATAGAAAAGATAATGAAAAGTTATTATTTGAAAATCCATTTTCTAGTAAGACATATTATAGTGAACAAGGTGTTAACTGGACTTTCTTAAAGATTAATGAAGATACTATTGCTGCTTTTAATTTACTTGGTGTTGATGTAGTGGATGCAGAAGTTAGTGAGGATGATGAAGAAGAAATCTTAAAGTTGCTAGAAAGTGCTAAAGAATATCCTGATAAAAGTGGAATATTTATATATAAAGATATAGTTGTAGTTAAAATGGACTTATAACTTCATTTAAATTAATATCATATTTATCTATTGGTATCTTATTGATAAGAGTTTCTTTGTATGAGATACCTATAGTATAAATATTTTTATTTGCTAAAAATTTATCATAGAAGCCTTTACCATATCCAACTCTATAATTATTAGAGTCATAACATATAGCTGGTACTATACAAGTAGTGTTAGTAAAAGTTTCTACTTTTAAATTAGTAGCAGGTTCTAATATATTAAAGTATCCAGGTTTTAAATCATTTAAACTATTTATATAATAGAAATTCATAGTATTATCTTCTATTTTTGGTACAGCAATTTTCTTTTTACCTAGAAAATACTTTATTATATTTATAGTATCTACTTCATCATTAAAGGATACATATATTAATAGAGTAGAACTATCTAATACTTTTTTATTTGCAATAACTTTATTTAAAATTATAGAGTTTTGTTCTTCTTTATTTTGTATATTTTTTCTAACAATTTTATAAAATTTTCTTAATTCGTTCTTATTCATATTTATAGTTTAACATAAAATATAATAAATGATTTATTTTGTAAACATATTTTAAATATATGGAAATAGATTAATAATTAGTGTATAATATTTTAATAGAAGATGGAGGTATCAAATGATATATACAACAATATTAAAAATTGCTGCTAAAGTTCTAGATATTATGGTAGTTTGGTTTATGTTTTATGAATTACTTAAATATTCTAGAAATAATTTTAAATTAACATTAATATTTAAAGGAGTAATAATTATAGTATTATTAAAATTCTTAAGTGGAGTTTTAAATTTAAATACTGTAGGTATTATTTTAGAATATGTTATTTCTTGGGGACCTCTTGCTTTGATAATTATATTTCAACCTGAGATTAGAAACGCTCTTGAAAGTATAGGAAGAAGCCAATTATTAGGAAGACATAAAAATCTTACTGTTGATGAGAGAGAAAAAGTAGTATATGAGATTATAAATGCTCTTGATTATTTAAAGAAGAATAAGATTGGAGCTTTAATAGTAATAGAAAGAGATTATAGTTTAGCTCAATATATAGAACCTGCTACTAAGTTATATGCTGATATAACTAGTGAGTTATTAATATCAATATTCTGGAAGAATAATCCACTTCATGATGGTGGTGTTATAATTCAAGGTGATAAGATAACTTGTGCAGGTAGTGTATTCCCAACTAGTTCAAATCCAAACATATCTAAGAGACTTGGCACTCGTCATAGAGCAGCTCTTGGAATTAGTGAAATATCAGATTGTATTTCAGTAGTAGTTAGTGAAGAGACTGGTAGAATATCAATAGCTATACAAAGTGACTTAAATTATAATTTATCTTTAGATGATGCTAGAATGTTATTATTAGAAGAATTACAACCTAAGAAAGAAACATTCTATGAAGCTGATACAGTAGAAAGCGAAGGTGAAGATAATGAAAAAAATATTTAAGAAAATAGGTAAATTCTTCGCTAAGGTCTTTAAAGTATTATATAGAATAATAGATGTAATATTAGTAACACCTATATCTAAAGCAGTTTATTTTGTAGGTGATAAGTTAAGTAGTAAAAATGGTAATTTAGATAAGTTCTTAAATAAACCAAATACTCTTATATATGTATCACTTATATGTGCGTTTGCTGCATTCTTTGCAGTTGATAGAAAAGTTATTAATTTAGTTGAAACGGAAGCAATAGTTTTATCAAATCAACCGGTTGTTGCAGAATATAATGAAGAAGCATATGTAGTAGAAGGTATACCTGAAACTGCTGATATAGTTCTTATGGGTAGAAAGAGCGATTTATACTTAGCAGAACAACTTGGAGATCATAAATTAAGTTTAGATTTAACAGGATTATCTGCTGGTACTCATAAAGTAAATATTAAATATAATAATCCAATTAAATCATTAGATTATAAAGTAGACCCATCAAGAGCTACAATAGTTATATATCCTAAGGTTAGTGCTTCTCGTACAGTTACAACAGATATATTAAATAAAGATAAACTTGGTAGTACATTAGTAATTAGTTCTATTAAACTTGATAGAGATGAAGTAATTATTAAATCATATAAAGAAAAACTAGAGAAGGTTGCAAGTGTTAAAGCATTAGTTGATGTAAATGCATTAAATGCTAATAGTGCTGGAACATATACTTTAGAAAATGTTAAGTTAATAGCATATGATGAAAAAGGTACTGAAATTAAAGATATAGAAATAGTTCCAGGTACAATTACTGCTACTGTAGAAATATCTAGTCCAAGTAAGACAGTTCCAGTTAAAGTTGTTCCAGTTGGAGATGTCGCTAGTGGTAGTGCTATTAGTTCAATTACATCAAATGTAAATAATATTACATTATATGGTGAAGAAGATGTACTTAAAGATATTAGTGAAATTGAAGTAGAAATAGATGTAAATGGACTTAGTAAAGATAAGACGTTCCAAGAAACAATAGTTAAACCTACAGGTGTTAGATCAATGTCTGATACAGCAATAACTATTAAAGTTAAAATGGAAGGTGAGACATCTAAAGAATTTAAAGATATACCAATAGTATTTGAACACTTAGATACAAATAAGTACAAACCTCTTGCTAAAAATGCAAGTGATACTAAAGTAGATGTTGTAGTAAAAGGTGTTAAATCAGTACTAGATAAATTAGATTCTAAAGATATTAAAGCATATGTTGACTTATCAGATTTAGAGCCAGGTACATATGAAGTACCAGTAATGGTAACAGGAAGCGACTTGAAATTATCTTATTCATCTAGAACTACTAAGATAGAAGTTATAATTGCTAAAAAGTAAAGAATAATCTTTACTTTTTTAATTGTAATATAATTTTATTGTGTTATACTTATAATAGGTGAAGATATGAAAAATAAAAATGGTTTTACATTAATAGAATTATTAGCTGTTATTGCTATAATTGCTTTATTAACATTGATTGCTGTACCTGCAGCATTAAAAATTTATAATGAAGGCGTTATTAAAAGCATGCATATTCAAGAAGTACAAGTAAAAGATGCAGCTAATCTTTTTGTTGAAGATTATTGTAATTCTTCAATTGACCAAACTAAGATATGTCCAGAAAGTTATAGTACTCCTGTAAATGATAAAAAAACAGTTTGTCTTCAAGATCTTCAAAATAGTTCTGATAAATATATAGGTACTATTAAATATAAAGGTTCTGATTGTAAAGGATATGTTACATACTATTATGATAGCGAATTAGGTACTTATGAAAATCCTAAAGCATTTTTATTCTGTGGAAAAGATAAAGACAATAATTATGAATATGTGACTGATGATGATTATGATTTTAAAGAATATTGTAAATGTAATGATGATGAAAAAATATGTGGTTCTTCTTATTCATCACTTTATGATGTTTTAAAAGATGAAGAAATGAATGATGGTCTAGTAAAAAAATACAGTGGTACTCATAGGGACTCACTTAATATAGCAGGAGATAAAGATATATATTATTATAGAGCTGAAACAAATGATGATGTTAAAAAAATACTAAATAAAAATAATGTGTTATTTGGAAATTATTGCTGGCAAATAATAAGAACTACTGATATGGGTGGAGTTAGATTATTATATAATGGTGAGCCAAACGTTGTTGATGGTAAAAAACAATGTTACAATGATACTGTTATTCGTTCAATTGGAAAATCAAAATTTAATGATGGTTATGATTCTATTGGTTATGTTGGCTATATGTATAATAAAAATGAAACAAAAAAATATAAAACTAATTATAAAGAGATGACTTTTATTTCATCTGGTGGAAATTTAAAAACTTATACTTATAAATATTCTAATGGTTTTGAATATAAAAATGGAAATTATTATTTAAAAAATGATATAAAAGAAATTTCTAATGTATCTCCTTCATCTATTGCAAATAGACATTATACTTGTTTTAGTAACTCAGATGTTTGTAAAAATGGTGAAATATATTATATAACGGGTCTTAGATATGATGGTGATGATTATCATATATATTATATAGTTTTGAAAAATGGAAATAGTGTTGAGGATGCATTAAATTCTATGATTAATAATGATAATGTTAATAAAGATAATTCAATAATTAAAACATATATAGAAGATTGGTTTGAAAAAAACATGTTAGATTTTGCTAAATATTTGGAAGATAGTGTATATTGTAATGATAGAAGTGTTATTGATTATGGTAACTGGGCTTCTACAAATAATGTTACTGGATATGGTATGGGATATGAAACTATAAAATTTAAAAATTATAATCTTAATGATGAATTATACTGCAAAAATATTACAGATAGATTTTGCGTTAGTAATGATAAAGCCAAATTAAAATATCCTGTTGGTTTAGTTAGTCTTTCTGAATTACATTTGCTTAAAAAAAGTAATGCCACATCTCCTAATACATCAGGCTTTTATACTATATCACCATTGCGATATTTCACATCTTCTGAAGTAGTAGTTGGAAATTTATATAATTCAAATAACTTTCAAGCACCTAATGGATACTATTTAACAAATGGACTTCCACCAAGTGTAGAATCTTATGTTAAGCCTATGATTACACTTAGATATGATGCTGGTTATAGTGAAGGTAATGGTAGTGCTAGTAATCCATATGTTATTTATACTAAATAACTATAAAAGTTAAAAAATCTTAGAAATAGGGGTTTACATTTTAAAAATAATATTGTATAATCAAATTCGTGAAGTGACCAAAGACAGTAAGTACAGAAGTAAATCTTACCGAGGAAACAATGAATAATGACGATTATTACGAGTTTCCTTGTCATGAGGAAACTTTTTAATTTATGAAAGGAGACTATATGGCAAGTAAAGAGATACTTAAACAAAAAGAAGCTGTTGTAAAAGAAATAACTGAAAAATTAGATAATTCTAAAACATTCTTGTTATTAAATTATCAAGGTTTAACAGTTAGTGAATTTGCAGAGTTAAGAAGAAGTTTAAGAGAAGTTAATTCTGATGTAAAAATTTATAAAAATACTCTTATGAATTTAGCGTTAACTAAAAAGAATATTAAATTAAATGATTACATGGAAGGACCTAATGCTTATCTTTTTGCTGATTCTATTATCGAACCAATCAAAGTTGTTAGTAAGTTTGCTAAAGAACATCCAGCTCTTGAAGTTAGAGTGGGATATATTGATTCAGAATTTGCTGATAGTAAAGTTATTGCTGAATATGCAACTATTCCAAGTATGGAAGGATTACTTACAATGTTTGCTGGTGGTTTAATGGAACATGTAAGAAATTTAAGTATTGGATTAAATCTATATGCTGAAAAGTTAGAAGAAGGAGGAAATAATTAATATGGCAAAGATTGAAAACAAAGATATTATTGAAGCTTTAAAAGAAAAAACTATTCTTGAAGTTAAAGAATTAGTTGATATGATGAAAGAAGAATTTGGTGTTGATCCTAGTGCTGTTGCTGTTGCTGCTGCTCCAGCTGCTGCTGAAGAGGACAATGCAGGAAGTGGAGTTAAGACTGTAGTATTAAAAGCTGCTGGTGCTCAAAAATTACAAGTTATTAAAGTAATTAGAGAAGTTACTGGATTAGGTCTTAAAGAAGCTAAAGATATCGCTGATGCTGGTGGAAATGTTAAAGAAGGAATTCCTGCTAGTGAAGCTGAAGAATTAAAAGCTAAATTAGAAGAAGCTGGCGCTACTGTAGAATTAGCTTAATTTAACTATGAGCCTTGTATAAAGGCTTTTTTGCGTATATAAGAGAAGGAGAATTATATGAGTCATTATTTTGAAAATGATATGAACTTAAAGAGTGAAATTAGAGAATTAAGTTATAAATATGATTCTTCTTTTTTCACGTTTTATAGCGATAATGGTGTGTTTAGTAAAAAGAATGTCGATTATGGAAGCAAATTATTATTAGAAACATATCTAAAAGAAAATATAACTAACGTAAATGTATTAGATGTAGGTTGCGGCTATGGATTCATAGGAATAGTAGTAAGTGTTCTTACGGATTCATATGTAGATATGGTTGATGTTAATAAAAGAGCTGTTCATTTAACAAATAGAAATATTAAACGTTATCCTAAGTTTAATGGAAGTGCATTTATAAGTGATGCATACTCAAATATTAAAAATAAATACAATGTAATTATTACTAATCCACCAATTAGAGTAGGTAAAACTAAATTATTAGAGATATTAGAAGGTGCTTTTGATCATTTAGATGTAGACGGAACATTATATTTCGTTATTCGTAAAGATCAAGGTGCTTTATCAATAAAGAAGATTCTTGAAGAACAAAGAAAAGTAGAAATAATTAACAAAGATAAAGGCTACTTTATATTTAAAGTAAAATAATATAAATTTACTTGACATTTTTCATAAAAAGTAATTGACTTATTGAAATAGTGTGTGGTAAAATTTTATATTGCAGTACATTTGTTTTATTTTTAAAATTTGTGTTCTTTAAAAATTTAGGATTGGGGTGAAAAAGTGGCATACAAAATAGTAAAATTTGGTGACCATAGAGAAAGAAGAAGTTTCTCAACAAAGCGTAGTACGCTAGGACTTTCTAATTTATTAGAAATTCAGAAAAGTTCATTTGACTTATTTTTAAAGGAAGGAATCAAGGAAGTATTTGAGGATATTTTTCCTGTTGAAAGTTTTTCTGGTTCATTATCACTAGAATTTGGTGATTATTATTTTGATGAGCCTAAATATTCTGTTAAAGAGAGTCGTGAAAGAAAAGTTACATATTCTGCACCTTTAAAAGTAAAAGCTAGATTATTTATTAATGAAACTGGTGAAGTTAAGGAACAAGAAGTATTCTTAGGTGATGTGCCTTTAATGACTGATACTGGTTCATTTATAATTAATGGAGCTGAGAGAGTTATCAACTCACAACTTGTTATGGGACCATCTTGTTATTACAAGAATGAAGTGGATAAGAGTGGTAGAAATATCATTACAAGTGAAGTAAGACCTAATAAAGGTACTTGGCTTGAATATGAACTTGATGCTAGAGGAATCTTATATGTAAGAATAGATAGAACTCGTAAAGTTCCTGTTACCACATTATTAAGAGCTTTAGGTCTTTCAAGTGACGATGAAATACTTGAATTATTTGGTCAAGATGAATATTTAATTAATACTTTAGAAAAAGATTCTACTAAGAATACTGATGAAGCATTAATAGAAATATATGAAAAATTAAGACCAGGTGAACCAGCTACATTAGATTCAGCTAAAAACCAATTAATCGTTAGATTCTTTGATAAATTTAGATATGATCTAGGTAAAGTTGGTAGATATAAATTTAATAAAAAACTTAATGTATTAGATAGACTTCTAAATGCTAAAATAGCTCAAGATATAAAAATCGATGGAGAAGTTATTGTTAAAAAAGGAACATTAATTACTAAAGATGTTCTTGAAACTATTAAACCATATTTTGAAAATGGATATGGAGTAAAAGAAGTAACTATCAATGAAGAATTAGATACATACAATAAAATTCAAGAAGTTCTTGTATATTCTAATGATGAAGATGAAAAAGTTATTAAGATTATAGGTAATGATCAAACTATTGATACTAAGAGATTAACTATATCTGATGTTTATGCATCATTATCATATTATATATGTTTATTATATGGTATTGGTAAGTATGATGAAATAGATCACTTAGGAAATAGACGTGTAAGACAAGTTGGAGAATTAATTCAAAATCAATTTAGAATTGGTATTGCACGTATGGAAAGACAAATTAGAGATAAGATGTCTACTCAAGAGATTGATGCTGTTACTCCAAAATCATTAATTAATATTAGACCAGTTACTGCTTCTTTAAAAGAATTCTTTGGTAGCAGTCAACTATCTAAATTCATGGATCAAATAAACCCATTATCAGAATTAAATGATAAACGTAGACTTAGTGCTTTAGGTCCAGGTGGTTTATCAAGAGATAGAGCTGGTATGGAAGTTCGTGATGTTAACCCATCTCACTATGGTAGAATTTGTCCTATCGAGACACCAGAAGGTCAAAATATTGGACTTATTACATCACTTGCTAGTTATGCTAGAATTAATGAATATGGATTTATAATGACTCCATATAGAAAAGTTGTTGATAATAAAATAACTGATGAAATAGTATATATGACTGCTGATGAAGAAGAAGATTACTACATTAGTCAAGCTACAATTGATGTAGATGACAATGGATATATTGCTTCAGAGACAGTTCCAGTTAGATATAATAAAGATAATATGATCGTTCCTCGTGAGAAGGTAGATTATATAGATGTTTCACCATCACAAATTGTATCTGTTACAACAAGTATGATTCCATTTATGGAACATGATGATGCTAACCGTACACTAATGGGTGCAAACATGCAAAGACAAGCTGTACCACTAATGATTACAGAAGCTCCTATTGTAGGAACTGGAGTAGAAGCTGCTATAGCTCGTGATTCTGGTTGCTCAGTAGTATGTGACTTAGATGGTGTAGTAGAATACGTTGATGCTAAAAAGATCATAGTTAAAGGTTTAGAAGAAAAACATACTTATGAACTAGTTAGTTATCAAAGAAGTAATAATGAAACTTGTTATAATCAAAGACCAATTGTTAAGAAAGGTGAACAAGTTCATAAAGGAGAAATAATTGCTGATGGACCTTCTACTGATAAAGGAGAAATAGGCTTAGGTAAAAACTTAGTTGTAGCATTCATGACTTATAATGGTTATAACTATGAAGATGCAGTTATTCTAAATGAAAGAATAGTTCGTGATGATGTTCTTACATCAATTCACATTGAAATGAAAGAAATAGAGTGCCGTGATACTAAACTTGGACCAGAAGAATTCACAAGAGATATTCCAAATATTAGTGAAGATGCTCGTAAGAATTTAGATGAAAATGGTATAGTAAGAATTGGTACTGAAATAAAAGAAAATGATATTCTTGTTGGTAAAGTTACTCCTAAAGGAATGCAAGAATTATCAAGTGAAGAAAAATTATTACATGCAATATTTGGTGAAAAGACTCGTGAAGTTCGTGATACATCACTTCGTGTTAGTCATGGATGTTCAGGAATTGTACATGACGTACAAATATTCACTAAAGAAAACTCTGATGAACTTCCTGCTGGAGTTTCAAAAGTAGTTCGTGTATATATAGTTAAGAAGAGAAAGATTCAAGTTGGAGATAAGATGGCTGGACGTCACGGAAATAAGGGCGTTTGTTCATTAATTCTTCCTTCAGAAGATATGCCATATTTACCAGATGGTACTCCAGTAGATGTAATCTTAAATCCATTAGGTGTTCCTTCTCGTATGAACTTAGGGCAAATCTTAGAGTTACACTTAGGTATGGCTGGTAAGAAATTGGGTGTTCATTATGCTACACCAATATTCGATAGTGCTACTGAAAAAGATATTCAAGAAGAAGTAGCGGAAGCTGGACTTGACCCTGACTATAAGACTTGGTTATATGATGGACGTACAGGTGAAAGATTCGATAAGAGAGTATCTGTTGGTGTCATGTATATGATAAGACTTGTACATATGGTTGATGATAAGATTCATGCTCGTGCTACAGGACCTTATAGTATGGTTACACAACAACCTTTAGGTGGTAAAGCTCAATTTGGTGGTCAAAGATTCGGAGAAATGGAAGTTTGGGCATTATATGCTTATGGTGCTGCTCATATCTTACAAGAAGTTCTTACAATTAAATCAGATGATGTAGTTGGAAGAGTTAGAGTATATGAAGCATTAGTTAAAGGTAAACCAATTCCAACACCAGGTGTTCCAGAATCATTTAGAGTATTAATTAAAGAATTCCAAGCATTAGGTTTAGATATTCAAATAGTTAATAAAGATGGATCACTAAAAGATGTTAAAGAACTTGAAGATGATGAAGATAAAGAAGACACTCCAGTATCAATCGAAGAAATTAGTAAAGTAGAAGATACTGAAAGTGATAATTCAGATAAATCTGATTATGAAGATGTTCAAGATGAAGAGGATGAAGAAGATTTAGAACCAACTGATGAAGATCTTGAGTATGAAGAAGAGTATGGTCTTGATGACTTTCAAGATGATGCTTATGAAAGGGGTGAAGAATAATGATGGAAGTTAATGAATTTGATGGAATTCGTATTGGTATTGCTTCTCCTGAAAAGATTCGTGAATGGTCTTATGGTGAAGTTAAGAAACCTGAAACTATTAACTACAGAACTTTAAACCCTGAGAGAGATGGACTTTTTTGTGAAAAGATATTTGGTCCAACTAAAGACTTTGAATGTAGTTGTAAAAAATACAAAAGATTAAGATACAAAAACGTTATTTGTGATAGATGTGGTGTAGAAGTAACACGTTCTAAAGTACGTAGAGAAAGAATGGGACATATTGAACTTGCTAGTCCTGTTAGCCACATTTGGTATGCAAAAGGTGTACCTCCTAAAATTGGACTTGTACTTGATATTAGTCCTCGTGAACTTGAAGAAGTATTATATTTTGTTAGTTATATAGTACTTGATCCAGGAATTGCACCTCTTGCTAAAAAGCAAACATTATCTGATAAAGAATACAGAGCATATTATGAAAAATATGGTGATGAATTCAAAGTAGGTATGGGTGCTGAAGCAATTAAACAATTACTTACTGAAGTTGATCTTGAAAAAGAAGTAGAAGAATTAAAGAAAGAAGTAGAAAAAGCTCAAGGACAAAAGAAAATTAGATTAGTTAAGAGACTTGACTGTTTAAATTCATTCCTTGAAAGTGGTCAAAGACCTGAATGGATGATACTTGATGTACTTCCAGTAATACCACCAGATCTAAGACCTATGATTCAACTTCCAGGTGGAAGATTTGCTACTTCAGATTTAAATGATTTATATAGAAGAATTATTAATAGAAATAATCGTCTTAAAAAATTATTAGAACTTGAAGCTCCAACAATCATTGTTCAAAATGAAAAACGTATGCTTCAAGAAGCAGTAGATGCTTTAATTGATAATGGAAGACGTGGTAGAAGTGTTTCTGGTGTAGGAAATAGACCACTTAAGTCATTATCATCAATGTTAAAAGGTAAACAAGGTAGATTTAGACAAAACCTATTAGGTAAACGTGTTGACTATAGTGGTCGTTCAGTTATCGTAGTAGGACCTAGTCTTAAAATGTATCAATGTGGTGTACCTAAAGATATGGCTCTTGAATTATTCAAACCATATGTTATGCAACAATTAGTTGAAAGAGGAATAGCTCACAATATTAAAGCTGCTAAGAAGATAATAGATGTGCAAGATGAAAGAGTATGGGATGTAGTAGAAGATGTTATTCGTGAACATCCAGTATTATTAAACCGTGCTCCAACACTACATAGACTTTCTATTCAAGCATTTGAACCAGTTCTTGTTAGTGGTAAAGCATTAAGATTACACCCACTAGTTTGTAGTGGATTCAATGCTGACTTCGATGGTGATCAAATGGCTATTCATATTCCTATTAGCGAAGAAGCACAAGCTGAAGCAAGATTATTAATGTTAGGTGCTAATAACATTCTTGATCCTAAAGATGGAAAACCAATCGTTACACCATCTCAAGATATGGTATTAGGTAACTATTATTTAACATTAGAATTAGCTGGTGAACCTAATGAAGGTAAAGCTTATAAAGATCCAAATGAAGTATTAATGGCTTATGAAAGACGTGATATTACTCTTCATACTAGAGTATGTATTCCAACTAAGGAATTTAAACATAAAGTTTGGACAGATGAGCAAAAAGATAAATATATAGTAACAACTGCTGGTAAAATAATATTCAATGAAATATTCCCAGATACTTATCCTTATATTAATGAAGGTAGTAAAGAAAATATCGAAGTTATGACTCCGGATAAATTCTTTATTGAAAAAGGTAAGAATCTTCCAGAAGAAGTTGCTAAATTACCATTAATTCCTGCTTTAATTAAAAAAGATTTAGGAAAAATAATTGCTCAAATATTTAAGAGATATAAAACTACTGAAACATCAATTTTCTTAGATAAATTAAAGGATTTAGGATTTAAATATAGTACTAAATCTGGTATAACAATTTCACTTTCTGATATACCAGTTAACCATGAAAAAGAAACTATTATAGCTGAAACTAATGCAACTATTGAAAAAATCAATAAGCAATTTAAACGTGGTCTTATAACTGATGAAGAAAGACATAATAAAGTTATTAAATTATGGACAGATGCTACAAATAATGTTCAAGGTAAATTAGGTGAATTACTAAAACAAGATGTAGAAAATCCATTATCTATGATTATTAACTCTGGAGCCAGAGGTTCTGCAAACCAATTAGGACAACTTGCTGGTATGCGTGGTATTATGGCTAAACCAGATGGTGGTCAAGTAGAAATTCCAATCTTAGCTTCATTCCGTGAAGGATTAGACGTTCAAGAATTCTTCTTATCAACACACGGATCTAGAAAAGGAACTGCCGATACAGCTCTTAAGACTGCAGATGCAGGTTACTTAACAAGACGTTTAGTTGATGTAGTACAAGATATAATTGTACGTGAAGAAGATTGTGGAACTATTCAAGGTATTGAAGTTGAAGCATTCACTGATGAAAAGAGTGGAGCTGTTATTGAAAGCTTTAAAGATAGAATAACAGGTCGTTTCTCAAATCAAAAAGTATTAAATCCTGAAACTAAAGAAGTATTAGTTGATAAAGGAGCTTTAATTACTGAAAAGATTGCTGATAAGATAGAAAAAGCTGGAATTACTAAAATGGAAATCAGAAGTGTACTTACTTGTAAGTGTACTAATGGTGTATGTCAAAAATGTTATGGACTTAACCTTGCTACTGGTAACTTAGTAGAAGTAGGTGAAGCTACTGGTATTATGGCTGCTCAATCTATAGGTGAGCCAGGTACACAATTAACAATGCGTACATTCCATACAGGTGGTGTTGCATCAGCTGCAGATATCACTCAAGGTCTTCCAAGAGTTGAAGAACTTTTCGAAGCACGTATTCCTAAAGCTAAAGCTACTATAGCTGAAATCAGTGGTAAGATTACTAAGATTACTGATGATAAGAACAATAGATTTAAAATATATATTACTAACGATGTTGAAACTCGTGAACATGTTACTCAATACAATGCTAAACTTAGAGTTGAAAAGGGTGACGTTGTAAATGCTGGAGATCCATTAACAGAAGGAAGTATTTCTCCAAAAGAATTACTTGCTGTTACTGACCCAACTACAGTACAAGGATACATCTTAAAAGAAATTCAAAAAGTTTATAAGAGTCAAGGTGTTGATGTTTCAGATAAACACGTTGAAACAGTTGTTAGAAGAATGATTACTAAGATTAAAGTTGTTGATCCAGGAGATACAAACTTAATTGAAGGACTTACAGTTCCTCTAAGAGAATTCGCTGAAATCAATAAACCAGTTATCCTATCAGGTGGAGTTCCAGCTACTGGAAAACCAATTATGTTAGGTATAACTAAAGCTTCATTAGAAACTGATTCATTCTTATCAGCTGCATCATTCCAAGAAACTACAAGAATCTTAACAGATGCTGCTACTCGTGGTAAGATGGATATGTTACATGGACTTAAAGAAAACGTTATCTTAGGTAAATTAATTCCTGCTGGTACAGGTGCTAAACAATACAATAATATTGAAGTTATTTTAAAGAATGAACTTTTAGATGATGATGCTGCTGAAGTGTTAGAAGAAAAATTCTTATCTGATGATAAAAATGAAGAAGTTGTAGGTGCTATGGCTGAAGTGGAAAAAGAAAGTGACGAAGAAGAAAATGCTTAATGCGTTTTCTTTTTTATTATGCGATAAATTATTAATGAAAATTGTAATCTATTTTTGGATATTACCTGAATAAGCTAAAAGTATTTTATTTTCTTTTTAATGTAAAAATATTTTATTTCTAAATTTATTTGGTTATAATTGAAGTATAAATATATCTATGATAAAATATGTTTAGCATGGAGGCAGTAACAATGGTTTTTAAATGTAAGATGTGTGGTGGAGATATAGAAGTAGTTGAAGGTAGTAATATAGGTAAATGTTTATATTGTAAAAGCACTATGACTCTACCAAGTGTTGATAATGAAAAACTTTTAAATTTATATAATAGGGCTAATAATTTAAGACTATCAAATGAATTTGATAAAGCATATGGTGTATATGAAACTATACTTGAAATAGATGAAAATCAGTTAGAAGCTCATTGGGGACTAATACTTTGTAGATATGGTGTTGAATATGTAGATGATCCAAAAACTAAAAAGAAAATGATTACTTGTCATAGAACAAAGTATGAATCTGTTTTAACTGATCCTGATTATAAAATAATAATTAGCAAAGCCTATGGAGATGCTTTAAAAATATATAAAGAAGAAGCAAAAACTATTAGTAATATTCAAAAGAAAGCACTTGAAATTTCTAATAATGAAGAAGATTATGATATCTTTATTTGTTATAAAGAAGGAGATAAAAATGGAGATAGAACTCCCGATAGTGTTATTGCTCAGGATATATATAATAAATTAACTGATTTAAATTATAAAGTTTTCTTTGCTAGAATTACTCTTGCTGATAAACTTGGTGAAGAATATGAACCATATATCTTTTCAGCACTTAATAGTTCAAAAATTATGTTAGTAGTAGGCACTAATGCTGATAATTTAAATTCAGTATGGGTTAAAAATGAATGGAGTAGATACTTAGACTTAATAAAAAATAAAAAGAAAAAAGTATTGATTCCAGTTTATAGTAAGATGGATGCTTATGAATTACCAGAAGAGTTTTCAATGTTACAAGCACTATGCATAGATAAAGTTGGTTCTATGCAAGATTTAATTACAGCAGTAGGAAAAATCATTAATAAAAAATCTACTGATATAGATAGTGATATGTATCAGAAATTCAAACAAATGATGCTTGAAGAGGAAAGAGAAAAACAAGAAGAATTATCTAAAAGATATGATGTTATAGAAAAAAGAAATAAGTGTTCAACTTCATATATCGTAATTACATTTGTGTTATCTGCTATGATGGCTGTATATATGATATGTTTGTGCGGCCGTGGCTATTATAATTATTTAGGAGAAACTTTTGGTATAGCTAGTGAAGATAAAAATTTTTTTTCATATCAATTCTTAGTTGGTATAATTACTGCGATTGCATTTTTTCTAGGATTTGCTAGTAGAAAATCAAATAAAATATCTAAATATATGTATATAGTTAATGTGTTTTTAGAATTATTATTTATTTTAAAACTTCATAACTTTGGTAATGCAGCTACATTTATTACATATATTATAATTTTACTTAATATTGCACTATTACTTATGAAGCCTTCTTGGGAAATTAAAGAAGTACCACTTATTGTTACTAAAGAAGAAAAAGAAGAAATATTAAAAAACAATAAAGAGTTTACTGAAAACTATATACCAAAAGATAAAAAAATATTAAATACATTCTTCTACATATTAACATTTATAATAGGAATAATTAGTGTTATTATAAATACTTCACCACTTCCTACTCAATCAAATGATAGAAATACATCAATAGATCAAATTAAAGTAATTGCTGATTATATTAATATAAGAAATGATGATGATGTTTATAGTTATGAAAAAGGAATTGTTAGAAAAGATGAAATATATGATGTTCTTGATAGTAGAAATGGTTCAGATGGATTATGTGAAATCTGGTATAATATAGAAACAGGATTTAAAGTTAATGGCTGGATATGTGGTAAATTTGATAATAAAGATTATGTTGAAGTATTAGAGAAGGAATAATATAGAAAAGGAAAGGTGAATATTATGGCTTTATTTGAAATAATAAAGAAAGAGAAAGATGATGAAAATATTGTATGGAAGTATCCTAAAACTGATTTTAATACAAGTAGTCAACTAATTGTACATGAATCACAGGAAGCTATACTTTATAAGGATGGAAAAGCATTAGATTTATTTGGTTCAGGTAGATATACCCTTGAAACAAATAACATACCACTACTTAGAAATTTAATTAATTTACCAACAGGTGGTAAAAGTCCATTTCATTGTGAAGTATACTTTATAGATAAGTCTATTAAATCATCAAGGTGGGGTACTAGTAGTAAAATTGAATTTTTAGAACCTACATATAAGTTTCCTATACAAATAGGTGCTTGTGGAGAAATGAGATTTAAAGTAGTTGATTCAAGAAAACTATTATTAAAATTAGTTGGTATTAAAGATAATTTTGACGGGGAAAATATTGATGAATTCTTTAGCTCATTTATACTTGTTAAAGTTAAATCTTATATTGCTAAAATTATTAATAAAAATGAAATAAGTATATTTGAAATTGATAGTCATTTAAATGAGTTTAGTGAAGAACTTAAAAATCTACTTTCTAGCGATTTTGAAGAATTTGGTATTGAACTTGAAAAGTTCTTTGTAACTACTGTTATGAAACCTGAAGATGATAAGCAATATCTTGAATTTAAAGAATTATATTTTAAACAAAGTGTCGCAGTAGCAGAAGCTCAATTAAGACAAAAAGTAACATTAATTGATGAAGAAACTAAGGCTAAAAGTACAATTATTGATAGTGAAGCAAAAGCACATAAAAGAGAAACTGAAGGATATAGTTATCAAGATGAAAGACAATATAACGTTCTTGATAAAATGGCTTCTAATAATGCAGTTGGTCAATTTACTAATATGGGAGTAGGACTTGGCGTTATGAGCAGTGTTTCATCAAAAGTAAGTGATACAGTTAATAAAAATGTAGTTGGTGCTTTTACTAAAAATGATAATTCAACAATATGTAGTAATTGTGGATATGAAAATGCTAGTGGTACTAAATTTTGTATTAAATGTGGTAATAATATGACTGGTAGTGTGTGTAGTATTTGTGGCAAAAAGTTACCAAATGATGCAGTATTTTGTCCATATTGTGGTAAGAAAGTAGGTGAGTAATATGAAGAAAAAGATAATTTTTATAGCAATTTCATTTATAATAACACTTGCTTTGATATTCTCACTTACTAATGAAAAATATTATGGAGATATTAAAATTAAATTTAGCAATAATGATTATGTTCTTGAATATGCAAAAAAGAATGGAATTGATTATGAAAAGATTGCTGATAGTGAAAAAGATAAATATACAAAAAATATAGAAAGTTTTTCATATAATAAAGTTAATGATACTTTAGAAATAACTGAATATAAAGGATTAAGTGAAACATTAGTTATTCCATATGAATATGATGGAGTTAAAGTAACATCAATAAGTGATTCATTTAAAAATGATAAAGTTAAAAATATATATATTTCAGATAACATAAACTATTTACCAGTAGAGAATTTTAAAAATATTACTATCAATTGTTATAGAGGTAAATATTGCGAAGAACTTAAAAATAATAATGAATTAAATGTTAATATATTAAATGATTCAGAAGTTGTTGATTTTAATTATATTGAATTTCCATTTGAATATAATGTTAAAGATGGAAATGTTGAATTAACTCATTATAAGGGTAATGGTGGTGCTTTAATTATTCCAACAACTGTTAATGGCATGAAAGTAACATCAGTAAGTTTTGATGGCAGTCATAATAAAGAAGTTTATTTGCCTGATACAATAAATAATATATCTGATAATTTTATTACTCCATGGAATCATAACAATTATATAAACTGTGTAGTTTCTGCGGTAGTAGCATTTGTTTTAACAACTATTGTAATTCTTATTGTTAAAGATAGAACTCCTGAAGAAATAGCAGTAAGCACTCCTATATATGTTTTAACATTTATATTTTTAGGAATTACATTCTATGCGAATTATAATAACAATCATAGCCATACTTTTGGAAGTGGTATTCAAACTTATACAATATTTAGCAATTTAATATATTTTACAGCAGTAGTAACAATAATGTTCATTAATAAAAGAAATAAAAAATTAGATACTAATACAAAAAATAAAACTAAATTTATTGATGAAATGATATTCAAAATTAATAATATATCAAAATTAAATAGTGAATATAAAAATAAATTAATTGATAAACTTAAATACTCTGATCCAGTTAGTAATGAAATAGTAAAAGACATTGAAGATAATATTAGTTCATTAATAAGTAAACTTAATGATAAAAGCAGTAATGAAGAAATTGATAATATTATTAAACTTATTGAAAATAGAAATGATATTATAAAAAGAAATAAATAGTGTGCTTAAATGCACATTTTTCTTTATAAAGATTGTAATGTTTGTTATAATATTTATACAGGAGGATAGATTTTATGTTTGAAAACTTGAGTGAAAGATTACAAAAAGTAGTTAGTAATATTAAATCTAAAGGTGTAATAAATGAAGATAATATTAGTGATATAACTCGTGAGATTAGACTTTGTTTATTAGAAGCTGATGTTAATGTTAAAATAGTTCGTGAATTTATAGATAGTGTTAAAGAGAAAGCTCTTGGTGAAGAAGTAAGAAAAAGTATTAAACCAGGAGATATGTTTGTTAAGATCTTAAAAGATGAACTTGTTAATCTTCTTGGAGGAGATAGTGCTCCTTTAGAAGTAAATAAGAATCCAACTATAGTTATGGTTGTGGGTCTTCAAGGTGGAGGTAAAACTACTACTATAGGTAAGATAGGAAATATGGTACGTAAGAAACATCATAAGAAACCTATGTTTATTGCATGTGATGTATATAGACCTGCCGCTATAGATCAATTAAAAGATATTGGAAAGCAACTTAATATTGAAGTTTATGAAGAAGGAAAAGGAAATCCAGTTGAAATATCTAAACGTGGTATAGAGTATGCTAAAAGTAAAGGATACGATTATATATTAATAGATACAGCTGGACGTCTTCAAATAGATGAAGCATTAATGGATGAACTTGTTAATATAGAAAGCGAAGTTAAACCAAATGAAGAGTTACTTGTAATAGATGCTATGATGGGACAAGATGCTATTAATGTAATTACTGGATTTAATGAGAAACTTAAACTTACTGGTTGTGTTCTTACTAAGATGGATGGAGACACTAAAGGTGGTGTTGCTTTATCACTTAGACACCTTACTAATATACCAATTAAATTAATTGGAGACTCTGAAAAATTAGATGGTATAAGTGAATTTTATCCTGAACGTATAGCTGATAGAATTCTTGGTATGGGAGATTTACTTTCAATAATAGAGAAGACTGAAGCTGAACTTGATCAAGATGAGATGATGAGTACTGCTAAAAAGATGCAAAGAGGTAAATTTGATCTTGAAGACTTCTTAAAAACAACTAAACAAATTAAGAAACTTGGCCCACTTGAAAACTTATTAAAGTTACTTCCAGGAGCGTCTAAAATGGGACTTAATAAAGTAAATATAGATCCTAAAATAATGGCTAGAACTGAAGCAATAGTTCTTTCTATGACACCTGAAGAAAGACGTAATCCAGATATAATAAAAGCTGAAAGAAAAGTTAGAATAGCTAAAGGATGTGGACAAAAAGTAGAAGATGTAAATCGTTTACTTAAACAATTTGATCAAATGAAACAAATGATGAAACAAATGAAAAATATGAAATTTTAGATTATTGATATTCAATAATCTTTTTTTATGGTAGAATGTATTTAAGGTAGGAAGAGTATGGATGAGAAAGCACAAAAAGAAGCACTTAAAGAATTAAATAAATCTTTAGAAGTATATAAATGTTATAAAAATAAATCTGTTAATAGTTGTGATAATGAAGTAACTGATTTTAAGAAGAAAGTGTATTAAATTATTACATACTTTGTAATAAACATTAAAAATGTTATTAGAACAGGATGGAAAGACTGGTATAAGTTGTGGTAAATATAATCAAGTAGTATATAAAGGAAAGTTTGGTAAAAATATATATTCTTATATAAAAGATACTGATTATTATAGAGTGTTATTTAAATATAAAGATGGGTCTAAAACATATAATATAGAATATAACTTTTTTACTAATGTTTTACAACCAGAGGTTCTATAATTTACTTATAAAAATTATTATGATATACTAATTTAAGAAGATAAGGTGTTGGATTTATGAAAGAAAAAATTTTAATTGTAGTAGTTGGTATGATATTTGCAATTATATGTGTTAAGACTTTTGTTCTTGATGAATATTCTGAGGGTGGTAAGAGAAGTTTTTATATTTTATCTAACCCAGATAATAAGGATTTTATGGATGAATTAATTAGTTATGGTGATAAAGAACACATAAGTGTTTATATAGAGTATGCTGATGATTTAGAAGCATTAGATATTTTAGAAGAAGATAGTAGTAAGTATGATGCGGTATGGTTAAGTAATTCAATATGGTTATATATGCTTAATGGTGTTAAAGTAACTAATTCAAAATCTATTAGTATTAATCCAGTAGTTATGGGTGTTAAGAAAAGTAAGGCTCAAGAATTAGGTTTTGTTAATAATGAAATTAAAAATAGTGATATTTTAAATGCTGTTAAGAGTAAGAAACTTAAATATGTAATGAATTCTGTTACTAAGACTAATACTGGTCTTACAGCTTATTTAGGATTCTTAAATTCACTTGCTGGTAGTCCTGAAATATTAACTAGTGAGATGATTAAAGATGAAACATTAATATCTAATTTAAAATCACTATTTAGTGGAGTAGAAAGAGTATCTGGAAGTACTTCATTCTTAGAAGATATGTTTTTAAAAAGTAATGATTATGAAGCTGTTATAGCTACTGAGTCATCTTTGATAAGAATTAATAAACAACTTGAAAGTAGTGGAAAAGATACATTATATTTATTATATCCTACTGATGGTGTTGCTATTAATGATAGTCCATTTGCTTATGTTGATAGAGGTCAAGAGAAGTTAGATAAGTTTAATATATTACAATCATATTTATTAAGTTTAGATACTCAAAAGGATTTAGAAAAACTTGGTAAGAGAACTTGGTATGGTGGAACTAATTCTAATGCTGATAAAGATGTATTTAAGACTTCTTATGGTATTGATACTAATAAATACTTAATACCTCTTAAATATCCTTCTAAAAAGGTTATGAATGAAGCAATTGGTCTTTACATAGCTGAACTTAGAAAACCTGCTGCTGTAGCATTTTGTTTAGATTATTCTGGTAGTATGTCAGGTAATGGAGTTACACAACTTAAAGATGCTATGGAATTTATATTAGATAGTGAAAAAGCTAGTACTGAAAGATTACAATTTTCAAAGAATGATAATATAATAGTTATTCCTTTTGATACTTCAAATAGAAGTACATGGTATTCTAAAGGAAATGATACTTCAGAATTAATAACTAAAATAAGTAGTGCAAGACCTACAGGTGGAACTAATATATATGGATGTTCAGTAGAAGCACTTAAAGAATTAAAAAAATATAATGATGATTATACAAAATCAGTAATACTTATGACAGATGGATTATCTAATACAGGAAGTTATACTAGTTTAGTTAATTATTATCAAATATTAGATGAAAAAATTCCAATATATAGCATTATGTTTGGAGCTAGTGATGAAACAGAACTTACTAATATAGCTAATCTTACGAATGCTAAAGTATTTGATGGAAGAACAAGCTTAATAAGAGCATTTAAAGAAGTAAGGAGTTATAATTAATATGAATATACAAAAGAGATATTTAATGTCAGCTATAACTTCTGGAATAGCATTTATAATACTATATGTGGTAATGGACTTTTATTTATGGATTGCATTAATACTAACAGTAGTTATATATATAGCTGGTATATTCTTATTTAAATCACAAGATATAAGAGTATATGATAGAGAAGCACTAGCTAGATATAACTTCGAAATGTCAAAACTAAATGATTATAAAGAAAAAATAAAAGATAAAACTATAAAAGAAAAACTTGCTAAAATAGTAAATGTATCACAAAAGATAACAAAGCATTTAGAAACTAAACCTAGAAATGCCACTAAAATATATAACTTCTTAGATTATTATTTACCATTTACAACTAGAATAGTTACTAAATATATAGAAGCTGAAAGTAAAAAAGAAAAAACATTTGTTGAAAATAAACTTATACTTAAGATGTCTGTGTATATTAAAGAAGTAGAACATGAATGTGATAGGTTATTAGAAGAAATAGTTAAATCTAAAGATCAAGAATTAGATTTTGAGATGAAAGTCTTTGAAAGAACATCTGATTTAGATATTGATGAAGATGAGTTAAAAGGAAGTGAAAAAAATGTTTAAAAAAGAAGGTATGATTTCAAAAATAATAGGTGCAGTTCTATTAGTAGTAATTATAGTAGTAGTTGTTCTTATTAAGAATGGAGATTTTACTAATTCAGTAACAGAGATATATGGAGCTGTTGGTGGTGGTAAAGAGGATTTACTTGCTGATGAAGAAATAAATAAGATATTTGCTAAAAAGTATAAATTTAAATTTGTACAAGATTCTTGGAGTAATGGTAAAACTGTTAAAGAGAGTTTAGTACGTAAAGATGGAAGTAAGTATGATTTAGCGTTCTTCTCTGATCAAAGATATTATGATTACTTTAAGACTAGTCCTAAAACAGGAGAAGCTGCTCGTGATTATGTAGTTGCTGGAGATTTAGTTCTTAATACACCTATAGTTATATATAGTTGGGCAGAAGTAACTGATGCTTTAATTAAGGAAAAAATTGTTACTGTTCAAAATGATGTTTATTATATAACTGATATGAATAAGTTAATTAATTATATATTACAAGGTAAAAAATGGAATGAACTTGGACTTAATATTTATGGTCAAGTAAATATTGGATCTACTGACCCAGTTACTTCTTCACCGGGTGCTACATATTATGGATTATTACTATCTATTATGGCAGGTGGAGATGTTAACTCTGTTAGTATTAACGAAGCACTTCCTAAATTAAAAGGATTCTATTTAAAGAGTGGATATATGAATAATACACCTGCTGATTTGTTCTCAATGTTCTTAAAAACTGGTATGGGTGCTAAACCTATGATAGTTGATTATGAAAAGAGTGTTATAGATTTTGCTAATGCAAATCCTGATGGATGGAATCAAGTAAAAGATAAGATTAGAATATTATATCCAACACCAACTATATGGAATAGTCATTGCATTGCTGCTTTTGATGATAATGGTAAGAAACTATTAGAAGCATTTAATGATAAAGAAGTTGCTCAAAGAAGTTGGGAAAGATATGGATTTAGAGTAGGTACTACTGGAGGAAATTATGATGTTAGTAAGATAAGTGGTACTATTAAAGGAATTCCTCAAGAAATAACAAGTGTAACTTCAGGACTTAGAATGGATGTTTATAATGAAGTTATAGATTACTTAAAAAATAATCAATAAAATTTATAAAAGATATTATATTTAAGTAATATCTTTTTTTTGTGTAAAATTTAATTTTCATATCATATTATTAATTAATATTATATTTTTAATATTAAATTATTGACAAAAATTTTTTTTGTGATAGTATATAGAACTGCAAAAGAACAATATGTGATGTTTTTCTTAATAAAAAATTAATTTTTTCTATGTATGATAGGTGGGTTATGGAACAAAAAGAATTAAAAAGATTAAAACGTAAAGAATTATTAGAACTTATGTTAGAACAAGCAAAAAGAATTCAAGAGCTAGAGCTTGAACTTAAAAGCGTACAGGATGAATTAGATTCTAAAAGAATAAAAATTAAAGAGAGTGGTTCAATTGCTGAGGCATCATTAAAGCTAAATGAAGTATTTGAAAGTGCTCAAAAAGCTGTTGATCAGTATTATGAAAATATTAAAGATAATTGTAAGAAAATGGAAGCATCTTTAAAAAGAGAAACTACGCTGCAAAGAAATAAACTTATTAAGGAAACAGTTGAAAAGTTGAAAAAGAAGGAGTTAGAACTTGAAGAAAAATATAAGAAGAAAGAAGAAGCTTTGTTAAAGGCAAATAATAATTCCAGTTCTAAAGTAAATAAAGTTACGGGTAAAAATCCTTCAAAAAGTAAAAAGAAAACTGGCAGTAATAAAAGGAAAAAATAATGCATAAGTTTAGAGATATGTTAAAAAAAAGAAAAAAGACACAAAAGAAACTTACATATAAAGATCTAACTGTTGAAAATTTGGAAAAAGAATTACATAGAGAAAATTATAGGCATAGTTTTTCTAGACTACTTAGAAGTACTATATATGTGTTAATAATAATAGTTGCAGTTGCATCAGTTGGGGCTACATTATTTATGCCAGTTATAGAGATAACTGATTCAAGTATGAAACCTTTAGTAGAAGATGGAGATATAGTCTTAACTATTAAAAGTAGTAGCTTTAAAACTGGTGATGTAGTTGCATTCTATTATGGAAATAAAATATTGGTGAAAAGAGTAATTGGGGTACAAGGTGATTTTGTTAATATAGATAAAGATGGAATTGTTTATGTTAATGGAGAAAAATTAGAAGAAAATTACGTTAAAGAATTTTTAAAGGGTGAAAGTGATATTAAATATCCAGTGCAAGTAAGTGATAATAGTATATTCGTACTAAGTGATGAAAGAGATGTATTAACTGATTCACGTAGTGAAATGATTGGTACAATCACAAAAGAAAATATAATTGGTAAAGTTATATTTAAAGTTTGGCCAATAAAGAAAATCAAAAAAATATAATTTTATTTTTCTTATATGGGGGATATGGTATGAAAAAGATAAATAAAATATTTGCAATATTATTTGCTCTTTTAATGTTTATTAATCCAATAATAAATATTTTTGCAGAGGCAAATGATAATAATCAAAGGCAAATTACTAAAGAAGGTGGAAGTAATATTAATGAAGCAGATGGTGTAAGTGTTAGTAAAAATATTTACCCATCAGAGTTAGAAAATTATTTTGATATTATTTTAACCGTTCAAACAAAAAATATAGCAGTAGACCCTGATTTAGCAGTAGTAATAGTTATGGATATTTCAAATACTATGACTCAAACACTAGGTGCAGGAAAGACGAGATTAGATGCTGCAAAAGAAGCAAGTAATAGTTTTATAGATAGTTTTGCGGCTCGTTCTCAAAATAGTAGTATTGATAGAAAGCTTGGATTTGTTGCATTTAATTCAGATTCATATGAAATATTTAATTTACAAAATTGTAATGAAAGCAACAAACAATCTCTAAAAGACAAAATTACAACTGAAATAAAAGAAAATATCGTAACAGTTTCAGAAGCTCATAATAAACGATTTACTAATATTGAAGCAGGTCTTAAAAGAGCAAAAGATATGTTAGATGGTTCTTCTGCAAGTAAAAAATATATATTATTCTTGTCAGATGGATTTCCAACAACATATATTGAAAATGAATATACTGGATATGATACTTATGATGGTAATAGATTTGAAGATAGAGTATTAAATAAACCTTGTTCTTATGGAACTAGTTATAGTGATGAAGCAGCAATAAGAGCAAGGCAAATGGCCACTACTATTAAAAATAGTGGTATTGGAATATATTCTGTTGGAGTAGATGTCGGAGCACAAACAATACAAAAGTATATTGATCAAACTGCAAATGCTTCACATGCTGTAGTAGATAGGTCATCAACGACATATGAAATAGGTGATGCTTCAAGTGCTGATGCATATAAAAATTGGTTAAGAAATAAAATAGGTTCAGGCCATTATTATGATGTTAATGATCCTAATGCCATGACAGAAGCCTTTGAATCAATATTCGAACAAATTATGATTTTATCTGAGGCTACTTGGGTTACTGAAGATCCTATGAATTCAAGCGATCAACCTAAAAATATTGAATTTATAGGTATGTATGGAGAAAATAATGTTTTAAGTGATTCAGTTACTAAATCTAATAGTTATCCAAATACTGCATCCTTTGATACTACAAATGAAAAGATAAAATGGGATTTAAAGAATTCAACACCTGAAGTTAATGGTAATACATATACTTATAAATTAAAGTATAGAGTAAGGATTGAAAATGAATTAAGTAATTTTGTAGAAGGTACATCATATAAAACAAATGGTGTTACTACGTTAAATTATATAGTTAAAACAAGTAAGAGTTCAAGAACTGGTACAATAGAATTTCCAAGACCAGAAGTTAAAGCTTTTTTAGGTAAACTTGAGTTTGATAAATTAACTAATTATGGAAATAAGCCACTAAAAGGAACTAAGTTTGAAATATATCATTCAGATGATTGTCCTTGTTTAAAAGAAAGAAGACATATGGCCAGTGATTTTAAAATGACTAGTACATCAGATTCAAATGGAAAAGTTACTTTTGACAAGATACCTTCTGGTCATAAATATAAAATACATGAAGTATCTACTGATGAATATCATGAAATAAGTAAAGATATTAATGATGTAGAAGTTAGTTATGGATTTACTACTAGTCCTTTGAAAGATGGACAAGTAATAAATACATATAAAAAGAGAAACTTAACAATTAAGAAATTTGTTGAGGGAGTAGATACTAATCAAAATTTTACTTTTGAAATAGAAGCTAAATATAAAGGAAGTAATTTAGAAGGTACTTATACTGTTATAAGAAAGATTAATAATAAAGAATCAACTGAAAATGTTACTTTTAGTAATGGAAAAGCAACTATTAAATTAAAAGATAAAGAACAAATAACTATTAAAGATTTACCATATGGTATTACTTATGTAGTTAAAGAATTAGATACAAATGGCTTCATTGTTAAATATCAAGTTAATGGTGGAGTGATAAAAATATATGATGCTGAAAAGCAAGAATCTTATACTTTGAAAGATAGTATGGAAATAAAATTTACTAATGTTTCTGGGTATGAGTTACCAGCTACTGGAAGTAGTGGTATGTTAATTTTGTTAATAATAGGTTCACTATTATTAGTTGTCCCTATTATTTATATATCAGTTAATGTTTTAAATAAAAGACTGACTATGAAACATTAATGTTTATTTTGAAAGGAAAGGAAATAGAAAATGAAAAACATTAAGAAATTATTCGGGTTGTTATTTGCTTTTGTATTTGCATTAGTACAAGTAAATGCGGCTAACGAAACTGGTTCAATTACTATCAATAAAGCAGTAGTTGACGAAACTTATTCAATCTATAGAATATTAGATTTAGAAACTTATGACAATGATGCTAATCATTATATCTATAGAGCTAATGCTAATTTTGAAGAATTCATTACAAGTGCTGAAGGCAAAAAGTACTTAGTTGCACAAAATAGTAATGGTACTGGGGCTACATACTATGTATGGAAAACTGGTGCAGATGTAGTAGAATTCTCTAAAGCAGCACTTGCTTGGGCTAAAGCAAACAATGTTACTACTACTGTAGCTCCTATAAAAGCTACTAGCACTACTGTTAAGTTTGATGGCTTACCTTTAGGATACTATTTAGTTGATACTACTACTGGTTCATTATTAAACTTAACTACAACTAATCCAAATGCTGTTATTGAAGAAAAAAATACAGTAACTCCAAAAGTTGATAAGGACGTTAAAGAAGATTCAACTGGTGATTATGGAAAAACTAATGATGCTACTATTGGTGATACAATTGATTTCAAAGCTACTATCACTACTGGTGCTGGTTATACTAAATATGTACTTCGTGATACAATGAGCGCAGGACTTACATTCAATGCAAATTCAGTTAAAGTTAAAGCTGGAGATACTACTGTTGATGCATCTAACTATACAGTTACTCCTAATAAAGATGGATATACATTTGTTGTAGAATTCAAAGATTCATATATCGTTACATTACCTAAAAATACTAAAATTGAAGTATACTATACTGCTACATTAAATGAAAATGCTGTAGTTGAAGGAAATGGTAATCCAAACGAATTAGATTTAGCTTATGGTGAAAATAAAACAACTGATAAAGTTAAAACTACAACTTATACTTATAAGTTTAACATTATCAAAAAAGATGGAGAAACTAAAACTAAATTAGAAGGAGCTACATTTAAATTATTTGACAAAAATAATAATATAATTTATGTTGAATTAATAGAAAATAATGTTTATCGCGTAACTACTGAAGAAAATGATGTTTTAATTAATGCTGGTGAAGCAACAATTGAAGGATTAGATGCAGATACATATTATTTAGAAGAAGTTACTCCTCCAACTGGTTATAATAAGTTAACTAGCAAAGTTGAAGTAATTATTTCTAAAGTTGGTTCTAATAATACATTTAGTAGATTTACTGCAGAAGTATTAAACTACACTGGTTCACAATTACCAGAAACAGGTGGAATTGGAACTACATTATTCTTAACATTAGGTTCAATCTTAGTAATAGGATTTGGTCTATTATTAGTAACTAAATTAAGAGTATATAAAGAAAATATATAATAATAAATAGTCAGTAATAAATAGATGGTTGGGAAGAAATATAATCTTCCTAACTATCAAAAATAAATGTTAATTGATAGAAAGGGTAAGGTATATGGAATTATGAAAGAACATAAGATCACGATGTTTATGATATTATTTTTTTTCATAGGTCTTCTAGTATTTTTTTACCCAACATTAAGTAATTATTATAATGAAAAGAATCAATCAAGAACTATATATAATTATGAAAATATCTTAAAAGATGCTGATAAAATAGATTTCGATAAAGTTAAAAAAGATGCTAAAGAATATAATGATAAGTTAAGTAAGTTAAAAGAACCATTAATAACTTATGAAACTTTAGAAAATTATAATGATCTTTTAAACATTAATAATGATGATATGATGGGATATTTAACTATAGATAAAATTAAAGTTGAACTTCCAATATATCATTCGGTTAGTGAAATTGTGTTAAATTCTAGTGTAGGACATTTAGAAGGTTCTTCGTTACCAATAGGTGGTAATGGAACTCATAGTGTATTATCTGCTCATAGAGGTTTACCTTCAGCCAAACTTTTTACAGAACTAGATAAATTAGAAATAGGGGATACTTTTAAAATAACTATATTAGATGAAGTTCTTGTTTATAAAGTAGATAAAATATCAATAGTAAAACCTAATGATAGAAAAGAATTAAAGATTGATAAAAATAATGATTACGTTACGTTACTTACTTGTACACCTTATGGAATCAATACGCATAGACTTCTTGTAAGAGGAGTTAGGGTACAGGGGGAAAATAAAAAAGATTATATAACAACAGAAGGATTTAAAGTAAATAAATTAATAGTAATGCCTATTATAGCACTTCCAATAATAGCTTTATTACTAATCGTTATATTAATAAAACCTGTTAAAAGAGTTAATATTAATAAATACGAACAATTTCTTTATCCTAATGGAAGAGATTTTCATGGAGGTAAAAAATGAAAAGAATAAAAATATTATTATTATCATTGATTATGCTGTTTAGTGTAGATAATATTTATGCATTATCAAGTAATGTAGTTGATTTTAATCATAAAGGGTCTATTCAAATAACTTTATATGAAAAGAATGATAATGAGAAAATTGAAGGGTCAGAGTTAACTATTTATAAAGTTGCTGATGCCCGTGAAAAAAATCATAATCTAGTATTTGAATATGTCAAAGAGTTAGAAGGATGTCCAGTATCACTTGTAGATTTAGAATCTTCAACTGTAAGCGGTGAAATAGAAAAATGTATTCCTAGTGATATGACTGGAATAGTTAAAGTAACTGATGGTGATGGTAGTGTTAAATATGAAGACTTGGACTTGGGACTATATTTAGTTAAACAAACTAATAAAGTAGAAGGTTTTTCTAAAATAGATTCATTCTTAGCAATGATTCCTAAAGTTATTGATAATAAATGGGTTTATGATGTAGAAGCTACTCCTAAAACAGATATTATTAGAGTAATTAATATAGATGTTAAAAAGGTTTGGAATACTAGTACAAGTAATACAAATCATACTATAAATATACCTAAAAGTATAACAGTTGAATTATTACTTAATGATGAAGTAATTGATACTATAACATTAAGTAAAGAAAACGATTGGAAATATACTTGGATAGATTTAGAAAAGAGTGATATGTATACTGTAAGAGAAAAAAATGTTCCAAAGGGATATACAGTAACTTATCAAAAAGAAGATAATTCATTTATTATTACTAATACTAGTAGTTTAGTACAAACTGGACAAATGTTATGGATAGTATTATTAGTTGGAATGATTGGGGTATTATTTGTAATAATTAGTTTAGTTTATGATAAGGTATCACATGAACAAAACAGCTAAAAAAATATTAATATTAGGTTTATCATTAATATCTATTTCATTAGTTTTACTTATATATTTCGAATGGGAAGAAGTATATTCTAAAAGAGAAAGTAATGATATTATGAATAAACTAATAGATGAAGAATCTAAAAATAAAGAAGATAATTTGATTGTTATAAATGATCTAGAATATGTTGGATATATAGTTATTCCATCATTAGATTTGAATTTACCAATCAGTAAAGAGTTTTCTTATTCATCACTTAGAAAGACACCTGCATTATATTATGGTTCAGTTAAGAATAATAATTTAGTTATATGTGGACACTCTTATAAATCTCATTTTAGATATTTATATAAGTTAAAAAAAGGTGATGAAGTTGTATTTATAGATGCTAATAATAATAAATATACTTATCAAGTAGAAGTAGTTGAAGAACTTAATTCTACTGATATTAAAGAAATGATTGAAAGTGATTTTGATCTAACACTATATACTTGTACTAAGGATGGACTTAGAAGAGTAACTGTTAGATGTAATAGAATTTAAGACTTCTGTGTGGTGTTACAATTAAAGTAAACAAGGGATATGTTTACTTTTTTTTATGTGTTATAATTAAGTAGCATCTTAAAATAAGTAGATGCTTTTTAAATGCCTAAACATAGATTTATTTTTAACATAAAATATCTATGAAAAGGAGAAGTGTTAAAATGAATAATACAATGGGTATGTATCAAGGTTATAGTGTTGAAGGTAGTGCTGAATTAAAAGTTACTCCTGAAAAAATGATGGGTGAAACTACTACTTCATGTAATACTATGCCAGGAGTTGTATGTCAACCAATCTATGAATGCCCTCAAGAAAGATGTGTTCATAGACAAATCATTCATGAAGTTCCTCATGTTTGTCCAGTAAATACTAGAATTATTAATCATCATATTTATAGACATACTTATAGTCCTTGTTATACTTGTACTGAAGAAAATGAAATATGTAATGAAAATGTAGGTTGTCCAGGTAAATTCCTATAATATTTGATAAAAGAGTTATTAATTATAACTTTTTTATTTTGGTACTTTATAAATGAAAAAAGAGTAGACCCCCTGAAAGCAGGAGGTCCACTCATTAGATACTTTTTATCATTCATGTATTAGAAAATCAATTAATTTTTGTAAAATAATAAACTTTTAAATTAGTTTAAATTATATAAAATGAGTTGTGATGTGAACCGGTCAAAAATTGTGACGGTTTGAATAACTATTTTATAAAAAAGAAGTGTTTTTGATTTTTATGGCTAACTATAATAATAGGAGGTTAAGATATGAAAGAGAATCAAATGCACTTAATAAGCAAAATGTTTAATAGTGAAACAATAAGAACTGTATGGAATAAGGAGGAACAAAAATACTATATTAGTGTTGTTGATATAGTTGGTATTCTATCTGAAAGCAAAAACAAGCAACTTTATTGGAGAAAACTAAAACAAAGATTAAAAAAAGAAGGAAATGAAACCGTGACAAATTGTCACGGTTTGAAATTAAAGGCTCAAGATGGCAAATATCGTTTAACTGATGTTGTTGATATAGAAGGAATGTTTAGAATAATTGAGTCAATTCCAAGTAAGAATGCAGAACCTATTAAATTATGGCTAGCAAGACTAGGTAAAGAAAGAATAGATGAGGTATTTGACCCATCAATAGCAGTACAAAGAGCAATAGATACATATCGAGCTAAAGGATATGATGAAGAATGGATTATTAAAAGAATTAAAGGAATACAAGATAGGAAGAAATTAACTGATGTATGGAAAGAAGTGGGAGTTACAAGTGAGGTTGAATTTGCTATATTAACAAATGATATTTATAAAGAATGGTCAGGAATGACAGCAGGTGAATATAAGGATTTTAAAGGACTTAGAAAAGAATCATTAAGAGATAATATGACTGATATTGAAGTTGCATTTGCTGATTTAGGTGAAATAGCAACTAGGGAACTTGTTAAAGTACGTAAACCTGTTGGTTTAGAACAAAATAAAGAAATTGCTAAAATAGGTGGACGAACAGCAAAAGTTGCAAGAGATGAATTAGAAAAGAATTTAGGGATAAGTATAATTAGTAAAGAAAATGAATTACCATACAAATATACTGATGATAGTTTTATGATAGAAACTAAAGAATAAATAATAGTATAATATTTTAAATAATGATAAAATAATTATGGTGAATAGTATGATTAGAAAATATGATGAATTATTTGATTTAGAAAAAACAATAGCTAAAGATTTATTTGAAAAAGTAGATAATTCTTGGGAAGTATTACCATTAATTAAAGATTATATTCTTGAAATAATACCTTCTTTAGGAGAAAATTATAATAAATTAAAAGAGGACGTGTATGTTCATAAAAGTGTTAAGATAAATCCTAGCGCTTATATAGAAGGACCAACTATAATATGTGAAGGAACCGAGATAAGACATAATGCTTATATAAGAGGTTCTGTGATAATTGGTAAGAATTGTGTTATAGGAAACTCTACTGAAGTTAAGAATTCTATACTTTTTGATGGAGTAAATTGTCCTCACTTTAATTATGTAGGAGATTCAGTTGTAGGTGAGAATGCTCATACTGGAGCAGGTGTAATACTTTCTAATGTAAGAAGTGATAAAAAGAATGTAAGAGTAGAATCCATAGAAACTAATTTAAGAAAGATGGGAGCTATAGTAGGAGCTAACGTAGAAATAGGATGCAATAGTGTAGTGTGTCCTGGCACTATAATAGGAGGAAATACAAGTATTTATCCACTTACTATGGTAAGAGGTGTTATACCAAGTAATTCTATAGTAAAAACTACTAATGAGGTTGTTAAGAAGAAGTAATAAACTTCTTTTTTTGTAAATATAATTTTTATGTATTGACAAATGAATGAGTATTCAACTATAATGTTAATAGTTGAAAGAATATTCAACTAAAGGAGTATGTATGTCTAAGAATGAATTTATATGTGATTGTAATATAATACATCAAGAGGCAGTAGATGAAGTTAATAAAGATATGCCAGAAGAGAATACATTTAATAATCTTGCTGACTTATTTAAATTAATTGGAGATACTACAAGATGTAGAATACTATTTGCACTTGATGAAAGAGAAATGTGTGTTTGTGATATAGCTAATGTACTTAGTATGACAAAATCAGCTGTATCTCATCAGCTAGCAACTCTTAGAAGAAGTGGAATAGTAAGATGTAGAAAAAGTGGTAAAGAAGTATATTATACTTTAGATGATGATCATATAGTTAAATTATTTGAAATTGGACTTGAACATATAAAACATAGAAGTTAGAAAGAAGGGTATAAATGAGAAATTATAAGTTTAAGATTGAAGGATTAGATTGTGCTAATTGCGCTAATGAATTAGAAAGTGCTCTTAGTGAAATAGATATTATTAGTAATGTTAGTATTAGTTTTATGACTGAGAAGTTATCCTTTGATTGTGAAAGTGAAAATATAGATCAAGCAATTAAATTAGTTAAAAAGATTATAAAAAGAGAAGAACCAGATGTAACTATTGAGGAATTATAATGAATAAGAAGATGAAAAAACAACTATATAGAATTATAATATCTGGGATACTTTTATTATTTTCTATATTAGTAGATATAAACGTTAAGTATATAAATAGTATTATATTTATAATAGCTTATTTTATAATTGGTTATGATATTTTATTAAAGGCATTTAAAAATATTAAAAGAGGAAAAGTATTTGATGAAAACTTTTTGATGTCTGTTGCTACTATAGGTGCTTTATGTATTGGAAATATACCCGAAGCAGTAAGTGTTATGCTTTTTTATCAAGTGGGAGAATTATTTCAAAGTTATGCTGTTAATAAGAGTAGAAAATCAGTTGCTAGTTTAATGGATATTAGACCTGATTATGCTAATGTAATTAGAAATGATAAACATATTAAGGTTGATCCAAATGAAGTTAATATAGAAGAAATAATACTCATTAAACCTGGTGAAAAAATTCCTTTAGATGGTGTTATAGTTGAAGGAAGTTCTATGCTTAATACGCTTGCTCTTACTGGTGAAAGTGTTCCTAGAAGAGTAGAAAAAGGGGATGAAGTATTAAGTGGATGCATTAATAATGAAAGCGTTTTAAAAGTAAAAGTTACTAAGAAGTTTGGTGAATCTACTGTTAGTAAGATACTTGATTTAGTAGAGAATGCTAGTAGTAGAAAATCTAATTCAGAGGCATTTATTACTAAGTTTGCTAAATATTATACTCCTATAGTATGTGGTATAGCTTTAGTACTTGCAGTGCTTCCACCAATAATTTTAAATCAAGAATTTAATACTTGGATATATAGAGCATTATCATTCTTAGTAGTGTCTTGTCCTTGTGCATTAGTTGTATCAATTCCACTTAGTTTCTTTGGTGGTATAGGTGCTTCTTCTAGTGTAGGAGTATTAGTAAAAGGAAGCAACTATTTAGAAGCACTATCTAATATAGAAATAGTAGTTTGTGATAAAACTGGTACTTTAACAGAAGGAGTATTTAAAGTACAAAAGATAAATGCTATATCTATGAGTGATGAAGAATTACTTAAGTATGCTGCTTATGCTGAGAGTTTTTCTAATCATCCAATAGCTATGTCATTAAAAGAAGCATATCATAAGAAAATTGATAGTAAGAAAGTAACTGATACTAAAGAAATATCTGGTAAAGGTGTAGAAGCTAAAGTAGATGGTAAAAAAGTATTAGTTGGCAATGATAAACTAATGAAAGATATGAATATCAAGTATGATAAATGTGATGACATAGGTACTATCGTATACGTTATAGTTGATAATAAATATTTTGGTTATATTGTTATATCTGATAAGATAAAGGATGATTCTTATGAAGCAGTTAAAGGTTTAAAAGCAAATAATGTAAAAAAGTTAGTTATGCTCACTGGAGACAAAAAAGATATAAGTAAAGTTGTTAGTGAAGAGTTAAAATTAGATGAATATCATAGTGAATTGCTTCCTCAAGATAAAGTTAAATGTGTTGAAAAACTTATGTTGGAAAAATCAAAAGAAGGAAAACTTTTATTTGTGGGGGATGGAATAAATGATGCTCCTGTACTTGCACTTTCTGATATAGGTGTTGCGATGGGTGGTCTTGGAAGTGATGCTGCGATTGAAGCTGCTGATGTGGTTATTATGACTGATGAAATTTCTAAGATTAGCAAGGCTATTTCTATATCACGTAAAACGATGAGAATAGTAAAAGAAAATATTATATTTGCAATAACAGTTAAGATTGCTGTACTTGTATTATCTGCTTTAGGTATTGCTACTATGTGGTCTGCAGTATTTGCTGATGTAGGTGTTTCAGTAATAGCAATATTAAATGCACTTAGAATATTAAGAGTAAATAAGTAAAGTACTAGAAATAGTACTTTTGTTTTGATATAATTTTTATGGTGATAAGTATGGAACATATGATGAGATTACACAAAGAACCATTTGAATTGATAAAAAGTGGAAGTAAAACAATAGAGTTAAGACTTAATGATGAAAAAAGACAATTGATTAATGTAGGAGATAAAATTACTTTTGAAAATAGAAGTGATGGAGAAAAGATTCAGGTTAAAGTACTAGGGTTACATAAATATCCTAGTTTCGAAGAGCTTTATAACCATTTCGATAAAGTATCAATGGGATACAAAGAAGATGAAAAGGCAGATCCTAAGGATATGGAACAATACTATAGTAGTGAAGAACAATCTAAATATGGCGTAGTTGGTATAGAGATGGAGTTAATTAAGTAATATGGAAATTTTAAATAGTTGGAAATTTTGGGTAATGTTATATTTAGTCTCTGCGGTTGTGTTTGCTCAAGCATTTAAAAAAGCAAATCGTAATATGAAAAGTGCTGGAGCATTAACAATATTACTTGAAGTGTTTACTGCATTTTTTGCATTATTTTTTATACCATTTTTTGATTTTACTTGGCCTACAGATACAAATGTATATTTAATATTACTTGCAGTTGTGAGTATATATGCTATTACTGATAGACTTAATATAGAAGCAAGATATGGGCTTGATCCTTCTGTGTTTAGTATGCTAAAACAATTATCTACTGTGTTCTTAATAATACTTGGATTTATATTTTTAAAAGAGCAAATTGTACTAAAAAAAATTATTGGTTCTGTTATAATAATATTTGCTAATGTGTTACTTGCTTTTAATAAAGGTAAAATAAAATTTAATAAATACTTTATTATGAGTTTTGTATCTAATTTCTTATTTGCTGTTGCAATGCTTATAAATGTTAATATTTCTAATTATTTTAATTTAGCTTTTTATACAATTCTTACTGTTTTTACACCATCAATTTTAATATTTATATTTGGTAAACATAGTTTAAAAGAATTAAAATGTGAGTTTAATTATTATGATAAAAAATATTTCTTATTAGCATCATTTTGTTGGTGTTTGATGTTGATTGCATCAGTTCGTTCATATCAACTTGGAAATGTTACTTTAATTGCACCACTTCTTACATTAACATCAATACTTAATACTATGTATGAATACTTTATATGTAATAATAAGAGTAAATTTTTACAGAAAGTTATAGCATCTATACTTATTATATTAGGTGTTGTTATTATAAAGATGTGAGGTAATTATGAAAACGTTAACTATAAAAGAGCCTTGGGCTTCATTAATAATAGAAGAATATAAAAAATATGAATTTCGTAGTTGGAAAACTAAATATAGAGGTAAAATACTTATACATGCAGGATGTAGTGTTGAAAAAGATATGATGGAAAGATTTAAAGATTATGATATTTCTATTAAACCTGGATATATTATAGGAGAAGCTACTCTTACTGATTGTATACTTGTTGATGAAGGATTTAATAAAGAACTAAGAAAGATAGACCCAATAATATATGGAAGAAGTAATCACGCTCAAACATATGCTTGGAAACTAGAAAACATAATTAAATATGAAGAACCAATACCTTGTAAAGGTAAACTTGGTTTATGGAATTATGAAATATAATCTTTACAAATAATAAGTGTTATGATATATTATCTAAGCACTTATTTTTTATGTGTGACAAAAGGGGATGAATATATGAAAAAGACAAAGATAATATGTAGTATAGGACCTGCTAGTTGTAATACTGAAACTATGACTAAAATGGTATTAAATGGAATGAACACTGCTCGTATTAATTTTTCTCATGCTACTATGGAAGAAAGAGAAAATGTTGTTAGAGTAGTAAATGAAGTAAGAAAGAATACTGGACTTTATATAGGTATTTTATATGATACTAAGGGCCCTGAATTTAGAAATGGATATTTAGAAAATGATTCTATAGAATTAGTTGAAGGTAAGACTATTAGAATGGTTAAAGAAGATGTTTTAGGTACTGAAGAGAGATTTTCTGTGAATCATCCTAAGGCAATAGATTCTTTAAAAGTAGGAGATACAGTTTTACTTGAAAATGGTCTTATGAAGATAGAAGTAATATCTAAGGAGGATGATGGTGTTACTTGTAAAATAATTAATGGAGGAGTACTTGGAAATAAGAAAAGTCTTAGTGTTCCTGGAGTACATTTAGACATACCATTTATATCAAAAGAAGATGATGAAGATATTAGATATGCTTGTAATCATGAAGGAGACTTTTTAGCGTTATCATTTGTGTCAACTAAGGAAGATGTGTTAGAAGCTAAAAAAATAATAGATGAAGAAAATAGTGATATCAAAATAATAAGTAAGATAGAAAGTACTACTGGAATAGATAATTTAAGTGAAATAGTTAGTGTATCTGATGGTATTATGGTTGCTCGTGGTGACTTAGGAGTAGAAGCGCCTATGGAAGCAATACCATATTTACAAAAAGAAATTATTGATGAATGTAGACGTCAAAATAAGTTTTGTATAGTTGCTACAGAAATGCTTGAAAGTATGAAACATAATGCTAGACCTACAAGAGCAGAAGTATCTGATATATTTAATGCTGTTATAAATGGTACAGATGCTGTTATGTTAAGTGGAGAAACTACTACTGGTAAATATCCAGTTGAAACAGTTAATTATATGTCTAATATATGTAGTGAAGCAGAAAAACATTTTGATTATAAATACTCAGCAAAATATATTAAAAAAGATATAGCAGGAGCTATAGCAAATAGTGTATTTGATGCAGCTAACTTACTTGATACTAAGTTAATAGTTGCTGCTACTATGAGTGGAAATAGTGCTAGATTAATCAGCAATTTAAGACCAAGAAACTTAATACTTGCAACAGTACCAAGTGAAAAAGTAGCATATAGTTTAGCACTAAATAGTGGAGTATATCCGGTAGTAACTGAAATATATGATTCAACTGATAGAATAATAGAAGATGCTAAAAATAAATCAAAAGAATTTATGAAATTAGAAGAAAATGATATGATTATAGTTACTGGTGGATTTCCAAATGATACTGAAAATAAAAAAACTAATTTTATGAAAATAGAAGAGATATAGGTATAGTATACTTATATCTTTTATGTTATAATTACTTTATGATATGAGTCGTAAGGAGAGGTATTTATGTTAATATTAGGTATTTGTGATGTTCCAGAAGTGTTAGAGGTTATGAGAGTTGTAAATATAATAGTATTAATTCTTAAAATAGTTGTACCAATTATTTTAATAGTTTCTGGTATGGTTACTTTTATGAGTGCTATAAAAGTTGGAAATGAAGATTTTCTTGCTCAGGCAAAGAAGTCTTTAATAAATAAATGTATTGCGGCTGTTGCTATATTTTTAGTACCTACAATAGTTAGTGTTTTAGTTAATATTTCGGGGCCTGACAATGAATATAAAAATTGTTTAGAAGCTGATGCTACAACAATTAATCAAGCATATAATAATAAAGCTGATACTTTACTTTCTAAAGCTGAAAGTTCTAAAAAATTAGAGGATTATTCTAATGCTGTTACTGCTGTTGCCGGTGTTAAAGATGAAACTAAAAAGCAAGAATATCAAAAAAGATTAGATGCTTTATATAAGGAAATACAAAATAATATGAATTCAGGTTCAGGAAGTGGTTCTGGTTCTGGCAGCGGTTCAGGTTCTGGTAGTGGTTCTGGTAGTGGTTCTGGTTCAGGAGGAAGTTCTGGTGGTAGTTCTGGATCAGGCAGTGGAAGCGGTTCAGGATCAGGATCTGGTTCTGGAAGTGGAAGTGGAAGCGGTTCTGGCAGTGGTTCTGGTTCAGGCAGTGGCTCTGGATCAGAAAGTGGTTCTGGTAGCGGAAGCACAGGTACAATAGCTGGTACAATATTTATGGGTGACTCAAGAACAAATGGATTAAAATTAAATGCTGGTCTTCCTTCAACTGATAAAGTGGTTGCTAAAGATAGTGGAGGATACAATGATTTTGTAAGTCATATAAATACAGTTAATGGATATCTAAGTGATGGTAAAAGTTATAACATAGTACTCAACTATGGAGTTAATGACTTAGGAAATGCATCTAAATATTGTGATAAATATAAATCATTTATAAATAGTGTTAACTCAAAAAATAAAGTATATGTAGTTAGTGTTAATCCTGTACGTGATAGTGGGAGCAAATACGCTAAAAATGCAACTATAAAAGATTTTAATAGTACTATAAAATCATGTATTTATGGACTTAAAAATACTAAATATTGTGATGTATATGGAAGTGCATCAATGAGTGTATGGGAAGAATCATATATAAGTGGTGACTCAATACACTATACACCTAATGGATATAAATATATCTATTCTGTAATTAAAAAATGTATGTAATAGGGGAGTTTTATGATAAATATAGTTTTATTTGAACCAGAAATACCAGAAAACACTGGTAATATAATGAGAACATGTGTGGCTACTAATAGTCATTTACATCTAATAAAACCTTTAGGATTTAGTCTTGAAGAAAAATATATTAGAAGAGCTGGTGTTAATTATATAGATAAATGTATATATACAGTATATGAAAATATAGAAGAATTCTTTGAAAAGAATAAAGGAGAATATTATTTCTTAACTAGATATGGACATAAACCACATACTAGTTTTGATTATAGTGATAGAGATAAAAATTATTATTTCTTCTTTGGTAAAGAAAGTACTGGAATACCACCTCATATATTAAAACCATATATAGATAGATGTATGAGAATGCCTATGACTGATAATGTTAGAGCACTTAATTTATCTAATACGGTAGCTATAATGACATATGAAGCATTAAGACAACAAGGATATCCTGGTTTATTATTTGATGAACCACATAAAAGTAAAAATTTTATAGAAGAGAGTGAGTAATCACTTTTTCTTTTAGGAGGAAAATATGGCAATTACTAAAACAAATTTTATAGATTATACTAGATGCAGAAGATATAGTGCTCTTGAAAATATTAGAAAAGATAAGTTAGATTCTAAAATGACTATAGAAGAATATATGAAAGAGAATGAAAAAGAAGAATATAGAGAACTATTAGGTTCTATGTTTGAAAATACTGATGAAGGGGAAACTGACTTAACTAAAAAAGAAGATAAAGAATTATCTGCAATGATGAAATATTATAAAGAAGTTGAACTTGAAAGTGCTTTTAAAGCTAAAAGAATATTTAATGGTAAATTTGTTTATAGTGAGAATACATATAATCAAGAATCTTTTGATTTTGTTCATAATGGTATAAGATATTTATGTTATGTAGATATTTATAATGAAAATGATGATGAAATAAATATTATAGAAGTTAAATCTACTACTAGTAGAAACTATATAGAAGGGTTAAAGTACGGAGAAAACTCTAAAGATAAAATAGATATGTTTATACTAGAAGATGGAATATATAGGCTTAATAAACCTAGTGGTGGTAGTGATAAACTAATTAAGAAGTTTAATGAAAAATATAAAAAGTTATTTGATAGATATAGTGACACGGGACGTTATGTTTTTGATTTAGCTGTTCAAAGATATATAATTGAGAATGATTTAAAGAGTCATAAAGTTAAAAAACATGTTAATTATTATTTATCAGTACTTAATCATAATTATGTATATGATGGGTATATGGTTGGAGACACGCGAATATATAGAACAATAAATGGAGAAGATATAGTTAGTTTCTTTGATATGAATGAGATAACTAAAGAATATATGCCTATTATAGAGTCTATGGTTAAAACTCTTGAAAATAATATTTATAATCCTGATCCTAGTCCTTGTAATGTAGGAGTACATTGTTCATATAAAGAGAAGTGTGAATGTAAATATAGAAGTATTTGTTATAAGAATCTACCAGAATATAATGCTAGTTTTAATTATATTGGTTTTACTGATAGAATAGGTCTTGGACCAGATAAATATAATAAGTATGATTTAATAAATAATGGATATTATAAGTTAGATGATGTTCCTATAGAGTGGCTCAATAATAAACCTAATATGTTAATTGAGAGAGATTGTTATGATAATGATAAAACATATTTAGATAAAGAAAAGATTAAAGCTATGTTTGATACTTTAGAGTATCCAATATATCACTTAGATTTTGAAAGTTTTCCATGTCCAATGCCTAGATTTAAAGGTGAAAGACCATATACTCAATCATGTTTTGAATTTAGTTTGCATATAGAACGTAAACCTGGAATTTGTGATAAAGATAAAGATAACTATGTATTTCTAGCTGAAACACTTAATGATGAAAGATTAGAAATGGTAAAAGAAATAGTTAAAAGAATAGATCCTAGTAAAGGTACTATGTTTGCTCAAAATGTTACTTTTGAAAGAAGTAGATTAAAAGAACTAGCACACATATTCCCAGAATATAGAGAATATTTACTTAAAATAGTTGAAAAATCTACTGACTTATTATATTTTATTAAAAATAATCAAAATTTATATGAAGATTTAGGCTTTGATGAAGAGAGATGTAAACTAGTAAATTTTTATCATAAAAACTTAAGTGGAAGTTACTCTATTAAAAAAACTTTACCTGTACTTAGTGATTTAACATATAAGAATCTTGAAGTTAAGAATGGTACTGAAGCATTAGTGACATATTCTTTATATGATGATATGACACCTGATGATTTAGAAAGAGCAAAAAAGAACTTAAGAATTTATTGCAAACAAGATACTTGGGCTATGGTAGTTATATTAGATGCTTTACGAAAACTTGTAAATGAAAAAGAATAAATAAAAATATATATAAGAAAGTGTGATATGATTAACTTATGAAAGAGAAAATGAATAGAAAAACTTTTATTATTATATTTATTATAATATTTGTATTAGTACTTTTAGGTGCATTAATAGGATACTTATATAGAGATTATAATAAAAAATTAGATGACACTACTCATAAATTTAGTGTACCTGTTTCTAAATATATAATTGTAGATGGAACAATGGTAACAATTGAAATGGTTGAAAATAAAGAAATGATCCTTGATAGTACAGATGGTATAGTTATGAATATTAATGAAGTAGTTGGAAAGTGTATTAAGAAAGATACTAAAGTAGAAGCAGAAAGTACATTTAAAAATAGTGATTTAGAAGAATGTGGAGTTTCAAATGAAAATTAAAAAAATACTTAATTTAATTCTTATAACTATAATGCTTACTGCTTGTGGAAAAGAAAAAATGAATATTAAGATAAGTGATGATAAAAGTGATTTTAGAGTAGAAGAAAAAGAAAAATACATAGAAATTACATATCAAGATAAAGTATTTAATCTTAGTAATTATGAAGGAACTACTAAAGAGTTAGTTATAATACCAGGATGTACTATGGATGAAGATTATGTTAGTGTAACACTACTTACCAGTGATAATTTATATTTTATAATGCTTGATGATGAAGATATAAGTAGTGATGAAAAAGATTTTAATTTTACATTAATAAGTGATAGTAAGAATATAACTAAACTTGATTATAATAAAGATATAGAAAGAACTAATGAAAACTTATTATATTGTTTTAGAAATGTAGAAATAGATTATATAAATGGTAGTAAAAAGACTATACTTATGTCTTATGATGATGATATTAAAAAGATATATAATTTAGTAAGTTTTAATTAATTGTAAAACTAATGTAAAAAAATGTATATATTTGTTGTATAGAGTTTTAGAATTGGTTATATTATTAGTGTAGGGAGATGGTGAAAAGTGATATATCCTTCAATAGACAGATTATTAAATATTGTTGACTCTAAATATAAGTTAGTTCATATAGCTGCTGATAGAGCCAAAGTTATGAAAGAACATAAACATTTTCAAATGCCTGAAAGTGAGTATGTTTCTAAAAAAGAAATTGGAAGGGCATTAGAAGAAATAGATAGAGGATTAATTACTATTAAGAATAATTAATACTTTTCTTATAATATTTAGACTAGAAATAGTCTTTTTATTTTGATAATTATTTACAATATATATTAAAATATGATAAACTTATTTTAGTGAAGCACCTGCCCCCTGTAGGCTAGGTATCACAAAATTTTGTTATAGCCTAACTACAAAGTGAGTTAGGTATTTTTATTAATTTGAGAAAATTAATAAAATTATTATAAAAAGTAGTAAGATAATAATAACAAGTAAAGTATTTATTAATGAATCTTTTTTACTCATATAACATCGCCTCCATTAACTCCATGAAGAGAGATAAATGCTCTGGCAATTCCTAGCCCAGGTACTTTGGTATGTAGAGTATCATGTATAGATAAGTAATACAAATGGATAAAATTTAATTTTAAGATAGTTTTTCATTATGAAAACTTTATTTTTTCTAAGTAAAAAATTTATTATCAATCATATTTTAATATATAAAATTTAATTTTTAATAAATTTAAAAATTATGTTAAATAGAATAGTTAATTTATATTTTTTAAGTATGAATATCTTTTTGCTTGAATACAATGTTTCTATATATTATAATAAATGTAAGATGATAAAGAATAGTAGATTAGTTATAAAGGTTTTATTAATGATGATAGCAGTTACTTTAGTACTTGGAGTAACTGGTTTAACTTATGCTTATTTTAGTTTAGAAATAGATGGTAAACCTAAAGGAATAACTATGTCTACTGGAGACTTAAGACTTGAATATAAAGATGGTGCATTATTATCTTTGAATAATGCACTTCCTGGTGATTTTATAACAAAAACATTTACTGTTAGTAATGTTGGTACTAAAAAGACAAGTTATAATCTTATATGGAATAATCTTATTAATACAATTAATAATTATGATTTGCATTTAGATATGAAGTGCAAAAGTTATAAAAACTATAATTCTAATAATCAGGTAGAAGAAGGAGAATGCAATTCATTTTATAAAGCAGTACCTTATACAGAAACGAGTATTGTTAAGGATATAAAGCGAAATAATGAGATAGATGCTGGAATAACACATGTATATAATGTTACAGTAACATTTAAAAATAGAACATACAATCAAAATGAAAATCTAAATAAAAAATTTAGTGGAAAAATAAATTTGGAGGAGTATGTTGATAATTCAATATACTGTACATTGCCAGAGGAAACTGCATTGACTCAGGGCGCAGAATATGTTAACGGTCAATATACTTATAGATATAAACAAGAATTAAAAAATACTTATCCTGGTTTAGTTTGGCAAAATACTTCTTATGATGGATGGGGAGTTGTATTAACTGATACAGCAAGTACTGATCCTGTTACGAGTCAATTGTGTGCATATATAAATGATAAGCCTGTTGTTTCAATGAAATATATGTTTGATGGTAGCCAAGCAACGTCTATTGATTTAAGTAGTTTTAATACAAGTAATGTAATTAGTATGGAAGGGATGTTTCGTAACAGTAAAGTTTTAGAACCAAATTTTAGTACTTTTGATACAAGTAATGTTACTAATATGATTTATATGTTTTCTAGAAATACATCAGAAGTATTAGATTTGAGTACTTTTGATACCTCAAATGTTACTGATATGGATATGATGTTTTATTGCAATTGTGCTACTACGTTAAATTTAAGTAGTTTTGATACAAGCAATGTAACAAATATGGATACCATGTTCTACGCAGCAAAAGCTACAATTTTAGATTTAAGTAATTTTGACACAAACAATGTAACTGATATGAGCAATATGTTTCTAAATTCACAAGCTACAATAATAGATGTAAGTAATCTTAATACAAGTAATGTAACAAATATGGATGCTATGTTTGGTAGTACTAAATCAATTGTATTGGATGTGAGTGGCTTTGATACTAAAAATGTGAAGAAAATGAGATCAATGTTTAGTGGTACTCAAGCTGCAATAATAGATGTAAGTAATTTTAACACAAGTAAAGTAACTGACATGAGTTATATGTTTGCTGATACTCAGACTTTAACAATTGATGTAAGTAATTTTGATACAAGTAAAGTAACTGATATGAGTTATATGTTTCGTGGAAGTAATGTTAAAACTTTGAATTTAGTCAATTTTGATACGAGTAAAGTAACTAGTATGAGTTGGATGTTTGCACGTAGTAAGGTGTTAACATTGAATTTAAGTAATTTTGATACAAGCAATGTAAAAGATATGAGTGATATGTTTGCTCAAAGTCAAGCTACAGTGATTGATGTAAGCAAATTTAATACGAGTAATGTTACAAAAATGGATAGTATGTTTTATAGTACTCAAGCATCTACGATTGATGTAAGTAATTTTAATACAAGTAATGTTACTGATATGGCTCGTATGTTTTGGGATAGTAAAGCCACGATAATAGATGTAAGCAAATTTGATACTTCAAAAGTTACAGATATGGATCGTATGTTTTGTTCAACTATATCTTTGACGATTGATGTAAGTAATTTTGATACAAGTAATGTAACTTATATGGGTGGAATGTTCTCTAGTTCTAAAACTAAAGTTATAAATGTAAGTAATTTTGATACAAGCAAGGTAAAATATATGAGTGGTATGTTTAGTGGTACTCAAGCTGCAATAATAGACGTAAGTAATTTTAATACTTCAAAAGTAACAAATATGTCTAGCATGTTTCGCTACAGTAAGGCTACAACGCTAGATGTAAGTAATTTTGATACAAGCAATGTAACTAATATGAGTGATATGTTTGGCGATGCTGCTGTTACCACTTTGGATTTAAGTAATTTCAATACTTCAAAAGTAACTGATATGAATTGGATGTTTACTAGAATTAAAACTGATAAGTTAGATGTAAGTAATTTTGATACGAGTAATGTAACAAATATGAGTGCTATGTTTTATGGCTGTAAAACGCCAATTATAGATGTAAGCAATTTTAATACTTCGAAAGTAACTAATATGAGATTAATGTTTTCATATATTGAGGCAACATCATTAGATTTGAGTAATTTTGATACAAGTAACGTTACTGATATGTATGGTATGTTTGAAAAGTCTATTAATTTAAAAACTATATATGTTAGTGATAAATTTGTTACTGATAAAGTTACTAGTGGTAATGATATGTTTAAAGATTCGACTAAACTTGTTGGTGGTGCTGGTACTTCATACAATAGTTCAAATGTTGATAAAACATATGCTAGAGTAGATGGTGGTACAGAATTACCTGGATACTTTACACTTAAGAATAGTTAGTGTTTACTGGAGGTTTTGATATGAATAATAAAGTTAAGTCTATGATATATGGATTTGTTATAGGTGATGCTATGGGTGTACCTATAGAGTTTACAAGAAGAAATAATTATGAAGATAAATGGGTAAGAGAAATGACTGGGTATGGTACTCATCATGTACCTGAAGGAACTTGGAGTGATGATACTTCAATGACTATAGCAACTATGGACTCAATACAAGAAGTAGGAAAACTTGATTATGAAGATGTTATGGATAAATTCTTAGAATGGGTTCGTGATGCAAAATATACTGCTACTGATGTAGTATTTGATATAGGAAATGCTACATCTAATGCATTATCTAAATATAGTAGTTCTAAAGTTTCTGCGACTATTTGTGGTGGTAAAAGTGAATATGATAATGGTAATGGTTCACTTATGAGAATGTCCCCTGTATCTATGTATTTAGAATCATTAAATGTAAGTGATAAAGAAAGAGTTAAAATAGTTTGTAATGTTTCTTCTATGACTCATGGACACGATATTAGTAAACTCGGTTGTGTCATATATGATAGATTTATTCATGAACTACTTTGTGGTAAAGATAAACTTACTGCATATAGAGATGCTTGTGATTTTAAATTTTCTAAATACTTTAATAAAAAAATAATTGAGGAGTATGATAGAGTACTATCAAAAGAAATAGATAAACTAAATATAGAATCAGTTAGTTCTTCTGGATATGTAGTAAGTACTCTTGAAGCATCGTTATGGTCAGTATTAACTACTAATAGTTATGAAGAAGCAATAGTTAAATCAATAAATTTAGGAGATGATACTGATACAGTGGGAGCTATAACCGGCTCTATTGCTGGAATAATATATGGATATTATAATATTCCTAAGAGATGGATAGATAAATTACGTAAAAAAGAATATTTAGATGATTTAATAGATAAGTTTTCTAAAACATTAGATAAAAATTATAAGTACTAGTTGATACTAGTATTTTTTTTAAAATTGTGGTAAAATACTTTGTAGCATTTAAACTTTTAAAGGGAGTGATATTATGAGTAAAATTAATATAATGAGTTTAGGTGGATTAAACGAAAATGGTAAGAATTTATATACAGTAAATGTAGATGGACATCTATTTATTTTTGATTGTGGTATGAAGTATGCACCTGATAAAATGTATGGTGTAGATTATGTAATACCTGATTTTTCATATTTAGTAGAACATGAAAAAGAAATAGTTGGATTATTTATAAGCCATCCTCATCGTGAGAATATGGGAGCACTTACTGATTTATTAAAAGCATTACCTAATTTAAATGTGTATGCATCAAATTATACAAGTGAAATAATAAAATATGAATGTTCAGTAGATAAAGTAGAAATTAAGAATTTACATACTATTAAAGCACATAGAAAGATAGATATAACTAATAATTTAAGTATATTCCCATTTAGTGTTACACATAGTAGTCCAGAAACATTAGGATTTGCAATTAATACTGATGATGGAGCAGTTATATATATGGCTGACTTTGTAATTGATCCAACAATGAATGGTTACTACGACATGGATTTAGGTAAACTTGCTTATATTGGTAAACAAGGCGTGCTTTGCTTAATGGCTGAAAGTGTGTTTGCTGAAAAGAAGGGACATACTAGTCCTAATCATAAGCTAGAGGGATTCTTTAAAAACGTTGTTGATAAGAATAAAGGAAGAATTATATTTACGGTGTTACCACTTCATATTTATACTATGCAAGAAATATTTAATTCTTTAAAAGGCAAGAATAGAAAAGTAGTAATAATGGGTAAAGAGTTACATAATATAGTATCTTTATGTGCTAAGAATGGATACTTAGATATAGAAGAAGATATGATAGGTAATTTAACTGATTTAAAACAAGATAATACAGTTATACTTATTAGTAATGATAGAGAGACACCATATTCTAATATAAATAGAATATTAAATGGTCATGATAAATTTATTACATTAGAAAAAACTGATACAGTATGTTTTGCTGAACCAAGTTATGATGCTTATGAAAAATTACTTGTAAGAATACTTAATGATTTAGCTATTAAGGGTGTTAATATAGTACAAATACCTAAAGATAAGAGTGTACGTCACCATGCATCTAGTGAAGATTTAATGCTTCTTATTAAATTATTTAATCCTAAATACTATATGCCTATAAAAGGTGAATATAGATATCAAGTACAAAATGGAAATCTTGCATATAGTGTAGGAATACCAAAAGAAAATATATTACTTAAAGAAAATGGAGATGTTGTTACTTTTGAAAATGGTGAACTTAAGGATAACTTTGAAAGAGTATTTGTAGATGATATATTAATAGATGGTAACTTTAGTGAAGACGTGGGAGATGTAGTCTTAAAAGATAGAGAACTATTAAGTAATAATGGACTTGTAGTAATATCATCTACACTAAGTAAGAAAGATAAATCAATAGTTATAGAGCCTGAAATAATTACTCGTGGATTTATATATTCTAAAGATAATAATGATGTAATAAATGAAGTTAAGAAGCTTAGTATGGAGATTATTAAAAATAATACTTTCTCTAATAAGTATGCAGATTATGTTAAAATAAGAAATGAAATACGTGAGATAGTTGGACAATACTTATATAAAGAAACTCAATGTAAACCAGTGATATTAACAGTTATTCAAGAAATATAGGAGGAAGATATGATATATTTAGATTATAGTGCAACTACACCAGTTGATGAAAGAGTGCTTGATTCTTATTGCAAAGTTACTCGTGAGTTTATTGGAAATGCTAATAGTATTCATACTCTAGGAGTTAAATCTAAAGAATTATTAATGCAAGCTACTAATCAAATAGCTGAAATACTTAATTGTCATCCAAAGGAATTAATATTTACTAGTGGAGCTAGTGAAAGTAATACTACTGCTATTAAGGGTGTTGCATTTAAATATTGTAAACGTGGTAAACATATTATAACTAGTAAACTTGAACATAAGAGTGTTTTAGAAGTTATGGGTTATTTAAGTAATATAGGATACGAAGTAGATTTTGTTAATATAAATGATAATGGTCAAATAGATTTAAAACATTTAGAAGAACTTATAAGAGAAGATACTATTCTTGTAAGTATATGTGCTGTTAACTCTGAAACTGGGTTTAAACAACCTCTTAAGACTATTAGACAAGTTATTAATAAAAAGAATCCTAATGTTATATTCCATAGTGATTTAACTCAAGCTTTAGGTAAGACAAGATTTTATTTAAGTGATTTAGATTTAGCTAGTTTTTCAAGTCATAAGATATATGCTCCTAAAGGAATAGGCATTTTATATAAAAGACGTGATTTACAAATAGATACATTAATATATGGTACTACAGAGAATTGTCCATTTAGAGGTGGAACTCCTGCATTACCACTTATAGTATCATTTTCTAAGGCTATGAGACTTATTAATGATAAGTTAGAATCTAATATAAAGAAATGTGAAAAATTAAAAGCAGAATTATTGAAAGGACTTTCTAAGTATCCAATACAAATTAATTCTAATGATTTATGTGTACCTCAAATAGTTAATTTTAGTTTACTTAAGATTAAATCTGAGACTTTTGTACATGCTCTTGAAAGATATGAAATATATGTATCTACTACAACAGCATGTTCTAGTTTAGAAGAAAGTACTGTATTAAAAGCATTAAGTCATGGTAATAAAGATGTAAGTACTACATCAATAAGAGTAAGTTTAAGTCATTTGACTACTATGGAAGAAGTACATAAATTCTTAGAGGTATTTGATAAAGTATGGAATGAGTTATTGTTAAAATGAAAAAAGTAATATTAATAAAATATGGTGAATTAACTACTAAAAAAGATAATAGAAATTTCTTTATAAATAAACTTAAAAATAATATATTTGATAAGATAAGTGATTATAGTTTTGAAATACAAGATGATTACTATAGAATGTTTATTATTCCTAATCCTGAAGATATAGATGGAATAGTTAATATTCTTAAAAATATATTTGGTATTCATGAAATAGTAGTTGCTTATATGAGTGAAATAGTTAGTGAAGAAGATATACTTAAGTGTTCTTTAGAAGTAATGAAAAATGAAGAATTTAAAACTTTTAAAGTAGTAACTAATAGAAGTGATAAGAAGTTTCCAATTAAATCAATGGATATGAATAATATAGTAGGTGGACATATTCTTAAGAATATTGATTGTAGTGTAGATGTTCATAATCCTGATGTTTACTTAAATATAGAAATAAGAAGTAATGCAGTTTATTATTATACTAGTGGTATAAAAGGTCTTGGAGGATATCCTGTTAGTACTCTTGGTCGTGGACTTTTGATGTTAAGTGGTGGAATAGATTCTCCAGTTGCTGGATATATGACTATTAAAAGAGGAGTAGAACTTTATTACTTATACTTTGAAAGTAGACCTCATACTAGTATAGAAGCTCGTAATAAAGTAATTGACCTCGCTAGAAAACTAGAAAAATATAATTCTCATGGTAAATTAATGGTAGTAAATTTTACTAAAATACAAGAAACTATATATAAAAATCTTGATACTACATATTTAATAACTATTATGAGAAGAATGATGTATAGAATAGCTGAAAGAGTAGCTAAAAAGAATAAATGTTTAGCTATAATAAATGGTGAGAGTGTAGGACAAGTAGCAAGTCAAACATTATCTAGTATGGTAGCTGTTAATGATGTTACTAATTATCCAATCTTAAGACCTTTATGTTCTTTTGATAAATTAGATATAATTGAAATATCTAAGAAAATAGATACTTATGAAACATCTATACTTCCATATGAAGACTGCTGTACTGTGTTTGTTCCTAAACATCCAGTAATAAATCCAAATCTAAAATTTATTTATGAAGAAGAAGCTAAGATAGATTTTGAACCATTATTAAAAGAAGCAGTTGATACTATAGAAGTAGTGGATTTAAAAGAAGTAAAAAGTGAATATTTATAGCAAAATAAAGCCTGGAAAATTCCAGGCTTTTTAGTGTCTATCTATCAACAGCATCTGTTTGAGGTTTGAACCCAGCTTCAATTAATTCATCCATTGTAACAATTCCATTATTTAAAGCTTCTTTTATATTATATTTTTTACCATTAACAGTTACTATAACATATTGACTCTTAATACAATTGAAGTAATATCTTTTATAGTAGTATTCAATAGCTTGAGCACAATTCTTACCAGCACTTGTATCAGTAATAGTTATTTTCTTTTTATTTGTGTTATCTGATGGTTTTTCTGGTGTTGTTGGAGTTACTGGTTTTGCAGGCTCACTTGGTGTTGTTGGTTCTCCGGGTTTAGTTGGTTCACTTGGAGTAGTTGGATTTTCTGGTTTAGTTGGTTCAGTAGGTGTTGTTGGTTCATCACTTGGATCATCAGTAACACTCTTTTTAAGTGGTTTAAATCCTATTTCTATTAACTCATCCATAGTAACAATACCATTATTTAATGCTTCTTTAATAGTATATTCTTTACCATTAACAGTTACTATAACATATTGACTCTTAATACAAGTAAAATAATAATCTTTATAATAATATTCTATTGCATCAGCACAATATTGTCCTTCGCTTTTATCAGTAATAGTAATAACTTTTTTATTTTCTTCTACTGGACAATTAAATTTAGTTCCTTTAAATTTATAAACTCTTTTACCATTACAATCATAAATATCATAAAGTATAGAACTTTGTTTAGTATCATTTTCACTTATTAAAAACATAGGTTTTCCATTAAATGCTAATACATTCAATAAGTCTATAGCAATCAATAATATAATTGCAGAAACTACTACTATAACTCCTCTTATAACAATTTTTTTAGAAGATTCTTTACCCTTCATATTAATCCCTTTCTTTTGAAAATATTATATCATAAGTATTATTTTTTGTAAATTTCACATACTATGTAGTGGAGGAAAGTATGATACTAAATAACTATTATAGTAAAAAAAATAAACTATTATATAAAATGAAAATAATGAATAGTAGAAATCAAGAATATGAGTGTGACTATAAATATCAATTTGATAGATTAGAGAAATATAATGATAAGAAAATAATTAAAAATAAAGTTTAAAGTGGAATTAATGTTTCACTTTTCTTTTATTCTTTGTTATAATATAAAAGAAAAGAAAGAAGGAAACATTAGATGAAAATATTATGTGTTAATGCTGGTAGTTCTTCTTTAAAATTTCAATTAGTTGAAATGCCTGAAGAGAAGTTACTTATTAGCGGTTATTTTGAAAAGATTGGTCTTAAAGATAGTTTTTGGACTACTAAAGTAAATGGTAAAAAGTATAAAGAAACTAAGTATTTAAAGAATCATACTGAAGCAGCTAATGCTTTAATTGAAGAATTATTAAAATATAAAGCTGTAGAAAGTTTAGATGAAATTAAAGGAGTAGGACATAGAGTTTTACATGGTGGTGAAAAATATTGTGATTCAGTTTTAATTAATGATGAAGTTATTGAAGATATTAAGTCTTTAACTAAGTTAGGTCCTCTTCATCATCCAGGAAATTTAGCTGGTATTGAAGCTATGCAAAAGGCTCTTCCAGGTGTACCTATGGTTGCTGTATATGATACTGCATTCCATCAAACTATGCCTAAAGTAAACTATATGTATCCAGTGCCTATGGAATGGTATACTAAATATGGTGTACGTAAATATGGTTTCCATGGAACTAGTCATAAATATATTACATTAAAAATGAAGGAAAAATTAGGTAAAGATGATGTTAATCTAATTATTTGTCATATTGGTAGTGGAGCTTCTATTAGTGTTATTAAAGAAGGTAAGTGTTATGATACTACTATGGGTATTAGTCCTCTTGATGGATTAATGATGGGTACTCGTAGTGGAGCTATTGACCCTTCAATTATAGAATATGTAGCTAAAGAATCTGGAGAAGATATCGAACAAATTACTAATGATTTAAATAAGAAGAGTGGACTTCTTGGTATTAGTGGATTTAGTGATTGTAGAGATGTTGAAGATGCTGCAGCTAAGGGTGAAGAAAATGCTATATTAGCACTTGATATGTATAATGATCGTATTGCTAAATACATTGCTGAATATTATATTAAATTAGATGGAAAAGTAGATTCAATTGTATTCACTGCTGGTGTTGGTGAAAATGGTATTGATGCACGTAAAGCTATTTTAGGAAGACTTAGTGCTTTAGGAATTAAGATTGATGATGAAAAGAATACTAAGATTGCTAGTTTCAAGGATGAGGTAGAAGGTATTATTTCTACTGATGACTCTAGTGTTGTAGTAAGAGTTCTTCCAACTAATGAAGAAATTATGATTATAAAAGATACTTATAATCTAGTTAAATAGAAAGAAGTAATTAATGAATAATATTTATAAATCAATATATAATGAAATAAAGAAGTTTAAGAAGATTTATATTGCTAGACATATTGGGCCAGATCCTGATGCTTTTGGTAGTCAGATGGCTTTAAAAGACTCTATATTACTTACATTTCCAAATAAGGAAGTGTATGCTGTTGGAACTACAGTATCAAGATTTAAGTATTTTGGTAAAGTAGATAAAGTAAGTAATTATGATTATGAAAATGCTTTATTAATAGTAGTTGATACTCCTGATAATAGACGTGTTGATATAGATAATTTCTTATCATTTAAACATATTATTAAGATAGATCATCATCCATTAGTAGATAAATATAGTGATATAGAATTAATTAGAGAAGATGCAAGTAGTGCATCAGAACTTGTCTTAGAACTTATAAATAATACTAAACTTAAAATGAATGAAAGTATTGCTGGAAAAATATATATTGGTATAGTAAGTGATTCAAATAGATTCTTATTTAGTGTAAATTATAAGACTTTTGAGTCAGTTGCTGAAATCATTAAGAAATATAAATTAGATATAGAAAAACTATATAGATTTGTGTATGCTAAACCACTTAGTGAAGTAAGACTAATGGGGTATATAGCATCTACTATGAAAGTTGATAAATATGGTTTTGGTTCTATAGAACTTGAGGATGATGTTATACAATCATTAAACTCTGATATATCAGCTGCATCTAATATGATTAATGATTTTAATAATATTAATGAAGTGGTTGTTTGGGCGTTTTCATCACATGATGCTAAAAATAATATGTATAGAGTTAATATTAGAAGTAGAGGTCCAGTAATAAATGAAATTGCTGCTAAATATAATGGTGGTGGACATAAATTTGCAAGTGGTGTTAGAACAGATTCTAAAGAAGTCGTTGATGCTTTAATGAAAGATTTATCAAAGGCTTGTAAGGAATATATGGAAAGTGAGAAGAAATAATATGGAAGTTACTAAAGTAGATGAGCCAATTATTGCTGTTAGAATAAGTCAATATCCTGAAGATAAGAAAAATGAGTTTCTATGTTTAGGAAGAAGTAATGTTGGTAAGAGTAGTTTTATAAATACTATAATAAATAGAAAAAACTTAGCAAGAACAAGTTCTAAACCTGGTAAAACTACTACATTAAACTTTTATAAAGTAAATGATGAATTCTATATAGTAGATGTACCAGGATATGGATATGCAGCTACTAGTAAAAAACAAATTGAAAAATTTGGAGTAATGATAGAAGAATACTTAAAACAAAGACCATACTTAAAGCATGTATTCTTACTTGTAGATTATAGACATAAACCAACTGAAGATGATGTACTTATGTATAAATTCTTAAAATACTATAATTTGCCTGTTACAATAGTTGCTACTAAATATGATAAAGTAAATAGATCACTTAGAGCAAAACAAGATGATTTAATTAAAAATACATTAAATCCTGCGCTAGGAGATGAGATAATAAATTTCTCAAGTGTAACTAAAATAGGTAAAGAAAGAGTTTATGAAATTATAGAAAATTATTTTGAAAAATAGTTGAAAAGAAACCTTTATTCTATTATAATGTATATATAGAATAGAGGTTTTTAATATGAATAAAAAAGGTTTCACTTTAACAGAGTTGCTAGTTGTGATTGCTTTGATAGCTATAATTGTTGTAATAGCTATACCAAGTATTATTTCTATAAATAAAAAGATTAATCAAAGAGTTTATAAGACTAAAGTAGAACAAATTATTGGTGCTGCTGAGTTATATGGAACTAATAATCCTGATATATTTAACGGTAGAAGTGAAGTAAAAGTATATGTTTATGAACTTATTAATGCAGGATTTATGTCAACTGATAAAGATGCTAGTGATTCAATATGTCAAGATGTAACTAGTGAAGAATATAAGAGTGATAAAGGTTGTGTAGTTGATCCTGTTAATAAAAAATCTATGAATGATAACTATGTAATTATTAAGAAAGAAGCTGCTGGTGTTAGTGCTACATTTGAAGGACAAACAACTACTATAACAAATGGTACTTTAGTAGAACAAGTATGCAAGAGATTTATGACTGGTATGTTCGTTGGTAAATATGGAACTGGAGACACTGATTATTGTGGATGTATTTATGAAAATGGAAAACCGATTAAACTTGCTAAATTAGTTAAAAAGAATGGTAAATTAGAACAAACTGATGGATTATATATCGCAAGTACTGATTCAGGTGATAGAGTAAATGCTTGTATAATAGCTGGAGATGAAACAAATAATTACTTAAAATATGGTGGAACTATGTGGAGAGTAATGGGTGTATATGATGTATATGGAGATGAAGGCGGCGGAAGATTAGTAACTAAGATGATTACTAATGATAATATAGATGTTCATTAAGATAACGAAAGTTATCTTTTTCTTTATGTAAATGTTTGTTCAAAGTTTGATTTTTATGTGAAATGTTTGTATAATGGTAATAGAGGTGTTATATGATAGGGTTTTACGATTATACAGTTATATTAACATACTTAGGTTTTTCTTCAGGTATGGTTGGTATATTTTTAGCAATTACAGGAAATACATTTTGGGCAGTTATGTGTTTAATGTTTTCAGGTCTTTGTGATATGTTTGATGGAAAGGTTGCTAGAACAAAGAAAAAAAGAACTATTGAAGAAAGACATTATGGTATTCAATTAGATAGTTTATCTGATTTAGTATGTTTTGGTGTTTTACCAGCTGTTATAGGTTATTCTTTAGGTATAAAATGTACATACTTAGTACCATTAATAATAATATATCCACTTGCTGCATTAATACGGTTAGCATACTTTAATGTACTTGAAATAACTAGAAATAGTAGTACACCAGTAAAAGAATATACAGGTCTTCCAGTTACATCATCTGCGTTAATATTCCCATTCTTATATATATTTAGAAAATACTTAGGTAAATATTTTATACTTGTATATGGAGTTTTATTATTTGTAGTAGCTGTACTTTTTGTTAGTAAAATTAAAATTAAAAAACCTGGTATTAAAGTAATGATAGGTTTTATAATTATTGGTGTTATAGAAATACTTTTAATATTAGCTGGTAAGTTTATATGAAATATATAGTTAGAGATAGAAATAGTAAAAAAAATATAATTATAGAGTCTAGTAAAACTCTTAATTTTTTTTATGATACATTACTGGGAAGAATAATTTTAAAACCTTTTATTAGTAAAACATTTAGTAATCTTATGGGTAAATATATGAATAGTAAATATTCATTAAAAAGAGTAGATAAGTTTATTGATAAGAATGATATAAATATATATGAATATTCTAAACAAAAATATACTTCCTATAATGATTTTTTTATTCGTAAAGTAGTAGAGTCTAAAAGACCAATAAATGCACATAAGAATGCTTTTATTAGTCCTTGTGATAGTAAACTTACTGTGTATAAAATAAATGATGATTTAACTCTTAAAATAAAGGATTCTTATTATTCAGTAGATACTTTAGTAGATAAAGATATAATGAATGAATATAGAGGTGGTTATGCTTTAGTATTTAGACTTTCTACTGATAATTATCATAGATATTGTTATATAGATAGTGGTACTAAGGGTAAAAATATTCATATAGATGGAATTTTTCATACAGTACAGCCTATAGCACTTAAACACTATAATTTTTATAAAACAAATACACGTGAATATACTATTTTAAATACTAATAATTTTGATAAAGTTATAGAAGTAGAAGTAGGTGCTTTAGGAGTAGGTAGAATAGTTAATAATCATGAAGAATATAAATTTAAAAAAGGTGAAGAAAAAGGATACTTTGAGTTTGGTGGTTCAACTATAGTATTACTTGTTAAAAAAGATATAATAACCATTGATGAAGATATTTATAATAATAGTTTAGAGAATATTGAAACTAACGTTAAATATGGAGAAAAAATTGGAAGTAAGAAATGACTTCCTTTTTTATTGAATTTGTGGTATAATATGGAGCACTAATGGGGGTTAGTATGATATTTAGAAGTAAAAGTGAATTAGATTATTATCTAAAAAGAAATTGTTCATTTATAAATTTTGGATCTAAAGGTAGTGCATATTATGATAAAAGGACTAAAGCAGTTATTAAAATATTTGATATGGCACTTAGTTTAGAAGAATATAGACATTTTGAATATAGAGATTTAGATTTCTTAAGATTTTCTGATGCTTTAAATCCAACATATTTATTTCCTTATGAAGTTATTACTTTAGAAGGAAGAGATGTAGGATATTTTGCTCATGCAGCAAGAGGTAAATCGTTATATAAGTTAGACCCTTTAATAGTTGATTTAGACTCTATTAGAAGAGCGTATATGACTACTTTAGTAGATATGAGAAAGATATCAAGAAAAGGTATATTAACAGATGATTTACCTTATAATACATTGTTTAGTACTTCTACTGAAAGATTTTATATGGTGGATACTGATGACTATCATATAGTAGAAGATGATGATGATAAGATATATCAAGATAATGCTAGTCAGTTAGCGTATACTGTTAAAACATTTTTAGTAGATGGATATTTTGATGACTTTGTAAACGCAGATAAAGAATTATGTGATTTATATAAAGAAGGAGATTTATTACCATTCTTAAAAGCATATAAAAAGAAATTATCTGAAAGAGTAGGAAAAGAAGTTAATACTTTAGGAGATGCTAGTGAGATTCAAGATGAAGAACATTGGAGAGAATACATGAGAATATTATAATTAAAAAGTACTTAGTTAAAATTTTCTAAGTACTTTTTATATGCTTCTTTAGAAGTTGTTTCTTCAACTATATAATTTAATTTTTTAGTTTTACATAAACTTTTTAATATATAATCAGTAAAGTATGGATTTCTAATAAGTAGAGGACCTATTATGTGAGTAGCATATACGTTTTTATAAGTAAATCCTTCTTTAATGTTTGTTCCATCGTTTGAATATGCTTCTTGTACTTCAAATAGAGGAGTTTTAACATCATAAATATAATCACATCTATTTTGAAATCCTATTATTTCTTCTTTTATTAATTTTGATTTTCCTCTTACTTCACCAACTATTCTTTGATTTGATGCTTCGTTAGTATGTAATAATTCAGTTATATATTTAGTATGATATTTAAATATATCTAAGGCGTCTAATTTTTCATCTATAGTATCTATATACTTTCCAAACATACACATTGAGTTACCAGTAAGTACTAAATATTTATTAGATTCTATATATTTTTTTAAATCTTCTTTTCTTTTTAATATATCTGATAGGGCTAGTTTTAATGATTCTTCTGAACCACTACCTATATAAATAATATCATATTTCTCAAAGTCAATTTTATCATTTAGACTTTTTAAATCTACTTTAACTTTTATATTGCTTCTTTTTAATTCTTGAACTATACATCTTGTATTAGCGTTTTCTCCATATAGGTTTAGAAGGTCATAATATAAGTGTAATACATTAATCATTATTTTCCTCCTTTATAATTTTCTTAAGTTGTATCTCTTTATCAAAACATACCATTGAGAATATTTTACCAGTTGTTTTAGTTTTGATTGTTTCACTTAAGTTATCTAAATTTTCTACTAAAATTATTTTATCTTCATTAATACCTGCGTATTCCATACGAACTTTCATATCATAACAGAATTTACCAATTAATATTATATTTTTAATACTTGAGTCATTTAATGATTCAAAGTCTATATCCCATATCCAAGAAATATCATTTTCTTTATATCTTCTACTTGAAGAGTCAAAACCTAATATTATAGTTTTATCTCCTTCTTGATGTAGTATGTAGTCTAAGGATTGTTTATAACTTAAATTGTTTTCGTTCTTACTTACTAGCATTTGCCATTTTCTATTATCAAAGTCATATATTTCCATTCTTTTGGTTTTAATATTTTCATCATTTAATACTTTTAATATATCTTCTTCTTTAATTCCTATTTCATGTGTTAAGGCGTAACAGCCAGTTACAAAGTATACTGTATATAAGAAGTTTGATGGTAGATGAACTATATTATCATTTATTTTTATTTGTTCATTATCTATATCAATATCTTTTGCTTCATAGTTTGGTTTACCACGATTGAAGTGATATTTAGGACAATGGTATGAACCAATGTGTCCATAGTGATAGAAATCATATTCAAGTTTAGAATTACAAATAGGGCAGTAAGCTGCATCTAAATTATTAAGATTACTTGGTCTTGAATAGTTGTTTTGTGCCATACCATATGTAGTAACTTCACCTTTATGATTGATTCTAATTCTATTTACGAATGGATCATCTACATTAAGTATTAGGTGAGTACCGGCTGGTATTGAATTTTTAATTGCATTATATATATTTTCTGGATGAGCGTTTCTTGGTGGTTGGTCTCTTGTAATATTTGTAATCATTAAGTGAGATGGTGTAATATATTCAAAAATATATTTTAAGAATTGTTCATCTAATTCCATAAGAAGAACATCTGCTTTTAACTTACCACATAGTGATGAATTATTAAGTACTAGGGAAGTTATACCATTAATAGTGTTACTCCCTTCTTTGTTATATACAACGTTGTATCCATTTTTAGTTAGTATGTTATAGGTAAGTTCTGTTGAACTACTTTTACCACTTGATCCAGTGATACCAATTACATACTTTGGTAGTTTAATCTTTTTTAAAATATTTTTATCAAGTTTATGAGCTACTTTTCCTCCTATGACACTTCCTTCATGTCCAGTTAGTATACTTAGTTTATTAGCAAGTTTACATGATAAGATAACAATAAATCTCCACATATTTAATCACCTATCTATATTATATAACATTTTCATATATTTATAAAGTTTGGCGTAAATAGGAGTGTAAATGATTTTTTTATCTTTGATTACATTTAATTTATTTATATTATTTATTGTTTTTTAAATCCAAATAAAAGTCCCTAATAAAGGGACTTAATTTTATACTGGTGACTCATATGGGATTTGAACCCATGAATGTCGCCTTGAGAGGGCGATGTGTTAACCATTTCACCAATGAGCCATAACAATGTTAATTTTAACATAACTTTATCATTTTGACAACAATTATGTATTTAAAATATAAAAATGGTAAAAATAAGTGTAGGTGACAAAATGAATAATAAGGAATATGACAAGTTAGTTAGTAGTGTTATAGGAAAAGAAAGTGTATTTAAGAATGTAATGATTGCTTTTTTAAGTGGTGGAGTAGTTGGTATAATAGCTGAAGTTATGTGTGAACTTTATTTTAAAATATTTAATATTACTTTGAGTGATGCTAGTTTTTATACTTTTTCTACATTTATAGTGATAGGTTCTGTTCTTACTGGACTTGGTGTTTTTGATAAAGTACTTAGTATATTCAAATGTGGACTTATTGTGCCAGCTACAGGGTTTGCTAATACTATGACAAGTAGTGCAATGGATGCTAAAAGTGAAGGATTCATAAAAGGAATAGGTGCTTCAATATTTAAACTTACTGGAAGTATTATATTATATGGTGTATTCTTTGGAATAATATTTGGTTTTGTAAGGAGTGTGATATTATGACATACTATTTTAATAATGTATATATTAATGATAAATTTTCCCTTCTTGCATCTACTAAATATAAACCTATAGTTATGAATAATCCTGATAAAGTAATTGATGACTATTATGTAAATGAAAAAAGTATCGAACTTGCTGAAAGTAAGTATCAAGAAACTACTATTAAAGGATTACTTATGAAGAGTAAGAAACTTACTAAAGAAGTTAATTTACTTATTAATGGAGACTTACAAAACCAATGTCTTGCGAGTAGTCTTGCCTCAAGCAAATTTAAAATTCCCAGTTGTACAATATATAGTGCTTGTGCTACGTTTGTTGAAGGACTAATTATAGGTGCTAACATAATAGATAATAAAAATAAAAATACTATTATTACTGTTTCAGGTCATAATTTAGTTAGTGAAAAACAATTTAGATTTCCTGTAGAGTATGGGACACTTCGTAAGATGATTAATACTTGTACATTAAGTGGTAGTATTAGTGTACTTTTAAGTAATGAGAAAAGTAATTTAAAAATAGAAAGTGGTACTTTTGGATATGTTACTCAAACTAATCATAAAGATGCTAATGATATGGGTAGTGCTATGGCACCTTCTTGTGCAGAAGTTATACATAGTCATCTAGAAAGTACTGGGAGAAATTATAAATATTATGATTTGATTCTTACGGGGGACTTAGGTATTTATGGAACTAAGATTATGCAGATGTATTATAAGAAGAAATACAAAGAAACTCTAGATAACGTTATAGATTCTGGAAGTATAATATATACAGAAGATAATATATATGCTGGTGGAAGTGGACCTCTTTGTTTACCTTTAACACTTTTTGATTATATTTTACCTTTAAATAAATACAAGAAAATATTAGTTGTTGGTACTGGATCTTTACATTCAGTTATAAGTTCTAATCAAAGTATCGCTATGCCTGGAGTTAGTCATGCTGTGAGTTTGGAGGTGCTTTAGTGACATATTTACTTGCATTCTTATTTTGTGGCTTTGTTTGTGCGGTATCTCAGTATGTTTTAGAAAAAACTAAATTTACTCCAGGACATATGAATACTATTCTTGTTATAGTTGGTTGTATGTTATCTGGATTTGGAATTTATGATAAATTATTGGATATTTTTAAAGGTGGGGCAAGTATACCAATTATGAATTTTGGACATTTACTTGTTACTGGAGCTAGTGAGGGATACTTAGAAAATGGTTTTATGGGATTATTTAAAGGTATACTTGTTAACTCTTCTGGTGGTATTAGTATAGCAATAGTTTGTGCTTTTATTGTAACTTTAATATTTAAAATAAGAGATTAGTTCTAAAAGAATGACATTTCTTATTTTTTTTGATATAATTTTCTATAGAAATAAGAATAAGGGTGATGTTAATGAATCCAGAAACAAATAATCAAAATGTAAATAATGGTGCAGAAGTTACAAATAATGTAGTTAATAATACAGTGACTCCTCTTGAACCAACTGCAAGTGTACCTGCGCAACCAGTACAAGAACCTGTAGCTGAATCAACTGTAAATGGTGCAGTGGTTCAAACTGAGGTAACTCCAGTACAAGCAAATGAAGCGCAAGTTCAAGCAAATGTTGTAACACAACCACAAGTAACTGAACCAGTAGTAGAACCTCAAACTACTCCTGAAGTGACTCCTCAAGTTCAAGAACCTACACCAGAACCAACTATTAAGCCTAGTGAACCAGTTATGGCAATAAATGATACTGCTCAAAATAATGAGCCTATGGAGGTTATGCCGGACTTAACTAGTACACCACAACCCCCTATAGTTAATACAGTAGTTGCTCCATCAAAAGTAGAGCAAACTGTCATAGCTGATAATATAGAAGTTATGTCTCAAGAGGTCGAAACCACTCCTAGTACAGAAGTTACACCTCAAGAAGTAGTACCTACTGATAATGGAATTCGTGAAGAAGTCAAACTAGATATGAGTGTTGCAATGGAAGGAGTTCCAACTATAGATAATACTAATGTAGCTGAAGCTGCTCCTACACAAGAAACAAAAACTATTGAAGAAATAGGTTCTCAAACAGAAGTAAATACTCAAAAGAAAAAAACAAGTAATGTGATAATAATAGTAATCTTATTAATTATTGCTGCTTGTATATACTTTATGGATAATATAACATCTTTTTTTAATACTACAATACTTCCAATGATAAAAAATGAAACAAAAGAAGAAGTAACGAATGGTAATTTAGTAGATGGATATATTAAAGTTGGTGATCCAACATCATTTGTTAAAATGAATGGTATTAAATTTTATAATTTTACTACTAATGAGCAAAATAAAATTATATTTAGTTATTTATCTGATAAAAAATTAGATTCTACTGATGATTTAGGATTCTATATAGTATTTTATAATAATGATAAAGAAGTTACATATAAAGAATTATTTAGTGTTAAGAATAAGGTTGAAAAGGGAGAAGTTAGTCAATATAAAATAAGTGTTGATGCTGATGTATATCAGGATTCTAAATATGGTAAAATAGTCAAATATACTACTGAAGAGTTACAAAAGAAATATAAAGTTACTTGTACTTATAGTAGAGAAGATATAGACAATATTAAATTAAAATATGAAAATGTATATAGTTTTGAAAATGATTTATTAGTATCATACTCAATAACTAAAGAGTATATTTTACCAACTGAAGAAACAGAAACAAGTAAAAAATATAAAGATGAACTTGATAATGAAAATACTAAAATAAGTGGAGTTGGAATTTCTACTGATTATAAAAATAATAAATTATTTTATAGTGTTAATTTAAATAAATTACCTGATGGTTTTATACCTTTATATAAGAAAACTTCTACTAAAGCAACTATAGTTAAAAAAGAAAAATTAAAGAAATGGGAATGTAAATAATGGATAATTTATTAATAGGGGATTTTGAAGGTCCACTTGATTTACTACTACATCTTATAAAAAAATCTAAGATGGAAATATTTGATATAGAAATATCAGAAATAACTCGTATGTATTTAAATTATATAGAAGAAATGACTGATATGAATTTAGATATAGCAAGTGAATATTTGGTAATGGCTGCTGAACTTATAGAAATGAAAAGTAGGAAGTTACTTCCAAATAAAAAAGATGAAGAAGAAGATGCAATAGAAGAAAATCCTGAAGAAGAATTAAAACGTAGACTTGTAGAATATAAAAAATATAAAGAAAGTACAGAAGTTTTTAGGAGTCTTGAAGAAAATAGAGCTAACTATTACACTAAAGCTCCTGAATCTTTAAAACAATATTCAAGTGAAAAATTAGAAAATGATGGTAGTGTTGGTATATTTGATTTATTAGATGCTTTTCAAAAATTACTTGAAAGACAAGAGTATAACAAACCTAAAAATACTAAAATTACTAGAAAAGAGTTGTCAGTTAAAGAAAGAGTTGCTAAAATAAGAGATATTCTTAAGGTTCATAAAAAACTTAATTTTATAGAACTTTTTGATGATTTTAGTAAACCTTATGTAGTAGTTACTTTCTTATCAGTATTAGAAATGGCTAAAAATAGGGAGATAAATATTAAACAAGATAATAATTTTAGTGATATATACTTAGAAAGAGTTGATTGATGTGAATAAAAAAGCAATATTAGAGGGAGTATTATTTATAGTAGGTGATGAAGGGGTCACAGTAGATGAAATTAAAAATATTCTTGAAGTAGATAATGAAGAAATAAAACAAATATTTATGGAACTTAAAAAAGATTATGAAAAGCCTGATAGAGGACTTAGAATATCTTATTTAGGTAATAGATTTAAATTAACTACAAAAGAAGAACATAGAGAATACTATGAAAAGTTAGTTACTGATACTAAAAGTAGTGGACTATCTAATGCTGCTTTAGAAGTACTTGCTGTTATAGCTTATAATGAACCAATAACAAGACTTAAAATAGATGAGATAAGAGGAGTAAATAGTAGTCAATTGGTAAGACGTTTACTTGCTCGTGGTTTTATTAAAATATGTGGTAAAGATGATTCTGTTGGTAAACCAAATTTATATAAAACTACTAATGAATTCTTAGATTACTTTGGACTTTCTTCTAAAAGTGATTTACCAGAAATAGTATTTAAAGAAAAAGAAGAAGATGATAATTCTGATTTATATGAATCTAATTATAAAGAAAATTAGATTCTTTTTAATTATTATGATTATCTAAGTTTTGTCAAATTAAAAAATATGTGATATTATAATCACGAC
>CAMERI010000005.1:0-98813 GCA_945935525.1 uncultured bacterium | reverse complement strand
CAACTAGGGTTTAAATAAATATCTTTTTACTGTCTACTTTCTATTGACAAGTTCAGTAAAGAGAACTTTTATTTTGTATTTTGATTATTAGTATTAGCTACTCTATCACCATAAGTACTTTCTATATGACTTAAATCCTTATAACCTATGGGTTTACTTTTATCAAAGTCAGGTATATTTAACTTGGATTCACGTTTCTTACCAGTAATTACTCTATCATTAATATTATTTATCATATTAATATCGTTTTGACTAAATCTACTAGTTTTTTCTTCCTCTTTATAAGTTACCTCTTCATTTCCTTTCTTTTTAATAAGTATAAAGAATACTATACCTACAACAACTAATAAAATTAATAATATAATAACTATCTTATCCATTCTTCACCTCTTTATTAAATAATTTCTTATTTACTATAATAAGTATACTACATATTACTAGTCCAAGTATAGTAATAACCAGATTATATGTAATAAACATAATAGTAATTGTAAATATACTTAAATTAATACTAGCAATAATTTTCTTATTTATAAGTTTAAATCCAACTATTGAAAGTATTAAAGAAAGAACAATCATAGTAACATATAAAACTATCTTTAGAGGATAAATATTATCTATAACTTCTTCTTTAGTAAGCTTTTCATTATATATTTTATTTATCAATGTATTATTTAATTTATAGTCTTCAAACATATTATTACTTTGTTTAGCAATAACACTAGCAGAATTACTATTATTATATCTAAAGCTTATTCTTATATCCCCAACTTCAGGAAAATCTATATCTTTACTAGTAGTATAATATTCATTACTTATATTAAATCCATTTTTAGAAGCAAATTCACTATTTAAATCTAAGTATCTACTATTTAATCCTAAATCATCAATTTCTTTATTATTAAGTTTAAAAGCACCTAAAAACACATCATTATAATAAACTTCACTTTTATATTTTATATCACTTGGATTCTTATATTCACTATTCTTAAATTTACTAGAATCTATAAGTTCATTATACCAATCAGTTTCATAAGAATATGTTTCATCATCTTCCTTAGTCTCTTTATATTGATATATTTCAACTATTCTCTCTAACTTAGAAGTTCTAATTTTAACATTAAAATCTTTATCTTCCAAATCTTTATTAAGTATTATATATCCATTCACAAATACTAATTTACCATTATTATTTTTATCAATTATTGTAGATTTAACTTCAATAGTTTTATTATTAAGACTATCTCTATTCATTAAAACTTTTATTATATTATATTCACTATAACCTACAAGTAACATTGAACACAATATTAATAAAACACCAACTATATATTTAACAACTTTTTTCATAAGTAAATTATAACATAAAAAAACGTTCTATATAAGAACGTTTTATAAACTTTACTATTCAGTAACTACTTTCATAGCTTTCTTCATTAATAAATCATATTTAAATAATTCTTTAGAACCAATTTGTTTTAAGAAGTCTTCTTTAGACATTCCATATTCTTTACTAGTTTCATCAAGTCCAGCTTCTAATTCTTCATCAGTTACTTCTAATTTTTCAGCTTCTACTACTGCATCCATAATTAATCTATAACCTATTCTCTTATTAGCTTCATCTTTAAGTGTAGCCTTAAAGTTATCTAAATTAGTATTACAATATTTTAAGTAATCTTCTAATTTTAATCCTTGATATTGTAGTTTTTCTGAGAATTCTCTAACCAATCTATTAGTTTCATCTTCAGTCATTTCTTCAGGAATTTCAAATTTGGCTCCTTCAACTACTTTATCTAAACATTTAAATAAATATTCATCTTCTAATTGTTTAGTTTTTTCTGCTTCTTTGTTTTCTTTAATATATTTCTTTAAGTCATCTAAAGATTCAACTCCACCAACATTTAAGTCAGCAAAGAATTCTTTATCAAATTCAGGGAATACTCTTTCTTTTACTTCTTTAACTTCTACTTTAAATACTACTGGTTGTCCTTTTAATTCATCACTATGATAATTTTCAGGGAATACTACATTAACATCTTTTTTATCACCTTTTTTAAGGCCTATTAATGCTTCTTCAAATCCAGGAATAAATGTATGAGAACCTATTTCTAATGAATAATCTTCTCCTTTTCCACCTTTGAATGCTACTCCATCTTTAAATCCTTCGAAGTCAATAACAACTACATCTCCTTCACGAGCTTCAGCTTTATCATCTAATGATTTAACTTCTACGAATTGTTCTTTTAAATGACCAAGTTCATGTTCTACTTCATCATCAGTAACTTCTACTTTATCTTTTTTAATTCCTAATTTCTTATATTTTCCAAGTTCTACTTTTGGACTTGCTACTAAAGTAAATTCTACTTCAATATGATCATGTCCGATATCTTTAATATCGATAGCTGGTGTAGCAGCTGGAGTAATAGTTTTAGGATCACTAAGTAGTTTAGCATATAACATATCTACTGCCATATCAACAGCATCCATATATAATGTTTCTACTCCTGCTTTTTTAACATAAATATCATATGGAACTTGACCTTTTCTAAATCCATCCATTTTGATATCTTTTCTTTTCTTTTCAAATGCTTCTTTTAAGCAATCTTTCCATTCTTTTCCCTCTAATTTTAATGTATAACTTTCTTTCATAAATTCCCTCCCTCGTTATATATTAAATGTACAAAAAAGGATATTTTACTATCCTATTGCTACTATTTGAACGCTATATACACCATCAGGTGATGAAACTTCAACAGTATCTCCAACTTTTTTACCCATTATAGCAGCAGCTATAGGGCTTTCGTTAGATATTTTGTTATTAAATGGATCTGCTTCTTGACTACCAACTATTTTATAACTTTCAACATCATCATCGTCTTCATACTTAAGTTCTACTTGGCATCCAATACCTACAGTTCCATCACTCTCAGCGTTATCTATTACAGTTGCATGCTCTAAAGCATATTCAACTTCAATTATTCTCTTTTCTAAATTTGCTTGATCTTCTCTTGCTTGTTCATATTCAGAGTTCTCTGACAAATCACCTAAAGCTCTTGCTTCTTTTAGAGTTTGAGTTACTTCTTTTCTCTTTTCTGTTTTTAAATAATGTAATTCATTTTCAAGTTCTAAATAACCTTCACTTGTTAGAAAAATTTCCTTCTTTTTCATAGCAAATTGCCACCTCTTTCTCATTACCAAAAAATGATACTATAAAATGTACATTTTGTCAAGCAATATTGACCCTTATAATATCATTTTCATATACCTTAAATGGTATTTTTATTCTTATAATTTCTTGTGCATGACTAGCAGATTCTACGTTTTCACCATCACTGTTTATAATATATTCAACTTTGAATTTTTTAGTCATAGTATTTGGCCCAAAAACCTCTACTGTGTCTCCTACACTAAACTTATTTCTTTGTTCAACTATTGCTTCAGATGTAGATTCATCATATGATTTTATAAGTCCTAAAAAATCCTTATTACTTATTTCTTGACGACCTGTAAAGTATTGTCCTTCTACTCCAATCATGCCATTATAAAATTGTGGTATGTTCTCACGATTAGATACTCTATTTAATACTTTTTTATAGTAAGTAATGTCTTCATCACTTAGTGTTCCATCTATTTTTTTATCCATAATAGTTCTATATGCATTTGCTACTGTTGCTATATAGTAAAGACTCTTCATACGTCCTTCTATTTTATATGACTCAATACCTAAATCCATCATATCACTTATATAATCGATCATATTTAAATCTTTTGATGAAAATGCATACTCATAATCTTTACCGCAATCAAATGTAAATCTACATACTTGGCTACATCCTCCACGATTAGAGTCACGTAATGTTACATAATTACTCATAACGCATCTACCACTATAACTAGTACACATAGCTCCATGAATAAATACTTCTACTTCAGTATTTATATTTTCTTTTATTTTCTTTATATCTTCACGACTACATTCACGAGCCATAACTACTCTGTAAGCACCTAATGATTTATAAAATTTAACTGCTTCTAAATTAGTAATAGACTTTTGAGTTGATATAAAAAATGGAGTCTTTATTTTAAGACGTTTAATAGCCTCTATAACAGCAAAATCACTAATAATATAACTATCTATCCCTATTTCATCTAAAGCCTTTAAATAATCGTCTAGTCCATCTAAATCTTCATTATGAAATACCATATTAACAGTAACAAATACTTTCTTATCAAGCTTATGAGCAAACTCTACTCCCTCTTTAATTTCTTCTAAACTAAAATTATTAGCATTAGCTCTAAGACTATAATTATATCCACCAATATATACAGCATCAGCACCATACATAAAAGCAAACTTAAGTCTTGCTAAATCCCCAGCAGGCAATAATAATTCATACTTCACTTTATATCACCTACCTTATACTTAATATCATTCTCTAAAAAGTAATAATCACTATCTATTAAATCACATAATTTAATATTTTGATATTCTTCAAGTATTATTTTTTCACTAACACTATCTATATTGGTAAAGTTAATAATCAAGTTCATGTTAAGTTTATCTATATACTTAGAAGCACAAAATATCTTATCAAAATATACTACACTTCCATCCATCTCCTCATAAATATCAAGAACTTTACCACTTACTTTTTCAACAAGCTTATAACTATTAGTATTATCTAAATTATAATATTTATTATAGTTACTTACTAAATTACGTCTAGAATACATTAAACTATTCTTACCAACATAAAAATAATATAAATTACTACTTGTTTTCTCTTGTATTTCTAATAACTCATTTATAGTTAAATCATTATTAATTACTACATTTTTAATACCAATGCTTTCTAAAAAGTTAATAGCTTTATAATTTGATAATATATGGTTTTCATATAACACAAATCTTTCTTTATCAATTATATCTGTAAGGCCTATATCTTCTATAATAAATTTTATACTTTTATTGAATTTATCATATATTTTTCTAAATTCTTCTATATTTCTATGTAAGAATTTATTCATGATAACATATATATTATATTTTAAACTTAAATTATTTATTTCATCAACATCATAGTATACATTAAATCCTATACTATACCCTTCAAGTGGTAATATAAATGTATCAAAGTTATACTTAGTATATAAATCCAATTCTTTTTTATTTGGTATTATTAAATATTCTTTCTTTTGCATACTCCTAAAGTATCACCTACTTCTATATATTTTACAGTAAATTCTTCGTTATTATTTAAGAAATCTATGAATTTTCTAATCTTATTAACCATTTGTCTCAAGTTTCTACTTTGTATTCTAGTCTCTTGATTTACATATCCATGAAAACTTAAATTATCTATTATAATTATTCCATCTTCATTAAGATTTTCTTTAAATTTATTAAAGAATTTCATATTTTGACTTTTAGCAGCATCTATTATTATCAAATCAAACTTATCTTTGATTTCTATTTCTAAAGCATCTGTATGTCTAAGTGTTATGTTTTTAAGTCCGCTTTCTTTAACGTTGTTGTATGCTATAGAACTTCTAATTGGATCTCTTTCTATACTTGTAATATTAGTAACACCTGGAGTACTTGCAAAACATATCGTAGAGTACCCTATAGCCGTTCCTATTTCAAGTATAGTATGAAATTCATTAACTGTTATTATATTTTTAATTACTTCTATTGTGTCCTCACTCATTATAGGCACATTATTTTTAATTCCATATTCTTCTATTTCTTTTATTAACTTTGATATTCTATCCATAATCCGTTTCTCTTTAACTCTCTAACTTTACTTACATGTTCAGCATCTGTTTTAGTAAAGTATGTTTTTCCATTTTTATCTGCTACAAAATAATAATATTTATGACTAGTTGGTTCTATTGCAGCTTCTATTGATCCTACACTAGGATTACATATTGGACTAACTGGAAGTTTACCTGCCATACAACTACTTCTTGTATTATAACTATTGCAACTAGAAAGTTCATTTGCCCTTAAATCTCTAGTCCAATTATCAATCTTTTCAGCATAATATGTTGTAACGTCACTACCAAGACTCCATCCAGCATTTAATCTATTATAGAACACTCCAGCTACACCTTTTCTATCACTAGCTTTACCTGCTTCAAGTTCAATAATAGATGCAAGTGTCATCATCTCATGAATACTATATTTACTTTTACTCACTTCATCTTTATATTTTTCAAGCTTCTTTTCCATATTATTAAGCATAGTTCTAAATATATCATCTACATCTGCACTCTCATAAAATTCATATGTATCAGGGAATAAATATCCTTCTAATGAGTAATATATATCTTTATTTTTAATATCATCTGTTAAGAACCAATAATCTTTAATAAGACTATCTAAATATTCAGAATTACTAAGTTTATCAGTTATTTCTTTCTCACTGATATTGAAGTTGTCTGTTATCTTAGAAATAACATATCTCATATTCTTTCCTTCAACAAAAGTAACTGTCTTAGTCTTTCTTAAATCTACACTACCTTTTTCTAAAGTATTTACAAGTTCTTCTACACTATATGATTTCTTAAGTACATAATCTCCATACTCTAAACTTCCAGGATTATTTAACTTAATATATATTTTATATGCTAACTCTGACTTAATTAACTCATTATCTTTAAGCATTTTAGATATTGTACTATAAGTATCTCCTTCATTAACATATATATTAACAGTTTCATTATCTTTTCCACCTTTAATTAAATAGAAGTAACTTCCTACTAAAGCACCACCTATAATTAAACATAAAAAAAATAAAAATATTATAAATTTTTTCACACTAAAAACCTTCTTTTTCATTATTTCCCACTTTCTAAAGAATCTAGTATCTTACTAATAAAATCAAATTCTTCTTTTGTTTCAACTGGTTTTAATTTTGTCATATTACCTTTAGGACTCAATACATAAGTTGACGCATAACAAACCATCTCACCATCTTTATTAGTTTCATCATCTGTATAGATAACATAGTTAACACTGTTAGTTGTATCTTCTATATCTAAAAGTATTCTATATTCTTGTTTATTTCCAGATGAATCTTTTAATACTAGAGTATTATCTTTCATTGTTTCTCCTATCTAAATAACTCTGCAATATTATAGTCGCAGCTATTTTATCTATCACTTGTTTTCTATTCTTACGTTTTGTATTATTACTAATAAGCATACGTTCTGCTTCTACTGTAGATAATCTTTCATCTTGCATTATTACTTCCATATTAAATTTTTTTAAAAGTAAATCTTTAAACTCTAAAGTTATTTCACTTCTCTTAGATAAACTCCCATCTAAATTTTTAGGATTTCCAAGTACAAAAGCATCTACATTTCTACTTATAACTATATTATTAAGTTTATTTATTAATTCATCATAATCACTATATCTAATAACTTCTAAAGATGTAGCTATAAGTCCAGTTCTATCACTTATCGCTATACCACAAGTTTTACTACCTAAATCTAATCCTAAATATGTCATTTCTTATTTATAAAATTAACTAACATTAATTCTATTATGTCCTCTCTTTTAAATTCAAGTATTCTATTTCTACACTCTTTATAACTAGAAATATATCCAGGATCTCCACTAATTAAATAAGCAACTATTTGTTTAGTTGGATTATACCCTCTTTCATTTAAATCTTCACATATTTTAATTAAAGAACTTCTTGTATTATGATCAATAATAGTTTCAGTATCTACTACTGTAGTTTCACTTCCTACCATAAAACTCAACTCCTCACATATATTCTAACAAATTTTTATATTCTAAACAATATTTATATAGATATTATACGCAAAGAAATAACATTTTTCTAGGAAATAATAACTATAGTTGCTATAATATTTATGGAGGCAAAAATATGATATATTACCCTAAAGTATACGGAACATGTGCTGGTGCTAATAAAGCAATCGAAGCAGCATATAAATTAAAGAAAGAAAACAAAGATAAAAATATTTATATTTATAAAGAAATACTACATAATCCATATATAATAAATGAATTATTAAAAGATGATATTAAATGTATTGATGATTTATCTATTCTTAATGAAAATGATATTTTAATTATTAGAGCTCATGGAGAACCTAAAGAAACTTATGATTACTTAAATAGTCATAATATTGAGTATTATGATGCTACTTGTACTAATGTTTTAAAAGTACATAAGCTAGCTACTCAAAAACAAAAAGATGGTTATAAAATCATAATTATTGGTAAAAAAACACATCCAGAAGTTATAGGTACTAATGGTTGGATCAATAATGAAGGGATAATTATCGAAGATAAAGATGATTACAAAGAACTAAATAATAATGATAAATACTTCATAGTTTGTCAAACTACTATAAGCCATAAAAAACTACAAGAATTATTAAACTATATGAATGAAAATAATATTAGTTATGAAATAGAAAACACTATATGTAATGCTCAAAAACTAATTCAAACATCAAGTGTCACTCTCGCAGAACAAATGGATATTATGTTTGTAATTGGTGGTAAAGAAAGTTCTAATACTAAAGAATTATATAATCTTTGTAATGAAGTTACTAAAACATACTACTTTTCTGATATAAAAGACTTCTTTAATTTCATAAAGAAAGAAAAGTATACACTAAATACTAAAATAGGATTCACTGGTGGAGCATCTACTCCTAAAGAACAAATAAAAGAATATGCAAATTTATTAGAATTCTTTATTTATTACAAAACTAAACTAAAAGAATTTGAAACGGACTTAAAAAAGATAAATAAATCTTTCTTAGAAAATGACAACCCTATCGTAATAGATGCAGTAAATAAATTTATTAATATGAATGGAGATGGAAAATTCTTAAGAGGATGTCTAATTGACTTAGGATATAAACTAACTAAAAGTGATGACTATGCTAAAACACTATCTCTTGCTTATGAAACATTTGAAACTTCAATACTTATTCATGATGATATTATTGATAATGCACATCTAAGACGTAATAAAGAAACGATACACGAAACATATAAAGATGAATTTAAAAAGTATAACGTAGAAAATGATAACACTAATACTTCACTAGCTCTATGTATCGGAGATCTAGGTTTCTTCTATACAAATGAAATGATAACTAAAAAGTATAAAAATGATAAGAATCTTGCTAAATTATTAAGTTATTATAATAATATAGTTATTAAAACTATCAAAGGAGAAATAATAGATGTTGCTCTTCCATTTATAGAAAAGAATGATAAAAAACATGCTCTTCACGAAGAAGATATAATGGAAATATATAGACTTAAAACATCTTGGTATACAGTAGTTGGTCCATTCATACTTGGTATGATCTTAGGAAATTCTAAAGCTAAAGACATAGAAACTTTCGAAAAAGTATTAGAACCTCTTGGTATAGCATTCCAAATAAAAGATGATATTTTAGGAATCTATAGTAGTAAAGAAATACTAGGTAAATCAGTTTATTCAGATATTGAAGAATTCAAACAAACTATACTTTATTCTTATATTAAAATTAATAGAAATGATTTACTTGATGAACTTTTAAAGTATTATGGTAAAAATATAACTGAAGAAGAATCTAAGAAAGTACAAAAATTATTTGAAGACTCAGGTGCCTTAGAATATGCTACTAATAAAATGAATGAAATGTTCAACGAAGTTTATACAAATATCAAATCAATGGACATAAAAGAATACACAAAAAACATACTCTTAGGATTAATATTATTCTTAAGATTAAGGGAGAAATAGTATCAAATGGTACTATTTTTTTATTTCTCTTCAAAATTTTTAAATACGCTTTTATTGTTTCGTTCCTATTATTAACTATTTTAAAAGGTTTTTACATTTGTAATCTTTAAATCTTATCATTCATCTCTATCAACTTCACCACTTTTAATATTAATTCATCAACAAACAATTTTTCATTCATTTTATATATATAACTATATTTTTTTTCCAATATCTTTTAGAGACATCCCACTTATATAAACAAATTTCCTATCAAGAATAATATATCTATCATGAAATAAATTACAATGAAAAAAATTAATATTTGAATATTGTTCATTATATTTTTTTATCAAAATTTCATCCAAATTCTTTGAAAAAATCTTAATTTTCTTATTTATACTTCTAAGAGTATCGAATAACTTTTTATTAGCAAAATTATCAATGATTATTATTTCATCATTTGCCTCATTAAATATATTTAGTAATAATGAATAAGAATCATATATTTTCCCATCATAAACAATAGAAGATTTATTAGAAGAAATTTTTTCAAAAGATTCTTCTAATTTTAAAATTCTATTTTCGTGATTAACAAGAATACTATTATTAACATATTCTGTAGAAATAACTTTTTTCATGAGGACAAAAGCATCCATAATATATAATGCCATAGCAGAAGCTCTCTTACTTTTTAATACAGTTGCTAACATGTATACACCTTGTTCAGTAAAAACTCTAGGATTAATTCTAGACTTTGTACTAAGCTTTGCAGTCAATATTTTCGTTTGCAAAACATTAACCTCTTCATTATTTAATTGAAAGCAATATCTCTCAGAAAATTTTCAATATTATTTTTTACAGCCTGATTTACTTCTTTAGTTCCATTTTTACATTCATATAACCTTGCTAGATCAGAATCTAGCATAACTTGTTTACCTCTAAGTTCATAAATTAAATTTTCAATATTTATGCTATTATTAATTTCATTCATCTTATAAATCCTTTCTAGAATTAAAGTCTTATCATTTTGCGGTCAAAAGTTTTGACCGCAAATTTATAGAAAAGAAACATCACATCTTAAAGATATACCACCACATCACGCATAAAGGCGCAACGGCATTTCGTTAAAGTTTCTTCTTTTTTAACGTTTTTTTAATACTATTTATCCCCATATTATTATAGTTAACCATAAAATTCAAAAACACTTCATTTTTGAATTTTTTTCCAAAAAAAGAGACATACCTCCTAAAAGATATATCTCCGCATCATGTATATTTCTTCTTGCCTAAGAAATATACGTTATCGTCTAAATTATCATATTAACATGGCAAGTAATTAATACATACATGTAATAATAAATTAAATATTATGTTACAACAATATTTTTTAAAAAATTATAAAATTATTTCTTTCTATCATTAACTGCACCCTTTGAAATATTTCTATTGAAATATGATTCAAGAGCTTTATCAAATTCTTCCTCAGTAAAGTCTGGAAAACACTTATCAGTAAAATATAACTCAGCATAAGCAATACTATATAACATAAAATTACTTATTCTAAGTTCTCCACTAGTTCTAATCATTAAATCCACTGGAGGTAAATCATTATATAAATAACTATAGAAGTTTTCCGGAGTAACATCATCTAAATTAACTTCTCCATCTCTATACATAGTAGCGAGCTTTTTAGCAGCATCAACTATTTCAAATTGGCCACCATAATTTAAACATACATTAAATATTCCACCAGTACAATTTAAAGTTTCTTTTTCAAGAGTCTTCATAACACCATAAACTTCATCACTAAGTGGTTCTTTTCTACCTGAAAAAACAACTCTAATATTATTATCTAAAAAGAAATGCATATCACTCTTAAAAGCTGATACAAATAAATTCATTAAATATCCTACTTCTTCTTGACTTCTTTTAAAATTCTCAGTAGAAAATGCAAAAACACTAAGTATCTTAACACCTTTACTTAATATATGAAGAGCAGTCTTCTTAAGAGTCTTATATCCTGCATAATGTCCTTCAGTTCTTTTTTTTCCTTGTCTTGTAGCCCATCTTCCATTTCCATCCATTATGATAGCCACATGATTTGGTATATCATTTTTCATAAATCTTCCTCTTTCTTGCAACTAACAATTATTATACTAAAAAAACAATAATTTTTATATATTTTTAACTCTTTTTACATATTTTAATGACATTTAAGTGACAATTTAATACAATTATAGTATAATTATCAAGAAAAAAAGGTGGTGTTTATTATGTTAAAAAATATTGAAAACTTAATTGAAGAAAAAAAATATGCTGAAATCAAAAAAATCTTAAATGAGATGAATGACTATGATATAGCTGAGATATTTGAAGACTTACCGACCACTGAACAATTAAAAATATTTAGATTATTAACAAAAGACATAGCAGCAGATGTATTTTCATATATGGAAACAGATACTCAAAGTAAGCTAATCACTCTATTAAGTGAAAAAGAAGCAGTAGAAATTATAAATGATATGGCAAGTGATGATGCTGCTGACTTAATGGATGAAATACCTGCTAATGTAGTAAGTAGACTATTAAATAAAGTAGATCCTGAAGCAAGACGTGATATAAATCAGCTTCTAAATTACCCAGATGATTCTGCTGGTAGTATCATGACTACAGAATATATGGATTTAAAAGAAGAAAACACTATAGAAGAAGCCATAAGAAAAATTAAAAGAGAATATGATGATAAAGAAACTATTGATATATGTTTTGTAACTGATAAATCAAGAAAATTAATCGGAACAGTTAAACTAAAAGACTTAGTTTTAAATGATGAAGAAAAACTTATAAAAGATATTATGGATGATGACATAATGAGTGTTAATACTCTAATGGATCAAGAAGAAGTAGCATCTATCATACAAGATTATGACCTTACTTCTATTCCAGTAGTAGACACCGAAAACAAACTAGTTGGAATTATTACAATTGATGATGTTATTGATATTATCGAAGCAGAAACTACAGAAGATATTGAAAAGATGGCAGCAATCACTCCAACTGAAAAACCATATTTAAAACTAAATGTTTTAGAACTTTATAAAAGTAGAATACCTTGGTTATTACTTCTTATGATATCAGCAACATTTACAGGTAAAATAATTCAACACTATGAAGCAGCATTAGCTTCTTATGTAGTTTTAACTTCATTCATACCTATGCTTATGGATACAGGAGGAAATGCCGGAGGACAATCATCAGTTACAATAATTCGTGGTCTTTCATTAAATGATATAGAATACAAAGATACATTAAAAGTCATATGGAAAGAAATAAGAGTGGCCGTTCTAGCAGGACTAACACTAGCAATAGCAAACTTTGCCAAACTACTTCTTATAGATAAAGTAACAACAAGTGTAGCATTAGTAGTATGTTTAACACTAGTAGTAACGGTAATAATTGCCAAAATAATAGGATGTTCCCTACCAATACTAGCTAAAAAGATAGGTTTTGACCCAGCAGTAATGGCAAGTCCATTCATAACAACAATAGTAGATGCAATTTCATTAATAGTTTATTTTCAAATAGCAACTCATCTTTTAGGAATATAAAAATACTTTCAAAAACGAAAGTATTCTTTTTTTATATTCAAATTACATATTTATGCAGCCAATGACCTAGCAATAGTTCTATAATATTGTTCTCCAAGTTTACATCTACCTTGTTTAGTTCTTAATCTTTCAACTGCCTTTTCTTGAATACCAAATAGTTTTAAATTAGCATTCATAACAGCAAGTTCAGCAGCAGTTTTTACCTTTTTAGCACCATTTACTAAGCCTACCTTACCTTCTAAGGCAGCAAGTTCAGCTTTTGTTTGATTAATATCATGTTCATAATCTTCTCTTGATTGCTTAAGTGATGCTTTCATATCACCATAAACACGATATCTATTATAGTCAGCATAGAATTTTTCCATCTCACGCATTTTCTTTTTAGCATACTTTGCTGAACCCTTATTAACAATTTTCTTTTGAGTTGCTTGCATCTTACCTTGCTTTGCTTGAAGTTTACTAATTCTAGCACATACTTTATTTATACGTTTTTCATTCTTTTTCATTTTGAATTTAGATCTAAAATCTTTAGAACGTAATTCTTCTAACTTTTCATATTGACTAGATAGTTTATCTCCGGTTCTCTCTATACCTTTATTACTAATACCCATCCTAACAGAATCAACTGGATTTAGTACTCTAGAATCAAATCCTAAATTTTGTCCACCAATAGATATACCTCTAATAACATCAGAATAACTAAGTTCAGCCTTTTCAAGATCCTTAATTATCCCATCTATTTCTTTCTTAGGATCATCTAAGTATCCACTTTTTCCCATATAATAAGATAAATTTTGATACTTATCTATTAACTTTCTATACTTTTCAGTTAATTCATAATGAGCTTCTTTTACTTCATTACCAACAGCTTTTTTATGTATATTGGGATTAAACTGTAATCTTTTTAGTTGTTCATCAGTTAGTTCAAATTCCAAATCTTTTGCTGGAATACTAAGAGAATTACATATTTTTATTATAAAATCTATTCCTACTCTTGGAAGTCTTCCACTTCTCATTGCATCTCTAATAGTCATAACTACTCACCTGACTCACTAAGTTCACTAACTACTTTGTCTATTTCATTATTAATAAAATCTATTTCTTTTTGATCAGTAATAGTATCTAATGAAAAAGTTGTTTCTGTCTCATTCAATATTGATGAAAAAATAGTATCTTCTTCATTATTAATAGTATAAATAATAAATGTTTTATTAAATTCTAAAGAATCTACTATATCAAGAACATTAACATCTACAGTAGTTCCATCTTCAATAGTTACTTTTAATTTATTATTAGTATTGTTCATAATAGCCTCCTAGTATATATAAATTTTAACATAAATTTGAATTTCGTACAATAAAAAAGACTACAATTTCTTCTTTAAAGTTATTGTAGCCATATCTCTAGGAAAAATCTTATCTAACATACCAAATATAGGACTTGTATGAGAGAATTTTCTATATCCTCTATTAACTATCATTTTAGCATTTAAAACATCAAATTCTCCTCTACATTTATCAGTTTTGGTAACTATATAATCAGTTACTCTTTTACCATCACTAACATCTATTCCAGTATCATCTAAAATGCCTTGTATTATTTTAGGCATATACCCATCATGTTTATGTCCACATACTATTAAGTCTAGTTCTTTAAGTTTATTTCTTAAAATAGTTAAAACTTCTTTTTTACTTATAGTATCAGGTGAATGAGTAAGTAATATATTAAACTGTTTATCAGTAAACTCTAATAAACTCTTCATATAGTCTTCAATAAAATATTCTTCCCACATACTTTCTTTAGATTTATAATATGCCATACTTCTAGGACAAAAACCGCCTATTCTCATATTACCAATATCTATATATTCTTCTCCAACTCTTCTATCTAATATATGAACACCAGTTAACTTATCAAGCCTTTTTAAATATTCAATTGAATCATAATCACTATATTTTTTACCACACTTTAACTCATGATTACCAAGACATATAAAAGTTTCAGCAATAGAATCTAAATTACAAAATAAATATCTAAGCATCCTATCATTCTTAGGAATATAAAAGTCATCAGCAGTATATGTTAAATCTCCAGATACTAGTATAATATCTGGACTAGTCTTATCAACTTCTTCAATAAGTTTATCCCATAGTTCAAAAGTAGCCCATTTATTATTATGAATATCAGCTAAAGAACATATAGTATAATCTCTATCTAACTTACTACTACTAATTGTAAATTTTTCATTATGTATCATAATTCCCTCTAATTAGACCAATATTATAACACAAATTTATATTAAGTATACAAAAATATATGAAAAAAGTACTATTTTTAGTACTAACTTTCTCCTTCTTCAAGCATTGTTATTATGGATATTCCATATCCTAATGTTACATTCTCTACAAGTACATTAGTAACTGCCCCTATAATCTTATTATTTTGTATTATAGGTGAACCACTCATTCCTTGTACTATACCACCTGTCTTACTTATAAGATTTTTATCAATTATTTCAAAACTAAATGCTTTCTGAGTATCTTTTTTATTATAATATTTATCTATTATATTTATATTATATTTTTCTATTTTATTATCTTTAGTAACAGTAAGTATATAAGCACTACCCTTTTCTATATCACTAAAACTACTTACTTCAATAGTTTCTTTATTAGGAAGACTATCACTATATATACCATATATTCCTTTATTAGTATTTTTAGTTATACTACCAAGTACTTTATTAAACACTATTTTAGCATCTTTACTACCAACTCTACCATTTCTACTTTTATCTATACCAATAACTTTACTATAAAGTATATTACCATTCCTAACATCTATTCTACTACCTGTTTCATTCATAGTTACTTCATGTCCTAAAGCTCCATATATTTTACTAACTGGATCTATATAACTAAGAGTACCAAGTCCTACTAAAGAATCTTTAACATAAAGACCTGTTTTATATATACCATCTTCTACTTTAAGATTTAATATATTATTTATTTTTCTACCATTTCTATCTATTTGAACGCTTACTTTCATTTGACTTAAATCACTTTTATCTACTTCATGAGACAACTCTTCAATAGTATTTACTTTATTATCATTAACACTTATTATTTTATCTCCTATTTTAAAGTTATTTTTAGCTATATATTCACCATTTACTTTATAAAAGCCTACTACTATAAGTCCATCAGTATTTATCTTTATTCCAATACTTTCTCCCCCTGGAATAATGTATTTAGAATAAGCAAACGTACCTAATGGAAATAAAAAAATAATAAATAACGTGAATATAAATTTTTTCACTATTTCACCTCTTTATTATTATTTACTTTTATATTTTTATTATATAACCACTTATTTCTATGGAAATAATTACTAATTTTCTTCTACTTCAAACTTACTTTCAGTACCATTTTCATTAACTAATTTATTAATAGTTTCAGTAGCATTATTAAGTTTAGTCTCACAAAATTCTATTAATTTCATAGCTTCAGTATATTTAGTAATTGATTTATCTAAATCAAGTTCTCCACTTTCAAGTTCATTAACAATTTTTTCTAGTTCTTTTATTGATTGTTCAAATGTCTTTTCTTTCATTTATTTACTCCTTTAACTGTTACATCTATATTACCATCACTAATTATAACGTTTAATTCATCACTAACACTTATATCTTTAGTATTCTTCACTATCTTACCATCTTTATATATTATTGAGTATCCTTTATTAAGTACATTCTTAGGATTTAATAGTTCAAGTTTTATTTTTAATGTGTCAAGTCTCTTAGTATTATTTTCAATAACTCTTTTAATACTAGAACTAACATCTTCACTAAGACTCTTAAGTTTATCAACTTTATTTTCATATAAAACTCTAGGATTATTAAGTATATAATTACTCTTATATTTATCAATTAATTTAAGGCTATTATCAAGTTTAACTTTAATACTTCCATTAAGTCTATCATATAGCATATCTAACTTTTGTTCTTTTATATCATATAGTCTCATTGGATTATTAAGTATATAGTTACTTTTATATTTCTTAATTAACTCATTATATGAATATAATCTATTTTGTATAGCATTATTTACTCTCTCACGGGTACTCTTTAAATACTTAATTATATCTTCTTTATCACTAGTTGCCATTATAGCGGCACCAGTTGGTGTCGGTGCTCTTAAGTCTGCTACAAAGTCACTTATTGTAAAATCTATTTCATGACCTACACCACTTATTATAGGTATCTCTGACTTATATATTGCTCTTGCTACTATTTCTTCATTAAAAGACCATAAATCTTCTATAGAGCCACCACCACGACCAAGTATAATTGTGTCTAAGGGATAAGTATTAGCAAGTTCTATCATACGTACTATATTTTTACCTGCATTATCTCCTTGTACAAGTGTTGGAAACACATATATTTCTACCAAAGGATATCTTTTATTAATAGTAGATATTATATCACGAATAGCAGCCCCAGTAGGCGCAGTAATAATACCAATCTTACGAGGTAATCTATTTATCTTCTTTTTATGCTCAGGATTAAAAAGCCCTTCATTTGATAACTTCTTCTTTAACTCTTCAAATAGTTGATATAAGTTACCAAGACCATCTTCATTCATCTCATCTACATATATTTGATAACTACCAGTAGCTTCATACACACTAACTTTACCATGTACTAAAACAGAATCTCCGTCCTTGGGAATAAAATTCAAATATCTATTATAGTTAAACATAACAGCATTTATCTTACTATTCTCATCCTTAAGTGAAAAATACAAGTGTCCTCTACTATGAAACTTAATATTACTTATTTCACCCTTAATATATACACTACGGAGACTTTCATTATTATCAATCGTAAACTTAATAATTCTATTAATATCACTAATAGAAATATATTCTTTATTCATTTATTTCCTCATTATCACGAATCTTATCTAAAACAGCATTTATTAATTTAACTACTTTATCATCACTATACTTTTTAGCAAGTTCAACAGCCTCATTAATAACAACTACTTTAGGAGTATCATAATACATCATTTCATATGTACTAAGTCTTAAAATAGCTCTATCTGTTTTACCAAGTCTATCTAAATCCCAATTATCTAAGTATTTAGTAATTGTCTCATCTATCTTTTCTTGATTTTCTAAAACACCATTTACTATATCTTTAACATATTTGTTATCCATCTCTAAATTTTCATGAAATACATCTTCTAAATTATATTCTATCTTTTCTTTTCTATAAAAATCTATTTGATATAAGATAACCATTATCTTTTCTCTAGCTTCAGTTCTTGTTAATTTCATAAGTTCCTCCAAAAAAATCTATAAAGATTATACCATTATTTCAAATAAAAAGATATTATTTTTTAATATCTTTTCTAACTCTTTTATATTTTATGAATATTTTATATAAATTAAAGGTCTATCCAATTCTAAAAGCTGGTGAAATACCATTTTTAAAATTAGCAGTATAATTGACTGATTTACCACTATCAGAAACGCCATAGAAAGTACCACCCATAAAAGAATTAGCAGAACGCAACCACCATTCTTCCGCAGTTATAAAAGTAGTACCATATTTTTTGATAGCTCCTGAGTAATTACCTTTAGTAACATTCTTGCTAGTATAATAATCTAATTGTCTAGTTAAATCTTTTGCCGAATCATATGAATCATTCCAAAGACTATATATTTCTTTTCGTGCTAACAAATAAACTTTATCTATAGAAGTAAAATTAGAAGAATCTTTAGTCCCATGTCCACTAACTACAGTTGTATCTATAATAGAATCTTTTAAATCAGCTGGAAATTTATTATATATAGTATCAGTAACATAAGTATATATCTCTGATGCAGGCCATCCTCCAGTACTAATATAATCATTATTCATTTGTTTTTGATCAATTATATCTTCAAATTCAAGAACAAATCCACATGCAGTTTGTGAAAATCCTTCAGTAGAGCATTCACTAGGTGTTGAAGTATTTGCTATTCTAACATTATGTTTTCCTAAATCACCTAGATCAACTTCTTTAGTATCACCAAGGTTATAATCTGAAATGTTACCATTTTTAACATTAGTAATTATTGTAGTCCAACTATCTTTTTCAAATTGAGAAGGAACATATTCTTCTACTCCTAAAACTCCACTAAATTTTTTTCCTTGATTATAGTTTTGATCCGCTTTTGTATCTTTAAATGTAATAGTTAACTAATACTTATGAACTATATTTGGTTCTATAGTTATTTTCTTTTCAATAACATTTTCAACTATTATAGAACTCACTAAACCACAAAATCCATCTTCCTTTTCAGTAGTACTATCAACTTTAATACAAACTCCATCAATTGACATTTCGTCATTTGTAATCTCATTATTTAACTCTTGCCACACAAGATTGTATACTGCATCAAGTGTACCAGTATTCGCAACATAAACTGTCTTTGTAATAGTATCTCCTGGCTTGATATTATTCATAACTATCTCTGATCCATCTACATATCTTAAACTTAATGTACCAGTCTCTACCACTTGATCTTTTACATCTTTATTAGCAATAGCATTACTAAAATATGCATAACTAAATCCTACTGTTGCCAAAAATAAAAATACTATTCCTATACCAAATAACATCGTTTTATCTTTATACTTCATACTCTACACTCCTACTATAAAAAGTATAACACCTGATTATTATTTACACAATTAAAAATTCACTATTACTAGTGAATTAATCTTTCTTATGAAACTTATTTATAAACTTTCTTACTAAACTTGATTCTTCTTTTAATTTTTTCTTCTTTAGTGAAGCTTTCTCACATAAGTCACTATTAACAAGTAAATCATCAATTATATCTAAATATTCACTTCCTAAATTGTTTACTCTAATATCTCTTATAAGTCCTGAAATCTCTCTTGGAGTAGCAGAACTAAAAGCACCATAGTCTATATCTATACCAAGTGGTTCAACTATAAATAACTTATTATTTATAGATTCTACTTTAATTCTTTTACCTGTAGTAACTTCAGTAAACATGCCATCAACATCTTGTCTAAAAAATACTTGATTGAGTGGAATTACACTTCTTCTCTTAAAGTCTCTTTTAAAATAAACTTTACTTCCGTCTCTTATTTCACTTTGCCAAAAATTACATTTATCAAGTTCAAGTTTAAAATATCTTTTCATTCATGCACCTCCTAAAACCTTGTCTATTGTAATATATATTCATCTAAAAGTCAAAAAAACTAATTTATTTCTAAATTAGTTTAATAACCTAATCTATCTAAATTTTGATAGTCTTCATTAATTAATTCTATTATTATTTTATCATTAGGTATATTCTTTTTTATAGTATTAACACTTTCATAAAATATATTACTTTTATACATTAGTATATCTTTTATATTCTTAATACCAAGACTTTTTAAATAATCTAGTATTTCTGCTACTCTCAGTTCACTTACATAATAGTTATTAATATCTTCATCACTTAGATATTCTTCTATTTCTTTTATATCCTCATCTGTTAAACCATAATTTTTAATGTAATTCATGAACCATCTCTCCTTCTTTTACGTATCCTACACTCTTTGATACTTTATCAAGTGATTCTTTGGCTAAATACATACCTTTAGTAACAGCATACATTACTTCTTCACTAGTTATATTTACACCTACATTCTTTAAAATAGAAAGTGTTCTAAGTACTTTATTTCTTGAAACTAATATTCCATTTATATTATATAAGAATTCGTTATCACGTACTCTAAATTGTCTTTCTAAATCAAATACTGCTTTTTCATGAAATACATCTTCATCATATGTTATTGCATCACTTTCTCTTATTATTTTATCATAATCTTCTTTACTGCTTATATCAGCATTAACAAAGTGTGTATCAATAAACATATCATATTTACCATCTCTCTTAGTAAATTTAGGAACAACACTTTTCTTTAACATACCATTTCTAGTATCAGAAAATATAAGATTATAATATTCATCGGGATTATATATACTTCTTAAATATGAATAATATGTAATTGTATAGTCATCAGTTCTAATAATAGCAGATGGATATCTATTAGCATATCTTCCATATACATTTTTTGCAACCCCATCACAGTTAAATAATCCTGCTTCTATTAAACTATCCATTTTTTCTTCTATACATGAACCATATAAAGGACTAATATTATCATGAGCACTATTATCTCCATATAAACCATAACTTCTACATAATTCATAATTTTGAACTAATTTATAATGAGGAGTTGAAAGTAACTTACCAATATTTTCTTTGCTTTCAAGATCTATATTAAATCCTTTTTCTTTTAAGAATTCTTCATTACGTTCTACATCTTCTAAAGATATTTTACGAGCAGAATAATAAAGTGATCTAGGATTTTCTTTAGGTCCAGGTCCTCCATATCTATTTCTTTTAGATTCTTGTTTTAAAGTATTATTTACCCATACACCAGGTGTTTGAAAGTAAAAATCACATAATTTATGTTCTTTAGCAAGTTTCTTATAAGTTTCTCTTACACTTTCAGCGCTACCAGCTAAACATATAGATAATAAAGCACCTATATCAAATCTTTTAATAATTCTATTTTCTTTCATAAAACTTAAAATACTATTCATATTTTGTAGTTCACTTCTAGCTTCTAATTCTTTCTTATTTTTAGAAATAAATGCTAGTTCCTTAGGATCACTAAATCCATAAGAAGAGAATAAATCTTTAATATCTTCTATACTTACTTTAGCTCCTTGTTTTGGAGTATTACTTATTCTATCATTATTATATTTTATAAATTTAACTATTGCTTGTTTTCTTATGTCTGTTGGTATATTTTCATCTTCTATAATACTATAAAATGCTTGAAAATCATTTTCATCTAACACATCTTCATTCATAGGATCACTTATTTTTTCTTTAAGTATTTCAAGTCCTAATATTGCATCATTATTTCTAGTATTACTTTCTTTAGTAGTAGAAACTAACTCTTCTTTAGCCCTAATCTTTTCATCAAGATCTTTAACTATCTGCATTAAACTTCCTATATAGCCTCTAACAAAATCTATTTGTGTTTCAGTTAACGTAGTATCAAGTCCAAACTCTATAGCTTCATATACAAGTTTAACTAATCTAAAGTTTTCATTTATCTCATCTTCATTATAAGCAAGTCCACTATATTTAATTAAATGTTTAGTTAGTTTTTTTGTATCTTGATGTTTTACATTTTCCCATCCTTCAGACATTAAATGTATAAAATCTTCACAATCTTCACGTACTTTTTCAAGTTCATCTTTTTCTTGCTCTGTTTTAGATGAATCATCTTGTGCCTTTTCATTTTCTACATATAAATTTTTAAGTTTTAAATTAATTAATTCTTCTAAAGACATAATACACCTACCATTCTACCAATGTATTATATATCTTTAAATATATAAGCATATCATCATCTTTTTTTTCAAATAAATTTACTAATTTTTTAGTAGTTATATCACATTCGAAAGCTAGCATATCTAAATCAACTTTCTTTTCTTTTATAAGTCTTAAAGAGTCTTTTCTAATAGAATTAAATATTTCAGTTATATTCATATTTTTCATAATGTCACCTCTTCGCCTTCAGTAGATATATTATATTTACTTTCTATTTCTTTTCTAAGTTCTTCTTGTGATGTATATATATCATCAAGTTCATTATCTCTTACATGCATAAAATCAGTTATCATAGTTTGATTCTTAGTAGCACGTTCTATTGCTCTATCGTGAGCATCCCCTATATGACTTAAATCTATTATCAAACTATATCCATTAGGTAATGAAACGTATGTACATGCAGTTTTAGATACATTATTCATCATAACAGAAAATTCACATCCAGGACCTAGTTTATATTCTTTCTTCCACATACCTTTTTTACATTTCTCAAATAGTGATTCTACTTCGCCACGTCTAAATTTATCAAAATCAACTACACACTTACCTCTACCATCTATTAAGAATATAATTTTTCTAGATTCAAGATTATTTTCTTTACCTTCATTCTTTCTTTTTTCTTTATCATTAACTATCTTACTAATATTTTTAAATTGAATAATAGAATGTTCTAAATCATTAACATATAACTCTAATAATTCCATTTCACTCTTAGATAACATATCATCTTCACTTTTATATATTAACTTATCTACTTCTTCTTTATCACTCATTATAGTTAAATACATAGTTAACATTAATTCATTAGAATAGTTTTCTACTTGATCAAAAGTAAGTTCATTTGAGTTATACATTTTACTTATCGCAGATGCATACTTAAGTTGACTTTCATTTTTATCTTGAACTAAGTATGCATATTTTTCTTTTATCTCAGCTATTACTGGTAGTGCTAAAGCACATCTATCCATTAGTGACTCTATAGAAATCATTTCTTCAGTTTCTTCTTTAGGAGCATTAATAGCTTTATCCATATTTTCTTCTTTATCTTTAGATTTTTCTTCTTCTACCTTTTCTTCTATTTTCTTTTCAGGTATTCTTTCAAAACATATTCTAGAAAGTACATCTATTTGTTCTTTGTCTGATAGTCCACTCTTACTAAGAACACTAACTAAAAAATCTATATCTAAATTAACTCCATTGAGTAAACTAATATAATGATCTAACTCTTCTTTTATTATTGAAACATTTAAAGAAGTAGCTGCCTGTTCACTAAAACTTTTTATTTCATTTATATTCATTATTGATTTTAAAGCAATATCAATTTGAGGAGCTTCTTTAGCGCCTCTAGACATAAAAAAATCTATTACATTATAATATTTACTAATCTCAGGATTTAATGATACTAAAACTTTTCTAGACTTCAAGAATGTTTCTAAAGTTGGATTATTCTTAAGATCTCTAATAGTTTCATAATATGTATTTCTTTTGGTATATTCATCTAACTCTTGAGATAATATATCTATATGTTCTTTTAAATAACGTATAAATTTATCATAAGATGGTTTTACTTTTTCTTGAGTGTACATACTTGTCGCCACACTTTCTATTATCAAGTTAATTATAACAAAAAAACTTACTAAATACTAGTAAGTTCATTTTCTTTTTCTTTAAATTTTTCATCAACTATTTTATTGAATTTATCTATCATTTCTTGAACTATATCAAGACACATATCTCTTTCATCTTCTCTTAATTCTTCGTTCTTTTTAATTTTATTATTTTCATCTTGTCTAATATTTCTTAAAGCAACTTTTGCTTCTTCCGCCATAACTGATGCTTGTTTAACATAATTACGTCTCGTTTCACCAGTAAGTTCTGGTACTGTAAGCATAATAACTTCTCCATTATTAGTAGGAGCAATTCCTAAGTTTGCTTCATATATTGCTTTCTCTATATTTTTTAAAGATGACTTATCAAATGGTTTAATTGAAAGAACACGAGCTTCTGGAATAGAAATAGTTGCAAGTGATTGAATTGGTGTTGGTGTTCCATAATAATCTACCATAATACCATGTAATATATTTGGATTAGCTCTTCCAGCTCTAATAGTAGTAAATCTACTTTCTAAAGATTCAATAACCTTATTCATCTTATTTTTAATTTCATTTTCGTCTATCATTTTTCCTCCATCGATATTTTAATTATATAATATTTGTTATTTATTATCAATATAGAATATCTAAGCCTTAGTATTTAATTCTCTAATAAGTCTCATTTTATCATCAATTACTTTATCTCTGTCTTCAGTAACATCTTCAGGCACTTGAGGCGCAAATCTAAGTCCTCTTTTAATATACATAGTTGACTCAAAAACTTTACAAAATCTAAAGAATAATTCTTCATCTCTAGTACCTATAACTCTAATAAGTTCTAAGAAATTATCATCAAATTCATATTCACTAGATACACGACTTAAATATTCTAGTGTCTCTCTATCTTTCTTTAAAGAAGATATTCCTTTATTTGCTTCATCTAATACATTATCAATAACATCATATTGACTTCTAACGTTAGAATTTAATATACCTGATATCTTCATTCTAATTAGTGATGCTTTAGCTCTTACGATGCCATTTAAAGCAGTTTTATTTTTACTTTTAGATTCTTCTAATAATATATTTGATACTCCAAAGTCCATTATTTATCCTCCTTTAATCCAAGTGATAATCTAAGTGTTAAAATATTCTTATTCATTTCTTTTGTTCTATCTCTTACATCTTGACCAGATACATAATTAATACCACTGCTTCTACATTCGGATAAAGTATGTTCATGATTATAGTTTTCTACCATAGCTACTCTCTTATCTTCTAACAATTGAAGTAAAAGCATTAATCTTGAATTACATTGCAATGATTGTACAGTAGCAAGTCTCATTATAGCCTTCTTTATTTCAGCAAGTGTTTTCTTATCTTTTCTAAGTTCTATTATATATGTGTTTATTATAGAAAGAAGTCTCATGTATTCTTCTTTTGGAAGACCCCTATCATTAAGCTTTAATATAAAATCAAACCTTTTAAGTAATTCAAATACAATTTTATTAGCATATAAATCTTTTAAGGTTTCATCTCCTCTTGCCTTTTGTTTATCTACTTCACCTAATATATTAGCCATAATAGATACTTTAGTATTAGTAAGTTCTTCAGCTTCTTTTACTGCATCATCTATAGTTATTTCATCATTACTCATCCATGATTTAACAGTATCTTCTATTAGTTTTTGTTTATCTATTTCTTCCATAGTTATTCCTCACTTTTCTTTTTAATTTTATCAAGTATTATTAATGCCTCTATTGGAGTTACTTCTAATGGATTTATTGTCTTAATATAATCTCTTAATTCATCACTCTTAGTATCTAAATCAAGTTGAAATTGAGTAACTCTTTTACGAGGTCTATTATCATTTTTTTCATATTCTTCTAATAATTCTTGAGCTTTATCTATAACACTAATTGGTAAATTAGCAAGTTTAGCTACATTTATACCATAACTCTTATCTACTGGACCATCCATTACTTTATGAAGGAATGTAATATCTCCATCAGTTTCATCTATGGATACATGCACATTACGTATACCAGGTAACTTATTCTCCATATCAGTAAGTTCATGATAATGTGTTGAAAACAATGTTTTACATTTAACTTTAGTAGCAATATAATCTATTATCGCACCAGCTAAACTCATACCATCATATGTACTAGTACCACGACCTAACTCATCAAATAGTATTAAGCTTTTACTAGTTGCATTTAGCAAAGCATAAGCACTCTCTTTCATCTCAACCATGAAGGTACTCTCTCCACCTACTAAGTCATCACTTGCTCCTATACGAGTAAATATCTTATCAAATATAGGTAAATTACACTTACTAGCTGGTACATATGATCCTATTTGATTAAGTATAGCTATAATACCAAATTCTCTCATATAAGTACTTTTACCACTCATATTAGGTCCTGTTATTATAAGTATATTTGTCTCACTATCAAGTATAACATCATTATCAATATATTCTGTGTCTATTACACTTTCAACAACCGGATGACGTCCACCAATAATTTCAACAATACCATCTTCATTAATAGTTGGTTTTACAAAATTAGATTCTTCTGCTACTGTCGCAAAAGACTGCATAACATCATAATATGCTATATAATTAGATACTCTTTGAAGACTACTAATATACTTCTTAACCTCTTCTTTTATACCACAAAATACATCATATTCTAAACTATTAAGTCTCTCTTCAGCATTAAGAATTAAATTTTCTTTTTCTTTTAATAATGGTGTTATATAACGTTCACAATTAGATATAGTTTGTTTTCTATCATATTGAAACTCAGGTTTTACTTGACTAACTTGTCCCTTAGGTACTTCTATATAATAACCAAATACTTTATTAAATCCAATTTTTAAACCCTTTATACCAGTTCTTTCTTTTTCTTCCATTTCAAACTTAGATATAAAGTCTTTACCACCACTTTTAATACTACGAAGTTCATCTATTTCACTATTAAATCCATCTTTAATAATATTTCCTTCTTTAATAGTAAGTGGTACATCTTCTTTAATAGAACTTTCAAGCAAATTATATAAGTCATCAAAAGTTTCAAGTAATGGTTCACCTAAAGACTTAAGAATATTATTTATATCAGGTATCACTTTAATACTAGTTTTTAATTGTAATAAATCACGAGCATTTAAGTTAGAACATACTACTTTACCAGTAAGTCTTTCTAAATCATATATTTCATATAAGAATGATTTTAACTCACTCTTAAGTAAGAATTCATTTATTAATTTTTCTGTTAAGTTTTGTCTTCTCAAGATCTCATCTTTATTAATACTAGGACTTATCAAATAACTCTTTAAAAGTCTACTACCCATCGCAGTCTTAGTTTTATCCATAAATCCAAGTAAACTATTTTGTCTATCTTTATTTCTTATAGTCTCAACTAATTCTAAGTTCTTAATACACTCTTTATCAAGTTCTAAGAATAAACCACTATCTATTACTTCTACTTCTTGTATATGACTTAAATCTTGTTTTAAAGAGTTTGTTAAGTAATTTAAAAGTAATGATGTATTATTTATTAATTTAGAATCTGTAACTCTTCCAAATATATCTTTCTTATATAAACTTTCATCATTATAATAAGATATAAATATATTATAGTTAGTTTTAAGTCTATGTATTAAATCTACATCAAAGTTATCATGAACAACTATTTCTTTTATATTTAAGTTTACTATATGACTTATTATCTTTTCTCTATTCTTTTCTACAAATGTAGTATACACTTTACCACTAAGTAAATCAGCATAACTAAGCGCATAGATATAATTGTAATCAGTTACACTAGCTATATAGTTAAAGTCTTTTTCATTTACTATTTCAGTACTAGTTAATGTACCAGCACTTACTATTTGTATTACTTCTCTTTTAACTATTCCTTTCGCAGTCTTAGGGTCTTCCATTTGTTCACATATAGCTACTTTATATCCTTTTTCAATTAGTTTTTCTAAATATACGTTTAAAGCATGATGAGGTACACCACACATCGGAACTCTTTCACTTAATCCACATTGTTTACCAGTTAAAGTAAGTTCTAACTCATGACTCGCAGTTATCGCATCATCAAAAAACATTTCATAGAAATCACCTAATCTATAAAATAAAATTATACCTTCATACTCACTCTTAGTTTTAAGGTATTCCCTCATCATAGGGCTAACATCTTCAAGTTTTACATCTTTTCTTTCCATACAATTTATTATAATACATTTACACAAAAACGCAAACAAATTTGACAATTAATGGATTAAAATGTATTATTAATTCAAGGAGAACAATATGAATAAGAGAACAAAAGAAGTAACTTCTATTCTTCTAGCAGCATCTATGATATTCTCATGTGGTACTAAACAAAAGGAAGTAGCCGCACTACCTCCAGAACCAATCAAAATTGAAGAATCAAAAGAAGTAAAAAAACTTAAAAAGAAACAATAAAAGTATATACGTATTAAATGTATATACTTTTTATATTATCCTATTCTAAATGCAGGTGAAATAACACAGATGCCATAAGCACTAGCATCGCTCAAATCACCACTTCTAATAACAGTATAGAAATCATAGTAGTCATAAGAATGAGCCGAGCAAAGCCACCATACAGATGCGGTAGTTCCATACTTTTTAATAGTGCCTGAATAATTGCTTACAGTAATACCTATATTATTATAATAATATAATTGTCTAGTTAAATTTTTTTGCAGTATCATATGTGCTGGAAAACCCACTATATATTTCTTTTGGAACTAATAAATACAATTTGTCAGTTGATGTAAAATTATTTGAATCACTGCTGCCATAACTACTAACTATTGTTGTATCTATAATAGTTCTTTTTAAATCAGTTGGAAGCATGTTATATAAATCAGTATTCAAATATGAGTATATTTCACTTGCTGGCCATCCTCCAACATTAGTACGTGTACTATTCATTACATGTGTAGTAATTCCATCTTCAAACTCAATAACAAATCCACATGCAGTTTGAGAAAAACCAGTAGTTGAACATTCACCAGGTGTCGTAGTATTTGCAATTCTAATATTATGTTTACCTAAAACACCATTAAACTTCTTTCCTTGATTATAATTCTGATTATCATTTAATTCTAAAAAAGTTATAGTCAAATCATATTTATGAACGATATTTGGTTCAATAACAATCTTCTTTTTAATTGTTGTATCATAGATAGGCATATCCTCTATATCATTACAAGCACCATCTTCCTTCTCAGTAGTTCCATTCATTCTAGTGCATGTAGCACTCAAAACCATTTCATTATTTTCTATTTCATTAACCAACTCCTGCCATATAAGATTATATGTTACTTCCATTGTACCGGTATTAGCTACATAAATAGTCTTAGTAAAAGTATCATCTGGCTTAATATTATTCATTACTATCTTTGGCCCATCTACATACCTTAAACTAAGTGAACCTGTTTCAACCACTTGATCTTTTACATCTTTATAACAATTGAATTACTAAAATATGCATAAGAAAAACCAAAACTAGCTAGAAATACAAAGGCTAAAGCAATTCCAAATATTAATTTTTTATCTTTCATACTCACTCTCCTACTATAGACAATTATAATAACCTTGATTCTTTAACACAATAAAAAGAGATAACTTTCGTTACCTCACTATTCAGCTAACCATAAACAATATAATGTTTCAGTTAATTCTATATCTTCAGGATTAAATGTATTTACTATACGAGCTGCATTATCATTAAGTCTAGCTGCTTTAGAATACATCATATCACTTCCAAAAGTAGTTTGTGAAACATACTCAGTAGTAAATGGCTTAAAATCTACTTTAGCACATTGTTTTAATGTTTTACCTGCTGCATCAGCAATAGCTTGTGCTTGAAGTTCTGCATCTCTATATGCTTTAGCAACTATTCTTCTCTTAGCGTCTTTTTCATTTTTAAGACCAAAGTTAATTCTACAAGTAGGTGCATTATCTAATTTAGATAAATCATTCATTATTTTAGCTAGTCTCTCTTTATCATAATCAAATTTTATAGTTGCACTTTGATTAAATAAATATCCATCAAATATATATGTCCTTGTAGATTCATTATATTTTTTATCTTCTCTAACTACAAAACTTCTTGTTTTCATATCTTCATTATTAAAACCATTTCTAAGTAATAATTCACTTACGAAGTTTTGTACATTTTTAACTCCTTCACTTAGTGCTTCTTCATAACTTAATCCTTTAGTATGAAATTCAATATTCAATACTACTTGATCAGGTGTAAAATATTCTACCCCTTTTCCTTCTACTATTATTTCCATTTTAACTCCTTTTATTTAAATAATTCATTACTATCTAATACTATAGTAACAGGTCCATCATTATATATTTCTACTTTCATATCAGCTCCAAATATACCTGTTTCTACATGTAATATTTCACTTAGTTTTTGATTAAAAATATCATATAACTTAGATGCTTCAGTAGGATTCATAGCATTTATAAAACTAGGTCTATTGCCTTTCTTAGAGTCAGCATATAAAGTAAACTGACTAATACTAAGAATACTTCCACCTATATCTTGAATACTTAAGTTCATCTTTTCATTTTCATCTTCAAATACTCTTAAGTTTACTATTTTCTTAATCATCTTATCTACTATTTCAGTATTATCTCCGTCAGTAAAGCCAACAAGTGCTACATAACCTTTATCAATCTTACCATTTACTTTACCATCAATAGTTACTTTACTCTCTTTACTTCTTTGTAATATTACTCTCATATAAATACCCTCTCTACTTTTGTAACACTATTTATTGCTTTTACTTCATCAATAAATAAATGTAAATCATTTATATTTTTAACTCTACAACTTATATCATAGAATAATTCTTTATTTCTATTTATCAAGTTTATTGAATCAACTATTATAGAATCTTTAGTAGAAAGTGTAATTATTTTAAGTAGAATATCTGACACATCATCAATATATACTTTTAATTTAGCAGTATATCTATTTTCATTACTACTTTCCCATTCAGCATCAATTATTCTTTCACTATTTAAATCTATATTAGGACAATTTTTAGAGTGTATTTTAACTCCATATCCACGAGTAATATAACCTACTATATCTTCTCCATATACTGGATTACAACAAGTAGCAAGGCTACATAATATATCACTAGAACCAGCTATTAATATACCACTTCCACCCTTACTATCTTTCTTACTTAAAGTTAGAACTTTCTTTTTAGGTTCATGTACTTCAAGACGACTAAGTATTGAAGATGGTAAATATTTAAGTGTAGCTATTGAGAAATATATATCATCTAAATCTTTAGTACCAAGACTATTATTTAGTTTTTCTATATTTTCATCAGTTATTATATCGTTAATATCAACATTCTTCTTTTTACACTCATTTGATAACATCTCATGTCCAAGAGCTATATATTTTTCTCTTTCTTTTTTATAGAAATATGATTTTATTCTTGATTTAGCTGCTTCAGTTTTAACTATCTTTAACCATCCTTTAGATGGAGCATGACCCTTTTGAGTAATAAGTTCTACCATATCACCATCTTTAAGTTCATGATCTAATTTTACCATTTTTGAGTTTACTAAAGCACCAGTTGTAGTATTACCTACCTCACTATGTATTTTATATGCAAAATCTATTGGTGTAGCACCAGCAGGTAACTCTATAATATCTCCTTTAGGAGTATATACATATATTTCATTTCTCTTAAGTTCTTCTTTTATATTACCGAAAAACTCCATATTTTGTTCTATATCATTTACTTCTACAAGTACACGGAATTGTTCTAAAATATGATCTAAATTATTTTTAACGCTTCCATCTATCTTTTCTTTATAACTCCAGTGAGAAGCAACACCTTTTTCAGCTATTTCATCCATTTCATGAGTACGTACTTGTACTTCATAAATTCTTTTGTCTTCTCCGTAAACTGTAGTATGTAAACTTTGATATAAGTTTGGTTTTGGATTAGCTATATAATCCTTAAATCTATTTGGTATTGGTTGATATTTACTTTGTACAAGACCTATTACTCTATAGCAGTCTTCTACTGTATCTACTAAAACTCTAAGTCCAAGTAAATCATATATATCTTCCCATCTTTTACCATTTTTAAGTTTATTATATATACCACGAACACTCTTAACACGACTAAGTATTTCATATTTAATATTATGATGTTCTAGAAGTTGCATTATTTCATACTTCATTTTAGCAAGACTTTTCTCTAGTTCTGCTTTATCAGCATTTATTCTATCAAGTACTTTATTATATTGTTCAGTCTCACTATATTGAAGACACAAGTCTTCCATTTCACTCTTCATCTTTTTCATGCCAAGTCTATGTGCTATTGGTATATATATATTTTGTGTTTCATCTATTATATATTTTTGATGTTCTTTATCATGAACTTTTAATGTTCTAAGATTATGAAGTCTATCAGCAAACTTAATAAATAGTGTAGCTGGATTCTCAGAAAGTCCTACTATTATTCTTCTATATTTTTCTGGATTATTAATCTTAAATGTTTGTTTAAGATTACTTATCTTTGTAATAGAATTTACTATATTTGCACTTTCTGTTCCAAACATTTCTTCTACTTCTTCATAAGTCATTTTACCTAGTGTTATTGCTTCATGTATTAATGCACAAGCAATAGTTACTGGGTCCATCTTTAAATCTGCTAAAATATAAGCTACATTTATTGGGTGATATATATAGTCTTCACCAGTTTCTCTTTTCATTCCTGCATATACTATTTTAGCTTGTTCATAATATTTATTTATAAACTCTATATATTCAGGAGCCATATAGGTCTTTAAAACATCAACTAATTCTTCATAACTATGATCTTTAATAATGTTCACTTCCCTTTTAAATATTAATACCTTTTATTTTTAATTCTTCTACTTCATCTTCTTCATCATCTGGTCTATTTTGACTTCTCTTTTCAAGTGTCATCCATACTCTAGGACCTATTAATAATGATGATATGTTACCAGCAACTAAGCCTATTAATATTGATACGTTAAATGTATAAATATCATTAAGTCCAACACATAGTAATATAACTACAGCTGCTATAGTAGTAATACTAGTCCATACATTTCTAGACATTGTCTCATTAGAAGAATTATTAACTAGTTTATTCATTTCTTCATCTGTAAGTATCTTTTTATTTCTATATAGTTTCTTTCTATTTTCTCTTATCCTATCAAATACAACTATTGTATCATTTATTGAGTAACCTATTATTGTAAGTAGTGATGCTACTATAATAAAATCTACTGGTATATTAAATATAGCAAACATAGAAAGTATTATTGATACATCATGACATAACATAAGAATTCCACTTACTGCATAATTAAAGTTAAAACGTATAGCTACATATATAATAATTGCTATTAATGAATATAATAATGATTTAATAGCATTCTTAGTTAAACTCTTAGTAACAAGAGTACTTATTTCACTCATAGATGTCTCTATTCCCATATCTTTTAATTCTTTTTTAACTTTAGTTGTGTCTTCATCACTAAGAATATCATTTAGTTTAATGTATCCTTCTGTTTTACCACCAACGTAATAATCATATCCTCTTACATCATAATCTTTTAACATAGTAGTTAATTTATCAAAATCAATGTCTTTACTAGATGATAAATTTATATTAGTTCCACCAGTAAAGTCTACTCCAAAGTTAAATCCACGTACTAATGCAAAAGCAATTCCTATTGCTATTATTGCTATTGCTGCCATTATTGGTTTACTAGCAAATTTAACATAATCAAAATTATGTACATTATTTATTTTACCTACAAATAATTTTTCTTTTCCAACGAATGCTTTACTCTTAACAAACATTCCTTGTATTATACGATATAAAATTACTGTCGTAAATACTGTTACAAATATAGTAATTATTAACATAGTAGCAAATCCTTTAACACTACTTTCTCCAAATAAGTAAAGAACTATACCAGCTATTAATGTTGTAATATTAGCATCTATTATAGCTACTAAACTACTCTTATTTGCTTCATTATATCCAGCTACTAATTTATTACCTTTTCTAAGTTCATCTTTAATTCTATCATTAGATATTATTATTGAATCTACTGCCATACCTATACCAAGTACTAAAGCAGCTATACCAGTTAATGTAAGTACACCACCTACTGCATTAAATATTAAGAATACTAATACTGAATATAGAAGTAAACAAATACTACCTATTACTCCACTAAATCTATATTTAAATATAAGTATTAATGACACTACTACAAATGTAATAATACCAGCTATACCAGTCTTAGTAATAGTTTCACTACCAAATGAAGGTGAAACACTCTTAGGTGTAGCTTCTTCTGTTAACTTAGTTGGAAGACTACCACTATTAATTAAATCTACAAGCGCTTGTGCTTCTTCTTTAGTAAAATTTCCTTCAATAACTACTTCACTACTATTAAGTCCTTCATTTACACTAGCAGCACTAATACACTTCATACTAGCATCTTTTCCACAAGTTTCTTTTTCATTATTATATGAATCTAATCCCTCAGTAAAATCAAGCCAAGTAATCATCAAATTCTCACCATTACTTCTCTTTGATAAAGAATTTGTTACATCATAAAACTTAGCAGTATCTTTAATATCTAATTTAACTTGATATTGAAAAGTCTTACTATTTTGACTTAAAGAAGCACCATTATGTCCAAGTATCTCACTTGTCATAAGTAAGTTATCATTTACATCTCTAAATGATAGTACAGCAGTTGTACTAATTCTTTGTCTTGCTTCTTCTTCACTAGATACACCTGGAAGTTGTATTCTAATTAAGTTATCTCCTTCAAAGCTTATAACAGGTTCACTTACACCTAAACTATCAATTCTATTAACTATAGCTTTATAAGTCTTATCTAAATCATCTTGTGTTAACTCATCATCCTTATTAAGTGGTTCAATATTATAAAGAATCTCAAATCCACCTTGTAAATCTATTCCATAATGAATAGACTTTAGTGTTGGCTTTATAAGTAATAAACAACCAACAACAATTACTACCAATATACTAATTGGTTTAATTATTTTTTTCATTAAAGCATCTCCTCATCCACATTGTCATCTCTTGTTTTTAATTTTTTCATCTTTTCCATGACATAATCATTAAGTTTATAATTATCGGCATACAATATATCACTTATAAGATCATGAAGTTGTAAATCTCTTTTAACTTTCCACGTACTATTAACTAAATAATTCCATACATCTTTTTCTGTTATATATTTAAAGCCTAAATTTCTTAGTTCTTTAACTTTAGAATATAATGCAGGAAGTACTCTATTATATAATTCTTTAGCACTTTTAAATTCTATAGGATTATCCATAACCTTCACCAAGTTAATTATACAATATAACCAAGAAAAAAGAAACTAAAATAGTTTCTAATCACAATTATTAAAACATTTACAATATCTTTTAGTATCTATATTCTTATCAGTGAAATATCCATTATCACCTTCACCACAAAATAAATATGTTTTAGGATTTTCATAAGTACCTAATTCACTATCATAATAGTATGTTACAAATCCATTACAAGCTTGTTTTTTATAGTTAACTCTTCCTCTTAAATAACTATTAGTATCATTAGTTAATTCGCTTAAACATACATACTTTTCTACTATTTTATCACTTGCTGCATCATAAATACCATCTTCATAACTAGAAGGACATACAAGTCTATCATCTAATTTAGATAAGCAATAATCTTCTAAATACATATTAGCAGCATCTCTTATATTAGATTCTTCTACTATCATTTTTTTAATTACACCTTCATTATATAAACTAATTGCATTTGGTACTGCAATAAGAGTTATTATACCAAGTATTGCTATAACAGCAAGTAACTCTACTAATGTAAAACCACTGTTCCTCTTCATATCTCACCTACTTTATATTTATAGATTAACACAAATAAAATAAAAAGACTAGTAATCTAGTCTATTTTATATTAGAAATTTTACTATTTAACACTTCTTTAGCACTTTTAGCATTCTCAAGAGTTAATATATTAGTATTATCTATTCCAAGACTCTTAGTACTATAACTATCATTTTTGCTTATTAACGCTATATGGTTAAGAGCTTTAAAATATGTAGTGTATTCTATATTATATTCTTCTCTCAAAATATCACCTACACTCATAGCCTTGTCACTAAGACCAATCATAGTATTTAATATACCCTTAACCACATCTAAAACACAAGATGAATCATTACATTTAACAAAGTCTATCAATACTTTAGCTTTATCTATATTAGCATTTATACTCACAATATTTAAATTTATTTTTCTTTGATACTTACTTATCACACTAGAAGATTTACTATTAGAACAACTTATATTTTTAAGATCATTATCACTTAAATCATATAATAAATAATCTTTATAATAAGTACTATCACTTAATATTTTATTAGTATTAAAAGTAGTATTATTTTTAATATTTTCTATTTCATTATATAGTTCATTTAATTCATCATTAACTGAGGAATTACTAATACAATTATTAATTAATTCACTTTGCCTATCAGTTATACTAATGATATTACTCAAAGCACCCTTAGCCGTTTCATACATAGATACTTCGTCTTCCCAAGCAGCCGATGTATTTAAATCACTCTTAATATTTTTTAAATATGAACTAGCTTCTTCATATATTATCTTACTATTATTTTTATTTAATACATCTTTTCCATTAGGAAATACAATACTTTTACTTATTGAAGAATTATCCGTTTTTTTAGAAAACACATCTAAGTTATCAAATAACTTTTGTATTTCAAGATTTATATTCACCAAATCATCATCAATATAAGTATTATTATATGTAGCATTATAAGATAACTCATATATTCTCATAACCATATTTTTAACTATATCAAGTTTACAACTATCATTTTCACATTTATTAAATTCTAATCTATATTCTAAAGCATTTTCTTCTGCTCCTATATAACTTCTAAAATAACTTACATCTTTAATTGCTTTTTTAACAGTATCTTCATCTTTTACATAATCATTAAATGTTAAACTATCAAGTTTTAAACCACTACTACTAACAACTTTAACTACGTATTTACCAGTTAAAATATTATCTTTATGTAATATCATCGCATCTAAATATTTAAAATCATATAGAATATTTATTTCTTTATTAAGTTCTTGTATTTCTTTTTTTATTTTTTCTCTATCATTAGAAGTATTTGTTTCATTACTCATTTGTACTACTAACTCATTTTCTCTTTGAAGTATTAAATGAATCTCAGATAATTTTTCTTCCATAACATTAAAATAATACATTTCATTATTTAATTTAATATTACATCTTGAATAATCAGCAGGATTAATAGTTTCATCAGTTATATAATTATATTCTCCAGTATCACTATTACCACAATATAAATATGTTTTAGCATCTGTATATAAATCAGTATCTTTATCTTTTTTATATACAATAATACCTTTACAAGAATCTTTCTTATATTTAACACTTCCTATGTATGAATCATTTGCTTCTTGCAAGTCACTTAAACAAACATATTTTTCATCTTTATTATTAACTTCTTCATAACTAGATGGACATATAAGCCTATCATCTAATTTAGAATTACAATAATCTTCTAAATATATATTAGCAGCATTCTTAATATTACTTTCTTGAACAACCATTTCTTTTAATATTGCTTCATTATATAATTTAATAGCATTTGGTACTGCAATAAGAGTTATTATACCAAGTATTGCTATAACAGCAAGTAACTCTACTAATGTAAAACCAAGACTTCTTTTCATGTCTCACCTACCTTATATTTATAGATTAACACAAATAAAATAAAAAGACTAGTTCTTTTTAAGAATTTCTAGTCTCTTTTCTTCCTTTTCTAAGTCTTCTCTTTCTTTATTAACTATAGCTTCAGGTGCTTTATTTACATAATTTTCATTTGATAATAATTTCTTACGACGACTAATAGATGCTTCTAACTTCTCTATTTCTTCTTTACGTCTTAACTCTTCTTCAAGATTATTTTTAGAGTTATCAAAGAATAGATCAAATTTATAATTATATAACTCAATAGTAAGTTTATCTTTATATTTACTTTCACCAACTATTTTATCAGTTAATTTAAGCATCTTATTTAATAGTTCATTATTATTATAATCTATTACTTCAAATTCACTTGTTATTTTACTTTCAGTCTTTTTATTTCTAAATAATGTTACATATTCAAGCATTTCATCTATTTCTTTAGTTTCACTTTTGAATACTAGTTTTTTATCATATGTAGGATATTCAGTCATAAGAAGTATATCACTATCTTTTATTCCAAAGTTACTATACATTTCTTCAGTAACAAATGGCATAAATGGATGCATCATTTTAACTATAGCTGTAATTGTATATAAAAGTGTACTCTTAGTTTCATTGCTTTCACTAAATTTAGACATTTCTATATATTTATCACAAAAATCATCCCATATAAATGAATATAACTCACTTCCTGCATTATTTAGTTCATATTTATCCATAGATTTAGTTACTTTTTTAATTGTTTCATTAAGCTTAGTAAGTATCCATTTATCTGCTTTATTTAAATTTTTAAGTGAATAATCTTCCTTCTTGAAACCTTCAAGTTTCATAAGTACAAATCTTGATGCATTCCATAATTTATTAATAAAGTTCCAAGTAGAAGCTACTTTATCAGTATCAAAACGTATATCCATTCCCATCGCAGATGTTGTTGTTAGATAGAATCTTAACGCATCACATCCATATTCATCTATCATATCCATTGGATCTATTCCGTTTCCTAATGATTTAGACATCTTTCTTCCTTGTTTATCACGAATAAGCCCATGAATAATACAATCTTTAAATGGACGGCTATTCATTTGTTTAAGTGATGAGAATGCCATACGAGCAACCCAGAAGAATATAATATCATATGCTGTTACAAGAACATCAGTTGGAAAATATCTTTCTAAGTCTTCAGTTTTATTTGGCCAACCAAGAGTACTAAATGGCCATAACGCACTACTAAACCAAGTATCTAACACGTCTTCATCTTGAGTCCATCCATCACCTGGACATTCTTTTTGTACTTTAATGTCTTCCCCTTTATACCAAGCAGGAATTCTGTGTCCCCACCATAATTGACGACTAATACACCAGTCATGACAGTCTACCATCCAGTGATTTAATACTTTTTCAAATCTCTTAGGTATAAAGTTAATTTTATTGTCTCCACCTTTTTGAGCATCTAATAAGTCTTTACTCATACCACTCATATCAACAAACCATTGTTTAGATAAATATGGCTCTACTACAGCATCAGTTCTCTCAGAATGACCTACACTATGTGTCATCTTTTCAACGCTAATTAATAAATCTTGACTCTCTAAATCTTTAAGTAATTCTTCTCTACACTTTTCACGAGACATTCCATTATATTTGCCAGTTTTCTCATTCATTGTAGCGTCTTCATTCATAATTAGAATTCTCTCTAAATTATGTCTTTCGCCTACTTCAAAGTCATTAGGATCATGTGCTGGTGTAATTTTAACACATCCAGTACCAAACTCAGGATCAGCATGTTCATCTCCTATAATAGGTATTAACTTATTAACAATTGGAAGTACTACATTCTTACCAATTAAATCTTTATATCTCTCGTCTTCTGGATTAACAGCAACAGCAGTATCACCAAATAAAGTTTCAGGTCTTGTAGTAGCTACATCTAAATACTTATCACTTCCTTCAATAAAATATTTAATATGATAGAAAGCTCCTGGATCATCTTTATAAATAACTTCTTCATTTGAAAGAGCTGTCTTAGCAACTGGATCCCAGTTAATAATCTTTTCACCACGATAGATTAATCCTTCATTATATAGTCTTATAAATACTTCATTAACCGCATCATTAAGTCCTTCATCTAATGTAAATCTCTCACGTCTATAATCCACACTAAGCCCTAAAGTTTCCCATTGTTTATGAATATTACTTCTATGTTCATCAGTCCATTTCCAACATTCTTTTAAGAATCCTTCACGACCAAGCTCATATTTATTAATTCCATTTTCTTTAAGTCTATTAACTACTTTAGCTTCAGTTGCAATAGCTGCATGATCCATTCCTGGAAGCCATAAAGTATCAAAACCTTTCATCTTTTTATATCTAATGATAACATCTTGAATACTACCATTAAGTGCATGACCTAAATGTAAATTACCTGTAACATTAGGTGGAGGTATAACTATAGTAAACGCATCTTTACTCTTATCTCCTGCATCAAAGCAATGACTTTTAAGCCACATTTCATATTTTCCATTTTCTACTTCTTTATGATTATATTTTTTATCAAGCATTATTTTCACACTCCCTTAAATATTTTTCTACCTCATCAAAATAAGGCTTAAATTTATCTTTATCTTTTATATTTTCAAATATTCTATTATAATAACCTTTATCTAATAATAAACCTCTACTATAGTCATAATATAAATCAAAAGCAAATGATAATAAGAATATTATTTTATCATTAACAGTCTTACAATTGACTCGTTTAACTGGCTCATGTAAATAAAATTCCTTCTTTACTTCTTCACTTATTTTGCTATCATCCTCTTTAAGTTCTAAAAGTCTAATTGTAGAAAAAGCATATATTATATCTAATTTATCAGCATCTCTCACTATCTTAGCATGCATCTTTTCACGTAATGTTAAATCATCTGGTAATTCATATTTATTATGATATTTTATAGCTTTAGAAACTATATCATAAAACTCATCATCTAATTTAAAGTTCTTAATTAAGCCTTTTTTAAATAATAATTCTTCTCCTAAATCTCCATGATCGACAGTTTCAGAATCTACAAATGATTTATATTTAGTCCATTGTTCAAATCTACCAAAATCATGTAATAATCCAATTAAACAAGTTAAATAATTATCTTCTTCATCTAAATTTAATGTATATGATATCTCATCACATTGATGCATTACTCTATATGAATGATTGTATTTATATGCAATCATATCCTCATTAAAATCAAAACCCATAACGTACTTATCAAACTCATCGAAGTTTTCATTCATCTCATTCATACTTTTTTCCTCCAAAATAAAAAGGTAATACCAAAGGACGAATTTATCGTGGTACCACCTTATTTTATACTCTATATATTTAACGCATATTTACGTAACTACTTACTTAATTTCAGTAATTAACTCCCAAGCTACCTTCATATATCTATCTTAAGAAAAGCTTTCACCCGATGACCTTTCATCTCTAATAATTAGTATATATTACTCCTCTTGTTCCTCGTTTTATAAAGAGATTATACATCTATATTATTTATTTGTCAAATAGTATTCATTGATATTAATTGATATTTAAAGAAATCTCCATCTTTAATTTCTCTAAACTTAATCTTTTTTTCTAAAATTTCAAAGCCATAATCATTAATAAAAGTCTCATTAAAATTATTAATGTCATTACTATCTAAACTTCTAACAAAATCTTTTATTAAACTCTCCTCAATATCTTTATCATCTATATCAATTAAATATTCATATATATTTAATTCTATTATATCACCATTTACTTTTTTATCTTTAACATAAATTAAACTTGAATAATCATATAGATAATCTTCATCATAATTAAAACATATTTTAATAGGCCCTGCATTAATATTTGGAAGAACATTAATATTAGGATAAAACTTTTCAATATCTTTATTAAACAATTCTTTAAACGAATTTATAAAAGATTGTTTATTTAAACAAAAATTTAAATTATCATCACTTGTCTCAAAAACTTCATTTTTATTCTTTGTAATATTAACTATATAATAATTCATTATTTCACTTATATTATTTTCATCTATAACACCATTATATTCATTTATTTTTACAAATAAATTGAAGTATGAATTATTATATATATTTTTTCTTAAAGTATTAATATTATCATTAAAATTAAGAGACTTATAATATATAAAACTTTTTTCTTTATTTTCTTCTATTTGTTTTTTATTGTTATTATCTAATATAAATATTGTAAGAATACATATTGAAATTAATATGATAAGTGCAATTATATATTTTTTCATTACCTAGCATTCCTCCAATCAATTTCAAAGTGCATTCCATCTATTTTTGTACCTTTACCATTTCTTCCCCAATTACCGCCCCATATGAATCCAAGTGGTTCAAAAACTTTTTTCCATAAAACATAATTAACATTTCTAGGATCGCTTTCGCCACCTATAGCATTTATAAAATTGTTGTATTTTTCTAAACTTCTACCATAAGGAGTTGAATATTTTTTTCCATTAATAGTATAGCTTTCGCTAGGATTTATATCTATTGCAATTCCATAAGCATGAGTACTAATTGTTTTGGTATTACTTATATATCGTATAGATATAGGTCCACTAACCACTATTTGATTAGGTTCATATTTTATTCCATCTATTCCAACTGTAATTATTTGACAAAATTTTTCCTGAACTTTTTTCCATGTTGAAGAAGCAAGTCTATGAACAGTCCAATTATATTTGGTTCCATTAGAACATGTAGTTGATACATTAACTAGATTTGTTTTTTTCCATGATGGGTCCATCTCAATACTATTACGATTAGATGTATCATTTACTGCTGCTTTATCATAGTAAGCAAATGATCCAAAGATTCCTTTTTTAGCAGAACATAATTGATATTTTCCGTTCTTATTACAATTGGAAGTTTTTCCACTATCAGGCGTGAATGTACCAGGATTACTAGCATCAGAAATAGTTGTGTTAGAGCTATTACTCCCGCTATTACTATTAGTTCCACTATTAATATTTTCTTTTTTATTATTTTCTTCTATTTTTTTATCAATAATAGTTTTTACATTATCAAGTCTTTTTTTAAGAGATTTTTTTGTATCAATATCTTTTATTTCATTAATTTTATTTACAGCATCATAATAATCATTATATTTAGAAGATGATTCAGCTTTACTAATGGAATCAACTGCTATGTCATAATACTTTTGATTAATTACATCACTTGAAGTATTACTTAAGCAATCTTTATATTCACCATTTGTTAAAGAAACTTTTACTAATACACTAACAAAAGTAGGTATAAAAAATACAACTACTGCAGCAATACAATTATTAACAAGTTGTTTTTTAGCTTTCGCAAGTAAATCTTCTTCAACTACTTTAATAGTTTTCAAAAGTGTTATCATACCCGTTAAAATTAATAATATTGGAACAACAATCTTAATAATTAAAATTGCAATATTAACAATACGCATTACACTCAAAACAGTTGGATTATCACATATTTGTAAAATCATTACTACACCTCACAATCAATTACTATCTTTAACATTGATAATACCACTAAATGTCTTACCTTGATTATAATTTTGACTTTCATCTAGATTCTTAAATGTTATTACTATACTATATCTATGTTTCATGCCTGGGCTTATACTAACTTTGGTTTTAATTGCATCCCCACTAACAGATTTTTCTTCTACATTAGTACAACTACCACTCATTATATCATTAGAATTCATACTATCACATACAGCACTTATAGTTAACTCATCATTAATTATTTCATTTTTATATTCTTTCCATATTAAATCATACACTGCATCTAACGTACCTGTATTTTCTACAGTAACAGTTTTAGTAATAGTTTCACCTGGTTTAAAACCATTCTTATATATTAATGGACTATTATCACTATATTTAAGTTCTAAAGTTCCAGTTGTTACCTCTACTTCATCAGAACTGTATGCAAACTCAGCACGAAAATATCCATAACTAAATCCAACAGTACCAATGAATATAAATAATAAAATAAAACCAAATATTATTTTTTCTTCTTTTCCCATTTTCATATTATCACTATCTTCTATATTTATAATAGCATACTTTATCGCTAATTAAAACATTTTTAAAAAGATATAAAATTTAATTTTATAAAGAATTTATTCAACTATTCATTAATTTTCTCCTAGAGAAAAAAAGAATCTTAAGTATGTTTTATATACCAAAAATTCTTTTTTTACATTTTTGACATAATTTTTAACGTATGTTAAATTACTCATCGAAACGTTAAGGGCGTCATCTCAATATATTTAATTTAATTATTTTTTTATAAGGAGATGGTATGTATATGAACAAGAAAAATGTATTAATTGCATCTTTGATTTTCATAATAATACTTTTAATTCTAGTTATTCTTATAATTACAATTAAAAACACCTAACTCTCGTTAGGCCTTACACTTTTAAGTGATGGCGCCCTCAGGGGGCGAGTTAATTGTAAGGTTTTCTTTACAACACATTCTGCAAAAGCATCGTAATATCAAGGAATAATTAAGATTTTGAGTTTAAAAAGATTTGCAAAAAAATCCTAAAATTTGATGGGTAAACGTTGGGTATGATGGGTAGAAGTATGGGTACACCCATCATTTGCGGGCTCAATTTTAACTTAAAAAGTGGTCTATTCGAAATGAATAGATCACTTTTTTTATATTTCTCTACTAGTTCTTTCTATTTCTACTTTTACTTCAGTAGATTCTCCTCTATATTGTTCAATAATAGTATTTTTATCTAAAATATCATCTATATCTTTATCAACATTTATTTGCATTGTTTCCATATAGAACCAATCTCTAGAAATAATATACTTATGTTTATCAGTAATAAAGACTATAGCTACATCATAAGATATTTCATACTCGTCATTATAATTAATTAAATCATTAACAATCTCTATTGACTTTATAGTTTCATTAACTTCAATACTATCAGTTTTAACATCATTTAAGAAAAATTCAAATTTATCTTCTTTGGATATTTTCTCTAATGTGAAGTACGTAATGTCATCATCATCTCCAGCTAAGCTTCCTTCATGCATTAAATTAGATATGACAACAGAATATAAATCAAAATCAATCTTAATATTTCCATATACTGGATATGTATAATTAATATTTATGATTTTTTTTCCAATCAAAGATTTTAAGATTTCTATTTCTTTTATTTTAAATTCTTGTTTAATCATTTTATTTCTTCTCCTTTTCAAAATGTATTCTCTGTCCTTTAATCTTAGGATTTGCTTTTGAACTATTAATATTTATATCAACTGCAGGTGAATTACCACTTTTACTAGTCTTAGTAATAACTCTATAAGTTATAACAGTCTCATCTGGTAAACGAACTATTGTAGCATTACCATGTATTGTTTTAGAATAATACCCTTTAGATATCTTATTAAAGAAATTATTAGCTTCTGATATTGGATTATCAGTATAAATAACTCTTTTTTTATTAGATGTTCCTTTTTTACCAAAGTACCCGCCTTTAGTTGTAGGATATTCACTTGCCATTGCCTTTGCATTTTTATTAATATTATATGTTTTAATACTATTTAGTACATTTTCTAATCCCTGAACAAGTGATGAGTAAGTTTGTTGTTGTAATGATAATTGTCCAGAAGTACCAACTCCAGTACTTCCACCTATCCCACTAACTCTTCCCATTTAACTTCCTCCTATTAGATTCTCTAATAGTATTATCAGGAATTATAATTTTAACATTTTTTTCGATAGCATATTTAAATATATCATTAATTTTATCATCATTTGGAGTTGAAGTATACACTACTATAGCATTTAGTTTTAAATGATCAACAGTATATTTAATAGCTTTTTCTAGTTTATTTCTATCTTCTTTATCAGTTAGGCAAGACATAGCACTAAAACATACAACTTTACATTCCTCTATGCCATCAATCATCATAGGAAATGAACTTTCATCTGTATAAGTCATATTAGGTATTGATACAATACCTAGTTCGTTAGCAAACCAAAGAGATACTAGTCTAGAATCAAATATTCTTCCTTCATTAATAGTAGGATAAATATTTCCTACTAGACTGTAATCAGGTGATATTATCATTTTTACACCGTGGAATCTCTTTTTATAAAAATCTAATTTATCCTCGATATTATATTTAATTGCATTTAGCAATCCATCATAATCATCAAATTTTTCATCCCATAAATAGAAACATGGTGCTGTTAATAATGTTTTAGTATACTTACCTGGCTCATTATATAAAGCCAAATAATCTGGATATACTTCTAAATCATATTTTAGATTTGGCATCCTACCAGATTTAGATGGTGTAGTAGTATTAAGTATTTTAAGAAATTCTAGTCGAGTTTTTCTTTCTATATCATCAACTTTCCTCATATGAGCACCTGTTGATTGGTGATTTAAGTCTATTATTCACGATTTTCACCATTCCTTTCTAATATTAATTGACATAATATTCTTAAATAATTTTTGAAATTTTGAACCTTCATGATATAATAGACTTGTAACCAGATCTATTTGATCATTGGTTCTTAGTACTTTGTTATCGCAAGTAACAAGGTACTTTTTATTTGCAATCAATTCTGCATCACCTCTTCTTTCTTAATTAAATATTCATTAGTAGCAGTAAATTGTTTGACTAGTTCTCTTTCATAGTCTTTAAGAATCCAGGTATATTTCTTCCACTTTATATATCTAACCATAGAGTAATAACCACATTCCATAGAAGTATCAAACTTAATTGCTAAATCCATTGAATCTTCAAGATTAAATAAATTAACTAATGGTGGTGGTGCTATCATATAAACAGCAAACCATTCAGCTTCTGCTTCAGCTAGTGAGCATTCACAAGTGTGTTTTAACTCTATGTGTCCTATTTCGTGAAATATAGTAGTTCTAATTCTTTCTGGTGCTAAAGTGTCATTATATTCAATTATTCTTTCACCATTTAAAACATAATTAAATCCATTAGGATATCTCCTACAAACTACTTCCATTTCTTCTTTAGTATATTTTTTTGTATATTTTATTAATTTATATCCTCTTACTTTGCATATTAAAAATGGATCAATTGGAATTTCCCTTATATTACATTCTTTTAATGTTTTAACCACTATTTTCTTTATGTATTCATACCTTTCATCTCTAAGCCTAACTCTAGCCATAAATTCACCTCCTGATTATTTGTTTTTTAAAATTATTCGCATTAATTCATCATTTTGATCACTAGAATAATTCTTTGAACTTCTTGCAAGTAAGCCTTGCATTTCATTAAAACTGATTTCCTTATTAAAATCTTCTTTATCTTCCCTACCTAATAAGTAATCTGTTGTAGTATGTAGAGCAGTAGCAAGATTACATAATGTTTCACCATGTGGAGTTCTATCACCTTTCATATATCTTGATAATGCAGCTTCAGTAATACCTACGTCTTCAGCAAGATCTTTTTGTTTGATATCTTCTCTCGCAATAAGTTCTTTTAATCTTTCTACAAATTTCCCTTCCATATTTGTGCTCCCTTTCTTAGTAAGATACTTTTATCTCTCTTACTTGACATAAGTATAACTCTAAAATTATACTTTTGTCAACTTATATAAACTAAAAAATATTTTTTTCAATACATCAAGGAGGTAAATAATGTTCGATGGAAATCAAGTAATGAGATTTGAAAAATATAAAGCATCGGATTTAGGAGGACTTGGTGTAGAACTTAAAGATAGAAAAGGTACAGGTAATTATGATTTAGAAAGAACTAAATATAATATAGAATTTGTATCTTTAAATAATCAAACTTTAATGAGTAAGGTCTACTCTACTCTTAAATCTAATGAAGTACAATATGGAGAAAATAAAAAGAATATCAATTTAATTGGTGGAGTTGTTGTAACTAGTGGACAAGAATTTTTTAAATCATTAGGTATGCAATTTGTACCTACTGAAGAAGTACATCAATATGGTGAACATGCTGGTGAACCTATTGAAAGAGTTAATATAAATTCTGAATATGATATTCCAGAAAAAGTTTTAGAATATTTTAGATACTCACATGAATTCTTATGTAATCTAGTTGGTAAAGAAAATGTTGTTTATTCTGGAATTCATTTTGATGAAAATACTCCACATATGCATTTTTATTACACTCCAGTAGTAAACTCAGTTCAAAGGAAAGTATTTGAAACTGATAAATACGGTAATATATTAAAAAAAGAGATTACTGGTAAAGATGGAAATAAAAAGATGGTGCCTATCATAGCTAAAGATGAAAATGGTAAAGCTATATATAAAACCGAAACCGGCAAATTCCTAAATCTTGATCAATTCTGGAAAGATTTAGGTGGTAAATCATCCTATGCTAGAGTTCAAGATAAATATAATGAATATATTACCTCAAAAGGTTTTAATTTATATAGAGGTAATGTTGGTGCTAATGTAGAACATCAAACTAAAGCTGAACATAAATTAAAAGAAACTAAAAAAGAAATTAAAAACTTACAACGAGAAATTAAGCATTATGAAAGCATAAATAATGCTAATTTAAAAACAAATGAAGAAATACTAAATCTTAATCAAGAAGAAGTATTATCGCCTTCTAAGGACGTTTTTAAAAGATATAAGGATAAAGATATAGAGAAACTTATTAGTTATACTAAAGAAGTAAATAAAGAAAATCTATCTTCTAAGAACACTATTAGAAAGCAAGATATTGAAATAAAAAAATTAAATGATCAAGTTAATGGTTTAAAATCTGGTAAAGAATTGCAAAAAGCTTATAATACAATTAAAGAGAAAGATATAATAATTAATAAACATGAAAAAACAATTAAAGATCAAAAGCAAGAAATTCACTATTTAAATAATGTAGTGGATTTTTTAAATGATAAAATCAATAGATTTGTTCATGCTTTAAATGCAGCTTTTCGTGCTATTAAAAAACTTGTTAATCTGCCAGAAGAATTAGTCAAAAAAAATCATATTGAAGAAAAAGAATCAATAGAATTTTTTGAATCTATTTGCAATACCATTAGTAGTCATAAAGAACAAAACAAGCAAAAATCACACGATGACTATGAATTATAACTATATTAATGATAAAATATAGTCACGATGTTTTTGCAGATATAAACAAAGGAGGTAAAAAGAAATTTATGTCTGTAAGACAATTAAAAGGAAATAAAGTAACTAAAGATGGTAGATCATGGGCATTCGTAGCATATAGCAAAGGATTAGATGGAAAAAGACATCAATATCAGTCTCCAACTTACTATACAAAAAAAGAAGCTGAACAGGCTGAGGAAGAATATTTAAAGAAATATAAAGATATAGATGTTAATCCTCATATGACATTTAAAGAGGCTTATACAATATATTATGAATATCAAAAAGATAAAATAAAAGATTCTACTCTTAAAACATATAGAGATAGAATCGCTTATATGGGATTATTTGATAATGTTGAATTAGTCAATTTAAATTGGGATTTATATCAAAAATGGAGAAAAGAAATGAATAAAACTAATCTTTGTGATAGATATAAGAATGATATACAAAAGTTTATTAAACAAGTTATAAATTTTGCAGAAAAACAATGGGATTTTAACTTAAGAAAATTTTATAACAAGTTAGAGCCATTTAAAACACCAGGTGCTATAAAAAAAGAAATGGAATTTTATGAACCTGATGAATTTTATAAATTCTTATCTGTTATAGAATATTTAAGAGATAGATGTTTATTTCAAATATTATATTATTGTGGACTAAGAAGATCTGAAGCAAGAGGACTCCAATGGAAACATATTGATTTTAAAAACAGCACTTTAACAGTTGCACAACAAGTATTAAATCCATCTACAAATAATGCAAATAGTGAATGGTACATCTCAAGCCCTAAAACAGAATCATCAAATAGAACTATTCCTATTCCATCAGTATTAATGAAGGAATTAGAGCAATTAAAAAAGAACAATCAGTTCTTTAGTAAATTTAAAAATACATGGTTTGTTTTTGGAGATGATACACCTATTTCCTATCATCAGATATATAGTCGAAGAGACAAATATCAAAAACTAGCAGGAGTTAAGCATATTAGGATACATGACTTTAGACATTCTTGTGCTTCTGCTCTAATATCAAATGCAGCACCAATAACTGCTATTTCAAATTATCTAGGTCATTCAGAGACAACAGAAACATTAGAAACATATACACATTTATTTAAAAAGGAGATGGCTAATGTTCCAAAATTCTTTGATAATCTAGAACATAATTATAATCAAAATAATGATGAATCATCATAAAATGATGGGTATTTGATGGGTAGCGTATTACCAAAAATAAGTAAAATGCCCTTAAATAAACAAAATGAGATACCTTTCGGTATCTCTTCAGGGGGTGCATTTCACTAACAATAATATACCATATTTACTATTTATAGTAAATATTTAAATAAGAAAAAAATAACGCTTGCGTAAAGCGTTATTTTAGTTCTCTCATATATGGCTTATCCATTACTGGCTTGTATTCTATTCTCTTTCCGCAACAAGGACAATATTCTATAGGATAAAGTGTTTTCTTAACTTGAAAATTAGTTTGATAATTTCCATCTTGATCATAATCACCTTCATCAACTATTTCATCATTTACTATACAAAGTTGTCCTTCATGAACATCATCTACAAAATTAGAAAGCATAAATCCTTCTCTATATTCACGAACTAAATCTATTAGCATCATTTTAGACATACAACCGCATAGATTAGCACATTTTAATTTTTCCATAACCCACCTAACTATTTATTTATCTTCTTCGTGTAACTTCTCAATAATTTTTTCAATCTTTTGTCCATACTCAATAGATTCATCAAATATAAATCTTAACTCTGGAGTATGTCTAATTTGTAATCTTTCTGCTAGTAGACTTCTAAAGAATCCAGCAGCATTATTTAAGTCCTTAGTAACCTTTTCCCTATCATCAGTAGTAGTAAAGTATATCTTAGCAAAACTTAAATCATTAGTTACTTCACAATCTGTAATAGTTACATGTTTAAAATCTTCATCTTTAGCTTCAAGAAGTAAAATATTACCAAGTTCTCTTTGCATATCTGAAGCTACTCTCTCACCTTTTAAATTCATTATCTCTTCACTTCCCTATTCTCAAATGCTTCAATAATATCTTTTTCTTTAATATCTGGGAATGATTCGATAGTCATACCGCAATCATATCCAGCTTTAACTTCATGAGCTTGATCTTTCTCTCTTTGAAGTGTAGCAATCTTAGAAGTAGCAATTACTATACCATCACGAATAATTCTGCAAGGTGTACCAACTTTAACAACTCCACTAGTTACGTGAGAACCAGCTATATTTCCAACTTTAGAGAAATGGAATAATTGTCTTACTTCTGCTTCTCCAATAACTACTTCTTCATATTCAGGATCTAACATACCCTTCATAGCAGCTTCTATTTCTTCTACTAATTTATAAATAATATTATAAAGTCTTATTTCAACTCCATAACTTTTAGCAGTTTCTTTAGTAGCTTTAGAAGGACTAACATTAAATCCTATAATAATTGCATTAGATGCATTAGCAAGTACAACATCACTTTCAGTAATAGTACCCACTCCACTTCTAATAACATTAATTTTAACGCCATCAACATGTATCTTTAATAAAGCATTCTTAACTGCTTCTTCACTACCCTTAACATCAGTCTTAAGAACAACATTAATTTCTTTACGACCTTCTTTAATTTGATCAAATAGTTCATCTAAACTTAATGCTTTATGAGCAAATCTCTTACTCTTTTCATGTTCTTTTCTCTTTATAGCAACGCTTCTTGCTTCTTTTTCTCCTTCGAATGCCATAAATTTATCTCCAGCAACTGGTACATCTTCAAGTCCGGTTACTTCAACTGGTTTGCTAGGTTCAGCACTAACTATTTCACGTCCAGTGTCATCCTTTAATGTACGAACTTTACCATAACTTGTACCTACAACAATAGGGTCTCCAAGTCTTAAAGTACCATTTTGTATTAATAATGTTACAACTGGTCCAATATTCTTATCAAGTCTAGCTTCTATAACAGAACCACTAGCATATCTATTAGGATTTGCTTTTAAATCTAAAAGCTCACTTAAAGCATTAATATTATCTAAAAGTAAATCTACACCTTCACCAGTTTGAGCACTCATACGAACAAATATAGTATCTCCTCCCCATTCTTCAGGAACAAGATTAAGTTCACTCATATCACTCATTATTTTATCTATATTAGTATGTGGTTTATCAATTTTATTAATTGCAACTATAATTGGTACTCCTGCTGCTTTAGCATGATCAATTGCTTCTCTTGTTTGAGGCATAACTCCATCATCAGCAGCTACTATAATAATTACTATATCAGTAACACTAGCTCCTCTTGCTCTCATTTCAGTAAATGCAGCATGTCCTGGAGTATCTATAAATGTAATCTTACGACCATTTCTTTCTACTTGATATGCACCTATTGCTTGAGTAATACCACCAGCTTCTCCTTGAGCAACATGTGAATTACGAATGTAATCAAGTAATGTAGTCTTACCATGATCAACATGACCCATAATAGTTACAACTGCAGGTCTAGGAAGTAAATCTTCTTCTTTATCATTTATTACATATTCTTCAAAATTAGTAATATCAGTAGTTTCTTCTTTAACTAATTCTTTATTATATTCAAGAACTACTACACTAGCATCATCAAAAGAAATAGCTTGATTTGAAGATATCATAAGTCCCATACCAATTAACTTCTTTACTACATCTGATGCACTAACACCAATTGCATTAGCTAAATCTGATACACTCATACCTTCTTTATATAAAACTACGTTACTTTCTACTTCTTCTTTATTACTTTGTAATTTAGATTTATTCTTATAAATATTTTTCTTCTTTTGTGATAAATCATCATTACTTTGTTTATTGTTATTATCTTTCTTCTTTATTTTTTCCTTAACCTTAACTTCTTCATCTAATTCTATGTTGTATGCAAGAGCAGCTTCTTCAGCTCTATCCTCTAATTCAAACTTACTTGCTAATTCCTCAGTAAGATTATTTTCTTCTGAGTTAGCGCTAAGTTCATTATCCAACATAATTATAGCTTCATCATCTAGAATATCTTCTTCATTATTATATTTAAAGCCAAGTTCTTTAAGTTTACTAATAACAGTTTTAGTATCTACTCCTAATTCTAAAGCGTAATCTTTTATACTCATATTTATTTCCTCCTTTTCTTTAATTATATTTTACTAATTAATTCATCATAAATATTATCTTCTATTTTAACCTCTAAATGACGTTCAAGTGCTTTTGATTTACGAGCTTTTTCTATAACTTCTTTATCTTTTTTAACATAAGCTCCACGTCCATTAGCTTTACCTGTATCGTCTACAAATACATTTCCTTCGTTGTCTCTTACTACACGAAGTAAATCTCTTTTTTCTAATTTTTCATGTGTTATTACACAAGTTCTCATAGGGACTTTTTTAACTTTCATGTTTACCCTCCTTATGATTATTTATTTATTTCAGCATTTATATCTGCTAAAGTCTTAATATTAATTGTATATTTAGTAAGTCTACTAGCTAATTTAATATTAATTCCTTTCTTACCAATTGCTAAACTTAAATTTTCATCATCAGCTATTACTAATGCTTCTTTCTTCTTTTCATCAGTAATACTAACATTTAAATTTTTAGCAGGACTTAATGCATTAGCAATAAATTCTTCCATATTATCAGAATATGCTATTAAATCTACTTTTTCTCCACCAAGTTCATTAATTATATTAGCAATTCTTCTTCCTTTTTCACCAATACAACTTCCAATTGGATCTACTTTTGGATTAGTTGAAGCAACAGCTACTTTACTTCTTACACCTGCTTCACGAGCAACTCCACGAAGTTCTAATGTTCCATCACTAAATTCAGGAATTTCATGTTCAAATAATCTTTTAACAAATCCATAATTCTTTCTTGATGTTAAAATAAGTGGTCCTTTAGGTGTACTTTCTATTTTAGTAATATATACTTTTATAGAGTCTCCCATAGTTAACTTTTCACCTGGAATTAATTCACTCTTTGGAAGTATTCCACGTGCTTTTCCTAAATCTACGTAATAGTTTCTAGCATCTTCCATTGCAAGGAATCCTACCATTAATTCATCTTCCTTATCAGCAAAATCTGCCATAACTTTTTCACGTTCAGCTTCACGAATCTTTTGAAGTACTACTTGTTTAGCAACTGAAATAGCTACTCTACCAAAGTTTTTAGGAGTAACTTCTTCTAGTATTTCATCGCCTACTTGATAGTCACTATTTATTTCTTTAGCTTCGCTAATAGTCATTTCATTTAAGTAATCATGACTTACTTTAACTTCTCCAGTTTCTGGGTCTATATCATCATCATCATCTTTGTAATCATCTACTATAGTAGTAACTTTAAATACTTTAATTTCTCCAGTATTTCTATCTATTAATACACGACTATTATAATCAGCTTTTTCATTTTTCTTATATGCAGTACTTAAAGCAGTTTGCATAGCTTCAATAACTACATCTTCATCTATACCTTTTTCTTTTACTATGAATTCTAATGCTTTTTTAAATTCTTTAGCGCTTGCTACTGCTGCATCTTCTTCTTTTAACTTTTTACTCATTTCCTTCTTCTCCTTTGCTTCCGACATCTAGTACATAATTCTCTAAATCTAAGTCTAGACTATCAATAATTGGATCAACTATTTTTGTAGCTTTAACACATAAATCTGTGTCTACTGGTTCACCATTAAAGTTTTCAATAGTTACAAATAATGTATTTTCACCATCTTCTTCTCCAAAGTGAACACCTACTAATTTAATATTTTCTTTTTCAAGTGGTTCCTTAACAGCATCATAAATCTTCTCTTCCATAAGACCTCCTTATCATATCAATATAAAGAGTGGGTTTTAGGCCCACTCTTCGTTGTCAAATGTATTATAACATATTAAATTGTATGTATCAAGAACTATTTTATGATTAGTTAGTTTTCAAAGTAAAGTATCCAGGACTACTAGTTCCTCCATCTATCCTAGCATATGTTTTATCAATATGATTTGCATCATATACAGTACTAGCACCACCAATTAGTTTATTATCACCCGAAAACATAGATGTTGAATTAGTAACATTATCAGTAATAAACTTATTGCTTGCATAAATAGTCGTTAAATTTTTGCAACTGCTAAACATCGAACTCATATCAGTTACTTTGCTTGTATCAAAACTACTTAAATTAAGTGTAGTGAACAAAGTATCTCTAAACATATTTTCCATACTTGTCACTTTACTTGTATTAAATCTACTTAAATCTATATTTGCAACTTTACTATTCATAAACATACTCCACATTTGTATTACTTTTGAGGTGTCTAGTCCTTCTAAGTTAATACTAGTAGCATTTGAATGATAAAATAAACCACTCATATCAGTCACATTTGAAGTATCAAGATTACTTAAATCTAAAGTACTTGCCTGAGAATAGCCAAACATACCAGACATACTTATAACATTAGAAGTATTCAATCTAGATAAATCTATATTACTAGCTTGACTTAATGCAAACATTCCTCCCATGTATATAACAGGTACATCATTAATATATGTACATACATCTTTAGTACTAACGTCTTCAGTAGATAATGGATTTGTTAAGGCAACTCCCCAACCAAGATCATCCATGTTTTTCCAATTAACAGTAAGTGTTGATGTATTAGCATCACTTTTTTCCTGCATATATCTATACGTATATATTCCATTTACATACTCAACACCTTGCGTTACTTCTCCATCAAAAGTGCAATTAACAACTTCAGGAGCATTCTCCACTCCTAAGACTCCACCAAATTTCTTTCCTTGATTATAATTTTGATCAGCATCTGTATCTTTAAAAGTAATAGTTAAATCATATTTATGTATTATATTTGGTTCAATAGAAATACTTCTTTTAATCTTTAGACTATTAATTAGAGTACTTACTATATTTTCACAAGTTCCATCTACTTCTTCAGTTGTGCCATTTATTCTAGTACAAGTTCCTTCAATTAGCATTTCATCATTAGTAATCTCATTTGTTAGCTCTTGCCATATGATATTATATTTTGCTTCTAAGGAACCAGTATTTTTAACAGTTATTGTTTTAGTTATTGTATTTCCTGGTTTCATATTTTGTATATTTATCTCTGGTCCATCGGTATATGTAAGTTGTAATGTACCAGTTTCTACTACTTGATCTTTTACTTCATTTTGAACTATTGAATTGCTAAAATATGCATATGAAAATCCTACACTAGCTAGGAATATAAATGCTAAAGTTATTCCAAATATTATTCTTTTATCCTTCATATTATCACCTATTTTATTATAATATGTACCCCCTCCCCGGTCAAGCAAAAAGATATTCGTACGTGACTCAATCAAAAATTTATTTAGCATTTATTTTATATAAAAAAAGAAGCTACTTTTTAAGTAACTTCAATTTAATGTATTAAGAATAAGCAACAGCATAAATGAATCCACATGTTCCACCACTACTACATCTATTACTATAATTTTTAAACTTATTATAAACTTGTTCTATAGTATAAGTACCATTATTACTTGAGTTAGCTGGGTCATGTACAACTACATTAGTACCATTACCACCTAGTGCTATATAGTGTCCTGGTATTAAAAGCACAACTAGTTTTCCTTGATCAAGTGCATTTGTTATAAGAGATGCCTCTTTTTGATGAGTAGCAGAGTCTTCATTATAATTTCTACCAAACAAAGTTTGTATAGTTACTCCATACTTAGAAGCAACTTTTGGACTAACAAGTGCTGCATCTGTTATTGCTCCTCCACCTGGATTTACTGAAATACCTTGTCCATAAACATATTCATGAACTGTATAAGGTGTTATACTACTATCATTTTTAAGTCCACTTAATACCATAGCAAGTGATGTATATCCACATCCTGCATGACATAAGTTAGTTCCATTATAACTTTTATTACCCCACTTACTATCACATTGAGCATAATATGGAAAACTACTACCAGTGTTATTACCTCCACCATTGTTTCCACCACCAGGATTAGTGTTCTTCTCAGCTTCTTCCATTTCTTTCTTTATAATTTCATACATAGCATCTAACTTTTCCATGTATTTCTTTCTTAATTCTTTATCTTTAATCTTACTAGCAGCAACCCTAGCAGCATAATAATCATCTAAATCCTTATTCTCATCTGCCCTAGCAAGTAAAGTCTCAGCCTCAGTTAAATAAGCCTTACTTATATTTTCTGAAGTAGCATTATTTAAACAATCAATATAATTATTTTCTTCTGTACTTCCTGCCTTAACAAGAAAATTCACAAAAGTAGGTACAAAAAATATAAATATAGCAGCAATACACTTAGTAATTAAAGACTTCTTAGCCGTTGAAAGTAAATTCTCATCTTTATCCTTAATTGCTTTTATAAGAGTAATCATACCTGAAACTAATAAAATTATTGGTACAACTATCTTAATAATTAAAACAATAGTATTAACAATACTAAAAGTCTCTAGTATCTCCCCTGCATCACAAATACCTAAAACATACATAACTTCACCACCATTATTATCTAAATTATAACAAAATATCATAAAATTTAAAACGTATTATTGAAATTATAAATACTTTTTGTTAGTATAAATAATCAAAGAGGTAGCAAATGACTAATTATGACTTATATGAAAGCACTAGTGATGAAACAAAAAGATATCTAGATATGGTATTTTCTCTATTAAGATATTTTGATGAAAATGGTAGACATATAAAAGAAGATGAAATATTACCTTTTTCATTCTTCTTAGCTGGTCTTAAAACTGATGAATTTGTAAGAGATACTTTTGAAAGTTTTGGAATTACTTTTGATAATTGTTTTAGTTTTTTAGAAGAGGTAGAAGTTCCTTTTGAACTTAGAAGAGCTAATGAAACATCAGAGTTTGCTACTTATAGATTAGAAGATATTTATAAAGTTATCTTGCCTGAAATTAAAAGAGATTATTATTTAGATGATAAAGATGTTCAATATAAAGATTTAGAGCCATATCAAATATTTGATTATATGATGACTATATATAATGAGAAGATATGTAATTTACTAAGAGAAACTAATGATATAGATGATTTTACTGATACTAGTGATTTCTTTAAATATACTACTTATAGAGAAGATAAATTTATAGAATTTGCAAGTAAATTTGGTGTAGACATTAATGAACTAGCTCACTCAGAAAGTATTAGAGAATATCAGAGTGATAGATTTAATGTTATATATGATGATGGAAGAATATATTTATTCTCAAATACTGGTAAGAAACAAGATATTGCAACATATCAATTTGAAGATGGTATTGTTACTTTAGGTAGAAATACTGAAATAATTAAAATAAATGATAAATTAATAACTAAAAGGAATTTTGATGAATTGTTAAGTATGTTACAAGAAAGTGGTAAAGTTATTAAATTAACTACTTACGACGTTGAAAGACAATGTGAAAAATCATTTAAAGTTCTAAGAGAAGAATTATTTGGAAGTGATGAAATGGAAGATGTATCAGAAAAATATACTAATAAAGATAAAGATTTTACTAAAGTATTAAGTACACCTACTCTTGATAAGTATGGTAAAGATTTAACAAGTATGTCATATATAAAAGACCCAGCTATTGGAAGAAAAGATGAATTAGATAGAATTATGAAAATACTTTTATATCCTGAAAGAGATAAATCTATTATTATAACTGGTGTAGCTGGTTGTGGTAAAACTGCTTTAGTAAGAGGTCTTGCTTATAGAATTAAAAATGGTGATGTACCTACTCCTTTAAAGAATCTAAGAATAATAAGTATAGATACTGCTACTATGGTAGCTGGTACTAAATATGTAGGAACTCTAGAAGAAAAAATGAAAAAGATTCTAGATGAAGCAAGTGAAGACAAAAATATAATTTTATTTATAGATGAAATACATCAGGCAATATCAGGTGGTAAAAGTGAAGGAAATGATAATACAGTAGCTGAAATATTAAAACCATACTTAGATTATGGAAGCGTAAGAGTTATAGGTGCAACTACTGAAGAAGAATATGCTGAACATATAGAAAGTAATACTGCATTTAAAACAAGATTTAAAAAAGTAGCAATTAAAGAACCTAATTATAACACTACATACCAAGTATTAGATGATTTAATAACTGCATATAACAAAATAAGTTATTCTAAACTTAATGTAAGTGATACTGAAAGACATATGATTATAGATTGGTTAATTAACTCAACTAAGACAAACTTTAGAGATTACAAAGATAGATCAAGTAATCCAAGATTAGTATTAGATATATTAAAAGAAGCATATGCTATTGCAGCATTCAATGAAAGTGAAGATGTAACAACTGAACATATAATTGAAGCCCTACAAAATGAAGACAGACTTTATGAAAGCTCAAGAGAAAGACAAATACAAATCTTAAAAAATATGAAACCAAAACCAAGAAGCGAATGTAAAATATTAGAATTCAAACCTAGAGCTAAATAATAGCTCTTTTATATTGACATAAAACATATATATGATACAATTATTACGAAAAGGTGTTTGTATGAAAGAAAGAGTTATAATGAGTATAGATTTAAAAAGTTTCTTTGCTTCTTGTGAGTGCGTTAATCGTGGTCTTGATCCTTTTACTACTCCCTTAGTAGTTGCAGACACATCACGTGGAAATGGCGCTATGACTTTAGCGGTCACTCCATATTTAAGAAGTAAAGGAGTCAATTCTAGAAGTAGAGTTTTTGAATTACCTAAGAATATTAAAATTATATTTGCTAAACCTAGAATGAAATTATATGAAACTTATAGTAATAAAGTAAGAGAAATATTTAAGAGTTTTATTAGTGAAGAAGATATTCACATCTACTCTATCGATGAAGTATTTATGGATGTAACAGACTATCTAAATTATTATAAAATGACTGACATAGAACTAGCTAAAACAATAATGAAAACTATTAAAGATAAAACTGGTCTTACATCTACTTGTGGTATCGGACCAAATATATTTTTATCTAAAGTAGCTATGGACACGGAAGCAAAACATAATAAAGAATTTATTGCTAAATGGACATATAATGATATAGAAACAAAACTATGGAACTTAGAACCTCTAAGTGCTGTCTGGGGAATTGGTAAAAGAACTGAAAAGAAGCTAAATAATCTCGGCATTAAAAAAGTAAAAGATATAAATAACTATACAAGAGATTTCTATATAAAAAGATTCGGTAATGTTGCTGGTAATGATATATGGTGTAAAGCTAATGGAATAGATTTTACTACTATAAAAGATTTAAATGAAAGAGCTAGAGATAAATCTATAAGTATGAGTCAAATACTATATAGAGACTACACAATAGATGAAGCAATACTAATCGTAAAAGAAATGAATGATATGCTTAGTAATAAACTTAGAAGAATGAATAAAACTACTAAACTAGTATATTTAGGTATAAACTATTCAAGAGACTTATGTAAACGTTTTGGTGAAACAATTCCTTTAAATGAAAGTGAAGACATTCCAGAAAGAATATATGAAGTGCTAGAATACATCTATTACAAAAATATAGAGAATCTCCCTATTAGAAAAGTAACAATAGCATATTCAAGATTATCCGATAAAAGATGTACACAACTAAGTCTATTTGAAAATAATATAATTGAAAGAGATGAATATCATAAAGTAATAGATAAAATAAATGAAAGATTTGGTAGTACTTCTATATTAAGGGCATCTTCTCTACTTAAAAATTCAACAATAAAAAATAGAGAAAAATTTAAAAATATAATTTAAATTCTTCTCTTTTTAACATTATCTCTATAATATGGCATTAAACCCACTTTATTCTTAGAAAACATTGGTAATTGAGCAAATATATAGTCATCCCATAAATTAGCATTTATTAAATATACTTTTTTATCTGATATTACGAAGTTCCATTCTATTTCTAAAGCTTCATCAAAATCTTTAGCGCATTCTTTAGCAATACTCTTTATTTCTTCATAAAGAGGTATTTCTAAATTAACAAGTTTAACTTTACTAATTGGATGTTCACTATATAACTCATCTTCTCCACACACAAGTTTATGTTTGATAATACCACTCTTTACATCTACTAAACCAGTTAAATGTTTAACAGAATTAACATCATACTTATACTCTTCTTCAATACCAAATTTCACATAAGAAGAAACTATATCTACTTTATTACCACTAAGAAGTGTAACAACACTAACAGTATTCATATTATATGGATTAATACTATCAAATAATTTATTTTGTTTTATACTTGCTTCAGCAATAACTAAATTATTCTTTTTAGCATTATCAAGTAAGAAAGCAGGACTTCTAAAATTCTTAACATTTAATACTAAAGTATTACTTTCTCCTTTAAGATTATTACTTCTACATACTAATTCTTTTTTCTTTAAAGTAAGTTCTTCAAACTCTTTAAAACTAAGTTCTTTAACATTATAATACTCTCTATTTAATACATCTTTAAACTTAATATAAAACTTTGTTCTATTATTTAGAATTACTAAATGCTTAACATCACATAAATAATTCTCTAAGTTTTGATGTCTACATTTACTCATATAAGTATCTCTTTTAAAACCAGGTAATGAATAAAACTCAAATATTCTATATTCATCATAGTCAACACCATATCTAATATAACTCCACCACATATCAAAAAATAAAGTTACACTACTTTTATCACATTTCTTTTTAATAAGTTTAATACTACGATTAATACCCTTAATATTCTTTTTTAGGTAATTTAAAAATTTCTTTAACTCCTTCTTCATAATATACCACCCGTTTTTATACCCTAATTATATATTGTTTTTATTAAAATGGCAAGTTACTTGCTTGACTAGGCATGTTTTCTACTTTATAATAATATTTAAATTACATTTTAGGGGGAATATAAAATGGAAAAAGAAGTTTTAGTATTCATATACAAAAGAAAAAAAATTAAAGCAAATGATGAAGTAGAAAGTTATACTTATGAACCATCTGAAATACTTCATGGCAAAGAAATAGATTACAATGGAAATAAAATATTCATGGATGATTCAGGTAAATTTAATTATCCATTCATAGATGATATATATAATTTTGACGATGAATATGTTTATGCATTTCCAGCATACTTAGATAATCTATCTGAAGGACAAAAAGACAAACTTGCTAAGACTTTAAAACGTGAAGCAGAAGACTTTGATAAACATTTATTATTCCAACTATATACTCCAGGTGAAGCAGCAGTTGAAACATTTGCATCAAGTGATGGCTTAGAAACCCAAATAAGTATTAATCCTGAAAATTATGAAGGATTTGAAGAAATGATTAATAGTGAATACACTAAAGAAGTTAAAAGACTTAAACAAGAAATAACCGTCACTGAAGAAGAAATAAAAAGAAGAAAAGAACCACCTACTATAATAGTACCTAAAATAATATATGCTGATGAATTATATAAATCAGTTAGTAGAACAGTCATTTGTCAAGATGAACAAATCAAAAAGATAGCTACTTCAATAGCAAAAAATCAAAGATTACAAGATACTAGTTTAAAATCAAATATGTTAATATGTGGACCTACTGGTGTTGGTAAAACAGAAATATTTAGAACAATAAGTAAAAAGACAGACTTACCTATAACTATAGAAGATTCAACTGAATATACAGCAGCAAGCTACAAAGGAAAAGATGTAACTGAAATGTTACTTCATCTATATGAAAACTCAGATAAAGATATAGAAAGAGCCCAAAGAGGAATTGTAGTAGTCGATGAAATAGATAAAAAAGTATCTAAAGGAGACCATGCTACATTCACATCAGCCGTAATTCAATCATTACTTAAAATGATGGAAGGACACAAATATCAATTAATATCACCTGATGATAAAGGAATAATAACATTTGATACATCAAAACTAACATTTGCATTCCTAGGAGCATTCTCAGGTATAGAAGAATTCTCAAGAACTAAAAGAGGTATAGGATTTAATACATCAAAAGAAGAAGCACAAGATAATAAAGAAATATTCAATAACGAAACACTTAAAAAATTTGGATTACTTCCAGAATTCGTTGGTAGAAATGATAACATAGTAGTTATGAATAGTCTAGATACTGAAGAATATATGAGAATTATAAAAGAATCAGATAAAAGTCAATTACTTCTATATAAAAAATTCTTTGAATCAATTGGTATAAACTTTAAATACGATGATAAAACTATAGAAGAAATAGCTATAGAAGCTAAAAAACTAGGCATAGGAGCAAGAGGTATAAAAAGAATAGTAGAAAATGCTCTAGAAGTAGCTAACTACTATGCCTTATCAGAAGGTCAACATAGAGAACTAATCATAAGTCCAGAAACAATACATGATAGTAAACAATATATCTTAAAGTAATAAATCATTAATACTAACAATATTATATCCTCTACTCTTTATATAATTTAAAGTCGCAGATAATTCACTTAAATTAAATTCATTTTCCTTGATAAATATAATAACACCTTTATCAAGGATTTTTTTTGTATTAATTAATAGATCCTTACTTATATAATTAATAACATTTATACTATTAAGTTTCTTACTTTTACACTCTTCTATAATATCTCCATCCTTATTAGTACAATAAAATTCATTATGAAGTATCTTCATAAAATTATTTACTTCTTCCCTACTTTTTCCTTTAAATAAAACATTACTATAATTACTTATATTATCTATATTAGAACTTAACATCTCATAATTAAATAAAAGATTCAAAGTATATCCTTTATTATCAGCTATTTTCATCATCTTTAAAAAACTTTTACCATCATTAACATCTATTACAATACTAACATTATTTAAATAATTATTGCCTCTAATAATATACTTATCTAAGTTGTTCTTTTTAGATAGTATACATTCTTCATCTTTATATTCAATTAATTCTTTTTTAAATCCAATACCTTTCATATTAGAATAACTCTTATTCTTATTAACACTAAGACCACTAAGTCCTAAGACTATCCCATCAGGAGTAATTTCTCCTTCTCTACATTTATAATCATTAATAGATGCATATTCTACTATACTATTCATAATCACATTATTATGTTCACTCATAGTAATAATCTTATCAGTATAATAAAAACTAAATAAAACAAACATAGAAATTAATATATATTTATAATACTTTTTCATACTAAATTATATATATAAAAAGAAAGATTTATGATAAATCTTTCTTAATAAGTGCTAGTGCTCTAGTAGTTTTAACTTTATCTTCCCATTCTTTTTTAGGAAAACCTGTTCTAGTAGTTAATATTCTTACTCTATCTTTATTTTGTAGTATATAGTCATCTGCTACTTGTCTATCATTAACAATTGCTTGTGCCATACGACTAGCATTCATAGGATCAAGTCTATATGCAAAGTCTACTGGAGTAGATCCTACTGGTAACTGTAATACTTTTCCTTCAGTAGTATACACATACACATTACCACTAAATAATTCTTTTTTAACTTGTTCTATAAATGATTTATTATCTTCATATTGTTCATCTATCTCAACTAATGATTTAAAAAATTGACTCTTCTCTTCTACTACTTCTAACATTCTTTTACTAGCATTTTCTCCATCAAAATCCCAATATGCAGCTACTCCATAACTATCTATTATATCCATTTGTAAGGTTCTTATTTGAGCTTGTACTAACATATTATCAGGACCAAACACAGTAGTATGTAAACATTGATACATATTTGTCTTAGGATTACATATATAATCTTTAAATTTACTATTAATAGGTTTATATAAACTATGTACATATCCTAAAGAAGTATAACAATCACTAACTTCATCAACTATAACTTTAAGTGCTAATAAATCATGTATATTACGAATAGCTTGTCCATCATATCTCTTTCTGTAAATACCATATATATTTCTAATCCTTATTTTTATTTCATTAGGAATATCATTTCTATTTAATAATATACTTATTTTATGAGCCATATCTTCTAATATAGTTTTACTACTTAATAATAATTCTTGTGTTTCATCACTTACTCTTTTATATTCATCAGGTAGTAAATATTTAAGTGATAAGTCTTCTAATTCACACTTAAGTTGATAGACACCTAAGTTGTACGCTAGTGGTACAAATATCTCCATAGTTTCTATAGAAATTTCTTTTTGTTTATAATCTTTTTTAAATCCAAGTGTTCTCATATTATGAAGTCTATCTGCTAGCTTTATTAGTATAACTCTTGCATCCTTAGTAACACTTGTTATTATCTTTCTAGTATTAGCATAGTTTCTATCTTGCTTATTTGAAAAATTCATCTTAGATAATTTAGTAACACCATCTACTAATTCAGCAACTTCAGGATTAAAATTACGAGCAATATCTTCTTTTTCTATTTCAGTGTCTTCAATAGTATCATGAAGTAATGCAGCACAGAGTGTATTTTTATCAGCTTTCATCAAAGATAATATGTATGCTACTGTTAACGGGTGAGTAATATATTCTTCTCCACTTTCTCGTTTTTGTCCACTATGTAACTTTTTAGCATACTGATATGCTTTTAACACATCAGGTATAATCATAGGATTATATTTTTCAATAGAATCTATTAATTCTTCTATAGTAGCACTTTTCATAAAACTCACCTCCATAAATAAAAAAATGACAACCAAAAAGTCATCATTTATAGACATAAAGAAATATTGTTAGTTATACCTCTAACACAAATATTAGATTTAATTTTATCACAACATAAATACTTCTTCATAAACTACCTCAATAATAAATTTAATACTCATATTAAAGGTTTTTTATTTAAAAGTCAACACTTTTTATAAATTAAATCTTTTTTTTAGTGCTAAAGTATTTTCTTCTATTTTAGGAGTTATTATTTTACCATCAACAAATTCATCAAAGTTTATTCCTAAACCCTCTATACTTTGTTTTGACGTTAATTCTCCTCTAGACATTATAAATTTATAAAATTCTCTCATAAATTCTTTATAATTTCCATTAGCTTGTCTATTCATACAAAATGCTGTATAGTACCCAAGACCATATATTAATTCGTCTCTTAAATCTACTTTTTCTCCATCTTGTAATTTAGTACTACCATAAATATCAATACCTGTATCACTACCATCTGATCTATCCCTCATAAGTCTATGTATTGGATAGAAACTATCACTTACTTTTAAGAATGTATCGTTTAGCTGTATTCTAGCCCCATCTACATCTATTTTATTTCTAAGTAAATAATCATAAAAAGCTACTTCAAAGAATGCAGAAGGTACTTCTAAGAATGTATCATTAAAGAATGGTAAAACTTTATCTTGAGGAAACATAAAGAATTCTCTATCTATTGCATGACCAAACTCATGAGCAAGAATACTATGAGTATAAGTATTAAGTTTCTCCTGTTCAGTTATTATATATCCACTCTTATTATGAATACACCCTATAAACATTCCATCTCCAGTTTCAATTTCTATTCCTGTTCCTACTCTTCCTTCATCAAAATATCTCTTAACTAATTGATACTCCTTTTCACCAAAAGTAGAATAAAAACCTAATAATATATCTTTAAAATCCTTTTCACTATAGTTTCTAAAACAAGAAGAAAATGGTACATCTATACACCCTACTTTATCTAACTCATCACAATAATTATCAAAAAGTGTATACCAAGTATATAAATATTCATCTAAATAATCACAAAATCTATCACAATCTCTATATGCTTTATTATTTAATAATTCTTGTACTCTATCAGGTCTTAAAAATAAATTTTCATCTTCCAATTTAATACCAGTTGTTATCTCATATAAATTTCTAAAAGTTGTATAGCAAAAATAATCATGTTTAATCGAATCATTAGAAGGATGTCCTAAAAAATATCTTCTTAATTTTTTCAAATCATCATTTAAAAGTTGTTTATTTATTTCCATATCTTATCCCCCAAAACTATAATAACACAATATATTATTTTTAAAAAGTTAAAAAACAAGATTTTATTTATCTTGTTCAAGTTCTTCTATTTTAGAATCTATCTTTTTAATATATTTATCTATATCAATTATCTTAGCTTTATCCTCTTTTTGTTTTTCAATATCTTGTTTATCAAGTTCTTCTAATTTATCATCAATCTTTTTAATTAAATTATTTAAATCTATATTATTAATTTTCTTATCAAAATTATTAACTATCTTATCAGTATTATTTAATAATTTACTTCTTCTATAATCTTTTAAATATTTTGAAAGATCAAACATATAAGCAGTCTTATCATCTAACGAAGGATATTCTATATTACTTTTTATTATATTTATATTTTTAAAATTCTTTATTTCAGATATAAATTCATCATTAGTTCTTAACTCTACTTTAGATTCACTAATAGTAAGAGTGTCACATAATCTAAGTATATATTCTCCATAATTATTCTTTAATTCATCTATACTTCTAGTTACTAAATATGTCTTAGTATTTTTGTATACACATGATGATAAAATATTTCTTAAATCATTAAATTTATCTATAGTATCTATATTATCAAATACAAAGTTAAACTTATTAATATTCATATCAAGTAATATCATATAGAATTGTTCTATAAACATAGATAATACTCTATTAAGTTTATTGTCTTCATCTATTCCTATTAAGAATACTGCTGTATGTTTAGTATTTATTTTATCAAAATCAATATTTGTTTCATTAAGTAAAATAGAAACATCATCTTTAGAAGTATAATAATTAAGTAGACTTCTAGTATTAGAAACTATTCTACTTTTATCTTCTTTAGATGAGAATAAAAATTGACTAGCAAAATTATTACTTCTTTTATTATAATCTTTAGTACATAAGTACTCAGTTAATACATCATTAATACCATTATTTTTATTATAAAAGTCACAACTATACTTAATACTATTAAAATTTATTTTAGTACTAGCCGCATCTTCATAGTGAGCATATACTAAAGCCATAAATAACTCTTTTTCAGGTTCACTATCAAATAACAAATCTGCTATTTTTTGAACATATTCTTGTGATCTATCAACTTCACCATTCTTAAATAATTTATATGGATATGTAAGAGGATTCCAACCATTACTTCTAGATACACTTTTTAAATTTATAAAAATTATATCATAGTTATTCTCTTTTAACTCATTATAATATTGATTTATATATTCATATTTAGAATCTACTACTAAAAAGGCTTCTTTTTTAGATATAATATTTTCTACTATAGGAAACATTATATTAGTAGTTTTACCTGATAACATATTTCCTTCTACTATTAAATTCTTACGTGCATTAAATACACTACTTAATATTTTCATAAAAACTCCTCTTATTCTTACTATATAATAATAACATAAATATACTAAAAAATAAACATTTAAAAAGGTCTCTATTGAGACCTAAATACTATTCAGTTATTGAACCAAGAAAACTACCAACTTTTGGAGTTTCTGGTTTAATACTATTAGAAGCACCAGTATATTTAACTGTCTTAACAATATTATGTGCTATTTCTAAATTCTTGTAATCAAATTCATTTTCTTCATCAACAATTGTTAATCCTATAGATTTAATTTCATCTAATTTAGTTAGAGCCATTATATAATTTACACTATCACTTTTACCAGTTAATTCAAAAGTCATATATTCTTTATTATCATATGTTTTAAATCCATCATTTTTAAGTGTATATTTTGCAGTCATACCACTTTTAAGATTAGAGCGATATTGTTTTACTAAACTATATGATTTATCCAAAATTTCAACTGTGAATGCAAATGATTGTGCTTCATCAGTAATAACAAAGCAATCATCAGCAGTTACATATAAATATTCATTTGGAACTTCAAAAGTATAACCATTATAATTAAATTTATATGTTTGAACTTTATTTGCTGCTGGAGTAGCTGGTTCATTAGTATTTCCACCATTACCATTATTATTACTTGGAGCTTTATCTTTAGTAAATAAGAAATATCCTACTACACCTACTAAAACTACTATAACAATAACTAATACTATAGTTAATTTGTTTCCCCCTCCATTAGAATTATTAACATTATTTTGTACAGGTCCATTTACTGATTGACCACAATTTTTACAAAATTGATCTCCTGCTGTTAAAGGAGCACCACACTTCTTACAATTCATACTATTTCATTCCTTTCTACATATTTTTTATATCAAAATTAGTAGTTTCAGTAAGTAATTCATTAGTAATATTCTTTCCATTACCACTAATCTTAATAACTAAATATCCCCCAGTGTCTAATTTATATAATAATACTTTAATGTTCACATAATAGTTAAATCTATCTATAGCAGTAAACATCGTACCACCTATTTTAGATTCACCACCATCATAAACTATAAAATTCTTATTATTAATATTTATATTCTTACCCTTAACTAGTTTTTTATATTTACCATAACTAGTACTCAAAGAAGAATTAATAGCTGATATAATACTATTTTCATTTGAATAACTACCCATAAGTTCATAACTAACTATATAATTATATAATTCAGTATTTTCATTATATAAAAGGCCATAATTCTTAGTTTGATATACATTTTGATCAAATAATTGATACTCTTCATAATTACTAGGTAATTTAATAGTTACACTCTCAGTTACATCATTATTCTTTCTCATTAAAGTACCTACTAACATATTATTTTCTCTAACAGATGTAATATATCTTGAATATCCTTCAACATCACTAATCTTAAAACTATCAATTATATTCTTACTAATAGAATTATCAGTTGCTACAAATTCTAAACTTAATGTATGACTCTTATCTATAATATAAAGTAAACTAACTTTCTCTATCTTCAAAGAAAAACTCTTATCAGTATAATTAACTTTATAAATATATGATTTATATTTTTCATTATCATATTTAGTTACTATTTCTTTATAATCAGTATATCCATCATTTTCTTTAACATAAGTGTTTCTCTTTTTTAAACTATCTATAAAGTCATAGACATTACTATTAAATAAGTTAACTGACAAAGTAATATTTTCTTTACTACCAGTATTTAAACTAAAGGAATCAAACGTAGAATCCATATTAGTTAATTTAAAGTTATCTGGTAAAGTATATTTAACATAATAATTATTATTAGCTATATCATACTCTTTAGATCCACTTAAATTACTATCAATACTATTACTATCTAATTTAATTTCTTCATTACTTATAGATAACTCACTCTTTAAATCATATACTTCATTCTTAATCTTAAATTCATATAAAGTATCTAACGCATTATCAAGTAATATGTCATAATACTCATTTAATGCTTCATAAGTAAACACTACTAATTTATCATTCTTCTTATATAAAGCAACTAACACTTGATTTTCATCATTCTCATATAAGAACTTATAACCATTATCTCCATCTTTAGTACTAAATGTATCTTTAGAAAGTAGCTTATAATTAGTATTTTGAATACCCATATCATAAGAAATATTATCTATCATTTCATCTATTGTTAAATATTTATTTTCTTCATCTATAGAAGATACTTTAATATCTATAATAGCTTTCTTATTATTAGTTAAATTTACTTCTTCAGAAGTATTTCTTTTAAGTATCCAACCACTATTATATTTTAAATAGTAACTATCGTTTTCATATTCCTTAAGTGTTATCTTATTATTAAATATAATATATAAGCATACACTAAATACAACTAATACAACTATTACTATTAATATAATATATTTTTTCATTTTATTTTTCATTTGTTTCTTACTCATAATTTCACCATCACTACTATTAAATAATCAAATTCTTCCATAATAATTACTTTATATGAATCATTTGTATATATCATTTTGGAAGTACTATCAAGTGTTAACTTATATCCTTCTTTTACTAATGCGTCTCTAAATGAGAATGTTAAATTCATAGTAGACATGTAAGAAGAAACATTATTTTTATATCTTAAACTTACTATTCCATCTTTATAGTTTGCTTTAACTAACTCTAAGTTAATAGTATTTTCTATATTACCAATCTTTTTATATTTATTCCATTTAGTTCTTGGTATTTCATCTATTACTTTATCATCAGTATATTTAACATAATAGTATTTACTTTTAAGTTCTTCAAACTTTATTGTTTTTATATCATTAAAATTTATATTATTAAATTTATTTTGTACATCCATAAGTGCATTTACATTTATAGCACTACTTATACTAGCATTTGTCATTAAAGATGTATTAAGTCCTATTACTTCTCCATTACTATTAAATAGTGGACTTCCTTCATCAGTTTCACTTAATGGAATAGATGTTTGAATATAACCATCTTTAGAAATAATTATTCCTTTTTGAGTTACTAATCCTGTTCCTGTTTTACTACTAAGAACCATTACAGGATCTTCTACATTATAGTTATCATTTCCAAGTGTAACATGTTTACCACTCTTTTCAGTAAGTTTTAATACAGCTAAATTAGATTCAGCATTTATAGTAACAATACCATCTAATTTATAATTAACTCCATAATTATCCCTTATAGATATATCTTGTGCATTAATAAGTGCCTTTTCTAAGAATGACCAAGTAGTTAATACTAAACCATCATTTATAAATATTCCATTAGCACTTCCAACACTACTAGTATTATAAATTGAATCTAAATAAATAATATTATCTTTATTTTTAAGATAAGTATTTACTATATTATTTTTAGGCATATTATTAAGTTTATCATAATTATATACACTAGTAGCATTACTAGCATAAGTAGTAACAGCTACTTTCTTAACTTCATTTTCTTCTAACTTTTCTAAATAATTACTTACTTCATCTGTTATTTCACCGTATACATATGCAAGATAATACTCATTATTAACTTTAACAAAATAATAATACATCACTATATCATTATTAATTTTAGTATACTCATATTTACTATTATCTACTGCATTCATAGATACATTAGTAAGTGTAATAGAAGCAATTACTAAGTCATCAATAGTATTAACCCTTATATCTTTATAATTATTATAAATAAGACCTAAACTATTCATTTGACTAAACATACTAGGTATAGCTATAGCTGATACATTAACAAACATATCAGCATAATTCTTATTAACAGTACCTTCTTTTTTATAGTGATTATAAAGAGCTAAATCTAAATAATCTTGATGTCTTTTATAATATTCTTCATTAGTTTCATCTTTACTATTAGAGTAACCTAGTAATAAATATGTTGTTTTTTTAACAAGAGATTCTTGCTTTTCTTTTTCTTCACTATTAGAATTTTCTAATTTATATGTAAGTTTATATGATTCATCAAAATTATTTAATATATTATTTTTTTTAGTGTTATTAAGTTTACTAGAATTAAAATCAAAATTAAATCCAAAATTCAAAGCATAAACTATTGAAACAAATAAAGTAAATGCACATATACCAAATATTAACTTATTCTTTTTCATTTACTTCACCAATCTTTCAAATCTTTCTTTTACTTCTTTATAGATATATTTACTAGCAGGTTTAGCATTATTACCATTTACAAATACATCATGAAATGATTCAGCAATTGTTTCATCATATATATATTCTCCATTATTATTTTTAGCTAAAGCATATTGTGAAATAGTACCTCTCCAAGCATCAAGTTCAATATTATCATTAGTATCATTTTTATAATTATTATAAGCAGTTGTAATAATATCTAAAGAATAATCACCTTTACTAAAGTCTAATAATACTTCATATATTTTACTTTGTTTAGCATCACTATCAGAATAATACACTGAATCAAGAGAATGTGATGACATCATTGCTAAGAATGAAACATAATGTCCTAATTCATGAGATATAGATGAAGAACGTGTTGTATTAGGTGGAAAATGTCCTGAGTTAGAACCAGCCCTCATAGAACTTTCTAAGCGACTTTCATTTAAAAAATATTTAGAATTTAGTAACATTTGAGTTTTAGCTATAATAGGATATCCACTCTTATCATCAGCAAAACCAAAATATGATTGAAAAGCAGCTATATATCCATCATTACCAGGATCATTAGTTAATGTAAGATTTGTTAAATATTTCTTTAATTGAGGAAAGTCAGTATATAATTTATCAAATATACCCATTATTTCTTTAGCAAACGAAACATTAAGTTCACATAAGTTAACAGCAGTAATTCCATACTTATTTATAAATTCATTTTCAATTGATAATATCTCTTTAGGACAATTACTCTTTTGATTAACAGAATCACTTACTATTAGTTTATATCCATCATCTTTATTAGTAATTGAAACCCCGCTATAAATATTATCTGCAACAATAACTGTTTGATATTTACCCTTCTTAGGTATATCATTATTAGTCGTTTTATCTTCTGTTACAGTAGGTGTTTCTCTTGGAGTATCTGATATAAAGATTGAATTAGATAATGTTTTATATGCATATGAACACATAAATATAGAACTTAATATAGCAAGTCCAGCAAATAAACCTATAATTATATTTTGCTGATCTTGTGTTAAAGTTTTATGAGTTATAAGAGTTTTATTAAAATTTGAATTATTTGTATTATTATTTATATTATTTTCTATTAATGGATTACCACATTTATTACAAAACTTTTCATTTTCACTTACTGGGTCTCCACATTTATTACAATACTTCACTCTCCAACACACCTCTATTCTTAGATAATTATAACATATTAAGTATTTTTTTCATACAAAAAGATACATTTTTAATGTATCTTATAATTATTTTTTTATAGGTATTAATACTTCTTTACCACCCATATAAGGTCTTAATACTTCTGGTACATTTACGCTACCATCTTCATTATAATTATTTTCTAAGAATGCTATTAACATTCTAGGTGGAGCTATAACTGTATTATTAAGTGTATGAGCAAATTCTTTTTCTCCATTTTCTTTTTTATATTTAATTTGTAGTCTACGTGCTTGAGCATCAGTTAAGTTAGAGCAAGAACATACTTCAAAGTATTTTTGTTGTCTTGGACTCCATGCTTCTATATCACAAGACCTATATTTTAAATCAGCTAAATCTCCAGAACAACATACTAGTTTTCTAACTGGTATATTTAGTGTTCTAAATAATTCTACTGAATAATTCCACATCTTATCATACCATTTTTCACTATCTTCAGGTTTGCATACAACTATCATTTCTTGCTTTTCAAATTGATGTATTCTATATACTCCTCTTTCTTCTATACCATGAGCTCCAACTTCTTTTCTAAAGCATGGTGAATATGAAGTCATAGTAATTGGTAAATCACTTTCTTTTATGATTTGACCTTGAAATTTAGCTATCATAGAGTGTTCACTAGTACCTATTAAATATAAGTCTTCACCCTCTATTTTATACATCATATTTTCTTTTTCAGCAAATGACATAACACCATCTACAGCAGCACTATGTATCATATATGGTGGAATACAATAAGTAAATCCTTTATCAATCATAAAATCACGAGCATAAGCAAGTACAGCAGAATGAAGTCTTGCAATATCACCCATTAAATAATAAAAACCATTACCACTTACTCTACCAGCAGCTTCTTTATCAAGTCCATTAAATGTAGCCATTATATCAGAATGATATGGAATTTCATAACTTGGAACTTTAGGTTCTCCAAATCTCTTTTCTTCAACATTCTTACTATCATCTTCACCAATAGGTACATCAGGAGCAATCATATTAGGAATAACCATCATATCAGTTCTAATTAAAGCTTCAAGTTCTTCTTCACGTTTTTCTAAATTTTCAATCTCTTTACTCATTTCATTAACTTTAACTTTAATTTCGTTAGCTTCTTGAACTTTCTTATTACGCATCAATTCACCAATTGATGCACTTAATTTATTCTTTTCACTTCTTAATAAATCACCTTTAGATTTACAATCCCTATATTCAATATCATAATTATAAACGTCATCTACTAACGATAGTTTCTCATCCTGAAATTTCTTTTTAATGTTTTCTTTTACTAATTCTCTATTTTCCCTAATTAGTTTAATATCTATCATAGTACACCTCTTTCATATTTAATATAATAACATTATTTTACAAAAATAAAAAGAGAAAAATTATTAATTTTTCTCTAAAAAGTATGTAACACTTATTTTATCATCAGATTTAAATTTTTTAATATTTATTTCATATCTATTACCTTTATTAATAATATAGTTTTCATTTAAAGCGTCAGTATAACCCTTCTTAATTTCATATGGGGTTCCTTTACCATTATTAGGTGTTACTTCTATAACTATATTCCTAGATTTATCTAAATTTCTTGATATAGCAAGTACTCCTTTAGTAGTTATCTTAGTTTTTTCATTCATCTTCTTAGCTATATTTTTAAATATTTCAGAAATATTGTTGGTAGTAGCATCTTTATAACATACTTTTTCATATAAATTTGTATTATTAGAACAATTTTTATTATTTGGACAATATAAACACATGTCACCTGGATAATTAGAATCAGTACCAATTGTAGATAATTCTTTTAAAATTTTAGTAGCACTAGTTCCTGTTTGAAAACCAATAGTAAGAAATACTGCTTCATTCTTTATGTTATTAGCAACAGGTGTGTATTTGTTAGAATAGTCACCAACAGGATCACCATCAGATAAGAATAAAACATAATTAGTATTTAATTTATTTCTATTCTTTATTTCTTTAAGACGTTCTAGTGATTTTTCAAAGGTACTAGTAAATGGTGTTTGCCATCCATCAGCATCTAATTCATTCATAGCAAAATTATATAATGTACTATAATCTTTAGAACACTTTGAAGGTGCTTTATCAGAAGAATAATGGGACCAATCAGGCATAATAACAATACAAACTTCATTATTTTCGTTAGAATCAGGTCCAAGCATGATATTTAAAAAGTCTTTTGTTGCTGACTTTAATCTATTCATTTTAGTTCCACCCATACTAGCAGAGTTATCTAATGCCATTACTACATTAGCACCTATTTCAGCAACTTCATTATATTGAACTGTTTTCTCTATAGCAATAGTATTCTTATTACTTGGTTCTGCCTCTAAATCATCCATAGAATATATTATTTGGTTACTAACTGTATCTCCAGCATTACCAATAATCTTAACAGCAAATTCAAATTCAATAGTTTCTCCAGCCTTCAATAAAAAATCATAACCCTTACCACTTAATAAATCATTTAATGCTTTTTTAGCTTCAGCAAGTGTTAAAGCCTTATCCCCTATTTTAATTTTTACTGTATCAGATAATAAAGATATTTGTTTATTAATCGCATTTATCATACCAACTTCACGAACATTAATCTTAGAATCCTTAGAACCAGTATTCTTAAGTTTCATTTTATAAATTATTTCATCACCATACTGAGCAACACCTTCAAGTTTTAATTCTTCATCGCCTTGTCTTCTAACAATCTCAGTATCAACATACTCTATTTCTACATAGAAATTAGGTTTTATAAATACCCAAGGATTAGTATAACTACCTTGTCCACTAACTTCAGTTTGAGTAAGTACATATTCTGTTGGTCTAACTCCTGAAGATTTACTAGTTCTTTCAAGTAATGAAAATTTACCACTTTCAACACAATATGTTTTGTCCCCACTATTAGTTATAGTCCAGTAACCTCTAGCAGTTTTTAAATACGTTCTAAATTTGTTTACTGATATATCATATTCACTCTTATTAATAAGACCACCAGTTTTAAAGCCATCTAAAGAACTAAAATTAGTACCATTGTAAACATATTTATTACCAGTATTTAAATCTATATACCACTTATAATTCTTAAAATCAGTTATATAATTATTAGCACCATACTTTGCATCATTATAATCCACTTTAACAGCAGCAAACACTATAAAAGGAAAAAACAAAGTAATTATAACTAATAATTTAAAAAGTTTTTTCATCTTATCACCCTTATTATCCACTTAAGTATATCAGTTTTTAAAAGCTCTTACAACACCAAAAAAGAGAAATTTTAATTTCTCTCTAAAAAGTATGTAACACTTATTTTATCAGTAGGCTTAAATTTCTTAATATTTATTTCATATCTATTACCTTTATTAATGATATAGTTTTCACTTATTGCCTCATCATAAGACTTAATATATTCTTTTCTAATACCTCTAGTATCAGTAACTTCAATAATTAGATTTTTAGTTTTATCTATATTTCTAGAAATTGCCAATACACCCTTAGAAGTAATTTTGGATTTTTCATTTATTTTTCTTGCTATGCTTCTAAATGTATCTTGTAAGTTTGATTTATCAGCTTCATAGAAATATTGATTACCTTCTATATAAAAATTATCGTTTTTACCTGTAGCTAAACCTTTTAATATTGAAGAAGCAGCATAATTTGTTTCAAATCCTATTGTATACAAACTAGCAACTTCCTTAAGAGTATTAGCTTTAGCAGTATATTTATCTTTTGTATTTAAATATTGTTGATTACTATTTACCTCTGGATTACCATCAGACAAGAAAATTACAAAACTATCAAAGCCTGGTCTTTGTTTAATTAAATCTCTTATACGTAAATTTGCTGCACCTAATGCTGATACATATGGTGTCATACAACCATCAATAGCAGTTAATTTTCTAGAAACATAGTTTTTAACCTCACTATTAGATGAGGAACATATATATTCAACAGCATTATCATCAATAACACTACAAGGCATTAAAACAACACATATCTTATTATTCGGATTAGTATTGTCACCTAGTAAAGAATCAGAAAATATTTTTGCAGCTTCTATTGCTTTAACTTTTCTTTGATTTCTCATACTACCAGAGTTATCTAGTGCCATTACTACATTAGCACCATTTTCTGCAATTTCGTTATATTGTACAATTTTTTCTACAGCAATCTTATTTAATTTACCAGGATCTGCTTCTAGTCCATCCATTGTATAAAGGACTTGACTATTAACAACGTCTCCAGCATTGCCTATAATTAACACTTTAAATTCTATTGAAACTTCTTGACCAGGTACTATTGTAAAAGTATATCCATTATCACTAAATAAATCTTGAATTGCTTTTTTAGCTTCAGCTAAGCTTAAATTTCTATTACCAAACTTAACAGTTGAAGTTTCAGGTAACATCTTTATTATTCTATTTACTTGACTTACCATAGCTATTTCACGTGTATTAACAACTGAATCTCTCAAACCATTATTCTTAAGTTTTAAACTATATGTAATAGTATCTCCATATTGAGCAATACCATCAGCAACTATCTTACCATCACGTTCAATAACTGTATCAAAATACTCAATTTCAACATAGAAGTTAGGCTTAACAAATACCCAAGGATCCACATAACTACCTTGACCGCTAACTTCAGTTTGATGAACAATATATTCCGTTGGTCTAACACCAGCAACACTCACATTTTTATCAAATAAACTAAACTTACCATTTTCTACTGCATAATATTTAGAATCTTTAGAAGTCAAAGTCCAATAACTTCTAGAAGTCTTTAAATAAGATTGATTCTTATTAATAGAAATATTATATTCACTTTGATTAATAAGTCCTCCATAATCAAAACCACTTACAGTACTAAAATTTTTACCATCATATCCATATTTCTTCTTAGTATTTAAATCAATATACCACCTATAATTCTTAAAATCAGTTATATAAGTATTTGCTCCCCACTTAGCATCATCATATACTACTTTTACTGCAGCATTAACAAGAAATGGAATAAATAAAGTTAAAAATAAAAATGCTTTTAAAAAACGTTTCACACTATCACCTACACTCATTCTATCATAAATTAATTATAACATAATTTATTAGCATTGCAATAAAAAAGAGGTTACCCTCTTTTAAAAAATTACCATCCTGTGCAAGTACCAAATATTATAGCTAAAAGGATGAATAAAATTAAAATTATAAAGAATATATTAGATTGATTATTGCAGCAACCCATTATGTTCACACCTCCTTATACTAAATAAAAGCACCTAATATGATTACTAATAGAATAAATAATACTAAAGCAAATGCTGCCCCTGAAATACCATTTCCTCTACCACATCCACATCCGCATCCTGTATTCATAAAACATTCCTCCTTTTTTATCTTTACACTCTTATAGTATGTTATTTCCTAGTTTTTGTGTATGATAATTACTTGTATTTTAGTATAGTTTTTGCTATCATAATAAGAGTTAGGAGGATAATGAGAAAAATATGAAGAAAAAAGTATTTTTAGTTCTTGCATGTGTATTCCTACTTGCTGGTTGTAATGGTGTAAAACTAACAAATGGTGAAAATGCAGTTGTAACATTTAATGAAGGAGGAATTAGTTCAGAAGAACTTTATAAAAGTTTAAAAAAATCTTATGGAGCAGAAAAACTTATGAATTTAATAGATACTAAACTATTAGGTGAAAAGTATAAAACTGATGCTTCTGAGAAAGCATATGTAAATCAAGCAGTTAAAACTACTAAAGAATCTGCTAAAAAATTAAATGCTGATTTTGATTTATATTTACAATATTATTATGGACTTTCTAGTGAATCTGAATTTAGAGATTATCTATCATTAAGTTATAAGAGAAATTTATGGGTTCAAGATTATGCTGAAGAAGAAGTAACTGAAAAACAAATTCAACAATATTATGATAAAGAAGTTGTTGGAGATATTGAAGCAAGTCATATTCTTATTACAGTAAATACTAAAGAAAATGCTACTGAAGAAGAAAAGAAAAAAGCGGAACAAAAAGCATATGATAAAGCTAAAGAAGTTATTGAAAAACTAAAAAAAGGAGAAGATTTCTCAAAATTAGCTAAAGAATATTCTAAAGATTCAACTACTGCTGATAAAGGTGGTTCTCTTGGTAAAATAAATACTGGAGATTATGCTGATGAAGTATTTGAAGCATTAAAGAATCTAAAAGATGGTAGTTACTCTACTTCACCAGTTAAATCAAGTTATGGATATCACATCGTATATAGAACTAGCCAAGATGAAAAAGCTAAACTTGATGATGACTTAACAAAAAAAATTAGAACAACTATCGGAAAAGAAAAAGCTAATGAATCTGATTACTCAGTAAAAGCATTAAAAGCACTTAGAGAAAAAAATGGTATGAAATTTGAAGATGCAGAACTTGAAAAAGCATTCGAGAAATTAGTTTTACGACAAGAAAATCAAGCTAAAGCATCAAAAAGTTCAAATTAATAGTATAAAGGCATTGTTAAATCAATGCTTTTTTATTGAAATAATAAATATAAAATGTATAATGTTTTGTAGGAGTACACTTATGAAAAAGAAAATAATTATTATAGTTTCAATTATATTATCAATTACAATATTAAGTATCATTTTTAATTACTTATTTGTAGTCAAAATAAATCAAGAAGATATAACACTAAATATAAATGATAAATATGACTTTAAAAATATAAAAGGAACAATAAGAGGTAAAAAAATAAACTTAGAAATAAATGAAAATGTTAATTTAAATGAGCTTGGAGATTACGAAGTAACATATAAATCCCATGAGAGAATAGCTATTAATAAAGAGAAGGTTATTAAAGTACATATAATTGATAAAGAAGGTCCAGTAATAACTTTAAATAATGAAGAAACAAAAATAATAAATTACAAAGAAGAATATAAAGAAGATGGATATAAAGCAACAGATAATGTAGATGGAGATTTAACTAATAAAGTTGAAGTAATTAATAATATAGATAATACTAAACTTGGTAAATACAAAGTAACTTATAAAGTTAAAGATTCATCTAATAATGAAACAATAATAGAAAGAAATGTTGAAATAAAAGATACTGAAGCACCAGTAATAAAACTAAATAGAAATATTAATAGTTATTTAATACTTAATAATAATATAAACATAAATGATTTTAAAGCAATTGATAACTATGATGGCAATATAACTGATAAAGTTGAAGTTACTGGCAACGTAGATAATAAAAAAATTGGTATTTATAAAGTAACTTATAAAGTTAAAGATACATCAAATAATGAAACAATACTTGAAACAACAATAAACGTACAAAAAAAGAATACTAAAGGTATTCCAGTATTAATGTATCATTGGTTTTACGATGACACTAAAAATGAAGATATTACTTCTAAACCAAATAATCATAATTATATATCTAAAACTAATTTTGAAAGTCAAATTAAATATTTAGTAGATAATAACTACTACTTCCCTACTTGGAAAGAATTAAATGATTATATCGATAAGAAAATTGATTTACCAGAAAAAAGTGTAATATTAACAGATGATGATGGAGTTGCATCTTTCTATGAAATTGCTTACCCTATCACTCTTAAATACAAAGTACCTATAACATCATTTGTTATAACAAATAAAATAAAATGGAAAGAATACATAAATAAAGACTTACTAGATATGCAGTCACATACTGATTCATTACATGTAAGAAGTTGTACTAAAACTAAATGGGATGGCGCAGCTATGTGTAAAACATACAAAGAAATCAAAAGTGACTTACAAGTAACAAAAGATAAACTTAAAAATGATCCTAAAATATTTGCTTATCCTTTTGGTCATTATAGTGATGATTTCATAAAAGCATTAAAAGATACCAACTTTGGTTTAGCATTCACAATTAATTCAGGAAGAGTTAAAAAAGGCGCAAATAAATACAAGCTTCCAAGAGTTAGAATAAGTAGACAAACTACTTTAAAACAATATGCAAATTACATAAAATAAAACATCAAGTGATGTTTTATTTTTTATAGAGTTTTATATAACTATTAAACACATTATTTGTTCCATCAACCATTGTATCCAATCCAAAATATTTAAGTTTTTCTTCATCGTTACTGCAACCATACATTTCAAAAAATTTATTAATTTCTCTATCAAATTGTTTTTTATCATTTCTATATAAATCAACAAAATACATAGCAAGTACATTAGAAAGAACTAACTTTGCAGCATACGTATCCGCAACCATTGAACTAAACAAATATAGTTTTCCATCTCTAAGAGTCATATTCTCAAATAATAATATTATAGAATGTAAATACTCAGTTATTGCTAAAAAAGAATCAAGTTTAGAATATTCAGCTTTAAAAGCACTTTTAGAATACCTAGTATCCTTTAAATAATCAAAGAATATCATTTCTAAAAATATAGAATATGCTTCGGAAAATAAAGAACCATTTCTAATCATAAAATCATAAATATTATTAGAACCTTGATATAAAAAAGAATGTCCAATCTCATGAGGCACAATTGAAGATGTACTAATTTTATTATTAAATCTTGAAAATACAAAAGATTCATCACTAGTTATTAAATGAACATTAAGTCCAAGAGAACCAGAAGAAAGATTATATTTTTTAGGATTAGTTTCAATTCTTTTACTACTTTTTAATGACTCATATATATCTAATAATCTTGAATCATATTTTTTAAAAAAGTCCATTAGTAGTTTATCATATTCAATATCAGTAATACGTCTATCTAAAGTAATTCTCCAAGGAAGTTTAACACCACTAGAATATCCATATAATGATTTATATATTTCTACTGCATTCTTACTAAAGAAATTCATAAGTATTCTATTTGATTCATTCATAAGTCTAGGAAACAACAAATTAATATTATTAATTTCATAATTAGTTCCTTCAGTATAATTAAGCATTAATTTTAAAAGTCTTATATCACGAGAAAGTTCTAACTTTTTAACTTCATTAGTAGTACTACTCATTAACTTTTCTAATCTTTTAACTCTACTATGTAAGTCATTATTATTAATACGCATAACTTCCTCCTTAGTGATGCATATTATAACAAAAAAGTAACACTATTAAAAGTGCTACTTAAAATTACTATTTATTTCATCATAACTATAACCTTTTCTAAGTAAAGATGAAATTATTTTATTTTTATCTCCTTTAAATTTTCTATCAGCTTTTAGAAAATCTTTATTTAAAGCATCACTAGAATATTCTATATTAGAAAGTAATTCATCTATCATATATTTATCATACCCTATATTATATAAATCATTCTTCATTTTAGTTATAAACATATAATAACTCTTACTCTTCATAATAGATTTCTTTTTATTTATTAGTTTCTCTAGTTTACTTTTCCATACTTCTTCATCAATATGAGATAAATATTCATCTACTATATCTTCATCTATTTCTAAATCTATTAATTGTTTACGTATCTTAAAAGGTCCATCACTACTAAGAAGTATTTTATCATTAATATATGCTTCTGTATATCTCTTATCATCAAGTAAATTTAATTTATCAAGTTTTTCTAATGCATAATCTATACACTTATTATTAAACTCTTTTCTCTTTAAATATTCTACTATTTCTTTTCTATTTCTAAGTTTAACTTCTATATAATTAAGAGCCATATTATAAGCATCATAATAACTATTCTCATCTATTAATTTATCCATTTCTTCTAAACTTATATCTTTCTTTAATAATAAATCATATTTTAAAATGATATCTTCATAAAGCGTTAGTTCCGTGGTATCTAAAAATATCTTATATTTATTTTTACCCACTTTCTTAAATTTATTAATATGCATTTATATCACCAAAAATATCATATCATAAAAAAATAGTTTCGTATAGAAACTATTTATATATTTATTAGTCATTACTATAGTTAGTGAAATATCTTTGAATAAGTATTACTGGAGTACCTTTATCTCCACTTCCACTTGTCAAATCACATAAACTACCTAATAAATCTGTATAACGTCTTGGTGTAGTACCTTGTGTAGCCATTGAACCTTTAAGTTTAGAATCTTTAGTTCTAATTTCTTCTATCATTGCCTTCGTTAGTTCTTCACCCTTTAAATCTTTAAATTTATTCTCACTAAAATATTTAAGTTTTATTTCATTTGGACTTCCCTCTAATCCACTAGTATAAGCAGGACTAACTACTGGGTCTGCTAGTTCCCAAATCTTACCTACTGGATCTCTAAATGCTCCATCTCCATAAACCATAACTTCTACAGTTTTACCAGTTTTTTCTTTTATTAATTCTTGAACTCTATTTACAAGTATATCTCCAGTTCTTGGAAATAACTTAACTCTTTCTTCAGTAGAACGATTACTACCTAATAGCCCATATGGAGAATATCCGCTTGAATCAACACTTTGATTCAATATATCACTTAATGTAAGTACACGTGCTTCATTATCATTCTTAAGAATTCTTGCTTTAGTTTCAATTCTAGTATGTATATCACATGCTATAACATCTTTAGTATATTTTAATATGTCTTCAGGTCTATTTGAAAATACCATTTCAAACTCACAACCTTCTTTTAATACTAAATCACGATATACTTCATACATATTAACACCAGTAAATAAGTGTTTAAAATGACCAAATTTTTCTTTATATTCATTTTCAGTTATTAAATCTGATGATGGATTTACATTATATTTAATTAAATCTTCTCTATATAGAATATCATTTCCTACTTCATCAGATGGATAACTTGATAATAATGTTATTTTCTTAGTACTACGAGCAAAAGCACTTAATAATACAGCAAATCTATTTCTACTTAATATTGGAAATACAAGTCCTAAGTGTTCACTATTATTAAATTTCTTTTTAACATCAGTTGCTATTTGATCAAGAGTAGCAAAGTTACCTTCACTAATACCAACTACTGCTTCAGTAATGCCTATAACATCTTTATCTTCAAGTTCAAATTTCTCACTTTTACATGCCTTAAGAACAGAATCAACTACTATGCTAGCTAAATCATCACCTTCTTTTATGATAGGTGTTCTAATTCCTCTAACAACTGTTCCTACATCTCTCATAAATCACACTCCTACTTTATAATCATATCATAATTTCTAGTATTTTATATTTAAATTACACTTTCTTTACAAAATAAAAAGCACATACGTGCTATTTTAAGAATTTATATTTTCCTATAACAGGTAAATCTTTAGATTTTCCACTATTTGCTCTTATAAGTCCAACTACAGTAAGTGCAATAGAGATGCAATATAAAGTATATGATATGAAGTTAACCCATACTGGAGTTTCTTCACTCATTAAATATTTCTTAGTAAACATTCCATACAATACTTTAGAAATAACCACAGATATTATCCATAATAATGTTAAATTAGTTCCTTCTTTAATATGATAATCTACATATTTAGATTTACTTCCTAATTTATTAATATATTTAAAATAAAGAGCAACTAATGGTATATAACATAATGTTGCATACAACTTATATTTTTTTACTTCTTCTGTTCCAAAGTAACTAGTATAGTCAGTAGTATTTATAAGTTTATTAACTGCACCTATAGTTTTATCACTAAAGTCATCTTGTGGTTTAGTTGTAGTGTCATCAGTAAGAACACCTTTACTTTCGGTAATATCATTTGAAAACTCTATCATTTCCATAGGATCAGTTTTTGTTTCTACTGGATTTTCTCCAGCAATTGGTGTTGATTGAACTGTTGCTTGCATAACTGGTGTATTATTAACTTGTCCATTAGATTGTGGAGTTTGATTAGTATTTTGCTCTGTATTCATATTAATTACCTTCCATTCTTATTAAATTATAACATAGTTTTTATAATAAAAGAAATATTTATTTGAAAATAGTTATAATAATGATATAATAAATCTATAAATAGTAGGGAGTTTTATTTATGTATTGTAAAAAATGTTATAGAAAAGTAGACCTAACTTGGGCACGTTGTCACTGCTGTGGAAACCCAATAAATCAAGAAAATGTAACTAATGATGAAAATATGATTAAAAAACTCAAAAAAGAAGAAAATGAGTCAGTAATAATATATGTAGTATTTTACTTAATAAATTTATTTGCTATGTTTGCATTCACAAGTTATAAATTTATTTTCTTTCTAGGAGCATTAGCTACATTAGTTACAGGATTTATAAAATATCCAAATAATAATATAATGAAAACTATATTTGTAATATCTATAGTTTTATTAGGAATGCTAGCAACAGTTTATTTCTTCTTTATGTATGTTTGTGTAAGACAAGTTGTAGAATGTATAGATGCTACAGGAGTTTAATATGTTCAATACAAAAATACCACTATATGGTATATCAATTCTATTAGCTCTTATATGTAATATAATAGTTTCAATAATTCTATTTAGAAAGTATAGTTTCAATAAAAATGAAATAATTGGTGTAATATTATATGAATGTTCAGGTATTGTTATAGGAGCAAAATTATTATCTTATATACAAAATTATAAATATTATACAGAATTTGACTTTTTTAAAGTAGGACTTTCTTCATATGGAGCAGTCTTTGGAGCAATTATTCTTATCATATTATTTGCTCTTCAATTTAAAAAATCAATAAAGGAATTATTATATATATTTATGCCATCAATACCATTAATGTACTCTATTGGAAAATTAGGATGCTTTATAGCTGGATGTTGTTATGGTATAGAATATAATGGTCCATTTAGTGTTATATATAATTATTCCCTATCAGCCCCTAAAAATACACCACTATTCCCTATTCAATTAGTAGAATCAATATTCTTTATTATAATATTTATTTATATGATTAGAAAACACATAAAAAATGAATTTGATGATAAAACACTAGGTATTAGTTTCATACTATGTGGACTATCAAAATTCTTACTAGACTTCCTAAGAATGAGTCATAAAAACATAATAATATCATTAAATCAATACATAAGTTTATTCTTTATAATCATCGGAATAATTATATTAATTCATAACAAAAGAAAGAGTTTCACTACCAAATAGAAACTCTTTTTATATTATTGTAAATACATTATACCTGATGTACAATATTACTTAAAGTGGGTGTGATTTTTATGAACAATTTAAAATTCAATGATAAATTTGATAGTATTATAGAAGAACCAACAAACTACTGGAAAACATTAGATGACATTCCGCAAAATATAAAAGATTTTATTAATAAAACATCAGACTCTATACCATTTTATAATGAAAATGATAACACTTATTATTGTCCTTTACATATGGAAGAACTCACAAAAGAATATAAATGTCCTAAATGTTCTAAACAATATACAATTAAAGATAAATTAAAAAATCTAGGTGCTTATATCTATTATTATGTATTTGATATTAATGATAATAATATATTACTCTATTTATTACATGAAGATATAAGTTATTTAAATGTAGCAACTTTCTATCCATATAAACAAAGTAAAATAAGTATTAAAAGCATATATCAAATCTTACCAACTAAAATTATAAATATAAAAGAAAACAAACATATTACTTATAAAGAATTAGAAGAAACAATCACAAGATTTAGAAATACAACAGAAGAAATAAATGATAAAGATTTTGACTTATTAGATGAATATGTATTTAATACATTTGAGCATCAATATTTATATACAGATAATCTAAATGATTTAAAGAACACTACTCTATATAAATATAGTAGTATATGGACACTTAAAGATTATCTTAAAGATCATTATTTCTGTCTATCAAGTATAACATTCTATCCAGTATACTATAAAGAATTTGAATATCTTCTAAAATTAAAATTATATGATTTAGCTATTAGTAGTAGTCCTGATATAAAATATAAAGGTAGTTTTAAAAGTACATTTGGTGTACAAAAGAAATATTATGAATTTATGAAAGAAATAAATATAGACTGCCTCGAATTAGAAGCATTAAAACTATATCCTACAACTGACCTAACTACACTAGACTTCATAAAGAATAATCTTAGGCTAATAGAACTAATATTAAAATATGTTAGTTTAGACAAAATACTTGATTACTTCAAAAAACAAAATTTAACTTTAAATAATCTACATGAATATGGTGACTACATAAGATGTTGTGAAGAAATGAAACTAAATATAAAAGACCATTCTATTCTATTTCCGAATAACTTTATTGAGAATCATGATAAACTAACAAATGAAATAATAATATCAAAAGATCCACTTACTAATAAACGTATTAAAAATCTCTCTAATATTCTTATGTTAAATAAATATGAAGATGATAAATATATCATTTTTCCAGCTAGTAGTATAAATAGTCTTATAGATGAAAGTTCACAACAATCAAACTGTGTAAGAACATATTGTGATATGGTAAGTAATAATGAATGTCAAATATACTTTATGAGATATAAAAATAATATTAAGAAATCTTTTGTTACCATTGAAGTTAGAAATAACAAAGTAGTACAAGCAAAAACAAGATTTAATGAAGAAGTACCTGAATATATTATGAATATAATTATGAAGTGGGAAAAAACATTAATACCATTAATCAATGAATAATATTGTAAATCTACTTAAGGTGATGTACACTATACGAAAGAGGTGACTTTATGAAAAATTTTACTCTTATTAAAGAAAGCAAAGAATGGATAGAATTTAATAATTACTATATGAGTTATAACATATTCGATCAATTAGATTTTTTTAGATTAGAAGACATACATACTAATATATTAAAATCAATATTCATAAAAGATAATCCATATAATTTAGGCACTTTTCCATTAAAAAGATTACTAGAATTATTAATAATTAAAGATAATTCTAAAGTAAAAATCAATATTAAAGAATTAGATAAATATGAAATAGAAAATCTTTACGTTTACTCTCAAGTAGTTTTAGATAAGAATAATAAATTAGACTTACTTATAGAATTTACTATTAATAATAAAAAATATAATATTATATTAGAAAACAAACTTCTATCTACAGAACATGATAATCAATGTCAAAGATATTATAACTATTACAAAGAAGAAAATAATAAAGACACTAATTATATATTTGTATTCTTATCATTAGAAAAAGAACCTAACTTTATAGAAGTTGATAAATATATATGCATTAATTATCAAGAACTAATTGACTCAGTAATTGAACCTTGTAATAACAAATATAATACTAAAATAAATAATATTATTAGTTTAGATTGTTACTTATCTAGTTTCACTAAGCTATTTGATTATATAGGTTTATCTAATGAAAAAATCACCATACCAATCACAAAATATGGAAAAGAATTAACACAAAACCTAGAACAAAAATATGGAGATTTACTAGTAGATATTCTTAAAAATAATAATGAATTCTACAAAGAAAATAAAAAGATATTACTTATCTATTATTATAATCTATATAAACTTTCAAATGATAACGAAACAAAAAATCTAATAAAAAAAGAAATTTTAAAAATTAAATGCACCTTCAATGGTATAAATTATAGTTTCAAACAATGTAGTTTAAAAATAATAGAATATCTATTTAATAACAAAGTTATAAAAGATAATAATGATTTAATTAAACTAAATAAATGCTTACTTGATAAGAATTATTTGATAGCTACAACAAATATTGAAAACGTTAAACATAAAGAATGTTATACTAATAATGATAAAACTATTGGTAAAATACTACTAAATAATAATGAATTATATTATTATAATGATAACGTAAATTACGATGAACTTAAATATTTTGTATTAAATATAAACAAAGAATTTAACAATATCCTAGATGGTATTGTAGAAATATATTAATGGAGGAAGAAATGAAAAATAAAGAATATAATTTTGAAAATTTTAAAGTTAATAAAGGAAATAAACTAGCATTTACTGCTTCAAAAGATATAGTAAAAGAACCAGGTAAAAAGTATTCACCATTATTTATTAGTGGTAACTCTTTAGAAAGAATTCACCTACTACAAGCTATAACTAATGCTCTAGAAGAATCTAATTATAAAGTTAGTTATAATATAAATGAAATTACTAATGATACTAATGTATTAATAATTGATGAAATAGAAAATCTTTCAATTGAAGATCAAAATAAATTAATAGAAATAATAAAAGACTATATATCTAATAAGAAACAAATAGTTTTAGGAAGTAACATACCTCTTGATGAATTAAATATAAACGAAGAATTAAAAGAAAATATTTTATGGGGAATATCTGTAAATATAGAAGAAGACTTAAGTGAAACTAATAATGAAAAATTAAAAGACTATAATTGGTTAAAATAACATAAAGGAGACAAAATGAATAAGAATTTTTTTAAACTAAAAGAAGAATTTAATAATATAGATAAACTAACTGGAAAATATATTATTTATAATCAGTATATTGATGATAAGTACTACTCTACTTTTCGTGGTAAACTATTAGATTTTAAAAATGATACTTTATATGTTGATGTATTTAATGATGGCATGAAAGAAACAGAAGAAACACATGAAGTACCATATAAACAAGAAATACCACTAAATAAATTAAAAAATATTGAAGAGTTTAAAAATTATTATAACAAAGAATTTGATAATACTTTTATTAATAAAAAATGTAAAATCACAAATAAAAATAACGAATCTATAATAGGAATTATTATTGATTATCAATTAGGAAACTTAATGATTAATATTGATGATGATCCAAATTATGAATATCCATTATACTTTGCTAAAGACATTAAAATTATAAAATAACTATTTGAGATTTATTATTTATTATGTTATACTTTATAAGGAATGCAAGTATAACTAATGCAAGTGTGGCGGAATTGGTAGACGCAGCAGACTCAAAATCTGCCGGTAGCAATACCTTGAGGGTTCGATTCCCTTCTCTTGCACCAGTGACAAATCTGTTCGAAACTATTCGAACTTTATATATAGAGAACTTGAAAAAAGTTCTTTTTTTATGTTATTATGTATTTAGCAAGAAAACTTGCATAAAATAAAAAAGAGGAACATTTAAAGTTGCAAGTGAATGTCACCTCAATTAATTGAGTTGGACACTCTATCTAAGCATATGAGTGTCTATTTTTTTATGACTAATACCAATAAGGTATGAAGTGATAAAATGATATAGATGTATCTTAAGAGTTTAATCACATAAACTCTTTTTTCATCGATATCTACCTCCTTCCTTTTTCAAGACTGGAGGACGACACTCACATTAAATGTTCATAATAAAATTATATCAAACATTTATTCGTGGCCCAATAGTTTTACTATATTTTTCTATTATATATAATAAACCATAGTACTTTGATATTAATGTCAAAACACCTAGGGGGTTAAATATTTTGTCAAAACAAAATAATATACAAAGATTAATTTATATAGTATAATATAACCATCTATTTACAGTTAGGCGGTTTTATGATAAAAAGAATAATATTTGATATCGATGGTACTTTGATTACTGGCGTAGATTTTTCATCTTATGTAGCAAATACACTTAAAAAATATGGCATTGAAGACATAGAAAAGACAAAACAATTTTTGTTAAATATTAAAGAGTATGAAAAAACATATAATAGCTATGATAGAAATCTATACTTAAAATTTTTTGGTGATAAATTAGGATGTGAATTAGATAATCATTTTTTAGAAATATTCTTTCAGGAATTAAGAAAAGCAATTCCTGAAAATGCTGAAAAAATTAAATCAATGCTAGCAGCAATGAATGAATATGAACTAGTATTATTATCTAATTATTTTGAAGAATCACAAAGAAATAGATTAACTGCTATGGGAATCAATGATTATTTTAGTGAATATTATGGTGAAAGTATTATAAAGCCAAATGAATTAGCTTATAGACAGGCTCAAGGAATATACCAACCAAGTGAATGTGTAATAGTTGGTGATGATAAAAGATTGGATATTGATGTTCCTAAATCACTAGGTTTTAAGACAATATATGTTAACGAAAATGGTGATATAAAAAGAGTTGAGGAGTTATCTCCAAAATTAATAAAAAAGTTGTAGATATCTACGACACTCGCACCATCTAGAACTATAAATACTAACCATTTACTAGTTAGTATTTTTTTATTTAAAAATTCATGATATAATAAACAACTAACAAAGGAAGGTTATAATATGAGTAAAGTTAAAGGATTAGATAATGAACTATATAAATCTATGTATGGAAGTCCGAGAGTTGGAGACAGTAAAGAAATATGGAATGAAATAAAAAGTGATCCAGACGTTTTAAGAGAATCTGTACAAATAACAAAAGATAAATTCGGAGAAAGAGATACAGTAGAAGGATTAGCCATATGTAATGCTATGCTTATAGATTATGAAAAGATCGATGAAGTCGCATATAAGAAGTTAATTGATTCTATCTATTCAAATACTGACATTGCAAGAATAGTTTTAGAAGGAGCATCAAATGGTGGCTACTCTTTCCTACTAATGAGTTTATGGAATCCAAATTTAAAATTAACTGAAAAACAAAAAACATTTGCTGTAAACGAAGCAATGAATAAAATTGGTACTACTCGTTGGCAAGAATCAGAAAATGATTTTTCAAGAGAACTAGATGCAAAAGGTATTAGCGATGATGATACAACTTCTATTGATATAGATGGAAGTATTAACCCTATTGGTTCTAAAACTAAAGCACAATATATGAACCATATGTTCAAATCATTAAGTCAAACACAAGCACATGGAACAGGTTCATTTGATATAAGATATTATATTTTAAGAAATCCTAATTGGTCTTTAGAAGAAAAGAAAAAATTAGTTATGGACTTCTGGTGCAGTGATGAAGCATATGATGATTGTCTTGAACAATGGGAATGGTCAATAATTGATGCTGCTTCATACTTCAAAAATGAACTTAATAACAGTTTTATTTCACCACTTTCATATCACTATTTATATGATTATACTTATGAAATGTTACTAGAACTATATAAAAATAAACAAGTAGTAGACAAAATATGGAAAGAAATACAATTTTGTAAACAAATGCATCAACTAAGACCACAACTATGGGAACAAAAGCCAAAACAATTAATTCCAACCAAAAAAGATAATAATTAACCTTTAGTTTTCTAAAGGTTTTTCTATTCATAAAAGATTTATTATATAAATACACAAAAAACCATGATAAAATATAAATCACAAAACACATTTAAAAGAAAGGAATCAATAATATGTTTAACAATCAAAAATGTTATATCTATGATAAAAAAATTAAAAGAAGATATAAAAAATTTAAAAATTGTAGTATCCCCTATCCCTTTTATGATAAAAAAAGAGATACTTTTGAATGGATACGTTATTCAAATATAATTAATCAATATGAAACTGATAATAGTTTAGTAGATGCTTTTACAAGTATTGGCAATGTTGGAATGATATATCACTATAAAGCAACTTTCTATAATCATGAAACAAAAAAGTATGAAGGTATTGTTAGTCATTGTCATAGTTTTGATGAATTAATTAATGAACTTTATAGATACCCAGAATCATTTAAAATACCAAAAAACTATATAGATGAATATAGTAAACAAGAATTAGAATATATTAGTAGTCTTCAAAAATATTTTAAATTAATTAATCTTAAAGATGAAAAATATAGTAAAGAAATAGAAGAATTTGATTAGAAAGAGAGACATATATGAAACTAATAGATGAATTAAAAAATTTTAGAAATGCTTTACTTGGAATTAGTGAAAGAGATTATGAATTTGATGCTGAACTTGAAGATCATGAAATACCAAATAGTAATTATTATAGACTTCATTATGTAGAATTCTATAGAAAAAATGAACAAATAAATCCACGTCCTGATAATATCGGAATTACAAACTGGCCTTGTAGTACATTTATGTTACCAGAAGGTATGACACGTGAAGAAGGCTTTAAAATATTATCATACCTAACAGACTTTATTGAAAAACGTAAAGATACTGAAGCCTGTTCATTAAAATCAGTAAGAACATTAGATGGAGTACTTGATTTAGATAGATTTGGATTTCAAAAAGTAACTACAAATCCTAAAGATGTAATTGATTTATTCACAGTAAGTGGAAGAATTTTATTATTTAAACAAAGCGAATTTTATGAAAAATATTTTGAATGGTATACCGAAAATGTAACAAGAAGAGAAATAGAAAAAATCTATAAAAAATACAATATGACATTTGAAGATATAATATGGTTAGATAAACCTGTTCAAAAAACATTAAGAAAAAAAGATGAAAACTAAAAGATCAAAATTATATTTGATCTTTTTTAATTACCTTTAAGTACTTTTTTATACTCTTCTTCTAGCCCATTCACTTCTAAAAATCTTCTTTTAAATTCTTCTTCATTTGAAGCAAGAACTGTTATATCTTCTAAAAATTTCTTATAATCTTCATCTTCAAAATACATTTTGGTAGTAGCATACCCTTTCTTACCAAATTTATCTAATAAATGCTGTCTAGACTCTTCAATTATTTCATCTAATGTTGAATTAGGACTATGTACTTTTCTATAAGAATATGTCCTTTTTAATGGTATTTCCACTAATACATTTCTATCCGCAGAAGAAACTATTTTACCATATATACTTCTTGGTTCATTTTTAGAACTAGCTCTATGATCACACACTGCTTCTGACATAGTTTTAATTTCTTTCTCACTAAAGAATTTTCTTAAATTTTTATCTTTTAATAACATTTCTCCAGATACTTTTTCATGATTTTCTGCATCTATATAGTGACCTATATCATGATAAGCAGCTATAACATAAACCATTTCTAAGTTTACATCAGGCACTCTACTTGCAAACATAAAACTTCTATCTATAACATACATAATATGATCAAGTTTATGTCCATCTTCATTCTTATCATAACTTGTAAATATATTTTCTTCAATATACTTCTTTAATTCTTCTCTAATCATTACATCACCTAAAAATATAATATCATAAATAACCTAAATGTGCTATAATAACAAAACAAAGGAGAAACTATGACAAAAGAACAAAGAGTATTAAACTACTATGTACTATGTAATAAACTAAAAAATATAATTAGAACCGGATGGAAAGACTGGAATGTGCAAAGAGAAAGAATAGAAAGTATTGCAGAACACGTATATGGTGTTCAAATGCTAGCTATTGCAATGAAGTCAGAATATGAATATGATATAGATTTAGAAAGAGTTATATTTATGTTAGCAGTTCATGAACTTGGTGAAACTATAATTGGTGACTTAACACAATTTCAAATATCTAAAAGTGAAAAAGAAAAAATAGAACATGAAGCAGTTCATAATATTCTACAAGGTTTACTAGATGGAAAAATAATAGAAGAATTATTTTTAGAATTTGATGAAAGAAAAACTAAAGAATCATTATTTGCATATCAATGTGATAAATTAGAATGTGATCTTCAATTTAAACTTTATGATCAAGAACATTGTGTTGATTTAAATAATCAAGAAAATAATAATACCAAAGAAAATGAAAGAGTTAAAAAGTTACTTGAAACTGGTGAATCTTGGTCAACAATGTGGCTTAAATTTGGACAACAAACATATCCATATGATGATAACTTTAAAGCAGTTTCTGCCTATGCATTAAACAATAATATTGAAAGTCAAATGTTAAAACTATCAAAGAAAGAGAATTAATTCTCTTTTATTTTGAAATAATATGTTATAATTTAATTAATGATAGGAGAATTAATATGTACGAAATAAATACACAATCATTTGATAAATATAGAAAGAGTTATACACCATCACTTATAGTATTATTCATATTTGCTATAGTTATTATTTACTTTATAATTTCATGTATTAAATTAAATAGTTTTGATTTAAATTCATGTTTATTTATAGGAATATTCGTAATTATAATAGCACTTGCAATTTATGGTAATATAAAAGAACTAATTAGAATCAATAAGAAAATGAAAGATATAGAATACTTAAAAAACAATGGAAAACTTATTAAAAGAATACCATATGGACTTAGAAGATCAGATACTAAACGTGCAAATAAAAGATTAAGAATAATTGTATTACACTACACTCTTCCTAATGGTATTACAATAACACTTGAAAGTGAACCAAGAGATGATACACTTACTCTTCCAAAAGAAGGATATGCAGATTTACTTATTGATGAAAATAACCCCAATAGATATTTTATAGATACGAATATAAATAGAATTGGTGGAAATAAAGAAGAAGATTTTTATAAAGAAGAAAAGTAGTTTTTTTTAAACTACTTTTTAAATTCCAACTTCATAACACCAGCTTGTTCGTAGTCAACACTACTACCACTTCTAGCTTCTTGTAACAACTTTCTTCTTTGCTTACTAAGTCTTCTATTATCACTTCTAATAAACTTAATTCCATATAAACTTTGTACTATATCTGGATCTACTATACTATCATTCATCATCTCACAAATAAACATTTTAAAAGTACCTAATCTTGAAGACATTAATCTATATCTTTCTTCATCACTAATATTTGCTAAAAGTTCTAATGGAGAAAATTCATTATCTAATTGAAACATAGCATCATTACAGCCCAGTACTTCATCCATACCAAATTCTCTTTTCATTAATGCTTTCTCTTCTTCAAATCTTCTATTTCTCTCTTCAAATAATTCTTTTGCTTGAATAAGTACTTCTCTTTGATGCTTATCACTCAATCCAAAAATTCTACGAGATAAATTGTCAATTTCTATTTTACTTAATTTAGTAAAGAAGCCTGTACCATAGTCCATTCCATTACATAAATGTTTTTCACTAAATAAAAGTGGACACTCTTCACGTGGCATAGCCCAAATATCCATAAGTTTCTGCATATTAACATTATTAGATATTAAATAATTATCAACATCATAACCTCTCTTAGCTATTGCTTCATCATCGAAATGTATTAATTCTTCAAATGGAATACCTAAATTTCTAGTTCTCCTTCTTAATTCAACCTTAGCTAAATCTCTTACACATTCTTGGTTTCTTTCATCTGAAATTATTAATATTAAATTAGACAAACTTAATTTCTTAAAACTTCTTACAAAGTTAATATCACTACCTAAATAATAATCATAATATTCTCTATTAGTCATTCTACCCTCCTAAAATAAGAATAACATATTTTTTTATAGATATCAAAAAAATGGACTATAAATCCATTTTATTGTTGAAATTTACTTATATCATCTACTCTTAAAGCAAAGTATGGTTTGTCTTTATTAGATTCTTTTAAGAATAATGCAAATGTATCATTAACATAGAAATTTCTATATTTTTCTACAGAACTAGACTCATATATTACATCCATTCCAGCTTCACTTTTAACTTTGCCACCCTTTTCATCTAATGAAAACTTAACACTTTGAATAGCTTTTTCTATCGTATATATACCATCTAATGTAACAATTTCTTTATTTTCAAGTTCATCATATTCTCTTAAAACATTAAAATCTATCTTAGGCATCATAAAGTTATCTTTATCATTAAATTCATGTATTTTTTTATCTTTTACACTATTATATATTTCATCAAAAGTTTCACCTTTAGGATTCTTAATAATTATTACTTCGTCATTATTTTTAGTAATAAGTTTAATTGCAAAATCATTTTCATCATTATAATAATACACTTTTATTTGTTCACGTACTACATCATTATTTTTTATAATACCAAAATATTCAACATTTTCTATATCTTTAAACTTATCATTAAAAGTATCAAACTTCTTATTAAATTCAAATTCTCTATAAAGCATACTATATAAGAAATATCTGTCTATTACATCTTCTCCACTATCAAGAACATCACTACTCCAATCAAATTGATCAAGGATATCACTCTTTTGATTGAATTTTTCTTTTATAGCATTTTCTATCTTACTTTTAAGTTCAAGATTTTTTCTTCCATATATTTTATAGTAATAACTATCACTTATATCATTCTTAGTAAAATCTTCTTCATTTAAGTTATCAAGCATATCTAATTTTTTTTCAAATTTAATATCTTGTTTTACTATATCATTTTTAAAGTCATTCCATATTAATTGAAATGCTGGACACCAACTAGTATCTTTACTTATCTTATCACTTAATGTTGGTACTACATCTACCCCTTTTGTTTCTTTTAATTCTTTTTTGTCATAAACTCTCCCTTGGACCATATTATATCACGTATAATGTTGAACATAAAGATTTCAAGTTTAAAATTTTGATTTC
>CAMERI010000004.1:0-106825 GCA_945935525.1 uncultured bacterium | reverse complement strand
TATCTACACATACACCATTAAAATCGTATGTAAGAGGTCTTTTCTTATCAATATACCCTTTCTTATATAACTCTTCAAAATCACTATAAAACGTGCTTCTAAAGTTAATTTGCTTAATTTCATATTTATTATTTTTAAGTTCAAGTTCTATATCATCAATATATCTCATAACTATATCAGCTCTAGTATCTCTATCAAGTAAATCCCAATTATCATTAAAAGCATAATAAGATATTGGTAGTTTTACTTTGTTGATAAAGTCAATATCTCTTTTTAGAAGTATATCTTCAGTAGTAAAGTTTAATTGTTCTGCTTGTGAGTTTTCTAATAATTTAGAATTAATCATTTCAATTTGATTTTCAATTAATTTAGATTCTTCTTTAAATTCTTCTTCAGTAAATAATTCATCAATATATGCTTTTCTAATTCTTTCCTTTTTATTATTCAAAGATTTTAATTCTTTTTCTAGTTGTTCTTTAGGATTATCTACTTTCGATTTTAAAACTGGTAAGAAAAACTCATTAACAACATTGTCATATTCTAATATATCAGCAAGTAATACTTTAATCTTATCTTCAATTTTATTTTCATGAATATTATTTTTACAATTCTCACATCTATAATAGAAATACCATTTATCAGATTTTATTTTATGTGAAGCACCACCAGCAAGTATTCTTCCACATTTAGGACATTTTAACTTTTGTAAAAAAATATAAGTTTGTGTTCTCATATAGTTCTTTTGATTTTTCTTTTTTTGAACTTGACAGTTTTCCCACATTTCTTTGCTTATTATTGGCTCTACAACGTTTTCATAATAAGTAGGATGATTTGTTCTTTTGCCATGTACATAATCACCTTTATAAACCTCATTTGAAATTATTCTTAATATTCCTGTATCTTTCCAATTAGTTTTTCCTAATACTTGTTCTTCATTAAATATAGTAGCAATATTATAATAAGATTTACCTTCAAAATATAAATCATATATTCTTATTACAATATCTTTTGCAAGTGGATCAGGGACTAATTTTTTATCTATATGCTTATAGCCGAGTGGAGCACGAGCAGGAATATGTCCTTCTTTAATTGCACCTGCTAAACCAACTTTAGTTCTTTCACTTGTTCTTTCTATTTCTTGTTGAGAAACGCTTGTTAATATTCTTGATATCATTTTACCATTAGCATTTGTTGTATTTATATCATCATTCGCACAATCTAAATAAGCATCGTTTTCTTCTAAAAATTTTAATATATTTTCCCAATCATAAACAGAACGAGTTAATCTATCCAACTTTAAAACAACAATAGTATTACATTTTTTATCTTTTATATCTTGTAATAATTCTTCAAAGGCAGGTCGATAATTGCCCGTTTTAGCACTTATTCCAGAATCTTTATATATTTTATATACTTCATATCCTTTGTATTCACACATAGCCCTTAAACGTTTTTCTTGTTCCTTTAAACTGAATCCTTCTCGTGCTTGATCTTCGGTACTAACTCGAATATAAAGACCTGCAATTTTATTTCCTTCATTCATTATTTATCAACTCCTTTTATCAACAAAAAAGGGAGTCAAAAATACTAGTTCAAACTAATACCTTTGACTCCTCTTAATTTCATATTATATTTTTTATTAATTATGCACTTGACCATAGATGTACCTCGCTTTCTAATAAAAGACGGATACTGCTTGTCGTTTATTGGTTTTATATAATATACTTTTAAATTTGATTTGTCAATCCTATCAATAGGTATTAATTTATTTTATATAATTTTCTAATTCAGATAATTTAATCTTATTTGATAAATTTTCTATAAATATTTCATTAGAATAGTTAAAAGCAAGAAAAGTAATATCATTAATAATAATTCTATGTGGTTCAATATAAGTTAAATTAGTTTTATCAATTTTTCTGATACTACCATTAATAATAGTTGGTTGTACTTTAGCAAATTCACATATAAACTCAATTTTCTTTCTTAATGATTCTTCTAATGATAGTTCTTCTTTAATAATATTTACCATAGTTCCATCCTTTCCTTATAAAGTAGGATAGTCTTTGTATTCTTCCAAGCTGAAACGTGGGAGTTAGAAACACAAAAAAACTAATCCAAATTGGATTAGTTATTTATCAAAACTCGAAAAGTTCGAGCAGATTTCACTATGGAGCAAGTAACCGGAATCGAACCGGCATCTTAGCCTTGGCAAGGCCACATTCTAACCGTTGAACTATACCTGCGTTTGCAAATAATATTTTAACAATAAAATATATATTTTGCAAGTGCTTTATTAAAAAAAGTGGATTAATCTTCAAAATCCACTTTTATATTCTTTATAAAATCATAATATATATTATTCTTATCACCTGCGAATTGATACTTTAACTTAGTAATTAGATATGGAAAGTTATATATTTTAAATCTTTCTATATTTTTTTGTTTACAAACCTTCTCTATTACTTTTATGATAAAGTCTTTATTTGATTTAGGTGGTAACCCTTTGTTATATTTTTTTATCATTCTTTTTAGTGTTACTTTATCAAATAGTCTATCATAATAAGTTTCATCTTTATGTTTTATATAATACTTATTTCCATCTAAATTATCTAAGTATTTTAAAGCATCATAATAACCTAAATTCATTCTATAGAGTGATACTTCAGGTGTAAATACTAATATTGAACCCAAATCTTCTCTTGGTGTTATAACATGTACTTTTGTATTCTTTCTTGGCTTATATTTAAGTTTTCTATTATCCCAAGCTCTTACTGCATATACTTCTTCATATCCTTCATCTAGAAGCATATCTATAGGACAATTCATATGTACTCCACCATCAAGATAGTACTTGTTGTCAATAATTCTTTCAAGTTTAAAACCTGGTAAGTATGCACTAGCTAAAACATAATCTACAAATTTACCCTTTGGTATATCACGTTTAAATATCTCAAGAGGTTTTAAATCACTTATACTAAAAGTTACTAAACCAAAATTAATCTTGCTTTTATAGAATTTGTCTTCTTTTATGTTCTTTGAAAGAAGTTTTCTTATATTAGTTGTATCTACACCAATATTTTTTATTATCTTTTCTATGTCTTCTTTATTTTCTTTTATTTCTTTTAAATCGAATTTATGTTTTGAAATATCATTTAGGAATTTTCCATCTAATCCGAATAGTTCTTTACTATCAGTTGTTTCCCATAGTTTGTACATTCCATCTAGGTTATTGCATGCATAGAATGCTGCGTTTATTGCTCCTATTGATGTACCTGCAACTGCATCAAAAAATATTTTCTTTTTAGATAGTGCTTTTATAGCACCTGCTTCATATGCACCTCTTGCTCCTCCACCTTCTAAGGCTAATGCTTTCATACTAATTTCTCCTTAAAATTCTTTTCTATTATATTTATACTACATAGTAAACAAGGTATGCCTAGTATGAATCCACCTACTACATCTGAGAAAAAATGAACTCCTAGACAAACTCTTGAAAATGCAACTATTGCTATTAAGAAACAGAATAATAGTCCAAATACTATTCTTATAAATTTATTTGATTTTTCAGTCATTAGATAAAACAATGTCATATAAAACACTAGTGATGTTAGAGTATGTCCACTTGGAAAACTAAAACTACTTGGTATCCTTATAAGTGCTTCTAGTGGTCTTGGTCTTTGAACTAGATTCTTTGTAATAAATACTACTATTCCTGAGAATAAATAGCTACCTGATACAAGATAGAAATACCATTTATTCTTTAAAAATAGAAATATACACACGATTATTATAATTGGTATGTACCAATCACCAAAATTTGTTATGAAACTCATAGCTGCTATTAATCTCTTGTCATTTATGTTTCCAAAAAATTCAATTACTTTATAGTCAAAGTTTACAATACTTTTGTAAAGACTACTATTTTTTATCACAATAAAAGATACTATCAATAAGATAATAATTAACATATATATCCAATTTTCTTTTAGTATCTTCTTTATCATATTATTATTATAACATAATTTTTAATTCTTTAACCATTTGTTTATTTGGTACCGTAAACTCTGTCTCCAGCATCTCCAAGTCCTGGTAATATATATTTATTTTCATTTAGACATCTATCTACACAGGAAGTATATATTTGTACATCTTTGTGAGCTTTCTTTAATGCTTTGATTCCTTCTGGGGAAGATATAATACATAAGAACTTAATCTTTTTAACACCATCTTTTTTAAGTCTATCTATTGTTGCGATAGCACTTCCTCCGGTTGCTAACATTGGATCTAGAACAAATACTTCTCTATTTTCTATACCTTTTGGCATTTTATAATAGTATTCTACTGGTTCAAATGTTTTTTCATTTCTATAAAGACCTATGTGTCCTATTTTAGCATTTGGTATTACAGATAGTATTCCATCCACCATACTCATTCCTGCTCTTAGTATTGGTACAAATGCATAATTATCTTCATTTAATTTATAAGTTTTATATTTTTCAAGAGGAGTTTTTATTTCACATTCTTCAAGTTTTGCATCTTTTGTTGCTTCATAACAAAGTAATACAGAGATTTCACTTATTATTTCTCTAAATTCTTTAGTACCTGTTTTTTCATTTCTAAGTATTGATAGTTTGTGAGTAACTAATGGATGGTTTAATACTATTTCTTTCATTATTTTTCATCCTTAATAAGTAAGTTTAGAAGTATACCTATGATTGCTGCTAAGCTCATTCCTGATATTGATAGGTTTATATTATTAGTTACTACTGATATAGCTGCTCCACCTAATCCTAGAACTAACATTGAAGAAGCTACGATTACATTTTTTGTATTTTCAAAGTCAACGTGGTTTTGAATTAATATTTTTAAACCATTTACTGATATAAATCCATAAAGTAAGATTGATACTCCACCTAATACTGGTGTTGGAATTGATGAGATAATTGCTGTTAGTTGTCCTAAGAATCCAAATATTATTGCGATTATTGCTGCTAGGCCTATTACCCAAACTGAAGCTACTTTAGTCATACCTACTACTGAAGTGTTTTCACCATATGTTGTGTTTGCTGGTCCTCCGATAAGTCCTGCTGCAAATGTTGCAATTCCGTCCCCCATAAGTGTGTTATCTAGTCCTGGGTCTTCTATTAGATCTTTATCTATTATTTCACTTAGTACTTTGTGGTCTCCTATATGTTCTGATATAGTTACTAGTGCGATTGGTACTATTGTAAGTAGTGCTCCGAAGTTTAGTTTATAATGTACGAATGGTAAATAAAAGTCTGGTTTTGATATTATTTTAGCAGTTACTATTCCACTATAATCTACCATGCCTAGTATCATTGATGCTATATAACCAGCTATCATACCCATTAAGAATGGTATTACTTTTAAGAATCCTTTTCCTCTTACGGCAAGTATTCCTGTTGTTAAGAATGCAACTAGTGCTACTACTATGTTTTTCCATGGAACTGTTTCCATATTAAGTCCTATTTCTTCTACTGCTGTTGGTGCTAGTGATAAACCTATTATCATTATCATAGGTCCTACTACTATAGGTGGTAATAATTTATTAATCCATTTTTTACCTACTAGTTTGATTATTAATGCTACTAGTACATATACTAGTCCTACTGCCATTATCGCTGTAAATACACTTGCTTTTCCACTTTTAGCAAATCCTACTATCATTGGTGTTATGAATGCAAATGAACTTCCTAAATATACCGGGCTTTTTCCTTTTGTACAAATAATATAGATAAGTGTTCCTATGCCTGAAGATATAAGTGCTACTGGTATAGATAGTACTTCTGTTCCTGATGCAGTATTAACTAATATTGGTACTAGTATAGTTGCTCCAAACATTGCAAATACATGTTGAAGTGATAATAGTATCCATCTTAATACTGGTGGTTTTTCATTAACATCAAGTAACATTTTATTGTTCTTTTTCATAAATCCTCCTCCTTAAACAATAAATTATGGCAAAAAAAATCTCACCATTAAATGATGAGAAATTCAAAGAAATTAAAATCGATAGTATCACATAGACACTTTTTATAAACATAGTTAGGATGTTTTGATTTTAATTCCATCATATATTTTTTACCTCGTTAAAATATTAACATATATATTTTATTAATGCAACTACTTTTTTATTTTTTTAATATTCTTTTTGGAGTCCAAGTACTAATTAGTATATTATCACTACTTTGTGTTCTTCTTCCAAGTTCATCTAATACTTCCATACCTATTGTATCTTTATATGCTTCATAATCTAATATTATTCTTTTCTTTTCACGTAATAGTTCTAACATTTTAGATACGTTAGTTCTATCTTTTTCATTTAATGATGTATGACTATATTCTATATAATCTCCATCAGTTGATTTAGATACTGGAGTAGATACTTGTAATTTCATTCCTTCAAGTTCAAGCATTTCTTTTATATTAAGTGCCATATCATAGTCAGATAATGATACTATCATATTAGGAAATTTTCTTAAAAAACTTTGTAAATTATAAATAGTATAGTCGTATGATGAAGTTTCATCATTAGATGTTTCATATATAATTGGTTTTCTAGTATACACATGTTTATCTATACTTTCTCTATCAAATGTGAAACCATTACTTGTTACAAAGTGTAATCCATCTATACTTTTATCACTTAACGCTTTATCATTAGCCCTAAATGAACAAATATTAGTTTTTTTAATTATTTTCATATTTATTCCTCCTTTTTCCCCTCTTTGATGAGTGTATATTATACCTTATTTTCATTAAAAAAGCAATAAAAAAGAGATATTATCTCCTTATATAAACTGGTGTACCTACTTCTATCATTGAATATAGTTTTTCAGCAACAGATGTTGGTAAGTTAACACATCCATGGCTTCCATTTGTTTTATATATGTTTCCACCGAACTTCTTTCTCCATCCAGCATCATGTAGTCCATATGAAATACCATCATATGCCATCCAAAATTTAACTTTTGATCTATATGTTTTAGTAACCAACCATTGATCTTTAGTCTTTCTAAGTATTTTAAAGTTTCCTGTCTTAGTTGCTCCATTTTGACCTGTTACTACATCTGTTGTAAGTACTGGTTTCTTTTTAACATAATAAACTAACTTTTGAGTAGATATTTTTACTTCTACATAGGTATGTTCAAATTTATCAGTAACATTCACTTTTAATATTTGTTCTGTTTTGTTACCACTTGAATCTTCTACACTAAACACTATACCATAAGTACCTTTTTTCTTTATATCTACGTTTGATGTTTTAGTTACTTTTGAAGTAATATCTCCATCATAATTATCTATTGCTTTATATGTTATATCGTCACATTTATCATTAACTGTACAATATATTTCTTTATCACCAAGTGTTAGTTCAGGTGATACTGTATCAATTATTTTAACTTTTCTAGTGAGTGTTTTCTTATAATTTTTATATTTTATAGTATATTTTACTTCGTATTCTCCTATTTTAGATTCATCTATGTTACTCAAAACTTCTACATCTTTTGAGTAGTTTTTTCCATCAATTTCTATAGAATAACCTGGTTCATAGTATTTACTCTTATATTCTAAAGTTATAGTGCTTTCTCCTTTAAGCTTAAAATTATCTTCTAAAGCATCTAATTTATTGCGTTCAAAATAACCAATAATTGAAGCAGTTATTGTTAATATTAGAAAACTCATTGTTAATAAAATTTTAATTAAGTTATTTTTCATACTCACCTGTATTATAACTATACCATATTTTATCAAGAAAAAAGTAACAAATAATGTTACTTGATATTTCTTTTACTATGAAATAAATATTGTATTGCGAGACCTGAATATTCTTTATATTTTTCACGTGTGAATTTCTCTATTGTCTTTTGATCATCTTTTATTCCATAGATTTCTTTTATATTTTGTTTTACCCATGTATCTATTGGAAAAGTATCTAATCTTTTATAACCAAACAGTAGTATACAAGAAGCTACTTTTAAACCTATTCCTTTAACTGTCATTAACTCTTTAGTGGCTTCACTTGTTGATAATTTGTTTATATCTTTAAGTGACTTATATTTTGTTAAGAAGTCTATTAAGTATTTATCTCTAAAACCTACTCCAAGTGCTCTAAAGTCCTCAGTAGTTAGGTCTTTTAATTCTTCGTATGTTGGGAATAAGTAATATTCTTTATTATTAAATACTACTTTCTTACCATATCTTTCTGATAAAGAGTTTATACTGTTAGTTATTCTTTTAACATTATTGTTTTGACTTATTATGTAACTTATACACATTTCGAATGAATCTTGATTTAATATTTTATAACCTTTACATTTGTTAATAATATCTTTCATTTTAGAATCGTTGTTGATAAGTTGTTCATTTATTTTATTATAGTCTCTATCTAAATCAAAGTATTCTGTTATTACTTCTTTTAAATTGTTAGTATTATTAGACTCTACTATTAAAGTGTTAGTAACTTGTTTAATATTTATAACTCTATCTTTTAATATATTAGTGAAACTTCCATCATCTTCTTCTATAACTCTAAAACAAGCACCACTTAGTAGTGTACTTTTTAAATCAAAATCTTTTACTTCTATTTTCATCTTAAAGTCCTAGTTTCTTATAGTAGTCATAATCTAATATTAATGATGACATACTAAATTTTTGATATACGATAGAGTTTATTTCATCAATGTATTCTTTTGATACTTCTTCATCAGTAGTACTTGTAAATTTCTTAGATACTGAGTTATATGTTCCTTTATTAGTAATCCAGCTTCTATCTGAAAGTATTGCTAGTCCTTCAGAATCACTAAATATATCTCTTCCCATTAATAGTCTTGAATCATAATCTATTCCGTATAAATTATATATTGTTGGTAATAAGTCTAGTCCTGATACTACTTTATTTATTTCAGTTCTTTCTATAGATGGATTATACATTATAAGTGTTGTGTGATAGTTTTCAAATTTATCTCCTCTATCAGTTTTGCTTACTTCGTTCATCTCTTTAGTTGTTAGTCCATATGGATAATGATCTGGTCCTAAAACTATTAGTGTATCTTCTAATAGATTCTTTTCATCTAGTGTTTTTAATAGTTTTTCTAGTGCTTTATCTAATTCTATTTGAGTAGCATAATATGCTTTAATAGCATCACTATAATTTAAATTCTTCACTGCTTTTTTATTTCTTGATGCCATATTATTACCATAGAAATTATAATTTAAGTGACCACTTACAGTCATATAATAAGTTAAGAATGGTTTATCATCTTTTAAGAAGTAGTCAAATGATGCTTCTATCATTTCTAAATCACTGTTTGGCCAATGATTACATTTCATTTTCTTTTCAAGGCCATTACCACATCCGTAATAGTTAAATCCTATATTAGGGTGTGATTTATTTCTTTCATAGTATTTGTATGTATGATTATGAAAAGCATAAGCATTGTATCCTTCTTTTTTAAACATATTTCCTATACCTAGAGGCATACTAAGTTCACTAGTTTTTCTAAAACTCCATATGCCTTCTTTTGGAATTAAACTTATTAAATTCATATATTCTCCATCAGAAGTAGATACTGGATATAATGGTTGATAATAGTTATTGAATACAAATGAATTATTAGCCATTTTATATAATGTTGGTGTTATATCTTTATCTATAGCTATTGTGTCGAATGCTTCTGCTGTTATAAAGATTAAGTTTTTTCCTTTGAATAAGCCTGTGTATTTATTCTTTTCAGTTGGCTCTACGCTCTTAAAGTATTTATGCATACTTATTAAGTTCTTATCATTTGTTTTACTTATTAATTTGTCAAAATCTATATTATATATGTTATATTCTTTAGTTTCTTCTTTTATAACTGGTTCTTCTTTTTCTTCAATATATATTTCTTCTTCAAAACCAAATACATATCTATATACATCTATTGATTCCATGGTAAGTAATCCAGTTTTATCTATTGTAAGCATTGGAGCATGTGTGCTAAAAAGTAATCTTCTTAATGAGTATATTCCTTTATTATCAAATTTTACTACAAAGAATATACCTGCAAATGATAAAATGAATGCTAGAACTTCACTAATAATTAATGTTTTATTTGGCCTTTTATAGTTAAATTTCTTATTGAATACTAAGTATAGTATATATGGAACTAATATAATTACGAATATATACCAAATTCTTAGTATTACATCTATTATCATTTGCCAAAATTGCATTACTTGACCAGTACCAGTCGTAAGTGAAAAGAATGAGAATATAGAATCATAAAAGTTATAATATACTATTTGAGCTAGTGTTACTAAAGTTAAAGCAGACACTAAAATAATATTTAAGACTCTATTTACTTTCTCATTAAAAAGAGTTGTTATTGTACTAAAGATTACTATAAAGGGAATACTAAATAATATAACTATTAACGTATTAACAGAAAATATGTTTCCTATTATAAATCCTCTATAAACTAATTCTAAAAATATAATATAAAATATCCACCATAGATGGATTACTATTTTTTTATTTTTCATATTTATTTATCTTTTGCCTTCTTTATTATTGTTAAACAAATTATTGCTAGTACTATTAGAAGCATAACTAATAATAATATAGCTAATTCTACTTCATAACTAGTTTCTGATATATTAAGAATTTCCGCTAATAATTTCATTTAAATCACCACTATAATTATACTAAAAATAAGGCTTTCATTCAATATTATTTATATACTATATAATTTAAGTATGTTATAATATTTTAGAGGTGTAAGTATGAAAAAGAATATTAAAGAAAATATTGAAGAGAAAGAAGAAAAATTAGAAGAGAAAGTAAATGAGAAAATAAGTATACTTAGTAAAACACCTGAAAATATTAGAATAGCTTTTCTTTTAAACTTAGTGTTTTCTATTATAGAAGCTATAGGTGGTATACTTACTAATAGTATTTCTATAGTATCTGATTCGCTTCATAATTTAGGTGACTCCATTACTATTGGTATTACATATTTCTTTGAAAAGAAAAGTAAGAAACTTCCTAATAAAGAGTATTCATATGGATATTTAAGATATACTATGCTTGGCTCATTAATTGCTTCATTTATATTATTAGTTGGTAGTGTTGTTATTATTTATAACGTTGTTCCAAGACTTATGAATCCACAAGATGTTAATTATGATGCTATGATTATATTTGGTATATTTGGACTTCTTATTAATTTATATGCAACTATTAAAGTTGTTAGAAGTAAAGAAAAAGATAGAAAGATTAATATTCATTTAATAGAAGATTCTGTTATATGGTTATTCTTACTTATTGGTAGTATTTGTATAAAAGTATGGAATTTAATTATTATAGATCCTATTCTTTCATTATTAATTGCTATGTACATCTTATACCAAGTATATAAATATATGAAGAATATCTATGATATATTTATGGAAAAAGTACCTAAAAATGTTAAGATTGATACTATTAAAAAAGATATAGAAAGTAATGAAAACGTAGATAATGTTCATCATATACATATATGGTCTATGGATGGAGTTAATAACTATATGACAGCTCATATTCATTTAAATAAAGTACTTAGTGAACAAGATATAATAAATACTAAAAATAATATTAAGAATAAACTTAAAGAAGATAAAATAAGTCATATAACTTTAGAAGTAGAATACTTTAATGAAAAGTGTAATGATGAAGAGTGTAAGAACTAACATTTAGTTAGTTTTTTTATTTATTTATTTCTAATAATTTGCTACAATTATATTATAATAAGGAGTTTAAGATGAACGAAGAATATGATGTTATAGTAGTAGGTGCTGGTAATGGTGGTTTAATGGCTGCTTTAAATATTGCTTCTAATGGTAAGAGTGTTTTAGTTTTAGAATCTAATAGTACTCCTGGTGGTCTTGCTACTAGTTTTGTTCGTGGTAGATTTGAATTTGAAGCTTCTTTAAGAGAACTTAATAACTTTGGTAGTGAAAGTGATGAAGGAGATATAAGAAGTCTATTTAATAAGTTTGATTTAAATGAAAAGATTGAATGGGTAGAGATTCCTGAAGCATATAAAATTATTAAGACTGATAATCCTAAATGTGAATATGTTATACCATTCGGTGTAGATGAATTTATAAAGAAGATGGAAGAAATTGAACCTGGATGTAAAGATAAAGTATCAGAGTTCTTTGAACTTGCTAAAGAAGTATATAATGGTTTTAACTATTTAAAAAATAATGAATGTGATATAGATTTTCTTAAAAAGAACTACCCTAATTTCTTAAATGTATCTACATATACAATGGATGAAGTATTTAAGAAACTTAAACTTCCTAAAACAATAGAAGATATTATAAAGTCATACTGGATATATTTTGGTGTGTCTTCTATAAATATGAATTTTGCTCACTATGTTTATTTCTTTTATCAATATATTACTAAGAAGGGATACATTCCTAAAAATAGAAGTCAAGAGATTTCTAATGCTATAGAGAATAAGATAATTGGATATGGTGGTAAGATTTATTATAATGAGAGTGTTAATAAAATATTAATAGATAATAATAAAGTCAGTGGTGTTACTACTAAGAAAGGTAATATGTATAAAAGTAAACATGTTATTGTTAATAGTAGCCCTATGAATGTATTTGGTTCTATGATAGATACAGTTCCTGTTAATGCATTAAAACTTACTAATAGTAGAAAATTAGGTGCTACAGCATTTACTATATATTTAGGACTTGATAAGAATATTAGTGATCTTGGTCTTAAGAATTATCAATATCTTATATATAATAGTTTAGATAGTAATAGTGAGTTTGAACATATGAAATCATTAGACTCTAATACTTTAATTGTTACTTGCTTAAATAATGCGATTAGTGATGCATCAGAAGAAGGTACATCTATAATAACAATAACTGCTTTATATTATGATAATCCTTTTGATAAAGTATTGAATGAAGAGAATTATTATAGTTTTAAAGAGAAACTTGCTAGTAAATTAATAAATAGATTTGAAACTTCTTTAGGAGTCAATATTAAAGAGTACATTGAAGAATTAGAGATATCTTCACCAATAACATATTCTAAATATAATAGTTCTCCTGATGGATGTATTTATGGTTATATGCTTAATAATTTTGATTCAGTACTTTCTAGAATAACTAATAAGAATGAAGACTATTTAATAGATGGACTTAGATTATGTGGTTCTTACTCATACTATGGACATGGATATGATTCTACATATCAAAATGGTTATGAAATATCTAATATGACACTTAAAGATATAGAAAAGGAAGGTGAAGTATGAAACCAATAAAAATATCATCTTTTCCTAATAAAGATATAAAAAATTTTAAAAATCTAAAAGAAAAAAGAGAGAAAATAATAAATAGAACATCTACTAGTCCTATAAATAATGAGTATATAGTTGATAGAATTGCTAAAAGTATACACCCTTCTCACCAGAAGTTAATGATTAAAAATATTATTGAGGTTAATCCTAATACTAAGATATTCTATTTTTGTAATGCTGAAGGTGGGAGTCTTGCTACTTTTAGACCTGGGCAATATATAACTCTTTTATTTCAATTTGATAATAAGTTTGTAAGTCGTGCTTATTCTTTATCTAGTTCTCCTAATGATGCTTTAAATAATGTTTATAGAATAAGTGTTACTAGAGTTAATAATGGTATAGTTTCTAATTATATGTTAGACAAACTTGATATTGGAGACGTTATAGATTCTCTTAGTCCATCAGGTAACTTCTTCCCTTCTACTATAAGAGATAAGAAACAATTAGTTGGTATAGCTAGAGGTTATGGTATAAGTCCTCTACTTTCAATTGCTAAAAGTATTGAAGATAAATCACTTGATAAAGATATAACTATATTTTATGAAGCTAATAGTGAAAGTGATTTTATTTATAAGGATGAACTAAATAGACTAACTAATACAAATAATAATATTAAAGTTATATTTATTAACAAAGAAAACCCTAAAAATAGAATTACTGTTGGTATGATTAAGAGTTTTGTTACTGCTAAGTTTACTGTGTTTGCTTGTGGTAGTTTAGACTTTTATGATGAGATTAAGAATGAGTTATCTATATTAAATCTTGGTATTAAGGATTTAAGATTTGAAAGTAGTCCTATTATTGAAGAAAGTATTGCTGACTCTATTGAAGCACCTACGATTGTAGATATCATTGAAGAAGAACCTAAAAAGAAAAAGAAAACTAAAAAAGATGATGAAGCTGAAGAAGAAACTAACGAAGTTACTGAAGAAGTAAAGGAAGAAGTTAAAGAGGAACTACCAAAACAATATAATATTAAGGTATTTTCTAATAATGAAGAATATAATGTTACTTGTTTTGAGAATCAAACAATATTGTCTGCTCTTGAACTTAGTAATGTAAGAGTTAGAAGTAAATGTAGATGCGGAGAATGTGGTTACTGTAGAAGTTTGCTTCTTTGGGGTACTATTCGTGTTAAAGAAGGTATGGAACATAGACGTAAAGCAGATATAAAATTTAATTATATACATCCATGTTGCAGTTATCCTACAAGTGATATTACAATTAAAATAGATAATTAAAAAAGAAGATTTTCATTAATCTTTTTTTTCTATACCAAAAAATACTTCTTTTATGTGATCTATATTTGGATAATCTTTATTGTTAATACTTCTTAGAAAAGCATTTCTATTGTAATAAAGAGGTATCTTTTTAACTTTATCTTTCTTTGTATCTATTATGTAATAGTATGTAGTATTATCTTTTCTACATCCACTACTACCTATTCCATAAAAGGATTTACCATTTATAAAATCTATTCTACCAGTATGTTCATGTCCATAGAATACATAATCACCATCTACTTTATCCATTTCTTTTATATATGTTTCATCATTAAAAATGCTTAGGTGTTTAAATGGATACTTATTTTTTTCATCTAATAAGAAGTGTATAAATGTATATTTTTTATTGTTATTAGAAAGTTCATAAATTAGTTTTTGTTCTTTTAGTTTCTTTAAATTCTCTTTTGATAATGTTGTTGTTACCCATAAATTATGATTCTTTTTATCTATATTACTATCTGGATCTATAGAGACACCTTCTGTTGAATATAATTCATGATTGCCAAGTATAAAAGTAATTTTTTCTTTAAAAAGTAAATCTAAACATTTATTAGAATCAGGTCCCAAAGAGATAGCATCTCCTAAAAATATAGTTTTATCTATGTGTTTACCTTTTATATCTTTTATGATTGATTCTAATGCTTGATAATTTCCATGTATATCTGAGAATACTGCTATTTTCATATTATTCACCATTTTAATTTTAACACTTTTATAAATAAAAAAGAATTACTTAAGTAACCCTTTACATTTAATGTATTAATATTATAACATAATTTTCTTTTTATTAAAAGACTTGTATTAAATTGGATTATCAGTAAAATTGTTAATAGGAATTTGGAGTGTAAAATATGAAAGATGATAATTTTAAGTTGAATGTTAAAAGAACGTGGAAATATATTAAAGAAGCTAAATATTCTTTGATTGGTTATGGTTCAGTTAGTATTATCGAGGCTATTATAACAACAATCCTTCCATTGTTATCAGCTAAGATTATTCTTAATATAACTAATGGTGTTGTTAATCAGCTGATAATCTCTTCTATAGCTGTCTTATTTATAGAACTACTTCTTTATTTAATGATATATTTCAAAGGATTTTTTTATCAAAAAATATATCAAAAGACATTGATTGGAATTCAAAAGGATATTACAAGAGAAATATTAAATTTAGAAATTGAAGAAATAGATAAGAATTCCTCTGGACTATTTATAGATAGACTTAATAAAGATACTACTGATATAGCTGGATTATTTATGGAGTATGCTTATTGGATATCCTATATTATTACTAATGTTGGTGTTCTTGTTACTATATTTATACTTAATAAATATTTATTTGTATATGCAGTTTTTACTTCTTTAGTAGTATATTTTATTAATAAGAAAAGACTTAATAAACAATATGAAGTTAGGAAAAAATTAAAACAAATTCAAGAGCAAAAAACTGGTTTAACTAGTGAAGTAGTAAGAGGTATAACTGATATTAAAGTGTTGAATGCTACTGATACTATATTGAAACAAACATCAAAAAGAATTGAAGAAACTACAGATGAAGAAGTACATATTATGAATATTAGAAGATTCTATATGTACCTTGAAAATAATATTAGAAGTGTTACTGACTTAGGATTAATATTACTTGGTTGTTATCTTTATAGTAAGTCTCTTCTTGATATACCTACGTTCGTAATTATATTTAATTATCAATCTAAGATTAAAAATCTATTAATGGGTATTGTCCAAATAGTAGAATATAATAAAAAATTTAGTGTTGCTGCTAATAGAATTTATGAAATAATAGATGATAATAAGTTTAAAAAAGAAAAGTTTGGTTCTATTAGTATTGAAAAATTAAATGGAAATATTGAGTTTAAGAATGTTAGTTTTTCTTATGGTAGATTAAAAGTATTAAAAGACATGAGTTTTGAAATTAAAGAGAAAGAGAAAGTTGCTTTTGTTGGTAAAAGTGGTGCTGGTAAAACTACTATATTTAATCTAATTACTAAGTTATATGATACTAATAAAGGTAAAATACTTCTTGATGGTTATAATATTAATGAACTTTCTTGTTCTACTATTAGAAATAATATGTCTATAATAACTCAAATGCCTTATATATTTAATTTTTCTATCAAAGATAATTTATTACTTGCAAAAGAAAATGCTACTATGAACGAAATAAGAGAAGCATGTAAAATGGCTTGCATTGATGACTATATAATGAATTTACCTAAGAAATATGATACTATGGTTGGTGAAAATGGTGTTACCCTATCTGGTGGTCAAAGGCAAAGGCTAAGTATTGCAAGAGCTTTACTTGTTAAAAGTGAAATAATACTTTTTGATGAAGCTACGAGTGCTCTTGATAATGAAACTCAAGGAAATATAAAGAAAGCAATAAATAATTTGAATGGTAAATATACAGTGTTAATAATTGCTCATAGACTTTCTACTATAATAGATTCTGATAAAATATATGTTGTTGATGATGGTAAAATTATAGATTGTGGTTCACATAAAGAACTCTTGGAAAGATGTGAATACTATAAAGAATTATATGATAGTGATTTAGAAAAGTGATTGGAAGTTTAATACTTCCTTTTATTATATCTTAAAATGTGTAAAGTAATACTAAATATTTAATGTTAGCTTTGTTGAATGTTATAATATAATTATATAAGAATATATTGAGGTGTATTTACTATGGATGATAAAATGTCTTTAACTACTAATATTAATAATGCTTTGAAGTCTGATTTTATAATTCAAATGATGAAAAGAAATTGGGAGTCTAGTAGAAGTATTGGTGTTTTAGGTAATTTATTTGGAGAAGTATATACTCATATGATTATTCATAAAGATGGATATGGTTTTGAATATTATATGAATCAAATGGAAACTTTGTATTCTAAACTTGGAACTAAACAAATTGATATGGAACAATTTGATACAGAGAAGGCAAAAGTTATTTCAGCAGTTATTGCAAGTAAACTTGGAATTGATACATCAAAAGAACTTTCTAATGAAGAAGAAAAAACTATTAAAGATTTTTATTTAAATGAATTTATTAAAAATGGATATGTAAGTCATTCTTTTCCTGAAACATATAGTGAATCAATTATGACAAATGGTTTAATATCTAATCCAAATAATAGATCTAATACTCCCGATGAGAAACAATGGGTACAAGAAACATTTATGAGTAAAGGTGTTGTTGCTCCTATCGGAGGATATCCTTATTATGGTGGTTCCGGTATATATTATGAACATAATTATTCTAAGATCTTTCAGCATGCTATATATTCACCTGAATGGTTTAGCTGGTTTACTTCTTCTGATCATTTATTAAGTTTTCAAAGTATTGAGAATTCTCCTTATATATTAAGAGACCAAGAAGCTTGTAAAAGAAATGTTATGGATTTATGTTCTAATGCAGGACTATCTAATGAAGAAATAGAAAGAGTAATTTCTTTTTATCAAAAGAATTATAGTGAATTTAGTTCTCCTAAACTTAATGTTGGTTTAATATCAAAACAATTAGTTGGTAAAAGTGATATATCAAAGGCAGTTCCTGATGATTTAGGACTGCTTGATACTATAACTTATACTATGAAAGATAAAGCTTCTGAATACACTGAACATCAAGGTAATGTTTATTATGATACAATTAGTCCATCTGATATAATATTTACTAGTATACCTGAGGCTAATAAATATATTAAGGTTGAAGGGTATAATCGTGAATCTAAAGAACATTTAACTAATCCTAGAAGCAATTACGCAATAATTAAAAGAGCTATTAAAAACGCCTCTAGAATGCCTTCTAAAATGGTAGATAATGTTATGAAGGCTAAAGCTATGCTTGAAGAGAAAATTCAAGAGTTAGATAAAAAAGAAACAACAATTACCGATAGTAGTGATTTATATACTTTTAGAAGAAATAAGGAACAAAGAGAATTCACTTCTCAAAATATAAATCAAATTTCTAGTATAAAAAAGGAAATATATGAAATACAATCTAAAATAACTGAAGAACGTAATTTATCAAGAGGAATTAGTGATAAAAGTACAATGACACTTGGTAGAACTTCAAAAGGATTTGCTAATAAATTGATACTTACTATTATTTCTACTTTTATATCTTTTGCTTTATTCTTGTTAGTATATTATTTATATAGTTAGAGGTTATTATGAAAGAAATAAATTATAATGAAATTATAATGGAAAGTTTAAAGAAGATTAGAGAATATGATCAAGTAATAAATAATAAGTTATTAAGCTTTATTACAAGTTCTATCATGTTTGAAGAAACATCTAATCATAAATTTGAGATACAAAAAAATATTAAATTGAATAAAATATATTTACAGGGTTATGTTCTTGATTCTCCTATTTGTAAATATTTAAATGATAAGTATAAACATAACTATTCAATAAATCAATTACATGAATTTATTAATTTCTATGAAAAAGAAAGTGATAGTGATTTTACTTCTTATCATGATGCTTTGAATTTATTTGAAGATGCTAATCGTATTGAAGAATTAGTGGATAAAAAGATAGAATATGAAATTAATGTTATTAAAAATTTTACTAATAAGATTTTAGATATAGATACATTAGATAAGAATAAATATCAAGTTCTTTATAATGAAGTTAAGAATATAATTAGTAATGATTATCATAATAATGGTTTAATTAGTAATGAGTGTTTTGATTTAATAATTAAAATTATTAATGATATATTTAATTACTTTATATTGGGCAATATTGAAATACCTGGAGAATATATAAATCACGAGTAGAACTTACTCGTTTTTTTGTATATAAAAAAACTAACAAATTATGTTAGTTTATTCTTTATCATTTTGGAGGAGCCAGTCGGATTTGAACCGACGATGGAGGTGTTGCAGACCTGTGCCTTACCACTTGGCTATGGCTCCACTGCATATAATTATATCAAATTATATGCATCATTTCAACACTAATGTGTATTTTGAACCTCTAATAGTTAAAATTATTTCAATTTTATTAGCTTCTGCTAGTTCTAGTGGTACTTCTAAGTAAGAATACTCACTATTTGATAGATTATTATTTATCTTTGTAATATTAGTTTTTTTATATTTTCCATATACTCTATACTCTAATCTTCCAAAGTTCGTTATTATATCTGCAATATCATTAACATACTTTTTTATATAAACATTATCATCTATTGTAGTTCTTGCTTTTATTCTTAAAACCCCTACTTCACCTTTACCAACTGTACCTGGTTTTATGATATTAGTATTTTTACTACAATTATCTTTTATACAATAATTATATGTTTCTTTAAATGATTTATCTACATCAAATGATGTTATGGTTGTACTACTTTTTTCTAAAATACTTTTATCAAAATTTACTTCTATAGGTAAATAGTATTTACCTATTTCACTTTCTTTATTATCGATTTCTTTTGGTTTAATAATAATATCTTTATATTTACTTTCTATATTACCAAATTGTCCATCATTAAAATTTTTAATCTTAAATATATATTCTTTTTTAACACTTTCGGTTGGAACTTCAAATGCTACTATTAATGTTTCAGTAGAACCTGATTTTATTTCCATTGGTGAATAAGATTTACCTAAATCACTAAGTTGATTTTCAAGACCAAATGTAGGTATTAACATGTCATTATCATCTTCTAATCTATAAGTATCTCTTACTAAATTAGAATTACTTGTTGTTTTATTACTTACTGTTAATTTTACTATTACATAGGATTTTCCCTCAGTTAAAATATTTCCTTTTAAATCTTTAGTAACTATATATGAATTAGTTATCTTATATGATAAGTTATTTGCAATTATCTCTTCATTTTCATTATAATCTACGTTATATACTTTCATATTAATAAATACTACTAAAGATGTAATTAATACTATTACTGATGCGCATATTGTTACGAAAAATTTATTTTCTAATATGAAGTATTTTGTTAATCTTATGAATTTTCTAATAAATCTTGCTGTTTTATAATTATTCTTACCAAATACTACTTCTACTTCTTCATAGTCAGAAGTATCTATTTGTAGTTCTTCTAAATCTTTTTTAAAATCAAATTGTTTTATATTAAATCCAAGTGTTCTTCCTAGAATTATGAATAAGAATACTATTTGAGGAAGTAACACTATCGCACTTATATCTCTTATAGCTCTTATAGAATCAAATTTCAAACCAGTTTGTTCTAATCCATGGAATATAGTAAACATATATATAAAGTATGCAAATATTAATAGATAATATAAACACAACCACATATATGTTTTCCTATCTTTATTTTTCATCGATAGAATAAAGTATATTAATGCACTAAAGAGTATTGTCAAGATTGTGACTGCGAATAACATTATATCTATGTACTCGGATGCTAAAGTTGATGACAACGTGTATGTATGATTTGTTGCATAATCACTAAAGAATGTGTATATTTCCATCGATCGTATACCTAAATATACGAGCATAGCAAAAAGAATACCGTGTATCCATCTGAATTTTTTAATCAAAAAAGCATAAGGTTTCTTAATGATCACGCTACCCAACTCCTATTATAAAAAGTATATCACGTAATAAAAAAAAAGACTAGTAGTTAGTCTATTTTTTATAGTAAATCATTTGTCCAGGTAACAAGTATATTGTCTTATTATTATCAACTATATCTGACTCTTTTACACCAAATATATTACTTACATTATATAGTGTATCTCCATCCTTAGTAATATAATAACTTACATCTTTTTTTGGTATTAATAAAGTTTGTCCTGTATATATATAATCATCTAAATTTAGTCCATTTAATTCTGCTAATAACTTAGTATTAACATTAAATTCTTTTGATATTTTATATAAAGAATCTCCTTTTTTTATTTCATATAAAGTATAGAATGGACTTTCTAATTCCTTAGTATTATTGTCTAACATATAATCACCTAAAGTATTATATGTTTATAATTTTTAAGTGTTATTTAATGTATGTAAAAATTGTATTATCTTTGTTGAAATTAAGTTCATAATTATAGAATACTTTATTATTTCCTTTTAATGGACTATACAAGTATAAGTTATTTTCATATATGTAATATATATTATCTTTATATTCATATATTATATTATTAATTTTATTTGATATTTTAGTGTTTATGGATTTATTATCTTTTATTTGCTTATATAATAATTCATCTTTAATAGTGTATATGTAGTTTGAACTCTTTGATTCATTATATTTTATTTTGTCTATTTTGTATTCTGTTTTGCTGCAGTTTACCCATTCTCCATCTTGATATTTAACAAATCCTTTTTCATTGTTAGATAGTATTTCTAATTTCTTTTTCTTTAGATTTAGTTCGTATAGTATACTATTTTTATTATCAAATATATATAATTTATTTTTTATGTTTCCAACTATGTAAGAGTCAAAATCTATTTTTTTGTCTAAGTCTATGTAATCTATTTTTTTTGTTTCGATGTTAAATGTTACTAATTTTGAATATTCATGTTCTTCATCATAGTTTGGCATATATATAGTATTTTTAATCATGTATGATATTGAATTATCGTATCTATCTTTTTTAAATATATTTATATTTTTATAAGTATCACCATTCATTATTATATAGCCTTTATAAGTCCATAGAGCCATGTATTCATTATTTTTAAGTAAATTATAGTATACAAAGTCTTTGTCTGGTTTTGAGTCTGTATTTGTCTTATTTTGATAATCTTTTAATAATTCATCTTCTATTAGATTGTAATCTATATATTCTTTTGTTTCTTTATCATAACATAATGGATATGTTTTAATATCAGTTATATGTGGAATAATGCATGAATAATTAGTTAATTCTAATTCTTCTATACTAGTTATTTTTGTTTTAGAGATTTTTCTTTTTTCATATATATCGAAGTTATATGTTATATCTTTAGTCATTTCAAAATAGAATCTTGAATCCTTATATATAGTTTTTACATCATAGCCATTAACTTTATATTCTATCTTGTAGTTTGATATATAATACTTAGTAAAAATTGCTATTAAGCTTATTATAATTATTAAGAATAAACTTTTTTTCATCTACTTCACCCTAATAAAATTATACTATATAGTTTAAAAAAAAACTAGTTTCCTAGTTTTTCTTTACTTTTATTATCCTTCTAATAATCCTGCTTCTTTAAGCATATCTCTTGTTGCTGTTTCATCTTGTTCACCAGTATGATCTAATACGAAGTTTCTATCTTTTACAACAAATGTATAAGGAACATATCCTTCATAGCTTTTAAGATTGATTGAATTAGTTAAGATTGTGTAATCATCTTCTGATAATTCATCTGATTCAAAGAAATATAATTTAATATTTTCTTTTTCACATACTTCAGTAATGATTGGTTTATAGTTCTTACAATGAGGACAAGTTGAACTAGCAATTACTGTTACTACTCCTCTTCCACTATTTAAATCGTTATACCAGTTTTTAATAGTATCTGATGCTAATTTAACATCAACTGTCTTTAGTTCTGTTCCATTTAGGTTTGTATTTGTACCTCCTTTATCAGATAATATAAATGACATTCCTACGAATAACCAAACACATAATGCTGCAAGTCCTGCTTTACCTGCTTTTAATGCATCTTGTTTTTTCTTATCCTTCCATACGAAGTATAGGATAATTCCAACTGGTGGTAATACAATTCCTAAAAGAATCCATAGCCATCCTAAATTCTTTTCTTTTTTAATTGGTTTAACCGTTTCTTTAACTGCTACTGTAACTTTTTCTTCCTTTTTTTCTTTTACTACTTTATTCTTTACTACTTCTTTTGGTTTGTTGCTTGTTGTAACTTTTTTTGTAGTATTAGCTGAAGATTTAGTTGTCTTTTTAGTAGTATCATTTATCTTTTTTCCTTTTTTATTATTTTTAGCTGTTGCCATATCTTTACCTCCATTATTAGTTTATCTTTTTTTGCTTGAAAATACAAGAAAAAAGAGAAATATTCTCTAATATTTCTCTAATTATTCACATTTTTCTTCGCCTTGTACAGTTCTTGTTTCTCCAGTTCTTGTCCATCCAGATAAGCTTTCACTCTTACTCCATTTGTAGATTGTCTTCTTAGATGTTGTCTTAGTAGCATTAATCTTAGAAGTTGAGTATTTATTACATTTATCTCCTTCAAGTTTATATCCACTGTCACATTTCTTAGTTGTTGAAGTTTCCTTTATAGTTTTCTTACAAGTCTTACCATCAAGTTTATATCCTTTTTCAGAACATTCATAATGATAAGAACCATTAGTAACTACATAACATCTTAAGTTCTTTCCTGAACCAGTTGAATAATTTGCTTTTGATGGACATTTATATGAGTATCCACCAGATACTTTTTCTAAGTAATAACATTTTAGATTTGATCCTGAACCTGAACTTCCATCAGCTTTGTCAGGACATCTATAAGTTGTGCTACCACTAGTTGTTGTTGTTTTATAATAATAACATCTTAAGTTTGCTCCTGAACCTTCACTACCTTCAGCATTTGATGGACATCTATAAGTTGTTGATCCAGGTGTTGATGTTGTTACATCTCTATAACATGTATCTGTATAAGTCTTAGTTACATCTCTATAACATGTATCTGTATAAGATTTGCTTACTTCACTACATGATTGATATGGAACTGATTTATAACAAGTGTTACATCTAGTTTGAGAAACACCACCAACTATAACTGTTGAACATTCACATTTATAAGATTCTTGTTTATATTTTGTAGTACATTGTTTTTCAGTTTTATATTTAGTACAGTTGTAAGATTCTCTTACAGTTTTTGTTTTTTGACAACTATATGCTTCTTTCTTAGTCGTTGTGTTACCACTAGTTGTTGATTTAATTGGGTCTACATAAACCTTAGTTCTAGTAGTAGTACCTTCAGATACTTCTTTAATTGGGTTTATATAAACTCTTTCATACTTGTCATCATTTTTTACTTTAATTGCATCGACTTCAGTTTTCTTACCACTGTCGTATACTTTATCTGCATCTATTACATCTACTCTAGTTGACGTGCTTGTCTTAATTGCTGATTTAGTATCTGTTATTCTACTCTTAACACAATATTTACCATCTTTCTTATATCCACTTGGACATTTATAAGTAGTAACTGTGCTTAATTTTTTGTATTTATATTCTGTTATTTGTTCTACACTACAAGTCTTACTACATAAAGCATCTTTACAATAATTATGACATCCTAGAATCTTTATAGTATAATTACTTTCTTTATTACATACTAGGTTTGTTTTTAATTCATAACCATTATCTGTTTTTGTAACACTTACATATGAATCATATTGATTACAAGAATTACCATCTTCATCTACGAAAGGTAATACTAATTTCTTATCAAACATATCTGCAAGTGATATTCTATTTGATTGTCCTATTTCTTTAGGTAACTTATCATCTGTAAAATAACTTTCTCCACCTTCTTGCATATATTTAATATTTTCTCTAAATACATTACTGTAGAATGGAGCCATATTTGGAACATTCTTTTGGAATAACCAAACTAATATAAAGATAAACAATGCTGCGAATATTAATTTTACAACTATGTCAAGTAAACTAAATCTAGAACCTCTTTCATTACTATACATAATTCATTTCCCCCTTTAATTATTTTAATGTCATTTGTTTAAGTTCTTTATATTTAAATTCTAATTGATCATTTAAATCTTGTACGAAACCTATTGTATCTGGATCATGTTTTTCGGGTAAGCCAGCTAATCTTGCAATTATTGAACTATATAATCCTGAATGATACCCTTCGTATATTTCGTTTACTGGAATTGCATTTAATTCTTTTGTATTATAGTTTACACATACATCTATACATACAGCTTGCATACCATTTAAGTTATATGGAAGAGCTATTGCTCCATATCTTTGTGTAGCTCCTATCCAAGCTAATGCTCTTTGCTGTGCTGGTAAATCATATGGATTTCTATAATTTGTTAACGTTCCATCATCATTTTGATAATTTCTACCAACCATTACAAATTCATGCCACATCTTTTCACCAAGAGATTTAATTGCATTTACAGTTTTTTCACCATTGTGATGATTTCTACCATCAATTATATTTGTGAAGTCTTCATCATATGGTTTAATAAATTCTGAAGTTTCACTTCCATCTACAGCAAACATATGCATTGGAATATCTTTTATTTGTCCTATTTCTTCATTAGTTTTGCTATCTAACGTTGATGATGATGGTAAGTTAGCTGTTATATTAACAAATGAGTTTACTGTTTCATCAACTACGTTAACATCATAATATCTATTACCATCTTCGTCTAATGGAAGTACTCCATTCATTACTCTAATTATATTAGCGATTTTTTCAGGTGTAATATTTTTTTGTTGTTCTGGTGTTAATTCATTAACCCAATTGCTATAATAGTTATCATATATATATTGTGCTCTAGCTTTTACTTGTTCATCATTTGTTACATCTTTGAATTGTCCATACTTACCAGTTAACTCTTCTTCAGTTAAATCTGTATCAACAATTGCTACATTAGCATCTTGATTCTTAGCAGTGCATCCTCTTAATCCATATCCAAGTCCTGCTGCTGCAGCTACGGCTAATACTCCAGCAATAATTTTTGGAGCTTTACCACTTTTTCTCTTTTCTTCAAATTCTTCAGGTTCTTCAACTTTAACTGGTGTTGGTTCTTCAGTTTTTGTTTTGTTTTCTTTAACAGTTATTGTAACACCATACTTCTTAGCTAAAGAATCTTCAAATTCTTTATAAGCAACTACTGATTTCATAAATTCAGCATTTGCTTTTTCATATTCTTCAGAACCTTCATCATATATTAATGAAGCTTTATATAATTTTTCTCTTTTAGCTTCTAATGCTTTGTATGCTTTTAATTCTTTATCAGCAGCCATGTATTTTTTACTAGCTTCTTGAGCTTCTAAAGCTTTTTCATTTTGAACTTTAATATTTTCTGGTTCTTCTTTTTTAATTAGTTCGTATTCACTAACTAATTGGTTTGATCTTATTGCACTATTATATCTTGCTTTTTCTATTGCCTTTACTAAATTTTTATTCATATTATTTTCCCCCTTTGTAAATATGCTTTGTATTATATCACAAACTTACGTTTTTGTCAATATTTATCATATTTACCCTATCAAATTTTCGGTTTATATTATACTACAAGTTCTTTAAAAAATCAACTTTTTTTTACTTTATTTATCATTTTGGATATTTTTTTATCTAATTTCGCTTCTAAGAACGTAAATATTACTAATGAACCATATACTATTCCCTTTAAAATATTCTTAATTACTTTAATTGATGAAATATATATTATTGAATCATCTATGTAATTCATATTACCAAGAACTATCTTACTTAGTATATAAGAATTAAATATTCCTATAATTATAATTAATATTAATTTGCTAATTCTAGCACTTGAATAGTTTCTTTTATAATTATATGTAACAGGAATAAGTAAAAATAATATAATAAGATTGATAGAAAGATAAATAACTCCGTATAGTGTTGTATCAACTTTAAAATATTTAATTAATTCTATCAAAGATAAGATCATAAAAGATAATGTTAACAAATATAATATAGATTTCTTTACTTTATACATTTCATCACTCCTAATTAAATTATACCATATAGTTTAAAAACCATGTTATTTTTTTAATTATTGTGTTATTATTAATTTAGAAAGTGAGTTGCTTATGAGTTCAGACCCAAGAATATTTAACTTTATTCTATATGGCAATTTTACTAATGAAGCCATAGACCTATATTTAGAAGATACCGGGTGTAATAAACGTCTAATGTTAAAAGACGTTTATAGAGCTTTACTAACTGACTTAAATACTTTTAAGAATGATGATTATCATACTACTATTATTAAGAATGGAATAGATTTATTTTGTCTTCTTTGTGATGCAATTAACTTTAATAGAGAAGAAGTTGATGTTAATAGAAAGAGAATTAAAAAACTAAGAGAACCTATTCTAATAATTTTAAAAGATAATAGTAATTCTACTCTACTTGATTCAGCTAACCAACTTGATGAAATTGTACTTGATAAAAATATTGATGCTGACGCTTTAGCTAAACTAATTATTACTTTAATAGATAAAAAAGAAGACGTTGATATAATTAAAAAATTCTTAAATATTAATAAAGAAACACTTATGACTAAAAATAATGAATTATTTGACTATGTATTTTTTAAAGCTATAAGAGCACTTGAAACTGAAAGTAGAGATATCTATTATTACATTACTCTTCTTAAGTTACTTTACTCTTCTAAGATTGATAAAGATAAGTATTTAAGATTCTTACATAATTCTACTAGTAAAAATAATTTATTTAGTTATGAAATATATTTGATTATTAATGGTGTTAAAAGAGGTCTTTCTACGGATGAGATACTTGAAAAGTATGGGATTATTACTAATATACCAAATGGACCAATCATAAAGGTCAAAGGACTTGCAAGAGATGAAAATATAATTACAATTGATGGAACAAAGACTTTCTTAAGGGATGATGGTCTTAGTATTAGAAAAGATGGTAATAAGTATATAGTTGGTATTTATGTTGCTGATGCTGCTAGGAGTATTCCTAAAAATAGTGACTTGGATTTAAATGCTAGAAATAATTATAAATGTTTATATTGGAAAGGCGCTAGAACACGTATGTTTCCTAGTAAAGTTGAGAATGCTCTTTCACTTGATGAGGGTAAACAAAGAGGCGTTATTACTTTATATGTTGTATTAAATGATTCAGGTGAAATTCTTGACTATTATATTGAGAATAATAATATTATAGTTAGTCAAAATCTTACTTATATGCAAACTGAAGATATATTGGAGCATTTATATACTAATGGATTTGAAAGAAGAATCAATGAATTATTTATGATAGCAAAGGCTCTTGAATGTAAAAATCAAAATAAAGAGGCATATTGGCAAAAAAAAGAAAGAAGTAAAAAGTTAGAGAGATATCAAAAACTAAAGAGTGATGTTATTGTACGTGAATTCATGAGTTTATATAATTTTCTTACTTCTAAAATTGCTAAAGACGAAGGAATTCCATTCTATTATAGAATTCAAGATGATGAGTATATCTCTGGTATAGTTGAAGATATGGGAATGTATGTAGATGATTATACAAGAAAAATACTTGATAATGTATATTTAGAGAGTGTTTATTCTACTGTTCCTTCTAAACACGCTGGTCTTGGTTATCCATATTATGGTCACTCTAGTGATCCTCTTAGAAGATATCCTGATTTTCAAAATCAATACTTGTTTCATCAATTTCTATTTAAAGATATGGAATGTGACTTTGATGAGTATGAGTTTGAGGAAATGGCTAAGTACTTTAACCAAAGAAGTATTGAGTTATCACTTATGAAAGGTGAATTTGAAAGAGAAACAAGACTTATTAAAAAGAAATAACTATATTGTCCTAGTTATTTTATTTTTCTTTAGGATTATTTTTCTTATTATGTCAAATGGTATTATTGAGAAGGCTAGAACAATCATTATTTCAAACTCATATATAGTAAGACCTGTCGTTCTAAATACTTCTCCTCCGTAGTATATAAGTATTATTTGAACTATTGCAATGAATGTTATGATTGCTATAAAGACTTTATTTTTTAATATGTTTGATAGTATGTTTAGTCTATAAGTTCTAGCATTAAATGCGTTGAAGATTGCTATAAATATGAATAGTCCAAAGAATGCTGTTAATAGGTATTTGTTTGATGTGTCTATTCTATAAATTGAACTTATGAATTTTGATTTTAAGAACCATATGCATAGGATTGCTCCATATAGACCGTTAAATAGTATTTGATTAGTCATATATTTATTTATTATTTTTTCATTTCTCTTTTTAGGTGGTTCTTCCATGTATTCATCAAGTGCTGGTTCGTATGAAAAAGCAAGTCCTGCAAGTGTGTCCATTACCATGTTTATCCAAAGCATTTGTATTATTGTTATTGGAGACAAGATACCTATGAATGGACCTATTATACTTAGAAGTACTGCACATATGTTAACACTTAGTTGAAATATTATGAATTTTCTTATACTTTTGAATATTGTTCTTCCATAAAGGATTGCGACTGATATAGAAAGTATGTTGTTATCAATTATAACAATATCACTTGTTTCTTTTGCAATTTCAGTACCACTTCCCATACCAAAACCTACGTCTGCTCTTTTAAGTGCTGGAGCGTCATTAATGCCATCTCCTGTCATACCAACGATTAAATCTAATTCTTGAGCAAGTTTTACTAGTCTATTTTTATCTTGTGGAAGACTACGACTTAGCACTCTAAGACTGGGTAGTATTCTTTTTACCTCTTCATCAGTCATGTTATTAAATTCATCACTTGTTAATACTTTGTCAGTAGGTTTTGTTATAATTCTTAATTCTTTTGCAATTGATACAGCTGTGTTTTTAGCATCTCCAGTTACCATTACTACTTGTATACCGGCATTCTTTATCTTTTTAATACCTTCATATGCTTCTTTTCTAATGTTGTCTTTTAAGAATACGAATCCTAGAAGTATGTAAGACGTTGAATCTTTTTCTTTATAAGCAAGAGCTAATGCTCGAATTCCTTCATTTGTTTTAGTATTTACATAGTTAGTTAGTTTTTCTTTGTTAATAAGTACTCTTACTGAACCATCACTCTTTTGATATTTAGTACACTTCTCTAATATCTTTTCATATGCTCCTTTAATGAATATTGTGTTTCCTTTGTAATTAGTTTCTACTGTTGAATACTTTAGTTTGGAATTAAATTCTTCTTTACTAATAATTTTGTATGTTGTTTTATCATCTCTTCCAATATATGAGAGAAGTGCTCTATCTGTAGTATTTCCTCCTTCAGGAATACCATTATTTAGAAATGCACTGTTATTGTAGACGAGTGACTGATATAAAAGTTCATATTTTTGTGTTGATAACTTGTTTATATTTTTATATTCAGTAAGTTCAGCATCTGTGAATAACTCTACACTTAGTTTTCCTTCTGTTAGTGTACCTGTTTTATCTGTGAATAAAATGTTTAGAGAACCTGCTGTTTCAATACCAACTAGTTTTCTTACAAGTACATTTCTTTTTAAAAGCCTTTTCATGTTTGATGAGAGAACTAATGTTATCATCATTGGAAGTCCTTCTGGAACTGCCATTACTACAATTGCAACACTAAGAGTTAAAGCATAAAGAAGATGAGATGAGAAATCTTTAAATTCTAGTATTTTTGTTATATCAAAATTATTTGAAACTACTACTGCATTAAACATATATGATATAAGTATTAAAAGTGCTGCAGTATATCCTAGTTTACTTATTTGACTAGCTAAGACTCTAAGTCTCGATTTTAAAGGACTTTCTACTGGTTTTTCTTGAATATCATTAGCAATTTTTCCATAGAAAGTTTTATCTCCTACGTTAGTTACTTCTATAGTTGCACTTTTATCAGTTACGATTGAACCCATATATATATCATCATTAATGGATGCATGTCTTTCTTTTGTTTCTCCTGTTAGAATACTTTCATCTATATAGAGTTCACCTTTTATAATTATAGAATCTGCTGGTACTTTGTCTCCACTTTCAAGATAAACTATATCCCCTACTACTAGCTCATCAATATTAATAGTTTCTTTCTTTGAATTTCTTAAGACTTTTACTTTTATAATTGAATTTTCTTCATTAAGTTTTTCAAATGCTTTTTCACTACCATACTCTGATAATGTTGAAATTATGGTTGCTAAAAAGATAGCTATAAATATACCTACTGTTTCATAAATATCTGAATCTTTAAATAGAAATATTACTTTTATAGCTAATGCGATTAGTAATATCTTAATAATTGGATCACTTAAAGATTCAAAAACTAGTTTTATAAATGAATTTTTATTTTTAGAAGTTAATTTGTTACTTCCGTACTTATTTCTTCTATTTATTACTTCTTTACTACTTAGTCCTATTTTAATATTTGTTCTCATAGTTCCTCTAGTAAAGTTTATTAATATATAAAAGAAAAAATACCTATTAAGGTATTTAACTTATTTCTTTATATAATTCATTTGTTTTTGATAATTCTTCGTGGGTACCTGTTGCTTGTAAGATACCACTATCTATAAGTACTATGTTATCTACGGTTTTTAATATTTTTTTATCTCTAGATATTATCATAATAGTATGATTCTTTTTCTTTTCTTTTAGTATTTTCATTATATTAGTTCTATTTTCTTTATCTAGTGTTTCAATTATTTCATCAAATAGATATATCTTAGTATCTTTAAGTAGCACTCTTGCGATAGCTAAAAGTCTTTTTTGTGATGATGAAAGTAGTTTTGTATCATTTTTAATTACTGTATCATATCCTTTTTCAAGATTCATAATAGCATCATGTATTCCTACTTGTTTACATACACTCTCTATTTCTTCTTCTGTTTTACCAAGCATTGTTAAGTTGTCTTTGATACTACAGTTAAAGAAGAATGGGCTTTTTCTTGCAATAGAAACTAAATTATAATAATTTGAATCACTTATTGAGGAAATATCTATTCCATCTATCATGATACTTCCTTGTATTTGTCTATTCATTTTCATAAGTAAATCAAATATACCAGTCTTACCACTACCTGTTTTTCCAGTTACTGCTGTTATTGAGTTTGGTTTTACTTCTATACTGAAGTCATTAAGCATAGGATCGTGTCTATATCCATAAAGTACATGATTAAATACAATAAGTCCTTTTGGATCTTCTATAGTTACATCATTTTCATTATTTTCTTTAGCATATTCAAAAAGTTTATTCATTCTTTGAAGTGATATTTTAAAATTTTTATATTCTAGATTCATAGTTGATAATAATGAGAAGTTATCTATTATTTTTTGATAGTAACTATATATTACAAGAAGTATTCCTAGTTCCATCCTACCTTTTGCTATTTCATAAACTCCGTAGATAAATACAGCTAGTCTTAAGATTTCAAATACATAAACAGAAACTATATTTATTGCATAATATATAACAGTATATTTCTTGTTAGATTGAACGTATTTACTTGTTTCAGAGTTAACCTTACTATTGATATTTTTACCAAGATTGAATCCTTTTATTTCTTTAATACCAGTGAATACATCATTTACTGCGCTAGTCTTTTTATCATAGTTTTCTTTTCTTTCTTTGTTGTATGCTTGTATCTTGTTACCTGATATTATTATGAATATTAATACTACAATTGAAAAAGCTATTGTTATTAAGAATAAAGTAATATTTACGCTAAAGAAGTAATAATAGATAACTGAGAACTCTAGTATTTGAATTACTCTATAAATACCATTCGTTATAAAACTACATATGATGTCTATATCTGAACTCATTATATTTAAATATTCTCCTGCACTAAATCTAGATAAACTAAATATTGAGTTATCGTTAGTATATTGAAGACCTATACTAGTGCTTTCTTTATATATTTTGTTATAAACGTTATAGAAAGTATATTGCCTAAAATATTCAAATAATTTATAAACACTTATTGAAATTATATAAATAATTAATATGTTGATTGCTGTTTGATAAGAATTTGCTGATATAGCATTTACCGCATCACTATAAAGTATTGGATTTAATAGAAGTATTGCTCTTAGAACTATACATACTAAGGCTTCTATAATTATTTCTTTTTTGGATTTTTTTAATATTCTTTTTATATAATTTTTCATATGTACTCCCTATTTTTATCTATAAATATTATATCATTCAGTAAATAAATTACAAGTTTGATTTAAAATATATTCTTTTATTTATTTTTATGGTAGAATACTTATAGAGGTTTTAGTATGGAAAGAATAGATAAAAATAATTATTATTTAGATATTGCAGAAGCAACTTTAGAAAGAGCTACTTGTCTTAGAAAAAAATGGGGGGCTGTAATAGTTAAGAATGATGAAATTATATCTACTGGTTATAATGGTGCTCCTCGTGGTAGAAAGAATTGTGATGATTTAGGTTATTGCGTTCGTGAAAAACTTAATATTCCTCGTGGAGAAAGATATGAGTTATGTAGAAGTGTTCATGCTGAACAAAATGCTATTATATCTGCTCCCAGAAAAGATATGATTGGTGCAACATTATATATGGTTGGAAAAGATTCTAAAACTGGTGAGTACGTAGAAAATTCTTCAAGTTGTTCTATGTGCAAAAGAGTTGTTATCAACAGTGGTATAACAAAAGTAATCGTTAGAGATAGTAAAGATAAATATAGAGAAATAGATGTTCAAGATTGGATTAATGATGATGAAAGTCTTGATGGAAAATTAGGATATTAGGAGTAAGATTAATGAAATTAGATATTATTGTGCCTGCATATAATGAAGAAGATAATATTTTCAATTTTTATGATGCAGTTAATGAAGCTTTAAAAGGAATAAAACATAATTTTATATTTGTAGATGATGGTTCAAAGGACAAAACACTACAAAGATTAAAAGAATTGCATAAAAAAGATGATGAGTGTGTAAAAATTGTTAGTTTTTCAAAGAATTTTGGAAAAGAAGCCGCAATGTATGCTGGATTTTTACATTCTAAAGCAGAGTTTACTTGTATAATAGATTGTGATTTACAACAAGATCCTGCTTATCTTGTAAAGATGTATAAGTTTTTAAGAGAAAATGATCAATATGATGCAGTTTGTATGTGTCAAAAACAAAAAGAAAAAAGAGGACTTCAAAGAATGTTCTATAAGTTAATGGGTAAACTTTCAAATATGGAAATAGTTGATGGTGCGTCAGACTTTAGAATGTTTAGAAGAAATGTTGTTGATGCTATACTTGAAATGAGTGAAAGAAATAGATTTTCTAAGGGTATATTTAGTTATGTAGGTTTTAGAACTTATTATGATTCATATAAAGTAAAAGAAAGAAAAGCTGGAGTTTCTAAATGGAATAAACTTAAACTTCTTAATTATGCTTTTGATGGTATAGTAAGTTTTAGTACAAAGCCACTTAGGTTTGCTACATATACTGGTATTCTTACTAGTTTTATAGCATTTATATATTTAATAGTAATACTTATTAAGACATTTACTACTGGAATTGAAACGCCTGGATATGCATCACTTATGTGTGTTATGTTATTCTTAGGTGGTATACAGTTAATATTCTTAGGTATTATTGGTGAATATTTAGGTAAAACTTATAATGAAACTAAAAGAAGACCAATATTTATTGCTCGTGAACGTATAGGTTTTGATGAGGATTTCTTATAATATGAAAAAGTTATTAAAGAAGATATGGAAATTATATAAGAAGTATGAAGAAATAATAAATTACTTAATAGTTGGTGGATTAACTACTGTTGTTAGTCTTGGAACTTATTATTTCTGTGTATATACATTCTTAGATCCAGAAAATGCTTTTCAGTTACAACTAGCTAACATTATTTCTTGGATATGTTGTGTAACATTTGCTTATTTTGCTAATAGAATATTTGTATTTAAGAGTAAAAGAAAAGATAAATTAAAAGAAGCAGTTAGTTTCTATAGTTCTAGAATAGCTACACTTCTTATGGATATGGGCATTATGTTTGTATTTGTAACATTAATTGGCTTTAATGATAAGATTATGAAGTTAGTAGTTCAAGTAGTTGTTACAATATTAAACTATGTACTTAGTAAATTATTAGTGTTTAAGAAAAAATAAAACTCTTTGATGAAGAGTTTTTATTTTATGTTAGTAAGTTGTATATTACTTTGAGCATTAGTATTTAATGGAGCAAATTTATTATTCTTATATAGAATGTATGCTGCTGCTCCTATCATCGCTGCATTATCTGTGCAGTATTTTTTTTCTGGCATATGCATAGTAACACCAATACTTTCACACATCTCTTTTAGTGATTCTCTTATATATGAATTACTTGCTACTCCTCCACTAATTAATAGTGTTTTTAAATTATATTTAAGTAACGCTTTTTTAGTTTTATCTACTAAATGTGTTGTTACACAATCTTGGAATGATCTTGCTAAATCTTGTTTATTTATTTCATTGCCTCTTTGATGTTCATTATGAACTAGATTGTTGCAATGACTTTTTATGCCACTAAAACTAAAGTTAAATGAGTCATCATTAAGTATGTTTGGCATTTTGTATGTAGGTTTTCCTTCTAAAGCATATTTTTCTACGTTTGGTCCTCCTGGATATGGAAGATTTAGTATTCTTGCAACTTTATCATATGCTTCACCTATTGCATCATCTAGTGTTTGCCCTAAATATTTGAATGAATCTTCTGTTTCCATTAATATTAAGTCAGTATGCCCACCTGAGACTATAAGGGATAATAGAGGGTATTCTAGAGTGTTTCCTATCATATTAGCATATATGTGTCCCATCATATGATTTACAGCTATAAAAGGCTTATTATATATGAATGACAGTGCTTTAGTTGCTTCTACTCCTACTAAAAGACTACCTAAGAGTCCTGGAGCATAAGTACAAGCAAATGCATCCATATCTTCTAACTTCATATTTGCTTTTTCAAGACATTCATCTATTACCATAGTTATATTTTCTAAATGCAAACGACTTGCTACTTCTGGAACTACTCCTCCATATTTAGTATGTACATCTATTTGTGAATTAATTATTGTAGCTATATCTTCTTTTCCATTTTTAATTATACTTACGCTTGTTTCATCACAAGAAGACTCTACTGCTAAAATATACACATCATTCATTACTTCACCTTTTCCATTATGATAGCTGTATCTTCTCCATAGTATCTATCTCTTAAACTTATTTCTTTAAATCCAAGTTTGTTGTATAGTCTTATTGCGTCGTCATTATGTTCATTTACTTCAAGCATTATTCTACTGTAGTCTTCTTTATTAAACATTTCTTCCATTAGAGAAGTTGCTATTCCTTGCTTTCTATTTTCTTCGTTTACGAATATATTCATTATATCTATAACACCGTCTACTAGTCTTATTTCTAAGTATCCTAATACTTTATCGTTATCAATGTAATTATAAACTGAATCAGTATCGCTTAATATTTCTTTTTCTATCATTTTTTTTCTACCTCTATTTTCTTTATATAGTTTGCTTTTATATGATGTGGATTTTCACTATCAAATTTGTCTACGTATTCTATTATTTTATTAATATCTAGTTTATGTTCTACTTCAGTATATTTATATGGATTTTCTTCTTTGTATGTTTCTTCTACGATTGTGTTATTATCTTTATCAAATGCACATATATAATAGCCTTTATTATCTTCTATAACAGCCATTTTATCTTCTTTTAAGTCACTACTTATTAAGTAGGCTTTTAAACTTGATATTGTATGTATCTTTAAATTTAATGCGTATGCGATAGTTTTTGCTATTGAAAGACCTATTCTTATACCTGTGAAACTACCTGGACCATTAACTACTACTACTTCATCTAAATCTTGAACATTTAAATTATTTTCTTTAAATATTTCTTCTATCATAGGCATTGTGTATATTGAATGGCTATATTCACTTTCTTTTGTTTTAATGAATAGATTGTTTTTTGTTTTAAGTGCAATTGTTATTAATTCAGTATGTGTATCTATAAATAATATCATAATGCTCCTCTTTTCTTGTTATATTATATCACTTTCAATATATTATTTTTAGTATTTTTAGTTTATTTGACTTCTTGCTTGATTACATATTATATCAAAAGAAAAAGAGTATTTCTACTCTTCAGTTTCTTTTTTAGAAGTTTTTGTTTTTTTTGATTTGGTTTCTTCGTTGTTTTGAGTTTCTTCTTTAGCATCTTTTTCTTCTTTGATATCTTCTTCGATTAGATCTGACATTTTTTCTTCTCTTTTGATTTTGATATCACTATTTGCTTCTACTAAATCTTCTATTTCTTCTTTAGTTAGTGTTTCTTTAGTAATTAGAGTTTCTGCTAAAACGTCTACTAGTTTTTTATGAGTTCTTAGTATTTCTTTAGCTTTTTCATAACATTCATCTATAATCTTTCTAACTTCTTGGTCTATTTCATGTGCTACTTTGTCTGAGAAGTTTTTAGTTTGATTGTAATCTCTTCCTAAGAATACACTTTCGCTTCTATGTTCTAATTGAACTGGTCCTAATGATGACATACCATATTCAGTTACCATACTTCTTGCTATTTTGGTAGCTCTCTTAAAGTCATCACTTGCTCCTGTTGATTGTTCATGACAATACATTTCTTCACTAACACGACCTGAAAGTAATGTTATGATTTGTTCTTCTAACTCGTCTTTTGTATATACAAGTGTTCTTTCTTCTTTTGGTAACATTTGTGTATATCCACCAGCCATACCACGAGGTATGATTGTTATCTTATGTACTTCTTCTCCATTTGGAAGTACTATACCACTTACTGCATGTCCAGCTTCATGGTATGATACAATTTTCTTTTCATAGTCAGTTACTTTTCTACTTGTTTTTGCTGGTCCCATTAATACTCTATCACTAGCTTCATCTATTTCATCCATAGTGATTGCTTCTTTATTTCTTCTTACTGCTAGAAGTGCTGCTTCGTTTAGTAAGTTTTCTAAGTCTGCTCCTGAGTATCCTGGAGTTCTTTCAGCTATATGTTTTAATTTAACTTCTTTAGCAAGTATTTTATTTTTAGCATGTACTTTTAGTATTTCTTCTCTTTCTCTTACATCTGGTCTTCCAACTGTTACTTGTCTATCAAATCTTCCTGGACGAAGTAGTGCTGGGTCTAATACATCTGGTCTATTTGTTGCAGCTATGATTATGATTCCTTCATTTTCGCTGAAACCATCCATTTCTGAAAGTAATTGGTTAAGTGTTTGTTCTCTTTCATCGTGTCCTCCACCTAAGCCTGTTCCTCTTTCACGTCCTACTGCATCTATTTCATCTATAAATATTAAGCATGGTGCTGTTTGTTTAGCTTGTTTGAACATATCTCTTACACGAGATGCTCCGACACCTACGAATAATTCTACAAAGTCTGAACCACTTATGTAGAAGAATGGTACTTTTGCTTCTCCAGCTACTGCTTTTGCTAGTAATGTTTTACCTGTTCCTGGAGGGCCTACTAATAATACACCTTTTGGAATTCTTGCTCCCATTTTAGTGAATTTTTTAGGATTTTTAAGGAAATCTATTAACTCTTGAACCTCTTCTTTTTCTTCTTTAAGTCCAGCTACATCTTTAAATGTTTTAGTTCCTCCATCTTCTGATAGTTTAGCTCTACTCTTAGAGAAATCAAATGTTCCTTTACCATTATTACCCATTTTGATAAGCATCATATAGATGAATACACCAAATATAAAGATTGGTACAATATTGAATAATACTGATAACCACACACTATTTTCTGGGTTTGTATTTGTTTCAACTTTTAAGTTGTACTTTTCAGCATTTTCATATATTGTAGAAATTACTGTATCTGTATAAGGTACTTGAACTGAGAATGTCTCACCTTTTTTGTATCCTTCTAACTTTCCTGTTAGTATATATACTCCTGAACTACTTTTTGGTGTTACATTTAACTCTGTAACTTTTCCACTACTTAGTTCTGTTGTAAATTGATTATAGTCTAATTTGTTTATTTTTGTTCCTGCTGTATTTATGAATAAGTATGTTCCAAATACTACTATTAATAGTATTAAATATGGCATAAAATTCATAGTTTTTTTACTCTTTTTTATATTCATTTTTTTCTTCCTTTCTTCTAATAATATCTTAGTATTATATCATACTCTTCTGTATTTTTTTTGTCAAATTTTGATTTTTTGATTCCTGGTAGCCATACTATGTTTTCTTCTGAATCTAGTACTACTGGCCATGTATTTCTATCACTTATTTTAATTTTTTCATTGATGAATATATCACTTATTTTTTTTCTACCATTCATTCCTTTTACTTCCATTTTATCTCCATCTCTTCTATTTCTTACATATAATGGAAGTTTAATCTCACTACTATTTATTCTTATTGTGTAATTTGATGTATCGTTGCTGTCTTCAACTCTTTCTATTATTTTACCGTTTGGTAGATTTACTATTCTTTCTATTTCTATTTCATATGTATCATATTCATCTTCATCAAAACTAAATGTAAGTTCGTTGTATGATTTTATAACTATAACATTGTTTGGTAAGTGAACTACACTATTTGATTTACTTGAATTAATTAAGTCAAATATTAGTTCTACGTGAGCATCTCCTATAATTAGAAGATCATCACCATATATTCTTTCAAGTATGTTATAAATTATTTTTGTTTGAATTACATGGTCTAGTTGTATGAATTTGTCTACTTCTAGTGCTCCATTTTGGAATACTTTATTAAATACTTTTCTAGCTTCTGAATCAATATAATTACTATTTTCTAGTAATGTCTCACTAAATTTTAAGAATTTTTTGTGTACATTTGGTTCTTCATTCTTTAAGAATGGAAGTACTGTGTGTCTATATCTATTTCTTGTATAGTGATCTTCATTATTTGATTCATCTATTGCATATTTAATATTATTTTCTTCATCAAACCTATTTATTTCGTCTTTAGTAACAGTTATTAGTGGTCTTACTATTTTGTAGTCACCTTTATCAACTATTCTACTAAATCCACTATATCCTTTTAATGTTGAACCTCTTACGATACGCATTAAGATTGTTTCCATTAAGTCATCGCCTTGATGAGCTGTCATTAAATATTTAGCTCCATAATTTTCAACTAATTCTTCGAAGAAGTTATATCTAACACTTCTTGCTTCATTATGAAAGTTATCGTCACCCCATTTAGTTATCTTAATGTATTCAAATATTATATCGTTTTCTTTACAATAGTTTTCTAAATCTATTTTTTCTTGCTCACTTTCTACTCTTTTATTATGATTTACGTGAGCACATACAATCTTAAAACCAATTTTATTTTTAAATTCGTTCATTATATATAAAAGTGCCATTGAGTCTGGTCCTCCAGAAACACCAATGACAATTATATCGTCTGATTTTAATTCTATATCTTTCTTTATAAAATTATAAACTTCTTCCATTTGGCCTTTTCCTATTCTTCTATTTTAATTATTATTTCATTATTTTTAGAATATAAGTATTTTTCACGAGCATATCTAGCCATATATTCAGGATCTTGTAGTTTATTTATTTCATTTTTTAGTTCTTCTTCCTCAGCTAGCTTGTTTTGATACTCTTGTTCTAATTTTTGCATTTCTTTTTTATTATCGACTATTTGACGTCCGTTTGTTAAAAAAGAAGTTGTACAAAGTACAATAGATATTATAAGGCCTATTGTATAAAAAGTCACTCTAAATTTTGTTTTTTGACTCATCTTTTTCATATTAACCCCATTTTCATCTATAATTATAATATTCTATAGACGTAAATACAATTAATTACACATATTTTTACATTTTTTTTGTAAATTTTTATTATTAAAGTATAAGAAAGTAGTTATGGTTATTATGATAAAAATTGTGTTTATTATTCCATCATTTATTAAATAGAATATCTTAAAATATATTAGTGTTATATTTATCATAAATAATAAACTATTTAAAAAACTATATATTTGTTTTTTAGTATGTATGTGTTCATATGATAATTGATATAGTTTTTGTACAATTACTCCATATAAAAAAGAAAATATAAATGAGATTATTTGTTCATTTAAATCCATTATTTAAATAACCTTGCCATTATATTTTCTGTTCTTATTTTTTTGTTATCATCTAAATAGTTTACTGAATTTATTTTTCCTTTTATAGATAATGTTCCTTGAAATGTATCAAGTTTTAATAGTTCTAAATTATCTCCTTTAATGAGAATAGCTCCCATAATACTATCTACGAAAAATTCTGAATCATCAAAACTATTTAATTTTTTTATTCCTGAAAGTACTATATTTTTTCTTTCATTTAGTGTAATCATATGATTGAATGTTTCATTTATATCTTTTTTATCCATATATTTTCCCCCGATATTAAATCTTATGCTGTAAGATTTAATATATGAAAAAAAGCTACATTAAGTAGCTTTAAGATTACAAATTATTCGTTATCTTCTTTTGTTTCTTCATCTTCTGCATTTTCATATGCATCAAGAATAGCTTTTTCAAACATTGTTCTTACTTCTTGGTTGATTGGATGAGCTATATCTTTATATTCACCAACTGGAGTCTTACGACTTGGCATAGCAATGAATAGTCCGTTATCACCTTCGATAATTCTAATATCGTGAATAGCGATAGCATTGTCTACTACTACTGATGCGATTCCTTTCATACGAGAATTTTCTCTTTCAACCTTACGAATTCTAACTGATGTAATTTCCATAAGTACCTCCTTAACATTTTGTTAATTTAATTATATTACAAATATTTTTGAATATCAATCTTTTTAAGTAAATTTGCTTAGTATTACTTGCTTTATAGCCACATCAGTGTATGTATAAGACTTCAATCCTTTGTTAGTTTTTATAGTAAATAGATTATTATATATTTTATCTATTATTCCTTCATAATATTCATACTTGTTTCTTCCGATATTTACTTTTATTTTTAGTTTAGTATCTTTTAAAGCAATAACATCATTCTTAATTTTATTTATATTCAATTTTTATCCTTTCTTGGATACCCAGTGTGCATCATTCCATTAATTATGATTCCACCTATTCCATCACTTCCATATTTAGTTTTTGATAGTAGTTTTTCTATATCTATCTTTTCTGTTTTATCTGTTAAAGCGATAGTTGATGCAATGATTGCTGGATCTAGTGCGTGTATGTTTATTGATTTTGGGCTTGATGCGAATGTTGATTTAGCTTTTATTATATTTTCATAGTCACTTTGACAGGCTCCTGCGATAATTACTAAATCTTCGTGATTCTTTTTTATTTTTCTTGCTTCTAGTACTGTTTCTATAAAATATTTGCTATTCTTATATGTTTCATTATTCTTTCGTTTTTGATAATGTGCGTCGTGTCCAGTTATAACTAAGATATCTGGATTATGTGTTATTAGAAGTTTCTTTATATTATCTTTGAATTCATTTTCTTTGTATGTGTATCCATAACATTTAATTTTTTGTTCTTTGTAGAAATTCATACATTTTTCTAGGTATTCATTATCTCCATCTAGATGTAGTATAGTTCCTGGTATATAAAAATAGTTATCAGTTTTTAACGTTCTTACAGGGTTAACTATTTCTTTTTTTTTAGGAATTGTAGCAAGTATTAAGTCATCTTCTTTAGTATCAGCATATAGTCTTACATCTAAACCTTTTAAATAAATAACGTTATTCTCTATTTTGTCAATTTTAAATATGATGTCATTACCATATTTTTTTCTTGTAACTAAATCACCTATTTTAAACATAATTCCTCCATTAAATCTTATGGATAAGTTTTGAAATTATGCATTAGTTTGTTAACTTAGCGTGGACTACTACTCTTTGATTTTCTTTATAGCAAGTACTTAGTGTTAGGATTGAAGTTGTATTTTCTAAATTAATATTAAAATTATAAATACTTCTTTCTTTTAAAATATTTAGAAAAGTCTTATATTCTTTTGATGTTTTAAAGACTGTTTGTAAGTAATAATTTTCTTTTTCAATGGTATAAATTGAAAATATTTCATAATTATATTCTTTAGTTTCAGTTGTTATTTTGATGATTAGATTATCTTTGTTCTTATACCACTTTTTATTTAGAGTGTCTTTTAAAGTACCAAACATTGATTTATCTTTTCTTGAGTGACCATATATTATATTATTTTTATTATTTAAGTTTTTATTATTTCTTTTATCTAAAAATACCCATCCAGATGATGTTTTCTTTTTATTAAAGTTGTGTGTTAAGTAATAATTATTGTCATTTGATTGTACGAATGGATAATCTATGTTAGTATTATTTACTTTTATCCATCCAATTGTATCGTTGTTTTTACTCTTAGAATCTTTTAAATTTGGTGTATCATTTTTTGATTCTTTATATGTATTTATTTCTTTTATTAGTTCTTTTGTTTCAAAGTTCTCTTTGTTCCAAGTGATAATTTTTATCGTACTAAAAGAAAGTAGTAGTATTAAGACTATTACTTCTAGTATGTTTATTATTCTTATAATTTTATTTAGCATTTCATAATTATATGTTATTTGATATATCTATAAATTCTTCTATAGATAGTTGTTCTGCTCTTGATGTTAAGTCTTTATTGTGTTTTTGTAATATTGTTTCTATTTTATTTAGGTCGTATCCTTTAAGATTATTTCTTAAATTCTTTCTTTTTTGAGTAAATGAATCCTTTATAAGTTTATAGAATTGTTCTTCGTTATTAGAAGTTATTTTTTTATTTCTTTTAAATTTAATAACTGAACTATCTACTTTTGGTACTGGTTCAAAACAAGTTTTACTTACGTTGCATACTCTTTCAATATCAAAATTATATTGTAAGAATACACTTATGGAACCGTAGTCTTTAGTTCCTGGTTTAGCACTGAATCTATCAGCTACTTCTTTTTGAACCATTATTGTTATTTCGTATGGGTTAGATTCTTTTACTATTTTGTTTATAATCGCAGTTGTTATATAATAAGGTAAATTACCTACAAAGTAAAGATTTTTATATTTATTTTGATCAATATATTCATTTATATTAATAGATAAGAAGTCTTTAAATACTATTGTTAGCTTATTATTATCTATTTGTTCTAGTATTTCCTTTAGTCTTGTATCTATTTCAAAACAAATGACATCTGATTCTTTTTTTACTAGTTCTTTAGTAAGTGCTCCGGCACCTGGACCTATTTCTATTATTAAGTCATCTTTCGTAGGGTTTATAGAGTTAGCTATTTTATTAATAATATTTTTATCTTTTAAGAAGTTTTGTCCTAAAGATTTTTTATAGTCAAATTTCATATTATTTCCATCCTTCTCTTAATACTTCGAATTCTAGGTTTCTAACTCTACCTATTTTTTTAACTGCGTAATCTTGACTATCTGTAAGTAAGTCTATTACATTACCACTTACACCTCTATCTAGTACTATTGCGATCATTGGTTCATCTGATAGTTTTCCTACATTAAATTTTAATATTGTTCCACATTGATAGTTTTTACTACTGGCAACAATTCTAACTTTTCCATATTTTTTATCATTAAAGTAAATTCCTTCTTTTATTACATTTGTTCTTGGAGGACAAGCTAGGTATCCTGAACATAATGGACAGTCACCAGTATAACCAGTTAGTTCTCCTATAAATGTATAAAGTGGATTTTGTATTCCTTCTTGATAAAGTGTATTTTGTGTTTGTTGGATTACATCCTTATCAATAGATTTATCTATAGTATCATTTAAAGCAATAGAAAGAGAACTCTTTTCATAAGAGCCCTTATTTAATAATAGTATTAAAGAACATATTATTATTGCTTCAAAAGTCATTAATATTCTACTTTTAATATACTCCTTCATTAATTACCTCTTCGTAATTAAATTATATAATATGTATATTTAAATGTCAAAAATGTCTTTTACGTTAGCCGTAGTCATTTTCATTACATCTTTTAATGGTATATTCTTTAGTTCAGCTATTCTTTTAGCTACATAAAGTACGTTAGATGGTTTATTTTTTCTTCCTCTATATGGTTCTGGAGATAAGAATGGACTATCTGTTTCTAGAAGAATATCTTTCATATCTAGTTGTTCAACCACTTGATAAAGTTTAGCATTTTTAAATGTTAATACTCCACCTATACCTAGTTTGTATCCTAGTTTTATAAATTCTCTTGCCATTTCAATACTTCCACTATAACAATGAATTACACCTTTTAGTTTTCTTTTCTTTAATATATCAAAGCAATCTTGAATAGAATCTCTCGTATGAACTATTATTGGTAGGTTGTATTTTTCAGCTAGATCTAGTTGCTTATTAAATAATTCTTTTTGTTCTTCTTTATTTTCATCATTAAAGTTATAGTCGAGTCCTATTTCACCTATTGCAACTACTTTATTCTCTTTTAATAACTCTTCTAGTGCTTCAATAGTATTTTCTTTTAAATCTACATTTTCTGGATGTATACCTATAGCTGGTACTAAGTAACCATCATATTTTTTATATAAATCTAGTACTTCTTTTGATGTAGGTATTGAGTCAGCACAATTTATTACTTTTAATACATTTTTATCTTTTAAATTTTCTATGAATGAACCTATGTCATCATAATATTCACTTAATATATGAGCATGTGAATCTATCATTTTTTTATCACCAAACATTCTATATTTTTTTAACTATACATATTTATATTATCACTTTTATTTTTTTATTTTCAACTAGTTAGACATAATTATAGAATATTTGACATTTATTCAAATTTAGACTTTATGAGTTTTAATAGAAGTTTTGATGTTTTTTCCATGTTAATTATGTTGTCTTTACTGACTATTATTAAGGAACCTAGTAAGTCACTATTTACCACTATTGGAAGTATAATGTATCTTCCTTCAATGACTAAATTATTATTTAAGTGTAATTCTTCTATATTTTTACATTCGTAGATTTTTCTTTCTTGAATTAGTCTATCTAGTTTTTGATCTATTGTTTCATTATTTTTATTTATTATTTTACTATTGATTACTAAGCTAATGTCATAAGATGTTTCACTTATAAAACAGTTAATAATACTTTTTATTTCTTGTTCATATTTTTTTAAGTAAGAGTATTTTTCTAGTATTATTTTTTCATCTTCAAGTCTTATTTGAAAGTCATCTCCTGTGTTAATGTTTAGACATTTTCTTAGTTCTTTAGGAAGTACAATTCTTCCTAATTCATCTATTTTTCTTACTATACCAGTTGGTTTCATGTAATCACCCTAGTAATAGTTTGAATTTAATTAATTATTTTATACTTTAAATTTTAAGTTATATATTACTTCTAAAAGTTCTTCTAAATAATAGATATAATCTTTTTCTAAAGTTGCTTTTAGAAGAGTTACTAGTATTGAACCTGCTTTATATGAAAAGTTAAATTTTGTAGTTATTTTAGTTGATTCAATAAATAGTTTTTCTACGCTAATTGATTCGTAAATTTCTTTTTTAAGTTTTAGAACTACTTTTAAGTTATCATTTTCTAGTATTTTTACTCCAGTAATAATTAAAAGTTTTTCTAAGTATTTTTCATGAGCATAAAGTTCTAGTTCATGATTAGTCATTCCAAATCTATCTCTTATTTCTGATAATACTTCTTTTAATTCTTTTTTGTTTGTTATGCCATTTATCTTTTTATGTAGTTCTATTACTATTTCGCTTTCATCTGTATATTCTTTTCCAATGTGAGTTGCGACATCTATCATAGTAGGCTCTTTTTCTTCATCTTCATCTACTTTGATTCCATTAACTTCTTCATTGATTAAGTCTAAGTACATATTAACACCAACTGAATCTATGAATCCTGCCTGTTCTTTACCTAATATATCGCCTGCACCTCTTATAGCCAAGTCTCTCATTGATATTTTGTATCCACTGCCTAGTTCAGTAAATTCTTTTATCGCTTCAAGTCTTTTTAATGCAGTTGGATTTAGTACTTTTTCTTTCTTGTACATTAGGTATGCGTATGCAATTTTGTCTCCTCTACCAACTCTTCCTCTTATTTGATAAAGTTGACTAAGCCCAAATCTATCACTGTCAATAACAATTATTGTGTTAGCATTTGGTATATCTATTCCATTTTCTATAATAGTTGTACTTACTAATACATCATATTCTTTGTTAGTAAAGTCATAAATTATATCTTGCATTTCATTCTTAGTCATTTTTCCATGTGCATAGCAGATTCTAGCTTCGGGAATAAGTCTTTTATATTTTGAAACTAGTGTTTCCATGTTAGTAATATTATTATAAAGAATAAATGCTTGTCCTTTTCTAGACATTTCTTTTAGAATTGCTTCTCTTATAAGCATTTCGTTGTATTCAATTACGTATGTTTGAACTGGATATCTATTTTTAGGGGCACTTTCTATTAAACTTAAATCTCTAATACCAACAAGTGACATTTGAAGCGATCTTGGGATTGGTGTTGCGGATACTGAAAGAACATGTACATTTGATTTTAATTTTTTAATTTTCTCTTTTTGTTCTACACCAAATCTATGTTCTTCATCTATAACTAAAAGGCCTAGATCTTTGTATTCAACATCTGAACTAAGAAGTCTATGAGTACCAAATATAATATCTGTTTTACCTTCTTTTAGTCTTTTTATTTTTTCTTGAACTTGTTTGTTAGTAAAATGTCTATTAATCAAATCAATATTAATTCCATGATTTTTAAATCTTTCTAAAGCTGAATCATATTGTTGATGAGAAAGTAATGTTGTTGGACATAGGTATGATACTTGTTTACCATTTTCTACTGTTTTGAACATTGCTCTAAAGATTACTTCTGTTTTTCCATAACCTACATCGCCACAAAGTAGTCTTTCCATTGGACGTGGCTTTTCTAAATCTTTTTTTATATCATTAGCTGCTTTTAATTGATCAACCGTTTCTTCATATTCAAATTCTGACTCAAATATTTCTTGTTCTTCATCGTCTTTTTTGAATGGTTCGATTGTCGCTTTGTTTCTTTCTTGATATATTTTAAGAAGTTCTCCAGTAATACTTTTGATTCTTTCCTTAATTCTAAGTTTTGTTTTTGTCCATTCAACACTATTTAGTTTGTTAATAGTTGGTTTAGCACCCTCTTTAGCGGAATATTTATATAGTTTTGATATGTCTTCTACTGGCATATAAAGTTTATCATTACCTTTATATTGAATAAGTAGGTAATCTTTTTTTAGACCTTTCTTTTCAATAGTTGTAATACCCATATAGATACCAATACCTGATTTTCTATGTACTACATAATCTCCTGGTTTTATAGCGTCAATTGACATTATTTTTGTTCCAAGTGACTTATCACGTGTCAATTCCTGCTTATTTTTACGTCCATATAAATCAAATTCTGAGAAATAATAATTATTTTTATACACAAATCCATGATTTAATGTGTTATTCACTATTTTTATGTTTTTGTCTAGTTTTTTGATTTCTTTTGTTAATAATTTGTTAGTTGTATATAGTGTTCCATTGCATTTTTCTATTGCTTTAGTAAATGCTTCTTTATTATTTTCATAGTTTGCGATAGATTTTGCTTCTATGTCTAAGTCACTATTCTTGTTATTTATTGTATCTAAGAATATATCATCTTTGTTTGTTAAATCTTTTACTTTATAAACAGAATTTTCTATTTCTAAATATTTTAGTTGTGGCTGGATCATTTTTTCTTGATTTAAAAGTTGATTATAATTGCTGAAAACTACTTTTCCGTCTTCAATGTATTCTCTTATTGATGAAGTATTATCTCCAAAGTCATCTTTTATAGATTGAATTTCTATAGTATCTAGTTCATCTACTGATTTTTGAGTCACTACTTCGAAATGTTTAATTTTTTCTATTTCATCATCAAAAAATTCTATTCTAATTGGATTTTCTTCATTAATTGGATAAACATCTACAACAAAACCTCTAACTGAAAAGTCAGATGTATCATAAACCATACTTTCTCTTTTGTAACCTATTTCAGTTAGTTTCTTTATAAGGTCATCTCTGTTGATTTTTGTCCCTTTTGATAGATTTATCTTATTCTTTATAAATACGTCTTTGTTAGGTAATTTTTTTATAAAACTATTTAGGTGAACTATAACTATTTTTGCCTTGTTATCATTAAATTTATTTAGAATATTTGCTCTCATAAATAGAAGTTCCGGTGAGCTTGCTATAGCTGTTTTAGTCATAATATCATCTTCTGGGAATAGATATACTTCATCTAGATAGTTTTTAAGTTCATTATATACTTCAGTTGCTTCGTTTAATGTTGGAAGAACTAAAAGTAAATTTTTTTTTGATGTTAAAAAGATATATAACAATAATTGGTTATATATTTCATTCTTAGTAACTGATATTCTTTTAGTAGTATCAATATTAAAATCAAATAATTCTTTATATAAATTATTACTCATTTTTATTCCTATTATATTTTTCCATTAATTCGTCGATATTATGATTTGAAAAGTCATTTATAATATTAGCAACTTGTGGAAGAATAGATTCTATTTTTTTATCTTCTTCTGGAGTGAATTTTCCAAGAACGTAGTCCATTAATGGTATTTCATTTTTAGATATACCTATTCTAACTCTCCCTATATTCTCTGTTTTTAGGTTATCTATTATATTTCTAATACCATTGTGTCCTCCGGAGCTTCCTCCTCTTCTTATTTTGAATGTTCCAACTTCAAAATCAACATCATCATAGATGACTAATATATCGTTTATATCAATATTATAGAATTTTACTATCTCACGTACTGATTCTCCGGATAAATTCATATAAGTTTGAGGCTTTAAAAGAATTATTTTTTCATTGTTAACAACTTGTTCACAATAAAGTCCTTTAAATTTAGATTTAAATGTTAGATTATTTTTTTTAGCATAATAGTCTATTGCTCGAAATCCACAATTATGTCTTGTTTTTTCATATCTTTTTTCTGGGTTTCCGAGTCCTACGATTAGTTTCATTTAGTCCTCCTTATATTCATTATAAAGTTTATTTTTACTAACATTGTATCTATCTGATACTTCTTTGATGGCATCTCTTTTTGAATATCCTTTTTCTATTAATTTGTTGATAGCTTCTTGATAATTTATTTCTTGTTCTACTTCTTTGTATCCTTCTACTACAATTACCATTTCACCTTTTATTTTATCACATATTTTTAAAATATTACTAATATTGTCTCTTATTACTTCTTCGTATAATTTTGATATTTCTCTTACAATTGCAATTTTTCTATCTCCTAGTACATCTTTTAATAATTCTAATGTGTTCTTTATTCTATGAGGTGCCTCATAAAATATAAGTGTTTGTTTTATTTCTTTTAAATTAATAAGTTCTTTTCTAGCTAGTGTTTGCTTACTATTTAAAAATCCATAAAAAAGAAATCTTTCATTACTTATTCCTGACATGTTGATTGCGGGTAAAAGTGCATTTGGTCCTGGAAGTGCTATTACTGTAATGCCTTCTTTTATAACTTCATCTACTATTACGTTTCCTGGGTCACTTATAAGAGGTGTACCTCTATCTGTTACATATCCAATATTTTTCCCATCTTTTAAGATGTTAACAATTTTATCTTTATGCATCATTTCGGTATATTTATGACAAGATTCAATCTTCTTTTGTATATTTAAATATTTTAATAAATTTAAAGTTTCTCTTGTATCTTCTGCATAAACAATGTCTACTTCTTTCAATGTATTTATTGCTCTTAAAGTTATGTCTTCTAAATTACCAATAGGTGTTGGTATTAAATATAATTTTCCATATGGACTTTTTTCATAACTTTTTTGTATCATTTTATCACTTCCCAAACATTTCTAATACCTCTTTAGTGTAACTATTATCTTCATTATGAATATATAATGGAGGTAATATTTTTAATCCATCTTTTCCATTTTTTCTTCCATCTATTAATACGAGATTAGATTCAGTATTAACTTTAGGATATATCAATCTCATTCTTTTTGGTTCAATATTATGTTTTTTCATTAACTCTATTATTTCAATTAGTCTTTCAGTTCTATGAACCAATACTAGCGATCCTTCATTCTTTAATAATGCTTTGCTTATTATCATCACATCTTCTAGTTCCATCTCTATCTCGTGTCTTGCGATTGATTTAACTTTATTTTCATTAATAATGCTTCCATCTTTTTTCTTAAAATATGGAGGATTACAAGTAATTATATCAAATGTCTCAGTATTGAAAAATTTCTTTAAATTCTTTATATTGTCATTTATAAGTTTTATTTGATTTTCAAGTTTGTTTATTTTTATTGTTTCTTCGGCTAAAGAATATACTTCTTTTTGTAGTTCGATCGCATATATTTTTGCAGTTGTTTTTGTTGATAAAATAAGTGGTATTGGTGCATTTCCAGTACACATATCTAGTATTTTACTTGTTTTTTTAGTTATCTCTACAAAATTTGGTAATAAAACTGAATCTAAACTAAAATTAAAATAGTCTTTATTCTGAACTATTTTAATATCTTTAAAATATACTAAATCATTTATTTCTATTTTTCCCACATTTACCACTACATTTCAATGGAACAACAATCTCTTCTTTTGTTCCTGATTCGCCTAATATTGTATACTTTCTATTTGGAATGTCAACATTTATAACCACTACATCTTCATTTTCGTGTTTAATTTTGTCTCCTACTTCAGGCAAATCTTTTCTAAATTCAGTATATAAATCATCTTCATATTTTAAACAGCATAATAATCTACCACATAAACCATTAATTTTACTTGGATTTAAGGCTAAGTTTTGATTTTTAACTTGTGCTATACCAACTGAATCAAGATCACTTAGAAAACTTGAACAGCATATTTTTCTTCCACATTGACCTATTCCTGAAATTTCTTTTGCTTTATCTCTTACTCCTACTTGTCTTAACTCTATACGAGTTTTATAGATTGCAGCTAAGGATTTAGCAAGTTCCCTAAAATCCACCCTATTATCTGCTAAGAATTGAAATACAAGCTGTTTTCTATCAAATGTGAAGTATGCATCTAAAAACTTCATTTCAAGTGATAGTTTTTCTGCTAGTTCTTGAGCCTTTTCAAGTGCTTTTTGTGCATCCTTTATGTTTGACTCATTTTGCTTTATTTCTTTGCTTTTAGCTATTTGAATAACTTTTGTGTGTTCTTTTCCATCGTTTAATTCTCCAAGAAGTGTACATACTTTTCCAAATTGTTGTCCTCTTTCAGTTTCAACAATTACATAATCTTCACAATTTATATCTATATCATTATCAAAAAAAGTATATTGCTTTCCACCTGATTTAAATTCTACTCCTACACATTTCATATATTACATCTCCACATTTCTATAATAAATCTATCAATACTTAAATTTTTATTTAAATAATTTTGCATTAAATTTATTGTATTATCAATTACCAGCATTTTATTTAAAATACTACTTAAATTATTATTTTCAAGTATTTTTTTATTTAAAAATTCTTCTTCTTTTTCTTCAATAATTGATTTTAATACTTTATGGTATTCATTCATCATTGTCTTTAAAACCTGAATAAATTTATCTCTATCATTTATTATATTATACATTTTATAATTTTTTGCAATAGTTTTAGGACCATTTTCTTCAATAGAATTTATTAAATCAGTTGTTATTTCTTCTAATTCTTCTGTGAATTCTAATTTATCAGAAGATGATGTTAAGAATATTTTTTGACATCTACTGATTATTGTTGGCTTTACTGCATCTATATTATTTGATATTAAAATTGCATAAATTCCTTCTTTAGGTTCTTCAAGTGTTTTTAGTATTGCATTAAATATTGTATCAGATAAATACTCTGTTTTATCTATTATATATACTTTTTTATTGTTAAATTGTGACGTTGTAGATAACTTGTTTAATAAGTCCTTTATTATATCTTTAGTTATATTTGTTTCATCTTGTTTTAATATATACACATCTGGGTTATCTTTTAAATTATCTATATTATTATTAAAAATATATTTTTGTAGAACTTCATTTATTTCATTTTTGATATCATCAAAAAGAACATTTCCTATAAGAAATGCTTGTGTTAGCTTGTCTTCTTCATTAAGTTTTTCAAAATATTCTACTATATTCAATTACTACTCCTTAACAATAATATTTAAGATAAATTAGTGATAAAATAGCTAAAAATCCAAATATTGTAACTAATATTATTGTATATATATTTATTGGAATTATTTTTCCTCTTTTGCTTACAAATATATTTACTGTGTATAAAAGACATAATGCATAAACAATTTTCTTTATAACCATTATAATCATAATATCCATAAATTTTATGATTATTTTTCATTTGATATTACTTTTCTATCATCCCATGCTTTTGATATCATTATTGGATCTAAATATTCTATATCAGATCCCATTGGTATACCATATGAAAGTCTAGATACTTTAACATTGTATTTTTCCAACACTTTTTGGATATATAAAGATGTTACCTCTCCCTCGATTGAAGGATTTAAAGCAATTATTACTTCTTTTACATCTTTAGTTATTCTATTATTTAATAAACTATAAAGATTTAAATCTTCTGGATTTTTTCCCTCTATGGGTGATATTACACCATTAAGAACATGATAAAGGCCATTATATTTTTTTGTTTTTTCTATAAAAAATACATTTTTTGAGTCTTCAACCACACAAATTGTACTTTTATCACGATTCTTATCTGAGCAAATATCACACAAGTCTGTATCAGTTAAACATCCGCATACTTCACAATATCTTATATTTTTTTTAAAGTCAATTAGAGCATTTGCAAGATTTTCAACTTCTTCAGGTTCTTTATCACACAAAGAATAAACATATCTTTCAGCTGTTTTTTCACCCACTCCTGGAAATAATGTCAAATTGTTAACTAAATCAGTGAAAACTCTTGGGAGTGCCATTTCTAAAGAATTCCTCCAAGTCCATTAGTATATTTTCCTAACTTTTTATCTTTTTCCTTCTTTACTTGATTTATTACATCATTTACAGCAACATAAATAATGTCTTCTAGCATTTCTTTATCTTCTAAGATACTTTCATTTTTTATTTGAATTTTAGTAATTGCATAAGTTCCTAAGGCTTCTACTAAAATATTCTCATTTTCATAAGTGAAAACAGTTTTTTCTATTTCTTTAGATGTTCTTTCTATATCTCCTTGTAACTTTCTGGCTTGAGCCATAATACTTTGCATATTCATTTTATATCATTCCTTCCTAATCTTCATTATTTATAATACTATCACCAAATAAATTTTCAACAGTATTTTCTAATATTGTCGTTTTTTTTGATTTTTCTGATTGTACTGCCTCTTCTATATATTCATATTTTATTCCATTTTTTTTATTATTTATATATTCTTTTTTTATATCATTCCATTCATCTATCGTAACAGCTACTATGGAATATTTTTTATCAAAAATTTGCTTCATAAGTTTTTGAATTTCGTTTATATTTTTTTCAAATAATACAACTTCAAAATTATTTTTAAAACTAAATAATACGTTTTTTTCTGATACAACTTCAGGTGTTGCTTTTTGCATTAAGTTTGCAACAGAATTGTACTCTTTATTTGACAAATATTCTTTAATATTTTCGTATCCTTTTATGAAAGTATTTTTGAGTGTTTTATCTGCACCATATAACGAATTGTTAATTTTAATTTCATTTTCTTTGCTATTTTTATTATCATTTTTGATATCATTTTTTTTACCTATTTCCTGAGTTTCTACAATATTTTCTTTCTTTTTCTCGTCAAAAATCAATGAAGCTTTTAAAAGATATATTTCAACTAATACCTTTTGATTTGTAGTCTTCTTTAATTCAGTAGATAACTTAAATAAAAGACTTGATAATTCTATGAATTTTTCTAAATCTATTTTTGCAAAAATATTTAATTTTTGTTCATATTCTTTAGAAAAATAATTGTCTGAATTATTATAAATAATTATATTTCTTATTATAGTTTGTAGTCTATTAGTAATATTAATAAAATTTTTTCCTTCAGTAAATAATTCATCAATAATTTCAAGAATTTTTTTAACATTTTGGTTTGTTATTTCTTTTAATAATTCAAATATTTTGTTTTCACTAACATCACCTATAAGATTATAAACATCATCAATATTAATATTAGTTTTATCTAAAGAAATTAACTGGTCTAACATATTAATAGCGTCTCTCATGCCTCCATCGCTTAATTGCGCTATTAACTCTATAACATCCTGACTAATAGTTTTATTTTCTTTTTCTAAAATATATTTTAATCTATTTTCTATTTGATTGTTAGTAAGCTTCTTAAAATCAAATTTTTGACATCTAGAAATAACAGTTGCAGGAATTTTATTAAATTCAGTAGTTGCAAGAATAAATATTACGTTAGAAGGTGGTTCTTCAAGTGTTTTTAATAATGCATTAAATGCACTTGTTGATAACATATGAACTTCATCAATTATATATACTTTATATTTTAAGTGATTTGGAGCAAGTTTTACATTGTTTCTTATTTCTCTTATTTCATCTACTCCATTGTTACTTGCAGCGTCTATTTCGACAATATCAATTTCATCGTCAAAGTCTGATAAACAAACGCTACATTTTTCACATAAATCCCCTGTATCATTATTAAGGCAATTTACGGCCTTAGAAAAGATTTTAGCAATACTAGTTTTACCAGTACCCCTGGGTCCACTAAAAATGTATGCATGGCCTATTTTGCCTGTTAAAATTGAATTTTCAAGTATTTTTATTACAACTTCCTGGCCGACAACATCTGAAAATGTTTTTGGTCTATATTTTCTATATAATGATATGTAAGACATAATAAACCTCCTTTGAATATTATATCAAAATATTTATATATTATCTATCTTTTATTTCTAAAGAATTTGCTAATTATATTACTAAAATATTCTTCATATTCTTGATTATTGTTTTTTGTTATTATCATTTTATTATTAACTATCTTATTATTATCAACTAAATATTCAACATTTGTTATTCTCGCTTCTTTAATTATTGTCAAACACATATTGCATGGTTTAAGCGTTACATATAATTTGCAATCTTTTAAATTCCATGAGTGAATTTTCTTACATGCTTTTTTTATTGCTATAACTTCAGCGTGAGCTGTAGGATCTTTTTTTGAAACTTTTTGATTATATGCTTTAGAAATTATTTTTGAATCTTTAACAATAATGCAAGCTACTGGAACCTCATCTTTTTTTAATGCTTTAAGTGTTAGTTGTTTTAATTGTTTTAAAATTAATTCATTCATTTTTACCTCACAAAAAAAGTGCACACAGAATAATCACTTAAGGCTGCTATCTTCCGATTCTGACCTGATTTGCATTTTTTCTGTTGCACAAGTAGATTATATATTATTTTTAAAATAAAATCAAGTACTTTATTATGTTCCACGTGGAACATAATGTTAATAATTTATATTTCTTTCATATTAACAATTATAGTTTAGATGTTAATAACTTTATGGCTTGTTTGTTAATAATTTTACTTTTTTTATAAATGTGCTGTTTCTAAGAAATGCATATTTATTAAATGTACTTATAATATATTTTTATGTATTATATTTTATTGCAAATTAAAAATTTCATTTAATATTGTATTCAATAAATTAATCTATATTTCAACATATAGTTTATTATTATTTCTTGTAAATAAACTTTTTGTATTATTCTTATTAAATTAATATTTAAAACTATATTTTACTTTAAATATCATTAATTATTTCATTATGTTCCACGTGGAACATAATGTTTATAATTTTAAACATTTGAGTTTTTCTTGATAGTTTGTTTTATTTTTTTGTTAATAATCATTAAAAGCAAAAAAATTAAAATTCAAATTTTATTTTTTTTAATATATGTATTATGTTTTAACCCATTTTTTTACTTATTTTTTTGTTTATTAGTATTAATAATACAATGTTCCACGTGGAACATTGTTAATAATTTTATATTTGTATATTATTTTTTTAATATATTTGATTACAGAACATTATTAATTATTTTATTTCAAGATCAGTTGTTAATATTTTTTGCATTCTCTTCAACTTATTGTATTATTATAAATTCTAAAAATGTGTATATTTTTTCAATGTTATATTTGTGTTATTTTTAGCTATTTTTTCTTTTATGTTCCACGTGGAACATTGTTTATAACTTTGCTTTTTATTTCCCGGGAAATATTTTTTTATGTTCCTCGTGAAATATTAAAAAAGAAGAGTAATAAATTACTCTTCTTCTATATAAGAATCAGAATTTTCTTCTTTCTCTATTATTGAAATTGAAGCTACTTTATTTTTGTCTTTTAAATTTATTAATCTTACACCTTTTGTTACTCTTCCCATTTGTGAGATACTATTAATATCCATTCTTATTATTATTCCATCAGAAGTAATTATCATTAGGTCTTTATTATTATCTGTTGATTTAAATCCTATTACTTTTCCGTTTTTTTCAGTAATGTTAATAGTTTTTACTCCTTTACTTCCTCTTTTTGTTTCTCTATATTCTTCAATTGCTGTTTTCTTTCCATATCCATTTTCTGTTACAGCTAATAGTAATTTTCCAGGTTCAGAAATTTCCATTCCTACACATTTATCATCTTCTAAATTAATTCCTCTTACTCCAGATGCTGTTCTTCCCATTATTCTTATTTCTTCTTCACTAAATCTAGCCATTCTTCCATTTGATGAACACATTAATACTTGATCATTTCCAGTTGTTTTCTTCACTGATATCAGTTCATCGTCTTCTTTTAGTGTTATAGCTATTTTTCCACTTTGTCTTATATTATCAAATTCAGATATTAATGTACGTTTAACTAATCCTTCTTTTGTACCAAAAAGCAAACATTTGTACGTTTCATTTTCATTTATTCTAATTATTGTATTTATTTTTTCGTCCTTTTCTAGTGATAATAAGTTAACTATTGGAAGTCCTTTAGCTGTTCTTGAATATTCAGGAATTTTATATCCTTTTAATCTATATACTTTTCCTTTATTTGAGAAGAATAATATATAATCATGAGTATTCATTGATAATAATTGTTCAACATAGTCTTCCTCTGTTGTTGTCATTCCTTTTACTCCAACACCACCCCTATTTTGCACTTTATATGTATCTTTTGGTGTTCTCTTAATATAATTTTTATTAGTAATTGTTACAATTATCTCTTCTTGAGGTATTAATGATTCATCTTCAATATACTCTATAGCACTGTTATCAATCTTTGTTCTTCTTTCGTCACCATATTTAGCTTTAATTTCTAACATTTCCTGTTTAATAATTGATAATACTTTTTCTTCACTTGCTAAGATTGATTTATATTCTTCAATTAACTTTAATATATTTGCTAATTCTTCTTCAATCTTTTCTCTCTCTAATCCAGTTAGTCTTCTTAATTTTAATTCTAGAATTGCATCTGCTTGAATTTCACTAAATCTATATTTTTCAATTAATCTTGCTTTTGCTATTGAGTCACTTTGACTTTCTTTTATTATCTTAATAATGTCATCAATGTGATCTAAAGCTATTTTATATCCTTCTAAAATATGAGCTCTAGCTTCTGCTTTTGCTAAATCAAATTTTGTTCTTCTTATTATAATTTCTTTTTGATAATCAACATATTTTGAAATAATGTCTTTAATTCCAAGTGTTCTTGGTTGTCCTTGATCTAACATTAAGAATATAATTCCAAATGTTGATTGTAATTGTGTATGTTTATATAAATTATTTAATACTACGTTTGCATTTGCTTCTTTTTTTAGTGTAACTACGATTTTAATACCATTTTCAATATTTGTTTCTTCATGATAATCAGCAATGCCTTCTAATACTTTATCTCTAACTAACTCTGCTATTCTATTTTTTAAATCCAATGTATTAACATTGTAAGGTATTTCAGTTATTACTATTCTATTTCTATTGTTTGTTTCTTCTATTTCCGCTTTACATCTTATAGTTATTGTTCCACGACCTGTTTCATAAGCTTTTTTTATACCGCTACTTCCTAAGATTATACCACCAGTAGGGAAATCTGGACCTTTAATATAGTTCATCATTTCCATGGTATCTATTTCAGGATTATCTATGTAAGCTACACATCCATCTATTACTTCTCCTAAGTTATGTGGTGGAATATTTGTTGCCATGCCTACTGCAATTCCCATTGTTCCATTTACTAATATATTTGGAAATCTACTTGGTAGAACTACTGGTTCTTTTTCTGTTTCATCAAAGTTTGGTGTGAAATCAACAGTATCTTTATTAATATCTCTTAATAATTCTAAACTTACTTTTGCAAGTCTCGCTTCTGTGTAACGCATTGCAGCTGCACCATCACCATCCATGTTACCGAAGTTTCCATGTCCATCAACTAGCATATATCTATAACTAAAGTCTTGAGCCATTCTAACCATAGCTTCATAGATTGATGAATCTCCATGTGGGTGGTATTTTCCCATTACATCTCCGACAATTCTAGCACATTTTCTGTGTTGTTTGTCTGGAGTGTAACCTGATTCATACATTGAGTAAAGAATTCTTCTATGAACTGGCTTTAAACCATCTCTTAAATCTGGAATTGCTCTTGAAACGATAACGCTCATTGAGTAATCTAAAAATGAATCTTTTACTTCTTTTATTATATTATTTTGTTCTATCTTATCCATTTTAACCTCCTATATATCTAAGTTGCTAACATATATAGCATTTTCTTCTATGAACTTTCTTCTTGGTTCTACATCTTCACCCATAAGAGTTGTAAATATTTCGTCTGCTCCCATGGCATCATCAACAGTGATTTTTCTTAGAATTCTGAATTCTTTTGACATTGTTGTGTCTCTTAATTCATCTGCGTCCATTTCACCTAAACCTTTCATACGTGTAATAGTATATTTTGCATTTTCTGGTAATGTTTTTAGGTATTCATCTCTTTCATTTTCATCTAAAACATATTTAATATTTTTACCATATACAATTTTGAATAAAGGTGGTTGAGCTGCGTAAACATGGCCATTTTCTACAACTGGTTTAAAGAATCTATAAAATAATGTTAGTAGAAGAATTCTTATGTGTGAACCGTCTACATCGGCATCGGTCATTATTATGATTTTGTCATATCTTAGCTTTGATAAATCAAATTCTTCACCAATTCCTGTACCAAAGGCTGTAACTATTGTTCTTATTTCTTCGTTACTTAACGCTCTATCAAGTCTTGCTTTTTCGACATTTAATATTTTTCCTCTTAATGGAAGAATTGCCTGTGTCATGTAATCTCTACCTTTTTTAGCAGAACCACCGGCTGAATCTCCCTCGACTAAGAATATTTCTGATTCACTTGGATCTTTGCTCTTACAATCTGTTAATTTTCCGTAGAAATTAGTTATTTCTAGGTCTCCTTTTCTTCTTGTTAATTCTCTTGCTTTTTTAGCTGCTACTCTAGCTCTAGATGCAAGTAGTACTTTTTCCATTATTGCTTTTGCTTGATCTGGATTTTCTAGTAAGAATTTTTCAAATCCTGCTCCAAAAATGTTACTTGCTATTTTTCTAACTTCAACGTTTCCTAATTTTGTCTTTGTTTGTCCTTCAAATTGTGGATTTGGATGTTTACAAGATATTACCATTGTGATTCCTTCTTTAACATCATCTTGTGTTAGTGAATCATCTTTTTCTTTTAAAAATCCATTATTTCTTGCATAATTGTTAATAACTCTTGATAATGCAAGTCTAACACCATCTTCATGTGTTCCACCTTCAACCGTATTAATATTGTTAGTGAATGAGTAAACATTGCTGTTATATCCATCATTATATTGCATTGCTACTTCGATGCTAATATCATCTTCTGTACCTGATACATCTACTATATCTTCGTGGATTACTTTTTTATTTGTGTTTAATAATTTTACGTATTCTACAAGTCCACCATTATATAGAAATTCATCTTTTTGGCCACTTCTTAAATCACTAAGAATGATCCTAAGTCCTTTATTTAAGAACGCTAATTCTCTTGATCTTGTTTTTAATGTTTCATAATCAAATACTGTTGTTTCTTCAAATATTGTTGGATCTGGTTTAAAGGTAACTGTTGTTCCTGTTCTATTTTCATCACAATCTCCTATTACTTCTAGGCTTTTAACCGGATGACCACCATTTTCAAATCTTTGATGATAGATTTTTCCATCTCTATAAACCTTAACTTCTAACCAACTTGATAACGCATTAACTACTGATGCACCTACACCATGTAGACCACCTGATACTTTATATCCTTTTCCTCCAAATTTTCCACCTGCATGTAATACGGTAAATATTGTTTCTACTGTGGAAATTCCTGTTTTTGGATGTATACCTGTAGGCATTCCTCTACCATCATCTTTAACTGTAACACTATTGTCTTCATTTACTATTATTTCAATATCGTCACAATATCCAGCTAGAGATTCATCTACTGAGTTATCAACAATTTCCCAAACTAAGTGATGTAGTCCTCTAACACCTGTTGTTCCAATGTACATACCAGGTCTTTTTCTTACTGCTTCTAAGCCTTCTAATACTTGAATATCATTTACGCCATATTCTTCTTTCATTTACTCACTCCCTCATCTAAATCAAATATTTTTGCTTTTTCTACTATTCTTTTATTAATATTTTTTAAATCTGTTGTTGTGATGAATACTTGTATGTTTTTGTCTAGTGATTTAAAAATATTATTTTTGTTCTTTTCATCTAGTTCACTAAATAAATCATCGAGTAGTAATATAGGTTTTATATCATATTTTTCTATGAATATTTTTACTTCTGCTAGTTTCATTGCTAGTATTATTAACTTTTGGATACCTTGTGAACTATATTCTTTAGCGTCTTTTCCGTTTTGACAGAATTTGTAGTCATCTCTGTGTACTCCAAATGAAGTCATGCCTATATTTATTTCCTTTTTTCTATTTTTCTTTAGTTCTCTTAGTAATTTTTCTTTATCATTTGCTTTATAGTCTGATTCATACTCAATCTCTATTTTTTGACCCTTTATGTAGTTTTTAAATATGTCATTAATGTATGAATTGATTAAATCAATATAGTTTTTTCTATAATTATAAATTTTTAAGCCTTCATCAACTATTTTTTCATCTAATATATCTAAATATCTGGAATCTAAATTATTATTTAACATTAATTTCTTTAAAAAGTCATTTTTGTTTTTAATTAATGTATTATAATTGTTTAAATAATAAATATATTCTTTGTGTAGTTGAGATATTTGTATATTTAGATAATTTCTTCTAGTGTTTGGTGATGATTTAATTAATTTTAACTCATCTGGGGAAAGCATTATTATCCTATATTGAGAGATAAAATCACTAAGTTTTCTTTGAATCTTGGTGTTTATTTTTGTCTTTTTTCCATTCTTATCAAGATATAGTTCAAGATTCTTTTTAGGACCGTAATCAAAATAGAAAACTTTTATTTTAAAAAAATCTTCTCCATCTTTAATAATCGACATTTCATTACTTGTTTTAAAAGATTTTGCTAAACTACCTAAATAGATAGATTCAATAATTGTTGTCTTGCCAATTCCATTCTTACCAATAATGATGTTTAAATTTGAAAAATTATCAAAGTTTTTTTTCTTGTAATTTCTAAAATTTAGTAGTTCTATTCTTGTAATATTCATTTTTAAACCTCATTTACCCCTTTTTTTTGATTTTTCTATTATTTAGGTACACCTACACAACAATTAAATTATACCATAATTTAGTACATAAAAAAAGATAATTTTGATTTTAATTACCTTTTTTTGATGTTCTTTCATCTAAAACAAACTTTAATCTAGTTGCTCTAAGAATTTGATTAGATAATGAACCATATGATAAGTCAAATTCTAGAATATCACCATTCTTAAATAGTATTGCAGACTTACCATTTTCTACTTTATAGTACTTTTCTATTTTTTCTAAATTTATCCAGATACAGTCTTCTCTTTCAGGAGATGTTGTTGGAAAAAATATCATTTTTCTACTTTCTTCTACTATTATGGGTGATTTATGAGTTATTCCAAGCATCTTGCGTGTTCCATCTTTTCTGCCTTCAAATGAGCTTCCAAAGTATTCACAACTATGTTCTAATATTTCTTGTACACTACTGTTTACTATATACTCATCGTCGTGTTCTATAACTTTTGATTTAAATTCACCCAAAGGTAATATTAACTGAGTATCATAATTTATCTCATAATTCATAGTTTTTCCCCCTTTCATAAATAATGGCCACTATACTAGCACAACACGTTTGTCGAATTTTGTCGAATTTTGTCGAAAAATGAAAAAAATTTTAAAAAATTGCAAAAAAAAACGAATAATTTCGTTTTTTAATATGTTTTCATAGGTAAAATTAATTCAATTAGTTCATCATTTTCAGCTTCTTTTAGAATTATTGGACTTATTTCACCATTTAATAATATATATATATCTTCTTTATTAAATACTTTTAATGCTTCCATCATGTATTTAACACTAAATGAAATTTTAATATCATTTTTTGTTTCATTTGTAATTGCTATTTTATCTTTTCCTTTTCCTTCAGTACTTGCAGCTCTAATAATAAGTTCAGAACCTGTTACTTCCATATCTACGATGTTTTTATCTTTTGATTGAGTAAGTGAAGATGCAGTATCAAGTAAGCTATATAGTTCTTTTAAATTTGCTTTAATCTTATGTTTAAATTCTTTAGGAATCGAATTGTCAGTATTTGGATATGTTCCATTTAATAATGATGTTTGAAATATTATATTATCAAATTTGAATAATGCTTTATTTGGAAATACGTGAATTTCTAATTCAGATTCTTTGTCAATTGTTTTAACTAATTCGTTTATATTTCTTGCTGGTATTACCATATTAACATTTTCTGAATACATTTCATCTAATTTAATAGTTACTTTTGAAAGTCTATATGAATCTGTTGCTACACATTCAAATATATCTCCTATTAATTTAATGTTAACACCTGTTAATAATGGTCTGCTTTCTTGTAGTGAACAAGCAAATGATGTTTTATTGATTATTTCTTTAAATTTTTGACTATCTAATTTAATAGGATTTTTAACTTCTTCTAATTTAATATTTGGGAAGTCTTCTTGATTGAAGCAAGGAAAATCATAAATGCCTCCGCTTTCTGTTTTAAATGAAACTTCATTGTTTTCAAAATTTTCTACTAATATGTTAGTATTTTGTAGTTTACTAACAGTACTTAATAATGTTTTTCCATATATAATAGTACAACCAACTTCGTCTATACTTTTTATATCTCTTTTATCAATAAATGTTTGAATTGTAATATCATTGTCAGTTGCTGTCAAATATAATCCATCTTTCGTTAGTTCAAACTTAATACCATTAAGTACAGGAATTATATTTCTTGTTGATAGTGCTTTACTTACACAATTTAGTCCTTCCATTAATATATTTTTTTCTATTAACATTTTCATAATAATTTTTTCCTCCTTTTTCTTATTATATATATTACTTATTACTATTATAGAGTGTTAATAATGTTGATAACTCATTTATCACTAGGTTTTATCTACATATTATGTAAACTTTTAATTGTTAAGATGTTTATAACTTGTGTCTTTATTCACAAATCTTTTCTTTTAGTATCTTGATTTCTTCTTGAAGTTTTGTATTTGTTTTTAATTCATTAGAAATTTTTTCGTGTGAATATATAACTGTTGAATGATCTCTACCTCCAAACTCTAAACCTATTCTTTGTAAGCTCTCTTCTGTCATTATTCTGCTTAAATACATAGCTATTGCTCTAGCATCTGTAACATTTTTCTTTTTCATTTTTCCTTTTAGCATCGATGCTTCTAGGTTGAAGTATTTAGCGACTATATCGATGATTTTTGCTACCGAATTAGTTCTATATACGGTTTTTGGTACAAATTCTTGTAATGCTTCTTGTGCTATTTCTAATGTAACTTCAGGTATATTGAATGCTGCTTTATATGCAACAATTCTAATTACTGCACCTTCTAAGTTTCTTATATCACTTCCACAGTTATTTGCTATATAGTTAATAACATCTTCATTTATATCCAAATCATAATCATTAACCATTATTTTATTTTTTATTATATTCTTTTTAAGCTCTGGTTCTGGTGGATTAATTGATTCTGTTAATCCCCATCTAAATCTTGTTTTAAGCCTATCTTCTAGATATTTATAGTCATTTATTGATGTATCTGAAGCTATTATTATTTGTTTTTCATTATCATATAATGTATTAAATGTATTTGTAAATTCTATTTGTGATTTAGTAGCATTTTCTAGGAATTGAATATCATCAATCATTAATACATCAACGTTTCTATATTTTTCTCTAAATGCTTCTAAATAACTAACATTGTTATCATATTTACTTTTAGCATTAATTATTGCTCTATAATCGTTTGTAAATTGTTCGGCTGTTATATAAAGTACTCTTTTATCTGAGTGATTTACTATATAGTTTCCAATGGCATGCATTAAATGTGTTTTTCCTAAACCACTTTTTGCATATATAAAATAAGGATTATATAATTTACCTGGATTTTGTGCTACTGCAAGAGCTGTTCCATATGCTAATTTGTTTGAATCTCCTACAACAAATGTATCAAAAGTATATTTTGGATTAAAATTACTTATATATTTATAATTTGTTAAATTATTAGCTGTTGATTCTTCAATTTCTTCTTCAATGTCTTTTTTACTTTGTTTTTTAGTTTTTTCTGACATTTTATCAAGTTTTTTTACATCTTTTTCGAATATATATTGAATTTCACAGGTATCACTTGTTATATCATTTAATATATCTTCGATGATTGAACTGTAATTTTTAGTTATATTTTGTAATAAAAGTTCATTTGTCGGCACTATAATTATTATTTTGCTGTCCTCGTAAGAATAGAGTTTCAGGTCTTTAAATATATAGTTATAGGACATCAATGATACTTTTGTCTTTATTTTTTCTAAGAATTTTTTCCAAATATCTTCAATATCCATAACTTACTCTCCTTTCTAACGTTGCTTTCTAACTAAAATTATAGTTCATCTTTTTTTAAAGTCAAATACAAAATTTATTTAACATTTATATTAACAACTTATTCACGATTTGTAAACAACTTTTTTCTTTTATTTATTAGTTTAGTTTTAGTTATCCACAATATCAACAAATTTACATTTTAATTATTTTTTTAATTGTTGATACAATGTTGATAAGTTGACATAATATTGTTGATACAATGTGGATAAGTTGACATAATAATTTTTAAAAATAAGTTTACATAATATTAAAAATAGTTTAAAATATATATGGAGATATTGTAAAATGAATAAGAAAGAATTACTAGAAAATTATTTAAAAAAAATGTATATAATTTATATAGAAAAAGACTTTAATGAGTTTGTTAATACTATACTAAGCTATAATATTAGAATTGGAGACTATAAAAAAGATATTTCGTCAATTTCTAAAAGTATTTTCGACGAAATATTGGTTTTACTCCCTGAAAGTAAGGCAAAATTTTCATATAAAGAATTTAACAATTTTTACAAGATAAATATAATATATAAAGTGTATAATGATCCAACACCTAAAGTTATAATTGATGTTCCGTTATTCATAGAGAACTATAAAAAAATTACAATAAATTTAACAAAATTTCTAATAGAAAACAAAATAAATTCTTATATTAAGCTACAAAAAGTGTCTCAAAACGCTTTACTTGAAATTCGTGTTGATAATGAATCAGAAGCTATTAAGATAGTTAATCATTTTAAAAATAATAAGGAAATAGTAGATGAAATTAAATCAAGAGTAGTTCCATTTTTACCTGAAAGTAATCTATTAGGTTTTTCATACGAATATAAACCTTATAATTTTAAGAATTTCTATTATGTTTGTTTATATGAGTATTTTTCAACATTAAAATCTGTTGAAGATTTATCTTTAGATGGTTTAGAAGTTTACATAGATAATAAGTATAAGATAGAGAAAAGATTAAATAAAAAGAGGATGTTATTGTCAATTTATAGTAGTATTAGAGTCATAAATAATGATGAAGATATTTTTTCTATGTTTAAATATAATTCTGATATGGATATTGGTAGTATGAATCCAAATGAGTACAATTTAAAGCTTGATGAAAATAAAATGATATATTTTGTTAATAAGTTAGATGAGAGAATAATTTCATATGGTAGTGAAGAATATTTAAACTTAGTTTATTCGAAATTCTATGATAATTTTATTAAAAGAGAAGAAAGTTCAACGTATTATGGTTATTTTTATAACATTTTTAGTAAATTGTTATCAGAAAATTACAAAGACGTCGATAAGTTGCTAGATTTTTCAAGTATGCAGAAAGATTATATTTATACTTTGATGATGTTAATATCAAGTTTGTTCTTTGCATATAAAAAGATGAATTTTTCATTAAATGATGTTTATTCTCTATTAAAATATGTTTTATTTAAAAAATATAATTTTGAAATTGAAATAAAGTCCCTTGAAGAATTTGATAAACCAAAGAATGTATATATATTTCCACTTAATATTGAGTATGGTAATAAAGTTGTAGATTTAAAAGATAAATCTAAAATAACAGTTAAAGAATATTTTAGAATAAATAAAGTATTGGATACTATTCCATTAAATTCTCTTGTATATATGAAAGATGGAAAAATTTTAAAAGGTGAAGATTTTTTAAGAGATTTATATAAGTATATAGGATTATATGATACTTTTGAAAATTTAAGAAATTCACTAATAACTTTAATAGAATTTAAATAAATAATTGACAATTTTGACTTGTTAGTATATAATCTAACTCAGTCGAGAGAAGAAATGGAGGTAAAATCAATGAAAAGAACATTTCAACCTAATAATAGAAAGAAAGCAAAAACTTCAGGATTTTTAGCAAGAAAAGGTACTAATGTATTAAAATCTAGAAGAGCAAAAGGAAGAAAAGAATTATCAAAATAAATAAATTACTTTAAAATAAGTAATTTTTTTTATATAATATTTTCTAGAGGCAGATATGAATAAAAAATTTATAGTAAGAAAGAATGAAGAAATACAAGAAATAATAAAAAAATCTAACAAAAAATATAATAAATTTTTTGTGCTTTATTTTGCCAAAAATTCCTTAGGATATAATAGATTTTGTATAAGTGTTGGTAAAAAGATTGGAAAAGCTCATACTAGAAACTTATATAAAAGAAGAGTTAAAGATATACTAATGAAAAATGTTATTAATTCTTCTAATGATTATGTTATAATATTAAGGACTAACATTTTAGGTAGTTCATATCAAGAAGTAAGTAATGAATTACTTAAATTATTGAGAGGAGAAAAATAATGAAGAAGAAGGTTGCTATCGTTCTTCTATTAATGTTAACACTTTGTGGATGTACTAAAAGATTTAATACTGAAGTTGATATTGATGGTAAGAAGGTAGAAAAGAGTTATGTTTCAAACATAATATGTAAGCCAGAAAGTGCTGAATTAAAAGAATTATATGAAAACAATAAGGATAATTTGATCGTTGAATATGATAATTTACCTGCTTGTAAAGATTTAAAAATTAATTCTGGTGGTTATGAGGGATTATGGACATCAATATTTGTTAAACCATTGGCTTGGGTAATTGTTAAGGTTGGATTACTTGTTAAAAACTATGGTGTAGCAATTATGATTGTTGGACTTATACTTAGAGCTATAATGTTCCCTTTATCTAAAAAATCTGTTAATATGAGTGAAAATATGCAAAAAGCTCAAAAAGATTTAAATAAGTTAGAGAAAAAGTATAAAGGTAGAGAAGCAGATAGAGATGCTATGATGGCTAAGAGTCAAGAAATGTTGCTTATTTATAAGAAATATGATATTAGTCCATTGTCAGGATGCTTATTCTCATTCTTACAATTACCAATATTCTTTGCATTTTTAGAAGCTGTATATAGAGTACCAGCATTCTTTGAAAAGAATTTCTTAGTATTTAATTTAGGTACTACGCCACTTGAAGGATTTAAAGCTGGTAATTACTGGTATATAATTCTTATATTATTAATTATTGGAGCAACATATTTCTCATTTAAGAATATGAATGTAAGTGGAGATGCTGAACAGGCTAAACAGATGAAAATGATGAGTACATTTATGATAGTATTTATATCAATAGTTTCATTTAGTTTACCAACATCTATAGCTTTATATTGGATAGTTTCAAATGGATTTACTGTTGTTCAAAACTTGATATTAAAGAAAGGTAAGTTGTAGTAATATGGAGAAGTATAAATTTCAAGCTAAAAGTGAAGAAGGACTTTTAAATAAAGCATTAAATGAACTAGGAGTTAAAGAAGAAGATGTAATTACTAGATCATATGAAGAAAAAGGTGGATTATTTAGTGGTAAAAAATATACACTAGAAGTAATTAAAATTAGTGACGTTGCTGAAGTAGGAAAAGAAATAATTAAAGAATTGTTATCTTCTATGGGAGTAAGTGCTAATGTTGAAACTAAAATTAGAGATGGACAAATCTATTATGGATTACATTCTCAAAATAATTCATTATTAATTGGAAAGAATGGTCATATACTTGATTCAATTCAAACATATGTAAGACAAGCAGTATTAAATGCAATTGATTTATATGTAAATATTACAATTGATGTTGAAGGATATAAGGAAAAACAAAATTACTTCTTAGAAAAGAAGGTTAAGAAAATAGCTAGAGATGTAACTTTGTCAAAAGTAGATGTTAAGTTAGATCCAATGAACTCTTATGAAAGAAAAGTTGTTCATTCAGCTCTTCAAGGTTTTAAATATATTAAAACTGAAAGTGAAGGAGAAGAACCAAATAGATGTGTAGTTATTAAATACACAGATAATAAAGAAGATGAATAGTATGCGAAATGCATACTTTTTGTTTTACATATTAATTATATTGTGTTATAATCTAGCGTGAAGAAAAAGGAGACTAATATATGGAAGATACTATAGCAGCAGTTGCTACAACTATTGGGGAAAGTTCTATTAATGTTATTAGAATTAGTGGAAAGGATTCTATTAATGTAGCAAATAAAATATTTTCAAAGGATATAAGTAATGTATCAAGTCATACAGTACATTATGGTTTTATGATGGAAAATGATGAAAAAATTGATGAAGTATTTTTATCTGTATTTAGAGCTCCTAAAAGTTTTACTACTGAGGATATAGTTGAAATTAGTGTGCATGGTGGTAGTGCATCTGTTAACAAAGTTATGGAATTAGTATTATCAAATGGTGCTAGACTTGCTGAACCAGGAGAGTTTTTAAAAAGAGCATTCTTAAATGGTAGAATAGATTTAACTCAGGCTGAAGCAGTTGGAGACCTTATAAATGCTCAAACAGAAAGTTCAAGAAAGATGGCACTTAAAGGTGTTGATAAAACTATATTTGGTGAAATAAATGAATTAAAAGAGAAGGTTCTTGCGTTAATTGCTAATATTGAAGTAAATATAGATTATCCTGAATATGAAGATGCAATAGTTGTGACTAAAGAAATGATAAATGATACAAATGAATTTATAAGAGAAAAAGTAGGAAAATTACTTAAAAATAGTAAAAAAGGATTACTCATAAAAAATGGTCTTAAAATTGTTATTGTTGGTAAACCTAATGTTGGTAAAAGTAGTATTTTAAATTCATTATTAAACGAAAATAAGGCAATTGTTACTGATATAAAAGGAACTACTCGTGATATAGTAGAGGGTACTTTAATGATTGATGGAGTCAAAATTGATATATTAGATACAGCTGGTATAAGAGAAACTAATGATGTAGTTGAAGCAATTGGTGTTAAAAGAAGTGTAGATGCGATAGATGAAGCTGATTTAGTACTTTTTGTTATCGATAGTGAAGATGGGTTTGATAAGGAAGACAAAGAAGTACTTGATAAAATTAAAGATAAAGAAATACTGGTAGTTTATAATAAAAATGATAAGATAAAAGATTATAAAGTTGATGAACTAAGTAGTTATAATTCTATTAATATTTCAACATTTGATAGTAATATGATAGAAAAACTTAAAGATAAAATCTCTTGTATATTTGATTTAAAATCAATTGCTGAATCAAATTATACGTATATATCTAATGCTAGACAAATAGCTTTATTAAATAAATCATTAAGTATAGTTGATGAGATTGAAAATGCTGTTAATAATGATTTAGAAGTAGATATGATTGAAATAGATGTTAAGAGATTATGGGAAACTTTAGGTGAAATAACTGGTGAAGTTGGAAGTGACGACTTGTTAAATGAAATATTTAGCAAGTTCTGTCTTGGAAAGTAGATGATAAATAATGAAATATGATGTTATAGTTGTTGGTGGTGGTCATGCTGGATGTGAAGCTTCTTTAGCGTGTGCTAGAATGGGTGAAAAGACTTTGCTTATTACAATTAATATAAATAATATAGCTGACATGCCTTGTAATCCATCAATAGGTGGATCTGCCAAAGGTATTGTTGTACGTGAAATAGATGCATTAGGTGGAGAAATGGGTTATTGTGCTGATAAAACTCATCTTCAAATTAAGATGCTTAATGTAAAAAAGGGACCTGGTGTTAGATCACTAAGATGTCAAGGATGTAAGGTAAACTATCCTAAAGAAATGTTAAAGACTTTAAGAGAAACTAAAAATTTAGATATTAAAGAAGAAATAGTTAAAGAACTAATTGTTGAAGATAAAAAAGTATGTGGAATTATTACTGAAGATGGAGAAAGAATTGAAAGTAAAGCAGTTATTCTTACGACTGGAACATATTTAAATTCTGATATTATGTGTGGTCATGAAAAACATAAAGGTGGGCCTCATGGTGAAAAGAATTCTATGTATTTAAGTGATTCTCTTCAAAAGAATGGTATAAATATTATTAGATTAAAGACTGGTACTCCTCCTAGAATATTAAAAAGCAGTATTAATTTTGATGAAATACAAATTGAAGAAGGAGACAAAGAACCACTTACATTTAGTAATTTTTATGATGCAACATACGATGTTAATAAGCAAACACCTTGTTATTTAACTTACACTAATAAAGAAACACATAAAATAATTATGGATAACTTAGATAAATGTGCTTTATATAGTGGAATGATTAAAGGAATAGGTCCTCGTTATTGTCCATCTATTGAGGATAAAGTAGTTAAATTTAATGATAAAGATAGACATCAAATATTCTTAGAACCTGAACGTAGTGATGATATAGAGTATTATGTTGGTGGTTTTTCTACTACTATGCCTCATGAAATTCAAGAAAAATTATTAAAAACTATGAATGGTCTTCATAATGTTGTAATAACTAAGTATGGTTATGCAATTGAATATGATGCAATAGATCCATTACAATTAAAGATGTCATTAGAGAATAAAGTACTAGAAAACTTATTTACTGCTGGTCAAATAAATGGTACTAGTGGTTATGAAGAAGCTGCTGCTCAAGGGCTTATGGCAGGTATAAATGCATCTTTGAAGTTACAAGGAAAAGAGCCATTTATATTAAAAAGAAATGAAGCATATATAGGTGTACTTATTGATGACTTGATTAATAAGGGTATAACAGAACCATATAGATTATTAACTTCTCGTGCTGAATTTAGATTACTTTTAAGACATGATAATGCGGCATTAAGACTAACTCCTTATGGTAGAAAACTTGGTCTTATAAATGATGAAAAGTATCAAATATTTACTAAAATGGTTAATGATATTAATGAGTTAGAAGACTACTTAAATAGTACTTATTTAACATCTACTGATGAAGTAAATAAGTTCTTAGAAAGTATTAATTCATCTAAAATATATGGAAGAACATCTTTAAAAGATTTAGTAAAAAGACCTGAAATAGATATATGTGTTTTACTCGGATTTATGAATAAATCATATGATAAGAAGATAGCTGATATGGTTCAAATTGAAATTAAATATAAAGGTTATATAGATAAGACTAAAGCTGAAGTAGAAAAGATGTTAAAGCTTGAAAATAAACAAATACCTGAAGATATAGATTATGAAAAAGTACCTAATATAGCTACTGAAGCAAGACAAAAATTTAGTAAGATTAGACCTTTAACTATTGGACAAGCGTCTAGAATAAGTGGTGTTAATCCATCTGATATTACTATGTTATTAGTTTATTTAAAAAAGGAATACAATAATGACTAAAGAAGAATTTATATTATATTGTGATAAATTAAATATTAAGATAAGTGAAGAATTATATAATAAGTTTTTTACTTATTTTGAAATGCTAGTAGAATGGAATAATAAATTTAATATGACTACTATTCTTGAAGAAAAAGATGTATTCTTATTGCATTTTTACGATTCATTATGTTTATCAAAAGTAGTAGAATTAAACGAAGAAAAAAGTTTATGTGATTTTGGTACAGGTGCTGGCTTTCCTGGACTACCATTAGCTATAGTATTTCCTAAAGTAAGTGTTACATTAGTTGAATCTAATCAGAAGAAATGTATGTTCTTAAATGCAGTAAAAGAGGCTTTAAAATTAGAAAATGTAATAGTTATAAATGATAGAATTGAAAATTATAGTTCTAAAGAACGTGAAAAGTTTGATATAGTTACTTGTAGAGCAGTTACATCAATACCTATGATACTTGAAATGGCCACATCTTTGGTAAAAGTTAATGGTGTTTTAGTTCCATTAAAGTCTTATTGTGAAGAAGAATTAGTGAAATATAGTTATTTAGAAAATGATCTTGGAATAAAACTTATTAAAAAAGAGGTATATAGTTTACCTATAAATGATGCATATAGAGTAATACCAGTATTTAAAAAAGAAAAAATGACTAATAAAAAGTATCCTAGAAGTTATAATTCTTTATTAAAAATGTATAAAAATAAGTAGTAAATATCTTGTTATTAACTTGATAAAATCTTTAAAATGCTTTAAAATGAATATATAGTAGGTAAAAAGGATAGAGATTATGGACGAGAATAAAGATAAAATTTATTATATACCTGTTGAAGATATTATACCTAATAGATTTCAACCAAGACTTGCTTTTGACGAGAAAGAATTAAATGAACTTGCTAATTCTATTATTAAGTATGGTGTTATTCAACCTATAGTACTTAGAAGTATTGGTGAAAAATATGAAATAATTGCAGGTGAAAGAAGATATAAAGCTTCTTGTATTGCTGGTCTTAAAAAAATTCCTGCTATTATAAACAATACCGATGATAATACTAGTGCTGAGATAGCTTTACTTGAGAATCTTCAAAGAAAGAATTTATCTGTTATTGAGGAAGCTCAATCATATAAGAAATTAATGGATAGAGGATTTACTCAAGAAGATATAGCTATTAAACTTGGAATAAGTCAATCAGCAGTTGCTAATAAAATGAGACTTTTAAATTTACCAAAAGAAGTACAAGATGCTCTTTTGTATAATAGAATATCTGAAAGACACGCTAGAAGTTTATTATCACTTAATAATGAAGATTTACAAAAGAGTTTATTACATAGAATTACTAGTGAAAAATTAACTGTTAGACAAACAGAAGAAGCAGTTAGTGAATTATTAAATAGAGATAAAATAGAAAAAGAAGAATTACCATCTGATATTCAAAAGTTCTTGAAACCTGAGCCAGTTGTTGAAAGTAAAGAACAAGTTATTGGTAATAATCCAGTAGAAGAATATTTAGATATTAAGGTTCCTGAAGTAGTTTCTATAGAACCTGAAACGTCTACATTAACTGAATATACTGATGACACTGAAATAATAAATCCATTTCAAAGTGTTAATCCAGTTCAAAATAATATGAATAACAATGTTACAACAAATAATGAAATATCAAGTAATATGGAAACTCCATTTATAAGTGAAAATACTAATAATTCTTATAATACAAATAATGAAGTTGAAAGTGAACCAGTAAATTTTGTTAAGAATGATGGATCAGTAAATAATACAACTACTAATAATACATATTTTAACCCATATAAATTTCATGAAGAACAAGAAGAAGTAAAAGAAGAAAAACCTGATGAAGACTCATTACTTAATGAATATGGAGAAGTAAATTTACCAAAAGTAATTAATAAAGTTAGAGATTTTGTTAGTGGATTATCTGAAGTAAGTAGTTTAATTGAGACAAGTGAAGTGGATTTAACTGATAAGTATCAAATAGTTATTGAAATTAACAAGAACACACCTATGTAGTGTGTTTTTACTTTACATTTTAAAATAAAAAATTATTTACTAAGAAAATATAAATGTTATAATTAATTTAGAATTATAGAAAAGAGGTAATCGTTATGGGATTAATTAAGGCTTTATCAGGGGCTACTACTACTGCTCTTGGAGATCAATTTAAAGAGTTTGTCACTTGTCCAACTATTTCAAAAAATGTATTAATTCAAAGAGGAATTGTTAATCATGGAAATGGTAATAGCAATCCGAGTGATGGTATTATTACTAATGGAAGTACTATTGTAGTACCTCAAGGTATGGCAATGATGCTTATTGAAAATGGTGAAATAAAGGAATTTACTGCTGATGCGGGTACATTTTATTTTGATACTAGTAGTGAACCTAGTATATTTACTGGTGGACTTGGAAAAGGTATTATAGATACATTTAAGACTATTGGAAAACGTTTTACTTATGGAGGACAAACTGCTAAAGATCAAAGAGTTTACTATGTAAATCTATTAACTATCGCAGGTAATAAATTTGGTTCACCACAACCTAGAAAGATTACCGATGAAAAATATGGTATGTTAGAAGTAACATTCTTTGGTGAATATGCATTTAAAGTAGCAGATCCAATTATGTTAGTAAATAGTGTTATAGGAGCTAATGCTGCCGATACAGTTTATTATGAAGATGTTATTGGTAGTCAATTACAATCTAAGTTTATAGAAAAATTAACTCAAGCAATTACTGTTGTTATGAGAAAACATAAAGTTTCTTTTGGAGATATAGGTCTATATAATGGTGATATTTCTGAAGAAATGAATGTATGTTTAGATGATTCTTGGAAAAAGAATTTTGGTTTAGAAGTAGTAGATGTAGCTATCGGAGACATTAATCTTACTGATGAATCTATGATTAAAGTTAATAAGATTGATGAAGCAACTATATTCTCAAATAAGAATTTACAATCTGGATTAATGGCTAGTGCTTCTGCTGATGCTTTAAGAAATGCATCTTCTAATGAGAATGGTGCTATGATGGGATTCATGGGTATGAATATGGCTAGTGGTGCTGTTAATAATATGATGGGTGCTATAAATAATGGTACTGATGTTAATGGTTATAAACCTGAGACTAATCAACCAGAGATGGGTACAATATTCAATAATGAAGAAGTTAAAGTAGAAGATGTACCTGAACCAAAGAAATGTCCTAATTGTGGAGAAATAGCTGTAGGTAAGTTCTGTAGTAATTGTGGAACTAAATTAGAAGAATAAAAAATAGACTCTTAATTAAAAGAGTCTTTTATATTAGAAAAATTTAAATCATATGTAGGTTCTGATCCTTTTTCGTAGTAGCATACAAAGCCATTACTATTAGGATCTCCACTAATTGAGTTTATTGATGCAGCAGTTATTCCTTTAGGTATATCATACCATTCATTTTTATTGTCTTTAATAGAAGTAATTGTTTTAGCCCATATTTTTTTAGTTATTTTAGAGTCTTTTGATTTAACATCAGTATTGTCATCGTTTCCAGCCCAAACAATCATTAAATAGTCTTTATTATAGCCTACAGTCCAGTAATCTGTTGATGTACTACCACTTTTAGCTGCATATTTGCCTTTTAGTTCATTTCCTATACTAACTAGTGTTGGAGAAGTATAATTAATAAGACTATAGTTATAAGTAGATGTTAATAAGTTGTTTAGAATATATACATATTTTTTATTTAATACGTAGTCTTCATTATATTTATATTCATAAAGAATCTTACCTGTGTTATCAGTTACTTTTTCAATAAGGTGTGGACTTTCATGTTTACCTTCGTTAGCAAGAGTAATAAATCCATTAGAAAAGTCTATCATGTTTATTTCAGTAGTACCTAAGGCAGAAGAAGCATTTTCTTTTACTTCTGTTTTGATACCAACACGTTTTATTGTTTTAGATAGCATATCAGTTCCTAAGAAGAGATGTGTTTTCATAGCATAAATATTATCTGAATATGCGATAGCTGATAACATAGAAATATTTTTATTTGCATAGATATTACCTGCATTTCTTGGGGAATACATAGTGTCACCTAGATTGAATGTTGTTCTTTCACTTAGAAATGTGCTTGAAGGAGTAAATCCATTTTCAAGGGCACTATAATAAAGAAAAGGTTTAATTGTTGAGCCGACTTGTCTTTTTGAAGAGTATGCTCTATTGTACTGTGATACTGAGTAATCTTTGCCTCCAATTAGAGCAACTATTTTACCATTCGTTGGCATTATTACTACAGAAGCTACCTGTAAAGTAGTGTCTTTCATTTCTCTATCAACATTATTTTCTAGATTTTTTTGTACATCTTTATCAAGATTAGTGTATATTTTAAGACCTTCCATATCAAGTAGAGAAGATGGTATTTCTTTTATATTTGAAAGTTCTTTTAAAACAGCATCTTTGTAATAATAAATACTTGAAAGTTCTACTTTATCATTTTTTCCATAAAATTTTAATTCTTCGTCATATGCTTTATTCATGTCATCTGTAGTTATAAGTTTGTTTTTAACCATACTAGATAGTACATCTTTTTGTCTATCTTTTGCATTCTTATAATGAGTAACCGGATTATAATAACTAGGGTTTTTAGGTATACCAACTATAATAGATGCTTCAGCAAGTGTTAGATCTTTAGGTTCTTTATTGAAATAATATTTGCTTGCTTCTTTAATTCCGTAATTACCAGCACCAAAATCTATAGTATTTAAATATCCTTCTAGTATTTCATTTTTAGAGTAATGGGTTTCAAGTTCTAAAGTAAGAAGTGCTTCTTGTATTTTTCTTTCCCATGTTTTATCGAAAGTTAAATATAAATTCTTAATATATTGTTGTGATATAGTAGAGGCTCCTTCTTTAATTTTTTTACTTTTTATATTTACAAACATAGCTTTAGCTATTCTTAAATAATCAAAACCTTTATGATTATAAAAGTTTTTATCTTCAATAGAAACAATAGCATTTTTAACATAATCATTGATGTTAGAAAGTTCTACATAATCATTTTTTTCTCTTTCTTGGAATAAATCATTACCATATTTATCATAATAAGTTATACTCTTACTTGTATTAATATTAAACTTAGGTGTGATAAAAGCATAAGCATAAAGACTTAAAATTATTATAATAATAGAGAAAAATGTGAATATAAATATTTTAGTTAATAATAGTAATTTTTTCATATCATTTACACCATTAATTATTATGTATTGTAAATCTAGAAAAAATACTTGATTTATACAAAAAAATATGTATAATTTTAAGGGAAAGAAAAAATAGTCTTAAGGAGGCTTAATAAAGAATGAAATTTAAAACTGTAAGTAAAGAAGAGTTAGAAACAATGCCATTTGATGACATTGCATATATAATATTAAAAGAAAAGGGAAAAAAGATGAAGATCAATGACATATTTAAAATAATATGTGATGAACTTAATCTTGGAGAGGATGCATTTGAAAATCAAATAGCTGATTTCTTTGCATTACTTGCGACTGAAAAGAGATTTATTCAACTTGAAAAAGGATATTGGGATTTAAGAGAGAATCATACTGCTGAAATCAATATTAAGGAACTTGAAGAAGAACTTGAAGATGATGAAGAAGAACTAGATGAAAAAGAAGAAGATATGGAAGAACATGAAAGTGACTTCTATGATGATATTGATGAAACTGAAGATGATGATACTGATGATGACTTAAGAGATTTAGTTATTGTTGATGAAGGATACGAAGACGAATCTGACTTGTAGCGAGACTTTCTTAAATATTTAATAAAGGGAGGAAATATGAAAGAAAGATTAGAAATAATACAAGAAAGATATAATAATTTATGTGATGAATTATTAAAACCAGAAGTATATAATGATTATAAAAAGATGCAAACTATATCAAAAGAGAAGAATTCTATAGAACCAGTAGTAGAAGCTTATAAAAAGTATAATACTGTTTTAGATGATATAGAGGCAGCTAAAGAGATGAGTAAAGATCCTGAAATGAAGGAATTTGCTTTAGAAGAAATAGACAATTTACATAAAGAAAAAGAAACTTTAGAAAGTAAATTAAAAGTAATGCTTTTACCAAAGGATCCTAATGATGAAAAGAACGTTATTATTGAGATTCGTGGTGCGGCTGGAGGAGATGAAGCTAATATCTTTGCTGGAGACCTATTTAGAATGTATACTAAATATGCTGAAAAGCAAGGATGGAAACTTGAAGTAACTCATGAGGTACCTGGTGAAAGTGGGGGATACTCACAAATAGAATTTATGCTTAGTGGAGAAAGTGTTTATTCAAAACTTAAGTATGAAAGTGGTGCTCATAGAGTTCAAAGAGTACCTGAAACAGAATCTGCTGGTAGAGTACATACAAGTACTGCAACAGTATTAGTTATGCCTGAAGCAGAAGAAATAGATGTAGAAATTAAAGATAGTGATATTAGAATAGATATAACTCGTAGTAGTGGAGCTGGAGGACAATGTGTTAATACAACTGATTCTGCTGTTAGAGTTACACATATACCAACTGGTATAATAGTTTATTGCCAAGTAGAAAGAAGTCAAATAAAGAATAAAGAAAGAGCACTTCAAATATTAAAGACAAGACTTTATGATTTAAAACAAAGAGAACAAGATGAAAAACTTGGTAATGAAAGAAGAAGTAAAATAGGTACAGGAGACAGAGCTGAAAAGATAAGAACATATAATTATCCACAAAATAGACTTACTGATCATAGAATTAACTATACAGTAATGCATTTAGATAAGATTATGGAAGGTGACTTAGAAGACTTAATTAATGCATTAATAGCTGAAGATGAAAGAATGAGACTTGAAGAACATAATGATTAATAAATTAATGTCTTTAGGATTTAGTCGTCCCGAATGTGAAGAATTAATTAAAGTAAGTAAAGATATAGATAAAGATTATCAAAGATTACTAGAAGGTTATCCAATACAATATTTAATAGGATACGTTAACTTTTATGGTTATAAGATAAATGTTAATGAGAATGTGTTAATACCTAGATATGAGACAGAATATTTAGTAGAGAAAACTATAAAATATTCAAAAAAATTATTTAATAATAAAATGAATATTCTTGATTTAGGTACTGGTAGTGGAGCTATAAGTATTGCTTTAGGTAAAGAACTAGATTCTAATGTGACTGCTGTTGATATATTAGATAGTGCTTTAGAAGTAGCTAAAATGAATGCTAAAGAGAATAACTTAGATATTAAGTTTATTAAAAGCGATATGTTAGATGAAGTAACTGGTAAATATGATATAGTTATAAGCAATCCACCATATATAGATACTGATGAAAAGATAATGGATTCAGTTAAAAAGTATGAACCAAATATAGCATTGTTTGCTAGTGAAGATGGACTTTACTTTTATAAAAAAATAATATCTAATATAAAACCATTTCTAAATAAAAAGTTTATAATTGCTTTTGAAATAGGATGGTGGCAAGGAAATCTTATAAAAGATATAGCAACTGAATACTTTAAAGATTCTAAAATAATAATAGAAAAAGATTTAACTAATAGAGATAGATATGTCTTTATAATTAGTGAATAAAAATATATAAAACCGGCCAACATTAAATTGAAAGGTTGGTTTTTAAATGAAGAAAATAATATATTTAGTACTTTTTGTAATAGTTTTAATAGTTGTATCTAAGCCAAGATATAATTTAAGTGGTGATATGGTTAGATTTAGAGTGATACCTAATAGTAATTCATCTAAAGATATATTAATAAAGGAAAAAGTTGTTAACGAGTTATCAACATTGTTATTTAAAGATTCTAATGATATTAATGAAACACGTAATAATGTAGTTAATAATTTAGATAAAGTAAACTTAAGTATAGATAAAGCATTTAAGGAAAACAATTATAATTTAAAATATAAAGTTAAGTATGGTATGAACTATTTTCCTAGAAAAGAATATAATAATATTGAGTTTGAGGCGGGAGAATACGAGAGTTTAGTCGTTGAAATTGGTGAAGCTAAAGGTAACAATTATTGGTGTATTTTATATCCTCCACTTTGTATGGTTGATTATGAAAAAGATGAAAAAATAGAATATAAATCTAAAATTTATGAAGTTTTATCTAAATGGTTCTAAATGTAAACACTGCCTAAAAACTGTCTAATTCATTGATAAAATCTATTTTTAATAGTATATTATAAGTAGAAAGGCATTGGTGTTTATGTCAAAGATAACTATAGAAGGTAACCATAGGTTATCTGGTGAAATTAAAATTAGTGGGGCCAAGAATAGTGCAGTTGCGTTGATTCCTACTGCAATACTTGCTAAAACTAAGAGTGTTATATATAATGTACCAACTATAAGTGATATAGAATATTTAATTAATATTTTAGAGTTACTTAATTGTAAAGTTGAACATAAAGATGATGCATTATATATAGATTCAACTAATCTTGTTAATAAACCTATACCTGAAGAATTAAGTGTTCAAATGAGAGCATCATATTATTTTATGGGTGTGTTGCTTGCTAAGTTTGGAAGAGTTGAAATGTCTTTTCCAGGTGGATGTAATATAGGTGCAAGACCAATAGACATTCATATCAAAGGATTTGAACAATTAGGTGCTAAAGTAGAAATAATTAAGAATAGATATATTATCACTGCTGATAAGTTAGTAGGTAAAAGAATATATTTCGACTTCCCAAGTGTTGGAGCAACTATTAATGTTATGCTTGCAGCAGTTGGAGCAGAAGGCACTACTATTATAGATAATGCTGCGATGGAGCCTGAGATAGTAAATGTAGCATCTTTCTTAATAAATATGGGTGTTAAGATAAGAGGTGCTGGTACTAAACGTATTGAAATAGAAGGCACTAAAAACTTAGATAATGGAGTTATTGAGGTATTTCCAGATAGAATAGAAAGTGGTACTTATATAATTATAGGTGCACTACTTGGAGATAATCTTAGAATTAAAGGTATTATTAAAGAACATATAGAAGCTCTTCTTATGAAACTTAAAGAGATCGGAGTTGAGTATTCAATAAATGCTGATGTTCTTACAATATCTAAGTGTGAACATTTAAAACCAACTTATATTAAAACTTTAGTGTTCCCGGGATTTCCAACTGATTTACAACAGCCAATAACAACGTTATTAACTCAAGCAGAAGGTAAATCTATAGTAGAAGAAACACTATATGAAAATAGATTTAAAAACACATATGATCTTAATAGAATGGGAGCAATTACTAATATATTAAGTTTAAATAAAATAGAAATTAAAGGTCCTCGTAAACTTAAAGGTACTAAAGTAATAGCTACTGATTTAAGAGGTGGAGCATCATTATTGATAGCTGGTCTTATAGCAGAAGGTGTTACTGAAATAGAAAGTAGTGAATATATTCTAAGAGGATATGGGGATGTTGAAAAGAAACTAGCAAATGTAGGTGCTAAAATAAAAGTAACTGAGTAATATTTATTAGGTGATAAATCTATGAAAAAAAATAAATTACTAGTTATTTTTTTCTTGTCTTGTATTTTCTCATATATAATTTATAACTATACTATAAATAATAGAATTGATATTTTAGTACTTGGAGATAATTATTTAATTAATAGTAATTATAAAACTTATGATAAATATTTACTTGATAAATATTATAATCTTAATGATTTAAACAAGTTATTCACATCTGAAAATATTACTTATAAAGATATTATAAAAAATATTAAAGATAATTATTATGTGTATTCAAAAGATAAAAAAGTATATTTAAATCCATTAATAGCTAGTGCTGATATAATAATAGTTAATGCTAATAATGAGAAATATTTTGAAAAATGTAATAAGAGTGAAAGCGTAATTTTAAAATATGATGAAGATGTATCTAATGATATAAATGAATTAAAGAATCTTATTAAGAAAATAAGTCCAGCTAAAGTCGTTGTTATTTCTAACTATTGTTATAACCAAAATTATAATATAAATAACGGAGATATTAATTTAAACCAAATATACTATAAATATCAAAATTCTAAAAGTAAGAGATTAAATGATAAAGTAAATTATCAAATATATAATAAAATTGTTGAATATATTAGTTAGTGGTGTGTTAATTTAACATTTTGTACTTGATTTTAGATAAAAAACCATGTATAATACTCACTGAAGTTATTTCTATAACTGTTAATTAGTTATGGCGAGGAGGATAAAATATGAAAAAGGGAATACATCCAGTACAAAAAGTATGCAAAGTTAAATGTGCTTGTGGAAATGAATTTGAAGTTAAATCAACTAAAGATGAAATTCAATTAGAATCTTGTAATAAATGTCATTCATTCTATACAGGTAAATTTAAAACTGTTAAGACTGGAAACGTACAAAAATTCAAAGATAAATATGGAATCACTGATTAATAGTGATTTTTTTCTTAGGAGAATTTATGAATATTAATGGACAAGAAGTAGATATAAATGATTTATATGATAAAAAATATATGCATAAAGAGATTAAAAAAGGTATATACTTATCAGAATATCAAATAGAAGTACTTAATAGATATGGGATAGATCCTATGGAATGTGGTTCTATAAAAGATATTATGTTTCTTATAGATGAGGTACTTGAAGATGATGCGGATGCTGATGATCTTGACAATGTATCTAGAGAGATAAGTGAATTTAATTATTATGCAAATACTAACAAGTAATTGAAAAGTTATTTGTTTTTTGATATCATAATATTATGAATAATAGAAATATAATATGTATAATAGGTGTCTTTATAATGGGTATAATACTTACGTTATTATATATTTTTAAGTATGATAAAATAAATAATGATATACTTGATAAAAATTGGTATAGATATAACTATGTAAATGGATATTATGATGTATTTAATATAAATGAATATAAAATGTCTTATTATAGGCCAAGCAGTGAGAATTTTACTAATACATATGATAAATGTAGTAATTATAGATACAATAAGAAAAAGAAAACTATAATATTAGATTGTAATAAAGAAATAGTTATTAAAGGCAATGATAAAGATAAATTAACATTATTAATAGATGGTGAAGAAAATGTATTTTTTAATAATATAGATGATTCTTTAAATTATGAGTTCAGTAAATTCTATGGTAAAAGTATGTCTGAATATAAAAAATCAGAGAGTCACGTAATAGATTCTATAAAATTACCAGTTAATAGTTTAATAAATATTATAAAAGAAAAAGAAGACGCTAAAATAATATTTATGGGAAATAAATGTAGTAGTGTTGATTGCTTATCTTCTTATGATGTTATTGAAAAATGGTTAAGTGTATCTACTAATGCATACTATATAAATAGTGATGAACTTAACACTAATATAACAAATACACTTTATAAAATTAATAAAGAATTTTCAAAAAATTTAGATTTTTACAATGAAGCTTATCCTAAAGTTATAATAACTAATGGTAGTAAAATAATAGATTCATATTTAATTAAATGTCATGGCTTTAATTGTAGTGCATTCTATAATAAATAATTTTAATAATGCACATAAATTTTTCACAAATATTTCATAATATGATATTATATTAAATATCAGAGGTGAATAATGTGAAAGTACTAATTGTAGATGATGAAAAACTTATAAGAGATGTTATAAAAGAATATTGTATTGGAAATAAGTATGATGTATTAGAAGCTGAAAATGGTGTTGAGGCTATTGAAAAAGCAAAAGATGCAGACATTATTATTTTAGATATAATGATGCCTAAGATGGATGGTTTTAGCGCATATAAAATAATTAAAGAAAGATATAATACTCCTACTATTATGTTATCAGCTAGAGGAGAAGAATATGATAAATTAGCTGGTTTTGATTTAGGAATAGATGATTATATGACTAAACCATTTAGTCCTAAAGAGTTAATGGCTAGAATAAATGCAGTTATAAAGAGATATAAAGGAGAAGATGATTTCTATATATATAAGAATCTTAAAGTAGATTTCTTAGGACATGCTGCATATATAAATGGAAAAGAATTATTATTAACACCTAAAGAATATGATTTGCTTGTATATTTTATAAATAATAAAGGTATTGCTTTATCTCGTGAACAATTACTTAATAATATATGGAATTATGATTATTTAGGAAATGATAGAACAATAGATACACATATAAAGATGCTTAGAAATAATTTAGGAGAATATAGAGATTTAATTACCACTGTAAGAGGAATGGGGTATAAGTTTGATGATAAAGAATAGTAAGATTAAACATATAGTACTTGGGTGCTTAGTAGCATTCTCATGTTTTATATTACTATTTCTTTTTTTGATGCAGATAGTATTTCTAAATAAATATTATGAAGTTTATAAAAAGAATCAACTAGATGATATAGTAAATTCTATTAAAACTAACAATTCTATGGATATAAATACCCTTGAAGATATAGCTTATAACTATGGAGTTTGTGTATCGATATATTCTAACGGAGTGATACAAACTATATCAAATACTTATAATAAGGGATGCTTATTTAGTGATAAAGATACTAGTGATAACTATATAACTTCTTTTGTAAGTAGTGGTAAAACTGAAGATACTAAACTTCTTTATAATAAAAGATTTGGTAATAAAACTATAATTAAAGCACTAAAATATAATAATGAAGTATATATATTTCTAAATACTTCTATTCAACCATTAGATTCATCTATAATATTATTAAAAAGTCAATATGGATATATAGCATTAATAATATTTGGAATATCTTTAATAATAAGTTATGTTATATCTAGTCAAATATCTAGACCTATTGTTAAGATAAGTAATTCTGCTAAAAAACTAGCTAATGGAGACTTTAATGTATCATTCTCAACAGATAGTAAAGTACAAGAGATAAAAGAATTATCAACTACACTAGATTTAGCTAAGAATGAGTTATCTAAGACTGATGAATTAAGACGTGATTTAATGGCAAATGTAGGTCATGACTTAAGGACTCCACTTACCATGATAAAAGCATATGCTGAAATGACTAGGGATTTAGAAAGTCAAACTCCTGAAAAAAGAGTAGAAAATATGAATATAATTATAGAAGAAACTGATAGATTAAATGTTTTAGTAAGTGATATTCTTGATTTATCTAAGTTACAATCTAGTACTTATGAACTTAAAATAGAAGAGTTTGATCTTAATGAGTTAATTAGAAATATTATTAAGAGATTTTATATTCTTATAGATAGTGATGGTTATGAATTTATATATACTAATGATAAAGAAATAAAAGTTAAGGCTGACAAGAAGAGAATTGAACAAGTTATATATAATTTACTTAATAATGCTGTTAACTATACTGGAGAAGATAAAAAAATATATATAAATGTTACTGATGAAAAGAAGAAAGTATTAGTTGAAATTAGAGATACTGGTAAAGGTATTGATAAAGAAGAAATTAAATATATATGGAATAAATATTATCATAATGAAAAGAAACATAAGAGAAATGCTTTTGGTACTGGTTTAGGACTTTCTATAGTTAAGACAATACTTGAGAGTCATAATTATAAATATGGTGTTAAAAGTGTTAAAAATAAGGGTACTACATTCTATTTTGAAATTGATAAGAAAAATATGTTATAATGGTTTTGAAAAAGATGTAAAGGAGATAATATGGCAAAATATATATGTGCTAAATGTGGTTATATAGTCGAAACTGATAAGTTATCTGATGATTATGTTTGTCCCATGTGTGAAAGCGTAAAAAATGAATTTAAGTTAGTAACTAATGATATATTTGATCAAGATGATTTAGATTCAGTAATAGATTCAGTAGTTGAAGAAGCATTAGATATTAAAACAAGTAAAATTGTTAATGATACAGTAGAAGATAAAAAAGTAAGAATAAGTCAATATAATCCAGCAATAGTTAGAATACCTGAAAAATGTATTAATTGTGGGCAATGTAAGAAGACTTGTGAGAAGGTAGTTAACCTTTCTTATGATTTAAATGTATGTAAGAATCCTATATGTTTGGGATGTGGTCAATGTATTTTGAATTGTCCTACTGGTGCTATAGTACCTAGATATTGTTATAAGGAAGTTAAAGAAATAATAAATACTAATGAAAAAGTAGTTGTAGCTATGATTGCTCCTGCTGTTAGAGTTTCTATGGGTGAAAACTTTGGAATGGAACCTGGAGATAATACAGAGGGTAAACTTGTTACTGCTCTTAAGAAGATAGGTTTTGATTATGTATTTGATACTGCATTTGGAGCAGATTTAACTATTATGGAAGAAGTAGCTGAGTTTGCGGCTAGACTTACTAATAAAGGCCCTATGCCTCAGTTTACAAGTTGTTGCCCTGCTTGGGTTAAATATGCTGAAGTGTATCATCCAGAACTATTAGATAATTTATCTACTTGTAAGAGTCCTATAGGTATGCAGTGTGCAATTATTAAAGAATATTTTTCTAAAGAAAAGAATATAGATCCATCAAAGATAGTTACTGTAGCTATTACACCTTGTACTTCTAAGAAGATGGAAGCACGTGAATATACAATTAATATTGATTATGTAATGACAGCTAGTGAATTTTCTATTTTACTTAAAGAAGAAGATATTAAACTTAATAATTTAAATGATAGTGAATATGATAAATTATTAGGAGAAGGTAGTGGTGGTGGAGTAATATTTGGTAATTCTGGAGGAGTAACTGAATCAGTTATTCGTACGCTTTATAGAATTATGACTAAAACTAATTTAAAGAAAGATCAATTAGTATTTAGTGATTTAAGAGGATTTAATGGAATAAAAGAAGCAACTATAGAGATACATAATTATAAACTTAAGGTTGCTGTTGTTCAACAACTTGAAAATTTAGAAGAACTATTAAAAGATGATAGATATAAGAAATATCATTTCATAGAAGTTATGAATTGCAAAGGAGGATGTATTGGTGGTGGTGGACAACCATTATGCCAAATAACACAATTAGATAAGATTAGGGAGCAAAGAGCTAAAGGACTTTATAATATAGATTCTAAAAGAGCTGTTAGATTTGCTCATGATAATAAAGAATTAAAAATATTATACAAGAATTATTTAAGAAAACCACTTAGTGAAGAGAGTTTTAAATTATTACATACTTCTTATAGTGATAAGAGTTATCTGTTAAGAGGAGAAGAAAAATAATTGCTGAAAATGCAATTATTTTATTTTTTTGAAAAAAAATTTAAAAATATATTGACAGGGTATGAAATATTTGATAATATATAGTTGTCCAATAGATAATTAAATATTATATCTATTATATAATAATTTATTTAAGTTTAATTACTTTTATAAACTTATATAATAATATAAATAATTTAATTATATTAGTGAAAAAATCTATATTATTTTTACTTATTTATATTGGATATACTAATATTATTTTTCAATTATATGTTCTTAATTAGTATTAATTTACTAACTTAATTATATATCTATCTTACTAATAATATTTTATATCAAAATAATATAAATAATAAAAATATCTTATTAATTTAAGAAATAGATGTCTTATCTACTAAGGACAAATGTTATAACGTTGAGAAAGCAAAACTCAAAATGATAAGAAATTATGCTAAATACTGATAATATTTAGAAGTATTTATATTAATTTAATTATTAATATAAATGATTCATAATTTATTTTCGGAAACTCGAAACAATCTTGTTTTATCAGAACGGGTTGTTTTTTGTTTGCTTAAATATGTTAAAAGTGATATTATTATTATGGTGAAGATATGAAACATATAAAGAAGTATTTAAGATTTTATATTATGTTTGGAGTAACAGCTTTAGTATCAATTTATTTGGTATTTTGGGGTCCAGCTTCTAAGTATTTAGCGGTATATAATGATAAGATGACTATAGAGTATGATATGGATTCTAAAGATGGCTATAGTTGGAGTTATGAATCTACTAATGATAATGTTAAACTTACTAGTGATGAAGATGATAAATGGGTATTTGAACCTAATAAAAATGGTAATACTACATTAACATTTTATTATAAAAATGGAGATAAAACACTATATAAAATAATATATGGTCTTAAAGTATTAGGAAATAAAATTATATGGACTAAAGGAGAAGGTACTGGTCTTACTAGTTATCCTAATCCATATTAAAATATACATATTTTTAATTAAATATGTATATTTTTTATTATATTTATGATAATATATAATTAAGGAGTGTAAAGTATGGAACCATATAAAGCTAAAAAATTACCTTTTAATTATGAACTTGATAGTTCTCTTATGAAACTTCTATGTGATGCGAAAGAAGCATATGGAGAGTATAAAGGATTTCTTAAGAGTATGACTTTTGATTATAAATCTTTTTTAGAGTCAGCATTTATAATTGATACATATTATTCTTTTAAAATTGATAATGCTAAGATTACTAAAGATGATATGTTTTTAATGCCGTATAAGAATAAAAATAATACAGTAATACAATTTAATAATATTAAGATGGCTTTATTATCTGGACTTTCTTATGCTAGTAAGAATGGATTTTCAATTGATACATTTAATAGAGTAAATAAAGTTCTTTTAAGTAATTGTAAGAAAGATAATTCTACTAAAGGTAGTGGACATTTAAGAAAGACTCAAACTTATATATTAAAGCCTGGTCTTGCTGGATCTAGTGTTTCATTTGTACCGCCATTATATAATGAACTAAATGGTTATATGAAAAATTTATGTGAATATATGAATGAACCTACAGAACCTGATTTTATATCTATAGCGGTAACACATTATCAATATGAAAAGTTACATCCATATTTAACTGGTAATGGTAAAATAGGAAGACTTACTATACCTATACAATTATCATTTTACAAAAAAGAACCTCCAATATTATTTATATCAGAGGCAATTGATAATTTGAAAAATACATATTTTACTTTATTAAGTGATGAAAATGATGAAAAGTTTCCTAAGTTTATAAAGTTTATTCTAGAATGTATTATTAATCAATGTGGTATAAATATTAAAAGAATAAAGAAACTTAATAAAATATATACTAGAGATTTAGAAGATTTTAAAATAACTATAGGTGGAAGTACTATATATAAAGTATATCCTGTTATAGCTAAAAGAATAGTGTTTACAACTAATGACATAGTAGAAGAATGTAAATTACATATTAATTCTGTTAATAAGGTTCTTAATAAATTGGTAGAACAAGGATACTTAGTAAAAGAAAAAAGGAAAGGTACTAATAGAGTAACTTTCACTTATACTAATATGTATGATATATTAACTAATACTTCTAATTAAATTTATATAATAATGCACATTATTACTTGTTATATCTTCAAAGTAAATATGTGCTTTTTTATTTGTGTTAATAAGATTACAAAGACTATTAAAGTCTAATTTATCCAGTTTTATATATTTACTTAGATATTCTGTATTTTTTAAGTATTTATACATAAACATATTAATGAACTCTTTTTGATATAGTTCTACATTACTATAGTAGTATTTATTTGATAAAAGAATCTTATTGTATCTGTTATTTAATGTTTCACTTAAGATATATCTTATTTTTAGTTCACTGATATGTATGTGTTCTTTTATGAATGAAATATAATTATCTAAATTGAATATAAATTGTTCTTTGTGAGTAATAGTATTTTCTTTATGAATTAGGTGAGAAGTAACTATTATAATACTATTATCTATATTGCTTATTAAGTCATCTAGTAATTTATCATTTATAAAATTTATAATATCAGAACTATTATTTATATAATCTTTTAAAATAATATTATAGTTCATCATTATCCTCCATAAATTTACTTATAGGTGTGTTTAGAACTATAGATATCTTATATAGATTGTTTATACTTATACCAGTTTTACACTTATTACTTTCTAAATTACTTATTAGAGATACAGAAACGTTTATTAATTCAGCTAGTTTTTCTTGAGTTAGTTTCTTTCCATTTAATATAGTTTTGCTTCTATATTTCTTTATATTCTTACCAATTATTTTATTTAATTTATTTTGATCCATAGTTCACCTATTACAATTATAGAATAAATAATAATAAATGTATAGTACTACATTACATAATTTAATATTAAAACAATGTAAAATATTACTTAGGTGAAATAATGACTAAGTTTAAAAGAGATTTCAATTTTGATGAAAATATAATTAAGACAATAGCATATAATGTAATTAAATATAGAAAGTTATGTGGTATTACTCAAGAACAACTTGCAATAGATATAGGTGTATCACCTGAATTCATAAGAAAATTTGAAAGTACTAGAGGTAGCGAAGGATTATCACTAATGTCTTTATATAAAATATCTGTTGTACTAAATGTGTCTATTGATAAGTTCTTTGAGTCAATAGAGGCTAACGATTAATAAAAAACTTTTCTATTGGGACATTTAATATTAGACTTATCTTGTATAAATTATAAATACTTATACCTTGGTAAGTCTTTTTACTTTCAAGATTACCTATTAATGATGTTGATACATTAGCTAGTTCTGCTAAATGTTCTTGTGTTAATTCTTCAACATTTAAACTATAAAGTTTTCTATAGTATTTAATATTCTTTCCGATAATGGTATAAATTTCTTTTTCATCTTTAAAATCAAATGTATCTTTCATCATTAAACTCCTAGTAATATTTTCCCATTATTTGGAAATTTTAACCATTTACTAAGAATGATAAAAATACACTTATAGTGATAATTTATAAAAAAATACGATTTTTCTTGAAAAATGCTTGAAAATAGTGTATTATTAAGTGCGTATCTAAGAGGGGATGAGATTATGGAGAAAATTATTAACTTTGCAGTTGTTGCTCATGTTGATGCTGGTAAAAGTACTTTAGTAGATGCTTTATTAAAACAAAATGGAGTATTTAGAGAAAATGAGCAAGTAGTTGACTGTGTAATGGATAGTGGAGACTTAGAACGTGAACGTGGTATTACAATTACTGCTAAAAACTGTTCTATTAAATATAAAGGTATTAAGATGAATATAGTTGATACTCCAGGACATGCTGATTTTTCTAGTGAAATAGAAAGAATTATTAAAACAGTAGATACTGTAGTATTATTAGTAGATTCAGCTGAAGGACCAATGCCTCAAACAAGATTTGTATTAAAAGAAGCATTAAAATATGGTCTTAGACCAATACTATTTATTAATAAAATAGATAAGAAAGATGCTCGTGCTGAAGAAGTAGTTAATATGACTTTTGATTTATTTTGTGAGTTAGGTGCTACTAATGAACAATTAGATTTTAAAATCATATATGGTATAGCTAAAGAAGGAATAGCTAAGTATGAAGAAAATGATGATAGTAAAGATATTACACCACTTCTTGATACTATTATAGAAACTACTAAACCATTTGAAGGAAATGAAAATGATCCTTTACAATTACAAATATCATCACTTGATTATGATGATTATATTGGTAGACTTGGTATAGGTAGAATTAATAAAGGTAAAATTAAAGTTGGTGAAACAGTAGCAATATCTAAAAATAATGGAGAACTTACTAAAGAAAGAATTACTAAAATATTCGTTAATGAAGGAATTAAGAGAAAAGAAGTAAGTGAAGCATATTATGGTGATATAGTTATAGTAGCTGGTTGTCCTGAAATATCTATTGGAGACACTATTTGTGATGTTAATCATGTAGATCCTCTACCTAAGATTGAAATAGAAAAACCAACATTATCAATGAATTTTATGGTTAATAATAGTCCATTTGCTGGTAAAGTTGGTAAGTTTGTTACATCTAGACATTTAAGAGATAGATTAATGGCTGAGCTTGAACGTAATGTTGGACTTGAAGTAGAAGAATTACCAAGTAGTGATGGATTTAAAGTATCTGGTCGTGGAGAATTACACTTATCAATATTAATAGAAAATATGAGAAGAGAAGGTTATGAACTTGGTGTATCTAAACCAGAAGTTATCTTCCAAGAAATAGATGGTGTTAAATGTGAACCATATGAAAGAGTAGTAATTACTGTACCTAATGATTATTCTGGTAATGTAATTAGTGATTTAAGTGAAAGAAAAGGTACTATGGAAATAATGGAACCTGCTGAAGATAATTATGTAAGACTTGAGTTTATTGTTCCTACAAGAGGTTTAATAGGATATAGAAGTAACTTTATTACTAATACTAAGGGTGAAGGTATTATGGTACGCAGTTTTGAAGATTATAGACCATATGCTGGAGAAATATCTGGACGCAAGAATGGTGTACTTGTATCTATGGAAAGTGGTAAAGCATTTGGATACGCACTTTATAACTTATTAGATAGAGGTACTATGATAATAGAACCATCTACTGAAGTATATTCTGGTATGATAGTTGGTATTAACAATAGAGAAAATGATTTAAATGTTAATCCATGTAAAAATAAAGAATTTTCTAATACTCGTTCATCTGGTAGTGATGAAGCAATAATACTTCCAAGACCTAGAACATTTACATTAGAAGAAGCATTAGAATTTATAGAAAAAGATGAGTTAGTAGAAGTAACTCCTGATGCAATTAGATTACGTAAGAAAATACTTGATGAAAAAGAAAGATTTAGAAATAATAGATAAAATAAAAGACTTAAGAATTTTTTCTTAAGTCTTTTTGTATTGGAAACTATTTAATTTTGAATTTACTTAATACTTTTGCGGCTACGAATATAATTGCATCGCTATTTTTAATTGCTTGTTTCTTTCCTATAGCTTTACCACCTACTGTGAGTGATGAAATAATTGAACTTATTAGTAGTGTAACAATAACTGTTGATACATTTAATTTAGTAGATATATTTATGGCAAGCATTGCTCCTATAGAACCACTTACTATACCACATATATCTCCGATAACATCATTACATATGCTTGCAATGGTACTTGAGTTTTTAACTAGATATACTCCTTCTTTTGAACCTTTTATTTTTTTAGCACTTTTTGCATGAAATGATGCTTCGTTTGCTGTTAGTACAGCTGTACCTATAATATCAAATAGAATACCTATACCAATAAATATTACACATAACACAATTAAAAGTATTGTATTATTGAATTTTGATATTAGATAGTTAGATGCACTACTAAAAATTAAAGCTATAAAAAAAGTCATTAAAAATGCTTTTAGAATCCAATTATCTTTTTTCATTTCTAATAAACTCCCTTAATATAATAGTATGGAATATTATAAATTAATTTTACGGCTTTGGTCGAGTTGAATTTCTCTAATTCTTACCATTAGTTACCTGCAGGCGATTTCTCTTTAAAAGAATTAATCACTTGTTACCATTAATGATCACTCGATCACCACTTAGTCCGCACTTCAATCCTTATAATATAGACATACTAGAGGTTTTCCCAAGCAAACACGTATCACTTTTATTCGCTTTTGCAACTTATTTTTCAATTACTATCCCAATAAGTCACTCACGACATGTGCTTTCATATTTTACGATGTGAATTAAGGAATTCAGATATATGCCATTACATCATATCCTTAAAACTAAAATTATATATCCGCCCCAAACTGGGCGTAAGAAGCGCAATATATAAAGTATCATTTTACACAATTGATGGATTTTTAGCCCCATCTTCTAGTGGTATGTTTGACTAGTATAATGCTCCATACATCTAAAATTATACCATATTTAGGTAGAAATGTCAAAGGACACACTATATTATATGAAGTATGTCTTTAAATTATTTATGTTTTTTAATATTTTTTCTCTTTCTATTTTTTCTTTTTGTTTCTCTTATAAGAGCTATAGTAGTTGATGTTATTTCCATTATGTTACCAATTACGCATACGTAAGCTTGAAACTTTAGGTTATAGAATAACCATCCGATAGCACATGTACCAAATACAAATTTATATACTTTTGGATCTTTAAATGATGCACCTATTGTATAGATGATTGCAGCAAATACTGGTAAAAGTGATAGTGGATTAGTATATGTTAGAATACCTACAAATACAGTTACTAATATAACTATTGTTGGTAATATAAGTGGTATTTTCATTTTAGATTTATCATATTTATAAAATAATAGAATTCTTAGTACTGAAATTATATCCATGAATGCGGCTGAAAAACCTCCCAGTAGTGCATACTGAAATGAATAGAACATGTGAGCAATTGATTGAACTATCATCATGTGTTTTTTCTTTCTACATTGTACAGAAAGAGTCATAGTAAGCATTGCTGCTGCACCAATTAATTGAGCATATAATACATTCATATAATCTCCTAGTATATCTATTATAATATTTTTTACTATAAAAATAAATATGTTATTCTCAAATAGATGTTAATATGCTATAATCTAAGTCAAGAAGGAGAGGATATTATGAGTTTTATTAAAGAAACTGAAAATTATATTACAGATGTAATAAAAAAATGTGGCTATGAAGTCGATAACGTTATTTTGGAGTCCTCTTCAAGACGCGATTTAGGAGAATTTCAAATTAATGTGTGTATGGGTCTTGCTAAAAAGTATGGTAAGAATCCAAGAGAGATTGCAGAAACTATAATTGGAAGTTTTGATGATAGGTTTTATAATGTTAATATAGCAGGACCTGGTTTTATAAATGTTAGTATTAGTGATAAATATTTACTAGATTATATTAATAATAACATTAAAGATACTAATGGTTTTGTAGATAAGGGTGAAGAAAAAACTATTATAGTAGATTATGGTGGAGCTAATGCAGCTAAAACACTTCATGTAGGACACATGAGACCTGCTAACATTGGAGAATCATTAAAGAGACTTGCTACTTTACTTGGAGATAAAACTATTGGAGATGTTCACTTAGGAGATATAGGAAGACAATCAGGTATGTTAATAACTGAGATTAAGAAGAGAAAACCTGATTTATGTTATTTTGATCCTGATTATAAAGGAGAATATCCAAAATTAGAAATAACTACTGAAGAATTAGGAGAATATTATCCAGCTGCAAGTATAGCTGCTAAAGAAAATCCTGAAAGAATGGAAGAAGTAAGAAAAGTAACTGCTTTAGTAGATGAAGGAAAAGAACCATACTTTACTATGTGGAAAGATATAGTTGAAGTATCTAAAGAAGCAATTAAGAAGAGTTATGACTACTTGAATTGTAATTTTGATTTATGGGAAGGTGAACTTAGTTCATTAGAGTATGTACCGGATACATTAAAAGTGCTAGAACCATATATGTATACTTCTGAAGGAGCTAAAGTAATAGATGTAAAGAAAGATGATGATAAGATAGAGATCCCACCACTAATTGTTATTAAGAATGATGGATCTACTATATATGCTACTCGTGATTTGGCAACTATCTATTCAAGAGTAAAAAAATATAATCCTGATGAAATATGGTATATAGTTGATGCTAGACAATCTATGTATTTTGAACAAGTATTTAGGGCATCTTATAAATCACATTTAGTACGTGATGATGTAAAATTAGCTCACTATTGGTTTGGTACTATGAATGGTGCTGATGGAAAACCATTTAAGACTCGTGATGGTGGAGTAATGTCTTTAGATATGTTAATTAACCAAGTTAAAGAAAAATTACTTACTAAATTAGATAAATATACAGAAGAAGAAAAGAAAAATATAGCTGATGTTCTTACAGTAGCAACAATTAAATATGCAGATTTATCTCCATATCGTACTACTGACTTTATATTTGATATAGATAAAATAACTTCATTTGAAGGAAAAACTGGTCCATATGTGTTATATACTATGGTAAGAATTAAATCTATATTAGATAAAGTAGATATTAAAGATGCTAAGATTAAATCAATATATAGTGATACAGAAAGAAATATATATATTAAATTATTAGAACTTTCTAAGATACTTACTAAAGCATATAATGAAAAGACATTAAGTTATATATGTGAATATTTATTTGATTTATGTAGTTTATTTAATAAATTCTATGGTGAATGTAATATCGTTAATGAAAAAGATATGGATAAAAAAGAGTCTTACGTAGCATTGTTAAATGTTTTATATAATACTGGTAAAATGTTACTTGATATATTAGCAATAGAAGTGCCAGATAAGATGTAAGAAGAAAGGATTATTATGGTAGATAGAGTAGAATTAAAAAGAAGAGCTAAAGAATTTGCTTATTCTCATAAGATGGATATTTGGAGACCTGTATTAGTAATATTTTGTATTAATTTTGTAATATCATTTGTTACTTCAATGATGGGTGTTAAGACTGGTAGTGAGTTATATTCATTTATTACATCATTAACTACATTATTATTAGTTCCTTTACAAATAGGAAGTATGTCTTATGTAATGGGCATAGTTGATGGTAAAAAGGTTGATTTAAAAGAATGTATGTTATCTAAATATAATGATGGTTCTTGGTGGAAAATATTACTTGTATCACTTTGTTTTGGACTTGTAGTTGGATTTAGTATGATATTATTTGTAGTTCCTGGAATATATTTTGCATTAAGATATGGAATGTTTCAAATGATTTTAGCAAGTGAGAAGTTTGGTGATAATAAAATTCTTTATTCTCTTGAAAAGAGTTCTAAAATGATGGATGGTCATAAATGGGAATACTTCGTATTTATACTTAGTTTCTTTGGATGGTTTATTCTTTGTGCATTTACATTTGGAATTCTATATATTTGGATTTATCCATATTTTATAGTTGCTAACTATTATTATTTTAAAGAATTAAAGAAATAGCACATTAAGTGCTTTTTTCTTGCATAAAAACTTAGTAAAACTAGTAAATTTATGTTGTAAGTTAAAAATAAGTATGCTATAATACATTCGAACGAAAAGTTCCTTGCTTCATTTAGTGAAGCCGTTAAGACCAAAAGGAGGTGTAAGTAATGAATAAATATGAAATAATGTTTATTGTTAAAACTGACATTGATGAAAAAGCTCAAAAAGACACAGTAAAAACTTTCGAAAAAGTGTTAACAGATATGAAATCTAAAATCGTTAATACTAAAGATATGGGTCAAAAGAAGCTTGCTTATCCTATTAAGAATCAAGTTAGAGGAAACTATTATGTATTCAATGTAGAAGCTACTGCTGCTGCTGTTAAAGAATTCGATAGAAAAGCTAAGATTGATGAAAATATCTTAAGACATATTGTCATAAGAGAAGAGGAGTAGTTAATGAACAAAATAATGTTAGTCGGAAGACTAGTAAGAGATCCTGAAGTTAGAAGTACTAGTACTGGTAGTTCAACTGCTAACTTTACTGTAGCTGTAAGTAGAAATTTCAAAAATAAAGATGGAAACTATGATGCTGACTTTTTACCTTGTGTAGCATTTAGAAATTCTGCTGATTTTGTTTCAAAATACTTCAAAAAAGGAAGTTTAATTGGAATAGAGGGTAGAGTTCAAACTAGAAATTATGATGCTCAAGATGGTACTAAGAGATATGTAACAGAAGTTGTAGTTGAAAATATAGAATTTGTTGGTGGAAGAAATGAAGGTGGATCAAACCAAATGAGTAATAATACTTATATGGACGCACCAAGTGAAGCACCAATGGATGTAATGCCAGAATATGATATTCCTAAATCAGATCCATATGAAAATTATGATAAAGAAGTATCATTAAGTGATAATGATTTACCATTTTAAGGAGGATATTAAATGGCAGAATTTTATAGAAGAAAAAAAATATGTCAAATGTGTGCTGGTAAGAGCGTAGATTATAAAGATGTTATGATCGTTTCTAAATACATTAATGAAAAGGGTAAGATTTTACCTAGAAGAATGACTGGAGCTTGTGCTAAACATCAAAGACATATTGCTAATCAAATTAAGATTGCTAGATATATGGCTTTATTACCATATACAAAGTAATTTATAAATATTAAGTAGTAGAAATACTACTTTTTTAATGTAAAATTATTTTTTGAGACTTGAATATTAATAATTGTGATGTTAAATTATATGTGGGTGAGTATTATAGAAAAGTTTTTATCTAAAAAGATTATTGTTTTAACTATAGTTGGTGATGTATATGGAATGTCTAAATCTTATAAAGGAATTGTTACATCTTTTGATGATGAATTTATTTGTTTAGATGAAAAAATATATATCGCTAGAAAGTATATAGCATCTATAACTATTAAATAAATTATATAAAATATTAAATGAAAACGTTGTGTTTTCTTTTTTTTATTAAAATTTCAAGTGTTGTACTTGTTATTATAAATTATCTTTCAATAAAAAAGAGACTTTAGTCTCTATCTCTACTTATAAGTATTAATCTAAGTATTTGTAATGCTTCTGCTAAGAAACCTGCTACGTAAGTATATGCTGCTGCATTTAATACGCTATTAGTACCATTTATATTCTTTTTACTATAAAGTCCTATATCTTTTAGTTGTTTTTTGGCTCTAGCGGAAGCGTTAAATTCAACTGGAAGAGTTATTAATTGAAAGAATAAACCAACAAGTAGAAGTATAATTCCTATATCAATAAAGTCAAATGCAGATGCAGCAAAACCTATAATTATGAATAAACTAGATATGTGAGATGTGAAATTTACTATTGGTACTAAGAAACTTCTAAATTTTAAGAAGAAGTATCCTTCTTTATCTTGTATAGCATGTCCTACTTCGTGGGCTGCAACAGCTGCTGAACTAATACTTTTACCTCTATAAATATTAGTGGATAAAACTACTTTCTTTTTTCTTGGATCATAGTAATCAGTAAGTTCTCCACTTGTTTCATATATTTCAACATTATTAAGGCCATTTTTATCAAGAATCATTCTAGCTACTTCTTTACCAGTTAATTCTTTATCATTTTCAATACTTGAATACTTTGAATAAGAACTTTTAATACCGAGTTGAGCAATTAAAGGTATTAAAATAATTAAAAATATTAATAATAAATCCATTTCAATCACCAATATAATAGTAACACATAATTGTGAAATATATGAGAAATTATACCTTAAAGCCTATAGATGGTGTGTATTTTTTAATATTTAGAGTATCTTTTATACTATTTTTATCTAATTTTACTTTATTAATTTTTAATTTATTTAATTTTTTGTCTATAGATTTTGCTTCTTTGAATTTCTTATTTTTTAAGAGTTCTATTTTCATTGTTAATAACTTGTTAGTTTCTTCTTTAATAGAAGTATTGTTTAATTTTGTTTTAGTACATAATAAATCTAAGAGTTCTAAACTTTTATCTGGATTCTTTTTTGTTTTATCTTTACTTACAATATCAATTATATATTTTAAATCATTGTTACTTATTTTTACATTATGGAATTTTTCATAATATTTTTTTGTATTTTTTAGAATATTTAGTGTTTTTTCATTTGTTGGTTCATTTACTTTTATTATTTGAAATCTTCTATTAAGTGCTTTGTCTTTTGAAATTGTTTTATTGTATTCGTATGTTGTGGTTGCTCCTATACATTTTATTTTGTTTCTAGCTAGGTATGGTTTTAGTATGTTTGAGGCATCTATTGCGCCTTCTGCGCCACCTGCGCCTACCATTGTGTGTATTTCATCGATAAATAGAATTAAGTCGTTATTGTTTTCAAATTCGTTTATAATCTTTTCTATTTTTTCTTCGAATTCTCCTCTATATCTAGTACCACTTACGATGGATGACATAGTTAATTCTATTATTTGTTTATTCTTTAAGTAGTCTGGGACTTCGTCATTATTAATTTTTATAGCTAGTGCTTCTACAATTGCTGTTTTACCGACGCCTGCTTCACCGATTAGAATTGCATTACTTTTATCTTTTTTACATAATGCTTCAATTAATTCATTTAGTTCTTTATCTCTACCAGTAATATTATAGTCTTTAGTTTTTACTTTTTCATTTAGATTTATTCCATATTTTAAATTATTTTCATTTAGTAGTTTCTTATAAATTTTATTTATATTAACATTTTGATTATTTAATATAGTTATAGCAATCCCATCATTATTTCTTATTATATTTAGAAGTACATTTTTAAGTGTTATAGTTCTATCTTCTACTGAATCAAGTATTATCTTTTTTAATAATGGAGTGTATGATGGTATTGTTATTTTGTTATTTTTTTTTATATATTTGTTTATATCTTTTATGAATTTCTTTTTATTTATTTCTTCTTTTAATATATTCGATATTTCGGTGTTTATAGAGAGCACTCCAATAATTAGATGTTCTGTACCTATAAAGTTATGTTTTAATTTTATTGCTTCTCTTTCACTTTGTTTTAATGCTTTTATTAAATTTTCATCATATTCTATCATATTAATATTATGTTTTAAAGGCAAAAAAAAATACAGAATTTAATCTGCATTTTTTATATTAGCATTGCGGCTACTGTAGTTAGAATTACAATTCCAAATAGTACTAATGCTAGTTTCCAAGTTTTCTTAATCCATTCAGTATAAGGAATATTTAAGTAAGTAAGTCCTAATACTAATGCTGCACTTGTTGGTACTACAAACATTGTAACACCATATAGTCCTTGAATTAATGTACCTGTAACTATTGTACTAGCACCTTCAGCAGCTATTTGTGGAATTACATATGTTCCAACATATAGCATATCTACATGTAATGCTGAACCAAGGATTATTGCAATTGAGCTAAAGAAAATATTAAATTTACTTGTTGCTCCTAAGATCCATCCAGCTATTGTTGTATAGAATAATGTATTTCCTGCAAAGTAGATAACACAATAGGCCATTACTACCATTATTGCTGATGGTAACATTTTTTTAGCACCATCTGCCATATATGAAAGCATATCTCTATGTTTCATTCTATAGAATCTACCAAGTATTAATGCAGATAATAAACACATTACTGACATTTCAGCATAATACCATTTACCAAATTCTTCAACTGTTCCGAAGATGCTTTTAAAGATTTCAAAATCTTTAATTTTAACACCCATAACTGCTTCATTTAATTTAGTAAATATATTTACATTAAATGTAGATGTCCAGTTAGTACATCCTATTACTAATAATACGAATAATAATACAAAGATTACTATGATAGGTACTACTGAATACTTATTTGCATTCTTTTCACCGATAAATAAATCGTTATCAATTGCATTTTCAATCTTATTTTCAACTTTCTTAATTGTACTATGTTTTGCTTTAACCAAATAGAATATTAATGCAGCTAATGATAATACTAATAGAGCTACTCTATACCAAATACCAACGCTTAGTTTATCTATTGCTAAGTTTTCATTGATAACACCAGTTATGTTATAACTAATTGTACTACCAATTGTACCTACTAACATAGCACCGAATGTTGTTACAGCAGCAGTTACTTTATCGTATCCCATTGATAGTATAATACTAATGATTAATGGGAAGAAGATAAATAATAGTAAACTGTAGTTAAATACTGAAGTTAATGCTGCAATAACGATAGCAACAATAAGTAAGAATACTAATTCCTTTCCTCTAAATTTACTTGCAATTTTTTCAATCCATGCTCTATATTTTCCTGTTTTACCAAGTACTCCGTAAAGAGCTCCTACTGAAACTAGAAAGATAAACATTTGGATGAAATACTTAAACTCGAGTGCTCCGAAGATTAATTGGAAAAAGTCAAAGAAACCGATTCTATATTTTCCAAGATCTGCAAGTTCTCCTGCGTTGAAGTAACTAGCTGGAACAAACCAAGTTATTATCATAATAGCAAGTAGTGTAAACACGATTATTTTAAATAATCCAGTTTTTTTCATCTCCTAATCCTCCTCAATTGTTATTATATAATAAAAAAACTAGTAAATTCAAGAAAATACTAGTTTTTTTCCTATTTTTCACAAGATAAACAAGATATATGATTATAAATTTTATCTAAACAATTATTAAATTCTTCTTCTGTTTTGCAAGTTACTATTTCTTGTTTTAATTCTTTTGATTTGGGAATGTATTTTAAATAAGCAAGAGCATGTGTTTTAATATTTAGTAGTGCTTTTCTTTCATTTGTATTCTTTTTAAGTAAATCGTAGTGATGTTTTAACATATCTATTCTTTCTTTATATGTGGGTTCATCTATTATATTATTGTTTTCTATGTATTCTACGCATTCTTTTATAATCCATGGATTACCTATAGAAGCTCGTCCGATCATTACTGCATCACATCCAGTTTCTTCGAGCATTCTTTTAGCATCTTCTTTAGTGTGTATGTCTCCGTTTCCGATTACTGGTATGTTTATCGCTTCTTTTACTTTTTTGATAAGTGACCAATCTGCGGAACCAGTATATCCTTGTTCTCTAGTTCTTGGATGTATTGCTATAGCAGTTGCTCCTGCTTTTTCTATTAGTTTAGCAACTTCTACACAATTGATTGTATCTTTATTCCATCCTGATCTTATTTTAACTGTTACTGGTGTATTAACATTTTTAACAACAGCTGAAACTATTTCGTAAATTTTTTCAGGATTTTTTAAAAGACCAGAACCTGCTTGTGATTTAAGTGCTACTTTTGGAACTGGACATCCCATATTAATATCTATAATATCTGGATGAGCATTTTCTTCTACATACTTAGCGGCTTTTATAAAAGAATCTACGTCACTTCCAAATATTTGTAGTGATATAGGTCTTTCTTCATCATTTATCTTTAACATTTCAATAGTATTCTTACTATTATAAATAATACCCATATTACTTACCATTTCTGAATATATAAGACCTGGATTCATACTTTTTAGAATCATTCTATATGATTCATTAGATATTCCAGCCATAGGTGCACATACAATTCTATTACTAATTTTAACTTTTCCAATATTCCACATAAAATTTCCTCATAGTTAATTTAACATTTTATAAATATTTTTTCAATAAAAAAAGTGATTACTCACTTTTTGTTGCAGTTGCTTTACAACTAATATTTGATTTTATACCTAAGAATGTATATTTCTTAGTAGTTGTATCTATTGATTCTTCTTTAGATGGATTTATATCTCCACAATTTAATGACATTTTATATCCTTCTTGAACTTTGAAAGTAATTTCATTATCTTTACCCTCTTCTATTTCAGCAGAAGTTGAACCATTTAATATAGTTATTTCTGCTGGTAATTCTATTTTAAATGAGTATTTTTTAGGAGCTGTTTTGTTAAATGTTATAGTACATGTGTTATTATCAATTACTTTATCAATATTAAATGTATTTTCATTAAATACTCCTTGTTGTAGTTTGCTACTACATTTTATTGTTGGTGTTCCAAATCCAGCTTTAGGAGTAACTACTTCTTTGATACTTTCACCATAGTTAACTGTTTTAGTAGTTGAACCTTCACCATTTTTTACATTAATATTAACTGTTAATTCTTTTAATTTAAATGATACAGTACAAGATACATCTTTTGTGACTGAACTTATTGTTAAAGTATTTTTTGTTTCATCCCATGATGTTTGTTTATTATCTGAACAAGTTGTTTTGTCAAATACATAACCTTCTGTTGGTTTAATTATGAATTGTCCATCTTGTTCTCTAGCAACATATTTTGGATTATTTTCATCAAGTGTAGCATTACTTCCTGTTATAGTTAATGTTACTTCATATTTAGCTTTTACAAAATATAGTTCACAAGTACTTTCTTCTTCATTTTTAGGTAAAAATTTCCATTCTTTAGTATCAAAATCTCCTGTTACGTCATTTGTACAAGTAAATCTTGAGAAAGTATATAATTCATTTATTGTTTCTACACCATTTTCGTCAGTTGTTTTTTCATTAATTGGCATTTCTTGTACTTCTTGATCTTCTAAGAAGTATTTATATGTAATTGTTCCTTTTGGTTTTTCTGGTTCTACAGGTTTTTCTTTTTTACTTTCTAAATATCCAACAACTCCTCCTGAAACTGCTATTAAAAACATTATTATTAATACTATAAACATTCCTTTATTTTTCATTTTTTCCTCCACTATTATATAGTAATTTTATAATATATAGTTGTTAGTTGTCAAGAATTGAAGAGGTAAATATACTGAATAAATTGTAAAAATATGAAAAAACATTTGACAATTCTATATACATTTTATATAATATACCCGGTACATTTTAATGGAGATGCAGTTTCTGTGGGAAAGAAATGGCTATAGTTGCAAATATAGTGTGCATCGAAGTTGAAGGAAGGAAATAATATATTATGAAAACATTTATGTTAAAAAAAGAAGACGTTAAACATAATTGGTATGTTATTGATGCTGAAGGACAAAACTTAGGTAAAGTTGCTGCTTTAGCTGCTTCTGTATTAAGAGGTAAACATAAGCCAACTTATACTCCACATATTGCTTGTGGTGATAACGTTATTATTATCAATGCTGAAAAGGTAAATTTAACTGGAAACAAATTAAATGATAAAATGTACTATAATCATAGTGGTTATCCAGGTGGTCTTAGAGAAAGAAATGCTAAGACTATGATCGAAAAATATCCAGTAGAAATGGTAGAAAGAGCTGTTAAAGGTATGCTTCCTAAGAATAGACTTGGAAGACAAATCTATAGACAATTATTTGTTTATGCTGGTAGTGAACATAAACATGAAGCTCAAAAACCAGAAAGATTAGAGGTAAAGTAAGATGGCAGAAAAGAATAAGTATACTGCAATAGGCAGAAGAAAAAGAAGTGTTGCTAAAGTAACTTTAGTTCCAGGAAAAGGTAATATTACTGTTAATGGTAAAGATGTTAAAGATTATATGCCTTATGAAACATTAGTTATGGATTTAGTACAACCATTAGAACTTGCTGATTCTAAAGACAAATACGATATTAACGTAGTTGTTAAAGGTGGAGGTTTTTCTGGACAAACTGGTGCTATTAGATTAGGTATTGCAAGAGCTTTAATGCTTGCTAATGCTGAACATAGACCAGTACTTAAATCAAATGGTATGATTACTCGTGATGCTAGAATTAAGGAAAGAAAGAAATATGGACTTAAGAAAGCACGTAGAGCACCACAATTCAGTAAGAGATAGTA
>CAMERI010000003.1:0-114003 GCA_945935525.1 uncultured bacterium | reverse complement strand
AGCTCATATGTCTTTTTATATATGTCTTTTTCTTCTTCTGTTATTTTATCTATTTCTACATAATAAGTCTTTACTTCTTTATTTAGTTCATCAACATTGCTTTTGATTTTTTCACATTTTTTTGATTCTTTTGTGCAAAGTATCGTTAGTATTTTTTGCGTTTTTGAATCTATTAACCATTCTTTCACATTTTCCGGTATATTTTCATTTTTTACGTGTTCTTTTATTGTTTCTAGTTCTTTTAATTCTTGTTCTTTTTTAATTTCTTCTTGTGTTTGACAAGAACATAGTATTCCCAAACTTAATATTGTTAACAACATCTTTTTCATTTTTACCTCTATGTTTAGTATATTACTTTATTATTATCTTTTCAATTAACTTTTTGTTTTTTATATTTTTTTATTAATACTACTTGAATTCAAATTATTTCTTTGTTATAATATGTCTTGCAATGGCGCAATTGGTGAAGTGGTTAACACGGCGGATTGTGGTCCCGTTATGCGTGGGTTCGATTCCCACATTGCGCCCCATGTTTATAAATAAGTCTTTTTAGACTTTTTTATTTTATTTTTTTAATTTATTTATAAAATTTTCACAATTTGTTAACAATTTAGTACTATTATTTATATTGAGGTGAAAGTATGAAAAAAGAAGAAAAAGATTACAAAAAAAGTAATGAAAAAGATGTCAAAAATAATATATTAAAAGAAAATAATATGAATTCTAAAGATATTGAAATTGATAAGGAAGAAAACTCTCCTATAATTACAAAAAAGTCTTTATTTGATAATAAAGGTTTGGTTTACTCATTTGTTACCTTTCTAATTTGTTTATGTTTATTTGGTGCTTTCTATGAGTTTTATTTAAAAAATCTTAAAGTTGAGACAATCAAAACAATTAAAGATGTAACTGTTACTGATACTGGTATTGCGGATGCTGTTGAAAAAGTATATGATTCAGTTGTAACTGTTAAAAATTATTCTCGTGGTCAGTTATATTCTACAGGTAGTGGTTTTGTTTTTAAGACAGATGATAAATTTGGATATATTTTAACTAATTATCATGTTATTAGTGGAGGTAGTGAAGTTTCTGTTGTTTTCACTAATAATAAAGAAGAAAAAGTTACTGTTGTTGGTTATGATGAATATTCTGATATTGCTGTTCTTTCTATTGATAAGTCTAATATTCTTGCTACTGCTCAATTAGGAAGTAGTGAAAGTCTAAGAATAGGTGATACTACATTTGCAGTTGGTACTCCTGTTGATTCAAGTGTTTATTCTTGGAGTGTAACTAGAGGTATATTAAGTGGAAAAAATAGAATGGTTCAGGTTGACAATTATGTTATGAGTGTTCTTCAAACAGATACTGCTATTAATTCTGGTAATAGTGGTGGACCATTATGTAATGCTAATGGGGAGGTAATTGGTATTACTAATATGAAACTTGCTAGTTCACAAATTGAAGGTATGGGATTTGCCATTCCAATAGATGATGCAGTTAAGAATGCTGAATCACTTATTAGTGGTAAAAAAATTAATAGACCATATTTAGGTGTTAGTATTTATGACAATAATAATTACTTTAGTAATGATACTGGTGTATACGTTGAATCAGTAGAACATGGTGGTGCTGCTGATAAAGCTGGTATTAAGAAAGGCGATAAAATAATTAAAATAGAAGACACTGAAATTACAAATACTTCATATTTTAGATATCAATTATATAAATACAATATAGGTGATAAAATTAAAATTACTGTTGAAAGAGATGGCAAAGAAAAGACATTTACTGTTACGTTAACAAGTAATAGTGTTAATAATTAATTATAAAAAAACTCAAGATTTAATATTTTCTTGAGTTTTGTTTTATCTTGATAGTTTTGTTGTTTCTATTCCTATACTTTCACAATAATTATTTAAATTTTCATAAAAATGATTTGTGTCAATATTATATTCTTTTGGTACATCAAACATTATTCTTTCTACCAGATTTGATGCAACTTGCATACATTCATCATAAGTCATATTAGGATTTATATTCTTTTTAAAATACATGTTTGTTATGTAATCATATATTGAATATACATCTTATGATATGGTTGAAACAGAAAACAATGTTTCTTTATATGATATAGATTTATTTAAAGATAAAATAACTATTAGTAGTGGAAATAGTCCTAAAGATTATGAAGTAATAGTTAATATAAAATATAAGGATTTATATGAATTAAATAAAGAAATAGATACTAAAGTTAATAATAAAAAACTTAAGGTAGTTGGTTACTATAAGAGTGATGATGTTGATTATATGCTTACTAATAATAATACTATTAAATATGATATTGTATCTAAAGGAAAAGATTTGTATTTAAGTGTTAAAGACAAAGATAAAGCATTAAAAGATTATAGAAATATGGGATTAAATATTAAAGATTCATATGTATATTCTAGAGATAAATATGTGAAAGATAGAACTAATAGTATGGCATCAACTCTTATATTTAGTGTAGTTATTTTATCAATTTCATTAATTGAAATATATTTAATGATGAGATCTTCTTTCTTATCTAGAATCAAAGAAGTAGGTATATATAGAGCAATTGGTATGAAAAAGTTAGATATTTATAAAATGTTTACTGGTGAAATAATAGCTATTAGTACTATTGGTAGTATGACTGGTGTGTTATTTACTTCATATATAATTTATCAATTAACTACAGTCAGTTATTATGCTAACAAATTTTTAGTGAATGGTTATACAATAATAACAGTAATAATTCTTGTATATTTGTTTAATTTATTAGTTGGTTTATTACCATGTGCTTTAACTCTTAGAAAGACACCTGCTGAGATTATGAGTAGAAATGATATTTAATATAGACAAAATTATGTTTTTGTGTTAAAATCAGTTGTAATTGATGAAGAAGGAAAGAGATAGATATCTAATTAGTAGAGAGTTAGTGGTTGGTGAAAACTAATATGAGGATACTTGAAAATGGTTCTGGAGTCAAAACGTTATTCGCGTTAAGAATATAAGATGCATGATAAGTCATGAATTAAGGTGGTACCGCGGCATTAGTCGTCCTTAGTTTATGACTTTTTAATTTTAGGAGGGAAAAATGAAAAAGAAAAAATTTTATATAACAACACCAATATATTATCCAAGTGCTGATTTTCATATTGGACATTGTTATACAACTATTGTTGCTGATGCAATTGCTCGTTATAAGAGATTAAAAGGTTATGATGTATTTTTTCAAACTGGAACTGATGAGCATGGGCAAAAGATAGAAAAGAAGGCTGAAGCTGCAGGAGTAACACCAATAGAGTATATTAATCCAATTGTTGAGAATGCTAAAGATTTATGGAGTAAACTAGGAATTTCTTATGATCATTTTATAAGAACTACTGATGAAGAACATGTTAAGGCTGTACAAGCTATATTTAAAGAAATGTATGATAAGGGTGACATTTATAAAGGAGAATATAAAGGACTTTATTGTACACCTTGTGAATCATTCTGGACTGAGAGTCAATTAGATGAAAATGGTATGTGTCCTGATTGTCATAGAGAAGTTCACGAAGTTAGTGAGGAAGCTTATTTCTTTAAATTATCTAAATATCAAGATGATTTAGTTAAATATTATGAAGAAAATCCAAACTTTATATTACCACTTACTAGAAAGAATGAAATGCTTAATAACTTTATTAAACCAGGTCTTGCTGATTTATGTGTTTCAAGAACATCATTTACTTGGGGTATTCCAGTAACATTTGATGAAAAACATGTAGTATATGTATGGGTAGATGCTCTTTCTAACTATATTACTTCACTTGGATATCCGGATAGAAATATTGAAATGTTTAAAAAGTATTGGCCAGCTGATTTACATTTAGTAGGTAAAGAGATAGTAAGATTCCATACTATTATATGGCCTTGTATGTGTATGAGTTTAGGTATTGATTTACCAAAACAAGTATTTGGACATGGATGGTTAATTATAGATGGTGGTAAGATATCTAAATCACTTGGAAACTATAAAGATCCAAGAGAATATATTGATACTTATGGAGTAGATGCTGTTAGATACTTTGCTTTAAGGGAAGTACCATTTGGAAATGATGGAAACTTTAGTGAAGATGCACTTATTACAAGAACTAATGCAGATCTAGTAAACACATTAGGTAACTTGGTAAATAGAACTATTGCAATGAGTAAGAAATACTTTGAATCAAAAGTAGAAAATCCAGGTATAAGTGAAGAAGTAGATGAAGCATTAATTAGTTACGCTAAAGAGTTGCCTAACTTAGTAGATGAAAAAATGAATTCATTAAAAGTTAATGAAGCTTTAGAAGATATATTTGAATTATTAAAGAAGAGTAATAAATATATAGATGATACTACTCCATGGATACTTGCTAAAGATGAAACTAAAGCTGATAGACTTAGAACAGTACTTTATAACTTATTAGAGTGTATTAGAATATCTGCTGTATTATTAAGACCATATATACCTGGAACTAGTGATAAAATATTTGAAATGTTAAATACTAAGAATACTGAATTTGATACTTTAGAATTTGGTAACTTAGAAACTGATATAACTCTTAATGAAGCAGAAATACTATTTAATAGAATAGATACTAAATAGATTGTTTACACACAATCTATTTTTTATGTGTAAATTATTCGTTAATTTACATAATTATGTCATTATGATAAAATTTATATGGTGAAATATATGAAGAATAAAAATTGTACTGTTATGAATATGGATACTAACTTACTTAAATTAATTGCTATTATAACTATGGTTATTGATCATGTAGGATATAACCTTTTTCCAAGCAGTGTAGTCATGAGATGTATAGGTAGAATAGCTTTTCCATTATTTACATATTGTACAATGATAGGGTATTTTTATACTAAAGATTTAAATAAATATATACTAAGAATACTTATAGTTGGAATTATTAGTCAGCCTATATACATGTTACTTTTTAAAATATATGAACCTAATATAATGTTTACATTGATAGCTGAATTACTTCTATATTATTCATTTGATAAAAAGAAGTGGTGGTATATACCATTTTTAATTGTAATTCCAATATTATTAAAGTTTGATTATTCTATAATATATTTTTGTTTAGTTCCAATATTCTATTATTGTAGAAATAATAAACTTATATTATTCATAGTATATACATTATTCTATTTTAATTACGTTATAGATGCACAAATGTATGGTAATATTCCATCAAGTATAACAGTCTTCTCAGTACTTGCATTACCATTTATACTTTTAAATACTAAATATAATATTAAAATAAATAAATATTTCTTTTATATATTCTATCCTTTACATTTATTAATCATTTTAATTATAAAAAGCATTATTATGTAATAAACACTACTTGATAATACATAGTAGTAGTGATATTATTTTTTTGAGGTGAATGAATGGATACACAATTTAAGAAAGGTGTTTTAGAATTGTTAGTACTTTTATTTGCATCTAAAAAAGATAGATATGGCTATGAACTTGTAGAAGAAATTAGTAAAGTAGTAAATGTTAATGAAGGGACTATATATCCAATATTAAAAAGACTAACAAATGAAAACTATTTTGAAACATATCTTAAAGAATCAACTGGAGGACCTAGTCGTAAATATTATAAATTGACAATTCTAGGAGAAAAAAGAAAAAATGATTTATTAGAAGAATGGAAAAAGTTTGAAAGAAGTGTTAATTCTTTTATAAAGGAGAGTGAGTCTAAGTGACAAAAGAAGAATTTATTAATAAATTAAAAGATAAACTTAGTATATTAAATGAAGATGAAGTTGAAGATATAATAAATGAATATAGTGAACATATAGATGAAAAGATTAAATTAGGTGTTAGTGAAAAAGAAGCTACTAATGAATTTGGTGATATAGATGAATTAGTTTCTGGAATACTTGATGCTTATAAGATTAATAAAAATTATAACAAAGGACAAAGTAATCTAATAGATGATATAGTTGATACTACTAAGGATGTATTTAATAAAACTATTAAGATATTCTCTAATGGTACTTTTAAAGATATATTACAGTTATTTATATATATTTTAGTTGCATTATTGATATGTGCGATAGTTAAAATACCATTCTATTTATTACAAGATGGATTTGAAGATATCATTTCTTCAATACCATATAAATTTTATACTACAATTAGTACAATAGTTGGTATAGTAATTAATCTTGTATATGTAGTAGTTGCTTTTATAGTATTTATTAAATTAATGAATGAGAAAATACTAAATAGTTTTAATTTAAATATAAAAGAAAAAAAAGTAAAAGAAAAAACTAATAATACTAAGAATGATAAAAATGAAACTAAAGAATTAAGAAAAGAAAATAAAAAAGAAAAATTACATAAGGAAGATAATTCTTTTATGAATTTTGTAGGTAAGTTAATATTATTTGGATTTAAAATTATAGCATTCTTTATACTTATTATTATGGCTTGTGGATTAGTTACATCATCTGTATTATTTGCAATGTCTATAGAGTTCTCAATTAAGTATTATTTATTCTTAGGAATTATAATTGCTTCATTTGGATTACTTGTAGGTTTCATATGGATATGTGAATTATTATATAGATTTATATTTAATTTAAAATTTAATACTTTAAGACTTCTTATTACTTTTATAGCATCAATAGTTTTATTTGGAATAGGTATTGGTGTATTTACGATAGAAGTTACAGATTTAGAGTTTATTGATAATGAAATAGATTATGTACTTAGAAAAGATTATCAATTAGATGTAACAAATGTTAAAAAGATAAATTGTGATAGTTGTAGTAATATTGATAAAAAAATAAATAATGATATAGAAGATAATATTATTAAAGTTAAGGTTTATGGACCTAGTTATTCTAATCCATATTATACTAATAATGAATATAATGATTCTAGTGTAATATCATTTCATTATATGAATTCAACTAATAAATTTATAAATACAATATTTAATGATATAAAGAGTGGTAAATTCTATAATTATGATAATCTTATTAATTTAAAAATAGAAATAGAGGGTAATAAGAATACACTTAATAAATTTGAAATAACTGAGTGTACTTGGTGTGTTTAGGAAATAAAAGTATTTCCTTTTCTTTTGGATTATTTTATAATATTTATTATGAAAAACGTTAAGAAATATATTTTAATAATTAGTTTATTTTTAATAGTGATGATAAGTCTTTTAATATTCTTTATACTTAGATATGAGGAGTTACATTTATTAAGTAAATCTAGGAGTTTACTTACTTATTTGTATACTTTAGATAGTGGAGAATATAAGTATAAGAGTGGAGCTATATATAATGAAAATAAGGTATTTGATACTAATTATTATTTTGATGGTATTGGTAATATAAAGATAGATAAATATAAAAATGTTAGTTTTGTAATAGAATCTAATGATTATTGTGTTAGTAAGACAGCACTTGGTAATATAAAAGTAGATAAAAGTAAATGTGGAGAATTTGTTAATATAGAAGCAAGTGTAGTTAAAAATAATAATGTAGTATCTTTTAATGTTAATAAAAGTGATTTAGATTATATGATATCTAATAAAGATGATTTTAATGGTGAGTGGAAACATATAGATTATAAAGATAATATTATAATAAAATCATTTGATGAAAATAAACATTATATTTGGTTTAAAGATAGTGATGGGAATGTTAGTGATGTTTATAGTTATAATGTAGAATGTTTCTTAGGTGATAAAGGTGAATATATTAAAGATAAATATTATTGTGATGGTTCAGTAGTAAGTATAGATGATATTAATTATATAGTTTTAAGTGATAGTGAAAAAGAAATAACTCTTATGAAACAAAATTCTATAGATATAAAACTTAATCATTGTACTGATAGTATTAGTGAATATTGTTATTATGATAAAGAAAATATTAATAAATATAAATGGAGTAATTCATATATAAATTATTATTTGAATAATGAGTATATTAAAAAATTAAATAAGGATATAACTAATAAATTAAAAGAAGAAGCTATATGTGATGATTTTATAGAATTAGGATGTTTAAATGATGAAGGTTGTGGTGGATACGTAGAAGATGAAATAACTAAAAATAAATATACTTGTAATAATTATAGTAAGAGTAAAGTTAGAATTATGTCTTATAATGAATACATTAATATATTTGATAAAGTTAAAAAACATTCTATTTTAAATGGTAATTATTGGTTAATGAGTTTAGGAGAAAATGGTAAAGGTTCATCTGTTCAATATGATTATAATGTATATATTCTTGAAGATTTTACTAGTAAACTTGATGTTAAACCTGTTATAACTATTTTAAAATATTGAAGTATTTAAATCTTTATGTTAAAATTATTGTGATAATAGGAGATAAATTATGGAAGATAATATTACTTTAAATGATGAATTCAATGATAATGGTCAAGTAGAAGATGAAGAAGAAAAAGAAAAAAAGAAAAAAAGATTATTATTTCTATTACTTTTATTATTATTTTTTATAATATTAATATTAGGTGGAGCAGGTCTTTATATTAAACATAAGGGTAAAGGAAACTTAAATATAGATATTGATGGAGATGGAATAGCTGAAATTAATATTGATAATGGTACTGGTAAATGTCAAGTTAATTGTAGTAGTGATAATAAAAAGCCTGAAACTAATATCGATTACAAGAAAAATCGTAAACCTACATTTAATGTTGATACAGATGGAGATGGAAAACCAGATAAGAATCTAATTAATCAAGATAAAGATGGCGATGGTAAATGTGATTTAAACTGTGATACTGATGGAGACGGATGGCCTGATCAAAATTTAGATTTAGATGATGATGGTAAATGTGATTTAAATTGTGATACTGATGGAGACGGAAAGTGTAATACTAATTGTGATACTAATGATGATGGTAAATGCGATCTAAATTGTGATAATAATAAAGATGGATATTGTGATTTAAACTGTGATACGGATAATGATGGAAAGTGTGATCATAGTTGTGATACAGATAACGATGGGATATGTAATATAAATTGTGACACTAATGGAGATGGAAAGTGTGACTTGAATTGTGACACTAATGGAGATGGCAAATGTGACATCAATTGTGATAACAACAAAGATGGAAAGTGTGATTTAAATTGCGATACAGATAATGATGGAAAATGTAATCATAGTTGTGATTTAGATAATGATGGCAAGTGTGATATAAATTGCGATACTAATGGAGACGGAAAGTGTGAGTTAAATTGTGATACTAATGGTGATGGTAAATGCGATGTTAACTGTGACACTGATAAAGATGGTAAATGTGATTTAAATTGTGATACTAATGGGGACGGAAAATGTGATTTAAATTGCGATACCAATAAAGATGGCAAGTGTGATATAAATTGTGATACTAACGGAGATGGAAAGTGTGACTTGAATTGTGACACTAATGGAGACGGCAAATGTGACGTCAATTGTGATACAAATAAAGATGGTAAATGTGATTTAAATTGTGATACTGATAATGATGGAAAATGTAATCATAGTTGTGATACTGATGGTGATGGTAAATGCGATATAAATTGCGATACAAACGGAGACGGTAAATGTGATTTAAACTGTGATACTAACGGAGACGGAAAGTGTGACATCAACTGTGATACAAATAAAGATGGTAAATGTGATTTAAATTGTGATACTGATAATGATGGAAAATGTAATCATAGTTGTGATACTGATGGTGATGGTAAATGCGATATAAATTGCGATACAAACGGAGACGGTAAATGTGATTTAAACTGTGATACTAACGGAGACGGAAAGTGTGACATCAACTGTGATACAAATAAAGATGGTAAATGTGATTTAAATTGTGATACAAATAAAGATGGTAAATGTGATTTAAACTGTGACACTAACGGAGATGGTAAGTGTGATGAGAACTGTGACACTAACGGAGATGGAAAGTGTGATGAAAAGTGTACAACAATAGATATAGATGATAAAGAAGAATATATACTTACATTTACAGATTCAGCATCATTTAATAGAAAGAATATAGTTCCTGGATGGACTGGTTCTAAAACATTTAAGATTAAGAATAATACTTCTTCTAAACAAACGATAAGTATGAAATGGATAAATGTTACTAATACATTTACTAGTGTAAATAACTTATATTATACTGTTAAACGTGGAAATACTACTATTCTTAAAACAACAAGAGTTCCATATAAAGATACAGAAATTTCTTCATCAATAAGTATACCTGCTAATACTACTTATACATTTACATTTAATTTTGAATTTAGAAATACAAGTGTTAATCAAGATGTAGATAAAGGTAAAACATTTGATGGTAAAATAAAAGTAACTATTAAGTAGTTACTTTTTTCTTGTATATATAATTGTTGTTATTAAAGTTATTAAGCTAATTATAGATCCTATTATGAAACCTCTTGGTATAAATTTAAATTCTATTGTGTGATTACCTTGTGATAGGTCTAAACATATGAATGATTCTGTACATGTACTATAATTTATTTTTTTGTTGTCTACGTATATATTCCATCCTTTATTATAAGGTATTGTTGTAAATAGTGTTGTTTTATCTTTATCTACATTTATAATTCCTTTTATATAATTATCTTTCTTATATTTAGTTATTTCTAATTGATTTGTTTTAAGGTCATTTATAACTTCTTTATATTCGTCTATATAAGTTATATATGCATCTATGTATTCTTTCTTATAAGAGTCTTTATTGCTTTTAAATACTAGTTTGTATTTATCATTTTTCTTTAATATAGTTGGTAATTTATTTCTACCTAAGTTTATATCTTTTTTATCATTAATATATAATTCTACATCTACATAAAAGTCTTTATCTTTGTTTAATGTTAAGAATCCATCTTTTTTAATTATTCCTTTGATTGTGATACTATTATCTTTTATATTATTATTTTCTATATACTCGGTTTCATCTTTAGTTATAAGTTTAGTATTGTGATATGTTATATTATCATTTAATAGGTCATATGTTTTATAATTTTTATTAGTCATTAAATTTACTATTTCTTGTGTATTTTCATGATTATTATTTTTATTTATGTAATTTTTAATGTTTTTATTTACCATATATCCTAAGGATAAAGCATCATTATTTTTATATATTACTAATGAATCACTATGTTTTATGTATTTATCATAATATTCTTCATTGTCTATACCATTTATATATTTTATTCCTAGTAATGAATTAATATATGGATTATTTCCATCGAATATAATAGTTGTGTTATCTGTTGTTTGATAATCTAGTTGTTCTTTGAAAAAATGTATTAGTTTGGAATTTTTTATGGAGTTGAATGAGTTTATTCCATTGTATTTATAGAATGAACCTGCATTATGTAGAGCTACTCGATCTATATGCATTCTATAAAAGTTATCTTCTTTCTTATCTTCTTTATTTATTTTTTGTATTAAAGTATTATATTCTTTTATTGATTCATTTAATCCTTTGATAGGATAAAAACATTCTAAGTTATCAAATGTTATTAATGTGTTGAATGTAAGTTCTAGAAATAACATTGAGAATAGAAGTGTTTTTGCTTTTTTATTTTCAAGTAAGAACATATATTGAAATAATAATAATATTCCAAATATAAATGCACTTATTTTAACTCTGCTTTCTGTAGAAGATATTTTACTCATTGGATATATTGTAAGTCCTATAAATAAAATAGATACTATGAATTTCATTAAATTACTTTGTTTTATTTTATCTAAGTTTGTGTACGATTTACATCCAGTTGTTATTAATAGAAATGATATCATAAATGAATATCTATTAGGATACCATATAGGACGTTGAAACATATGCCATGTATAGTCTATTAAATTAAAACTTAAACTTAATAAGAAAAATAGTATAAATATTAAAGTAGTTATTTTTTCTTTTTTAGATATATTTTTAATAAAGAAGAATTTAATTACTAAGACTGCTACTAACATTGAAACATATATATTAACACTTCCATATTTTATATCTTCTTCTATAATTGTTCCTGGCATTAATTTATAAAAGAAGTTTAAATAGTTTTTATTAAATTGTAAATAGTTTGTTTGAGCTTCTATATTGAAGTGTTCAACTTTTCCATTTAATAATTCTAATACTATAGGTATTAGTGTTATAGCACACATTATTCCAGATAGTAAACTACTTATAATAAAATCTTTTATAATCTTTTTATCTTTTTTCTTTAGATTTATATAACTATAGATAAAGTAGAGTAGTGAAAATATACATTCCATATAACCTATATAGAAGTTAGATAGAATAGATATTGTTAACATAAAAATATATTGTTTATTTTTTCTTTCATATATTAATTTATCAAGTCCCATTATAAGTAATGGAAAAAATACAACATTATCAAAATACATATAATTGTAATAGTAAGCTACGTTGTATCCCATTAATGCATAGCATACACTAAATGCTACATAGAATATATTACTTTGATTTTTGAATTTATATTTTAAATATTTACACATTGTGAATGATGATAAACCTATTCTTAAAAGAACTATGAATAGATAATAATCAAATATATTTTCTTGATTAAAAAATATACATAATAAATTAGTTGGATTAAATAAGTAATAGATTGAGGTTGCGTAGAAGTTATATCCTAAAGATGCACCAAATGAATAGAATAAACTATTTTTTCCAAGAAGTACTTCTTTAAAATTCATTGTAAATCCTGCGTATTGATATAGTCCATCATATTTCGAGAAGGAGAATTCTCCGAATGGATATAAATTTGTAAATTTACATGCTAGTAATATAATTAGAATAGAAATTAATATTGATAGTATTTCTGGTATGTATTTTTTGATTTTATTCATTTTTATCACCTTTAAAAATTATATCATATTATAAAAGTTTTTAAAAAAAACTATTGAAACATTCGATTAAAAATGCTAATATTATTATAGCAAGGGAGGATGAGTTATGGATAATAATAAAGGACAAACAATATTCTTATCTGTTATCGGTATTGCAACATTATTAGTGGCAATTATAGGAGCAACGTTTGCATGGTTTAGCATTACTATTCAAGGAAATGATAAAGCATCAAGTATTATTGTTACTACTGCTACTGTAGGTAATGTAGTTTTTACAGATGGTAATGAAATTAATATGACAAATATTAGACCTGAAACTAGTCCACAAAGTACTAAAACATTTACTATTGTGAATACTACATCAGGTGCCACTGAAAGAATTAATTATGTTATCTATTTAGATGTAACTGCTAATACATTAAGTGCTGCTGCTGATGGAGCTTTTGTTCATTCATTAACTGGAACTGCTAATAATGGTGGTACAGTTGCTGAAAAAATCACTGAAGCTGTAGTTCCTGCTGTTGGTAAAAATAGGTTAGGTTCTGGTACATTAAATGGTACTGAAACTCACACTTATACTTATTCAATTCAATTTAAAGAAACTAATGCTGATCAAAATGCAGCTCAAGGCAAAACATTTGCTGGAAAATTACTTGTAGAAAATGCTACTGGTAACTAGTATAATGATATAAATGAGTAGTAGAAATACTACTTTTTTATTTGTAAAATTAATTTTTAATTATAATATAATCTTGTGTAATTTTAGTAATTTTGCTATTATATATATAGTATGGTGACTAGAATATGAAAAAGGAAGAAAATAATTCTAAAAAATTTAATATCATTATTTATTTGTTAACATTAGTTGCATTGTTTACTATGCTTATTGGTACTTCATATGCTTATTATGTTAAGAAGATAAAAAATGGAGATGAAACTAGAGTAATTATTAAAAGTTCAAATATGTTACTTAGGTTTTATGATGGAAATCAAATAAATGCTTTAGGTGTTATGCCAGGATGGCAATCAAGTTATAAGTTTTCAGTAGAGAACTATAGTCCAGATACAGTTGGTAAATATAAAATCAAATTAGAAATAATAAATCCATTAACTAATACTATTGATGATAATTTTGTTTATGAATTAAAAGGAACTTCAAGTAAAAATAATAATGATAAAGTTATTTCAAAGAATGAAACAGTTATTCCAGTTGAAACTACTGATTTAGGAGTAGGTACTATTAGTATTGGTTCATTACATGAATATGAATTAACATTAAAACTAAAAGAAAATAATAAAAATCAAAACTATTTAGTAGGTAAAACTTTTATTGCTAAGATAGTTGCTGAGTATGTGTATGAATAATGGAGTTTTGTTATGGAAGAAGATAAAACTATTAAAACAAAGAAAACATTCAAGATGATTTATAAGATTATAAGTTATACTATTATATGTATACTTATGATTATAGCTCTTTTTTTGATTTTTTATGTAATCAGTGGTAAAATAGCTAAGAAGCAAGGGAAGAATCCATTATTTGGTTTATATACTATTATAAGTCCTAGTATGACTGGTACTTTAAATGTATATGACGTTGCTTTTACTATGAGAGTAGATACTGATAAATTAAAAGAAGGAGATATAATTACTTTCTATTCAACTAATTCATTCTTTGGTGGAACACCTATTACACATAGAATTATAGAAGTTATGGATGTACCTGGAACTGGTAAGATGTTTAGAGTACAAGGAGATGCAAACCCAAAACCAGATGAAGAGAAAGTATTACCTAGTAATGTACTTGGTAAAGTATTATTTAAAATTCCACAACTTGGAAGAGTACAATTTTTCTTAGCATCTAAAGGTGGATGGATTATAGCAATAATGATTCCTGCATTAGTTATTATATCTTATGATATATATAAAATATTTAGATTAGTACTTTTAAAGAGTAAATTATTAAGTATTGAAAATGAGCATGGTAACATTTAGGAGGTTTATTTATGTTATTAGATATTTGTGAAAATTCATCTGTTCTTAATGTGGTTTATGTTGTTAAAATAATTACTTTAGTTATATGTATAGTTGTACCAATTATATTGATGGTTTCTTTGATGGTTAAGATAGTTAAAGAAATGACTAATAGTAAAGAAGATGTTCTTGAAAATATATTAAAGACTACTTCTAAGAAAATGATAGCAACTATTGCATTATTTATGGTTCCAACTATTGTTGGTGTTTTAACTAATATTACACCTGGTAATGATGGATATTTAAGTTGTTACGAAAGTGCTAATCCTGAGTATATTGCTCAAAAAGCAAGTGAAGAGAAAGCTTTAGCAGAACTTAATAATGAAAAGTATAAAGAATATAATAGAAAATTAGCAGAAGAGGCTGAAAGAAGAGAAAGACAAAGAATAGAAGAATCTAAAAATGCTTCTGGTGGTACTGGAGGTGGCAGTGGTTCTGGAGGTAGTTCCGGTGGAGGTTCGGGTTCTGGAAGTGGAGGCTCTGGTGGGGATGGTTCAACTGGAACTGGAGATGCAGGTAATGCTTCAGTAGGAAGTTATAGAACATGGAAACAATATGATCCAAAATGGAAAGATAACAAATTAGGAGCTACAGGTACTATAGGTAGTATAGGATGCACATCTACATCAGTAGCAATTGCACTTGCTAAAAGTGGTGTAAGAACAAACTTAAGTACAACATTATCACCAGCATCATTTGTTAACTGGATGAATAATAATGGTGGATACGTTGGAAACCTTCTAGCATGGTATTCAGTTCAAAACTTAGCACCTAGTTTTAGATACCAAGGTAAAGTTGATTTATCAGGTACAAATGCACAAAAAACAGAAAGAATAAAAAAATCATTAGATAATAATGAATATATAATTGCTTCTGTTAATAATGGTGGCCACTGGGTATTTGTTGACTACGTTAAAGATGGAAAAGTATATATTCTAGATCCAGGTAGTTCTAATAAAACAGAATTATTTCAATATGGAGGGGTAACTGAATATGCTGTTTACAAAGTTTATTAATTTTAAAAAAATTACTTTATTATTACTAGTAATCATTTTATGTTCTGGATGTTCAAGTGAACTATATTATAAGTTTGATCAAGATAAAATAGATTCTACGATTACAATAAAATATAATTCAGCTGAATTTAGAGATTATATAATAAATAGTGAAGCAAGTTCACAAATGAATACTAATATGTCTGATAGTGAAATAAAAATGACTTCAGAAGAAATGTTTGATTCATATAAAATAAATAGTTTTAAAGACAATGATTTTAAACAATATAGTGGTAAATTAACACAAGATAATGATAAATTTACATACGTATATAATTATGAATATAAATATAATGAATTTAAGAACAATAATATATTTAATAATTGCTTCTTATCTCCAGTAATAAAAGAAGACAGGAATGCATATTACTTTGCTTTATATGGGGATTTTACTTGTAGATATTCTGAAGGAATGAAACTTGTAATAGATGCTCCAGGTAAACTATTAAGTAGTAATTCAAATGATGAAAAGAATGGTAAAGCTACTTGGACAATAGATCAAACTAAGAATGATATATACTTTGCAATAAGTAAAAAAGATGTATCTAATAGTTCATTTAATAAGTTTTATATAATAGGTGGAGTAGTTCTTGGTATTGTTACAATTATTACATTATTCTTATATAAGAAAGCTAAAGAAGCATAGTACACATAAGTGTACTTTTTATTTTATATTATATTGACAGAGATACCCCTATACCCTATAATGTGTATGGTGATAAAAATGAATAAATGTACTAATTGTGTTAGAACTAAACATAGAACAGAAAATGAAAAGAAAAACTTAAAAAGAAGATTAAAAATTTTATCTAGGCAAATAAGTGGTATAGAACAAATGATAGATGATGATAGATATTGTGATGATGTTCTACTTCAAATTTCTTCTGCTACGAATGCTCTTAAAAGTTTAGGAGCAGAGATACTTAAGAATCATATGGAAACATGTATGATTGATGAAATAAATAAAGGTAATAATGAAGTGGTAAAAGATATAATTAGTTTGATGGGCAAATTAAAGTGAAAAAGATATATATATAAATAGAAGGAATGCACTGTATAAATTGTGAAAATACCATTAAATATATATTAACGTCTTATAAGAATATTAAAAGAGTTAGTTTTGATGGTTTTATAGCAGTCATTACTTGTGAAAATAAATTAAGAGAAGAGAATCTTATAAAAGTTATTAATGATATAATTTGTTTTGAAGGTGAAAGATATGAATAAAATTGATCTTAGTATTGGAGGAATGAGTTGTAGTGCTTGTTCTTCAGGACTTGAAAAGTATTTGAATAAACAAAAAGGTATAGTAGATGCATCAGTTAACTTAGTACTTGCGATGGCTACTATTAAGTATGAAGATATAAATGTTAAAGATATTGAAAGATATATAAAAGAAGCTGGATTTGAAAGTTTAGGGTGTTATGATTTATTTAAAGAAAAAAGAAGTAAGAATGTTAAAAGGAATTTAATAATATTTAGCACGTTAGTTATAATTTTGTTATATGTGTCTATGGCTCGTATGATTGGACTTCCATGTATAAATTATTTAAATATGGAGAAGTATTCTCTTAATTATGCAGTATGTTTGTTAGCACTTACGATACCATTTATGATATATGGACTAGATATATTTAAGAGTGGGTACAAAAATTTAATACATAAGACTCCTAATATGGATACTTTGGTTTCTATTGGAGTAATATCAAGTTTTATATATAGCTTAGTTAGTACTATTATGATTATAATTGGTAAAGAGATGTATGTTCATAGTTTATATTTTGAAAGTGCTGGAGTAGTTATATATTTTATAAAACTTGGTAGATATATTGATTCAAAAAGTAAAGAGAAGACTAAAGAAGCAATTAAATCTTTAGTGCAGATAACTCCGATGAAGGCATTATTAAAAACGAATGATGGTGAAAAAGAAGTAACAATTGATGAAGTAAAGGTTGGAGATATATTAATATGTAAACCAGGTATGAAGTTTGCTGTTGATGGTGTTATAGTTGATGGTAGTAGTCATGCTGATGAATCATTTATTACAGGAGAAAGCAAACCAAATAAAAAGAATATAAATGATAAAGTAGTAGCAGGGAGCGTAAATATAGATGGTTCTGTTTTATATGAAGCAAAAGCTATTGGAAGGAATTCTACAATATCTGAGATAGTAAGATTAGTAGTAGATGCTAGTAATACGAAAGCACCTATAGCTAGATTTGCTGATAAAGTAAGTGGTTACTTTGTACCTAGTATTATTTTAATAGCTATTTTTACTTTTATAGGTTATTTAATACTTGGAAAGGGTATTAATGATAGTTTGGTTCATTTTGTTAATGTTCTTGTAGTAAGTTGTCCTTGTGCTTTAGGTCTTGCGACTCCACTTGCAATAGTTGTTAGTGAAGGAGAATGTGCTAAAAATGGAATACTTGTTAAGAATAGTGAAACTTTAGAAAATTCATATAAAGTAGATACTATATGTTTTGATAAGACTGGTACTCTTACATATGGAAACTTAAAAATAAATAAAATTAATAATTATAGTGATTATAAAGATAGTGAACTTAAAGTAATTATTTCATCTTTAGAAAGTAAATCTAGTCATCCGATAGCTAGTGCATTCAAAGATGAAAAGTTAAAACTTAAAGATGTAAAAAATTATAAAAATATAGATGGAGTAGGTTTAGAAGGAAAGATTGAAAATAATAAATATTATGTTGGTAACTCTAGATTATTTGAAATATTAAATATTAAAAATGAATATTTAAGTGATGAAGAAAAGTTAACTCTTGATGGAAATAGTATTCTATATGTTATAGAAAATAAAAAGGTTATAGCTTTAGTAGGAGTAAAAGATATAATAAGAAGAGATGCTAAAGATATAGTTAATGAGTTAAGTAAAGATAGGGAAGTTATAATGCTTACAGGTGATAATAAAATAACAGCTAGCGTTATAGCAAAAGAACTTAATATAAGTAATGTTATTTCTAATGTACTTCCAAATGAAAAAGTAAAAGAAATAAAGAATTTAATGAAAGATAAAACTGTTATGATGATAGGAGATGGAATAAATGATGCTCCTAGTCTTGCTACTAGTAATATAGGTGTTTCTATTGGGAGTGGTACTGATATAGCTAATGATTCATCTGACGTAATACTTATGAATGATAATTTAGTTAATATAATTAATTTGATAAATATAAGTAAGAAGACAATAAAGATTATAAATGAAAATTTATTTTGGGCATTCTTTTATAATATATGTATGATACCTATAGCTATTGGATTATTTAGTAATTTTGGAATAAATATGAATCCTATGATAGCAGGGTTATCTATGACACTAAGTAGTGTTACAGTAATTTTAAATACATTTAGATTAAAGAAAATAAAGGTAAGGAAGTGTTAATATGTTTGGACATAAAAATAAAGTAATTATTAAAGTAGATGGTATGCACTGTGAACATTGTGCTAAAAAAGTTAGTGATGCAATAGTAAAAGTAGATGATAAATATAAAGTAAAAGTTGACTTAAAGTGTGGTGAAGTAACCATTGCTAGTAAGAATACTATTGACATTGATAATGTAAAAGAAAATGTAAATCAAACTGGATTTACATTTGTAGGTGTAAAGGATTAATATAAAGAAAATACTTAGTGTTTTAGCAATATTTAGTATATTTATTCTATATGTTTGTGATAAAGAACAAGTAGTAGAAGAAAAAGAACAAACTGATAATAAAATAATTATTAAGACTGAATATGTAGATACTTTTAGAGATAAGTTTGTTAATTGGAATGGAATAACAGAATAAAAAGTTAACGATTGTTAACTTTTTTTACTTATCTCTTCAATAATTTTATACATAACTATTGAAATAATAGTTAATAAGAATATACCTGTCATTACTAAGTCTAAATTAAATACTTGAGAACCATATAATATTAAATAACCAATACCTGCTTTAGATGTTAAGAATTCTCCCATGATAACACCTATTAAACACATAGATATATTTATTTTTAATGTATTAATAATAGTACTTTTATTGGATGGTATTACTACATTAAATAATATATCTTTTTTAGTAGCATTAAATGTCTTTAATAATTTTATCTTTAACTTATCAGTGTTTACAAAACCATTGTATATAGTTTGAATACTAACAATAATAGATATTAATATAGCCATAGTAATAATACCATTTTGATTAGCACCAATCCATATAATTATTATAGGGCCTAATGCTACTTTAGGAAGACTATTTAATATAGTTAAATATGGGTCAATAACCTTAGATAGAAAAACACTTTCATATAAAATTATAGATATAATAATAGAGAGAAGAGTAGTTATCATAAAAGAAATAATAGTTTCTTTTATGGTTATCCATATATGAATAAATAGATTATTCTCAACATAAAGTTTAGAAATAGTACTTAATATTTTAGATGGGGAACTAGTAATAAAAGAATTTATATAATTATGACTAGCTAGAAATTGCCAAATGATTATAAAAAATATAAATATACTAATTTGTGTAATAGATATTAAAAGTTTATTTAATTTTAATTTTCTTAAATATTTTTTATGTTCATTACTCATTATTATCTATTTCCTTCCAGATAAGTTTGTAGTAATCTTTGAATTCTTTAGAATTTCTGTTATTAATGGGTGTACTTTTATTAGATAAATTTATTTCATGAATGTTTTTAATAGTTGCTGGTCTTTTAGAGAAGACAATTATTTTATTGCACATAGATATTGCTTCTGCGATATCATGAGTTACTATTAAAACAGTTTTATTTTCTTCTTTTATTATTTTAAATACATCATCTCCGACTTTTAATCTTGTTTGATAATCTAATGCACTATATGGTTCATCAAGAAGTAATATGTCTGGATGCATAGCTAGTGTTCTAATAAGAGCTAGTCTTTGTTTCATACCACCTGATAAGGAACTTGGATACTTATTAATAAAATCATATAGATCATACTTCTTTAATAGAGATATAACATATTCTTTATTATTTTTAGTAAGATTATGTTTTATCTTTAAACCAAGTAATGCATTATCAAGAATAGTAAGCCATGGAAATAATGCATCTTCTTGAAGCATATATGAAACTTTTATACCATTTTTAATATTTATGTTTCCATTATAATTTTTATCAAGATTAGATATTATATTTAATATAGAACTTTTACCACATCCGGATGGACCTATTAGTCCGATGAAGTCTCCTTCATTAATAGAGAAACTTACATTATTTAAGGCATTTATTTCTCCTTCAGTAGTATGATAAGTTTTAGATATATTTTTAACTTCTAAAATATTAGTTGTATTCATTAGTTATTAAATCATCAATATTTACTTTCTTATCTATTGTTTTACCATATATCATAATATCTAATAATCTATTATAGTCTTTCTTATTTATGTATGTTGTATTATACCAAGAGTCAGCACTCTTATATCTTTCAACTATAGTTATTAGGTCTTCAATAGAAGTATCACTAAATTGACTTTTAATAGCATTAGCTATAGTTTTAGCATCATTTTTATGTACAAATTCTAATCCTTTATTTAGTGCTTCATTAAATTTCTTTATAACATCTTTGTTCTTTTTAATGTAATTTTCTTTAGCATAGAAAGCAGTGTAGGGAACAGTACCTGATATATTACCAAGAGATGATAATACACAACCTGAACCTTCTTTTTCGACTTTTAGAGCATTTGGTTCAAATAGATTTACAAAGTCTCCTTGACCACTAATGTATGCACCAGTTAGAGATGCAAAGTCTATAGATGTATCAATAATAACATCTTTTTCATCAATATTTGATTCTTTTAGAGCATACTTAAACATAAGTAATGGCATACCACCACTTCTTCCAGCTAATACTTTTTTACCTTTTAAGTCTAATATACTAAAATTATTTTTATATTTACAGTCACCAACTATAAATTGACCATCTCTTTTAGTAAGAGATGCAAATGTAACTAGTTTTTCATTACTATTATTGTAAACATAAACAGTTGCTTCAGGACCAGAGAATCCTATATTAGCATCTCCAGATATTACAGAAGAAGCAACTTTATCAGCGCCTGGAGTTAATACTACTTCAATATCAAGACCTAGACTTTCAAAATATTTATTTTCAAGAGCTACATACCAAGGACTATAAAATACAGAGTGTGTTACTTCTGAAACTACAATTTTATTGCTTTCTTCCTTCTTAAAAGAGAAAGCAATTATAAATATTAAAAATATAGTTACTACTACAAGAATTATCTTTTTCATATAACCTCACTTTCATAGTAATATATTCTAAATAATATTTTTTGTTAAATTAAAAAGACTTTATAAAGTCATTTCTAATGGCTCATCTAAAGTCTTTATTAGAGGTTCTTCAATGTTTTCTACTTCTTGCATTCTATTTCTTAATTCATCACTTACTACTATAAATTCATCACTAATTAAATTTAATAAATTATTTAATTTCTTAAATGTTCCCTTAACTGGATCTAAATAATAATATGTATTACTATTATCAATAGAAAATATAATGTCAAATTGTTTTCTTCTAGTAGAGTAGATAACATATCTTTGAATTCTATTTCTATATAAAGAATATTTTGGATTTATTTTAATTCCTTCACTGGCTTTAGCTTCTCTTAATTCAGGAAACATATTCTCAATAAACATATCGATAAAGTCTAATTTTTCTGATAATCCAGTAAATCTAGTTAAAAGTGAAATAGATTTATTATCATAGTTAGACGTTTCATTTAAACCAAAGAATTTTGGGAATAAATATTCAAATTTCTTTTCTAAATATTCTTGTGAACAATATCCATGTCTTTCTATTTTATATTTGTCATCTACAAAGTTAGTTCCTAGTTGACCAATTAAAACTCTATATTTTTTTACATCTTTATTTATAAGAGAGTTTCTAAGAGCATTTATTTTACCATTTACATCTTTATCTTCATTTGGGTTGTGTCCATAAAATGCGGCTTTCTCTTTTATAAATTCTATCCATTTATCTATTTCATTCATATCAAATTCATGGGTATTTAAGTAGTCTTCTATTAACATACCATTAACTTTATATTTTAAAATATCTTTAAAGAATTTAGTGTCATATCCTAGTTCAATAATATAATTATTTTTTCTTAAATATGTTCTTAGATTTTCTATAAATATGTTATCATATCCATCATATCTTCTTTGTTTACCATATTCATCAGTAGTTGTGTATGGAATAATATATCCAATTTTTTCATCTATACGAGCAAGTTCTTCATCACTTAAAACAGTGTGTTTAATTTCAGGCCCTTTATATTGTACTTCTTGTTCACCTTTTTTATTTTCTCTTACATAAGTTATGTTATTTCCGTAGTGTTCTGTTTTCATATTAAATTGTATATTAAATAGATCAGGTACAATAGTTAAGAAATAAGTTCTATCATTTTCACCAGTTGCTGCTAAAAACCAATGATGTACTTCAAGAGTTTCTTTAGTTTCTTCATCAGTAAATGGATTAAACTGAGTAGTTTCAATTAATTCACTTTTAATACCTAGTTTTTTATATATTCTTTGTAATATAACAGCGGCAGATTTACATATAACAGATAAATTACGTATTTGTTTACTATCATAAGTACTTTTAATTCTTTTATAATCATAATTCTTATTATCAAGTTTTCTACCTAATGAATAGAAAAAACTTACATTTTTAGAAATATATTTTCCTATATATAAATATACATATCTTATGGTTTCATCTTTGTTCCATGAAGGGTCAATTGATTTTATTACTTCTTCTTCGATGATTTTTATTTTTTGTTCTTCACTATCTTTTTTGTAACCAGGTAACATATGAATCTCCTTATCTTAGATAAGTATATCATATATTAAATATTATTTATATTAAAGTTGACCATTTTCTTTTAAAATATTATAATTATTCTAGATAATAAGTGAGATTATTTATGAAGAATAGTAAAACTATTAGAATAATTTTAGGTGTTATGTTAACAACATTTATATTTTTAAGTATAGTTGGTTATTCATATGCTTATTTTAGTTTAGAAATAGAAGGTACTGGTAAAGATGTTATTATGTCTACAGCAGACTTAAGACTTATTTACAAAGACGATACTGAGTTAAAACTAGTGGATGCAATGCCTGGAGATTCAGTTTCAAAAGTTATCACTGTGAATAATGTTGGTACTAAAAGTGCAACATACAATTTGTACTGGGGAGATCTAATTAATACTATTGAAAACTTTGAACTTCATATAACTTTAGAATGTAAGAGTTATTTAAATTATGGAGAAGCCAATCAAACTGAAAGTGGTACTTGTGATAAAATCTATAGGGCAGTTCCTATAAGTAATACAGTAACTACTGGTAATATTAAAAAGAATATTTCTATAGAACCAGGTATTACTCAAGAGTATACAGTTACTGTTAAGTTTGATAATAAAAATTACTCTCAAGACGATAATATAAATAAAACATTTACTGGTAAGATAGGTATTGAAGAATATACTGCTCCTGAAGTTGTTAATTGTACTTTTGATGGAGAACTAACTCAAGGAGCAGAGTACGTTAATGGTCAATATACTTATAGATATATGCAAGGAAATGTCCTTAATTGGTATGAAGATAAAATTACTACCGAAAATATTGGAGATGGGTGGAGTGTAGAACTTACAGATAAAGATAGTACTGATCCGGTTACTAGTAAGTTATGTACATATGTAAATGATAAGCCCATTATGTCTATGTCACTTATGTTTTACAATAGCAAGGCTGAATCGATTGATATGAGTAGTTTTAATACTTTAAATGTAAAAAGTATGAGTGGTATGTTTTTATCGAATCAAACAAAAGTACTTGATTTAAGTAGTTTTGAAACAAGTAATGTTACTGATATGAGTGGCATGTTTTCTAATAGTAAAGTTACAAAATTAGATTTAAGCAATTTTGATACAAGTAAAGTTGTTAATATGCTTGCTATGTTTTCGGTTAATCAGTTATCATCAGTTGATATCTCTAATTTTAATACCAGTAATGTAACTAATATGAGTGCTATGTTTGATGGTAGCAAAATAGCTTTGTTAGATTTGAGTAAATTCGATACAAGTAAAGTTACTAATATGAATTATATGTTTTGGAATACATCGTTGACTGAAATTGATTTAAGCAATTTTGATACTGGTAATGTTACTAATATGAGTGCTATGTTTGGAGGAACCAAATTAATTAATATAAGAGGTTTAAATAATTTTAATACAAGTAATGTTACTGATATGTCTAGAATGTTTTTTAGTTCTTCTGCAAAAACATTAGATCTAAGTAGTTTTGATACTAGTAATGTTACTGATATGTCTGAAATGTTTTCTTATTCTTCTGCAAAAACATTAGATTTAAGTAGTTTTGACACAAGTAATGTTATTAACATGAGGAGAATGTTTTGGACTGCTAAGGCCATTAGTTTAGATGTTAGTAATTTCAATACAAGTAAAGTAACTAATATGGAGAGTATGTTTATGAATACTTATGTAACTTCCTTAGACTTAAGTAGTTTTGATACGAGTAATGTAATTAATATGGTACAAATGTTTTATGGAACTGATTCATCAATAATATATGTAAGTGATAAATTTGTCACTGATAAAGTTACTAATAGTTCATCAATGTTTACTATTGCAACTAATCTGGTTGGTGGGGCAGGTACTGTATATAATAGTTCTAATGTAGATAAGACATATGCTAGAGTAGATGGAGGAACTAGTAGTCCTGGATACTTTACTCTTAAAAACTAATTTGACAAAAAATAGATAATTAATGTAAAATGATGATAGAGGTGTTTATATGGTAGATGATTATTCTAATATAGATGTATATGTACCAGTTAAAGTAATAAATGGAAAAGCTAAAAGAGATATTTCCATGGTACTATTTTCTAAAGATACTGGATATGGTGATGCTTCATATTATGTTTATAGTACCATATCACGTAAATTCTTTAAAGAAGATAATGTTATGAGATTCTTAATAGCTAATAGAATAACTAAATTAGCTAAATTTACTTCACCTAATAAAAAAGGAGCACTTATTAATAATATTGGTAAAACAATAACTGACTCTGAGAGTGCTAAAGCATACGATAAAATGATTTCTCGTAATCGTAATTTCTCATTATAAAACAATTGAAGGATAAAATCCTTCTTTTTAATTATGAAAATATTGTGTTTTTTAAAAATCTAGTATATAATTAACTTGTATAGTGTATAGAGTAGGAGGATATAATGAGGTGCATAGCAGATGTTTTTCTAAAACAAAAAGCTAAATGCATTCTAAAAAATGTAGATATACTTATTCGTGATGAGATAGTTCCGTATCCAAAAGACCTAGAAGAATTTGAAATAGTAATAGACAAATTCTATCAAGATTTCTTTTTTGGACATAGAAACATTGATAAAGCTCTAGAAGAATATACTGATATATTTCTAAAATATGATGTAGATAGTATTGTACCAAAAAGAATGCTTTTACTTATTTTTGAAAATGTAGTAGACTACTTAGATTTAATAGATAATGAAAAGCTATTTGATTGGTATTATCTAGTAGCTAAATTAATACTTCTAAATATAGCATTAGAAGAATATTCTAATTCATTAACAGAAGAGAAAATTAATTATGATGACATAATTAAAATATTTGAAGTTAAGAATAAGTCAATATTCGATGATGAAGTAAAAGAACTATTTAATAAGAATTATATTAAGATTATTAAGAATATCACTAAAGAAGTTAAAGCTAATAAGAAATGTATTAGAGAACTTAATAAATCTCCATTAAAAGTATATTATGATATAGTTGGTTCATTAGATGGAATAGACTATAAAATATCAAGAATACACTTTGATAATGAAGAATTTAGTGGTTTAGATGAAAGGCATGTATATGATGCGTTTATCAAATATAATTTTGCGATAGATTTTAAGTATATTGAGGCCGAAAGCGTTAGCTTTGAAGTCGTTAAAGAAGTATTTTCTGGTAAACATAATACATTATATTTTATAAGACTTCCGAATGGATTTTTTAGACTTAGAACTAATGTAACTAAATTACTTAATATTATAGAGCCTAAAACTCTTAATCATTTTGTATTTATAGTTCCATATAGTGAGATTATTTCTAGAGATGTTAAAGTTAAAGAACTAAGAGATGCTGGTGTTAAGATTGGTGTCTATCATTTAAATACTCTAGAACAAAAATCAATTAAACTTAAAGGTTTAGTAGAATATGTATTTTTAAAGCCAAGTGAAGTTACTAATTATGAGAGTATTATTAATTTTTCAAGAACTATTAATTCAATAATAGTAGAAGAAAATGATAATAAGACTTATAAAATTTATAAGTAGGTGGTTGTATGGATAATACTGTTAAAGTAACTGCTGAAAAAGTATATAGAAGAAAGTTATTCACTAGAATAGTTAAAATGGCTTTACTAATATTATTACTATTCTTCTCAGTATTATATTTAATACTTTATGTAGTTAATAGTAATGGATACTTTACAATTAAGTTAGATAAGAATCTTAAGTCTGAAAGACATATACTTTTGTCTTCTGATTCAGAGTTCTCAGCTGAAACAGTTGAAATTAAAGTTAAAGGATTAGAGTATATGGATAATATCACTGAAGGATGGATTCCTTTTGATGAATTAATATCAAAAGAAGGTGATCATAGTGATGATAACTATATCGCATATACGTTCTTTGTAAAGAATGATGGTAATGAAAACGTAGATTACAAATCTAAAATAGTTATTGAATCTGTTATAAAGAATGTTGATGAGGCCGTTAGAGTTGCTCTTTATACTAATGGCGAACGCAAGGTTTATGCTAAAAAAGCTAAAGATGGTAATGCAGAACCTAATACAATATCGTTTTTATCAAATCGTTTAGTAATGCAACAAGATAGAGATAACATTAAACCTGGTGAAATAGACAGGTACACTGTAATTGTTTGGCTTGAAGGAAAAGACCCTGAATGTATCGATGATATAATTGGGGGGGAAATGAAGATGGCGATAGTAATTACTGAGAAAACTGATTAAAAAAAGAAAGGATTAAATTATGGAAAACGAAAATATGAATAACAACATTAATAATGAAGTTAATGCACCAGTTACTAATATAGTACCTGAACAACCAGTCCTAAATAATAATGTTGTTAAAGAAAAAAATGAAGAATCAAATAATAATAGAAAAAAGATTCTTACTGCATTCCTTATGTTAATAGTTACTGCTATTTCATTAACTACTGCATCTTATGCATGGTTCACTGAAAATACAACTGTTACTGTTGATAGCATTGATGTTAATGTTAGTGCTGCTAATGGTATCCAAGTTTCTGTAGATGCTATTAACTGGAAAGCAAATATTTCAACTAATGATATTACTGCTAATGCTTATGCTGGTAATACTAATCAATTACCAAATCAAATTGTTCCAGTTTCTACTATAGGTGATGTAGATGCTGCTACTGGATTTATGAAAATGTATAAAGGCAGTATAGAAGCTGATGCTACTACTGCTCATGGTTATAGAATTGTTGCTGAGCAATCAGTTGAAAAGGCTGGTACTACAGGTGACTTTATAGCATTTGATTTATTCTTATTAACTACACAACCTACTACAGTATATTTAACAACTTCTTCTGATGTTGTTGCTACTGCTGCTGATACAGGACTTAAAAATGCTGCTAGAGTTGCATTCCTTTATGAAGGTAGTGCTGCTACTGGTGCTAGTGCTGATGCTATAGCATTAAAAGGTGCAGCTAGTCATAGTGCTGGTGGAAATACTAATATATTCTGGGAACCAAACTCAAATATACATACAGCTGCTGGTGTAGCACAAGCAAACAACTATGGAGAAACTACTTATAATACAACAACTATAGTTCCAAATTATTATGGAATTAAAGCTCCTATTGCAGCTAATCCTGCAGTAGATTATCAATCAAAAGTTGATACTTATTTTGGACAAGTAACTCCTGATATTAAAACTCCAAATGGAAATACTGCTAATGGAGAATATAAAACATTATTTAACTTAGCTGCTGGTATTAACAAGATTAGAATATATGGATGGGTTGAAGGACAAGATTACGACTGTGAAAACAATGCTTCTGGTTCTAATATTACTTATAATATCCAAATATCTAAGAATGCAACAGCATAGTAAAAGTGGAGGCGTAATATGAAAGGAAAAAAGATTTTAAAAGTTATTTTAGATGTAATAATTTGGGTTGTTATTATTTTAGCAGCTAGTGTAACTTTAATTACACTTACATCTCGTGAAAAGGGTGTTTCTAAGATTTTTGGATATGTTCCATTAAATATACAAACAGGATCAATGGAACCAACAATTTTAAAAGGTGATTTAATTATCACTAAAGCTTATGATGGTAAGAGTGAACTAAAAGAAAAAGATGTTATTTCATTCTTTGCTATGGAAGAAAATACAAAAATTATTAAAACACACCGTATTAAATCAGTACTTACTGTTAATGGTATGACATCTTATGTTACTCAAGGTGATAATAATACTGGAGAAGATCAACAACAAGTAGCTCCTGGAGATATTATTTCTGTATGGACAGGAACTAGAATACCAGTTTTAGGTTCAATTTTAACGTTCTTAAAAACTAAAGTTGGATTCTTCGTATGTATCATTTTACCTTTAGCTGCATTCTTTATATATCAATTATATAAATTTATAATGTTATTACTTGATTATAAAAAAGTTAAATGATTTGTTAATATAAAATAAATAAATTACTATTCTTCGGAATAGTTTTTTATTGTTTAATAATTTATGAAGTGTTATACTTTTTATAGTAGGAGTATAGAGTATGAAAGATAAAAAAATGTTATTTGGTATTACCATTGTATTTCTATTTTTGGCTAGTGTTGGTTTTTCATATGCTTATTTTGCAAGTACTATTGTACAAAAAGATGTAAAAGAACATGTTGTTACAACTGGAACACTAAGCTTAAAATATGTCGATGGTGAAGAAATAAGAATGGAGAATATTAAGCCTGCTACTACTATAACAAAAAAATTGTTTATGTAACTAATACCGGTACATTAAATACTTCATATAATCTTGTTTGGCAACAATTAATAAATGAAATTACTAATGATGAGGTGGTAATTGAAGGTACTTGTACTAGAATGAATGGAACTACTGAAGAAGTAGATGGAACCTGTGATGGAATAAAAAATACTCCTATAAAGAAACTTAAAATAAAAGAGAATATTTCTATTGAACCTAATATTGTTCATAAGTATGATTTAACTATTACTTTTAAAGAAATAAATAGTGATCAAAATTATAACCAAGATAAAAATTTTAGTGGTGTTATTGGAATAAATGAATATAAGAGTGATGGCTCTCTATATTGTTCTTATGATGGTGAAATGGTACAAGGTGCTGAATTTGTTAATGGTGCTTATACTTATAGATATAAGCAAGAAGGTAAATTTAATAAGGATGTTCTTGTTTATTGGCAGGATGCAGAAGGTGATGGATGGGGTGTACAACTAACTGATAAAACTAGTACAGACCCTATAGAAGTTGAAACTTGTACATATATAAATAATAAACCCGTAATTTATGCTTCAATGATGTTTTCTAATAGTAAAGCAACATCTATTGATTTAAGTAAAACTAATACTTCTAAAATTCAAACGTTTTCTGGTATGTTTACTGGAGCTGCTGCTAAAACTATTAATTTTAAAAATGTTGATACAAGTAATGTAGTAGCTATGGATGCTATGTTTGAGGGTGCTGCCGTTGAATCATTAGATTTAAGTGGTTTTGATACAAGCAATGTAACTGCTTTTGATTATATGTTTAATTTAACTAAAGCTACTGAAATAATTGGATTAGATAGAATGGATACCGGCAATGTTACTAATATGTCAGAAATGTTTAGAGAAACTAAATTCACATCGATAGATTTAAGTAACTTTAACACAAGTAAAGTTGTTGATATGTCAAGAATATTTAGAGATAGTAAAATGACTAAACTTGATGTAAGTAATTTTGACACGAGAAATGTTAAAACTATGCTTCAGATGTTTAATAGAAGTGCTGCTACAGAGATAATCGGCTTGACTAATTTTGATACTACTTCAGTTGAGATTATGGAATATATGTTTAATTCTGCTGTAGTAGAAGAGTTAGATTTAAGCAGTTTTGATATAACAAATACAAGTAATATCAAGAATATGTTTAATGGTTGTAAGTCTAAAATTGGATATGCTAAAGATGAAGAAACTGCTTTAAAATTTAATGATAGTAGTGTAACTAAAATACCAAGTACATTAGTATTTACAGTAAAACAATAAATGTAAATTAAATTATGATTAATTGCATAATTTTTATTTGGTATTTTCTTGTAATTTAGGTCTAAAATATGGTAGAATTAAACTGAGTATAGAATTAAGAATAGAGGTGGAAGAATTGTCAACGTATATTAGATTTTTATATGATTTATTCGAACAATTCTTTTCTGGAATAATTAATATATTTATGGGGATAGTTAAAGGCATTATTAAGATGTTTAACTTTAAAGCATATTTAAAAATATTAAAAGAATATTCTGGAGAATTTTCAGTTGGTCAATGGATATTAGTGGGTTTAGCAGTATTACTTATACTTGCATTTTTAGCGGGTATTATCTATTTAGTATTTTTAGTAATTAGAAAGATATTTAAATTTAAGAAGACTTTGGTAGAACAAGAAAGTTTATTAGAAGAAGTTGCTAAACTTGATAGAGATGTTATAAGACTTAATCAAGAGAAGGAAGAGTTATATGCTTTAAAAGTTTCACAGATTGGTCTTAAACCTCAAGAGAGTGCTTTGAATATAGATTTACCTAATGAAGTTAAGAGTGGCAGTGAAGGTGAAACTGCTGAGGGTGAAACTAGTGAAGAAGCACCTGAGGCAATACCTGAAGCAGCTAATGGAAGTCGTTTCTTCAAGTTAACTCAAATTGATGAAGAGTATGCTGGTAAGGAACCTGAGAATTTTGGTAATACATTTACTCTTGAAGAATTATGTGATACATTTAGAAACTTTGCTGCTAGTCGTATGAAATTATATTATAAAGTTAAAATCATTCGTTTGTTTGTAGCAGCTCTTGGTGCAACAAGACTTGTAATCTTACAAGGTATCTCTGGTACTGGTAAAACATCTTTACCTTATGCTTGGGGAAAATTTATTAGTAGAGACGCAACAATAGCTTCAGTTCAACCATCATGGAGAGATAGAACAGAACTATTTGGTTACTTCAATGAGTTTACTAAAAAGTTTAATGAAACTGAAGTATTAAAAGCTATGTATGAAGCAAGTTATAATGATGAGATGTATTTAACAATACTAGATGAAATGAATATTGCTCGTGTTGAATACTATTTTGCAGAAATGCTGTCAATATTAGAAATGCCTTCTCGTGATGAATGGGTAATAGATTTAGTACCTAATGTATGGCCAAACGATCCTAAACATTTACCTGATGGTAAACTTAAGATACCAGGTAATATGTGGTATATAGGAACAATCAATAACGATGATTCAACATTCATGGTTACTGATAAAGTATATGACCGTGCGATGCCTATAGATATTAATGATAAAGGTCAACCATTTGATGCACCTGATACAGAAGGTATTAGAATTAATAGTAGTTACTTAGAAAGCTTATTTAATAAAGCTAAACAAGAACATGCTGTTAGTCAAGAAACACTTGATAAACTAGAAGATATGGACAATTATGTTATTGAACATTTTAGACTTGCGTTTGGTAATCGTATCGTAAAACATATTAAAGAATTCATTCCAGTATATGTAGCATGTGGTGGTACTGAGTTAGATGGATTTGATTATATACTTTGTAAAAAAGTGCTTAGAAAGTTTGAACAATTAAACTTGTCATTCATTCGTGATGAGATAGATGGATATGTTAAATTCTTAGATAAAACATTTGGTAAAGAGAATATGAGTGAATGTAAAGAATATTTAGCAAGACTTAAGAAAGCAATGTAGAAAGGATTAAAAGATGAATAAGAACGAATTATTAAATTTATTAGATGATACAGATAATTTAGCTATTGAACAATTTATTGGTTCTAATGAATCTAAAGTAGTAGTTAATTCATCTTTTCAAAGTGTAGAGTATGATTACTCTTGGATAGATAAAATAGAAGAAACTCTTGTATATTTAGATAATATTATTAGAAATCCTAAAAGATTCATTATGCAAGAAGAAGAAATAGTTCCAGTTGAGAAGGCTAAGAAGATTAGTCAAGAAACTATTAAACATTTAGCTCAACATACTGACTTGATACAAGATGTTAGTGAAGATGGGACTATAACACCTAGTAAAGTACTTAATGTAAATAAAGAAGAAAGTTTTGATATTTATGAGAATAGATTTGTAATATCATTATTAAATAACCTTAATTATTTCTTTAAACTTAGAAAAGAAGCTACTGCGAGTGGTAGCTATGCTAAAAAGAAAAGAATAATGACTTATGATGGTAAAACTAAATTAGGAAGTGATGAAGTTAAGATAACACTTAATATGGAAACTAATTCATTTGAAGATTTAAGTGGTACATCATCAAGCGGAGAAAGTGTTGAACAAAGACTTGCTAAGATAGAGTTAGTAGTAGCTGACTTCTTAAAAACACCTTTTGTTAAGGAACTTGCAAACGCTGCTCCTGTAAAAAGTCCAATTAGAAAGACAAACACTATTCTTAAGAATCCAAACTTTCAAAAAGCATTAGAGTTATGGGAATTTATAGAACAATATGATGTTAAAGATAAAAAAGAAGTTAATGATTCTCATGAAAAAGTAGATGATGAGAAGACTAAGAATAGAATGGATATGGCATTCTTCTTAGATTACGTAATACTTAATGAAAGTGACTCTAATAAGACATTTAAAGAAGATAAAATTAATAGATATGCTCTTCGAAAGTTAATAAATGACTTTATGATTAATAATAGAAAATATTCTGAAAAAGAATTTAAAAAAATACTTACTGAAGAGTTTAAAATGGCTCATCAAAGAGAGTTAAAAACAGATAAAGAAATTATTAAGAAGTTTAAAGGGCTTCTTAAAGGATATAGAAAGAATAAACAAGATGCATTTGCATATTTGAGGTAGTTATGGATAAAGAACAAAGCAAGAAAATTTATGTTACAGTTTATAAACTTATAGCTATAATTGTATCTATATTTGTTTTTTCTTATGCTTGGTTTGTTCATGAAAGTGATAATAATCTTGAAGGAGTTAATATAGGAACTGCTAAAACTAATAACATTATGATTTCTGAAGATGGAAATGATGGATGGAGTAATTCATTTAATATTGATGTTGGTGAAGGATTTAGATTTAATAATGAAGTTACTAGTGATGGTATAGAGTTTTATAAAGCTAATCTTAAAGATGAAGAAGGAAATCCTTTGAGTTTTACTAAAGCAGAACTTAATGAAGACTATTTAGAATTTGATATTTGGTTTAAGAATAATAGTTCTGTTAAGTTATTTTTAGAAGATGATTCTTCTGTTTATCCTGAGTGTGGAACTAGTAAAGATGATTTGTTATTATATCCAGAAAGTGAAAAAAAGATTGATGATATTGTAAGAGCTAGTGCTTATGGTGACTTTAGTAGAGACTTGATTGCTGGAGCTGTAAGAGTCGCATTTATAAGATATACATTTAATACTGAAACAAATAGTTTTGAACTTGAAGATGAACCTGTTCTAGTGTGGGCACCAAATAAAACTTATGAAATAACTGAGAATGATGGATGGTATAGTGCTAGTATTGATTCAAAGAATAGCCAAAATTATAAATATATAAAAGTATTTAATAGTTCATCTTTTACTGAAGCAGATATACCAGTTTTAAAAGATGAAATAAAAGCATCATATAATGAAAAGATGGCTAATGGAGATCCAGTACTTGTATCAATAGATACAGAAGATGGTCTTGAAAAAAAAGTTGGTCTTAAAGTAAGAGTATGGGTAGAAGGTAATGATAGAGATGCAGTTAGTGCTCTTAAGGGTGGAATTTTTAAAATAAATTTATCATTCTTAGGACTAGCAAAGAGTGAAAACTTAAATGTACCAAGTGTAAGTGTTAATGAAATATCAATGATGGTAGATGGTATAAATGAACATATGGAATATTCAATTGATGGTGGAGAAACTTATACTAAATATACAAATATTGTTACATTTGATAAGAATAGTACTGTATATGTAAGATACTTTGAAACAGCTGATACTTTAGCTTCAAAACCTGTTATTCTTAAGTTTGGGGGTGGAAACTAATGAATAAGAAAATAATTATTAAAATAATATTACTTATTGGCTTTACAGTAGTATTATTTATGACAAGTTATGCTTGGTTTCAAGATAGATCAAATCCTCAAATAAATCTTTCAAATATACAAGTAAGTGCTGCTGAAGGACTAGTTATAAAGCTACAACCTGATTCTGCTGCTAGAAGTGTAGTAAACTTAAATAATATATTAGATAACTTTGATGAATTTGAACTTAAACAAGTATCTAGTGTAGATGCAGCTAACTTCTATACAATAGACTTTAATGAAGGTTTATCAATGACTGATCCAGAGTTTATACAGTTACCAGCTAGTGATGGTAGTGTATCTCAAATGATAGAGAATGGTTATGTTGATTTTAACTTTTATTTACAAACTGAAGATTATCCAAAACATGTATATATTCATAGAGATACAAAAATTACTGGTCCTGCTTGGGATGCTCTTAGAATAGCTATTACGTATCCTACATCGAGTACTTCAACATCAACAATAATATTTGGTAAAACACCTGAAAATGGTATTACTGATGCATATACAACTAAAGCAATTATAAAGACTGGCAAATTTACTTTTGGTAATATACCTAGTGAATTTTCAACAAATCAATTAGTTCGTGACTTTAGTTTTAAAGATGGTGGTAGAGGTACTAGTGATACAGATAACATTGATTTAAATAAAGTATTATTCACAATACCAAAGAATTCAAGAATACAAATAAACTTAAAGATATGGTTAGAAGGAGGAGATGTGGATTGTACTAATGCCCTTGCTTCTTCAATAGTAAATGTGTTATTTAAGTTTGGAAGTGCGAATGAATTACTTGCAGCTCCAGTATTAACAGGAAACGCAAACTATACAATAACTGGACTAGATACTACAATGGAATGGGCTACTACTAATGATGCAAATACAGTATGGACTAAAGTAACAGATCCAAACCAACAATTCACTGGATATCAAAGTGTATATGTAAGAATTGCTGAAGTGGTTGGAGTATCACCTGAGAGTTATGCAACACTAGTTACATTTGGGGGTTAAAAATGAAAAAAAATATATCAATAATATTAAATGTATTAATAGTAATTATGCTTCTTGGTATTACATATGCTTGGATGCAAACAGAACCTTCTTTAGGAGAAAATATTGAATATAATAGAGACTTTTACATAACAGATAGTGATATAGATGTTAAGTTATATGCTCTTATAAATAATCAATATGTTCTTCAAGGACAACAAAGTGATGATGCATTATTAACACTTGATGAGATGTATCCTGGAAAAATACAAAGATATAGATTTGAACTTACTAATAGAAATCAAGTAGCTGCGAAAGTTAAAATAGTATTTACTGAAATAACTGGTAATATTAACTTAATGAAAAATTACTTAAAGATAAGTGCTACTAACCCTGAAATGTTCTCATTCATGTTAAATGATAGACTTGAACATAATGAAGAAGATGATAGATACTTCTTTGATTTTAGTAAGAGTGTTACAATACCAGCAAACTCAACACTTGATTATTATTGGAATTTAGAAATAGATATAGATGCACCTAATGCATTACAAGCAACATCACTTAGAATAAATAAAATAATGTTTATTAAACCATAGAAAGGATATATATGAAAAAGGTATTACTTAAAATATTAGATGTTATTAAAATAATTCTATTAGTATTATTAGTTTTATTTGTAATATTTACTGCATATCAAAAGATTATGCCTAATAATCCAAGTGTTTTTGGATTTAGAACATATTCAATAATAACAAATAGTATGTATCCTAAACTTAAAAAGGGAGATGTAATACTTATAAAAGAACAAAAGATGGATAGCTATAAAGTAGGTGATATAGTTACATTTAAAGGAATGGATGGAGACTTAAAAGGAAAAATAGTTACTCATCAAATAGTAGGAATAACTAAAGAAAATGGTAAGAGAATATTTTATACTAAAGGACTTAAAAATATATCTGATGACCCAGCTGTTTATGAAGAACAAATGCTTGGTAAATTCATATATAAATTCTTTATATTTAGTATAATAGAAAAGATAATGGAAACTAAGATAGGTTTTGCATTAATAATAATTATTCCACTAGGATTTATATATTTCTTTGAAATAAAAGATATAATAAAGGATGTTAAAAAGATAAAAAATAAAGAATAGGAGTAAGCATGAAAGATAGCATTAATAAAATTTATAGTGCGATAGTCAATTATATGATTGATTTCTTTCATATTGCTCAAAAGAAGTGTAAACGTAAGATAAAGAGAATTAAAAGGAAACTAAGAAAGTTCTATTATTATGAAATACTTGGTGTAATAGTAGTTTCTGTATACTTTTATAGATTCTTAGAAGATGTTTATAATTTAAGATTCTTAAAAAATTTTAGAAGTAAAAGTAAATTATACTTATGGAAGTTTAAAAATTGGTGTCATGAATATTATAAAGCATATAAGAAGTATTTAGAGAATGCTAACTTAAAAAATAATGAAAAGATAAATGGCATAAAGAGTGAGTATTCTAAATATATGACTCCTAGAATAATGGCTAAAGTAGGAGTACTTGCAGTACTTAGTGTATTCTTAATATATGATGCTTATAGTTGGTTTTATAATGAATATGTAAGTAAAGGTACTGAGATTGGACTTGGTACTGTTGAACATATAGTTAATCAATATGATAAGAATGGTACTTTAATTGGTACAGAAGGAGATACTGTTACAGTAGTACGTGAGACTGATTTAAGTAATATGTTTAAGAATACTAGATATATTGAGATAAAGAATACAGGGTCATTAAATATAGATTATAACTTATCATTTACCTTAGATGGAACTATGTCAAATGCTGGAGTTTTATATTATAGAGTAATTGATATAACTGATGAAGTATTAAGTAGTACTGTTACTAGTACTAATGATACTAAGTTAAAAGCATATGCTGCATTAAATCCTACACCTGAGAATCTAGAAACTGATGCTTTAAATCCAGTATCAAATTTAACAACAATACCTCAAATAATTATTAAAGGTGAAATAGATAAAGATAAAGATGATGATGAAAATAACTATAGATACTTTAGAATAGATTATGGTATGTATCAAACAGTTAATTCTTCATTATATAGTGGAGCATCAGTAAGCGTTCATGCGAATGTTTATTGTACTCAAAGAGGAATAGATGCAAGTCTTGCGAGTGAAGGACAAATATGGTTAGTTGAAAATGAAACTCAATTTAGAGATGCAGTACTTAATGCTCTTAGTGGTGATACGATTAAACTTGCTGATGATATAACAATAGACGGAAGTGTTGATTTTCAAAGAAGAGTACATTTAGATACAGCTGGATATAACTTACATTTTACCGGAGACCTTGTTTATGACTTTGTGGAGATGGGTAAACTTAAGATAGATACATCTTCTGGCGGTAAGATAGATGTAGACGGGAACTTATATATAAATACACCTAAGAGTCAAATACATATAGTTGGACTTAATCAAGATTATGATATATTTGTTGGTAAAGAATTTACTGTTAATGGTATACAAAATGAAGAAGAAGATGGTGTACTTTTAGAAGCAGTAAGAATTGTTAAAAATAAAGTTGGTAATATACCAGTAGATATAATAGTTGAATCAAATACACGTTTAACTATTGCACCTAATGTGGAAGTAGGTTATGTAATAGGAGCAGATGGTTCAACAAATATAGAGATCTTAAATAATGGAACAATTACTCAAATAGAACTACAAAACATGAAATTAATAGATTCATTCTCTAAGTATCAAATATATGTATATAACTTAAATACAATTCTTGGAGTATTAAATGGACCTTCAATTATGCTTCCATCTAACTCAACTCCTTATACTGGACCTAATACAGGTAATACATTAATTATAAGAGGAGTATCTTCTAATAATATTACAGTAGGTGGTTCTGATCATTTTACTGGGGATGATATTAATCAAGGTGCTCCGGAAGACTCAGTAATACCAATACAAGGAGAGGTAGATTCATATTATGTATATATTCGTGATAATAATGAATCATTAGAAAAACTATTAAAAGCATACTTTGATGATATAGATCCTACTACTACTATAGAGAATATTTACAATATTAAAAAGTTAATAATATATACAATAAATACAGCATATTTTGAAAATGAAGACTTTACTTATATAGCCAGTGATGAAATGCATTCTATAGAATATTTAGGTCTTGCGAATGCTACTATAAGTGATGGAACTACTATTAATAAGATTGCTAATGATACATTAAAAGATAAGACTTCTTTAAAAACATTAATACTTTCTAAGACACTTTCTACTATAGGAAGTAATGCATTCCTTAATGTTAATTTAGGTCGTGTAAGTAATGGAAGAAATTTTACATTCTTATCAATACCATCTACTGTTACAAGTATAGGAGAAAATGCATTTAAGAATGCAAGATATGTTAAGTTTGAAGGACAAATACCTCCTAGTGTAGGAAATAATGCTTTTAATGATTCAAGCAATGGAACTAAGTTCTTTGTAAGTCAAGGTGCAATTGAAACATATAGAAACACTAATAATATAAATGAAGCATATGTTTATTATCATGCTGAATTAAGTGATAACAAACAATATTTTGTTTATGATTATAATGATGGATATGGAATATCATACTTTATAAATAGTGTTTCGGTAGGAAGTAGTATAGTAATACCAAATACTATAACTAAGTCTTCTGTTACTAAGAATGTTACAGCACTTGGATATAATTCATATAGAAATTTAAATACACCAAGTACTGGTACTAAGATTACAATACCTTCAACTGTTACATTAATAGATTCATATGCATTCTATAGTGATAATATTCTTGAAATAAATTTAAGTGAAGTTAAGACTATTAATTCTTATGCATTCTATAATACAAAACTTACTACTTTAGTATCAAATAAACTAGATTATATAGGAAGTTATGCATTCTATCAAAATCCAATTACATATATAAGTGTTCCTAATGTTACTCAGATAATGCCATATTCATTTATGAATAATATAACTCTTTATGAGATGGATCTTGGTACTGTTAAAGTAATAGGTGATAAAGCATTTTATAATTGTCCTCAACTTGGTAGAGTATGGTTTAATAATTTAACTACTAAAGTGGTTAACAATGGTAAAAGTATTGATTTGACTATTGGAGAAGATGCTGTATTTACTAATTGGGGAATGTACTTAGATGGTAGACTTAGAGTATATGTTCCATCAGGTACAGACTCAGAAGGATTTGATTACTTAGAAGGATATAAGAAATTATTTGATGGTAATGATGCATTTGTTTATCCTAAAGGTACAATAATTGGAAGTTATAAACATGTAGCCATTCCATATGACTGGGGTGAATATAGTGTACGTGGAGTTACTAAGAAGAATGCTCAAGGAGAAGATGTAACTGCTTATGAAATAATAGAGTATCACGGAGCTGATCTTACAAGTAGTTATCAAATACCTGATGTTATAGTATCTGATGAAGGACTAAGTGCTACAATAAGTGGTAACTCATGGCAAAATGGTAGTGGTTATAGATTTGGTGGTACACTTACTATTAAAAATAATACAACTGCTACTATAAATGACTGGACAGTTAGAATTAATCTTCCTACCGGTGTTACTTGGGGATCAACTTATACTGGAGCTAATGAAAACGTAAATGGTAACTTACTTGTTCTTACTAATAAAGACTATAATGGAACAATAAATGCAGGTGATTCTAAACAAATATCATTCTATTATGATATGTCAAGTCAAAGTTTAAGTATTGGAATACTTAGTGTTTACTCTTCAACAAGTCCTTTAATGAATATTATTTCAGTAGGTGAATATGCTTATAGACATACATTATCTTCATCAAATCAAACTATAGATTTACTTGCAAATAACTTAATAAATATAGATAATCATGGTCTTGAAAATATTAAAGTTAAATCACTTACTTCAGAAAGTTTAATATCTATTGGAGACTATAGTTTATATAATACGGGTCTTCAAACAGTAGACCTTCCAAATTTAAATTCAATGGGTAAATATGCTATGTCAGATATGGATACACTTTATAGTGTTAACCTTGGTAATATTCAAGTAATGGGTGAGAATGCTATTAGTAATAATCCAAATCTTGAACAAATATTTATAGGAACTACTAATACTGATAATATGTCTGTTCATAGTACCGCAATGAATAATATAGGTACGAATGCTAATAATAGACTTAGAATATATGTACCTAGTGATAAAGTAGATTTTTATAAAGCATTATTTAGTAATTATCAAGATTATATATTCCCAACTGGCTATATAGTCGGAAGTTACGTAAATACACCAATACCTTATGATATAGGAGAGTACTCAATACACGAAGTAACACTTAAAAATAGAAATAATGAAGATGTTACTGGATGGGAAATAATAGAATATCACGGGGCTGATATATCAAATACATTTAATATTCCACTTACATATACAGTTAATGGAGTAACAAAAGATGTTATATCAGTTGGTGACTATGCATTTAAACATACTACTGTTAATGGTAGTGGTGGAAGTGACATAATAAATGATAAACTAATGAAGATAGGTGAACATAGTTTTGAAGGAATAACTGCTATTAAATCATTTACTTCTAATAGTTTACTTGATATAGGAAGTTATGCATTTAATAAAGGTGGTCTTGTATATTTAGAAACACCAAATCTTAGAAGTATGGGCTCTTATGCTTTGGCTAATATGAATACACTATATAAAATAAACTTAGGTTCTGTATATCAAATGGATACTAATGCTGTGTATGCTCTTCCAAATTTAGTTCAAATATTCTTTAGTCCAGGTAGTGAAAAGAGAACGTTTGATCAATATGCATTTACTGATGTTGGAACACTTACTAATAATAGAATTAGATTCTATGTAGGAGCCTCTAGTACATCTACTGAAGTTAAAACACCTAATAATGTTAATATAAATGTTACTGATGATTGTAGAAGAAGTCAAAGTGGTAATGGTACTAATAGAAGATATACTTATGTATGTACGGTTACTGTTAATAATAATTCAGGTCATGATATAGAGGCATGGACAACATCTGTTACTCTTGGAAATACAACTCTTCAAACAGCAACGAATGTATTATATGAAGCATCAAGTTCTAGAATAATATTTAATAATACTTCTAGTAATGGCTCTTTAGCTGCTGGAGCAAGTACAACATTTACTTATACAGTTAGAACTACTAATAATAGTACTTGGTCTAGTTTGTACAATCATTTATCTAGTTCAAGTGGTATATATTATACAACTACTATAACAACTTCATCTGACTATTTAACTGATGTTTATGCTTCATCATTTAGAAAAGAATATAAAGATTATTTCTATGATTATGGAACTATAATGGGTACTTATGTATCAACTAATATTCCATATAATATAGGAGAATATAGTGTTATATTAAGAGAATATATTACTAAAGATAATGAGACTATTACTGGACTTGAGGTAGTTGAATATCATGGTGCTGATTTGGATTCTACTTATTTGATACCTACAACTCTTACAGTGAATGGTCAAAGTTATGATGTTATAGGAGTAGGAGATAGAGCATTTAGATGGGCTTCTATGAGTAGTGGTGGATCATTTGATATAGTTAATACTAATTTAAGATATATAGCTGATTATGCATTCTATAATTTACAGGGTGTAAGAGAATTAAATGTTCCGAATGTTGACTATATTGGAGAATATGCTTTATTCAATAATAAACTTTATAAAACAACAACTACTAAACTTGTAGAACTTGGTAATTATGCTTATGCTAATAATACATCACTTAATTATGTAAATGCTGGTCCTGTTACTAGTATTGGTGAAGGTGCATTTTATGGATGTACTGGTATGGAACAAATGTATTTTGCTTCAACTAATGCTGATACTCAGGCAAGTGGTATGAAGATAGGAGTAGGAAGTAATGCATTCTATAATGTAGGTACTATTATTGGTAAACGTTTTAGAATATATGTTCCAGATGGAAAAATAGGTACTTCTAATGTTACTTATCAAGAAGCTTATAAGAATACATTCCCATCTAATGTTAAAGATTATATTTATCCAACTGGATATATAATTGGTAGTTATAAGTTTGGTACTCTTCCTTATGATATAGGTGAATATAGTGTTCGTGAAGTTACACTTAAAAATATGATGAATGCTGATGTGACTGGTTGGGAGATCGTTGAATATCATGGACCTGATGTTACTTCTTCATTTGAAATTCCTAATGAGATAACTGCTGGTGGTATTACTTATGATGTAGTATCTATTGGTACTTATGCTTATTATGGAGTAGAAGTAGTTACTGGTCAAAACTGGATAGTTAATCTTCCTAATAGTGTTGTACTTATTGATGATTATGCATTCTATCAAACAGATGTTACTAGAGTTAGCGGTAACCAAATAACTAGACTTGGTAAGTATTCATTTGCTGATTGTGAAAAATTAACTAATGCTATATTTAATAGTGTAGTTGTAGCTGATGATTATTGTCTTTATAGTTGTGGTTCTATTTCATATATTCAATTTGGTACTGGTACTACTGATATTAATGATTATGCTTTATATAATCCATATCAGGGTGGACCAACGACGACATTAAGCATGCAAGTTAATAGTGTTCCAAATACTGCTTCAACAGCACTTCCAGGATATGAAAGAGGATTCTTAGGATTATGGTATAACTCACACTTTACTTATTCTGTACCTTCTAGTGTTGTTAATGACTTTAGAGATGCTACTCCATGGAAATATCATAATTATTCAAGTGCTCAATATTCTTCAGATTTCTTATATATACTTAATAACAATAATGAAATTAAGATAACATCTTATACTGGTAATGCTGCTTCGGTAACTATTCCTAATACTTTAGATGTAAATGGTAGAAGTTATAATGTTACTAGTATTGCTGCTGATGCATTTGATGGAAATAGATATGTAACAACGCTTACGCTTCCACAATATTTAAATGATATACCAGATGGATTCTTAGATGGAAATAGTAATATAAGTAATTTAAATGTTAATGCAAATAATACAACATTCTCAAGTATTAATGGAGTTCTTTATAATAAAGATGCAAGTATACTTGTTAGATATCCTAATGGAAAGACTGCTATGACATTTACTATTCCAAATACTGTTAAGACTATAGGTTATAGATCATTTGCTAATCAAACTAATATAAGTACTATTTATATGAGTAGTGCACTTGAAAGTATTGGAGCTTATGCATTTGATGGATGTACAAATTTAATAACTTATTATTTCTATACAGACGTACCAAAGTTAACTCAATTTGATACATTTGCTACTTCATATCAATTACAAATGTATGTTCCATCTACAGCTATTGATAATTATAGAAGTGATACATACTTTAAATCTTATAGTAGATATCTACAAATAAATTAAAACAAAAGTATTAATTTACTTTTGTTTTTAAATTTATAAAAAATAATTTACTGTAGAAGCAAATTATGGTATATTATTGTTAGTGAAGTACCCGACCCCCTGAGTCGGTGCCACAAAAATAATTTTTGTTTAGCCTAACTCATTTGAGTTAGGTTTTATTATTTTCTAAGCTGTTGTTTAGTTAAAGATAATTAATAAAATAATAATTACTAGAAGAACTAGTATTAGTAGATCTTTTTTCATTATTATACCACCTCCGTTTAAGAACACCTAATATGAAGTATTCAACCAAATGAGAGATGGCTCCTAAACAGGTACTTCGTGATGTACTTTATCATATAGAAAATTCTATGTCAAAAGTATAATGATTTAATTTTAATTTAGAGATTAAGTACGATAATTTATTTTTAATATTTATTTTTTCTATAAAGATATAATTTATATTATGTAGTTAAGTTTATAGATTATTTTTAATTAAAAATTCATAAAGTTTTAAAGATTTAAAAATAATTTAAATGTTTGCTTTTCTAAGAGTTGTGTTAATGTTATAATGGTTAAGAGGTAATTAATATGATGTTAAATAATAAACAATTAGAAGCAGTTAATCATAAAGATGGACCTTGTTTAGTTCTTGCAGGTGCAGGTAGTGGTAAAACAAGAGTATTAACTGAAAGAATAATAAAATTAATAGATGAAGGAGTAAGTCCATATAATATACTTGCGATAACATTTACTAATAAAGCAGCTAAAGAAATGAGAGAAAGAGTAGAAGCTAAAATAGATACTATTGCTGACTCAATATTTATAGGTACATTCCATTCATTTGGACTTAGAATATTAAGAGAAAATTATAGTGATATAGGATACACATCAAATATAACAATACTTGATACTGATGACACTAAAGCACTAGTTAAAAGAATATTAAAAGAGAATTCTTATGATCCAGCTAACTATGATATAAAACATATTTTATCTAGAATAAGTAGTGCTAAGAATGATGGATTAAGTCCTTTAGAATACTCTAAATTATTTTTAAGAGATGATGATAGAGTAATATCTTTTGTATATGAGAAATATCTTAAATTATTAAAAGAAAATAACTCAGTAGATTTTGATGATTTATTATTAAAACCAGTAGAATTATTTAAAAAACGTAAAGATATACTAGAAAAATATCAAGAAAGATTTAAATATATTTTAGTAGATGAATATCAAGATACTAATAGTATTCAATACGAATTATGTAAATTACTTGCTAGTAAATATCATAATATCTTTGTAGTAGGAGATGCTAATCAATCTATATATTCATGGAGAAATGCTGATTATAGAAATATACTTAATTTTGAAAAAGATTATAAAGATGCTAAAGTAGTTCTTTTAGAAGAAAATTATAGAAGTACTAATACAATACTTAAAGCAGCAAACTCTGTAATTAAGAATAATCGTGAAGGTACTAAATTAAATCTTTGGACATCCAGTGGAGATGGAGAAAAAATAGAGTATGTAAGACTTGAAGATGAAATTAAAGAAAGTTCGTTTGTTATTAAAAAAATAAAAGAAATGATTGATGAAGGATATAAATATAGTGATTTTGCAGTACTTTATAGAACTAATGCTCAAAGTAGAACAATTGAAGAAGCTTTTAGAAGAAGTAATATTCCATATAATATTATAGGTAGTTATTACTTTTATAGTAGAAAAGAAATTAAAGATTTAATTGCATATTTAAATTTGATATATAACTCAAATGATTCAGTTAGTTTAGAAAGAGCAATTAATACACCTAAAAGAGGAATAGGTACTAAAACAATAGAAAATATTCGTAGTAAAACTCGTGAAAATAATATATCTATGTTTGATGCGATAGAGTCTGGTAAAGAACTTGAATTTAAAAAATTAATACTTGAATTACAAGAAGATGCTAAAACATTAAGTTTATCAGAATTAATAGAAGATGTGCTTGTGAAAAGTGGTTTAAGAAGAGAATATGAACTTGATAAATCACTTGAAAGTGATTCTAAGATAGAAAACTTAAATGAATTTAAATCAGTCGCTGTTGCTTTTGAAGAAAGTGGCATATATGATTTATCAACATTTTTAGAAAACATTTTATTAGTAAGTGATGAAGGTCAATATAAAGAAAATAAAGAAAATGTTAATTTAATGACATTGCATTCTGCGAAGGGACTTGAATTTAAAGTTGTATTTATTCTAGGAATGGAAGAAGGAATATTCCCTCATAGTAGAAGCTTTGAAAGTGCTAGTGAACTTGAGGAAGAAAGAAGACTATGTTATGTAGGAATTACTAGAGCTAAGAAAATTCTTTATTTATTAAGTGCTAGACAAAGAACAATATTTGGTAAAACTAGTGGTACAGTTGAAAGTAGATTTATTAAAGAAATAGATAATGATTTAATTAATAAAACTAATATGTCAGTTAGACCTGATGATAGACCTAAGAGAACACTTGGAAATATGTATAATTCTAATGTAAGCAGTGATGGAATAAAAGCAGGAGATAATGTTATACATACAGTATTTGGAGAAGGTGTTGTTGTTAAGATTACAGGTAATATTGCAACTATAGCATTTGCTCATGGAGTAGGTATAAAGAGTATAGCTGCTAATCATAAATATTTAACTAAGAAATAATATGTGTTATAATTAATTTAGGTAATAATGTGAATAAAAATTTATTAAGAATATTAAGAAATAAAATGTTAGAATATGCCTATTCAGTAAATAAACTGGTTGCTCAATATGAAAGTATGAAAACTAGTGGTGCTAGCATTAGTGAACTTAATGAAGTATCAACTAAGGCACATGATTACAATTCTAAATATAGTACTATTAAAAGTGAATATGAAAAATATGTGTCTAGTTATGAAAGATATATTTCCCTTGAAAAAACTGGTGGAAAAGCATTTGAAGAAGCACGTACTAAATTTTTAACTCTTGAATTATCTTTATCTTTTAAATATGAAATAGATGACGAGATGGAGAAAGCAAGAAAAGAGAAAAAACATGAAGAAACTGTACCTAATTATGACTCAGCTGTACCTGAAGATAGTGGTATAGCAAGAAAATAAGAATATGATATAAGACTATATAAGACTAGAGAAATCTAGTTTTTATTTTTATTAAAATACCTATTTTTTTACCTTAATATTTGTTATAATAATTATTATAATAGAGGTGTATATATGTCACTATTTAAAGAAATGAAAAGTAGACAAATTCAGAAAAAAGCTAATGATTTCATTAAAAGCCTTAGTAATAAAAGTGAAAAAGATATAGAACAAGCATATTTAAATACTAAAGAATTTGAAAATAATGAAATAGTTTTAAGTTACTTATTTTTTCATCATCCTTCATTAATAAGAATATTACCATTAGATTTTCAAAAATCAAGACTTAATAGTAATCTTTCTATGTTTAGGTATGGTAGTGTAGAAGCACGTAAGGCACTAGTTAGTGATTGGCTTAAAAGTAATAAATTCTTTATGAATAGTAATGTTCTTGAATTAGATCCTGAAGAATATACTTCATATATTAAACTATATTTTAATCAACCTGATGATGTAGCTAAACTATATATGGAAGATTTAACTGAAGTATTAAAAGTACTTTCTAATAGTGATTTAAAAGCAACTGAAGCATTACTAGATAAAATAAAAGATAAACTTACTGATAGACAATGGGAATTTGTTATAAAAGTAAATTCTATGTTTATAAAATATGCTAGTCAAACAATTCAAAATAAATATGCAGAAGATGAAAAATATAATATGTACATAGGTGGTAATGCTAGAGATAATTTCGTTAAAAAGCAAGTTGATAAAATTAAAGATGATTTTAATCTTTTAAATACTATGCCTATAGATATACAAAGAGAATATATAAATAATTATCCATTTATGATTAATTATTTATCTAAAGAAACTCTTATAGAATTACTTAAATATGATATTGATTTAATAAAGTATTTAAATATTTCCGCATTAAAAAGTAAAGGTAATTTAGACCAAGAAGTTATATATGGATTATTAGATGGTATAGAACATAAGAGTATTAATGATATAGTTAATATATTTATTAATAGAGGTGTATTGAATGCTAAAGGTAAATTATTTAGATTTGATGCTAAAAGTAATAATATGAGTTATCAATATACTAAAAGATTAATAAAGATGATACAAGGTCTTAGTATAGAACAAATAATGTTACTTATAAATATAGATGTTAATTATGTACTTCCTTATATAGTACCAGTATATAATAATGATACAGAAAGAAGTACAAAAGAACAAATAATAATAGATTGTGATTCTAGATGTTTGAATCTATTTAAAGCATATTATGGAATTGAAACATATAATAGATTCTATAAAGTAATTAATAAGATATATAGTGAATTATTAGATAATATAGAAAAGTATGATTATACTACTGATTATGAAAGTATATTTGATTTCTTTAAAGTGTTATTTAACAAAACAATAATGACTAAAAATAATCCTGAAAAGATAACATTATTTATTGGTATATCTTTACTTCATAAAGGAGAAGAAGGTAGAGCAAAAGAAACTTCTAATAAACTATTAACAGATTTATTAAGTACAGCATATGATAGAGAAGTTAAATTAAATACTGATATATATAATATTAATTCATTAGAAATATTTGATAATAGACTTTCATTTATATCAAAAGAGTTATTAGAAGATTATTCTAAATATAATTTTGTTAATATGTCTACATTATTATTCATAGTTAAAAGCAATAAAAATAGAGAATTGTTTATTAAGTATTTTGGTATATTTAAGATGATATATGGAGAAACTAAAGAATCTTTATTTAAGGCAGTAGAGAACTTTACTTATTATAAAGAAATAATTAGTGATATAGATGATATAGATTTAAATGATAAAGAACTTGATAATTTGATTGATTTGATTGCTACTTATGGAAATTATATGAATATTACTAAAGCAAGTGAATTATCTTCATATGATGTATCATTATTAAAGAAACTTATAACAGAATTATCTGCGGTTAAAGATGCTGATGTTTATAAGAATTTATTATGTAATTATTTATTTAATAAAGGTTATGATAAGAATGGAAATAGTGGATGGTTAGAATTATCTACTATAAAAGAATTATGTGATGTATTTGATAGTGATAGTCTTAATAATATTGAAGATTATGGTAAAAAAGTATTTACTACTGAAGAAGTTAATCTATTTATTATGATGAAACTTATGTTTAATGTTAGTGACTTTGATATGAATCTTCAATATATAGATAATCTTATGAGTAGTGGTTTTAATAGAAATCTAATTAGTATAATAGATTTCTTTAATAAACTTAAGAAATATAGATGTGAAATAATAAATGATCAAATAGTTACATTAGATGAAATAGAGATGTTATATATAGATAGTCCTGATATAGTTAAGAAAGAACAAAATGATGGTTTAACTATATATACAGTATATAATCAAGATTTTAAGATATTATGTTCTTATACTAATGATGGAACACACTATGCTTGTATGAATATATCTGACTTAGAAAAGAATTGTTATGGATATAATAAGTTAATTAAAACCGGGTCTCTTAGATTTACTACTTATGAAGATCATACTTTAATTAAAGTTAATAAAGATAGATTAGATAAACATACTATGTTACCTAAGTTTATAGTAGTAATTGGTGAACTTACTGATGACTTAAAAGCAATAGCTAAAAAGAATAATTATAAGATAATATATATTCAAAATAGTTAGGAGTTATTATGAATGATAAAATAAAATTAAAAATTGAGTCTTTAAAGAAAGATAAAAGTACATTTAAACAATATATTTCTAGTTTTTGTAATATAAGTAAGTCACAAGAATTATTTAAGAATAATAAAGAGTTCAAGGCTTTAAAAGATTATGTGGGTACTAAAAAAGAAGAAATATTTTATGATTAATAGGTTCTTAAAAAAGAATCTATTTTTTTGTGATATAATTATTTTATGAATGATAGAGTAGTTAAAACTATGGTTATTGTATTAGTTGTTACTCTTATATGTGGAGTAATATCTTTTTCATATGCTTATTTTAGTTTAGAATTAGAAGGTAATTCTAAAGATATAGTTTTATCTACTGGAGACTTAAAACTTAAATATACAGATACTTCTGTTTTAAACTTAGAAAATGCTTTACCGGGAGATTCTGTAAATAAAATTTTAATAGTTGAAAATATAGGTACTGAAGATACTAGCTATAATATAGTTTGGAAAGACTTAATAAATCAAATTAACTATTTTGATTTACATTTAGATATGAAGTGTAAGAGTTATAAAAACTATGGAAAAAGTAATCAAGAAGAGTATGGTGAATGCAAAAGTTTTTATAAAGCAGTTCCTTATACCGAAACTAAGATAAATAAGGATATTAAAAGAGATATAAAAATAGAAGTTGGAGTAACTCAAGTATATGAATTAACAATAACATTTTTAAATAGAAATTATTCACAAGATGAAAATTTAAATAGGAGTTTTAGTGGTAGAATAGAATTAGAAGATTATATTGATAACTCTCCTGAAGCAATTTATTGTAATTATGATGGTGAAATGGTTCAAGGTGCTGAGTATATAAATGGGCAATATACTTATAGATATATGCAAGAATACAATAATTCAACTTCAGGATATAATTGGACAAATATAAAGGATAATGGTTGGGGAGTAGTTTTAACAGATAAGGAGAGTACTGAACCAGTAACTAGTAAGCTATGTACATATATAAATAATATTCCAGTTGTATCTATGCTCAATATGTTTAGTGAGAGTCAGACATCTTCAATAGATTTAAGTAGTTTTAATACTAAAAATGTTACAAATATGGGTTTTATGTTTAATAAGACTCAAGTGACAACACTAGATTTAAGTAATTTTGATACTTCTAATGTAGTTTATATGAATCATATGTTCAAGGAAACAAAAATGACAGAAATAAATCTAGAAAATTTTAATACTAAAAATGTTAAATCAATTGCTGGCATGTTTCAAAATAGTAATATCGAGAATTTGGATTTAAGTAATTTTGATACTAGTAATGTGTCAACTGCATATTATACTTTTTGGGAAAGCAAAGCAAAGTATATTGATGTATCAAGTTTTGATACTAGTAAGTTTACAACTATGATGGGAATGTTTTGGAGTACTGTAGTTGATATGATAGATTTAAGTCATTTTAATACTAGTAATGTTACAAATATGCAGGGAACATTTTTAAGTGGGAAATTTAAATTAATTGATGTGAGTAGTTTTGATACAAGTAAAGTTATCGATATGAATAGATTATTTAGTGCTCATACATATATTTATGGTTACGAAAAATTAAACACAGGACAGGCTACCGATATGGGTGGAATGTTTACTGGTGTTTTAAATGAAAATTTAGATTTAAGCAGTTTTGATACAAGTAAAGTAACTGATATGAAAGAAATGTTTAGTAGCGTAAAAACAAAAAATATCAATGTTAGTAGTTTTAATACTTCTAATGTAACTGATATGAGCCGTATGTTTGCTTGGAATGATAATATTATGCTTGATTTAAGATCTTTTGATCTGAATGATAATGTTGATTTAACAGGAATGTTTACTAATAGTAAATCGATAATAGGATATGCTAAAAATGAAACAATTGTTTCTAAGTTTAATGATAGTAGTGTTACAGGAATACCTAGTACATTAAAGTTTATAGTAAAACAAAACTGAAGATTTATTTCTTCAGTTTTAAACTATTTCATTATTTTCAAATTTAATATTTAAGAATTTTCTACTTGCTAGATAATCACACATATGAACAAATCTTTGATATTTATCTTTTGGTGGTTCTAGTACTTCATTACCATCGAAGTCTGTTGTCCATGGACCCATATGTGTAGCTATGCATCTACAAATTAAATCAATTTGAGAGTCAGTAAGTTCTAATTTGTCTTTGCTTTCTTTAACATAATTACTCATTTGGATAGGGTGATCTATTGCAGTATATCTACCTTTAACTCTTCCATTTTTTAAGCCATCATGAACAGTTAAAGCAAATAGTAGTAAATCTTTTTCTTCTTCAGTAAAATTATTAAGAGATGGATTTTGTAATAACTCATAAGCAATTCTTACAACTGTTTTAGTATGTCTTACAAGACCACCATCACCTAAAGTAAATTCAGGATGATACTTACCGGTAGAACTAGCAGGTATTTGATAAAAATACTCAGGTAAAAGATTTAACATAGTTTTTAAACTATTTCTAATCTTTTCATCTTTTATATAACTCAATTCTTTGTTAAAAACTTCATACATAATTAATACCTCTAGAAAGAATTATATAATAAAAAAATAAATTTTTCTACTATAAATAAATAGTTTGAAAAACATATTTAATTGTGTTAAAATGAATATGTAAGATAACGGAGGATATATGAAAAAATTAAAGAAAAAATTAGATTTATTTGATAAGAAGATACCAGTTCGTAATTATTTTATTGTATTAGTTGTATCTATATTGGTTATTATAGTTTCGTTATATTTAAGAACTTTCTATTTAACATATAAAAATAATAAATTAAATACTAGTGTATTCTTAGATCAAAAAGTAAAACAAATTAATACTAAAGATGCTGATTTTGCATTAACTGAGACAGGAGATGTACTTTTATATGTAAGTTTTACTGGTAATGATGAAATATACAATAATGAAAAAAAGATGTATAGTATCTTAGAAAAGAAAGATTTATTAGATGATTTTATATATTGGAATGTAGTTGATTATGGTGATAAAACAGATTATTTAGTTACATTAAAAGAGAAATTTCCTAATATAAAAGATCAAATTACTAGGGCTCCATTACTTATATATATTAAAGATGGAGAAGCTCAAGAAGCTATGAGTAGTGAACTTAAATATATTAATTATAAAGTACTTAATAAAATGATTGAAAAGTATGAAATTGAATAGTTTCATATTTTTTTTTATTTTAATTTATGATATTATATATTTGTATACTAGGAGTGTGTAATGAAGGAGTATATTGTATTAACAATTAGTGGAGAAACATTGTTTTTTTACTTTAAGACTATTAATGATGAAGAGAGTAAACATGTTAATAGTTTAGAGTTTTATAATGCTTCATTATTCTTAACTCTTAAATATTATAAAAAGAATTATTATAAAGTTTTAGAATTATTTAAAGGTAAGAATATAAATACTCTTACTATTAAGAGACTTATTACTTTTAAATATAGTATGTATTTATTAAATGAGTTAAAAATAGAAAATTTAAAACTTGATTTTCCTTCTACGATTGGACTTGAAGATTATGAAATGTTTTTAGAAGCAAATAGTTTAAAAGAAATAGATTGTTATTATATGCCTAAATTTATTATTGATAAATTTAAAGCAAAAGGTGTTAAAGTAAATTTATATAATAAAGAAAAAGTATCTGATAGATTTATGTTACTTCAAGATGCCTTTGATTATGAAACATTATATTATAAAAAGAATATAGTTATTAAAGAAAACTATAGTACACTTCTTAATGATATAAAAGAATTCTTAAGAATTAATTATAATCTTAAATCTATACATATATATGTATTTTCTAAAGAATTAATAACTTCTATTATAGATTTAGTAAAAAGAGATGAATCTAGAAATATAATAGTATTCTTACATCAAGGATATGATGAAGATAATTTTATTACTAATAACTTTGCTTGGTTAAAAGAATTAAATAAGAAGTGTAAAGATGAATATACTTGTGAATTTAGAATTATATATTCTAATACATTCTTATTTAATAACTTGTTTAAACAATTAACTTTTAATAATTTAAAACTTATATCATTATTATGTATATATGTTAGTTTAGTTAGTTTGATTATTATTAAATCATATGAATATGTAGAAAAGATGAGTATAGACGAACTTAATAATTCTATTAATAATGGTAGCTATGCTGCAGATAATAATTTTGAATTAGATAGATTAAATGATAAAAATAATAATAGTAATCAAGATGATACTGAAGAAGATAATTCTTCTAATAATAACAATTCAAATAAGAATAATAAACCAAGTAATACAAATTCTAAATATAAGTTTGATAAAGTATTTAGTAAGCTTAAGAAGATTAATAATGAAACAGTTGGCTTCTTAACAGTAAAGGGTACTAATATTAACTATCCAATAGTACAGCATTCAGATAATAGTTATTATTTAACTAAAGATTTCTATAAGAAGAAGAGTTCTATGGGATGGGTATATATGGATTATAGAAATGATAGTGTTAACTTCAGTTCAAATAATATTATATATGGTCATAGTATGCTTAATGGTACGATGTTTGGTACATTAAAGAATGTTCTTACTTCAAGTTTTAGAAAGAATAGTGAGAATATGATTATTAGTTATGATACTCCAGAAAAAGAATATAAATTTAAGATATTTGCTGGATATAGAGTTAACTATACTACTGATTATTTAAAAACTGAATTTGAGAATAAGAAAGACTTTGATAGTTTTGTTAAACTAATTAGAGGTAGAAGTAATTTTAAAACAAATGATAAAGTAGAATTTGGGGATAAAATACTTACATTAAGTACATGTGCTGGTAATGGGGAAAAAAGATTAGTAGTACATGCAGTATTAATAAAAGAATAAAAAGAAAGGAAAAAAGAAGATGAAAAAGAAAATATTAGTAGTATTACTTCTATTAATGCCATTTATTGTAAATGCTGATGATGGTAATGGTTGTGATTATTCATTATTTGTAGAATATCAAAAAGCTGCTATGAATATAGAATATGAAACATCTTATAGTATGAAAGATGAAACATTTTCTATTACATTTTATAATATTGTAAAACATATGCATTTAAATCTTGATAATAAGGTTTATTCTCCTACTGGAACTGATTCAAATGAAGTTACTATTGATAAGTTAGAACAAGGTAAAACAATTAAATTTGCTGTTAATACTAGTGCTAAGAATACAAATTGTAATAGTAGTTTAAGAACTATCTCTATAACTTTACCATATTATAATACTTTTTATGGTTCTGATAAGTGTAAGGAATATAAAAATAAACTTACAATTTGTTCATCAAAATTCTTAGAATATAAGCCAACTGAAGATTTACTTGATAGTATGATTGAAAACTATTCTAAAACAATACCAACAGATAAACCAGAAGATCCTGATGCTAATAGAACAATATTTGATGACATAATAGATTTCACTATAAATTGGGGAATTGAGATACTATTAATTGCTGTTTCAAGTGGTGTTACAATATTCTTATTTAATGCTAAATTAAGAAAAATTAAACATGGAATTTAGTAGTAGAAATGTAAAAAAAAGTATGCTATAATTTTTAATAGGAAAAGTAGGTGAATTATGAAAAAAAGAATAAGTCTTTTACTTATAACTTTAGTATTATTTCTTGTTTTTGAGCCTAAGCTATTTGCTGTTTGTACAGATTTAGAACTTAATGATATAGCTGAAGACTTAAATGTATTTTTAGTTGAAGACCTAGAAATAATAGGGGAAAATGATAAAGTTGAACGTGAAAGAAAATATCTATATTTATTAAGTTTTGGAGAAACACTAAGTGGAAAAAAGGATAAAGTTAAAATAGAAGTAACTGATAGTGAGAATAGTAAGAAATATAATGCTACTTATGATACTTTTTATGACACATATGTTATTGGCTCTTTAATTCATTTTACTCCTAAAACTTATAATATAACAATTTATGGAGGAGATAAATCTAAGTGCCCTAATGAGAAAATTAAAGCTTTTTCATATAAAGTAAATGCTTATAATATATATAGAGATTCTGAATATTGTCAAACTCATAAGGAAGAAGATGTGTGTTCAATAGATTTCGATTCTTCAAACTTAAATGATGAAGAATTTAATAAGCTTGTTAATCCAACTGTTACACCAGAACTTACTTTCTTTCAAAAAGTTTGGAATGTAATTACATCTTATTGGTATTTCGTAGTTATTCCAGTGGTAGTAATATCTATCTTCTATCTAGTTGTTATATTTATTTATAAGAAGAAAGGAAGTAAAGAGTAATGAAAAAGAAGTTAAGTTTATTATTTATATCTTTACTACTATGTTTTGGTTATGTAAATGCTGAAAGTATGGAAGATAAGGTTAGTATAAGCTCTGGTGGTAAGGAATTAGTTGGTTATCACTGGGTTCAATCTTATACAAAGAAATCTACTTCTATAAACCATGACTTTTCAAAAAGTTCTACTTATAAAGGTTTAGCCTCTGCTCAGGCAGCTTGTAAAAGACTGACTGGTAGTAGTGATCCTAATGCTTGTGTTTATTCACCAACAGTGCAAAAGTATACTTGTACACTTGATGGCGCTGATAATATGGTTCCACAAGCTTGTAGAGGTCATTTGGCACATGGTAAATCATGTAAAACTAAGAGTAAGGGTGTTTATTATTGCGAATTAAATGGAAAAGAATTTAAAGGCGGAAGAGGCGCTCTAAACAATTGTAATGAGTATTGCAAGAAATATACAAGAAGCTGTAATGGTTCTTGTGCTCAAGATCAAAAAAATACTGTTTATAAAGTTGGAGTTGTTAAAAAAACTACAACTGGTGGTAATTATGTTGAAAAAGTTGAAGAGTCACATATTTGGAATTATATATTAAAATCTTCAAGTGGTACTACTGATAATGCATATTGTTTACAACCAGGTAAAAAAGGACCTGGTGGTGAACAATATTGCTTAAATAAACAAATTGATTTAAATGATTGTGATGACAGTTTACAAAAACATTATTATTGTGGACTTGCTCAAATGTTATTCTATACTATGACACCTCAAACTGATGCTAATGGTAAAACAACTTTTGTTGATAGTGGAAAATATGGATTTGGTGCTATTACTACTGCACTTAGAATGTGGGTTGCATATTATGGTGATATAAAGGGCGGCGGAATAGGCGGAGTTAACGAAATTGGTCTTGAAAACGATAGTTTCGATTATTATACAAATACTCCAGTTTATTTAAATACTGCTAAGGCTGCTGCTACTGGTTATGGTGGTAGTCCTTGTGCAACAACTAAAACTAATAAGCAAATGGGTTTAATTTGTGGCGATGTTATGGATGAAAAAAAATATAATCAAAGTTATACTAGATCTATAGCGTTATTTCAAAAAGTACTTGCTATGTTTAATGGTGGCGGGGGTAAGTTCTTAGATGGACTTCTTGCTGGAAGCAATGACGATGATTTCAAAATAGATGCTAAGGATAATAATGGTAATCCTCATTTGAATGCCCCTTGGCCAAAATCATTTACTGAAACTACAACAACTACTACAACTCAAAATACATATAAAATAGAATGTTCTGCTGATGAATTATTTAGTAAAGATTCTAAATGTAGAATGTATGTTCAAGCATATTATTTAGATGCTAATGGTAAAAAAGTATATGTTCCTAAAAGTGAAATGGATGGAAGTTGTTCTAAGGAAAAATGTGAAGTTGAAGTAAAAGGAGATAAGACTTGTACTGATACTACTACATCATCTACTACTAGTAGAAAATATACTTTTGAAGTAACATTAAAAGGTTATAATTCAGTTGGATTAATTAGAGAATATAGACATTGTGCTAATCCAAATGATTATCAAATAATGTTTACTGCTGTATTTAATAAAGAAAAAGTAGAACAAAATGATCAAAAATCTGGTTCTGATAAGAAATTTACTGCATCAGTATTTACTACTTGTGAATGTGATGATGAAAAGAGATGCTCTGACTTTAGACCAGTATCTAAAACATTAGGTGGAGATGCAAGTTCTGCTTCATGTAGTAATAACTATGATGGTTATGATAAATTTGATAAAGCAGATCCATACATGAATTGTATTCTTAATCCATGTAATGATTCAGATAAATTAATGTTTAGACGCGATCCAGGAGAACTTGGATTAAATCAAAATGTTTGTGATGTTTATTGTCGTAAAGAAGTGTTATTCTTCTTAGCAAATAAAAAGAAAGTATATGCAGGAATGCAATTTAGATATGATATTGGTCCTGTTGTACTTGAATGTGAAAGTTCTGTTGATGATATAGTTAAGAAAGATGCTGCTCTTACAAGTATAGTTCTTCAAAAGAAACAATGTACATCTGAAATATATTATGATCAAAAGAATAAATATGGAAATAAGAAAACATGGTTAGAACAGTATGATGAAGCTGTTAAAGCTATGATGAAAGCATATACTAATTGGAAAAAATATGAATCTGTATATGATTGGCAAATGAAAGATAATGGAGGTAAACCTCAAACTATTACTGCTAGTGCTAAGACATGTGCTCATGGTTCTTATAGTTGCGGTAATACTCGTTGTCCTTCATCTTGGGATTTACCTGCTATTAATTATGTATATGGATGGCCAACTCAAAATTATTATGATAGCGGTGTATGCGGTCACTGGAGTGGTTTAAGAAAAGAATCTTATACTGGATGGAAAGCTTCAACTGGAGAAACCAAGGGTAAAAACTTCAATGTAGGTTCACAAGGTGGTTCTTATGGAACTACTTCAGGAAACTTTAACTGTGGTAGTAATAGTTGTCCTACACCTCAATGTTATTGTGGTGATTGTGGTGTAGATAAAGATAATAAGCCAAAAGGTGGTTGTTGTCCTAGTTTAAGTCAAAGTGAGGATGGAACATGTAATGCTGGTAGTGGAGGAAATGCCAACAAAGCTAAAAGTGATAATGATAATGCTTATGAAGCATATACAAAAACTGTTGATGCAGTTGCACAACTATTATACGATTTACAAAATTGTAATATGTATGTAGCATCTGGAAACACTGCTCCTACAATTCAAGATTACTATACAGCTGCTAAAGTTCCTTCTAAATATAATGGTAGTCATGAAGCTAATATAACAAGAAGTGCTTCTGGTTCGGCTAAAAATATAATTCTTCAAGAATCTGTATGTGATGAAGCAAATAAAGAATGCGCTGATATGTCACTTGAATATGATGATGAATTATATGGTAAAAATGTTACAATTGAAAAAGAAACTAAAAATTTAGAATCTGAAGAATTAAATAAAACATATTTCTGTAAGAACAATGATGATAGTGATCCAGATTGTTATAAATATGTTAAAAATAAAGAAGTTGAATTGAAAAAGGGTAATAAACTTGAAGCACATGATTTAGTATTCTGTAATGCTGGTGCAAGAAATGATACTAAGTGTTGGACTGAACAAAAACAATTGCCAACTAATGACTATGCAACATTTATAATAATTACAGAAACTGATTTCTGGCGTAGTGATAAATTTACTGCTTCTGCTTACACTGGACTTGTTGGAGATGGTGGAGGAGATGGATTAAGTACTCCACTTGGAAACGAAGAATATCCAGTAAGTAATGGATTAAATACCGGTGGTAAAACTGGCACATATGGCGTAAAACAACACATTGATAATGTTAAAATAACAGTAGATGATAATGTATCACTTGATTATTCATGTACATATGATGTATATAATACAACTAACTTATATGATTGTGCTACTAAGACTGCTGATGGTAAACTTGATACAAGTAAATGTAAAAATAGTTGTTATCAAGTAATAGCTGGCGTTCCAGTAATTAAACCTGAATGTAGTGAATTTGAATTAAAAGATAATGATTCTAAGGGATATGGATTTGTATATAGAAATGTAGACTTAAATAATCTATTCCCAAATGAAACAAAGAGACCTATAGGAATTAACTGGGGATCTAATTTAGGTCAAGAAACTACAACTAAAATAGAGCAAAAAGGTACTGATTTGTTTGTATATGATGAAAATATAAGTTATAGTTTCGTACTTTCTCCAACTGCAATTAATAGAATTAGAGAATATAATACTCAGCAAGAAGTAATGGGCGTTGGTTACCAAGACTTAAGTTACATATCTTGTGAGCAAATTACTGATACTATAAATCAAAGTGGATTAAAAGGATTCTATAAATGTAGATCTAAATTCTTAGAAGAAATTTCTCAACCTAATAATAGTTATGATGTTTATACTAAGAAATTTTCTAATCCAGGGGAGGGTGTTAATTAATGAAACATGCGTTTTGGGGTTATTTCGTTGTAATCTGCGGTATAGTAATTGTAGTCATCTTACTTTTAGTACAGAGGATGACTACTACTAACGAAGAAGATTTCTATTTAGCCCGTGAAGTTTTAGAATCATCTATGATAGATGCAGTTGACTATGGTACATATAGAACAACTGGTAGATTAGTAATGTCTGAGCAAAAATTTGTTGAAGTATTCATTAGAAGATTTGCAGAAAGCGTTACTAATAATAAAACATATGAATTAGATTTTTATGGTATTTATGAAGAACCACCTAAAGCTAGTGTAAAGGTTAGAACAAGTTCTGGTGAAACTGCTAATATTAAGGATACAGTATTTGATGTTAACCTAGATACACTAGTAAGTGGTATTCTAGAAACAATATATAGCCAAGCTGATGGTGATGGTGATGGTAACGGTGGAAATACTGGCGGTGGTGGAGATACTATTACAGTTGCTTGCCCAGAAGGTGGAACTACTACAATTCACTATACACCTAATAATCCTGAAGGAGGAGACGATCCTGATACTGATGATGGTAATGATTATGATCCAAAAGATTTATTAACATCTAGTGTATTAAATTTCTATTCTGTTGGTTATTTAGCTGATTATGCTCCTGGTGGTGCTTGGAATGGTAAAACTTGTAATCTTATCACTAAAACTGGTGGTATGAATTATACAATGACTTTTAAGACTTTACCAAATGGTTTAAATGAAGATATAGCCGGTGGTCGTATAAAGAAATGTGAAGTTATTCCTGGTTCTCAAAGAGTATTTAGTAGTGCATCAGATATAACTGCTTATAAAAAATGGAAAAATGAATATGGACAACGCTTAGTTGCTGATCATGGTGGTTCTATTTATGATGTTACTAATTATGATTTTAAATATTATGCTACTTCTGCTGAAATAAGTGGAATTTCAGTAAGCTGTCGACCGGTTGTTAATTATGACAGTTCTGGTAAATCATCTGGAACTATTGAAATAAAACTTTCTTATAGCACTCGTGGAGTTAATAGAAGTAGTGCTAATGGTAATGTAGTTGAAACTGGGGTAGCTGAAAATGGAGCAACTGCACACTGCCTTGTGTACACTGGAGTTAAATGGAATTTGAAATTCTATTATACTAAGAACTAAAAGAACATTTATCAAAATGTTCTTTTTATATTGATTTAATTTTAAGAATTTTGTATAATTTATATTGATAATAGGTTAGAATCTTTGGAGGAAAGAATATATGAATAGTGTAATGATTGGGGTTAAAAGATTTTTCAAAAATAAAAATACTGTAACTATCTTTGCAGTAATTATTTGTTTAGTAATTATTTACTGGGCTTATTGGTGGAGGATTGAAAAAGCTACAGAGCCAAGAATGGTTCCTTATGCTACTAAGACATTATCGCCTAGAACTTTAGTTACTTCTGAAATGGTTGGCACTAGAAAAGTTCCAGGAAAAGTTATTACTGCTAATGTTATTACTGAATCTAGTTTAATTATAGGAAAATACGTTAGTAACAAAGTTGAAATTCCTGAAGATAGTTTATTTTATAACAATACATTAATGACTTGGGATGAACTTCCTTCGAGTTTATATGAAGATATTCCAGATGGACATACAATAGTTGCTTTACCAGTTACAGTTGAAACAACTTATGGTAACTCTATATTTACTGGAAATTATATAGATTTATATTATTCTGGTTATGATGATTCTGATGGAAAACTTTTACTTGGTAAATTTATTGAAAGTATTAAAGTATTAGCTGTTACTGATAGTAGTTATAATAATATATTTGAGAAGAGTACTAATGTAGAAAAACCTAAATATTTGATTTTCTCAATTCCTGAAGATATGCACTTATTACTTAGAAAAGCTTTATATACTTCTGGCACTATATTCCCAGTTCCACGTAATGCTGATTATTCTAACAATCCTAGTGAAACAAGAATTAGTAGTACTTACTTAAAAGATATGATACTTGCTAAAACTATTAATGTTGCTGAAAAGGATTTAAGTAATATAGAATTAAATGATTCAAATAATACAAATACAAATACTAATAAAAATACTAATGGAGGTGAGTAGAATATGGATGCCATTAAAAAGTTATTAGGTAATAAAGGTGTTGTTACTATTGCTGCTGCTATCGTTTGCTTAGTTATTATATTCTTTGCTTATAATTATCGTGTAAGCAAGGCAATTAATGCTATTGAAGTTCCTTATGCTTTAACAGAATTACAAGCTCGTAAAGAGATTAAAGAAGAAGATGTTGGTGTTGTTAAAGTTGCATCATCTTTAGTTACTGCTACTGTTATTAGAAGTAAAAACAATGTAGTTGGTAAATATGTTAACTATAATACAGTTATTCCTGCTGGTAGTTTGTTCTATTCTCCTGAAATAGTTACTTGGGATTCAATGCCTGATTCAGCATGGAATAACATTTATAAAGATTATACTATTGTATCTTTACCAGTTTCTGATAAGACAACTTATGGTAACTCAATTTATCCAGGTGATGCAATAGATTTATATTATTTGACTACTGATGGTGGTAAATTAGTTTTTGGTAAACTAGTTGAAGGTATTACTGTTCTTGCTGTTAAGGATGAACAAGGTAATCATATATTTAAAAAGGGTGCTAATCAAAAATCAGCTGCTGCATTAATATTTGCGGTTCCTGAAGATTTACACTTATTACTTAGAAAAGCTATGACTATATCTGGTACTAGTAGTTTGGTTCCAGTTGTAAGAAATGCAAACTATAATCCAGGAAGTACAAGAGTTACTAGTGAATATTTAACTAGCTTGATACTTGCTCAAACTAAGACTGTTCCACTTGATTTTGTTGATAATGGATCAACTGATGATGGAGACAATGGTAATAATGGTAATGGGGGAGACATTAACATTACTGAATAAAAAAGAAGGAAGGGAATTTATTAATGGAGGATGCTGTATTTTCACAAATAGACTTTGGTTTATTAATGCCTCTTTTAGAAGACGATGATATTACCGATATTTCGTATTCTAATAATGGACAATTGTGGATTAAAACATTAACACAAGGTGTTAAACCAGCCCATATAGAGGGATTAAATAACGAAGTAATGGAGAAACTTGCTTTCCAATGTTCTAACGTTATGGGTAAAACATTCAATATGGCACATCCATTACTAGATGCTGAGAGTGCTGAGTTACGTCTTAACTTTGTTCATGAATCTATTGCTACAAATGGAATTGCTGTTCTAATAAGAAAAACTCCAGCAAAAATAAGATTAAATAAAGATAAATTAGTTAAAGAAGATTATGTATCTTTAAAACTTCATGATTTCTTAATGACTTGCGTTAGTGGTCACTGCAATATACTTGTTAGTGGTGAAACTGGTTCAGGTAAAACAGAACTTGTTAAATACTTAGCAAGTCATATCAAAGAAGATGAAAAGATAATAACTATAGAAGATACATTAGAACTTCACTTGGATAAGATTTATCCAACTCGTGATATAGTTGCAATGAAAACAAATAATATTGCTTCTTACTCAGATGTTTTGGTAGCTTGTATGCGTCAAAACCCAAGATGGATTTTACTATCAGAGGTTCGTTCTGCTGAAGCTGTTCTTGCTGTTCGTAACTCAATTTCTTCAGGACATAATATCTTATCAACAATTCACTCTGATAAAGCTTCAAGTATTCCAATGCGTCTTTACTCGCTACTTGAGAGTAGTCAAGATATTGATCAATTTGTTAAAGGTATGCATAGATATATTCAAATAGGTATACATGTTAAAGGTTTCTTCTCAAAGAAGTATAATAGATTTCAAAGAGAGATTACTCAAGTAGTTGAATTTTATGTAGATGATGATACTAATGAGGCTAAAGTTAATGTATTATATGCTCGTGATTTGATGGAGAATGAAGTATATAATAATCCAACTTCTCACTTAATAGATTATCTTGCTTCTCAAGGTGTTATGATGCAGGAGGATCCATTTATACCTAAGGGTAGTGAACTTCAAGAAGCATCTGATGATAATAATAATAATAATTCTAATGAAACTGGTAGTACTACAGAAATATCAAATACTGCAAATACTGAAGTTACTACAAATGAAGTAGATACTAGTAATGCAACTACTACTGAAGTAACATCTGTAACTCCTGTAGTTGCAAGTGAACCTGTTTTTGAAGTAAATACTGCTCCTCAAGATGCTGTTGAAGAGCCTGTATCAATAGAACAGGTTGCTGTAGCTGAACCAATAGATGTTAAAACTGAAGTTCAACCAATTATGTCGGAACCTGAAGAAGAAAAGTTAGTTATAGAAGAACCAGTAGTTAATCAAACTACTAATAATATAGAAATGGTAGAAATTTAGTGATGGAGGTGTTATATGTATTTTGAGATTCTTATTGTTGCTATTATAGTTGCATTTGTATTAATATATAGAAAAAATACTGGTGACAAATCATATAAATTTATTGCTAAGTCTGTTGCTAATACTTATGAAAAATATGCTCCTTATTCATTTAAAGTTGTACGTGAAAAGGCTAAACAGTTAGGACAAGAATATACGACTCGTCAATACGTTATTCAAATAATTATATTTGGTGTTGGAGCTGCATTTGTATCTTTCTTATATTTCTATAGTATTATTTGGAGTATAGTTTATGCAACTGCTGCAGTTATGGTTATTCCATATTTAACTTATATGAGATGTAAAAAAGCTTATAGTGAATATATATTCGAACAAATTCAAGTATATACAACAAATGTTATTATGGAATTTAATACTACTCAATCATTTGTTAAGGCTTTAGAAGGTGTTAGAGATTCTGAAGTATTAGAAGAACCATTACTTGGAGATGTTAAAGAAATGATTCAAATGTCTTATGAAAATGGTACTATTGATGAAGCAGTTCGTTTTATGAATGAAAAATATGATTATTATGTAGTTAAAAATATGCATCAATTGTTCTTACAAATTACTAAAGAAGGTTCTAAGGATTCAGGTGAAGCTTTAGAAGGTATGCTTCAAGATATAGATATGCTTGTAGAAAGTGTATATCGTGATAGAATTGATAGAACATCATTCTATAAACAATTCTGTACATTCGGTGTTGCACTTTACTTATTAGTTTTGTTAGTACAATTATTGTTAGGTGATTCAAGTTATACACAACTACTTGAAGAATGGTATGTTCAAATATTACTTCATGGTGTAATATTAATTAATACATACTTCTTACTATCAGGTATTAAATATTACCATGAGGATGTAGGTGCTGAATAATGGAAATATTTGTTGTAGGATTAATTATTATATTCTTATTTAACTATTTAGGCACTTTTAACTTTAATAAGTTTGTTGATGATAACAAAGTATTATTTGCTAAGTTAAAAGAAGATGATTATGATTTCTTGTTAGTATCTAAATATGGTGAAAAGGTTGATTTAAATCTTAAATATCAAAAGAGAGTTAAAACTGCTATTATTACATTTTTGATATTATTAGTTGCATCTATTACTAGTATTCAAAGTCTTAACTTTGCAGTTAAACTTGTATTATGTTTTGCGGGTGCTTACTTAATGTTTAAGGATGATTACAGTAAGGTTAAAAGTTATTATAAAATGCATTTGCATGAAATTAATTTAAAATTACCATATTATCTAAAGAGTTTAGAAATCTTAATTCAACACTATACTGTTCCTGTTGCTATTACACGTAGTTTAGAAAGTGCTCCTGAGATGTTTAAACCAGGGCTTCGTGATTTAATAGCTGCAATAGATTCAGGTGATTCTAGTATTGAACCATATATGGCTTTTGCTCGTAGATATCCTGTTCGTGATAGTATGCGTATGATGAGACTTCTTTATAGATTAGGACTTGGTAGTCAAGAGAGAAAACAAGAACAATTAATGGCTTTCTCTAAAACTATTTCAAATCTTCAAAATAAATCAAGAGAAACTAAATATAAAGAACGTCTTGAAAAGATGGAAAAGAAAACAATGACAATGCTTACATCTACTGGTGCAGGTGTTATGATAATCTTAGTACTTGCTATATTCCAAATGTTTGTAAGTGCATAATTAAGTGTAAAATAATATTGATTTATTAATATCGATATTGTATAATTATTTTAGAAAGTAAAGGAGGATTAGTAAATGAAAGAAGCTACAGGTGAATTAAACATGACTGTTATTACAATCATAGCTATCGCTGCTGTTGGTGCTTTATTCTATGTATTCGTTTGGCCAATGATTCAAAAATCTATCGTTACTCAAACTTGTAAAACTTATGGTACTGACTGGGTAGCGCTTCAAACTTCAGAAACTTCAATTAACGGTATTGATGCTAATACTGGATCAAATGCTAAAGTTAAAGTTTGGGTTTGTTGTCCTAAAGGTGAAGCTGCTACTAGTGATAAATGCGTAACTGCTGATTACAGTAAGACTAACTAGTTTCATTTAATTATTTATAAAATAATACAAAAATATAAATGCTGTAGGTGTCGTTGCTTATTGATGTCAATGGCATTTACAGCTATTTTTAGCTTAAAAAGGATAAGGAGTGTTATATGAAGGATGCTATGGGTGGTACTTGGTTAACTGGTTTGGTAATCTTGTTTCTTGCATTATTTGCTTGTTTCTTAGCTTATTCAATTAGTTATACTAAGGCATTTAGAACTAAAAATGAAATTATAAATATTATAGAAAAAAATGAAGGGTTTACTATGTCACCTAATAGTGTAAGGTTACATGACCTTAATTTAGAGGCTCTTAAAGAAGATACGACTACCGAAGGTAAAGCGTTTGCTTTTATAAAAGGCCTTGGATACGATTATGATACTGCAGAAAATGCCGGTTGTGGTGAAGATGGTACTATGCAAAATGGTGGCTATTGTTTAAAGAAATTTTGTCCTACTGATGGAAAAATATATTATAAGGTTACTACTTTTATAGCACTTACAATTCCAATTTTTGATGTTACAGTAAAATTACCTATATCTGGTGAAACTAAGACTATGTTTTATGATGTTACTGGTAATTTAAATTGTAATCAATAAACTTTGATGATGGGGAGATGATACGATGAATGTAATGGTTTATAATAAATATAAAGAACTTTTAATGGGCTTAAATATAGAAGTTATGAAGTCTATGGAAGGTGTCTTTAATGTTGATGAGATAATAGATACTTTTACTAATTTCTATTATGATAAAATGATTTTAGATATCACTGCTATTCGTGATTATCAAAATACTGATAATTTACAAAAATTAGCAATGAATATAAATATGGAGAATGTTATTTTACTTCTTGATGATAGTCCTGAAAGTGATTCTAAGACTTATCTATCAAAATTAATTTCTCTTGGTATTTATAACTTTACTCGTAATGCTGAAGGTATTAATTATTTGTTAGTTCATCCTCATACTTATAGAGATGTTGTAAATATTCATAATTTACAAGATTTAGATTATGGTACTACTGATAATAGTGGTTCTGGTGATATGGGTATGGGTGCTGGTAAGATGAGAATCATAGGATTTAAGAATATGACTCAACATGCTGGTGCAACAACTCTTATTTATATGATTAGAAAGATGTTATCGGGCATTAGAACAGTAGGTGCAATAGAGGTAAATAAGGTTGATTTTCTATATTTTAATGATAAAGAATTAGTTAGTACTATTTCTTCTGATTTACCAAAAGAACTTATGAAGAAACAAATGTGTGATGTAGTTCTAGTAGATTTAAATGATTATGATGATGTTTCAATATGTAGTCAAGTATATTATTTAATAGAACCATCAACTATAATGATAAATAAGATGTTAAGAAAGAATAGAGCAGCTTTAGAACAATTAAAGAATGAAAGAGTAGTACTTAATAAATGCGTTCTTAATTCTGAAGATGTAGCTACATTTGAATATGAAACTAAACTAAAGGTGTTTGCAACTATACCTCCATGTGATGATAGACAAGAAAATATTGATCCTGTTAAAAACTTTATCAGTAAAATGGGTATTTAATTGATATACAAATAGTGTATAGTTAGTTGACAAAGAAATAAAAATTATGTAAAATTTATATAGAGAAGGAGATAAGTGTTATGTTAAATTTAATTAATGTGTTAAATGGTGTACAAGCTGATACTTTATGTGAGGAATTAGAACCAGTTTTAAGAATTGTTGGTATTGCAATCTTCATTATTAAAGTAGTTGTTCCTATTATGTTAATTATTGTTGGTATGTTAGATATGGCTAAGGCTGTAACTGAAAAAGATGAAAATAAGATTAAAGATGCTCAACATAAGTTAATTAAAAAAGCAATTGCTGCAGTATTAGTATTCTTAGTTGTAACAATTGTAGGTGTACTTATGAACTTAATAGGTGCAGAAGATTATAAAAAATGTACTAAATGTATTACTAATCCTTGGAATTGTAAGACTAGTACAGATGATATTATCAAAGGTTAATAAAAATCGTAAAATAAGGGCTTTTGTCCTTTTTTTATGCTGTTGAAAAAATATAATAATGATGATATAATTGACGTTAGAGGGAATGAGTATGAAAAGGTTAAAGGAAATAGATTTTAAAAAAATAAATATTAAAAAAATATTTAAAAATATAATTAAAGGTATTAAGAAGTATGCTTCTACAAATATTTTATTTATATCTTATATAATTATTTCATTATTGATTGGGTTTTTATTAAGATTATTTACTATAGGAACTCCTATATATTTTAAAGCATTCTTATCTGATTTTATGGTTTCATTGTTAATAGGAGCATTTGGTTATTTATTTAAACCTAAGTATCAATTTACTTATTTCTTTATATGGATAATATTTGCTACGTTTTTAGCTATTGGAAATACTATTTATTATCAATTTTATCAATCATTTTTATCAGTTAATTTAATATCAACTGCATCTATGTTAGGAGCAGTAGATGATTCATTATATGATAAATTACATATAACACAATTTTTATATATTATATTTCCTATTATATTCTTTGGAATACATAAATTCTTAAGTAAAAAGAATTATTATTTTGAAGTAGAGAAGACTGAAAAAGGAAAGAGAAATTTTATATATTCAGTTGCTACTTCTGGAGTTATTATATGTTCTTTATTATTTACTTTAAATGCTACTGATACTAGTAGATTAGTTAAACAATGGAATAGAGAATGGCTTGTACAAAAGTTTGGTTTATATACTTATACTGCTAATGATTTAATACAGAGTATACAACCTCATTTAAATACATTATTTGGTTATGATGAAGCAGCTCGTAAGTTTAGAAATTTCTATTCTTGCAAAGCTGAAGAGAAGATTAGTTCTAATAAATATACTAATGCATTTAAGGATAAAAATGTTATATTTATACATGCTGAGAGTATGCAAAATTTCTTAGTTAATTTAAAAATAAATGGTAAAGAGGTAACACCTAATTTAAATAAACTTGCTAAAGAAGGAATTTATTTTGATAGATTTTATCCTCAAATAAGTGTAGGAACTAGTTCTGATACTGAGTTTACATTAAATACTGGTCTTATGCCGTCGAGTAGTGGTACAGTATTTGTAAACTATTATAATAGAACTTATTATGCACTTCCTAAATACTTTAATGATATGGGTTATTATACATTTAGTGCTCATGCTAATAATGCTGATTATTGGAATCGTAAGACTATGCATCATACTTTAGGATATCAAGATTTCTATGCAAAAGATAGTTATGTAGTACCAAGTGATACTAGTGATCCTAATTGGGTTGGACTTGGACTATCTGATAAATCATTCTTTAATCAATTAGTTCCAATACTTAAAAATATTAAAGAAAATCATAAAAAATTCTATGGAACAGTTATTACTCTTTCAAATCATTCACCATTTAATGATTTAGAAAAATATGATCCATTTGATGTAACTATGAAATATACTGTTACTGATGAAAATGGTAAGAAGAAAGAAGCTGTTGCAACTTATTTAGAAGGTTCATCTATGGGTAACTATATTAGAAGTGCTCATTATGCTGATGCTGCATTAGGCGAATTTATACAATTATTAAAAGATAATGATTTAACTAAAGATACTATTATAATATTATATGGAGATCATGAAGCAAGACTTAACAAGAAGCAATTTAACTTATTATATAATTATGATCCTAATACTAATGATATTAAGAGTGAAGATGATCCTACATATGTATCTATGGAAAATTATAATTATGATTTACTAAAAAATACTCCATTAATAATGTGGAATGTAGATAAAAAATATAGAAGAAAAGTAAGTAGTGCAATGGGTATGTATGATGTACTTCCTACTATAGCTAATATGTTTGGATTTAAAGACAAATATGGTCTTGGACATGATATATTTAGTGATAATGAAAAAATAGTAGTATTTCCTAATGGAAATGTACTTACTGATAAAGTATATTATAGTAATTTAAATGATGAATATGTTGCGTTAAGTGATGAACCTATAGATAGTGATTATATTAGTAGACTTAAAGATTATGCTAATCAAATATTAGATGTATCTAATGGAATAGTACTACATGATTTAATTAAAAATGAAGAAGATAAGATAGGAGCTTGCGAACGTGAAGAAAAAAAGTGATAGAAAAATAATAATTTTATTTGTTGTAGTAGGTATTATATTACTTGGTTTTCTAGGATATAGAGTTAATAAAGATTTCTTAATTAAAACTAATAATAAGAAACAAATAGATTCTATTGAATTCTATGGATATACTTTATCTAAGAGTGATACTGATTTATATAAAAGTACATTTAAAGAGTTAAGCAAAGTATTAAATGAAAAACCAGTTGATATGAATAGTTATGCTAAGTTAATATCAGAGTTATTCATTATAGATTTGTATTCACTTGGTAGTAAACTTACTAGTACAGATATAGGTGGTATAGAATTCTTACATAAAGATTTAAGAGAGAACTTTAAAGAAAATATGGGTTCAACATTATATAAGTTTGTTGAAAGTAATATAGATGGTAAGAGAAAACAAGAATTACCTATGGTAAAAGAAGTTAATGTAACTGATGTATTTGAAACTAAATACACTTATAATAAGAATGAGTATCCTGCTTATTTAGTTACTGTTAATTGGACTTATGAAAAGGATTTAGGGTATCAAACAAGTGCTAAATTAACTATTATTAATGATAATGATATTCTATATATAGTTAAAGGGAATTAAGACTAGAAATAGTCTTTTTCTATTGATATAATTGTTGTGTAATATGTATGAATATAGATAATATTAAATATAAATTATTAGAGTGTTATAGTATTGATTTATGTTATTCTAAGGTATAAGATATGTGGAGTAGTGATAATAAATGTTTTGTTATGTATGAAATTACTGATTTAGTTATTAATGATTATTTTGGTGGTAGTATTTGTAAAATACATGTAGATGATGTAAGTCATTACTTTAATATAATAGATGATAATGTGTTTGATTTAACTTCTATTCAGTTTAATAAAGAAGTAGATTATAGTAATTATGAAGTTATAAGTAAAGAAAAAATACTTTCTAATGAAGACACTAAAAGAAGATATAATTTATTAAAAAGTAGACTTCAGAGTAAGTTATTAAAAGAAATAGATGAAGCCATATTTAAATGTAGTTTATGTGAGGTGTTAGTAGAAAAGTTTGAAAGCAATACTACTATATATTTAGGTACATATAATGATATAGTTCTAGTTGGAGAAGCACCTACTAGAAATATTTTAGATTTTAAGTTTGAAAGATATTCTGATGTTGTAGGTAAGATATATGATGTTCATAATTATAAAGTACTTCCTATATATCATCCAAGTCCAGTGTCACCTATGAGCTATAAAGGAAATGAACCAATATTTAATATGTAAAAAAAATATGTTTAAAGATTGGTTCTATATTGAATAAAATATTTAATTTGATATAATTTATATAGATGATAAGGAGGATAAAATGGATAGTAAAAATAAACCATTAATAATTGGTGTTTCTTTAATAGCATTAGCTGTTGTTATACTTGTAGTTATTATGCTTGTAAGAGGTAGAGGTAATGAGACGAGTACTTCTAAATTTGAAACTATTGATGATGTTAAAACTATGGTAAAAAGTATATATAAAGATTTAGGGGATACGTTACCAGCACTTGAATTTCAAAAATTAAATAGTTCTACTGAATCATGGAAAAGTTTTACAGGTTTAAGTGATAGTTCTAATGTAGAATTTGCGGTAGTAAGTGAGCCATTAATGAATGCTCAAGCATATAGTTTAGCTGTATTAAAAGTTAAAGATATTTCTAAAATAGAAAGTATGAAACAAGAAATGTATGATAATATTGATATGGCTAAATGGATATGTGTTAGTGCTGAAAAATTATATATTACTAATAGTGATAACATAATATTTATGGTTATGGCAAGTGATGATTGGGCTACTCCGGTATATAATGGATTTAAAAAATATGTTAATAATAATATAGGAAAAGAATTAACTAAAACAGAAAATGGAAGTACTAATCTACCAGGTGAAATGACTGATGCTGAACCTATAGCTTAAATAATATTGCTCCTTATGGAGCTTTTTTTAAAAGGAGAAGATTATGGTATTTGCGAGTATTACATTTTTATATTATTTTTTACCAGTTTTTTTAATCTTATATTTTGTTGTACCTAAGAAATATAAGAATTTAGTATTATTATTATTTAGTTTAATATTTTATTTTTATGGTGAACCTAAGTATATATTATTAATGCTTATAGAAGTTTTATTTGCATATTTTATGACACTTAGTTTAGAAAAGAATAAGAGTAAAAGTTTACTTATAGTAGTAGTATCTTTTCATTTGTTATTACTTTGTATATTTAAATATTTTAATTTTATAATTAGTAATATAAATAGTATTTTTAGTAGTAATATATCTCTTTTAAATATAGTTCTTCCTATTGGTATAAGTTTTTATACTTTTCAAATTATTAGTTATGAAGTAGATGTTTATAGAGGTAAAGTAAAAGTATCTAAGAATTTAATAGAATTTATGACTTATGTTTTCTTGTTTCCTCAATTAATTGCTGGACCTATTGTTAGATATGAAAGTGTAAATAAAGAATTAAAATCAAGAAAAGTAACATTTGATGATTTTAGTAGTGGTGTTAATAGATTTGTAATTGGTTTATTTAAAAAGGTTGTTATAGCTAATAATATAGGTGAGTTATGTAATATATTAGTTGGTAGCACAGAGGTATCAGTTTTATTATATTGGGTACTTGGCATTAGTTATATGTTACAGATATATTTTGATTTTTCTGGGTATAGTGATATAGCTATAGGTATTGGTAAGATGATTGGATTTAAGTTTCCTGAAAACTTTAATTATCCTTATATAGCAGATAGCGTCACTAATTTCTGGAGACGTTGGCATATGACACTTAGTAGTTGGTTTAAAGATTATGTATATATACCACTTGGTGGAAATAGAGTAAGTATATTAAAACATATTAGAAATATATTTATAGTATGGATGCTTACAGGTTTATGGCACGGAGCTAGTTGGAATTTTATAATATGGGGATTATACTTTGGAGTAATACTTATAATTGAAAAATATTTTCTTAATAAAGTATTAGAGAAGTTACCTAAAGTAATTAGAATAATTTATACGTCATTTGTTGTTATGATAAGTTTTATAATATTCTCAAGTAATAATTTAGATAGTGCTTTTACTATTATAAAAGGTTTATTTAGTTTTAAGAGTTTAAGTTTATCAAATAATTTTATACTTTATTATGTTAAAAGTTATGGATTTATATTAATTACGGGTATAATATTTAGTACACCTTTAATAAAGAATATAATAGAAAAACTTAGAAGTAAAAAAATACTTAACAATATTATAAATATAATAGAAGTAATAGTTATTCTTTTAATACTTTTAATAGTTACATCTATGCTTATTGATAGTAGTTATAATCCATTTTTATATTTTAGATTTTAAGGAGGAAATATGTGTAATAAATATAGAGATATAGTTATTAGTGTATTATTTGTATTAATACTTTCATTATTCTTTGTTTTAAACATTTTTAAGAGTGATAATGAAGTATCAGTAAGTGAGAGACGTAAACTTACATTAATGCCTAAATTTAGTTTAAAAACATTATTTAATGGAACATATTTTAATGAGTTTGATAAATATACTACTGATCAATTTATATATAGAGATAACTTTAGAACTTTAAAAGCTAAGATGGATTTAAATATAAAAAATAATTATCATAATTTATATATGAAAGATGATTATTTTATAGAAATGGAATATCCATTAAATATGGATTCAGTTGATAATTTAATTAGTAAGATTAATTATATAAGAGATAATTATTTAAGTGAAAGTAATGTTTATTATTCTATAATACCTGATAAGAATTATTTTGTTAATGATAATAATTTAAGAATTGATTATGAATATTTAGAAGATTATATGTATAATAAATTGAACTTTAGATATATTGACATTTTTAATACTTTAGAGTTAGATGATTATTATAAGACAGATAGTCATTTTATGATTAACAAGATTGATAAGGTTGCTTCTAGATTACTAAGTGGTATGAATAACTATAATGATATTAGTTATGACGTGGAGAAGGTTAGTACTTTTGATGGAGTTTATAAGTCTAGAGTGCCTGTTAGTACTTCAACTGATGAATTAAATATTATTAAAAATGATGGTATTAATAATAGTTTAGTTTATGATTATAGTAAGAATAGTTATATAAGTTTTTATGACTTAAATAAATTAAAAAGTAATGATAAATATGAAATGTATTTAGGTGGTAGTACTCCTTTAGTTAATATCTCTAATGATCTTTCTGATAATGATAGAGAATTAATAATATTTAGAGATAGTTTTGGTAGTTCTTTAGCGCCTTTACTAGTTTCGTCATATAAAACTATTACTTTAGTGGATACTAGATATATAAGTCCTAAAATATTGGGTAATTATATTGATTTTAATAATAAAGATGTATTGTTTATTTATAATACTTCTATAATTAATAATAGTTATGGTTTGAAGTGAAATTAATTACTTAAGCTGTAAATTATGTTATATATCGTTAGTGAAGTACTTGGCCTCCCTGGTTAGGTACCACGAAATTGTTTATACCTAACTACGAGTGAGTTAGGTTTTTATATGTTCTAATATTATAAAAGAAGTGTTTTTTGATTTTATGTCTAACTATAATAATAGGAGGCTATAAATGAAAAAAATAAATGTTTTAGAATAAAATTTCTTATTTAAAAATAAATGGTGAAATATTATAAAGTTATTATATAAGCATCATTTTATGTAAAAAGTGGTTATAATAAAAATAATTTCAAGAGAGTATATGTTAGTTTAAATGGAAATCTTATTAATAATTTGATATACTTGTTTTAGTACTTAAGAAGAGAGGCAGTATTATGATTAAAGGAAAACCATTTGTCAAATGGGCCGGAGGCAAAAGACAAATTATTGATAAATTAAAAAAACATTTACCTGAGAAGTTTGATACATATTATGAACCATTTGTTGGTGGAGGAGCTCTACTATTTGAACTATCACCTAAGAAAGCTGTTATTAATGATTCAAATGCTGAATTAATAAATGTATATAGATGTTTATGTGATGAAGACAAATTTAAAAAGATGTGTAGTGTTTTAAATCATTATGAAAAAGAACATTCTGAAGAATTTTATTATGAAATTAGAAATAAAGATAGAAGTATAAGTTCATATAATAGACTTTCTGATTATACTAAGGCAGCTAGAACTATTTATCTAAATAAAGCATGTTTTAACGGTCTTTATAGGGTTAATAGTAAGAATCAATTTAATGTACCCTTTGGTAAGAAAACAAAAGTTAATACTTATGAAGGAAGTAATTTAATAACTGTTAGTAATTATCTTACTATTAATGATGTAACTATATTATGTGTTGATTTTGAAGAATCAGTTAAGAATGCTAAAAAGGGTGATTTTGTATATTTTGATCCACCATATGATTCTGATACTAGTACATTTAATAGTTATACTGAGGATGGATTTGGAAAAGAAGAACAAGTTAGACTTGCTAGAGTATATAAAGAACTTGCTGATAGAGGAGTTTATGTAATGCTTTCTAATCATAATACAAGTTTAGTTAAAGAACTATACAAAGATTATAATATAGATGTAATAGAAGCTAAGAGAAATATAAATGCTAATGGTAAAAAACGTGGTTATGTAGAAGAAGTAATTATTACTAATTATAATGTTACTGAAAAGTTTGATAAGTAGTTGAGGAGGAATATATGAAAAAGGTAAAACCATATTATGAAGTTAATAATTTTACTTTATTTCATGGTGATACTTTTGAAATATTAAAAAGCATAAAGTCTAAAAGCATTGATATGATTTTTGCAGACCCTCCTTATTTTTTATCTGGAGATGGTATTACTTGTAGTGGTGGAAAAATGGTTATCGTTAATAAAGGCAATTGGGATAAAAAAATATCTATCAAGGAAAAACATAATTTCAATAAAAAATGGATTAGGTTATGTAAAAGAATTTTAAAAGATAATGGAACTATATGGATAAGTGGTACTATGCATAACATCTATTCCATTGGTGTTGGATTGGAAGAAGAAGGTTTTAAAATAATAAATAACATTACTTGGAAAAAGTTAAATCCTCCACCTAATATTAGTTGTAGATGCTTTGTTCATTCAACTGAAACTATATTGTGGGCGATGAAAGATAATGTGAAGGAAAAGCATAAATTTAATTATAAATTGATGAGAGAATTAAATGATAATAAGCAAATGAAGGATGTATGGGAAACCTCATTAACTAAACCTAGTGAAAAGAAATATGGCAAACATCCTACGCAGAAACCCGTTGCTTTATTGGAAAGAATAATATTATCATCTACTGATGAAAATGATATTATTTTAGACCCTTTCAATGGTAGTGGAACTACAGGTATAGTAGCTTCAAAATTGAATAGAAAATATATTGGTATAGAGAAAGAAAAAGAATATTTAGATTTAACAATAAGAAGAAAAGAAGGTGAATAATATAAAAAGAGATTTTAATGAATGGTTAAGTAAATTTAAATCAAGCATATCTGATTATACTTATTATGTTGATTTTAAAAAGATTTATAGAAATGTAGATAAAATTAAAGTGGAATTAAATATTTTAAATTCTTTGATTGGCAGTAATGATATTGAAAATGAATTTAAAAATATAATAGTTAAATATCCTGAAACATTAGAGTGTATTCCTGTTTTATTAGCAGTTAGATCAAATGATATATTTATTAAAGATGAGTTAAAAGAATACTTGTTTAAATTTAATAAAATGGTTTATTCTATTGATGATTATGTTAGATTTATGAAGGAAAGTGGCTTATTTGATCTATTGCAAAATCATATTATAAATAATCTTTATGATTATGTATTGGGTATTGAAGTTGGTCTTGATTCTAATGGGCGTAAAAATCGTGGTGGCCATCTAATGGAAAATTTAGTAGAAAGTTATATTAGAAAAGCTGGTATAAAAGAATATTATAAGGAAATGTATATATCTGAAATTGAAAATAAATGGAATTTAAATCTTTCTAGTATAAGTGGTAATAATGTTTCTACTAAAAGATTTGATTTTGTAATTAAAACTGATAATCAGGTGTATGTAATTGAAACTAATTTTTATTCAAGTCAAGGTTCTAAATTAAATGAAACTGCTAGAAGTTATAAAATGTTAGCTGAAGAAGCAAAAAAAGTTAATGGATTAACATTTATATGGTTTACTGATGGTATCGGATGGAAGAATGCTAGAAAGAATTTAGAAGAAACATTTAACGAACTTGAAACATTATATAATATTAATGATTTAGAAAATGGAATATTGGATAAAATAATAAAATAAATAAGACTAGAAATAGTCTTTTAATTTGTTATTTACATAGACCCCCCTAGGGTGTATAATATTTTTGGTGATTTAAATGAGGGAAGAGTGTAAGAATTGTGGTATGTGTATGAATTCGTTTCATAGAACAGAAAAAGAAACTCAAGATTTAATAAAAAGACTTAATGTAATTGAAGGACAAATTAAAGGTGTTAGACAAATGCTTGAGAGTGAACGTAAATGTGAAGATGTGTTAATACAAGTATCAGCAATAACTAAATCATTACAAAGTTTTGGTAATACATTATTAAAAAGTCATTTAGAGACATGTGTTACTAAAAAGATATTAAAAGGTGAAAATAAAGCTATAGATGAAGCTATGGATTTATTTAAGAAATTATATTAGAGGTGGAATATGCTGGAGATTAAAAATATAAGTGTTAAAATTAAAGATTCAGATAAACATATAATAAATGGACTTTCTCTTAATATTAAAGATGGAGAAGTTCATGCGATAATGGGACCTAATGGTACTGGTAAAAGTACATTATCTAAAGTAATAATGGGTAACTATAAATATGAACTTACAGATGGGGATATACTTCTAAATGGTGAAAGTATTAAAGACTTAAAAGTAAATGAAAGAGCTAAAAAAGGTATATTCTTAGCTATGCAAGATCCTACTGTTGTAGATGGTGTAACTAATAGTGAATTTTTAAAGACTGCTAGTAGAGAAATAACTGGTGAAAATATAGATTACTTTAAGTTTCTTGATGAAGTTAATAAATCTATAGAGGATTTAGAATTTGATAAAGATATGTTATATCGCCACTTAAATAAAGGTTTTTCTGGTGGTGAGAAGAAGAAGAATGAAGTATTACAAATAAAGATGTTAAAACCTAAATTTATAATACTTGATGAAATAGATAGTGGACTAGATGTAGATAGTCTTAGAATAGTATGTGAAAATATTAATAAATATAGAGAAGAACATAAAGATACTTCAGTACTTATAATTACACATTATCCTAGAATACTTGAATATATTAATCCAGACTTTGTTCATATTATGAATAATGGTAAGATTGTTAAAACAGGAAATATGAATTTAGCATTTGATACAGAAAAACATGGATATCATGAAAGAGGATAATCATGGAAATAGTAGATATAAAAGAAAATAAAGAATTATATTTATTTGATAAAACTAATCAAAGTAGAACTTATAATGTAAGTGAAAATTCTAAATTAGCTGTATATCAATATGGAATAAATATAGATAATGACATAGTTATAAATTTAAATGGAGAAAATGCAGAAGTAGAATATCACTATAGTACTATTAATTATGATGATCATAAATATAAAATAGTAGTAAATCATAATAGTAGTAAAACTATAAGTAATATATATAATCACGGAGTAAATGTAAAAGATAATAAACTTGATTTTGATATAACTGGTTATGTACCAAATAAAAGTGATAAAAGTGAATGTAATCAAAAGAATCAAATACTTAATATTAAAGATGGTAAAAGTACTATACTTCCTAAATTATTAATAGATAATTATGATGTAGTAAGTTCTCACTCTGCTTATATTGGTAAATTTAAAGATGAAATATTATTCTATTTAATGAGTAGAGGTATTAGTGAGAAAGTAAGTTATGACTTATTAATTAAAAGTTTCTTAGTAAATGGTTGTGAAAGAAAAGAAATAATAGAAACTTTAGAAAAAGAAATAGATAAGATTTGAGGTGGGATATGAATAGAGAAGACTTTCCAGCATTAGATGATAAATTAATATATTTTGATAATAGTGCAACTTCTTTAAAACCTAAATGTGTTATAGATAAGATGGTAGAGTATTATAGTAAATATACTTCTAATATACATAGAGGTGACTATGATAATGCAATGCGTACTAATAAAGAATATGATGAAACAAGAGAAGTAGTAAAGAATTTTATAAATGCTAAAAGTAGTGATGAAATAGTGTTTACTAGTGGAACAACTGATTCTATGAATACTATAGTTTTTGGATACTTTAAGAATGTACTTAATAAAGAAGATGAAGTATTAATTACTAAGAGTGAACATGCGTCTAATGTACTTCCTTGGTTTGTACTTGAAAAGATGAGAAAATGTACTGTTAAATATATACCACTTGATGAGAATTATGAAGTAACTTTAGAGAATGTTAAATCTTCAATAACTAAGAATACTAAAGTAATAAGTATAGCTCATGTATCTAATGTAATAGGGGACAAGCGTGATATAGAAAGTATTGGTAAGATAGCTAAAGAGAATAATTTATATTTTGTTGTTGATGCTGCTCAAAGTGTATCTCATATAAATATAGATGTAGAGAAGAGTAATATATCATTTTTAGCATTTAGTGGTCATAAGATGTGTGGCCCTACTGGAGTAGGTGTTCTTTATAGCAAAAGTGAATATTTAAAAGATTTAGTACCTCTTAAGTATGGAGGAGGAATGAATGAAAGTTTTGAAAGTGATAAATGTTATGTTATAAAAAGTTTCCCAACTAATCTTGAAGCAGGAACGCCTCCTATAGCTGAAGTAATAGGTCTTAAAGAAGCAATTAACTATGTAACTAGTATTGGAGTAAATAATATTCATAAACACGAAGTAGAACTTAAAAAGTACTTATTATCTAAGATTAAAGATATGGATAACATAATTATATATAATAAGAATAGTGAAAGTGGAATAGTTACATTTAATATAAAAGATGTGTTTGCTCAAGACACATCAGTATATCTAAATACATATGGTATAGCTATAAGATCAGGTAATCACTGTGCTAAGATATTAAAAGATGACTTAGGTATTAAGAATACTTGTAGAATTAGTTTCTATATTTATAATACTTATGAAGAAGTAGATAAGTTAGTAGAAGCACTTAAAAATAGTGATAAATTATATGATGTGGTGATATAGATGAATAAAGAAATTAAAAGAGAGATTATACTTGATAATTATCAAAATCCTGTTAATAGGGGTCTTGTTGATGATAAAAGTTATATTCTTAAAAATACTAACAGTGATTCATGTATAGATAATATAGATTTAATGTTAAAGATAGTAGATGATAAAATAGTGGATGTTAGATTTGATGGAGAAGCCTGTGCTATATGTACTTCTGCTGTTAGTATAATGATTAAGAAAGTTATTGGTAAAACAATAAGTGAAGCGGAAGAGATAATTACTAATTATCAAAATATGATAAATGAGAAAGAATACGATAAAGATTTACTTGGAGAATTAAATGTATATGATGAAATATACTTACAACCTAATCGTAAGAATTGTGCATTACTTCCAAGTAAAGCAATTATAAATATAATTAAAATATATGAAGATAAATAGAAAGAAGAGAATGTATGGAAATAGTAGGTTTAACAAAAGAAAATGTTCTTAAGATTTCTAATATAAAAAAAGAAGAAACATGGATACGTGATTTTAGACTTAAAGGTTATGAAAGTTTTATTAAACAAGACAATCCTTCTTTTGGCCCAGATGTAACTTTAGATTATGATAAAATAGTTTATTATAAAAGTAATGAAGCAGATAAGAAAATAGAGAATGACTGGAATAATGTACTTAAACCTGTAGTTGATGAACTTGATGATTTAGGTGTACTTGAAAGTGAAAAACATTTAGGCGGTATGGGAGTACAATATGAAAGTGAAGTAATTTATCATAATATGATTGAAGAACTTGAAAGTAAGAATGTTATATTTACTTCTATTGAGACTGCGATGAGGGAACACAAAGATATAGTAGAAAAGTACTTTGGTAAGATTGTTAATATGAATGAAAACAAGTTTGCTGCTTTAAATAGTGCTGTATTTAGTGGTGGTAGTTTTATTTATATACCAAAAAATACTCATTTAGATAGACCTCTTCAAAGTTATTTTAGAATTAATAGTAAGAATATGGGTCAATTTGAAAGAACTTTAATAATAGTAGATGATAACTCAAGTCTTCATTATGTTGAAGGATGTACTGCTCCTACTTATAGTGAATCTTCTTTACATGCAGCTGTTGTAGAAATTTATGTAGGAAAGAATAGTAAATGTAGATATTCAACTATTCAAAACTGGGCTACTAACGTGTATAATTTAGTTACTAAAAGAGCTTTAGTTGATGAAGGTGGACTAATGGAATGGATTGATGGTAATATCGGTTCTAAGATTACTATGAAGTATCCATGTTGTGTTTTAAAGGGTGATAACTCAAGTGGTACATGTATAACTATTGGTGTGGCTAAGAAGGGTCAAATACAAGATACTGGTGCTCGTATGATACATATAGGTAAAAATACAAAGAGTAATATTGTATCTAAAAGCATAGCTAGTGATGGAGGTAATTCTACATATAGAGGTAAAGTTGATATAAAGAAAACTGCTAGTGATAGTGAGGCTATGGTTAAGTGTGACACATTAATACTAGATGGTATTTCTAAGAGTGACACTATACCAGTTAATATATGTAATAATATAACATCGAATATAGAACATGAAGCAACAGTGTCTAAAATAAGTGATGATGTACTTTTCTATTTAATGAGTAGAGGACTTAGTGAAGAGAAAGCAACTGAGTTAATAGTACTAGGATTCTTAGATAGATTTAGAAGTGAACTACCTATGGAGTATGCTGTTGAATTAAATCAACTTATTAAGAATAATTTACATTTATAAAAGAAAAAAGAGTTCGAATTTTGAACTCTTTTATTATGCTTGAGTATCAGTGTTGTCTCCTCCACTAGGTGTAGGTGTTGTTGGTTCAGTTGGAGTAGTTGGTGTAGTTGGTTCAGTTGGAGTAGTTGGTTCTGCTGGCTTGGGTGTAGATATTTGCTTTCTTACATATATTGTAAGTGAACTTAATTGATCTATTAAAGTATCTACATGTTCTTTTTGACTATGAAATTTATAATCTCCCCAGCTATCTAGTGTTACTTCTGTATTAGTACTATAATCTACAAATTTAAGTTTTAATTTATTTTTACTTGCGTATGATTTTATATTTGCAACAGAGTAGCTAGATAGGTTTTTAAGTGTATTTATAGTAGGTGTACTGTATTTACCTTGTCCAATTAGTGTATCTTCAAATAAGTTATTTAAGTCAAATGTTGCTGTTTTTACTAATTCAGGAGTTGATTTACCTAAATTAATTTTTATTTCTTTTTTAATATCATTGATACTTCCTTGATATGGAACTTGTACTGCTGGATATCCTTTTGATTGTGGTTCATATACTTTTCCCCAAACTGAATATGTTTTAAGTTGCATTCTTTGAAGATTTACTAAGTTTGTACTATCATTAAGTACTATTGATTTAGCTAAACTATATAGTGATAATACATCTTTAGTAGTTATATTTGTTTGGAAGTTTGATTTAATTTTTTCAAGTATTGATATTGCTTGATTTGGGTCTGTTAGTTTAGTAGCAGCACCAGCAACTCCCATTATAATTTTCATTTGGTTTTTACCTCTTACGAAGTCATTTCTTGTTCCTTGATTCCATTCATCAGCACATTTCTTAGGCCATCCATGTCTATTTCTAGCAAGAGCTAGGGCTTGCTCACCATTTAGATGTTGTTTACCTTTTTTAACATATATAGTATTATCTCCCCATTGTCTTGAACTATTTTGTTCGCAGAATGAATATGGAACATCTACATCTATTCCTCCGACTGCATCTACTAAAGATACAACTCCTTTAAAGTTTATTTTAGCATAGTAGTCAATATCTACATCAAATAGTTTTTCTATTGTTTTAACAGCACAAGTTGATGAACTTCCCCAAGTAGTAGTATTTATTCTTCTATAACTTCCATTTGAGCATGCTGTTTTAATATAAGTATCTCTTGGTACTGAAGTTATTGTTGCTCTTAGAGTAGATGGGTTAAATGTAGCTAGTAAAAGTACATCTCCATTGTATCCTGAAGTAACACCATCTTTAGATGAGTCAACTCCTATAAATAACATAGTGAATGGTTTATCTAAAGAAGCTGTTTCACTCTTAATATTTTCTTCATTTGATTCATAAACTTTTGAGTCTTCAAGAAGCACTTTAGTTTCACTTTCTATGTTTTCATAACCTTCTAAACTATAGAACATATCTACATAGTTTCTACTAAAGAATGCAGCATCTATTTCTTTATTTTTAAGAGCATGTAGTAATTCAATAGTTGAATCATATTCTTTTATTTCATTAGATGAATCTAAACTATATTTTTTAATTAATTCTTTAGGAAGTATATTTCCTTCGATATCTTTAGTATCACTTACTATACCAATCTTTTTCTTCCTTAAATCTTTTTGTGTATTTAATGATTTATCATATGTAACAAGACTGCTATAGTATGTATTTGTTGTATCACTATAAGCATCTATTGATTTATATATTTTAGTTAAGTAGTAGTAACCACCAAATTCACATCCAATTACTATAATTGTAAGGATAGCTGGTACTATAAATGAACTTAATGTTTTCTTCTTTATACTCCTAAGTAATAAGTAGCTTAAGAATAAGAAGAAATATACTAGTATTATTACTCCATATATTCTATAGAATGTTTCAACGCCTTTATAAAGAATTAAAGAGTAGGTAAAGAAACAAAGACTAACTAATTCTATTAATAGTAGTAATAATGTTGTAAATGTTTTTAATATTTTTTTCTTTCTCATGTTAACACTTCTTTCTAATTATTTCTTCTTTTCCTTTTTATCTTTTTTATTCTTTTTAGGTTTATCTTCTTTTACTTCTTCTTTAGTTTCTTCGTCTTTATTTTCTTTTTCATCTTTATTTTCTTCTTCGTTTTTGGTTTCTTCTTTAGGTTGTTCTTCTTTTATTTCTTGTTTTTCTTCTTTAATGATGTTTTCTTGTTTTTGTTTTTCTTCAAGTTCTTTTTGTTTTAACATCATTTTATGCATTTTCTTTCTTTTTTTAGTATTTCTTATTTTAGCGATAAGTATACATATTAGAATGAAGAATACTAATAATGTTTCACCACATAGTAATATAATCATTTTTTCATATTTATTTAGTTTGTCTTTTAATGGTTTTAATATTTCATCTGTGTATCTAATAACAGTATTAGTTTTAGTATCATATGTATAGTAATCACTTGAGCCATTATTCATATTTTGTGCATGAATAACTGCGTAATCACTATTATCTAACATTAATGCATCAAATTCAACATCATTTATTGTTATTTTTTTTAGTTTATAGTTATCTATTTCTCTATCTATTGATAGTGGATATAACTTTAATTGATCAAGTTTTATTTCTTTGTATTCACTAAATGTATTTGTTTCACTATCATATAAGAATAGGGAAGTTTCACCATTTTCATCTTTAAGACCAACTAATGTGAATTTATTAATTTCATTATAGAAAGCTGGTACTTTAGATTCATTAATAGTTACTTCTGTTTTTTCATAATCTTCTGGTTTAGTAAGATTACTTTCTCTTTTAACAACAGTATAATCTTTATCATTTATTTTTACTGTTATTGGATTTGGATCTGTTACATTAACAGTAATATTATATTTTTTTATTGAACCATTTTCAGCTTCAACAGTTATTGTGAATTTATTTTCTCCTTCAGTTACTTTGAATGTTCCAGTTCCTGAAAGATCTGCTTTAGAGTCTGATTTAGTGGCATTAATCTTAATTTCAGTTGTATTACTTTCGGCAGTTACTTTATAGTCAGTTTTATCTTTATTAAATTCTGGTTCTAGTTTTAATCCTTCAACACTTAGACTTTTAAGATTATTATCTTTTGAATAACTTGCTTCTAGTTCAGCTTGTGTTATTACTTTAACTGTTTTAGAGTTAGTTGAAACTTTTATTGTATCTTTATTTTTTGTATAAGCTGCATATGATTTAACTGAAATTGTTCCACTTCCTTTAGCTATTGCTTTAAGTGTCCAGGTTTTGGTTTTACTACTTGAGTCATCATAATCACCTACATGCATTATGTTTCCACCTTTAACTAGTTTGAATTTCTTCGTGTCATAGTTAAGTGTCCATTCCCAAACTCCAAGACTCGAACCAGAAATTTTAGTTGTTACTGTGAATGTGTTTCCAACAACTACTTGACTTTTACTTGTTGTAACTTTTATATTAGCACTTGCTGCATCTACTGTCATGGTAAAGAGTAGGGATATTATCAATACAGATACTGTTTTTAATATTTTTTTCATATTTCCTCCTATAATAATTTTTCTTTAGTTATATGTAATCTAATATCTAGTAAATCAAGAATATTTATATCATCACTTCCAACTTTGCGGTCGTTTCCTTTATTACTGTTAACGTGTCCTGCAATGTATTTTGCACCTGTTAATTTAGTTTCTTGTTTTATATGCATTCTAACATCTAGTAAATCAAGAATAGTAATTTTCCCATCACCATCTGTATCTCCTCTAACAGATAATGTATATGTTTTTGATTCAAGCAGAGTTGAAATTGTAACTTTGTAGTTTGTTCCAACTATGTCAGTATCTTTTATTTCTTGTCCTTTTAAATTTTTAATTACTACATTTCTTGCTCCTGAAGTAATTAGTGCTGACTTAATAACACTTGCTTTTGTTTGGTTTTTAATATTGTAAATATAACTACTATTAACATTTAAATTACTTTTTTCAAGTACCATACTTACTGTAGTAGGATCATCAACTCTATGAATTGTAACTATATATTTCTTTTCTTCACCAGCTTCGCTAGTTACTGTTATTGTTACATCTGTTTCATCATCTTCGATTTTCATTTCTCCAGTACCTGAGATTGTTGCTTTATCACTACTTGTTTTAGCATCTATTGTTACACTTGTTGATTCTTTTGGAATGTATGAGTCATAAGTAAGTATATCTTCATCAAATGATGGGGTTAATGAATATCCAACAACACTTAATGATTTTAAGTTATTATTTGTGTCTCCACTTTTTGGTAGAGAAGTGTAAGCTGGAAGTGTTCCATCTTTATAAACAGGGATATCAAATATTATTTTAGAATTTAATAATCCACCTTTTTTATATGAGTTGTAAGAGGAAGCTCCTTCGATTGCTGGGGCTTGAATGTTTGTCATGTATTGATGAGCATAAGGACTACCTGCGTTAGGTCCAATATTGAATTTTTGATAGAAGATAGTTTGTTGACCTTTAGTAACGTAGTTATTAGCAAGTGTACTACTTCCTTCTCTTATAGCTGTTTCAATGTTATTCCATGGTTTTCCAGTAGTTCTACCAACAAGTTTAGCAGCGTAGGCTAGACCTCTTGTAACTGCTGAATATTTAACGCCATCTATTGTTGTTTCATAAGCACCTATATTGAAGAAGTTATAGTATCCACTATATTTTTTACCTTTCCAAGTAAATTCTCTTCCATCAGTAGATGCACTACCTGAAGCTCCAACTTCTAATCTAATTCTGCTTGCTACATGAATTGGGCTTATTCCTAAGGATTTAGCTGCATTGAACATTGGTATAGTGTATTTATCATCTCCTAGTTTTCCACTACCAAATATTGATTTAATAATAGTAGGATATTCTTTTTCAAGATTCTTATCATAGTCAAGTTTTTCAAACATGAATATTCTATCTTCTAAAAGCCAGTTTCTAGGGTCCATATAGAATGCTATAACACCAGCATTAACCCTAAACCATGAACTACCCTCAGCAGGAGTAGAAGAAGTCCTATAGTTATCATTCTTTGTTTGCATATAGCATTTACCAGTTTCTTTATCTACTGAAGTAGTAAAACTTCTATTATTTTTGTCTGCATTAAATTCCCAGTTTGGATATTTCTTATGTAGGTATGTTAAATATGGAATATAACTATCTGGAAAGCCTTTTGCTTTTAATACTTTTGTATATTCTTCATCCATTGCTGTAATATCACTTTTCTTAACAACGTAATCTTTGCTTATATAACCGACTTTTTCACCATAGTATTTAATTTTATAAAAGTTTCCACTAGTATCAAGTATAGTTACATTTGCTCCGAGTGTTAAAGTTTCAATTAGTTTTCCTTTGGAAGAAGCTGTTTTTCTTACTGATACATTATTTCCGCTAACTCTTGCTGTCCAATCAATTACATTAATACCAGCATAACTAGTATTTAGGAAAGTAACAAATTCACTACATACGTATCCCTCTTTTTCGTTGTGAATTATTTTTAGCCATTTAGAGTCACATCCTTTTCCTTCGTAAAGAGTTTTATCAACTACTTTAATAGATGTTCCTGCATTAACTGAAACAATTACTGAATTGTTAGTACCAGGACCTGTTCTGATTCTTACTGCACTTCCATTTATTTCTGCATCAAAAGCAGCATTTATATTAAATGGTGTACATAAAAAAGTTAGTAAAATAATAGTTAGAATATATCTTTTTTTCATATGTACTCCTTTACACTCTTAATTATCTTTTATAATTATAGCAAAAAACGACATATTTTGCATTATATTTAAGGAATTTTACATATAAAGAATAATTAAAATATTTATAATATTTATCTATTTTAATGGAAAAAATAATATTAATAGTTTATAATAGTTACTAAGTGGGTGAATTTATGGATTTTAATGTTAATGGACATAATATATTTATTATAGTTTCAGTGTGTTTTTTAGCATCATTAATATTTGTTCAAATGATGAAAAAGGTAGCTATATTTTTGAAAATATTAGATGTACCTAATGATCCTAGAAAGATACAAGAACATCCTGTTCCATTATTAGGTGGACTTGGTATATTCTTTGCATTCTTACTTGGATATATGTTATTTGCTCCTAAAAATGATTTAATGATTGCTATATTGATTGGTTCATTCTTGATTATGCTTTTAGGACTTTTTGATGATATGACCAAGAGCGAAACACCAATGCCTAATAAATATAAAGTTTTAGTTCAATTAATAGTTGCTGCAATAGTGGTATTCTATGGAGGACTTGAACTTACTAAAGTAACATTATTTGGTATAACTATTAAATTTAGTTCTATTCCATTTTTACCTGAACTTATTTCAATGTTAATAATAGTTGCTACAATAAATGCTATTAATTTAATAGATGGGTTAGATGGTTTATGTGCTGGTATTTCATCAATATACTTTTTAACTATTGCTGTTATAGGATTTATACTTAATAAATTTGGTGGTTTAGATATAATACTTTCATTTATTATGTTAGGCTCAACACTAGGATACTTAGTGCATAATTTTCCACCAGCTAGAATATATCAGGGAGATGCAGGAAGTACATTCTTAGGATTTATGATATCTATTATATTCTTACTTGGATTTAAAACTACGACATTAACATCATTAATTATTCCATTATTAATATTAGCTATTCCAATTATGGATACATTATTTGCTATAATAAGAAGAAAATTAAAAGGACAAAGTATAGATCATGCTGATAAAGAACATTTACATCATCAATTACTTAAACATTTTTCTAAGAAGAGTTCATTGTTAGTAATTTATGCTATTAATATATTATTTTCAGTAACAACTATTTTCTATGTATTAGGAGATAAAAAGATAGTAGCAGGTTGTTATGTAATATTAATATTTATTGTACTATTCTTTATACTTAAAACTAATATAGTATTTGATTGGTCAAAAGGAAAAACTAATCAAAATAAAAAATCTAAAAAGAAATAATTCACTAGAAATAGTGAATTTTTAATTATGTTAAAAAATATGAAGTGTTATACTTTTTATAGTAGGAGTGTAGAGTATGAAATTTTGATTTGAATATTGATGAACATAACAATTATATTTATGTTGGAGGAATTGTAAAAGAAGAACAATTAAAATCTGAATTAAGTTTACAAACGTGGGCACCTAGTTTTTATATAGATCAAGCAAATATTATTAAATATGGTATTGATTATTTAATTAGTAAAGAAACCGAAGGAATGGGAGAAGTAAATGTAAATTTGGATAATGCTAAGGCAGGAGATGAAAAAAACTGGATTATTTAAAATAATCGTTAATAAGTTGGTTATACCTAATAGTGATGTTACAGTTAAAGTTATATTTATTAATTTACCACTTGTTAATCCTAAGACTGGAATGATAAGTATAACATTCGCAGTAATAGCTATTTCAGCATTTGCATTCTTTCAATACAAGTATTTTAAAACTAAAGAGATGAATTTATAAAACTCCGTTATGGAGTTTTTATTTACTTTAAAATAAATTTATTATAAAATATGTGTAGAATAATAAAATAGGTGAAGTATGAAGAAAATATTAATTACAATAATTAGTTTATTTTTATGTTTAGGTTTTGTAAGCGCTAGTGAGCCTGAACTATTATGGAAAAAAACCTGGGGACAAAGTGATTTAAATGAAATGTATTATGCAACTGATTCTTATGATGGAACTAATCACTATGCAGTTGGCACCTTATCAAATGAAAGAATAAGCATTACTAAGTATATTGAAGAATCTTTTTTAAAAAGTAGTTTCTCAAAAAATGAAGTAGTTGATAATATTTTGGAAATAACAATAAATCCATCTTATTATGATGGAGTTATTGTTAAATACGATTCTAATGGTAATGTATTATGGGAAAGAATTAATAAGAATGCTTATTTGTTTTTTAAAACTAGAGAAACATCTGATGGGGGAGCTTTAGCATTAGGATTATATAATGAAGAAAATAATCAAAAGAATCAAGTATCTAATCTTCGACCATTAGTATTGGTAAGGTATGATTCTAATGGTACTATTTTATGGGAAAAAGTTATAACTTTAGATAAAGGTTATAATTCTAAACGTTTAATTTTGTCATCATCAATAGATGTTGTTTCTAATGAAAACATTATTTTCTCTTTTAATGAAATTATTATAAAGTTAGATAAAAATGGTAATGTTTTATGGTCTAAACAACTTAATCAAGTAAATGATAGTAATACTAAAATTAATATATATTATGATTATGTTGATAACGATAATAATATTATAAGTGTTGGTGGTTTTGCTGAGTTCTCACTTGATAAAGATGGAAATAAAATTGAAAAAGATTATAAATATATAATAAAATATGATGATAATGGAAATATATTTTACAATAAAAAGATAGAAAATCCTTCTAATCATATAAGTGTTTTAATGTCTGTTGCTGAAAATGAAAATAATGAGTATGTGATGTTATCACTTAATTATGATTATGTAATAGACAATGATGGGAATGAGAATGTATCAAAAGTATATTTATCATTTGAAACATATGACAAAAATGGTAATTATAAAGATAAAAAAGATTTGGAATTAAGTGATTTATATTATAATCTATCAGATTTATCAGAACTTATAAAATTATATATTGATAAATCTAATAATTATATACTAAATTTTTATACAAATGGTGGCGAACTTCTTGTAATAAGATATGATAAAGATTTAAATTTAACATGGTCTAAAGTAGCAAATAAAAAAAGTGCTTTTATTGGGTTTGATATTGATAAATATAATAACTATATAATTGTTGGTGGTATTGAGACAAAGATAAGAAAAGCTACAAAAGATTCATCATTTTCAGGTGCTCATCCTGAAGCTTATGCTCATCCTGAAGCTTATATTGATCAAGCATATATTGTTAAATATTCTAGTAATTATATGATAAATAAAGAAACTGAGGGTGAAGGAACAATAGAAGTTAATTTAGATAATGCTAAAGCTGGAGATGAAATAACAATTGCTGCTAAAGCTGGAGATGGGTATAGAATTGATAAGATAATTGTTACTGATAAAGATGGAAATGTTATTAAAGTGAGCGGTAATAAGTTTGTTATGCCTAATAGCAATGTTACAGTTAAAGTTATATTTACTAATTCACCACTTGTTAATCCTAAGACTGGAATGATAAGTATAACATTTGCAGTAATAGCTATCTCAGTATTTGCATTCTTTCAATACAAGTATTTTAAAACTAAAGAGATAAATTTATAAGTTCAAGAAATTGAACTTTTTTCTTTATGTGTTTTAAAACATTATTCACTATGATATAATTGATTTTAGAGGTGAATAAATGAAAGTAGGTGTACTTGGTGCTGGTGCTTATGGTTTGGCGCTTTCACACATTTTAGTAAACAATAAGGTTTACACTGAAGTATGGACTCATAGTGAAGATGAGAAAAATGAGTTATGTAGTAAAAGAATTAGTAAAAAATTAAATGATTATATAATACCTAAAGAATTGGTATTTTCAACTGATTTAAAGAGGGTAGTCGAAGGGAAAGACTTAATAGTTATTGCAGTACCTGCGTTTGCATTTGAAAATGTAACAATGGAACTTTCTAAATATATTAAGAAAAAACAACCAGTGTTGATAGCAACTAAGGGAATACAACAAAATACATGTTTATTCTTAAATGATGTATTTACTAAATATTTAAAAAATAGTATTGCTGTTATATCTGGACCTACATTTGCTGTTGATATGATTAAGGATGCTCCTATAGGATTTAGTATGGCAACTAAGAGTCATAAGACTGAAATGGTAATTCGCAAGTGCTTTGAAAATTCAAAAACTAAATTTAGAAGAACAAGAGATATTATAGGCATTGAGATATGTGGTAGTATTAAAAATGTTATGGCTATAGCTAGTGGTATGTTAGAAGGAATGGGTGTTACAGATTCCACACGAGCACTATTTTTAACAGAAAGTATGAATGATATAAAAGAACTTATAAATGCATTAGGTGGTAAGAAAAAGTCAATTCTATCATTTGCTGGATTCGGTGATATTCTTATGACTTGTACTAGTAAAAATTCTAGAAACTTTAGTTTTGGATATTTAATAGGTAGTGGTGCATCTAAAGAAGAAGTAGATGAATACTTGAAAAACACTACTGTAGAAGGAATGTATACATTAAAATCAATACATAAGTTAGTTAGACGTAAAAAAGTAAAAATGCCAATAATCAATTTAATATACGATATAATTGAAGGAAAGAAAGATAAAGAACAAATGCTTAAATTCTTAATTGATAAGGAATAGTAAAGTATATGTAAATAATTGTGTATATTTTATTTAATGTGTTATAATCATGTTATACGTAGATATGTAAATTATAAATTTTATAAATATGGAGGTAAAAATGATTTACGGTGAAATTTTAGCCGGTGGTTCCGGAACAAGAATGGGCAATACTGAGATGCCTAAACAATTTTTAATGTTAGGAGATAGACCAATTATAATTCATACTATTGAGCAATTTTTGATTAATCAATCATTCTCAAAAATAGTTGTTTGTTGTCCTAAAGAATGGGTAAGCTACGCAGAAGATTTACTTGAAAAATATAATATTGATACAGAAAGAGTAGAAGTAACAGCAGGTGGTGCTACAAGAAATGATACTATTATTAATGGTTGTAAGTTAATTGAAGAAAAATATGGATTAACTGATAAAGATGTAATTGTTACTCATGATGCAGTTAGACCATTTGTTAATCAAAGAATACTTGATGATAATATTAAGGCTGCTAAGAAATATGATGCTGTTGATACAGTTATTCCAGCTACAGACACAATTGTATATTCTAAAGATGGAAAAATAATAACAGAGATTCCTGATAGAAAAGAATGTTATCAAGGACAAACTCCTCAAACATTTAATATTAAGAAATTAATGGAATTATTTGATTCATTAAGTAAGAAGGAAAAAGAGATATTAACTGATGGATGTAAGATTTTCTCATTAAAGGGTGAAAATGTTGGATTAGTTGATGGTGAAGTATACAATATTAAATTAACAACATTATATGATCTTAAGATAGCTCGTGCTATTTTAATGGGAAAGGATGAAAAATGATAGCACAATCTTATAGACTTTGTTCTCCTAAACAAATTAGAACTGATTTTATAGATTTACCACTTCCAAGTGATGATATACTTGTAAGACCTTCTTATCTTTCTATTTGTGCAGCTGATCAAAGATATTATCAAGGAAAGAGAGCTCCTGAAGTACTTGCTAAAAAGCTTCCAATGGCTTTAATACATGAATGTGTAGGTAAGGTAGTATTTGACCCTAAAGGTGAATTTAAGCCTGGAGATAGTGTTGTTATGATACCAAATACTCCTAGAGAAACAGATTCAATTATTAAAGAAAATTATTTAAGAAGTAGTTTATTTAAATCTAGTGGTTATGATGGATTTATGCAAAGTGTTGTAGATATCGAAAGAACTAGAATAATTAAATATAATAAAATTGAAGATAGAATTGCTGTTCTTTTAGAATTATTAAGTGTAGCTATGAATGCACTTGAACATTTTGAAGGATATAGTCATATGAAAAGACAAACTATAGGTGTATGGGGAGATGGTAGTGTTGGTTTTGTTACTGCACTTGTTCTTAAGAAAACATTCCCTAATGCTAAACTTATAGTATTTGGTAATAGATATGAAAAACTACATTATTTCCAATTTGCTGATGAAATATATCAAGTTGCTGAAATACCTGAAGGTGTAACAGTAGACCATGCATTTGAATGTGTTGGTGGTACTAAAGCAGAAACTGCAATTAATCAAATAATAGATATAATAAATCCACAAGGAAGTATTGCATTAATGGGTGTTAGTGAGAACAATGTTCCATTAAATACAAGAATGATTCTTGAAAAAGGGCTTTCATTACTAGGCAATAGTAGAAGTGGTTATGAAGACTTTGATGCATCAATTAAATTCATTGAAGAAAATGAAGATGTACCAGATTACTTAAGTACAATTATATCTAGTGAGGTAGAAGTACATAGTGTTAATGATATACATACAGCATTTCAAAATGACTTAAACAATGATTTTAAAACAATAATGAAATGGGAGATTTAATATGAAATATATAAAGGGTTTTTTACAAAAAGTAAAGAGACTATTTTGTATAATCATTTATAATTATTATGTTAAAAAATATGAATTAGATGATAAACTTGTATTATTTCTATCAGATTCCAGAGACCATATCTCTGGAAATTTTGAGTTCATTTATAACTATTTAAAAGAGAATAATCCTGAGTATGAGCTTAAAACACATTTAAAGAAATCATTAAAAGCTAAGAGAGGTTTCAAAGAAAAAATACGTTTAGTTAGAGATATAGCTAAAGCTAAATATATTCTTGTTGATGATTTCTATCCATTAATATATCCATTAAAGATAAGAAAAAATGCTAAATTAATACAAGTATGGCATGCGATGGGAGCCTTTAAAACAGTAGGTTATAGTAGAAATAAAAGTAAAGATGGATATAATAATACAAGTTTAACACATAAAAATTATACTGATACAATAGTTAGTTCTGAAAATATAAGAGGAAATTATGCTGAAGCATTTGGTATAGATATAGAAAAAGTACATCCTTATGGTGTTCCTAGAACAGATATATTCTTTAGCAAAGAATATAAAAAGAATATAAGAAGCACTCTATATAAAAAATATCCTCAGTTTAAAAATAAAAAAGTTATATTATTTGCACCTACATTTAGAGGTCAAGGGCAAAAAAGTGCATACTATGATTATAGTTTAATAGACTTTGACTTAATAAAAAAGAATTTTTCTAAAGATTATGTATTTCTAGTAAAAATGCATCCATTTATTAAAGAAATGCCTGATATAGATTTTGAAAATGATGACTTTTATTTTGATTTAAGTAGTGAAAGAGAAATAAATGATCTATTATTTATAACAGATATACTAATTACTGATTATAGTTCTGTTATATTTGAGTATTCATTCTTTAATAAACCAGTTATATTTTATACACCTGATTATAAAGATTATGATGGTAGTAGAGGATTTTATTATCCATTTTCTAAATATACTTATGGAGATGTAGCTAAAAATAATAAAGAGTTAATAAATTCAATTAAAAAGGGTAAAGTAGATAAAAAGAAATTAAAAGAATTCTTTGATTACTTTTGTGGTGCTTGTGATGGTAAGAGTACTGAAAGAGTAGTTAAGAAATTAATAACAGGGGAAAAAGATGATAGTATTAATTAAGATATTTAAATTTATTCTTAATATTATATATTCAATATTTAAATTGTTTAAAACTAGAAATAGAATTACTTTTATAAGTAGACAATCAAATAATATTAATATTGATTTTGTTTTGCTTGGAAAAGAAATTAATAAAGAAATGCCAGAGTATGATGTAGTATATTTATGTAAAACATTAGATTCTGGCCTTCTTAATAAGATAAAGTATGTATTTCATATGTTTAAACAAATGTATTTTATAGCTACTAGTAAAGTTGTAATACTTGATTCATATTGTATTGTTATAAGTAATTGTAAACATAAGAAGAGTTTGACTGTTATACAAATGTGGCATGCAATGGGTGCATTTAAGAAATTTGGTCTTAGTGTAATAAATAATAGTAATGAAAGAGTAAAACATATAGAAAATAAAAAATTAGCTAGTGTTATGAATATGCATAATAATTATGACTATATTTTTGCAAGTAGTGAATACTGTATAAAATTCTTTAGTGAAGCATTTGGTCAAGATAAAAGTAAATTTAGAGTATATCCACTTCCAAGACTTGATTTAATGGTAAATAAAGAAAATATAGAAAAAGTAACTAATAATATATATACTAAGTATCCAAAACTTAAAAATAAAAAGAAAAATATATTATATTGTCCAACATTTAGAGATGGAAATACTGATTATGAATATATAAAAGAATTTATAAATAACTTTAATTATAAGAAATATAACTTAATAGTTAAGTTACATCCACTTACTAAGTATACTTTTGATAATAAAGAGGCTATATTTGATAAAAGTTTTAATACTTATGAAATGGTATTCGTATCAGATAAAGTTATAAGTGATTATTCAGCAGTTATATATGAAGTGGCTGTTATAGGTAAACCTATGATATTTTATGCTTATGATAAAAAAGATTATGTTAATGATAGGGATTTCTACTTAAAATATGATACAGATATGCCTGGTAAGATATGTTTGACTTTAGACGAGTTATATAAAGAAATTGATAATAATAATTATGATATGAATAAATTATATAATTTTAGAAAAAAATATATAAAAGAATTTAAAAATAGTTATACAAGTGATATAATAGATTTCGTAAAATTATGTGTGAGGGGCAAAAATGAAAAAAATAAAACAAAATATTAAAAAAAATTGGAAAACTTATTTACTATATATATTCTTATTTGCATTTTTATTTTTATTAACTTATTATTTTCCTTATTCTAATGATGATTGGGCTTGGGGAAGTAAAACTGGTTTAGAAAGATTACAAAATGGATTTAAAGATTATAATGGTAGATATTTAGGAAATTTGCTTGTTATATTATTAACAAGAAGTAATATTTTTAAAGCATTATTAATGACTATTACGTATTTTGGTATAGGCTATTTTATTAAGAAAATAGTTAATAAAAATAGTAATGGTGTTATGATATTTTCAATACTTATGTTATTCTTGGTGAATAGGTTTGTATTTAGAGAAACAATTGTTAATACTAGTGGATTTATTAATTATTCATTTAATATGTTATTAGTTTTAATATTTATTGCATATATAAAAGATGTCTTTAAAAAAGTTGATTTTAAAGAAAAATGGTATAACTTGGTATTATTATTTATACTTGGTGTATGTAGTACATTATTTATGGAACATATTACTACTTATTTATTAGCTTTATGTTTAGTTTTATGTATTTATTCATATATTAAGTATAAGAAGATACCTAAGAGTTATTTAATATATTTTGCTGGTGTCATAGTTGGTTCAATAATTATGTTTACTAATGGAGCTTATTTACATGTAGTAAAGGGGGATGACTTTTATAGAACTGTAACTACTAAACAATCTTTAATAGTTACTATGGCTAGAAATTACTTTAATAAAATACAAACTAATGCATTTTCTCGTAACTTAGTTATTAATCTTGTAGTTAGTGCTTTAATGTTAGTATTAAGTTATAAATTCTTAGTAAATAATAAGGTTGTTAAATGGAAGAAAGTATGTCTTCAATTATTAAATTTATATAGTGTATTTTATAGTGTATTTTTAATACTTGGAACTAACTTTGATTTTGATATAGTTACTGGTAGTAGTCATTATATTACTGGGTTTATGACTGCATTATATTGTGTATCATTGTTATTAATAGTGTTATTAGTATTTATAGATAAAAATAAATATTATGATAGGGTTATTGGATATAGATTAGTATTTTATATGGTAAGTATAGTGATAATACTTGGACCGTTATTAGTTCTTACTCCAGTAGGTCCAAGATGTAGTTTACCTGCTTTAGTTGTGTATATATTGATAGCTAGTGAACTTTATAATTTATTAATAGAAGATAAAAATGGATATATAGCAAAGAGTTTACTTGCAGTACTTATAGTTGTTTTATCTTCATATTTGTATATTTATCATAATGTATATGTTAGTAATAAAGAAAGATATGAAGTTGTTAAGATGCAATTAGATGCTAAAATGGATCCTATATATATTAAGAAAAACAAATATGAAAAATATATATGGAAAAATAATCCTGTAAGTAAAACATGGGATAATAGATTCTTAGATTTCTATAGTTTTGATTCTCAAGTAGATATTAAAGTTTTAGAACCTAATGATATAAAATACAAATTATTATTTAAAGATGATTATGCTTATAAAAATCTTATGGTAGTTGCACATCCAGATGATGATTTATTATTTGGTGGTACTGAACTTATGAAGGAAGACTATGTAGTTGTATGTGTAACTTGTGGTTCTAGTGAAACTAGATTAAGAGAATTTAAACATATGATGAAATATTTCAATGATGAATATATAACTCTTGGATATCCAGATTTAGTTGATGGTAAAAAGTCTGATTGGGAAAATGATTATGATTTAATTAAGAGAGATATAGATAATATTATTAAACTTAAAAAATGGAATAAGATAGTTACTCATAATCCTGAGGGTGAGTATGGTCATATACATCATAAAATGACAAGTAAGATAGTAACAGGATTAGTAAATGATAAATCTAACTTCTATTACTTTAATAAAACTTATAGTAAAAAATATTATAAAGAAAATAATGTACCTAAAACATTAGATAAAAAAATGTGTAAAAAGAAAAAAGAATTATTTGATAAATATTATAAATCTCAAGTTACTTTAAAAGTTAGACATTTAAGTGATTATGAAAAAGTAACATCTTATAGTGAATGGATGGAAAACTTCTCTAAGTAGAATATAAATGATTGTTAGTACTACTAATAATCATTTTTTGTGGCTTTTAATATATAAATATGGTAAAATTGATATGCGAGGAGTTATATGAAAAGATTTGTAAATGATTTAAAGAAGTATAAAAATTATATAATGTATGCCACTTGGGCAGAGTTAAAAACAGAAGTAATTAATTCATATTTAGGATTCTTATGGATGATCTTAGAACCGCTTGCATTTATGCTTATATATACATTTATAGCTAATGTAGTGTTTAGATCTCATGTACAATACTTTCCAGTATTTGTATTTATTGGTTTATCTATATGGAATTTCTTTAATAAGATGGTTACGTGTAGCGTAAAACTAGTTTCTAGTAATAGAGATACTGTTACGAAGGTATATATACCCAAGTTTGTATTAATTTTAATAAAGATGGGTGTTAATGCATTTAAGATGGCAGTTTCATTCTTATTAGTTGCAATATTTATGTGTATTTATAAAGTACCTATTACATGGAATGTATTATGGTTTATACCTATTATAATAACAGTTTTAGTATTTACTTTTGGAGTATGTACTATTGTTATGCATTTAGGTGTATTTGCTGAAGATTTAACTAATTTAGTTAATATAGCACTTAGATTAATATTCTATATGACTGGTGTTTTCTATGATATAAGTACTAGAATACATAATGTTCTTTATAGAACTATATTATTAGATTTAAATCCTATAGCTAACTTTATTTATAATATGAGAAATGTACTTATATATAAGAGTGCTCCAGTAGGTATGTGGACACTAGTATGGTTCTTAGTTGGCATATTAATATGCATGCTTGGAATTAAAACAATTTATAAATATGAAAATACATATGTAAAGGTGATGAAATAATGAAGAAAGAAGAAATGGCTATAACTGTAAAAGATTTACACGTGTATTATAGAGATATGAATAGATTTTCTTTAAAAAAAGGAGGATTAAAGGCTAGAGGAACAGGTAAAATATTTAAAGCAGTAAAAGGTGTATCATTTGAAGTACCTAAAGGACAAATACTTGGTATATGTGGTAAAAATGGTAGTGGTAAAAGTACTCTTTTAAGAGCAATCTCAGGTATATTTTCACCTGATTCAGGAAGTATTAATTTACATGGTAATAGTATTTCATTACTATCAATTGGAGTAGGTTTTCAAAAACAATTAACTGGATACGAAAATATATTCTTATCAGGTATGTTACTTGGATATTCTAAAGAACAAATAGAAGCTAAGATAGATGATATTATAGAATTTTCAGAATTAGGTGATTTTATATATAGACCAGTTAGAAGTTATAGTTCAGGAATGCATTCTAAACTTGCATTTTCTATAACAGCTATACTTGAGACTGATATTATGCTTATTGATGAAGTTCTTAGTGTAGGAGATATACATTTTAAAGAGAAAAGCTATAATAAAATGAAAGAACTTATAAGTAATGATGACAGAACAGTTGTTATAGTTTCACATAATAGTAATACTATTAAAGAACTATGTAATAAAGTAATATGGCTTCATGAAGGACTTATAAAAGCTCAAGGAGATCCTAAAGATATAATGGATAAATATGAAGCATTTATGAGAAACGAAGGATAACGAAAGTTATCTTTTTTTGTAAAGTGATGTAAAATCAATTGTTAATAAATTGTTAATTTACTATAATACTAAACAAAGGAGAAATATATGTACGATATAGTAATTATTGGCGCTGGTCCTGCTGGTAGTACACTTGCTAAATTAATATCTAAGACTAATAAGAAAATATTAATTATAGATGCTGAAAATGAGAAAAATAAAAAACCTTGTGGCGGTCTTTTAGCACCTGATGCTCAAAAGGAACTTGCTCATTATGATTTAGTTATTCCTAAAGATATACTAGTTAGTCCACAAATATTTTCAGTTAAAACTATGGATTTAGTAAGTAAGCAAATAAAATATTATCAAAGATATTATCTAAATATGGATAGATATAAGTTTGATAAGTATTTAGTATCATTAATACCTAAAAATGTTAAAAAAATAAATGGTAGAGTAGTAAGTATTAAAAAGCAAGATAATTATATTTTAGAAGTATTAGAAAAAAATAAAAAATCTATAATTAATTCTAAAATAATAGTTGGTGCCGATGGATGCAATTCAATTGTTAGAAGAACATTCTATAAAAATAATATTATGAAATATATGGCTATACAAGAATGGTATAAATGTGTTGATACAAGTAATTCGTTTTATTCTTGTATATTTGATAGAAAAACTAGTGATAGTTGTTCATGGCTAATACATAAAGATGAATATTTAATATATGGTGGAGCCTTTGATATAAAAAATTCAAAAGATAAATTTTTTGAACAAAAGAATAGATTATCAAAATTTCTTAACGTTGATTTAAATGAATCGGTAAAACGTGAGGCATGTTTAGTTTATAGACCTAAAAGATTTAAAGATTTTGTTACTGGAAAAGATGGAGCATATTTAATAGGTGAAGCTGCTGGATTTATAAGTGCTAGTTCTTTTGAAGGTATAAGTAGTGCTATTAAAAGTGCAGATATTTTATCAAAAATAATAATAAAAAATGATAATATTAATAAAATAACTAAATTATATAGATTTAAAACAATTAATCTTAAAATAAAACTTAGACTTAAAGTAATTAAAAGATGGTTTATGTATACAAGTATTGTTAGAAATATAATAATGATGCTTGGTATTGATACAATTAAAATATATAAATAATGGATTTATTTTTTAAATAAAATTTGATAAAATAAGTTAGGTGATAATATGAATATATATGATTTTGATAATACTATATATAATGGTGACACTAATAGAGATATATTACTTTATTCATTTAAAAAGCATCCATTTATGGTTATGAAGGCTTTAAAAAGAACTAAGGCTTTAGAAAAAGAATATAAACGTGGTATGATTTCTTTTGAAAGAGTTAAAGAAGCTATGCTTTCATTCTTATTTAAAATAGATGATTTAGATAAATTTATTGAAGGATTTGTTAATTCTCATATGAAGAATATTAAACCTTGGTATTTATCTAGAAAGAGTGATTATGATATTGTAATAAGTGCATCTTATGAACTATGGATTGTTCCTTTCTGTAGGAAACTTGGTATTAGATATATAATAGCTACTAGAACTGATAAAGATGGTAATATTATAGGTAGAAACTGTAAAGGAGAAGAAAAGTTAAAGAGACTTGCTACTGTTATACCTAATGCTCAAATTATTACTTCTTATAGTGATAGTGAAAGTGATTTACCAATATTAGAGGTTGCTAAAACTGCATATGTAGTTGAGGGTAATAAGTTAATACCTTATACTAGAGGCTATAAATTTAAGAATAAGAATTGATACTAGAAATAGTAATTTTACTTTTTATAAATCATTTACAATATATATTAAAATATGATAAACTATTTTTAGTGAAGTACCTGCCCCCTGTAGGCTAGATATCACATGTTTTTATGTTTTGCCTAACTACAAAGTGAGTTAGGTCTTTTTATTGATTTGTGAAAATTAATAAAAATATTATAAAAAGTAATAAGAAAATGATAACAAGTAAATAACTTATTAAATAATCTTTTTTATCCATATAACATCGCCTCCATTAACCCCCTGCACCCGGCGGGAAATCGTTTAAAATTAGCGGAAACCCTTATAAATAAAGGATTTCCGTATTTTTGTTTTTATAAAATTAGTGGTTACATTAACTTTTACATTAACCACTCGTTAATGTAGAGTATTTTTTACTCTAAATTATCCATAGTTTTTACTATCTCATCCATCTTATTTTTAAATAGGTGAGAGTAGGTATTTAGTGTTTCATCTATCTTAGCATGCCCAAGATATTTAGCAACAATCATGATACTAGCACCATTATTTATTAAAACTGAAGCACATGAATGTCTAAAGTCGTGAATTCTTATTTGTTTAACTCCAGCTTCTCTAGTGTAATCATTTTTATGGTGTCTAAGTATATTAGCTGATAGTGGTTCTTTATCTCCAAAAACATACCACTTATTAGTGAATCCATATTGCTTCTTTTCTTGAAGATATAATTCATGAAGATCATTCATAACTCTTTCTGGAACGGGTAGTGTTCTAACACTAGTTCTTGTTTTAGGTGTAGTAACTATATAATCACCTGATTCTCCTTCTTGAACTACATTCTTAACAACTGATAGTTCGTGATTAAAGAAATCTATATTATCCCAAGAAAGACCTCTTAATTCACCTCTACGTAATCCACAAAAGAATAATACTTCAAATAATGCTTTCCATTTAATATCATCAATAACTGATAAGAATTGTTTAAATTCTTCCCATGTATAGAATTGCATTTCTTTTGGTGGTTTATTTGGATTGTTAAACTTTTCCATTCGATTATAGATTGAAGTGAAGTTAAAATCATGCCATTTAGTTCCATAGTTAAGAATAGTCTTTAATAATTTGTAATAACCATTCTTAGTTTTATCTGCGGAATCTAGATTTCCAACTCTTTTTCTCCATGCTATATAGTGTTCTATTCTTATATCTTTTATTTTTAATTCATAGAATTCACTTAATTGAAGAATATTTCTTCTATATGATCTTAGAGTAGTTGCTTTAACTTTATCTTTCTTATATTCATAAAATTCATCATATAGTTGTTTAAATGTCATACTAGTAACATTTATCTCTCTAGTTTCATATCCAACTAAGAAATCTCTTTCAGCTTTTAGTGCTTCATTTCTAGTCATATAACTTTTAGACATATAAGCTTTAGTTCTTCCATCGACTTTTATTTTGTCGTAAAAATACCAACGTCTACCATCTTTGGTAGCTCTTTCTTTTGGTAACTGTAGTACAGCCATTATTAATTCCTCCTTATATTGCTATACCGAGTTACCTCTTATACATCTCTAGTATAGCACTAAAAATAAAAAAAAGTCAGGTAATCCTGACAAATAAAAAAACAGATATAGTATCTGTTTTTGTTATAATGTTTTTTTTAAATCGTCTAAATCATCTTTTAATCCGATTACATCATCTTCATTAAATTTTGCACAATTATATATTTGTTTATTCATTTTGATTAATGCTTTTTCATCTGCTAATTGTAAATATGTTTGTTCTCCTTGCTCTTCAATCATTTTTTTATAATAATCATCTGGGACTAATGCTATTGCAAATTTTGGATGTAGTAGCATTGCCATGCAATTAATTCCAACATCTATATATAGATTTGATACTAAAGATTTAAGTGTTACAAGATTTTTGCTTGTGATATTTACTAATGGAATAGGGGTATATCCTTTGATAAAGTTTGTATTCATTTTTTCGCCAGTTATTGCTAAAGATTCAGCATCATATCCACCATCAAATAATTGTGCAGTTAAACTATTTTCGTTTATTTCTTTTACATATTTTGGATTTCTAATTAGTGCCATAAAAAATAATTTATTTACACTTTTATTTAAATCTTTTAATGTTATGGTTGTTACTTCTTGATTTATGAATGGAATAAATAATTTTATAATATCAGATATTATTTTTTCATAATTTGTGCTTAGGTATTCTTCAAATGCTAATGAGTAGTAACCAAAACTAGTATTATAATTTTTTGCAGAGCTTTTTATTAATTTGTTATTTGTAGTATTTATATAATATAAATCATCTTTTGTTCTAAAATTTTTTAATAATAATTTAGGAAGTTGTACATGAGAATCTACTGCATAAATTATAAAAATTTGATGATCTGTTCCATTTACATTATATAATGCATTATATCTTCCAACAGCTTTTTCTTTTAAAATAATTCCTTTTTTACTTAAATTTGATAATAACTTTTTTATTGCTTCTTTCTTCCATTTGAATCTAATTACTTGTTTATCTGGAAATGGTTTTGGTAATTTATGATAATATCCATTGTTAATTATTCCTATATCATAATCTGTTTTATTATTTTCTAAAAATTCTATAATTTCGTTCATTGCAGTTCACCATATATATTGTATCATCTATTTTGGCATATTTATTAGTCTTTCTAGTCTATCAATATCTATTTTTAAAACATCCACAACAGCTTGCATAGGTAAGTTATTCCCTGGAATATAATATCCGTCTTTGATTAACTTATCTTTAATATCTTTTTTAATCTCTAGTGCCTTATTTCTACCACAACCTAATAATTTCATTAGATCTGTTATAGAACACCATTGTTTTGATATTAACTTTAATGTTTCTTCTGCACTCATATTATTTACCTCCTGTTATTTCATCTATTATTCTTTGCATCTCAGCTTGTTCTTCTGGTGATGCTTTTGAAGATTCTATTTTTTTACCGTTCCAATAACCATCACCATAGAGTGGTGGTTCTTTATTAACTTCTAAATCATTTATTTTTAAAATATGAATATAGTTTTGTCTATGGCCATTTTTGTCTATGTATCCCTTTGGGATACCTTCTACATAAATGTCTTTGCCAATTCTTAGTTCAATCTTATATGTATATTCAATATACATTCTTGCACTAAAAAAGGATAGGTTAGTCCTATCCACACCGTTTTTATCTTTATATTGTTCTTTCTGACATATATCAAACCAGATATAGTCTTTATCTACATTATCCCTAATACTTGTTATATATCCATGATATTTTATATAGTCTACTAAATCTTTCATACCGAAACCTCCTTTACCTTTTACTAAGGCCTTTGTATAACTATTATATTTATATATTATATTTATTTATTATGTTAGATTAATAATTCTATAATGATAGAATTATTATTCTTCTATGTTAGAAATTTATTTCTAATGTATATTTTTCTTCTAAAACTTTTTGGATGTTCTACATTAATATATCCTTTATCAACTAATGTTCTAATAAGACTAGAAATTGTTCTAGTAGAACATTTTAGTTTTTCAGCATAATATTTGTTAGATCCAAAAGCATATCCTTTTTGATTTGAATTAGAGAGTAGTAGAGTAAAAAAGACAATTGTGCTTTTACTCAAATTGTCTTCTAATAAATCATAATATAGTTTTCCATGATTCTTACTCATTTCTTAATCGCTTCCTTTCTTTTCTAATTGCTTCTGATATAACCATATCTTTAAATGCATCAGCTGATTCATTCATGTATTTGACTAGTGAATCTTCTATACACATTACTAAAAAGTCATTAATACTAATTCCTCTAGAATTAGCTTCAACTTTTGCTAAATCAAAAACATCTTGCCTTATTCTTAATAAAAATTTATGCATCATTTATTTATACCTCCTTAATCATCATAATCATATTTTGAAAACTTTTTCTTAAATTTATTTAGTGCTTTATTATCATTTGGATTAGTTAATCTATATATTTCTAAATCAGAATAAAATTGTTCTAATAACTGAGTAGAATAATACGATTTAGAATATAATTTATCTAATAGAGCATTATTCTTATCTAACATTCTAGATAACTTAATATTATTATTACCAGCTGTAACTAATTGAGTAACTGCTTCTGAAAATGAAATGTTACATTTATTTGCATATTCGGTAATAATGCATTCTACATCTAATGATATAGAAATATGTTTCTTTAATTTTCTCATTTTTAAACCTCCTATCTGTGCCACTAAGTGGACAATATGTAGCCACCAAATTAATGTTTTTTATTGAAAATAATATAAGAGCATAAGAGATTGATATCATCACAATAAAAAAAGCCTTATTACATAAGACTTTTGTGTGATATCAAACTTATTTTGCACTTGCAAAATTATCCCACTAAAGTGGACGGTTATTCTTAATTATTGCTTTATTTTCAGTGGAAAAGTATGGATGCAACTATGGGCTATTTTCTTTTTCTTTCATTTATTCACCTCCTAACTAGTGTGATAATAAAAAAAGAAGATATTTCTATCTCCTTTGAATATTTTTTCTAATTATACTCATTTTAATACAATTTGCTTACTAATGAAAGATTGATTTAAAAGTGTAATTTTTTTATTAAAATAATGTGTTATACAAAGTGTATTTTTTAATGAGAATTATCTTAGTTTACTAAAATTTACCATTTCTTAGTATCATTTACAATACCTATTTAAATTCTCATTTTTTACCTCATTTCTAGTCTCATTTTTTGTCTCATTTAAAAAATATTAATTATCTTAACTTATTATATTTCTTACAATACCATATTAACATATAGATACTGTACCTTTCAATTGTCCTTTTCCGTACTTTTTCCGTACCATTTTCGTACCTTTTGCGTACTTTTTCCGTACTTTTTAATATAATTATCCTATTTTATTATATTTTATCACTTAGAAATGGTTTGACAAGAGGCTTTTGAAGGGGGTGGCTGAGGGGGCTAATTTTTTTAAAAAAAACTTATTTTATCAGGGATAGGATATTTTTTGACATAAGCCAACTAAAAATAAATTTCTTTATTAAAATAAGACTAAAACAAAGAATTTGTAGTAATTTATGTTATAATTATTAATAGAAATGTTCTTAGGTGGTGAAAAGATGGGCAGTTACGAAAGTGAATCTAAATTAGAAGATAGAATGATTGATCAATTAAGAAAACAAGGATATCAATATGTAGAGATAAATGATGTCAATGAATTAGAAAAAAACTTTAGAGAACAAGTAAATCTACACAATAGAGGGGAACTTAACTTTAAAGATTTATCAGATAAAGAATTTGAAAGATTAATGGTAAAAATATCTGGTAAAGGTATTTTTCAATCAGCAAAAGAATTAAGACAAAAACAAGATATTCAAAGAGATGATGGGTCTGTTGTTTATATTGAATTATTCAATACAAAAGATTGGTGTAGAAACAATTTTCAGGTTACTCATCAAACTACTGTTGAAGGTAAATATACAAATCGCTATGATGTAACTATTTTAATAAATGGACTTCCTCTAGTTCAAATAGAATTAAAACGTAGAGGAATAGATATGAAAGAAGCTTTTAATCAAATTAAAAGATATAAAAGACACTCATATTCAGGTTTATATAAATTTATCCAATTATTCATAATAAGTAATGGAGTAGATACTAAATACTTCGCTAATGGTGATCAAGAACTTAACTATGGTTTTACTTTTTATTGGACTGATGTTAATAATGAACGAATTACAAATCTAGAACAATTTTGTGTATTCTTTTTAGACAGATGTCATATAGGTAAAATGATTGCTAGATACATGATTATTAATGAAACTGAAAAAATGTTAATGGTAATGAGACCATATCAAGTATATGCAGTTGAAAACATTGTATCTAGAGCTTTAGATACAAATAATAATGGTTATATTTGGCATACTACAGGATCAGGAAAAACTATAACTTCATTTAAGACTTCACAAATTTTATCTTTAGAGCCATCCATAAATCAAGTATTCTTCTTGGTAGATAGAAAAGACTTGGATAAACAAACTTTAGATGAATTTAACAAATTCGATCCAGGCTGTGTCGATATGACTAATCAAACCGATAAATTAATACAACAAATTAAAGATAGTACAAAACCATTAATAATTACTACAATTCAAAAAATGGCTAATGCATGTTCAAATCCTAAATATGCAAGCGTTATGGGAAAATACAAAGATTTAAAAACAATCTTTATAATTGATGAATGTCACAGATCTCAATTTGGAGATATGCATAGACAAATATCTAAAACATTTAGCAAAGCTCAATATTTTGGATTTACAGGAACTCCAAGATTTAAAGAAAATCCATCACAAGATGGAAGAAGTACAGCAGACATCTTTGAAAAATGTTTACATACATATTTAATTAAAGATGCAATAAAAGATGAAAATGTATTGGGATTCTCTGTTGATTATATGAAGTTTGTTGAATGGAATGGACAAACTGAAGAAGATTTAATGGTAGAGGGAATAGATACCGATGAAGTATTTATGTCTGATGATAGAGTTAGATTGATTGCTCAAGATATAATTGATCATCATAATACTAAAACTCATAATAAAAAATACAATGCTTTATTTACTGTATCATCAATTCCTTTATTAATTAAATATTATGATATGTTTAAGTCATTAAATCATGATTTAAAAATAGGAGCAATATTCACTTATGGTGCTAATGAAGATTTAGATAAAAATCCAGAACATTCAAGAGAAGCATTAGACAGAATAATTGTTGATTATAATAAAATGTATAAGAGTAATTTCTCTTCTCATACTTTCGATTCTTATTTTAGAGATATTTGTAAAAAGATAAAAAATACAGAAATCGATATAGTAATAGTTGTTAATATGCTTTTAACTGGATTTGATGCAAAAAGATTAAATACTTTATATGTTGACAAACCTTTAAAGTATCATGATTTAATACAAGCATTCTCTAGAACTAATAGAGTAGAAACAGATACTAAACCATTTGGTAATATTGTATGTTATAGAACTACAAAAGCTAGAGTAGATGAAGCTGTTAAGTTATTCTCACAAACTGATAGTATCGATACAGTTATTATGAAACCATATGAAGAATACTTAAGTAAATTCAATGAAGCAGTAAAGAAATTACTAGATATCACTCCAGTAGTTGAAAGTGTAGATTCACTTGAGAGTGAAGATGATATTAAAGAGTTTATTATAGCTTTTAGAGAAGTGGCTAAACTATTAGTAAGCTTAAGAACATTTAATCAATTTGATTTAGATAATCCTGATTCGATGATTAATACTCAAACTTTTGAAGACTATAAATCAAAATATTATGAGTTATATAGAAAGATATCTAATGATAAAGAAAAAAGTTCAATTTTAAATGATGTAACTTTCTCATTAGAGTTAATTCAAACTGATAAGATAAATGTTTCTTACATCTTGAACTTAATTAGAAATGTAGATTTAACTGATGAAGAACAAAAGAAGAAAGATATTGAAGATATTCAAAGTAAGTTAGTAAATATAACTGATGATGAATTGTTCTTAAAAGCAGACTTAATTAAGAGTTTCTTAACTTCAATCTTACCAGCATTAAAAGAGGATGATTCAATTGATGAAGCATTAGATAATCATATGAATCATGAAAGACAAAAAGAAATCGAAAAGTTTGCTAGTGAAAATAATATTAATTTAGAAACATTAGAAACAATAATAAATGAATATGAATATAGTGGAATTTTCCCAGATGGCTTAATAGGACAATCAATTGAAGCACCATTCTTAAAGAAAATTACAATTATTGAAAATATTAAGGGATTCATTAAGAATCTATTAAAGAAATATATGTAGGAGGTTAAAATATGTCAAGAGAAGAAAAACAACAATTACAACAAGCAGAGCTTCAAAAACAATTATGGAGTATTGCTAATACCTTAAGAGGTAATATGGATGCTAATGATTTTAAGAACTATATACTTGGTTTAATCTTCTATAGATATCTATCAGAAAATCTTGTTAATTATGTTAATTCAACATATTTAAAAGATGATAATATTACATATGAAGAAGCTTGGAAGAAAGAAGATTATAGAGAAGCTTTAAAATCACAATTAATTAACGACTCAAATATGGGTTATTTCCTTGAAGCTGATTATTTATGGAGTACATTAATTAGTAAAATAAAGACAGGTAAGTTTGATATTTCAATGCTTGCAAAAGCAGTTAATATTATTTCAGAATCAACTTTAGGAAATGAATCTGAAGATGACTTTGAAAATCTATTTGAAGATATGGATTTAAATAACTCTAAATTAGGTAGAGGAGAAGCAGAAAGAACTAAGTTAATATCTACTATTATGTTAAAGATAGACGATATAGACTTCCATCATGAAGATGCTGAAATAGATGTATTAGGTGATGCATATGAATATTTAATTTCAAATTTTGCAGCATCTGCAGGTAAAAAGGCTGGTGAATTCTATACTCCTCAACAAGTATCAAGAATTCTTGCTAAATTAGTTACTTTAAATAAATCTAAATTACAAAGAGTATACGATCCAACTTGTGGATCTGGTTCATTACTTTTAAGAGTAGGAAAAGAAACTAATGTAACATCTTATTATGGACAAGAGTTCAATTCAACAACATACAACTTGGCTCGAATGAATATGTTATTACATGGTATTTCATTCAAACATTTTGATATAAAAAATGATGATACTTTAGAAAGGCCAAGACACATGGATTTAGTTCCACCTGGATTTGATGCAATTGTTGCAAATCCTCCATATTCTGCACAATGGAGTGCTGATCCTAAATTTATGGAAGATGAAAGATTTAGTGCTTACGGTAAATTAGCTCCTAAATCAAAAGCAGATTTTGCATTTATTCAACATATGATTTATTCATTATCTGATAATGGAACTATGGCAGTAGTTTTACCTCATGGAGTTTTATTCAGAGGAGCTTCTGAAGGTACAATCAGAGAATACTTAATTAAAGAAAAGAATTATTTAGATGCCGTAATTGGATTACCAGCAAATATATTCTATGGAACAAGTATTCCAACTTGTATTCTTGTGTTTAAGAAATGTAGAGAAAATGAAGAGAATATTTTATTTATAGACGCTTCTAAAGATTTTGAGCCTGGAAAGAATCAAAATAGATTAAGAGATGAAGATGTAGATAAAATTATTGAAACATATAAAAACAGAGTAGAAGTAGAAAAATATTGTCATGTAGCGCCAATGTCAGAAGTTGCTGAAAATGAATATAATTTAAACATTCCTAGATATGTAGATACATTTGAAGAGGAAGAAGAAGTCGATATAAAAGCAGTTCAACAAGATTTAAAAGAAATTGATAAAGAAATTGCAGAAGTTGATAAAGAATTAAATGTTTATCTTAAAGAATTAGGATTAGATGAAATATAAAATAAAAAGGATTTATACAAACATGTTTTGCATAAGTCCTTTTTTTAATGAACTAATCTTATCAAGTTTTGATTGTTCTAAATTAATTTTTTTATCTAATAAGGCAAGTTTATCAACTATTTTATTTTGGATTTCTATAGATGGCAATTTTATACTAAATTTGAGAAAATCTTCCGGAGAAACTGCCATTCTTTCATAAACTGTTCCTTGTTCATATTTTCTCACAGCATTTATGAAATTATTTCTTGTTGTGTAATATTTAATATATAATGGGTTAGCTTTTTTATTAATTTCAAAAGTTACATAAATAGGAGAGAAAATAGCAGAACCATATTCATTGAGTGATATTACACCAAATTTTAAATTAGCTGGATTATAACATAAATCATTTAACTTTGTAATTTTATATTGCTTATCATCTGATTTAACCAAGAAATCTCTATTGTATCTTTCGCCTTTATCATATATTCCTTCTTTAGATAACGTAACATGAGGATATTCTAAACCTTTTTCTGAATATAATTTTCTTTCTTTTAAAAGTTCTCTTAAGTTTACTTTAGGATAATTTTTAGAAAATTCGCTTTCAATTAGTCCCTTTTTAAATAAAGAAGATACTAAAAAAAACTTATACAAACATATTTTGCATAAGT
>CAMERI010000002.1:0-313553 GCA_945935525.1 uncultured bacterium | reverse complement strand
AACTGAAACACAGTATATTCTAGATGTAACTAATAGGATAGTTAATAAAAGAGCGCTAATAGTTGATTAAGATGTCCAATAAATATATTATAGTACGCAGTAATAAATAAAGAGGTTTATATGAAAAAAATATTTTTAATTTTATTAATAATAATGTTTTGCACTGGATGCACTTCAACATCAGAAGGTGGAAAGACATATCAAGAATGTTATTATGGTGATAATGGTGAAGAAGTATGTGTTAACAAATATGTTCCAGAAGATCCAGATATTGATCAATGGTATGGGTGGTAATTATGTATAATATAGATAGATTTGTAGAGATGCATAAAGAATACTATGAAACTGCATTACAAGAAATAAAAAATGGATATAAAAGAAGTCACTGGATGTGGTATATATTTCCTCAATTAAAAGATTTAGGAAAAAGTTCAACATCAGAATATTACGGAATAGAAAATATAGATGAAGTAAAAGAATATATGGAAAATGATTATTTAAAAAATAATATGCTAGAAATATGTAATGAGTTATTAAAACAAGATGAAGATATTAGATATATAATGGGTTATCCTGACTATTTAAAATTAAATTCATGTATGACTTTATTTGAATATGCATTTCCAGAAGAAAAAATATTTTCAAAAGTGATAGATAAATTTTATAACGGCAAAAGAGACAATTTAACTTTAGATATCTTAAAGGAGAATAATTAATGATAGCAAACACAATATCAAAAGAAGAATTTTTAAAATTAAATGAAGATAATTTAATGTTCATAACTAACCCAGGAAGAATGTGGGATGAAGACGGAATATCATTTGTTATGAAAGAAAATAATACTTTTATCCTTTATAGAGTAGATGGTTGGATGTATGGTGAAAGAACAGAAGATTCAATATTATTAAAAGATGCTATAAAAGTATTTCCTAAATGGAATGAAACTTGGGAAAATTGCAAAAATGAAAACTATCAAGGAAAATATCAATACATTTATATGGGATTTGGTAATGGACTTTCAGTTGATAAAAGAATATATGAAAAATATAAACCATATCTAGAGAAATATTTAACAAGTGAAAGAAAACCAATAGAAATATTTACTAACTGGAAAAAAGCATTAGCTGATATGATAAATGATGATGATAAAATAGATAAAAATATAAGAGATGTTATAATGGGAACTGCTATAGGAGACATAGTAGGTTCCATATACGAATTTAGTGGTTTCAAAAGTAAAGAATTTGAATTCTTTGACCCTAGAGATAAATTTACTGATGATACAGTTATGACATTTGCAGTAGTGAAAGCATTATTAGAATTTAAGAGTGTTGATACTTTTGAAGAATTAGTTATAAACAATATGGTTAATGTTGGACTTAAGTATCCAAATTGTGGATATGGTTCAGGATTTAAAAACTGGTTAACTTTTGATCATAAGCCATATGGTAGTTACGCTAATGGAGCAGCTATGAGGGTAAGTGCTATACCAGTAGCATTTAAAGATGAAGAAACCATAAAAAAGATATGTAAAATCGTAACTAATGTTTCTCATAATCATGAAGAAAGTTTAATGGGTGCTGAAATTGTATGTATGGCCATACATCTAGCACTTCAAAATAAAACAAAAGAATATATAAAATACCATATTGAAAATAATTATATTAAACTAGATAAAACACTTGATGATATAAAGAAATCAGATATAAAGGGAAGCATGAAATGTATAGATACAGTGATAATGGCAATGGCATGTTTCTTAGAATCAAAAGATTATGAAGATTCAATAAGAAATGCCATATCAATAGGTGGAGATAGTGATACCATAGCAGCGGTAGTAGGCGGTATTGCAGCAGCATACTATGGAATACCAAAAAATATTTATAATAAAGGCATGACATATTTAGATGAATACTTAAAAGATATACATAGTAAATTTATAGAAAAATATAGTTAGGAAGTATAATGAAAAATAAATATGAATTATTTAAACAAATAATTAGAGAATGTAATTATGATAACACTTATAAAATGGCATGGGGAAAATCAATTGTTGAACTATCATCAAAATATGATTTAAGTAAAGAAAAGGTAGTCATAAATTTGAAGAAATCTCAAAAAAATACATAAAATATTTTTGAAATCAAATGATAAAATTGATGAAAGTATATTAAATAATATTAGGAAATTATTAGGTTAATATATAAAATTATTCAAAGAATATTATATTTATAGTATTCTTTTTATATAGTAGCAACGAAAAAAATTAATTAAAAAGTGAAGTGAGGTCAAAAGTATATGTTAAAATATATTTAAGAAGGAGAAAAATATTATGAATAATAAACATTTTTATTTGAGTTACAAGAATGATAAAGGAGAATTTCGCCGTGAATTTAACGAAACAATTGAAAGTATAATGAAAGTAGAAAAGTTCGACATATATGAATTTTTTGATAATCTAAATAAAATAATTAAATCATTATCACCTGAAGTACACCAAAAATTTCTTCAAATGGTTCAATATAAGCCAACATATTTCTTTGGATTAATATACTATACAATTAAAGAATATAGTTATGATGAAAAATTAGAGGAAGCTTATGAAAAACTACAAAAATATTGTGATTGTAAGATAAGTTTATTTATGTTAATGAACTTTTTACGTGAGGAGTAACAAATGCAAACAAATGCAAAAGATTATTTAGGAAAAGAAGTAACTATTGAAATTGATAGACCACTCGGAACACGTCATCCTAAACATGGATTTATGTATATGATAAACTATGGCTACATTCCAAATACAGTAAGCGGAGATGGTGAAGAACTAGATGCATACTTACTAGGAGAATTTGAACCAGTAAAAGAAAGTAAAGGAAAAGTAATTGCTATAATTCATAGAACTAATGATGACGATGACAAACTAATAGTTTCAAAAGATGGAAAAGACTATAGTGATGATGCTATAAGAGCTTTAACTGAATTTCAAGAAAAATATTTTGAATCAATAATCATTAGATAATAAAAATATACTAAGTAGAAAATTATTTCTACTTTTTATTTGTCAATAACTTTATACTTTATTGCTTACATATCTTAATTATGTTAAAATTTTAAATGTTAAGGTGTAGAAAATGAATAATAGAATTAAAACAACAATTATAATTTTAACAGTATTTATATTATCAGTTTTAAGTTCAATACTTTTTTTAAGTTTTAAATATAAAGATAGTTGTAAAGTAGATTTAAACATAGACAAAAATAATATATCATCAGTATTAACAGTTTCAGATGATATAAACTCAGATATAAAAGAAGCCTCTTTAGTAGAAAATGAATCTATTAATATTAAAATCAATTTTAATAAGAATTCAGTGGCTAAAAACATTGTTTGGTTAAGTGAAAATAAAGATATAGCCGAAGTAGATAAAAATGGAAAAGTGACTGCTAAAAAGCCTGGTATTACTAAAATAACAGCTAAAACATTTGACAACAAAATAGCTGAAGTAAAAATATATGTTAAAGAATCAATAACTGTTATATATCATAGAAATTTAAATGACAATGATACTATTGAATTAAGACAAACTTTAGTTAAAGGAAATAAAAACACCTATGGAATTATTAATAACAAAAAATATGAATTTGAATTATGGGACACTAGTCATAAATTACTTGGTTGGTCAATAAAGAAAGATACAAGAGTACCTGAATATAAAATATATGATGATGTATCTGATGACTGGATTAATGATGTTTATAATAAAAAAATAGATACTCAAAAAGATAAAAAAGTAATAGACTTATATGCTATATGGGCAGAAGATATAGATTTAGTATTATTCTTTGGTCAATCTAATATGGTTGGATACACTGGAATGTATAAATATGAACAAGAAACAAAAGATACAAGAGACTTAACTAAATTTATAGATGAAGATATATTAAAAGAATATAAAACATTTAGTTATGTTAGTGTACAAATACCAGAAAATACAGCATATGATTTTAGAATAGATGAAAAGAATAAAAGTGTTCTAGAAATGATAACATCTAAAACTAAAACACTTGGTGAAAAATCAATATATATAGATAATAAATTTAGATATTCTAAAAAAGGTGATGAGTATTATTCACTTTTACCATCATATGGAACAAATATGATTCCACAGTTTGCTAAAACATACTATGAAGAAACAGGTAATAAAATGGTATCAGTTATGGCATCTAATGGAGGAGAACCAATAACTAACTTCTTACCAAGTAAAGATTCCGAATACAAAGATAATCAACATATATATGATGCAGCTAAAGAAAAATACTTACGCGCAGTAAAATATTTAGAAAATAACGGATACAGAGTAGTCAATAGATTCTATGTTATGTATCAAGGATGTTCTGATGCTACAGAAGAGTTATCAAAAGAAAACAAATACTACGATACATATATGAAAGTACATAATTATTTAAAGAAAGATTTAGGATTATCCTTCGGTGTATTAGTTGAAACATCATGGCAATTAAATGAAAAGAAAGATGTTGATGAATATGTTAAGAAAATACATGAAGAACAAGAAAAATTAATAAATAATAATAATGATATAATACTTGGTTCAGATTTAGGATACGTTGCTTATGATAAAGAATATAAAGAAATATTTGCATTAGAAGAAGTACCTAAAGACGATAAAACTGTTAATAATAGTATTCATTTAACAGCAGCATCTCTATCTCAAGTAGGTAAAGATTCTGCTAAAAATGCAGCAAAATTTCTTAAAAATAAATAGTATTTACACCTAAAAAGTAAATACTATTTTTAATTTTGTAAACCAAATGAAATTTACACTTAATTGACTATTAGTATCATTTATGATATAATACAAAACATTTAAAAGGGGGACATCATGGATAGATTTGCAAGTTATGTTAGAACTAATCAATATGATGTAAGAGTATCTCAACCAAGAAAAGCAAATATAAGAGGAAGCATAAGAATACTTAATGGAAAGATTACTTACCATATAACTTATGATAAATTTGATAAATTCATTAGTGAAGCAAAGCCTAATGATTCATATGAAAAAGACTTTGTTATATTTGATGAAACAGTACCAAACACTATAGATGAAAAATTAAAAAGATTATATTTACTTGAAAAAATTAATTCAATGCCAAATGTAAGACAAATTATATTTTATACATCAGACGATTCTTTTAGATTATATAATGAATTAATGAAACGTATGAACTGGAGATATAAAGATGTAACATCTTTAATATTAACAATTAATAGAAATCCAAGTCAATTAGCTAGTTTAAGACTTGATGAAGCACAAGGTAAAATTATTGGTTTAGGTCAAGATGACTTAATATGGTTACCAGATAACGTAATAAGAACACTAAGTGAAAAGTTATATTTCAATTATGGAAAAGCAAATAATAGCGACTTAGAAGATGCTATAAGATTAAAAAGATTTATAGAAAATTATGCTAATATATTAGAAAGTAAATATCATTTTCAAGGATTAACTGATTTTGATAAAATGTTTTTGGTCTATAATGATATACATAACACAATAAGATTTGCAGGTGATAGAACAATGAGCTCTAGAGAACGTGGATGCACTGTTCTAAAACCATCTGAGTCACATTATGAATCATATCCATATGGAACTCTTACACATCATTCAGGCGTATGTGAAGGACAATCAAGATTATATAGGTCAATGTTATTTAACCCATATTTAGATGTTAATTGTCAGTTGATTTCGGGTTCGATTCCAACAGGAGAAAGCCATATGTGGACTGGAGTAGTAGTAAATGATGAATTATATCAAGTATGTTTAACAATGCAAGGAATGTTTGGAAATGTAGATAGAGCAGGTTATAAACCATATTCAAATGAAATTTATCCAACAATATATCCTCATGCATTTTTAACAATTGAAGACAAATCAAGAATTGAAAGACATGTAAGAAGTTTAAAGAAATAAACTTCTTTTTGTATGTTATAATGTACGTGTGAGGTGTGAAATGAATAATTATGAAATTGATATAGAAAGACTCAGAAGAGACTTAATAGATTATTTTGGTACAGCTATGTTTAATGGTTCACCACAAGCAATGATTGAACTATCAAGAGTAGAAAACGCTAGTCCAAGTGAACTCATAAATATCGCACAAAATAATGGATTTGATATCAATGACTATGTAATAGGTAAAAGCCTATATTTATAAGGAGGAACAATGAACGAAATAAAATGTCCAAACTGTGGAACAATCTTTCAAATAGATGAAAGTGATTATGATAAAGTAGTAAAACAAATAAGAGATAAAGAATTTGAAAAAGAGTTAGAACTAAGAGAACAAGAACACAAAAGAGATAAAGAGAGTAGTATTAAACTTGCTGAAGCACATATTAAAGAAGAATTAACTAAATCATTAAATCAAAAAGATTTAGAAATAACTACTCTAAAGAGTGAACTTAAAACTAAAGAAGAACAAACTCTATCAAAACTAGAAAAACAATATCAAGAAGAGTTATCTAAACGTGATTTAGAAATAGCTGAACTTAAAAGTAAAATAGAATTACAGGCATCTAAAAGTGAACTTGAAATACAAAAAGCAATAACTGAGAAAGATAAAAAAATATCTGACTTAAGTAGTGAACTTACTATTATTGCTAAAGAACATGAATTAAAAGAAAATACCATTAAAGATTCTTATGAATCAAAACTTAAAGATAAAGATGAACAAATCGCATACTATAAAGATTTCAAAGCTAAACAATCTACTAAAATGATAGGTGAATCTTTAGAACAACATTGTAATATTGAATTTAATAGATTAAGACCACTATTTAAGAATGCTTATTTTGATAAAGACAATGATGCTAGAACTGGTTCTAAAGGTGACTTTATATTTAGAGATTACGATGATGATGGTAATGAAATAGTATCAATCATGTTTGAAATGAAAAACGAAGCTGATACAACTTCTACTAAACATAAAAACGAAGACTTCTTTAAAGAACTTGACAAAGATAGAAGAGAAAAGAAATGTGAATATGCAGTACTAGTAACACTTCTTGAAGCAGATAACGATTACTATAATGATGGTATTGTAGATGTATCTCATCTATATGACAAAATGTATGTTATAAGACCTCAATTCTTTATACCGCTAATTACTTTAATAAGAAATTTAGCTAATAAATCTCTAGAATATAGAAAAGAACTAGAACTTATAAAAAATCAAAATATTGATATAACTCACTTTGAAGAAAATATTAATGCATTCAAAGAAGGATTTGGTAGAAACTATAGACTTGCTAGTGAAAGATTTTCTAAAGCAATTGAAGAGATTGATAAGACTATTGATCACTTACAAAAAACAAAAGAACATCTACTTAAAACTGATGATAATCTTCGTCTTGCAAACAATAAAGCAGAAGATTTAACTATTAAAAGATTAACTCATAACAACAAGACAATGACTGAAATGTTTGATAAACTAAAAGAAGAAAAACCAAAAATTCAAGAAACAATCATAGAAACTAGTGAAAACTAGTTTTTATTTACTATTTAATTATGATATACTTATAATGGGTGTGAAAATTTTATGAAAAAATGCATAACAAACTATTTAGATGAAATATGTAAAAAGAAGGGTGACAAAATAGCTTTTGTTGAAAAAGATAAAAGCATTACTTATAGTGACTTTAGAGATTATTCTAGAAAAATAGCTACATCTATATCAAAGTATAATCTTTATAATAAGCCTATTGCTATATTTATAGATAAAACTATTAATTGTTTAGGTTCTATGATAGGGGTAACTTATAGTGGAAACTTTTATACTGTATTAGATGTAAATATGCCTCTTAATAGAGTAACAAGTATTCTAGAAACATTAAATCCATCACTAGTTATATCTGATAATAAAAATATAGATAAGTTTAAAAGTTATAACTTAAATTATGAGTTAATGAATATAGAAGAATCAAATAATATTGATGAAGAACTACTAGATAATATAAATTCTCGTATCATAGACATTAATCCTATGTACATATTATTCACAAGTGGTTCAACTGGAGTACCTAAAGGAAGTGTTATATCGCATAAATCAGTTATATCTTACAGTAAGTGGTTCACTGAAACATTTGATATAACATCAAAAACTATATTTGGTAGTCAAACACCATTTTATTTCAGTATGTCAGTGTCAGATATATTTAGTACTATAATGAATGGAAGCACGTTTGTAATAATTCCAAAGAGTTACTTCTCATTCCCACTTAACTTAATAAAGTTTATGGATGAACATAAAGTAAACACAATATATTGGGTTCCTTCAGCATTATCAATCGTAGCTAACTTAAAGACATTCGATGCAATAAAGCCAAAATACTTACGCAAAGTATTATTTGCTGGAGAAGTAATGCCTATGAAACCATTAAATATATGGAGAAAAGCATTACCAAAGTTAATGTATGCTAACCTATATGGACCAACTGAACTTACTGATATATGTACATACTATGTAGTAAATAGAGACTTCAAAGATAATGAAACTCTACCAATCGGAAGACCATGTAATAACTGTGAAGCAATAATACTAGATGAAAACAATAAAGAAAGTGAAGAAGGAGAACTTTGTATAAAAGGTTCAATTCTAGGACTAGGATACTATAACAATAAAGAGAAAACTGATACAACATTTATCCAAAATCCACTTAATAAATCATTTATTGAATATATCTACAGAACAGGCGATATAGTTAAATACAATGAATATAATGAACTTATATATCTTTCAAGAAAAGACTTTCAAATAAAACATATGGGTTACAGAATAGAACTAGGAGAAATAGAAACTAACATAAATGCATTAGATGGTATAACACTATGTGCTTGTATATATGATGCTAATAATAAACAAATAGTATTATTCTATGAAGGAAACAAACTTAAAGAAGAAGACGTTAACAAATTTGCTTGTGAAAAACTTGTTAGTTATATGAGACCAAACAAAATAATAAAAGTAAGTAAAATGCCATATAATGCAAATGGTAAAATAGATAGAGTAAAATTAAAAGAAATGTATGAGGAGATGTAATAATGGAAAAAGTAATTGAAATTTTAGAAAGCGTTAAACCAGGAGTAGATTTTAAAAAAGAAAAAACTTTAATAGATGATGGTATCTTAGAATCATTTGATATCATAGCTATTATTTCAAAATTAAGTGAAGAATTCGATATAGAATTTACTGTTAATGAAGTAATACCTGAAAACTTCAATAGCGCAGAAGCATTATGGAAAACAGTTAGTAAATTAAAGGAAGATTAGTATGTTAACAAATTTACTTAAGTATTTTGTTTTACTTTTTGTATGCTTAATACTTTATTATATAATACCTAAAAAATATAGATGGATAGCAATATTTATATGTAGTATAGCTTACTACTATTTAATGAGTAAAAGCCTAATAATATATGCATTAATAAGTGCACTAAGTATATATGGTTTTGGCCTTATAATTAATAAAATAAATGATAGAAAATGTGATAGTGAAGATAAAGAATTAAAAAAAGAATTCAAACGTAAGAATAAAACTTATAAGAAACTAATATTATCTTTATGTTTACTAATTAATATTGGATTACTTGTATATTTAAAATACTCTAACTTCTTAGTTAGTAGTGTTAATAGTATATTTGGTTTAAAACTATCAGAACCATTTAGTAAGATTGTTTTACCACTAGGTATATCTTATTATACATTAATGGCTATATCTTATATAACAGATGTTTATAGAGGTAAATATAAAGCCTCAACTAATCCATTCAAAGTAATACTTTATATTATATTTTTTCCTAGTGTACAAGAAGGACCTATCGCTAGATTTGATGATGTAGGGGATAAAATATATAATGGCAATGATTTTAATTATAATATGATACACTCTGGATGTATGTTAATCTTATTCGGTTTATTTAAGAAAATGGTAATAGCAGATAGAGCCGGTATATTTGTTAACAATATATTTGGTACAGATATAGGTGGATTCTCTGTATTATTAGCAATGATACTTTATACTATACAAATATATGCTGAATTTAGTGGATTTATGGATATGGCTATAGGTGGAGCTAAACTATTTGGAATAGACCTACCTAGTAACTTTAATAGACCGTTCCTATCAAAAAGTGTAGAAGAATTTTGGAGACGCTGGCATATAACGCTAGGGACATTCTTAAAAGATTATGTATTCTATCCAGTAAGTTTATCAAAATTTAATATGAAATTATCGGCATTTAATAATAAACATTTATCTAAATATCTATGTAAATTCTTTATGAGTGCAGTACCATTATTCTTCGTTTGGTTCTTAAATGGCTTATGGCATGGTGCTAGTAGTAAATACATATTATATGGACTTTATTATTACGTTATAATGATGATAGGCTTACTTCTAGAACCACTATTTAATAAGATTAAAACTGATAAAATAAATACAAAGATATTAGACTCTCTAAAAGTACTAAGAACATGGATATTTGTAGTAATAGGTATGACAATATTTAGAGCGTCTACATTTACAGAAGCTTTCAAAATGATTGGCAGAATCTTTACAGGTACAAGTAAAGGTATAATGAGTTATGGACTATCTATAATAGATTTTATAATAGTAATTCTATTTATAGCATTATTATTCTTTATAGCATTTAGAGAAGAAAAAGGTAAAAAAGTAAATGAAGAAATTGTTAATAGTTTCCCATTTAATAAGTATTTAGTTTATTATATATTAATAGTTATGATTTTAGTATTTGGAATATATGGTCCAGGCTATAATGCTAGCGACTTTATATATGGACAGTTTTAGGAGGACAACATGAAAGTAAGAAATGAAATATTAAGTATAGTAGCATTCATTATATTATTACTAACAACAATATACTTCATAGATAGATTATTTATTCCAAAATGGATTACTAATGATGATAACTCTCATAGTTTTATAACAAGAGGTTATTATGCAGAACCAAAAAATACAATAGATGTTCTTTTCTTAGGAAACTCTGATACTTATAGAGGAGTTTCACCCATGAAAATATGGGAAGACTATAACATTACGAGTTATAGTTATGTATCAGCTGGACAAAGAATATGGACTTGTTACTATATGCTAATTGAAGCACTTAAAACACAAAAACCAAAAATAATATTTTTAAATGTTGATAACTTCTTCTTTAATAATCAATCATCTACTGGTAACTATAAAAAAGTATTTGATAATATGAAACTAAGTAAGAATAAAATAGATGCTCTAACAGACAAAACATTTAACTTTAGTTATGGACAAAAAGCATCTATGATTATGCCAATACTAGGATATCATTCAAGATATAATGAACTAACTAAAGATGACTTTAAATATGCATTAAGTGACTACTATAATCCTCATAAAGGAATGGATATAACAACAGTTAAAAAAGCATATACTAAAGATTATATTTATGATAGTGATAAAAGAGCTAAACTAAAAGATACCAATAAAAAATATATAGATCTAATAGTTAAAACAGCTAAAGAAGAGGGCATTGATATAGAATTTATATGGATTCCTTCACCAGACTCATGGAAAAGAGAAAGAAGTAATACAGTAAGTGATTACGCTAAAGAAAACGGTATTAAATTTACTGACTTAAATTTAAACTATAAAGACTTTAAATTAGATTTCAAAGAAGACACTTGTGATGAAGGAGATCACTTAAATGTTTATGGAGCCACTAAAGTATCAAATTACTTAGGTAAATATATAAATGATAATTATAAGTTTGATAAACATGATGAAAAACTAATCACAAGATGGAACAAAGACCTAGAAACTTATAAGAATGATATAAAAGAACTAGAAAAACTAGATAAATAATATAAGACTATGTAAGAAATTACATAGTTTTTATGTTAAAATAAAAGTGGATGTGATAACTATGAAAGAAGAAATGACTAAAAAGATAGAACAAATACAAAAAAATTTCAAGAAAGATAAAAATATTTTAGAATTAACTTTATTTAATTATGAAGGTTATTATATTTATATTAGACTAGATGAACTTAAAAGTACTAAGACATATAAACTTAGTTGGATAGACCTAGCTCTTATGCAAACTAAAGATATAGAAAAATATGTTAGTTATGAATATATACCAAATGATAGAATAAATGAATTTATAAATAATGTTAATAACTTAGAGAGTATTGAAACTAACTTTATAGAAGATAATCTTAGTGATGAAAGATTAGTTACTCTAAATGTAAATGTTGAAACATCTAATAAAGAAAAGATAAGTGTTAAATTTAATAAGTATATACCAAATGAAATAACATATATCTATAATATACTTAATTTTATATTTCAAAACTTACCTAAAAAGTTAGAAGGATTTCTTTATGAAATGATATCTAGTTTAACTGGTGAAACAAATAAATATGAATACAAAAAAGAATTTGATTTTGATTTATTTAATGATGATATAGATGAAATATTTGATGATAGAATTATAGAACGTGGTATGGAATATTATGATGATGGTAGTGTATTATTCTTAGAAAAAATAGATGATAGATATTTTGCAGTAGTCGAAGGAACAAAAGATTACTTAGTAGTTGTCAAATATAACGAAGATGAAAAGAAATTACAACTATATTGTAATTGTCCATGTGAATATTTTTGTAAGCATATGTATGCAGTTTTAGAATCAATTAGAAATAATGATATGCGTAGATTCTATAAAATAACTCATAAAAATAACACTAAAGATCTACTAGAAAAAGTATTAAGTTTCGATTATTATTTATGCGTTGGCATAGTAGAAGATCAATTAGAAATAGTCAACAATAATGGAAGTATAGAAATAGTACCAATAGTAGATGAAGATAATAATCCTATATGGGATGTACTTGAAGATGATGAAAATGAATCTCTAACTAAAGAAATAGAGAATATTATAAAAGAAAAAAGAGTTAAAATAAATTAACTCTTTTACTATGCATTTAACAACTTACAATCATAATCATATAATAATTCATTAACATTATTTATATTATATACTTTATTAATAAAGCAAAATCTAATTATTAAATCAAAATAATTATTTTTAGGAAGTGAATAAGAGGCACTATCTAGTAATTCAACTATCTCAAGTTCATTAAGTTCTAATGAAAGGCCAAGCAATATAATAGTTTCTTTGGAAGGATGATAATTTTTATCACTTCTTATCTTAGAAAATAATCTTCTATCAATATGTACTTTATTATAAACATCACTATCTTTAAGATTTCTTTCATCAATCATTTTAAATAACATTGTTTGAAAATCATTATATTTATCATTATCTTTTAAATATTGTTCAACTGGGTTAATACTTTTTTTATATTGTGGTTCCTCGCAAATTTCTAAATCATCATCTTCACTATAATACTCATCATAAAAAATATTTTTAAGTTTTTCCCTAAATATAAATTCATTTTTCTTATGTTCAGTTTTATCTTCTTTTTCTAAATTTAAATTAATATATTTTTTTAATTCTTCTTTCATAATTTCCTCTTTAGGTAATTATAACATAAATGTCACTTTTAAAGCGACCAAATAAATAATAGAAAATATTATTATTAAAGAGAAAAGAGGGAGAGAGTATGAAAAATAAAATGAGAGATAACGAAATGGATATAGTGTTTTTACTTGATAGAAGTGGTTCTATGAGTGGGATAGAAAAGGACACAATCGGAGGATATAATAGTTATATTAATTCACAAAGAGGAAAAAATGTAAAAGTAACAACAATATTATTTGATGATAAGTATGAAGTACTACATAATAGGGAAGATATTGATAACGTAAAAAAATTAACTAATAAAGAATATTATGTTAGAGGATGCACTGCATTATTAGATGCAATAGGTAAAACTATAAGAGAAATGGAAGATAAAGATCCTAATAAAGTAATATTTGTTATTACAACAGATGGTTATGAAAATGCATCAACAAAATATAATAAATCACAAATAAAAGAATTAATCCAAGCTCATAAAGATTGGAAATTCACATATATTGGAGCTGATATAGATTCATATAGTGAAGGAAGAAGTCTAGGAATAGATGATGCATTCATTGCAAACTATGAAAAGAGTGAAAAAGGTGTAGGAAAACTATATAAGGCAGTAAGTAAATTAAGTTGTATTTTCTATGATGATGAAGAAATAGATGAAAGTTGGAAAGAAGAATTAGAATAATATAGAAAGACAAATCTAATTATGCTAAAATAATACCATAGGAAGTGAGTATTATGGAATTATTTAGAAAAGCAATATTAGTTATACATGGTTTTGCAGGTGGAGTATATGATCAAGAGTATTTAACGCATAGACTTGAGTTAATTAATAATTTTGATGTATTTACTTTTACTTTACCTGGACATGATGGTGACTTTAAAAAGAAAATAACTTATAAAGATTGGATTAAAAAAGTAGATAGTGAAATGGAATTTCTAATATCTAATGGATATAAGAAAATATATGTTATAGGTCACTCTATGGGTGGTGTATTAGCTTCATATGTAGCATCAAAATATCCACAAGTTAAAAAGTTAGTCTTAGTAGCACCAGCATTTAGAATAAGTGGATTTGAGAGCTCTAAATTTAATATAAATACAGCATTAACTTCAACACCAAAAATATTTGAAGAATATGGTGCAGGTTTAGTAACAAATAGATTATTAAAACTACCAGCTAACTGCTATATAGAATTTTTTAAAATAGTAAAAGAACTACAAGATTCTATAAAAGATGTAACAGCACCAACACTTATATTAAGAGGTACCTCAGACTTTATAGTTCCACAAGAATCAGTAGAATATGCTTATAGTAGTGTAAAGAATAACTTAAAGAAGTTAGTAATGTTAGAAAAAACAACACACGATGTATTTAGAGAAAACAAAAAAGGACAAGCAACAGACTTAATAATAGAATTCTTCAAAAATAAAAATAGCTTATTAAGTTTTCCAAATGGAATAACAGAAAACGATAAAGAAAATTAAGATTACTTCGGTAATCTTTTTAATTATGTTATAATAATTTTAGGTGATAATATGACTATTATAGAATATGAAGAAAAGTATTTAGAAGATGTAAAAGACTTATTAGTAGAGTTAGAAAAATATATTCTTACAATAGATGAAGACGACTTAGACCATTTACATAAAGATTATAGAGATAAAATGGCAGTAATTGATTTAAAAGAAGCATATGAAAACGAAGGTAAATGCTTTTTAGCATTAGATAACAATAAAGTGGTTGGACTAGTAATTGGATGTATATTTCCATATGATGAATATGATTATTTAGATTATAAATGTCCAAGAAGAGGAGAAATAACTGAGCTCATTGTTAGTAAGAAAGTAAGAAGCAAAGGTGTAGGCAAAGAACTAATGAACAAGATGGAAGAACACTTTAAAAGTCTAGGTTGTGAGTATGTGATAGTGGATGTATTCGCATACAATCATAACGCAGAAAACTTCTATAATAAAAAAGGCTATCATGCAAGAATGAAAACATTAATAAAAAATTTAAATGAAGACAAATAAGAAAGAAGGTGCAAAATGATTAATTATTTAATGAGTGGAATAGATAAAGAAAATGGATTTACTAGTGAGCAAGTTAATTCTTTAAAGAAAGATATAAAGGATAATAGTGTTATCACTTTTATAGCGTCAAACTTCGATAACATCGAAAAAACAGTTAAGCATAAAAACTTGTTAGTAGAAGCATTTAATAAAGTGGGTATCAATTTTAAATGTGAATACGTTGTTGATAAAAGAGTTACTAAAGAAGAAGCAAAAGAATTATTAAATAAATCTAATATAGTTTTTCTTATGGGTGGAGATACATATAAAGAAATGCAAAGTATAAACGAATACAAGATTAAAGATGATATTACAAGTAGAGATTTAATAATAGGCGTTTCAGCAGGTAGTCTAAATCAAAGCAAAAATGTTATTTATTTAGATGAATACCAAGATTATAAATTAGTTAAATATGAAGGCTTAGGTTTAGTAGAATTTAATATATATCCACATTTAGATTTAAAAAATGAAGAATTTCTAAAAGAAATATTTACTGTAAGCAATGATAGGCCACTAATTGCTCTTCCAAATGAATCATTTATTAGATGTGAAAACGATAAAATAGAGTATCATGGAAATTATTATAAAGTAAGAAATGGTGTAATGATTATAAATGATAAAGAATATAGTGATATTAAGGAAATTGTAAATCTATAGTAAATTTACATTTTATATAATTTAATATATAATAATAGCAATGAAAAACATAGTTATAGAAGAAAAACAATTAAAAGATTTAGATATAAATGATACATTCTTTGACTCATTAAAAAGTGATTATAAAGACTTTATTATTTGGTTTAATAATCATTTAGATAGAAAAGCATATGTAACATATCAAAACAATAAAATAACATCTATTTTAGTATTGAAAATAGAAGAAGAAAATGAAAATTATAATTTTACCAAAGAATTTAAGCCATCAAAAAGATTAAAAATATGTACTCTAAAAGTAACAGATAAATATAAAAGATTAGGTACTAAATATTTAGAATTAGCACTTACTGAAGCAATAAAAAATAAAGTAAATGAAATATATATAACACTTTACACTAATCATAAAGATTTAATAAACTTATTAGAAAAAAATAATTATACTTATTACTGTGATAATACTAATAATGAAATAGTATATGTTCAAAAAATAAAAGAGTTTTAAAACTCTTTTTAATCTGGATCTTCAAAGTGAAAGTCATCATCTTCAAGTTCAGTTTCTTCATAACTATAAGATTCAGTATCATTAACTTTATTATTTTCTTTTTTATTACTAAACAAAGAACCAACAAATAAAGTTTTTAATAGACTAGATTTATTTTTCTTTATCTCTTTTTCTTTCTTATGTATCTGAGTATTTAATTCAATGGTCTCATTAGCTATCTCATTAGTAATATCAATAATTCTTCCTATTAAATCTAAATATCCTTTTATAGTCTTTGCTTTACTATTTTTAATTATTTTAATATCTTCATCAAAATCATCTAAGTTAGCATTCTTTTCTATTAAAGTTAAATAATAATTATAAAATCTAATTAAAGTATCATAACAATCAGCAGAACATCTTATAACTTTTTTTAATTTAGTTTCATCATCTAATTCATCAAGTTTAAGTTTTTTTATAATCTTATCATAATCATACATTTCCATAGATATCCCTCTATAAAAAAGTATATCATAATTTTGAAAAAACTTAAATTTATTGTATAATACAACTGAGGGATATTATGGCAAACTTTACTAAAAAAGCAATTAAAGATACATTTATAACATTACTAAAAGAAAAGCCTTTTAATCAAATAACAGTAAAAGATATAGTAGATGAATGTGGAGTAAATAGAAATACATTTTATTATCATTACGAAGACATAAATGATTTACTTGAAAATGTTATTACTGAAGAAACAGACATTCTAATTAAAAATTATCCAACTATAGATTCAATAGACATGGCAGTAGAAGTAGCCATTAAATATGTACTTGAAAATAAAAAGACTATTCTAAATATTTATAATCACTTAGATAAAAATATATATGAGAGATTCATAATGGACACTTGTGAATATACAGTTAGAACACTAATAAACTCAATTACTAAAAATATGAATATAAATGAAAAAGATAAGAAGTTCTTAATTAGTTTTATAAAGTGCCAATTCTTTGGATTTTGTATAGACTGGTTATCAAGAAACTTAGATGAAGAATATGTAAAAGAGTATGTAACATATACTAAAATAAGTAAAGAAATATTATTAGAGTTTATAAATAAACATTCTAATTAATATTCTTTTTTTATGCATTAAAACCACTTTGTCTAAAAATTAAACATCATAAAAAAACTGTCCATTTTAAAAAATAAATTATAAGGTTATACTATTTATATAATGAAAGGAGGAACTAAGATGAGTAAATTTATACGTATAGCTAAAACAAGTTACATAGTTATGTCTATCATATTATGTATTCTAGGATTAGTACTTATGATAAATCCAGCATTTTCACAAACAATGTTAGTTGTAATATGTGCAATACTTTTAATAGCATTTGGAATGATTAAACTATTTGGTTATTTCTCAAATGACCTATATCGTTTAGCATTTCAATATGACTTACCATTTGGTATTTTACTTTTAGTACTTGGTATTATCATTCTAGTACGTCCTGAAGGATTTATTAACTTCATATGTATAGCATTAGGTCTTTCAATATTCACAGATAGTATGTTTAAAATGCATATAGCAAATGAAGCACATAAGTTTGGTATTCGTGAATGGTATTTAATTCTAATATTTGCAATATTTGCTTGTATCTGTGGTATAACACTAATGATAAAGCCTAGTGAAAGTGCTATGGTATTAACTATATTACTTGGAGCTAACCTTTTAGTAGAAGGTATTCTTAGTTTAATAACAGTTATTACATCAGTTAAAATCTTTAAAGAAAAGAAAAAATAGTTTAAAGGAGACATATATATGACAGCAGAATTTACTAAAGAAATGAAAAAAACTTATACTATATTAGCACCAGATATATTCCCAGTACATATGAGACTTCTAACAAAAGTATTTGCATTATATGGATACAACGTAGAAGTACTTCATTATGAAGGAAAAGATGTTATAGATACTGGACTTAGTTACCTACATAATGATATTTGTTATCCAGCTATATGTGCAATAGGACAACAACTTTATGCACTTAAAAGTAGTGATTATGATACTCATAAAGTAGCTTTAATACAATTTCAAACTGGTGGTGGATGTAGAGCATCTAATTATATTTGTTTACTTAGAAAAGCTTTAGAAAATATGGGATATGATTATATACCAGTTATTTCAGTAAGCACAAGTAACATAGAAAAATGTAGTGGATTTAAACTAACACCAATGATGATGTATATGTCTCTTAGAACTATTATCTACGGAGATTTTATAATGCTTTTAAAGAACCAAGTAAAACCTTATGAAAAGAAAAAAGGTGAAACTGATAAATTAGTAGATTATTGGATAAATAAATTATCTACTGATTTTGCTTCTAAGAAAAGTTTAAATAATAGAAGTATGAAAAAGAATCTAAAAAGTATTGCAAAAAGTTTTCATGAGATTAAAAGAGTAGATAGAAAATTAAAGAAAGTTGGTATCGTAGGAGAAATATATGTTAAATATTCCCCATTTGGTAACAACAATTTAGAAGAATTCTTACTTAAAGAAGGATGTGAATATATGGTACCAGGAGTACTAGCATTCTTTGAATTCTGTTTTTCTGATGGAGAAATCAATCATAAATATTATGGAAAAAATAGAGTAAGTATGTATGCAGGAAAGACTATAGAGTCAATCGCATCTTCTTGGGAAAAAGATATGGAAGAAGCATTAAAACCATATCCTGAATTTGTATGTCCAACTCCATTTAAAAAGATAAAAAAACTTGCAGATCAAGTAATTGATAGAGGAGTAAATATGGGTGAAGGATGGCTTTTACCAGGAGAAGTATCTGAACTAATAGAAAAAGGTTATAACAATATTATATGTGCTCAACCATTTGGATGTCTTCCTAATCACATAGTAGGAAAAGGTACAATAAGAACACTTAGAATGTTATATCCAAATGCTAATATATTTCCAATAGATTATGATGCAGGAGCTTCAAAAGTAAATCAAGAAAATAGAATTAAATTAATGCTAGCTATCGCAGAAGAAGGTGATAAGTAATATGAAAAGAGTGGGTTTTGATATAGGATCTACTACTATAAAATGTATAGTAATTGATGAAAAAGAAAATATAATATTTAAGAAATATGAGCGTCACTATTCTGAGATAAGAAGTGCTATATTAAAAATAATAAATGATTTAAAACAAGTAATAAAGAAAGACAAGATAACAGTAACTATCTCAGGTTCAGCAGGGCTAGGTTATGCGGAAAGTCTAAAGATACCATTTGTTCAAGAAGTATTTGCAGAAAAAATAGCAGTTAAAAAGTATTATCCAGATACTGATACAGTTATAGAATTAGGTGGAGAAGACGCTAAAATGCTATTTCTTACTGGCGGATTTGAAATGAGAATGAATGGTAGTTGTGCAGGAGGAACAGGGGCATTTATAGACCAAATGGCATCTTTATTAAATGTTAATGGTGAAGAATTAAATGAATTATCAAGTCATCATGAAAAGATTTGTAATATAGCATCTCGTTGTGGAGTATTTGCTAAATCAGATGTTCAACCACTACTTAATCAAGGTGTTAGAAAAGAAGACATCGCAGCTGGTATATTTAGAGCAGTAGTAAACCAAACAATATCAGGTTTATCACAAGGAAGAGAAATAGGTAATAATGTTTTATATTTAGGTGGACCATTATACTTCTATAGCGAACTTAGAAATAGTTTTGATGAAGTATTAAATACTAAAGGAATACTTCCTGATGATGCTCTTTACTTTGTAGCAATAGGCTCAGTACTAGCAAACGTAAAAGAAGAAACAACTCTTTTATCACTAGAAAATAAATTTAAAAAATTTAAAGAACAAAACAACTATACAAAAACTAAACCACTTTTTAAAGATAAAAAAGAATATGAAGAATTCTTAAAAAGACATAATGATACAACTATAAAAGAATTAGATAAACCAAGTAAAAATATGTATCTAGGAATAGACGCAGGAAGCACTACTATTAAGATGGTTCTTTGTGATGATGATGGTAACATATTTAATCCATATTATTCATCAAACGAGGGAAGCCCAGTAGAAATAGTTAAAAAGTATTTGATAGATTTGTATGAAAAATATCCAAATATTAATATTAAATCTAGTGCAGTTACTGGTTATGGAGAAGAACTAATTAAAAATGCATTTAATATAGGTTATGGAGTAGTTGAAACAATTGCTCACTATACAGCAGCAAAGAAAATAAATCCTAAAGTAGACTTTATTCTTGATATAGGTGGCCAAGATATAAAATGTTTTAAGATTAAAAATGGTTCAATAGATAGTTTATATTTAAATGAAGCATGTTCTTCAGGATGTGGTTCTTTCTTACAAACATTTGCTAAAGCTTTAGGATACACAACAGAAGAATTCTCACACTTAGGCCTTTATGATAAAAGTCCAGTTAGTTTAGGTTCTAGATGTACAGTATTTATGAATAGTGCAGTTAAGCAAGCTCAAAAAGATGGCGCATCAGTAGAAAGTATCGCAGCAGGTCTTTCAATGAGCGTAGTTAAAAATGCATTATATAAAGTTATAAGATGCGCTAGTCCAAAAGACTTAGGAGAAAATATAATTGTACAAGGTGGAACATTCTTAAATGATTCAGTACTAAGATCCTTTGAAATGGAAATAGGTCATAATGTAATAAGACCAAAATATTCAGGACTTATGGGAGCATACGGAAGTGCACTTTATAGTAAAGAAAAAAATAGTGATAAAAGTAATGTATTAAATCTAGAAGAACTTAAAAACTTTAACTATGAAACAAAAAATATAAATTGTAATGGTTGCACTAATCATTGTAATTTAGTAATAAATACATTTGATAAGAAAAGAAGATTTATCGCAGGTAATAGATGTTCAAAACCACTTAACAAAGGTACTACTCAAGAACATTATGACTTATATGAATATAAACAATCACTATTAAAAGAATTTATGAATAATGAAATAGATGAATCTAAGACTACTATTGGTATGCCTCTAGTACTTAATATGTATGAACTATTACCATTTTGGTATACTTTATTTAAAACTTTAGGACTTAATGTAGTAGTGTCTCCATTTTCATCTAGAAGTCTTTATTTAAAAGGACAACACACAATACCATCAGATACAATATGTTACCCAGCTAAACTAGCTCATGGGCATATAGAGTATTTATTAGATTCTAAAGTAGATTATATATTTTATCCAAGTATGAGCTATAATGTAGATGAAAAACTTGGTACTAATCATTATAATTGTCCAGTGGTTGCATATTATCCTCAAGTTATAAGAGGCAATGTAAATAATTTAAAAAAAGATACGTTTATAGATGACTTTATAAGTTTAGCAGATAAAAAACAATTCTTAAAAAGAATAAAAATTATAATTAAATATTATGATATTGAAACTACAGAATCTAGTCTTAAAAAAGCAGCCATAGAAGCATACGAAGCATATAATAATTACTTATCAAAAGTAAGAACTAAAGCAGAAGAATTCATGAATATTGCATTATCTAAGAATATACCTATAATTGTATTATGTGGTCGTCCATATCATTTAGATCCTGAAATAAATCATGGTATTAATAAACTTATAACTTCACTTGGAGCAGTAGTTATAACTGAAGACAGTATTAGTCATAAAGTAAAACCATTTAAGACTAAAGTAATGAATCAATGGACATACCATTCAAGATTATATGCTGCTGCTAAATACATAAGTGAATCTAAAGATAATATTAATCTAGTTCAATTAGTATCTTTTGGTTGTGGAGTAGATGCAGTAACTACTGATGAAGTAAGAAGAATTATTGAAAGTAAAGACAAAGTTTATACACAAATAAAAATAGATGAAATATCTAATATGGGAGCAATTACCATAAGACTCAGAAGTTTACTAGCTATAATTGATAATAAAACTGTAAAGAATAAGTAATGTTATTGTTTTAAATTTATTATGATTGTAAAATGATAGTGTAGTAGGAGGTACATATGGAACTAACGGCAGCAGCTGAATGGTTAAATACTACATTTAGTGGATTTGATCATGCTATATTAAATATTTTACATGAACTAGCACTTTTAACTCATGGCAATTTAAATTGGCTATTCAAGTTTATTAGTTTATTTGCTGAAAAAGGTTTATTCTTAATATTACTTAGTATATTCTTAATGCTATTTAAGAAAACAAGAAAGTTTGGAATATGTATGTTTGGTGCTATAGGAGCAGGTGCTATTATAACTAATTTTATATTAAAAGATATGGTAGCTAGACCAAGACCATATATGAGTACTGTCTTAGAATATAATGAATGGTGGAAATATGCAGGAAGTGTTACTGAAAGTGATTTTTCATTTCCAAGTGGACACACAACAGCTATGACAGCAGCAATGATGTCTTTAATATTTATGGCTAAAACAAAAAATAAATATTGGTGTTGTCTATTTATAATACTTATGGGTATATCAAGAAATTATCTTATGGTTCACTATCCATCAGATGTAATAGGTGGTATGTTATCAGGACTAATCGGAGCAACTGTTGCATGCCTCATAACAATATTAATTTACAAAATATTAGACAAATACAAAGATGTAAAATTATTTAACTTTATAAAGAACTTTGATATAATAAATGCAATGAAAAAGAAATAATCATTGCATTTTTAAATGCTAAAAAATATTTATTATAAAAGTGAAAGAGAGCTAATTATGTATACAAGTAAAGAAGAAATATTTAAATACCTAGATAACTTAAATATTAAATATAAAAGAATAGATCATAAAGCAGTATTTACAATGGAAGAAATGTCAAAACTTAATCTTGAAGATGAGAGTGAAGTGGTTAAAAATTTATTTATAAGAGATGATAAAAAGCAAAACTATTATTTAATACTAGTTAAAGGTGACAAAAGAGTTAACTTAAAAGAATTAAGAAATACTCTAGGACTTAGACCTCTAACATTTGCAAGTGAAGAAGATTTAGAAAAATATTTAGGTCTTAAAAAAGGCTCAGTAACAATACTTGGAATACTTAATGACAGAGAACATAAAGTAAAAGTATTAATAGATGAAGACATAAAAAGTTTCAAAGAAATAGGTGCTCATCCTAATGAAAATACTGCATCTATTTGGTTAAAACTAGAAGACATAGAAAAGATATTAAAACTTAATAATGTAAATTATAGTTTTATAAAGTTATAGTAATATGACTTTTTTCTATTGACATAAAAAATATATAATAGTATTATTGTATTATGCAAGTAATACAATAAAAGGAGTTCATATGAGTTATACATTTGATAACAATATACCAATCTATATCCAATTAGTAGATATCATTAAAACAGATATAGTATCAGGCAAATTAAGCGTAGGAAGTAGACTACCTTCTGTAAGAGAACTAGCATTTTACTACAAAGTTAATCCAAACACTATGCAAAAAGCTTTAGTAGAACTAGAAAGTGAAAAACTAATTTATACTGAAAGAACAAATGGTAAATATGTAACAAATGATTCAAAAGTAATAAACAAAGCTAAAGAAAAACTAGCTAAAGAAAAAGTAAAAGAATATTTAAGTTCTATGAATAGTATAGGTATAACTTATGAAGAATCAATTAAGTACTTGCAAGAATTAGGAGGAAAATAATATGGAACTTTTAGAGTGTAAAAACCTATCAAAAAGCTTTGATAATAAAAAGATTCTAAAAGATGTAAACCTAATAATACCTAGAGGTAAAATAATAGGTCTTCTAGGCAAAAATGGTCAAGGAAAAACAACACTATTAAAACTTATTAATGATTTACTTACTCCAACTAGTGGTGAAGTACTTATAGAAGGAAAACATCCAGGAGTAGAATCAAAAAAGATTATTTCTTACTTACCAGAAAGAACTTACTTAGATAAAGAAATGAAAGTAATAGATACACTAAATTACTTCAAAGAATTTTATGATAATTTTGATATTGATAAAGCAAAGAAGTTACTTAAAGATTTAGATTTAGATATAAATTATAAAATATCTAAGATGTCTAAAGGTATGCAAGAAAAATTACAACTTATACTTGTTATGAGTAGAGAAGCTGATCTTTATATATTAGATGAACCATTAGGTGGTGTAGACCCAGCTACAAGAGATTATATATTAGATACAATACTTTCTAACTTTAAAGAAGGAAGTAGTGTAATAATATCAACACACTTAATTTCAGATATAGAAAGAATACTAGACGAAGTAATATTTATAGATAAAGGTAAAATAATTTTAACTGCTTCTGCAGACGAACTTCGTGAAAAAGAAAAATCATCAATAGATGAGATCTTTAGGAGGACATTCAAATGCTCTTAAAAGTATTAAAATATGATTTAAAATTTACATACAAAAACCTAATAATATTTTATAGTTTATCATTATTCTTTGCTTTACTAGGAAGAATATGTGGATTATTTGATAATTCAGGTATAATGTTAATACTATCTAAAATAAATAATGGAATTTCTGTGTCAATGTTAGTAAGTGTACTTATTAATAATCTTATGAGAGTATGGGCAAGACTAGTCCTAAACTTCTATAAAGATGAGTCTTACTTAACACATACATTACCAGTTAAAAAGAGTACATTATATTTATCAAAAGTGTTATGTGGTTTAATAACTATGTTAACATCTACTATAGTAATAGCTGTATCTTTATTAATATGTTACTACTCAAAAGAGAATATAGGACTATTAAAAAATAGTTTAAATATAGTAGCAACTTTATATGATACAAGTATAACATCATTACTTATACAAGTATTTACACTAATATTTTTAGAATTTACATTTATTTTACTAACAGGTTACATAGGTATAATATTAGGTCATAAATCAAATAACAATAAAATGTTAAAAAGTTGTTTATATGGATTCTTAACATATATGGCTTCTTCAGTAATTATACTTTTAGTAATCTATATATCAGGTCTATTTAATAGTGATATAATGAATATATTTACAAGTACAACATTTACATTAAGTGTCTTTAAAACTATATTATTAATAGCAATGTTAACATACCTAGTATTAATAGTTATTGAATATATAATAGGTCTTAATAATATAAATAAAGGTGTTAATATTGATTAAATATATGAAAAGTGTTATAATATAAACACTTTTTTATTTTGGGGATTATTATGAGAATATATATATAAGATAAATAAGTATTACATTCTTTAATAGAACAAATAAACATTCAAAGAAGATAAATAGGGGTGAAATCATGGAACAAGAAAGTAGAACAATGACTAAAAAACAAGAAGCATGTAAAATGCTAAAAGAAATAGAAGATGAAGTATTTGAAATTTATAAAGATGTCTTAGAAGAAAAAGATTATCAAGAATATTATTTACTAGAATTAGTTCAAAAAAATGAATATTTAAATTCAAGATTATGTAAAGTATTAGAAACATTCAATCAAGGACTAAAAGAAGAACAAGAAAAAAGTAAAAAGAAAAAAGTGAAAATGATATTATTTGCTTTATTTAGTATTCTAACATCTATATTAGCACCAGTAGAAATAAGCCTTATAGTATCTACAGCATACATTATAATTGCTGGAAGAGATATTAAAAAAGTATTAGAACAAAGAAAAAATGCAAGTGTTGAAAAAGAAGTATTAGAATTATTTCAAAGAATAACAAATATAACAACTAATATAGAAAATAATAGAACATTTATAACTAAAAAAATAAAAGAATCAAGTAAAAATAGAGTAGAAACATTTAAAAAAGAACCAAGAAAAGTAAATAAAGTATTAGCTGCTAACTCAATGATTCAAGACTATTTAAACTATGATAAATTACCAGAATGTATTGATGAAGATATTAAAAATACAGCAGTTAATATACTAAAACAAGATTTAAATTCAAATAATGGAGATTTAGAAACACTATTAAGAGAAGCAAAAGAAAAAGTATCATTAGATACACTAGTTAAAAAAATTGAATTTGGTGAGAAGTAATTCTCATCTTTTATTTTGCATGATACAATTATTATGGTGATAATATGTCAACAGAAGAACTAATAGAAAATCTATTTTTTGGAAAGTTCAAAGAATCAAATGACAAGGATAAAATAATTGAATTATTTAAATCAAAAAGAATACCACCAACTACTTTAATGCAAATAATAAGAAATGTTCATTTAGCTGAAGGATATACTGAAGGAATAGATGAAGAAATGGCTAAAGTATCTGGAATATATGATCAACTGAATCCTCAAATAGACCAACTAACCGGTAAAATATTATAAAAATAGACTATTGAAATTTACTCAATAGTCTTTTGTCTGAATAGAAAAATATTATTGAAGAAGCACTTATCATAAGAATATAATCAAAGTATCCAGTTTTAGGATTAACTAATTCTTTAAATACTACTTCTACAATAACATTAGTGTCATGTATCATAAATGTAAAAATTTTAATATTTTTTATATCATCATCAATTTCATCAAACTTGTATGCCTAAATCAATAAAATGTGTTAAAATCATAATAGGTGATAATATGAAAGATATAGATGAATTATTTAATGAACTATCTAAGTCAACATTTAGAAGTAATTTTCATTTGCATGAACCAGAAATAAAATATGTTAAAGATAAAGGTATGGATAAAATAAGAGAACATGCTTATGATTTTGTTAAGAAAAGATTAAGTCATGCAGTTATACCAAATGATGGAAAACAAACACCGATGAAAGGACATCCTGTTTTTGTTGCCCAACATGCAACTGGTACTTGCTGTAGAGGTTGTCTTCATAAATGGCACAATATTGAAGAAAAAAGAAAACTAACAAAAGAAGAAATTGATTATGTAGTAAATGTTATTATGTCATGGATAGAAAGAGATATGAAAAATAAGTGAAAAAACTTGTGTTTTAGTATAAAATACTTTATAATTAAAAATGGAGGAAACAATATGAAAAAGAAAATTATTATGTTTCTTGTAACTTTAGGAATCATTATGTTACCATTGAGTGCTAATGCATCATTAATTGATGACTATGAACATAAGAACTTTAAAGAAACTTTAGCTGCCGAAAATATCACTTTAAAGAATACTAGTTATAAAGAAACAAAAGATCAAATGACTATTTATATGTTTAGAGGTCAAGGATGTACTTATTGTAGATCATTCTTAAACTTCTTAAATGATATATCTACTGAATATGGAAAATATTTTAAATTAGTATCCTTCGAAGTATGGAATGATGCTAATAACTCAGAATTAATGACAAAAGTAGCAAATGTAACTGGAGAAGCAGCAACTGGAGTTCCATACATTATTATAGGAGACACAGTATTCCCTGGATATCTAAGTGACTGGGATGATACAATTAAAGCAGCTATCAAAGCAGAATATGATAAAAAAGATAAAGTAGATATTCTAGAAAAAGTTGAAACTGCAGAAGAAGATGCAAAAAAAGAAGCAAATGCACCAATAACAAAAACAATCATTTGGAATTTAGTATTTGTAGTAATCGCAACTGCAACAATCATAACAGTAAATACTATTCAAAATAAAAAGGTATTAAAAGCTATCGAAAGTGTAAAAAATAAAGAAAGTAAAAAAACAAAGTAGATTTAATTCTACTTTTTTTGTATTATATTACTATGAAAAAGAAAGCAATAATTATATTAAATTTAATAATAATTTTACTAGAACTAAACAGTTTAAGTTTTGATTATGGTTTAACATCATTATTTTACTATACAGAACTTTCTAATTTATTAGCTCTTATTACATCAATAATTTTAGTAATAACTTCTTTTAAAAAGAAATTACCAAATTATGTAAAAGTATTAAGATACATTTCAACAATAAATTTAACTATTACATTTTTAGTAGTGTTATTCGTATTAGCTCCTAAAGGAAACTTCTATAATATGTTTATACTTGGTAATATGTTTGAACATCATTTATTGTGTCCACTATTATCATTATTTTCATTTATGTTTTTAGAAGATTATAAGTTAAAACTAAATAATATAAAATATCCAGTTATTATAACAACGATATATGGATTTATACTAATACTTTTAAATATTTTTAAAGTTATAGATGGACCATATCCATTCTTAAGAGTTTATAATCAAACATTGTTAGTTTCAATAACATATTTTATAGTTATGACACTTGGATGCTTATTTATTTCATACTTAATAATTCTTCCTAAAAAGAAATGAGAACTGAAATAAGAAACAAACTAATAATGACAATACTAAGTGACTATTTAAATAATAATAGTGACTTTATTACTAAAGATATGATTGATAATTTAGAGTGTTATAATTTAAGTATTACAGAAAGAATAGTATTGTTATTGCTAGGATACTACAATATAGAAAATAAAGAACTAACTATAGAATTAAATAAAATAATAAAAGAATTAGATAAAGAAAAGTATGAAAATAATGATTATTATAAAAATATTAAACTAGAAAATATTAAAGATAAAAATTGGTCTTTTAAAATTAAAAGTTATAAACCATATGAATTATTCGTATATAATGATTTAGAAAATATAGATGGAAAATTATATCCAAAAGTTGGATATTTCACTGGTGAATACCTTTATCCATGCGTACTTGAAAATAATAGAGAATGGATGCTTATAACACCAAATGAAATAGAAACAATGAGTGAATCTATAAGCGAAGCCTATGGTAATGTACTAACATATGGTTTAGGTCTAGGTTACTATCAATATATGATATCAAATAAAGATAATGTTAAAAGTATAACTATAATAGAAAAAGACCAAAATATTATAGATTTATTCACGAAATATATTTTGCCACAATATAAATATAAAAATAAAATAAAAATAATAAACAAAGATGCACTTAAATATAAATATAATGATGAATATGATTATGTATTTGTTGATATATGGCATGATCCAAGTGATGGAATAGAACTTTATAAACAAATGAAAGAACTAGAAAAACCAAATGTTAAGTATTTTTACTGGATAGAAAGAACAATAAAAAATTATTTAGATTAAATACCATTTATTGGTATTTTTCTTTTATAAAAAATGTACACAATATTAATGGTGATTACATGAAAAAATTAATATTAAGAACTTTTATATTCATATCTTTATTTTTAGTTTTTAATATTAATGAAATAGACTCAAACAGTGATAAAATTCTATATTATGATTCTAGTGATATACATGTAGAAGATACATTTAAAGTATATTTAAAAAATACTAATTCAAATAAGTTAAATGAGGTATTAAAAATACTAAATATAGATGTATTAAACTATACTATTGAAGATAAAAAATATTATGCAAGAAATATAAATGATTTAATAGAAAAGTTTACTAAAGATAAATCTATAGAAGAAAAAATATATTATGAATTAAATGGAGTAACTATAGATTCAGTAACTATTTATTGTGAAGTAAATGAATTAATGAAATTCGAAAATTTAGTAAAAACTTACTAATAAAATATAGTTTATAAAATTGATTTTTTTGGTACAATATGATAACATTTTATTAGAATAGGTGAGTTATGAAAAAGAAAATGTTTTTATTAATTATATTGTTAATATTTCCATTATTTGTTTATGCAGAACCTGCATATATGTTTTTAGGTAAAAAGTCAGATGAAAGTTATATCATAAAACAAGGAGATGTTATTACAATGTATTTACTTTCAAATTATGGTCCAAATGATGAAGGACTACTTGAAAGTTATAATGCACAAATATATTATAATCCATATGTATTTGAATTAGTTAAAACTGATAATGAATATATTAAATTACCTGAAGGATGGGAAGTAACAAATTATAAAGCATACTCTTCATTAATAAATCTATCAGTAAGAAATAATACACCTAATAATGCTAATGAAAAATTTGAAGAAAACGAATTTCAAAATATAATAGCTAAACTAAGTTTTAAGGTTAAAGATAATACCGTTAATCAAAAAACATATATAGAATTATTAAAAGATAACACTTACTATATAGAAAACAATAATGGTGAAACTTCAACATTTAAAAATGATTTAAATAGATTTTTATATTACGAAATAAATAGTAATGGGGGAAATAAATTAGATTCTCATCTAACAAGTATTGAAGTAAGAGGAGAGTATGATACCGAAGAAGTATATTTAACACCAAGTTTTGCACCTAGTATTTACGAATATGATTTAACAACAACAGGAAATAAAGTTTATATACATGGATACTGTTATATCAATGGATGCAATGTTGAAGGAGAAAGTGGATACATAGAATTAAAAAAAGATAAAACCGTTACTAAAATAGTATCAACTGCTTCAGATGGAACAAAACAAACATATAAAATAAATATAATAAAACTTAAAGATTATGATGGATATCCTGAACTAAAAAGTTTAAAGATACTAAATTATAACTTAGTAGAAGAATTTGATCCAAATAATACAACATATCATGTTGTTATACCTAGTACAGAAAATAGTTTATTAATAGATTATGAAAGTGACTATGATGTAACTATTAATGGAAATGAAAACTTAAAAATAGGTGAAAATATAGTTACAATTGATGTTAAAAACAATGATGATGAGACATTTACTTATTATCTACTAGTAAGTAAAACTGAAAAAGAAGAAGATAAAGATGTACCAGTAGTAGAAGAACCTAAAAAAGATACTGATACTATTACTGAGACAAAAAAAGATAATAAAAAACTATACCTAGTAATTTGTATGATTATATCTATATGTGCAATTATATGTATAACAATCCTAATACTAAGAGATATAAAATCACAAAAATTTATAAATGATCAAAAAGAATAGGCAACTATTCTTTTATTTTAGAAATATAAATTTACACCTAAAATACTTTATTAATATTGAATAAAAAAATATATTAGGTATAATCAAATTAAGAAAGCAGATGATTTAATGAAAAAAGGCTTTACCTTAGTAGAATTATTAGCTGTTATAGCAATATTATCAATATTAGTAATTATAGCTATACCAAATGTAATAGATTTATATATAAAATCTAAGAAAGAAATATTTGTTACAGAAGTTAAAAATGTATATAAAAAAGTTGAAGAAACATATATATCAAGTAAATTAAATAATAAACCAATATATAGAATAAATTCTGAAGATGATTCTAAACTTGATATGAGTGGTAAAAGTTTAAAATATTGTATTATATTAAATAATGACGGGCAAATATTGTTTTTAAATGCATCCAATGGTAAATATAATATTGAGATAGATAAAAATCAGTCATTTGAAGATTTAAAGCGAGAAAATGTAAAAGAAGGTTCTCTTGATGACTTTGATTGTAAAAGTATACCAGTAACATTAGATTAATGAATACTAATAAAAGTATTCTTTTTTTATTATAAAAATGTTAAAATTAAAATGGTGATGATATGAAAAAAAATTATATTATAGATGGAAATGAAGCTTGTGCAATGGGTTCATACCTTTTTAGTGAAGTATGTGGTATTTATCCGATAACACCTGCTAGTCCAATGGCAACTCTAACTGATAAATGGAGTAGTAAAGGTAAAAAGAATTTATTTAATGATACTGTTTCAGTAATAGAAATGCAAAGTGAAGCAGGAGCAGCAGCTTTATCACATGGAGCACTTCAAGCAGGAAGTTTAGCAACAACATTTACTGCATCTCAAGGACTTCTTTTAATGATTCCTACAATGTATAAAATGGCAGGTGAAATGTTACCAGGAGTTATTCATGTAGCAGCTCGTTCTCTAGCTACACATGCTCTTTCAATATTTGGAGATCATCAAGATATTTATGCTACACGTAGTACAGGATTTTGTATGTTAGCATCTACTTCAGTAGAAGATGCTTACTATATGGCAATAGTAGCACACCTTTCTGCAATCGAGGGGTCACTACCTTTCTTACATTTCTTTGATGGATTTAGAACAAGTCATGAACTTAACAAAGTATCACTTCTAGATGAAAAAGAAGTATTAAAATTAGTAAATTATGATAAGATTTATGAATTTAAAAATAGAGCTCTTAATATAGGGAAAGAAATAACACGTGGAACTTCAGAAACAGGAGATGTATATTTTCAAAATACTGAAGTAAGAAATAAGTACTACGATGATATGCCAAATATAGTTGCAAGAAATATGGAAAAGATTAATAAACTTGCTGGTACTGAATATAAACCATTTAACTATTACGGAACTAAAGATGCAACTCATGTAATTTTAGCTATGGGATCAGTCTGTGATACTACAAGAACAGTAGTAAATCTACTTAATAGAAAAGGCTACAAAGTAGGACTTGTAGAAGTACATCTATATAGACCATTTAGTACTAAATACTTACTAGACGTTCTTCCTAAAACAGTACACACTATCGCAGTACTTGATAGAACTAAAGAAGCAGGAAGTCTTGGTGAGCCTCTTTACTTAGATGTAGTAGAAGCAGTAAAAACAAGAAATATTCATGTTTATGGTGGAAGATATGGACTATCTTCAAAAGATGTACCACTTAAAGATATAAATGGTGTATTTGAAAATATATTTAGTGATAATCCTAAAAATCATTTCACAGTTGGTATTGTTGATGATGTGACTCACCTAAGTATTGAACCTAAAGAAATAGAATATACGCCTGACTATAAGGAAATAAAAGTATATGGTTTTGGATCTGATGGAATGGTCGGAGCATCTAAAAACTTCATGAAAGTCTTAGGAGACATAGATACAAACTACGTTCAAGGATACTTTGAATATGATTCTAAAAAGAGTGGTGGAGTAACTATCTCACACTTAAGAGTAGGAGACACTAAAATAAATGCTCCATACTTTCTAACATCTCCAGACTTCATAGTTATCTCAAAAGATATATACTTAAATAGATATTATTGTCTAAAAGATATTAAAAAGAATGGAATACTACTTCTATCAAGCAATAAAACAGATGAAGAATTAAATAATTTAATTAGTAATGAAAATAAAAAAGAAATACTTGATAAGAACATAAAAGTATATGTAGCTAACTTAGATGAACTTAATGAAAAATACAACTTACATGGAAAAATAAATAATGTAATGTGCATGTATATGTTAAAAATATTAGGTTATGACAAAGAAGAAATAAAAGACTTTGAACACTTAATAGAGAAAACGTATAGTAGTAAAGGAACTAAAGTAGTAGAAGCAAATATAAATGCTATTAATGAATCTCTAAGATATTTAGAAGAATTAGATAATAGAATATTTACACTTACACCTGACAAACAAACTGAAAAGAACTTTACAGACGAAGTATTAAAATTACGTGGTAATATGCTTACAGTTTCAGATTTTATTGATTATAAAGATGGTACTTTCGAAGGTGGAACAGCTGCTAGTGATAAGAGAAAGACTTCATCTTTAGTACCAAAATGGTGTAAAGAAAATTGTATAGAGTGTAATCAATGTTCATTCGTATGTCCTCATGCTTGTATAAGACCTTTCTCACTTACTGATAATGATCTTATAATGGCTCATATAGACAAAAGTGAAACAATTGAAAGCTTAGGTGAAAAGAATAAAAACTTCTTTATATCAGTTTCAGAATCTAACTGTACAGGTTGTGGGCTTTGTATAGAAGCATGTCCTGGTAAACAACAAGAGAAAGCTCTTGAAACTGGAAAATATAATGAAAGACTAGATAGAATAAGTGATTATTTATTTAATAATCAAGAAAATGACACAGCATTTAATAAATTCACTGTTAAAGGAGTAGGATTTAAGAAACCTTACTTTGAATTTAGCGGAGCTTGCGCAGGATGCGGAGAAGCAGCGTACATAAAAGTATTAACTGAACTTTATGGAAAAAATATGGTAATTGCTAATGCAACTGGATGCTCTTCAATATATGGTGGAAGTTTACCATTAACACCATATAAAATTCCATGGATGAATTCATTATTTGAAGATAATGCTGAATTTGGTTTTGGAATTCACGAGTCATACAAAAAGATGAGAGAAAGAATCAAAAAGATAATGTATGAAACTAAAGATATCGTAGATCCAGAAATAAAAGCAACTTATAAAGAATGGATAGACAATATGGAAGATGATGATTTAACACTTGCTATCAAAGATAAACTAGAACATTCTGAAATACCAAATGAATTAAGAGTATTGCTAGACTATATACCATCTCGTAAAGTATGGATTTTAGGTGGAGATGGATGGGCTTATGATATAGGATACGGTGGACTTGACCATGTACTTCACAGTAATGAAAATATAAATATTATGGTACTTGATACAGAAGTTTATTCAAATACTGGTGGTCAAAAATCTAAATCAACAAGAATAGGTGGAGTAGCACAATTTGCATCTAATGGAAAACTTGAAATAAAGAAAGATTTATTTAAAATTGCAATGAGTATACCAAATGTATATGTAGCAAGCATATCTATGGGAGCAAATATGATGCAAACACTAAAAGTAATGAAAGAAGCATACGAACACGATGGCCCTTCATTAATAATTGCATATAGTCCATGTATTGAACAAGGAATCTATGGAGGACTTACTAATTCACTTGATGAACAAAAACTTCTTGTTGATATAGGTTATAACTTACTTATGAGATATAACCCAGATACTGACACACTAACAGTAGACTCAAAAGAACCAGATTTTACTAATTATGATGCAGTATTTAGAAAAGAATTAAGATATAAAAATCTAGAAGTAAACAACAAAGAAGAATATGAAAAATTATATGAAGAAAATATGAATCATTCAATCGAAAGATATAATTATTTTAAAGATTTAGAGAACACAAAAAAAGGAGACTAAAACACTTAGTTTCCTTTAATTTTCCAATAAAATAGGACTGCCACCCCCTGATGGACAGTCCGGAAAAAAGAATAAAAAGGGGTTGGCTAGTGTGATACTAGCACCAATTCGCCTAATAGTGAATTGGTAAGTCTATATATTAATTATAAAAGTATATTTTGTCAAGCATTTTTTAATTTTTTTTATAAATTTTGTCCCATGCCAACACTATATATAGAGTTTGGATTACTATCAAAATATTTACTTTCTAAGTCCACAAAACCAATGACATTTTCACTAGGTATAACATATTCACCTTTACTATCATTATTCTTTCTAATTAAACTCTTTTCTTCACCAACTTGACAACCTATTAAAACCATAATTTCTTTAGCTCTAGTTTGAGGACTACCAAGCTCATAATCTATATAATGTTCAGGATCTTCATAAAATGATTCTAACACAGGATTTACACAACTAGATAGTTTATTATCATCTATAAAAAGTCCATTCTCACATATAGAGTTCCCGTTTTCTCTTTCAGTTAAATGAGCAAAAAATTCTACTTCATCATAAGATAGTTCACTCATTGCATCTCTTAAATCTTCTAATTCCATTTTTCTTCACCATATACATTATATCATATTTACTAAAAATTATAAAAATGTTAACATTATACTAGGAGTAAAATATGAGTAGAGAAGCACTATTAAAAATATCAAAAGAATTAGCAGATTACATAATAAATGGAAAAAGCACAACATTACGAAAAGAACATTACTTTATGTTAAGTATATCTAAATTTATAATAGCAAAAGAAAGATTAATACAAACAGATAGTGATGGTAAAATATTATATTTTGATGACACAGATGATAATAAAAGAACTATTAATAAATTCTATAAACTAATTAAAGATAGATTTTCTTTTACTATGGATAACAATGATATATCATCTGATACTTTTAATAACGTAGTTTTATCTAGTGGAAAAGAAGATTCTGAATTAAAAAGAAAAGTATATATTATAAATAAATTAAGAGATTCTCTAGCTCATGGAAGGTATAGATTTGATACTGCTAGTGATAGTATTATAGTAGAGAATGATTATGAGGTTAATAGTCACCATTATTCTTTTAATTGTTCAGTAGAACCAGAGCTACTTGAAGTACTAGCACTAACTCCAAAAGAAGTAGATAAAGCATTAAAGCAATATGAAAGAGGCAATAATAGTTATAATTATTTTATAACACTAGCTAACTCAATACTTAATATGAAAGAAAAGATTGACTTTGAAAGTAATACTTACACAAAAGATGAAAGAAAAGAACTTGAAAGTTTATATGAAATAGCACTTTCTGATATAGATAAATTAATAACAAAAAAGAGACAAACCATAACCAAACTAGCAGAAATAGACAATCACCCTACAACTAATAAAACAATAAGTACAAACATAAGTAAAAATGATATAAATATTACGAAAGATTATATTGAAGATGAATTAATAGAAAAAATATCATCTGCATTAATAGCTATGGCAAGTATAATAGATAAACATAATAAAGTAAATTCAATACAAACAGCAGTAGTATATAATTATTTATGCTTATTATTTAGTGAAAGAGAAGAACTAGATTTTAGATATTTAAAAAGTCCATCATCAAAAGTATATTTCAAAAAAATAAATGAAAAAAATGGTGAAAATGATATAACAGGTACTTTAGGTAGATTAAAAAGATCAATTAAAATATTTAATAGAAAATATCAAGAAGCACAAAAAAGTCCTGAAGATATTAAAAAGAATACAATGAGACAACTAATTATAAATTTATATAATGAAACAATGGAAGCTTTTGAAAATAGAAATAGATGTATATATAATAGAATAAGAAATGGTATTATGCATTGCACTATAGAATCAAAAGGAAAGAAAATAGTAATAAAAGATTCATCAGATCATAATATGGATAACCCATCATTTATAATAGAAGCAACAACAAAAGAATTATTAGATTATGCTAAATGTATAGAAGATAAAAATTCACAAGAAGAATTTACTCTTAAAGACTTTATAAGTGAATTATATATGGCAGGCAATAACTATGGAATTAATGATGATCAAATAAAAAGATTCTTTGATAATTTATCAAAATGTTTACTATGTGTTGATAAAAGTACAAAACTTAATGATAAAACAGATGATATAAAAGATAAATTAACTAATATGAGTACACAAGGATATTTAGAAGATATAACTAAATTAAGAGATATACTTTTACAAAGAAAAGAAGAATTAGAAGGTAAATCACCAAGTATGTAAGAAATCTAAATTTCTTCTTTTTTTATTGTATAAAATGTGATATAATATTGAAGATTTATCTGGAGGCGATAACATTGAACGATTTAAATGCTATTAAAGGTTTAGGACCGAAAACAATAGAAACTCTTAAAAATATTGGAATAGAGAGTATTAAAGATTTAGTTGAATATTATCCTTACAGACACGATTTAATAGTTTTAGATAATATAAAAGAATGTGTAGATAAACAAAATGTAACAATTGAATGCATTATAGATTCAGTACCGTTATCAAGAAGATTTAGAACTAATATGACAGCACTTACTTTTAGAGCAATGTCAAACAAAAAAATGATAGCTGTTATGATATTTAATAGAGCATTTTTGAAAACTCAATTACGTCCTGGAACAACTATTACAGTAATAGGTAAATATGATGCACTTAAAAACACAGTAATAGCTTCTGATATAAAATTTGAAAAGATTGCTACTGGTTCAATAGAAACTGTTTATCATTTAACAAGTGGTCTTACAAGTAAAGCGTTAAAAAAATATATAAGTGAAGCATTAAATATATTTGATGATTATACTGACTATGTACCGGAATACTTAAATGAAAAATATAATTTTATAAGTAAAAAAGATGCTATAAGATTAATACATGAACCACAAAATAAAGAAGATGTTAAAAAAGCACAATTAAAACTTAAATATGAAGAATTATTTGAATTTATGTTTAAAATAAACTACTTAAAAGAATTAAATAAAGATAATAAAGTAGAATATATTAGAAATATAGATCCAGAAGATGTTAATACATTTATAAGAGAACTTCCTTTTGAGTTAACTCCTGATCAAGATAAAGCAATTGAAGATATTTATAATGATATGACATCAAGTAAAAGAATGAATAGAATGCTTCAAGGAGATGTTGGTAGTGGTAAAACTATTGTGTCAGTAATAGCAGCCTACATAAATCATTTAGCTAAATATCAAACCGCATTAATGGCACCTACAGAAGTACTAGCATATCAACATTATGAGAATATAAAAAGTATACTTTCAGGAACTAATATGAGAATAGATATCTTAGTTGGAAGCATGAAAAAGAAAGAAAAAGACGAAGTAGTAGAAAAACTAGCAAAAGGTAAAATAGATTTTATAATAGGTACACACGCACTACTTAGTGAAAACGTTATATTTAAGAATCTTGGACTAGTTATAACAGATGAACAACATAGATTTGGAGTAAATCAAAGAGCAAGTCTTAAAAATAAAGGAATACTTCCTGATACATTATATATGTCAGCAACGCCTATACCGCGTACTTTTGCACTAACAATATATGGAGATATGGATATATCAAATATTAAAACTAAACCAAAAGGTAGAAAAGAAATAAAAACAATAGTTAAAAGTGAAAAAGAACTAGTAGATGTTTATGAACTATTAAAGAGTGAAATAGATGAACATCATCAAGCATACATAGTTTCACCTTTAATAGAAGACTCAGAAGTAATAGATTTAACAACAGTAAATGAAATAAAAAGAAATATAGATTTATACTTCAACAAAAAAATAAAGTCTGCGATAATGCATGGTAAACTATCAAAAGCTGATAAAGATAAAATAATGAATGACTTTAAAGCAGGAAAAATAGATGTATTAATATCAACAACAGTAATAGAAGTTGGAATAGATGTTAAAAATGCAACTATGATGATAATATACGATGCTGAACGTTTCGGACTAGCAACACTTCACCAATTAAGAGGAAGAGTTGGAAGAAATGAATTTGAATCAACTTGTATACTTATAGGAGACAAAAATAATAAGAGGTTACAAGTACTTGAAGAAAGTAACGATGGATTTTATATAACAGAAAAAGACTATGAAATGCGTGGAGAAGGAGACTTATTCGGAGTTAAACAAAGTGGAGATATGGAATTTAAAATAGCAAATCTTCATACTGATATGAAAATACTTTTACAAGCAAGAGATGATTCAAAAGAATTTTTCGATAAAAATAAAGATAATAATTTTGAAAATTATAAAGAATATGCTAAAATAATTAATGAAATGATAAATTTAGATTAAAAGGAGTGATTAAAATGGGTAGAGCTCATGAAGTAAGAGCTAAAGCAATGGCCGCAACAGCTGCTAAAAAAAGTAAATTATATTCAATATATGCAAAGGAGATATATCAAGCAGCAAAAGGAAACCCAGATCCATCAAGTAATGATGTATTAAGAAGAGTAATTGAAAAAGCCAAAAGGGAACAAGTACCAGCTGATGTAATTAATAGAAATATTGATAAAGTTAAAAAAGGTGTAACAGAAAACTACGATACAGTAGAATATGAAGCATTTGCTCAAGGTGGAAGTTCACTAATTATTAAATGCTTAACAGATAATTCAAATAGAACAATTAGTTTTGTTAAAACAGTATTTAATAAATGTGGAGCTAAAATGGCAGGACAAGGAGCAGTTAGTTTCATGTATGAACATCTTGGGGTAGTAGGTATTAAAGGACATACTGAAGAAGAAGTAATGAATGCATTAATTAACGGAGACGTTGATGTAAATGATATCGAAGTAGAAGATGATACAGTAGTTGTTTATACAAAAGTAGCTGACTTAAACAATGCTAAAAAGGCATTAGAAACTGCATTCCCAGGAATAGTATTTGAAATAGATGAAATTTCATACTTTGCTAAAGATACGGTTACACTTGAAGGAGAAGACAAAGCAAAATTTGAAAGATTACTTGAAATGCTAGATGAACTAGATGATGTAAGTAATGTTTACCACAATGTAGAGTTATAAAAAACTCTACTTTTTTTGAATTCTATATGTTACAATATATATGGAGGATATAATGAAATTTAAAAATATGAAAGAGAAAGATATAGATGAAATAAGATATAATCCATATACAGAAGGACAAAGTAAAAGTATAAGAAAAGGTAGTTCAAATGAAATAAAAAAAATAGTTGCTGCTTCATCAATAATGAATGTACTGCTAATAAGAGAAAAACAAAAAGAAGCACTAGATAGATTAAAAGCAAAAGATAGTAGCAAAGAATATACAGCAAGAGAAGTAATTGAAGAAATGCTAAAAGCAGCAAATGAAAAAGTTATGAATTCAAAAGAATCATTTGAAGGAATAACATTAGGATAGGAGATAAATATGAATTTTAATATAGACGACATTATAACATTTAATTACGGAGAATACTTAATATTAGATGTTATTAGAGAAAAAGATAATACTTACTTATATTTAATAAACAATGATGAATTCAAAGACGATGTATCAATTGTAAAAGTAAATAATAACAACGATGTAATAGAATATTCTCCTATAGAAAACGAAGAAGAATTCGACTTCGTAGTTAACAAAATATTTTTAGATTTTAAAGAAGATGTAGTAGATTTTGCAACTGAACAATAAACTTAAAATATCAAATAGAAAATGCTTTTATTTGATATTTTTTTATGCTATAATCATCATAGAATAGTTTGATTAGGAAGTGAGAAAAATGTCATTTATAACATCGTTAATATCAATATCATCATTAGCAACATGGATATTCCTACCACTTAATGCAATATTTCTTACATTAGATGGTATAGTTTATTCATTGGTTGCATATTCATATAAAATATTTATGTTGATAGCACAACTAAATTATAATGTACTTTATGCATGGATATCTCCATTGTTAGATAGAGTGAAGGCAATAATACTTGTTTTCATCATGTTTAAAGTTGGATATGCTTTAATACAATATATGATTAATCCAGATAGTTTAGATGATACTGCTAAAGGCGGACCTGCATTAATAAAAAATATTGCAATTGCATCAGCAATGTTAATTGTTTATACATTTGTATTTAGTTTTATGAATGAATTAACATTATTAATGATAGGTGTACCAGAAGGCTATGAATTTACAACACTTAAACAAGTTGCGGAAGTAACAAATAATGGAAAAGATAGTGGTTTAATAGCAAGATTTATCTTCGGAGCAGATGCTGATAATGTGGGTGATTTTGGTAAGAAATTATCAGTAAATACACTAAATATTTTCTTACATAGTAAAGATGGACAAACATCTGATTTAGATAACATATATAATGAACTATCAAATGGAGACATGAATGCATTCGATGCTATGAAAATAGTAACAATCGTAGCTAGAATTGATAAAGATGTAGAATATAAATGGCCATTAATAAGCACAATCACTGGATTATATTTAACATGGCAAATAATAAAACTAGCAATAGAACTTGCAATACGTATGTTCAAATTAATGGTTTTACAAGTACTAGCTCCACTAGCAATCGTAAGTATTGTAGATGGTGGAACAAAGAATAATACATGGTCAGGATACGTAAAAACATTCTTTGGAACATGGATGGATGCATTTATTCGAGTGGGTTCTCTTTACCTAGCAACAGCACTAATTGGAAAGTTCTGGGTAGAAAAGAGTGAATTAATGCCAGAAGCAACAGGAATTACAAAAGGATTAATATTCTTAATTATAATGTTCTCAGCATATAAATGTGTAGAATTAATACCAAAATTAATTAAACAAGTATTCCCAAATATGGGTGCTAGTGGAGATAATGCCAAAGGATTCGGTGGATTACTTGGTGGTATGGCTGGACTAGCAATCGGTGCAGGAGCAAGAGGATATGCAGCTGCAAAAGCAGGTAATGGAGTTGGTGGAATACTAACAAATGCATTAGGCGGTGCATATGATGGAGCAAGAGCAGGCGGCAAAAGTTCAAATGCTGTAGACTTTTTCAAAAAACAAGCAAGTAGTGCAAAAACTGGTGCAGAAATTGCACTTCAAAATAATAAAGCAGGTGGAGTAAGGAATAGACTTAGAAATAATTTAATGTTAGCAACCGGAGCTGCAGCAGTACATAATGCAAATGTAGACAAAGATATAAAAAATGAAAATAAAGAATTTGAGGCAAAACAAGAAGCATATGATGCAGCACAAGAAAACTACAACACACAAATGACTGAAAACGAAAGCAGATTAAATCAAATCAATAGTGCATTAACAGATGAAGGAAGAAGCGCATACACATCAGATTACGTAAGCAGTAATATGGACGCTGCACTAGCATCAAATGAAGACTACAAGACAGCAGTTGAAAATGCTGAAAGAATGCAAAGAGAACTTGATGCAAATAATTTCACAGATATGGTTGATAGTAGCGGTAATACAGTAACAGCTGACTTCCAAAGACAACAAACTCAAAAGTCATTAAATATGGCAAAAGAGGCAGCAAGAAATGAAAGAGCAAAAGTGACTCAACAATTACAACAAAAAGGTAAGCAAGAATTAGCTAAGAGAGATCAAGAACTAGCAAGAGAAAGAGACCAATTACTAGGAAAACAAGCACAATTGACTAGAGAAAAGAATGAAAGTACAAGAAACTTTAGGACTGAACAAAAAGCACATAAAGATGCAACTAAAGCATTAGAAGATAAAAAACTTGGATAAAATAGAAAGGAGATAAATAAATGTATATAATACCAGCAAATAGTAAGAAAAGTCAGTTAATATTTAATGTATTTAGACCATTTGATTTATTTGGTGTTTTATTACCAGGTGTAATATTAACAACTGCCTTTCTATTTATGTTTCCAGGGGATACAATAAGTGATATAACTATTAAATTAACACCTATTGGAATAGCGTTATTCCTAGTAATGCCGATACCTTTTTATCATAATGTGTTAGTTTATTTACAAGAATTAATTAAATTTTTCTACAATCAAAAAAGATATTATTGGAGAGGATGGTGTGCAAGCTATGTGGGAGACGATGACGGGGACGCCCAAAAAACACAAAGTAGACGTTAAAGCACAAAGATATGCTGAAAACTGGTTACCTATTAGAGGTATTCAAAATGGAGAAATTATATTAGACAATGGATACAGAGTAACAGGAGTTAAAATCAAACCAAGAAACATATTTATTCTTGATTATGATTCTCAAAATAATGCAATATTCAATTTGAGAAACTTCTATAATACAATGGATTATCCATTTTGGTTAATAGTAGCAGATAGACCAGTTGATATAAATGTATATCTTGCTCAACTAAAACTACTATTTAATCAAGTACAATCACCAGCAATAAGAAAGTTAGTTAGAGAAGACATTGATAAAGCAAATCTATTCATGAGTAAAGAAGTTAATGTTACAGATACGGAATACTTCATCTTATTCAAAGATAGAAGACCAGAAATAATTCAAAAGAGAATTCAAAATTTAGTTTCTGGTTTAGCAGGAGCAGGTCTTCAATCAGCTCAAACTAGTAATGATGATTTAAGAACGTTACTAGATGGATTTATGAATGGTGGAGATACAACTAATTTTGGGACGGTGATGCCACGATGAGCGTAAGTTTTAAAAGTCAATTAGCTCCTAAGAGCTTAGAATTCAAACCATCTGAAATAATAATAAGTGATAAATATTGTGCTATATTAACAATAATAAGTTATCCAAAAATGATACAAGAAGGATACCTAGCAAACTTAACACAATTATCAGGTATTAAAATATGTATTAAACATATACCAATTGCATTCTCAGTACTATCAAAAATGTTAAATAAAGAAATTGCTGATATGAAAGCAAGATATCAAGATGAACATGATAGAACAATGCAAGAACAAATTAGACAAGACTATGAAAGTATTGAAAACTTCATTCAAATGTTAACTGCAACACAAGCAAGAATATTTGATTTCCAAATGCATGTAATGATTTCAGCCGATTCTCACGAAGAATTAGAAAATAAAAAAGTTCAAGTTAAGAACTACCTAGATGCAATGGGAATGAAAGGCTTAGTATTAAGATTTGAACAAGAAAAAATACTTAAGAGTATGCTTCCAATATTCGAAGCAAACGATATAGAAGAAAGAGTAGGAACACCAATACCATCAGTTACTATGGCAGCTATGTATCCATACGTATTCGATAGTATTAAAGACCCAGGCCTTTCTTGCTTACTTGGAGTTGATTACTCAGGTGGAGTTATCCTATTTAATCAATTCTTATATCAAACTAAAAAAGAATTTAATAGAAATAATGCCAATATGATTATACTTGGTACTTCAGGTTCAGGTAAATCAACAGCAGCAAAAGTACTTTTAAGAAGTAACATTAGAAATGGTCATAAAATCATAGCAATCGACCCTGAAGGTGAACTTGAAGATATGACTAAACTATATGGTGGAGACTTCATTGACTTAGGTAAAGGTGGAGATTTCGGTATGATAAATCCACTTGAAGTAGTACTTGATGCTGATGAAGAAGAAATGAAAGAAGGACTTGGTTATGCAATCCTTACTCGTACACTTCAAACACTAAAAGCATTTATGAAATACTATAGTCCAGACATTGAAGAAGATACATTAACAATGTTTAGTGAAGTAGTACAAGATACATATAGACGTTATAAAATAGATTACAACACAGATTTTACAAAAATAGGTGCTCATGATTATCCAACATTCGATGACGTGTATGCAACTATCAAAGGAAGATTACTTTCAATGACAGAACATACTCGTGAAAGAGAAGTTATGGAAAAACTTGAGTTAAAGATTAGACCACTTACTAGAGAATTAAGATATTATTTCACTGGTAAGACAACAATAGATACAGATGCGGACTTCATAGTATTTAATATTCGTGAATTAATGAATGCTGATAACAATATCAGAAATGCATTATTCTTCAACATATTAAAATATGCTTGGGGTTTAACATTAGATAGAGAAATAAATACAATATTAATGGTTGATGAAGCACACATGTTACTTGCAGATCAAAATACATTAGGTGCTGAATTCCTTGCTCGTATTCAAAGACGTAGTCGTAAATACAACACAGGAACAATCATTATTACACAACAACCTACAGACTTTGCCGCACCAAATGTAGTAATACATGGTAAAGCTATTTTCGATAATGCATCTTATTACTTAATAATGGGACTTAGAAAACAAGCAGTAGATGATTTAGCAAGATTAGTAGATTTAAATGATCAAGAAAAAGATTCAATTAAGAGATATAGTCAAGGACAAGCATTATTCGTATGCGGAAGCAGAAGAATGCGTATTAATGTAATTGCTACTCAACAAGAATTAGAATCATTCGGTTCTGGAGGAGGACTATAATATTAGTCCTCCTTATTTAAAAAGAAGGAAGTGAAGTATGGACGACAATATTGAAAACGAAGAAACTACACAAAGAAGTCAACCTAGAAGAGGATCATCTGCATTAAATGACTTTTCAGGTGGATTTAAAGCTGGTCTAGGTATAAATGACAAAAAAGATGTAGATGCAATAAATAAAAGAGGCAAAAACACACCTTCTGACATGGGTGGCAACCAAAAGAAAAATGAAGAGGAAGGTGGAAATAAAAATGGAAAAGAAAATGACCTTCCAGAAAAAGATGGCTTAAAGGACAATTCTTCTAAAGAAAAAGATGGCAAAAATGGTAAAAATCTTGCTGAAGAAAAAAAGAAAAAAATAGAAGAGGCAAGAAAAAAAGCACAAGCAGCAGCCAAAAAGAAAGCATCAGAGAAAGTTTTAAAATCAAAAGCAGCTATAACACTAAAATTAAAAATTTATTTATATGTAGGTGCTGCAGTTTTAGCACTATTATCATTAATTTTCTTGATAGCATTCTTTGCTTTTACATTTAACAACTTAACTTCATCAATTAGTTCATTCTTTGGAGTATCAGAAAAAGGATTAGATGATGATAGTGAAGATATAGAAAAAGCTGAAAAAGATGGACTTTATACAGATAAAAAATATAAATATGTTACAGAAAACTGTGATGTTAAAAACTATGATGAAGCAAAATGTGCATGTGATCCTAGTAATGGTGACAAGTGTGTCGAACTAGGTTGGGAAGATTTAGTAAATGTCCTATACTCAGATGATAAATGTAAGGTTGATGATGAGCTTTATAGAATGTGGGATAAAATAGCAACTATATTTACTGGAGATAGATTTAGTAGTGAATGTGCATTGTTAAGATATGTTAGAGGTACTATAAAAGACTACGAAGATAAATTTCATACACAACTAGACATGGGACTAATATTATCAACTATATTCTATGGATATGACCAACAAGCCCATTATAGAAATTACAAGACTACTGAATCAGCAGAAAATGCAGACTATACAGAAGCAGCTGAACATTATAAAGTATTACTTAATATAATAAAAGATGGAAAACTAAAGAGAACAGATGTTGATAGAATAATTCAAAATACAATATTTGAAGAAGTATACCCATATTGGACATGGAGTACATGGACAGATGAGTTTGGAAGAAAACATGGTGCATGTACATTTGGTTCAGTAGTTAATTATCATTACAGTTCGGACAAATGGAAAATGTTTATTAGATGGAATGATGAATTAAGTGATCCAGACGAAAGACAAGAATTTAGTGTTCCAGGATATATAGGTCTAAAAAGATCAATTGATACAAACATTTTTGCAGCTAAAAAGATGTTAGATAGAAGTAGTGTTACAATTAATGTTAGACAAACATCAGAATTATATGGAAGCGGATATGTTTATGATTCAAATATGAATAACTCATATTTAGCCTCATCAGATGAATGTAATGGTCAATATACAGGTTCTCAATTAAAAGACATGTATGACTTATATGATATCCCATCAGGAGTAGATGGAACAGATGATTGTTGGCATTTCTTTAATGATAGACAATTTACTGGACCAGTAGATACTACACACTATTTCCAACATATACAAGAAACAAGTTCATATAACAAAGACGTGTTCACTCCTAAAAATGGAGTTAAATACATGAAATCATCAGGAACATTATCAACATATGATATAAAATATAATTATAATGAAGGGTTTGGATACTTTGGTTTCCCAGGATTTAAACAAGCAATTGAAGATCCAAACACTGATTTAGAATATGATGATGCGATTACGCCTAAAGAAATAGAAACTATTATAGAAGAAGTAATGGATAAAAAGAAACAAATGAATGAAGTATTGCTTGCAAAAGATTTAGATAGTGAAGAATATGGTGAAAATGGAACATATGATGAGAATGGAAATTATATAGAAGGTATAGTTCCTAATCCAAGTGGAGAAGTAACAACTAATGCTAACTGTAAACCATATTTATCAGCAGACTTAAGCAGTATAAATGTTAAAGTAAGAGATTGTGACTCTAAAGATATAGCAACAGTAGGATTCAAAGACTACATAATAGGTGTTACTAAAGGTGAAATAGATAACTATCAAAATAAAAACTATGCCCTAACAGCAATGATTGCAGAAATAAGTTATGCTTTAAATAGACGTAATAACTATGCTAAAGGAACTACCATAGTAATGAGAAGTGGAAACTGTGACCAAGTATTTAGTTCACCGGCTAAAGGATCACACTCATCACCTTCAAGTATAAGCTGTGGTAACTTTAAATGTACAAGTTATTTAATAGGACCAAACGCATCAGGTGGATATTATAAGAAACCAATGTCACAAGCTGAATATAATGCATACTCAGCACTATATGATGAAGCATCAAAATACTTAGTAATAAAAGGAGATAAAATTAAATCAACTGGTTATGTAAGTACAACACAAAATAAATGGAGAGACATGGCAAATAGCGGAGCAAACTTCGTTGAAATAATTAAATCAACATACTCAGATTCAGACTTAATACAATGTTATGATGAAAACTCATCAAATAATAACAATCAAGGTGGAAATAATACAACACTTGAAGAACAATAAAAGGAGAAACTATGGAAGATATAATTAGAGACAATAAACCAACAATAATAATATTAGCAGGAGCATTATTAATAATTATCATAGTGCTTCTCCTTTTTATTCCATTAAGAGAAGAAAAAATAAAATCAAACAAAAAATATTTCCCAAATTACGAAGATATAGTTATAAATGAAAAAGTAATTAAAGATAAAACTAAATATGAAAAAGTAGTTAAACAATTGGAAAGTGATACAACATTTAATAAATTATTAATGGTAGATGATTATAATTCATCAAGCGCTAGTAAAAGAGATTTAGAAAATATGCTTACTAATTATATACTACTTTATACAATAGAAAATACTCTTCCAATGAAAGAATATAACAAAGAAACTGGAGTATTTTGCTTAACTGAGAAAAGATTTTTATCAAGTTTTAATGACTTATATAATACAGATGCTTCTGATTATTTTGAATCAATTAAATATTATTTTGAACATGTATTTAGAAAACAAGATAAGTATTGTATATACTATAATAACATCAATAAAAAATATGGTAAATCTATAAAGTCAAGCATTGAAAAACTATCATATGATGATGGTGTAATAACAGTAAATGCTTATGTATATTCATATAAAGATGGAAATCAAACCGATAAGAAAACAAAAGAAAAAAATTTAGAGTCAGCAATAGAAAATAAAAACTATAGTTTAGCATCTAGTATAGCAGTAGATGAACTTGGTGGAGAAGCTAAAAGAAAAATGATAGAGTTCAAAATAGATAATGATGGAAAATACTTTAAATATCAAATTATAGATATTAAAACTTTAGAATAAATAGTGAAAAATTTTGTTTTATATTGTATAATGTAATTAATTGAGGTGAAATAATGAAACTAAAATTTAGAGCTGACAAAAAAGATATAGTAATATTCTTAATATTTTGTTTAGTATTATTATATTTAGTAGCTATAGCTGTTATAAATCTAAATAGTGTTGCGTTAGATGGAACATTTAGAGGTTTAAACCCAATACCAGCATTCGGAAGTGAATTTATAACTGCAACATTATTATTTTATATTTTATCTCTAGTAGGTATATTTGCTGCATGTTCATCTTATTTCTTTGAAATGGAAGATGGATTTGGTATAACTACTGAGAAGAAATCTAAAAATGATGGTTACTCAAAATTAATGTCAGAAAAAGATATGAAAAAAGATTATGGAATCAAGAAGGTACATTTAAAAGATGATTCATATGAAGCCGGAGGTATTCCAGTAATCAACGATGGAAAAGATGCATGGGTAGATGCAAGTGGACAACCACACGCATTAATTATGGGTGCTTCTGGTTCAGGTAAAACTCAAGCATTCATGTTTCCATTAATTAAAATACTAGGTAGAGCCGGAGAAAGTATGATAGTTACTGACCCTAAAGGTGAACTTTATGAAAACTGCGGTAGTCTACTTAAAGAAAAAGGATATAAAATTATACTAATAAACTTCCGTGATCCTAAAGAAGGAGCAGCATGGAACCCATTTAGTTATCCATATAGAATATATAAAGAAGGTAATTCAGATAAAGCTAACGAACTTTTACAAGACCTTGCTAGTAATATCTTAATTGACCCAAATAATAAAGCAGAACCATTTTGGGAACAAACCGCATCAAACTTCTTTACAGGTTTGTCATTAGGGTTATTTGATGATGCTACTGAAGCAGAAATAAATATCAATAGTATTAACATGATGGCAGAAACTGGAGAAGATAGAATAGGAGCTTCAACTTACATAAAAGAATACTTTAAAAGTAAAGGTGAGTTAAGCCCAGCATATATCGCCGCAGCATCTTGTATCAATGCACCAAATGAAACTCGTGGTGGTATCATGTCAACATTTAGAACAAAAACAAGAATATTCTCATCACAAGAAGCATTATCAGAAATGCTTTCATATAGTGATTTCGATATTAGAGATATTGGTAAAGAAAAAACAGCAGTATTCTTAAAAGTACATGATGAAAAAACAACATACCATGCACTTGCTACAATATTCGTAAAACAAGCATACGAAGCATTAATCGCAGTAGCACAAACATGTCCAAACTTAAAATTACCATACAGAACAAACTTCGTACTTGATGAGTTTGCTAACATGCCAGCATTAAAAGATGTAGAAACAATGATTACAGCATCTCGTTCAAGAAACATAAGATTTAGTTTCGTTATTCAAAACTTCTCACAATTAAATAAAGTATATGGTAAAGATGTAGCAGAGACTATTAAAGGTAACTGCGGTAACTTCGTATATATCATGAGTACAGAGTTAGCAGCCTTAGAAGAAATTAGTAAACTTCTTGGTGATCAAAAACCTGCTAAAGCAGAAAAAGATAAACCAGCTCCTCCAATTAGACCATTATTCACTGTAAGTGATTTACAAGCTCTAAAAGAAGGGGAAGTTATAATCAATAGATTTAGAAGTATGCCTTTTAAAACAAAATTAACATTCGACTGGAAGACAGACTGGGGTAAAAAGTATGATCATATGGATTATACTGAAAGACCAAAAAGAGGTGTTAAAGTATTTGACCTTAAAGGTTATGTTACTAAAATGAAAGGTGAACAAGGAGAAGCAGCAGGCGGAAGTATGATGGGTGGAATGCCTCCATATATGCCAACTGGAATGATGATGGGTGGAATTAGACCTGCATCACCTTCACCAATGCCAACTTCAATGGATGATTATATTAAGAGATTAGATGAAAAAATTGCTGAGTTAGAAAAACAAGAAGCTGAAGAAAAAGCACAAGCAGAAAGAGAAAGACAAACATCTTCTGGTGTAGTTACTGCTCCAGTGGATAATAAACCACTTGAAAAGGTTGATGTACCTCCAGTAATTAATACAGTTCCTCTAACAGAAAAAAGCGAAGAAGAATTGGAAAAAGAAATCGGTGATATCTTCGGACATAAAGTTGAAGAACCAAAACAAGAACCAATAAAAGAAGTTCCAATTTATGAAGAAGAAAAGAAAGATAAAATATCAGACATAGACTTTAATAAATTTATAGTACCAATGCCTGAAGAGATAGAAGAAGATGAGTACGACGTAAAAACACCAGTAACTCACTATGAACAAGTTGAAGAAAGACCAAATAAGCTTGTAGAACCAACAAAAGAACCAGAAGTTACTGAAATACCAAGATTTACTAGTCCATTTAGTCATACTAGTACAGAACAAACTAAAACTGATCCAGCAAAAACAGAACCTGTATCAGTGGGACCAATTGAAAACATTGAAAAACCAAAAGTAAACATTGATGTAGATAGCGTAGTAGTAAATAATAAACCAAATGATGAAGACTTCTTCGATGATTTCTTTGGAAGTGAAGATGAATAATAATATTCATCTTTTTTAAAGCATAAATTATACTAGGTGATTAAATGAAAATAATAGATGTCAGTGATAAATACACGTACTCACAAAATCATATACAAGGTAGTATTAATATTCCATACGATGTATTAATTAATAACTATAGACAATATCTTAATAAAAATGAAAACTACTATTTATATTGTAAAAGTGGAAAACTTAGTAAAAGAGCAACTATGGTATTATCATCCTTAGGATATAAAGTATTCTATCTAGAAAAATAATATAAAATATATTATAATTATCTCGTGATTAACTATGGATTATTTTAATGAGATAATTAATTTTATAGAAAATTCTGGTTTAATTGGAGTACTAGTAGGAGCATTGTTAATAGTATTTGAATCAATTATACCTATACTTCCATTAATGATATTTATTACCATTAATTTTTTAGCATTCGGTAATTTTTTTGGATTCTTAATCTCATGGGTATTTACAATAATAGGTTGCGTTATATCATACTTTATCTTTAAAAAAGGACTAGGTAAGAAGTTTGAAGTATTTACAGAAAATAAAGAAAAAATAAATAAATATAAAAAAGTATTTAAAAATATTAGTCTTGGAAATTTAACACTCTTAATAGCACTTCCATTCACACCAGCATTTCTAGTGAACATTGCTTGTGGTTTAGTTAATATGGATTTTAAGAAATTCTTTATCGCAACAATTATAGGTAAAATATCACTAGTATATTATTGTGGATTCGTAGGTACTTCAATACTAGAAAGTTTTTCTAATCCAGTAGTTTTAATTAAAATAGTAGTATTACTTTTATTTACATATATACTAACTAAAATAGTAAACAAAATACTAAAAATAAAATAATTATGTTAAAATATTATTGGTGATAATATGGAATATGTAATAATTGGACTTTTAATAATAATTATAATTCTATTAATAATTTTAATAACTAGAAAGAATAATAATACTGAGTTAAATGATAAACTATCTAGAACTGAAATAAGCGTTATAAAAGAGATTGGTGACTTTAAACATAACTTTTCTAGTGATATAAATAAAGACTTTAATGAATTAAATGATAGGATAGAAAGAAAACTAAATCTTATAAATCAAAAAGTAAATGAAAAGTTAGAAGATGGTTTTGATAAGACAAATAGAACATTTAATGAAGTTATGAATAGACTAACTAGAATAGATGAAGCTCAAAAGAAAATAGATGGACTTGGTACCGAGATCATCTCATTAGAAAGTATTCTAACTGATAAAAAGAGTAGAGGTATATTCGGAGAAGTTAATCTTTATCACATTTTAGCATCAATATTTGGTGAAAAGAACGATAGAATTTATAGAACACAATATACTTTATCAAATACAACAATAGCTGATGCAATAGTATTTGGTCCTGAACCTTTAGGGACAATATGTATCGATTCAAAGTTTCCATTAGAAAACTATAGAAGACTAGTTGAAAAAGGAATAAGTGATAATGAAAGAGCACTTAGATTTAAAGTATTTGATACTGATGTAAAAAAACATATAGATGCTATTGCTAGTAAATATATTATTCCAGGAGAAACATCTGATCAAGCTATAATGTTCTTACCAGCAGAAGCAATATTCGCAGAAATAAATGCATATCATACTTCATTAATAAAATATGCCGCTAGTAAGAAAGTATGGATAACAAGTCCAACAACACTAATGAGCCTACTTACAATTATAGAAGCAGTACTAAAAGGACTTGAAAGAGATAAATACACTTCAATCATACATGAAGAATTAAATAGATTAGGAGTAGAATTTGGACGTTATAAAGAACGTTGGGATAAACTATCAAGGACAATACAAACTGTTAATAACGACGTTGAAAATATACACAAAACAACTGAAAAAATAACTAAGAGATTTGATTCAATAAATAATGTAAAATTAGAAGATTCTTCAAAACTATTAATAGAAGAAGACAACTAAAAAGATTCATCACTGAATCTTTTTTCCTTGGTAGCTATCTCTTTTTACCATCTCTTTATCAATGTCATCAAGCACACTAAACTTCTTTAATAACCAACTTGGTTCAACTAATAATTCTTTTATTGGATCTCCTGTTATTCTGTGAATTACTATTTCTGGTCTTAAAAGTTCAAGTTGTTCTATTACTATATCTATATATTCTTCTTTAGTTAAAACATGAAAATGAGTAGTATTATATAAGTTTAATATTGGAGTATCTTTTAATATAAAAAGCATATGTATCTTTATACCTTGAATATCTAATTTATTTAAGTATCTTACTGTATCTAACATCATCTCTTTAGTTTCAAATGGAAGACCATTTATTATATGAACAACTACATCTATATTTCTTTTTCTAAGTTCTTTAACAGCTTCTTCGAATTGTTCTAAAGTGTGTCCTCTATTAATAAGTTTAGAAGTACTTTCATGTATAGTTTGAAGACCTAATTCTACTATTAAATCAGTTCTATTATTTAAGTCTTCTAAATAATTAAGTACTTCTTCATCTAATGCATCACATCTAGTAGCTATATTAAGTCCTATAACATTGTCTAGTTTTAATATTGGCTCATACTTACTTTTAAGAGTTTCCGTGTCTGCATATGTATTAGTACCAGCTTGAAAATATCCAATATATTTAGCATTAGGCCACTTCTTTAAAGTATTATCTCTTACTTTATTAAATTGACTTATTAAATCCATCCCATCATTTTCACCACTACCATTATAACAATATATGCATCCAGTACTATTTCTTTTATTCGGACAACTAAATCCAGCATTCAAAGAAACTTTAAAAACCTTACATCCATATTTAGTCCTATTATAATAATTTAATGTATGATATCTTTTATTATCAAGAGTATATTTAAACATAATATTCACCGAAGATATTATATCACATAAATATTAAAACAAATAATCCCATTAATAAGCAATAAATACTAAAATATATAAGTTTACCATTACGAACTATATTTCTAAACCATTTAAGAGTAAAGAATGACACAATAAATGAAAATATAAATCCTAAAAAGTATGGAAGAAATTCTATATCACTATTAATAAGATCTTTAATACCAAGTATAGTAGTACCAACACTAATAGGTATATAAAGCATAAAAGAGTAGTCAAATGCTTCTTCTTTAGAAAGACCACTAGAAAGTCCAGCTATAAGAGTACTACCACTTCTACTAATACCTGGAAGTAAAGCAATAGTCTGTACTAAACCAATATATAAGGCATCACCCAATGTAACAGTATTTCTTCTATTATTCTTATTTTTAACTAAGTATAAGAAAATACTAGTTATAATAAAAGAAACACCAATTATAGTAAAACTCATACTAAGAAAACTTTCTATATAATCTTTAAGTAATAATCCTAAAATGCATACAGGTATACATCCAACTAAAATATATAATGAATACTTATAATCACTTTCATATCTAACATTTCTATTCTTTAAGTACATTATAAATCCTTTTAAGAGACTTAATATCTTTTTGTGATAAATTATAACTACCGCAAGTAAACTACCAGCATTCACTATTATTTCAAAGTTTAAATCACTCCCTATATCAGTATTTAATAAATACTTAAGAATAAAAATATGCCCACTAGAAGACACAGGCAAAGGTTCAGTAAATCCTTGTATAATACCTAAAATAATATATTTAATTAGTTTCATAATAAATAATATTTTAATAATTCTAAAATATACTTTAATATGATAAAAAAATTATTATTATGTTTAACTGGTATATTTCTAACATCATATAGTCTTATGTTTATAATAGTATATCTAAATCTATTAAATATGGGATATAGTTTTATAGAATATTTAAAATATATATTTACTCATACAGAATGTTTACTTATATTTTTGGGAATACTACTAATATATATATCACAAAGAAAGGATAAAAAGTATGAACTATATTTATAATATAAGAGTTAACTTAAAAGATGAATTAATTAATTTCTATGAATGGACCAATACTGATAAAATAACTAAACTAAATAAAGTAAAAATATATGTGATTAATTACTATGATTATAATAATGTAATATCTATGAATATAAAAGTAAGAAAAGAGTTTCTTAATAATTTAAAACTAGATAATTATATATGTTTATTCACTAATACTATTGATGTAATATGTATTAAATTTAATAAAGATGGTACTATATCAAAGATAAGTAAATTAGATTTAGAAGAAGAAAGAGAAGTACTTGATGAATTAAACTATAAAACTAAAACTAAACTTTTATATTCAAAAGTTAATAAAACTAATAATTATAAACTAACTACTAGAAGAGAAGAAGAAGTAATAACAAAATTATTAAATTATTTAAATGATTCTAAGAATAATACCGAACTTATAGATTATTTATATTATGAATGGTTTCATAATAATAAGTCTAATGATAAGTATAATGATTTAATAACAGAAATAAATAGTGAATACACTGAAAAACATAATGAATTATTTAAGATTATAGAATTAATAAATTCTTAGTATATTTTTATTATAAATGTTAAAAATATTACTAGGAGGAAGTATGAAAAAAATATTTAAAACGTTATTATTGGTATTTATGTTAACAGCTTGTTCAATGTCTAACACACCTAAATCTAAAGTAGAAATTTATCTAAATCAATTTAATAGTTTATCGGAAAATGTTAAAAAAGATCTAGAAACAACCGTAACTAGTGAAAATTTATCAGATAGTAATAAAGATATTTATAAAAAAGTATTAGAAAGACAATATGAGAATATTAAGTATAAGATTAAAGAAGAAGAAATAAATGGTGATAATGCTACTGTAACAGTACAAATAACTGTATATGATTTTTATAAAACAAACAAGAACGCAGAAAAGTATTATGATGAACATACTGATGAATTTATGACTAGTAACGGAACAACAATAGACATAGAAAAATATACTAAATATAGATTAGATGAAATGTTAAAGATGAATGATACAGTAGATTATGACATAAAATTCTATTTAAACAAAGATGATGGAGAGTGGGTTATACAAAATCCAGACAGAACTACTTTAGAAAAAATACATGGTCTTTATGACTACGAAAATGAATAAAAAGGTAAAACTTTTTATTTTTTTATGAAAAAGTGTTGATAAATATATTTGTTATTAATATAATGTTAATAACAAGAGACAAAAAGTTCTCTTTTAAAATAATAGTTGTTATTAATAAAATGATAATAACAAAAGGAGGAATATGAAAAAGAGAGAAGAATTAACAAAATTATTAGTAGTAGTTGATATGGTTAATGGATTTATTAAAGAAGGAAAGATGAGCGATAAAGATATTAATCATATAACACCAAGAATTAAATCATTAGTAGAATCTTTCTTAAGTGATGAAGAAGGAGTTGCATTTATAAAAGATACTCACGAAGTTAATTCAACAGAATTTAAAAAGTATCCACCTCACTGTTTAAAAGGGACATCTGAGTCAGAATTAATTAGTGAATTATCAAGTTATGAACAAAAATCTTTAAGTTATGAAAAGAATTCTACAAGCACTATATTTGCTAAGAATTTTATGAGAGACATAGAAAGAATGGAATCATTAAAAGAAGTAATAATTACAGGTTGTTGTACAGATATATGTGTAATGAATCTAGCAATACCTCTAGTAAACTACTTTGATGAAGAAAATAGAGATGTAAGAGTATTAGTACCACAAAATGCAGTAGAAACTTTTAATAGCAATATACATAATAGAGATGAATACAATAGCATGGCATTAAAACTAATGAAAAATCAAGGAATAGGAGTTGAAAATATATAATGGAAAAGTTAATTGATTTTTATGAACTAACAATGGAACACACAGATATAAAGAACAAGAAAGATAATGAAGTTTGTTACTTCGATGTGTTCTTTAGAAAGAACCTAGATAATGGAGGATACAACGTAATATGTGGACTACACGAAATAATAGATTATATTAAAAATATTAGATTTACTGAAGAAGATATAGAATATTTAAGAAGTTTAAATAAGTTTGATGAAGAAACTTTAAATTATTTAAGAAATTTTAAATTCACTGGAGACATTTATGCAGTACCAGATGGAACAGTAATGTTCAAAGGTGAACCTTGTATAACAGTTAGAGCTAATGCTTTAGAAGCACAAATAATTGAAACTGATCTTTTAAATAAATTTAATCATGGAAGCTTAATAGCAACAAAAGCAAGAAGAATAACTAATGCAGCTAAAGATAAAGGAGTAATGGAATTCGGAGCTAGAAGAGCTCAAGGAAGTGATGCAGCAATCATCGGAGCAAAAGATGCTTATATAAGTGGATGTATTGGAACTTCTTGTTATGAAACAGGTAAAAGATATGGAGTACCTCTACTAGGTACAATGGCACACTCACATATAATGAAATATGATAATGAGTACGAAGCTTTTCTAGCATATGCAAAATGCTTTCCAAATGATTCAGTATTCTTAGTAGATACAATAGATACACTTAGAAGTGGAGTACCAAATGCTATAAAAGTAACTAAAGATTATTTAATACCAAATGGTTACACTCTAAAAGGTATAAGACTTGATAGTGGAGACTTATCTTATTTATCAAAAGAAGCAAGAAAAATGTTAGATGATGCAGGACTAAAAGATACAAAGATTTGTGTATCAAACTCATTAGATGAATACACGATAACATCACTTCTTAGTGAAGGAGCACCAATTGACTCTTTCGGAGTAGGAGAAAACCTAATAACATCAAAGTCAATGCCAGTATTCGGAGGAGTATATAAACTTTCAGCAATTGAAAAAGAAGATAAAATAGAACCAAAAATAAAAATAAGCGATAACGTAGGTAAAATAACAAACCCTGGATTTAAGAAAGTAATAAGATTTTATGATAAAGAAACTGGATATGCGGTAGGTGATGTAATTGCTCTTAAAGATGAAGAAATAAACAGTGATGGATACACAATAATTGATGAACATAGTGAATTTAAAAGACATAAAATTAAAAATTACATAACTCGTGAATTACAAGTACCAATATTCATAAACGGGGAATTAGTATACACTGAACCATCTTTAGAAGAGACAAGAGAATATGCTAAAGAAGAAATGAAAACAATATATCCAGAATCACAAAGACTTTATAACCCACATATTCATCATGTAGGATTGTCAAAGAAACTATTAACTTTAAAAAGAAAAATGATTATAGACAGTAGAGGGCTAACTCAAGATGAAGAATTAAAGAAGGTATTAAAATAGGAGAAAAATATGAAATTTGATGCTAAAAAAGAAACAGAAAAAATAATAGAATTTATAAGGGATTACTATAAGAAATATAATCTAAAAGGAGTAGTACTTGGTATAAGTGGAGGAAAAGATTCAGGAGTGGTCGCAGGACTTTTCTCAAAAGCACTAGGTAGTGAAAATGTAGTAGGTATAACTCTTCCATGTCACTCTAAAAATACTGATGCAACTGATGCAAAACTAGTAAGTAATAAATATGGATTTGAACTAATAAATATTGATTTAACAAAAACATTCGATACATTCAAGAATGAAATATCTTTACTAGGTAACTTTAGTGAAAATGAACTATTAAATAGTGATATAAATATTAAACCAAGACTTAGAATGAGTACTTGCTACTATATAGCTGCTTTATATTCAGAACTAAAACATGGAACATACTTAGTAGCTGGAACATCTAATAAATGTGAACTTTATGTAGGATACTTCACTAAAGGCGGAGACTCAACATATGATATCGGAGTTCTAAATAACTACACAGTTGATGAAGTAATCGAAATCGGAAAGTATCTAGAAGTACCAGAACAAGTACTATTCAAAAGCCCAAGTGATGGTTTAAGTGGTAAAACTGATGAAGATAAACTAGGTGTTAAATACAAAGATATCGCATCAGTTATAAATGGTAAAAAAGTATCAAAAGAAACAAAATGTAAAGTTGACAAACTACATACAAATAATTTACATAAGTTTAACATACCTGTATATGAAAGGGACTAATATGACAAATAATACTAAAATAGAATTAACAAGTGAAGAATTAAAAGGAATACTTGAAGAATACTATTCAAAAGAACTTAAAAAAGCAGTATCTTTAAACATACATGCTGATAAAAAATAGGTTGATTATTGTGAAGATACACACATTAGCATTCACATGACATTCATTGCAAAAGAAAGAATAGGAAGTAAAGAAGTAGGTATAACTTATACTATTGAACAAAAAGACATCGAAGAAACTTTAAATGAATTATTAAGAGAAAAAGGATATGAAGTGGGAAGAGTAGACTATAATGCAGGCAAACAAAATGGTACATATACACTAACAAGTGTAACTATAAACTTAATTGAAAGAAGAAAAAATATGTATCTAACTAAACAATATTATGAGGAGGATAAATAATATGAAAGAATCAATTAAACTTAAAATTTCAAAAAATGATTTAATAAAGCTACTAGAAAAATACTATGAAGAAAAACTAGGAAAGAAAATTAAGATATCAATAACTACAACAGAAGAATGCTTTGGACTTTATGAAGTAGAAGAACTAGTCACAAGAATAAAATTTGAAACAAAAGAAACCATGATGGATGAAGTACTTGGTAAGATAGAACATACTATTACTCATAGTTTAGATGAATCAGATATAAAAGAAGTATTGAGTGAACACTTAAGATCAAAGGGTTACACTGTAGATACCATTAATTATGAACAATATAGAGATTATGATAGAAGAACCTATGGGTTTAGAGGAATTGAAGCAACGCTTGAAAGAACAGGCCCAATAAAAAGATTTAAATTATGAAAATAGCTGTTTATGTAGGTAGTTTCAATCCAGTTCATAAAGGTCACATAAAAGTAGTTAAAAAGATTCTTAAAGAATATGTAGATAAAGTCATAATAGTTCCAACAATGAGTTACTGGAATAAAAATAATCTAATTAGTATTAAAGATAGAATTAATATGTTAAAACTATATGAAACGAAAGACATAGTAATTGATAATAAAAATAATAATTATGAATTTACATATCAAGTACTAAGAAATATTCAAAATGAATACAAAAATGATAAGATTTATCTAGTTATTGGAGATGATTTACTAAAAGATTTTGATAAATGGAAAAATGTATCAGAGATTCTAAAATACAATATAATAGTTATTAGAAGAAATGATATAGAAGAATCTATTTATAAGAAGTATGAAAATTATAACTTTATAGTCAAAAACAAAATATCAAGTAAAGAGACATCATCTACTATTGTAAGAAACATGATCTTAAATAATAACAAAGATGTATTAAAGTATATTGATTTAAAAGTTTATGACTATATTAAAAGAAATAATTTATATGTTAGTTAATAATGTGTTATAATCAATTTATATAAAAGAGGTATTATGAAAGAAAAAGAAGTAGTAAAAAAATTAATAGATAAAAAAGAAACAATTGCATCAATGGAAAGTTGTACTGGAGGATATTTTGCAAGTACTATTACATGCGTTGATGGTTCAAGTGAAGCTCTAAAGTTTTCAGCAGTTACTTATTCAAATGAATATAAAATTAAAATGGGAGTTGACCCTAAAGTTATTGAAAAATATTCTGTTTATAGCATTGAAACTGCTCACGAAATGAGTGAAAATATAAGTAAGTTCGCAGGAAGTACTTATGGAGTTGGCATAACTGGAAAGATAAATAGAGTTGATGAAAATAATTTAAGCGGAAATGATAATGAAGTATTTGTAAGTATATTCAATAGTAAGAATAGTACACACACTGATATGAAAATAACAGTTCCAAATAAACCACGTAAAGAGGTAAAAGAACTAATAGTAAATGATATACTAGATAAGTTAATAGAAATATTATAAGGAGGCAATATGGAATATAAAAGCGAAGAAGAATTTTTAAAAAACTATGATGCAAGCATATACGATCATCCATCAGTAACAAGTGATGTTTTACTATTAAGCGTATCAAGCGGAGTACAAAATAATTATAGAAAATTAAAAGATAAGTTTTATAGTGTCTTACTTGTCAAAAGAAAAGAATATCCATTTAAAGGAAAATGGTGTCTTCCAGGAGGATTTGTAAAGAATACTGAAACTACAGAAGAAGCTGCAAGAAGAGTCCTAGCAAGTGAAACAAATCTACACAACATATTTATGGAACAACTATATACATTTGATAGTATTGATAGAGATCCAAGAACAAGAGTACTAAGTGTTTCATACATGGCCCTAGTAGACAAAACTAAACTAAACGATTCTTTATATGAAAACACATCATGGTTTAACATTAGCTATATTGAAGATGAAAAGAGTTTTAATGTAACACTTGATAATGGTAATGAAACACTAAATTTTGTAGTAAGTAAAGCCCTTAAAGAAAGCACATCTGATAGGTATAAATTTGATATAGTGAAAAACGATTCTTTAGCATTTGACCATCCACTTGTAATAGTAAGTGGAATTGAAAGATTAAAAAACAAAATTATGTACACTGATATTGTATTTAATATGATGAGTGAATATTTTACATTAGGTGAACTTCAACAAGTATATGAAGTAATACTTAATAAGAAATTATTAGATCCAGCATTCAGAAGAATAATAGCAAATAAAGTTGAAAAAACAGACAAAATTAAAACTGGAGAAGGCCATAGACCAAGTGTACTATTCAAATACAAAGGTAAATAATATGAGAAAAATCAATAAAGTAAAAATATTTGCTAATGAAAATGAAGTTTCATATAAGATTAAATTAAAACTTATAGAAGAATTAGAAAAATATAATTTTGAATTAGTTGATGAAAATTATGATTTAGCAATTGCAATAGGTGGAGACGGTTCATTTCTAAGAATGGTTAACAATACTAACTTTAATAGTAATATCTATTATGTTGGGATAAATACCGGTACTTTAGGTTTTCTTCAGGAAATCAAACCAGATAATTTAGAATATTTTGTGTCATCTTTGAATGAAAATAATTTTAAAGTTGATAATATTGGAACACTCGAAACAAAAATAACCACTGATGACTCAGTATCAAGACACTTCTCATTAAATGAAATAGTTATTAGACAAATGGAATTAAATGCTTTAACTATGGAAATTTATATAGATGGATATTTCTTAGAAACATTTGCAGGAGATGGAATTTTAGTTTCAACTTCAGTCGGAAGTAGCGCATACAACACTAGTTTCAATGGTGCTCTTATCTATAACACACTACACACACTACAAATAACACCAATTGCTCCATTAAACACAAAAGTATATAGAAACTTGCTTACTCCAATAGTTCTTCCAGAAAAGAAGAATATATTAATTAAACCAATCAAAAAAGACTTAATTATTACATTTGATGGTACAAACAAGAGATATGAAAATGTAAAGAGTATAGAGTGCTTTGTAAAAAATAAAAAAATAAAATTTCTAAGAATGAAAGATTATAATTTTATAAAAATAGTAAATGAAAAATTCTTAAAAGATTAATATTTTGTAATAGAAAACATAAGATATAATATGAAAAAAATATTACTAGTATTAATCTTTTTATTATGCATAAATGTTAAAGCATCAATAGTAGTAATGGATGCAGACTCTGGAAGGATACTTTATAGCAAGAACAAAAGTGAAAGAAAACTGATTGCATCTACCACAAAAATAATGACAACTATAATTGCTCTTGAAAATGCAAAGTTATCTGATAAATTAAAGGTAGGAAAAGAAATACAAACAGTAAATGGTTCGATGATATATGTGAGGGAAGGCAAAACATTTACATTAAATGATTTACTACATGGACTAATGCTTCAAAGTGGAAACGATGCTGCTATGATAATTGCATCCAAAATAATGTCCTATGATAACTTTATAGCTCAAATGAATTTAAAAGCACATAAACTTGGTATGCACAATTCAACCTTTGAAAATCCTCATGGACTAAACGATGACACCAAAAACTATTCAACAGCTGAAGATATGTCTAAATTAATGAGATATGCAATCAAAAATAAAGAATTTTTAAATATAACAAGAACCAAAAAATACAAAGTCGATAACTATATTTGGTATAACAAAAATAAATTACTAAGTGATTATAAATATTTAATAAGTGGTAAAATAGGGTACACAAAAGCAAGTGGTCAAGTCTATGTATCAGCAGCAAAAAAAGATAATAAAACACTCATAATAGCGTCAATCAATGAAAGTGATAAATTTAATTTACACAAAAAACTTTATGAAAAATACTTTGATGAATATGAAAGATACAAAGTATTAGACAAAAACACTTTCTCATTCAAAGTAAAGAATAAAAATCATGACCATTATTTCATCAAAAATGACTTTAATATGTTACTTACCAAAAACGAAATCAAAAAATTAAAAATTAGTGTTAACTTAAATAAAAATAATAATTACGTAGATGTTTATTTAGATAATAATCTTATACATAGTGAAAAACTATATATACTTAAATATCAAAGTAGATTAAAGAAGGTAAAAGACTTATTGTTATTTTGGAAATAATAATGTATAATCTCTAAGAGAGGTGGCAAGTATGGAAAGATTACAAAAATATTTAAGTTCTTGCGGTATTGCATCCAGAAGAAAAAGTGAAGAATTAATTTTAGCCGGAAAAGTAAAAGTAAATGGTGTTGTTGTTCGTGAACTTGGAACAAAAGTATCTGACAAAGATGAAGTAGAAGTGGAAAATATGGAAGTTTATAGAAAACAAAAAGAATATTATCTACTTTATAAACCAGAGAAAACTATATGCTCTGTAAGTGATGACAAGGGTAGAGTGACAGTAGTAGATTTAATTGAAACAAATGAAAAAATCTTTCCGGTCGGAAGACTTGACTATGACACAACAGGACTACTGCTTCTTACAAACGATGGAGGACTTACAAATAAATTAACTCATCCAAAAGGAAGCATTGAAAAAACATACATTGCCAAAGTAAGTGGACTTGTAACAGGAAAAGAAATACATGAACTTGAAAATGGTATTGAACTTGATGGTGTTAAAACTAAAAAAGCAAGAGCAAAACTCAAAAAAATGGATAAAAAAAATAATAAGTCATACGTTGAACTTACTATAACAGAAGGAAGAAATCATCAAGTAAAAAATATGTTTGCTGCACTAGGTCACAAGGTAATAAAACTTAAAAGAACAAATTATGCATTTTTCAATCTAGAAGGTCTTAAAACAGGTGAATATAGACGACTTTCAACAAAAGAAGTAAAACAACTTTATAATTATGTAAACATAAAATAAAAGAAGCTTTCAAAAAAAATTAAGCTTCTTTTTCTTCTTCAATAACGATAGCTCCAACTGGACAACTCTCAACTATATTTAAAAGTTCTTTCTTGTCTTCAGTTTTAACTGGAACATCCTTAGCTTGACTTAGCCCTTCATCATTAAATTCAAAATATTCTTCTTTTTGACTAACACATAAACCGCATCCAATACATGTGTCATTTACTTTTATCTTTTCCATTTTATTTCCTCCATATAAATTATACAATAATTATATATTAAAAACATCAAAAAATCTATAATAGTGTCAAATAACTTTTATTGAATTTGCTCATCATTTATGTTATTATTATACTGGTGAAAGATATGAGTTCAAGAATGGATAGATATGAAAATTCAGAACTAGGTAGTTTAAGTAGAACAAAGAGAAATCAAGATATTTATAATTCTACTGATATGAGTGAACTATCTAGAATAAAAACTAATACTAATGTTAGTGTTATTTCTGATGCGCCAAAAGAAATAGATATAGAAAAAATAAAAAAATACTTAAACGCATTAAATAATGAAGAGGAACAAAAAAGAAAAAAAATTTCTCTTGACTTTCCTGAACCAGAAGAAAAAGTTGTTGAAAGAAAAGAACAAAGAACATATGATATCAACTCAGTTTTAGAACAAGCAAGAGAAAAGAAAGAATCAAATTACGAAGAAGAAAGACATAGGAAACTAAATAATACAGGCTATGATATTCTAAAGAATATAAAAATTAAAGAAGAACAAGAAGAAAAAGAAAAAAATATAGATAAAGATGAATTCACTTCACCTATAGACGAGTTAAATACTCAAGAAAAAACAATTGTTAATTTGATTCAAGACATACAAAATGGAAAATCAAAAGAAAGTAAGCCTAACGAAACTAATACAAATGACAATACAAAAGATTTATTCAAAGAGTTAATGGGTGATAATGAAAATACAATTGTGATGGCTCCAATTGACGAAAACGAAGCAAATGAAAGCAACATAAAAGACGTGCTTCTAGATATGACAAGAGAATTAGATTCAATAAAAGAACCAATAAACGATCTTACCCAAGATTTAATATTAGAAAAAGAAAGAATTAAGCAACAATATCAACTTAAGTCAGTAAATGAAGAAGAAACTAAAACAAATAAAAATGATGATGAGAGTGATAATGATGCTCCAAAAATCAGTAGTATAGACAAGTCGTTTTATACAAACTCAATATCATTTAACAAAACAGACTTTGAAGGATTTGAAGATTTAGAAAAGAGTGAAAAAAAGAGTGGAATACTTGCAAAAATAGGCATCGTGCTTATAATCCTAATACTTTTAGCCACAACATTCTTAATACTTAATTCAGTACTTGAATGGAATATAATCTAATAAGGAAGCATTAATAGCTTCTTTTTTTATATACTTTACTATGACTAGACAAAAAATGAAATTACGAAAGTCGTTATTTATAAAAAAAGAAGATAAGATAATCTTAATATTGGTAATAATACTAATCTTGACATACATATTGATAAAACTTTTTACTGAAAAAAGTAAAACAATACTATTAGAATACGCAAAAAACAAATCCGTTGAACTATCCACGATAATAATTAATGAATCAATAAAAGAATCTATACTAGATGAAAAAATAAATAATATGTTAGAAATAGTTAAAAATGAAAGTAACGAAATCGTAGGGGTAAATTTTAATAACACACTAACAAATAAAATATTATATAAAGTAAATTATAGTATGTTAAATAATATAAAAACAATTGAAAATGGTAATGATGAAATAGTAAAAAATAAATTGAATAATAATTTTTTTGATAATAAGAATATTATTTTTCAAGTTCCATTTAATGTAATAAATGGAAAGCCAGCTTTAATTGGAATAGGACCCAGAATTCCATTTAAAATAGAGATACTAGGTAGTTCTACAAATAATATATTAACAAATGTAAAAGAATATGGAATAAATAATTCATTAGTAGAACTATTACTAGAGATTGAAATAAATATTCAAATAATTTTACCATTCACCTCAGAAAAAACAACGATTAAAAAGAAAATTCCAATTAGTACGAAAATAATTCAAGGAAAAATACCTGAATATTATGGTGGCATGATAAGTGCAAGAACATAAAAATAAGACAAGTATGCAAAAAATTCATATAAATAAAAGCAATAAACTTTACCCATTAAATTTAAAATGATATAATAAATTCCAGGGTGAACAAGTATGGAAATTGAAGTAGAAGGCACTTTATATAAATTGAAAGAAAACTATAGGGATGCATTTGATAAAGAAGAATTTTTGGCAAGATATACAAATTATTTTGAAAACTATGATTACATTGTAGGAGACATTGCATACTCAAAATTAAGATTAAAAGGGTTTAATAAAAAAAATAATAAAGGATTAAACAAAATAAATGATTTTGAAAATGTAAAAAAATATATCAGTGAAAATTGTGCATATGACTGTAAGTATTTTATATTGGAAAAAACAAATGAAAAAAATGGCAAATAATATCAAATTAATTGATATTATTTTTATTATATGTTAGAATTATATGAGAATAGAGAGGAAAAAGGTATGAGTAGAATTTCAATAAAAAATATGGATGGAACTATGGAAGAAGTTGATTTAGTAAATGCATTCAAAATTAACGAAATTAATAAAAGATTTGTAATTTTATCAAAGGGTGAGTCTGCAGGTGAGGGTATGAGTAAAATTTATATATCAGAATTTGTAGAAAACGAACCTGGCGTTTATAGCTTGGTTGGAATAAAAGATGACCAAATATGGCAAAAAGTAAAAGAAGCAATGAAACAAATAGTTGAAAGTTAGGTGAATAGAATGGTAAGTGAAATCGAAAACTTAGAAAAAGGTATAGTTGTATCAACAATAGAGTATGATGCAAACAAAAGAATAATTGGAATAGGCACTCCAACAATAACACCTAATCCAGCAACAGGAATTGCACCATTATCAAAACAAACTGCTTTTGTACCTGAAGTAAAAGAAAGTTTAGCTGAGGTTGCAGAAAAAGTATTAGGAACAAACCCTAATCAAGCTGTTCCTATTCAAGAACCAACATCAGGACAACCAACAACAATTCCAACTCCGACTTTGAATGATTCCATATCAACTGAAGCAGTGAATGTTGAAATTCCAACAGATTTAGGAAATTTATCAACTGTGAAAGAGGTAGCAGAACCAATTAAAAATTCAATAGCTGAAATTACAAAATCAATACCTGCTCCAACAGAAGCAAAAGTTGAAGTGCCAGAAATAGCTGTGCCAGTAGCAGAACCAGTTGCAACACCACAAGAAGTTCTAGCAACAGAACCAACAGGAGTAAATGAACAATTATTTGCATCTGCACCAGCTCCAACAGAAAATACAATAGAAGTTCCAACTGAATCAATAGCAGCAGTTACATCTACAATACCTCCTAAATCAGTTGCACCAATTGCTCAAACTGTTCCAGTAGAACCACTAAATAATACAGCAAATGTTGCTTCAGAACCAACAGCACCAGCACCTTTGTCATTTGAACCAAGAGCAGAAATTAAACCGTTAGAAGCACATACAGAAGAAATTACACCTGTACCATTTATGCCTTTAAATACACCAAACAGTCCTGTCATAGAACAACAAGCGGTGGCACAACAAACATCAGAAAATAGAACACCAATTTTGAGTACAATGAACGAAACAGAAAAACAAGAAATGGCAAAAAAACTTGCAAGTATAGTTTCAAGCATAATATCTAGTAAAGTAACTGAAATAGCATACAATGCATCTTATGAAGAATTTATGGGACTATTAAATGAAATGTCAAAAAATAAGAATCTAGAAAAAGAAGATATAAGTAAAGTGGAAACGGCCACAAATGATATTTCTCCAATGACACTTGAAAATCCTATGCTTTCTAAAGAAAATGAACCAACAATGAGGTTAGCGGCATAGTAGAATAATTATTATATAATCATAGAAGATAAATAAATATCTTCTTTTTATATGGAAAATTATAATAAAAAAGCAACTGTAAATAGAATATATAAGATATTAAAATAATAAGATTAATAAAAGAAAAATAAAAAGGTGATATATATCAAAAACGAAATACAAGATAACTATAATTTAAAAATAGATAAAATTTATAAAAATGAAAATGAAAGTTATTTTTTTGTGAATGATAAAAAAATATATATTAAAAGTGTTGGAGAAAGCAATGAAAAAGAAATAGACGAATTGATAAAACTTACAAATGATTTGTATAGTAAAAACAAACCAACTGAGACATTTTTGATAAATAGGCAGGGCAAACATACAATAAAACACAAAAATAGGAAAATGGCGTTATTAATGGCTAATAAAGCTGAAAATACTGTATTAAATTACAATGACATAATAGCAGGAACAATTGAAATCAAAGATCATACAATAAAAAATTACGATATATATAATGAGTGGAAAAAAATTATAGATAATTTTGAAGAAAACATAGTCAAATATAATAAGGAATTTCAATTAATAATGAAATATGCAAATTATTATATTGGATTAGCAGAGAATGCAATTCAATTATTGGGTGAAACAAAAGCTACGAAAGAGAAAGAAAAATATTTAGGAAGATTAATAAAGGAAAATAAATATAATTACAAGAATTATGTAGACCCATTTGCATATATTAAAACATTGAAACTATATGACGTGGCAAATTATTTTAAGTATAAGTTATATATTGATGAAATAGATTACGAAGAATTAGAAAGTGCAAAAAAAAATTTGGAAGATGAAGATGATAAGAAAATATTTTTATCAATAGTTGTTTTCCCGACAGAAGCATTTGAAAGAATGAATAAAATATTGGAAGAAAAAATGGATGAAAAAGCAATAGTGGAAAACGTAAAAAGAATCAAAAAAACGGAACAATTTATATTATACATTCAAAATAGAGTAATAAATAAAAAATATATTAAATGGTTGGTAGAAGATTAAAAAATATGGTATACTTTACATGTGGTGATAAATAATGAGCAATATAAAAATAGGTAAGATAGTTGAGGGACAAATTACTGGCGTGACAAAATATGGAGTATTTGTTAGCCTAGAAGATAATTATACCGGAATGATACATATATCAGAGGTATCAAATAAATATATAGAAGATTTAAATAACATATTTAAGATAGGAGATTTAATAAGAGTAAAAGTATTATCAATTGATGAAAATAAATTGCAAGTTAAGCTATCAATAAAGAAAATAGGTAAGCAAACCAAAAGAAAAGGTATAGAAGAAAAAGGAAAAGGATTTGAACCATTAAAGCAAAATTTGAGTGAATGGATAAAAGAAAAGATGGAAGAAATCGAAAAAAAATAAAATATATTTAAAAAATCTTATATTTTGTATTGACATCAAAACTAATAAATGTTATATTTAATAGCGTCAGCAGGAGAAATATTATGGGCGATTAGCTCAGTTGGTTAGAGCATCTGCCTTACAAGCAGGGGGTCGGGAGTTCGAGTCTCTCATCGCCCACCATAATTTCCGAAATAGCTCAATTGGTAGAGCAACTGACTTGTAATCAGTAGGTTACGGGTTCGATTCCTGTTTTCGGCACCACTTGGAGAGATAGCGAAGAGGCTAAACGCGGCAGACTGTAAATCTGTTCCTTCGGGTTCGGTGGTTCGAATCCACCTCTCTCCACCACTTGTAATTTTGCCTCGTAGCCAAGTGGTAAGGCACAAGACTTTGACTCTTGCATTCCGCTGGTTCGAATCCAGCCGAGGCAACCAAAAATTTATCATATAGAACGTCTCGCTAGCTCAGCCGGTAGAGCACTTGACTTTTAATCAAGGGGTCTGGGGTTCGAATCCCCAGCGAGACACCAATTTATGTGCCTCAGTGGCGGAATAGGTAGACGCACAGGACTTAAAATCCTGCGAGTGTAAAAGCTCATATCGGTTCAAGTCCGATCTGGGGCACCAACTTTAAATATTATTGGAGGAATACCCAAGTCTGGTTGAAGGGACCGGTCTTGAAAACCGGGAGGTCAAGAAATTGGCGCAGGGGTTCGAATCCCTTTTCCTCCGCCATATGATAAGTACAGTGAATTTCAAATATCGCGGAATAGAGCAGCCTGGTAGCTCGTTGGGCTCATAACCCAAAGGTCGTTGGTTCAAATCCATCTTCCGCAACCAAATGGTTCCGTGGTGTAGTGGTTATCACACTCGCCTGTCACGCGAGGGATCGCGGGTTCAAGTCCCGTCGGAACCGCCAAATGGCTTCATAGCTCAGTTGGCAGAGCACAAGACTGAAAATCTTGGTGTCGTTGGTTCGATTCCAACTGAAGCCACCATTTTGTTAAATTAATAATACAAATGCAAGACAGAAAATTTCAAAGCGATTCCGAGGGAAATTTAAACGCGCTCATAGCTCAATTGGATAGAGCATTTGACTACGGATCAAAAGGTTATGGGTTCGACTCCTATTGGGCGCACCATTAGATCGGGAAGTGGCTCAACTTGGTAGAGCATTTGGTTTGGGACCAAGGGGTTGCAGGTTCAAATCCTGTCTTCCCGACCATTAGTCGTCAAAGTTCCTATTTAGGAACTTTTTTTACATAAGAAAATGAAATTTAAATTTTGTAAATTTTACAATTACATAATTTTTTTATAAATGAAAGGTAAGTCGTTTTCATATATAACAAAATTAATCCCATGATATTTAACAATTCCATTTGAAATAGAAAAGTTAAAATTAATTGTAATAATACCTTTTTTAATTGCAAACAAAACGTCATCAAATGATTTAAGAACATAGCAATTAATATTATAATAATAAAACATTTTATCACTGTGAGTGATATTTTGTATATATTTTACACAAACTAAATGTTTTAATTTTGTATTAAAAATATTGTGAATTTCATTAAAATTCCAATGAATGCTTGTATCAAATATTTTATTCTTATAAAAAATACAAAGGTAAATTTTCTTCCATTTATTTGAAACTTTAATCATGAATCCAAATTTATTTTTACAGTATTTAATTTTGCCATCTTTAACATTTATCATTAAACATTTACAATCAATGTCTTTATTATATCCATAATTATTTAATAAATATTCTATAACTTTGCCTGGTGTATATCCATTTTTTACAGGCAAACAGCTAAAAAGTGTAATTGGATATTTGTTAGAATTTGATAATGTTTTAATTTCAATCGATTCAAAATCAGGCAAACATTTATTGTCAAGTTTTTTGTTTAGCAGGGTTTCAAACATTTTTCCTGCTGCACCACTATCATAATATAATGATTTTACAAAACCTTTTCGTTTTATAATAGTAAACTTGAATATTAGTTCTGAAAATATATCATTCATTTTATTCCTCCCTAATATTATAATTAGACACCAAAGAATAAAACACTTCAAAAAAGTAAATTAATTGTTAAATTTATATAAAAAGGTAAAAAAATGACTTATTTAGTGTTAATATAAAAATATGAAAAGTATAATAGAAAAACTTAAAAGTAATGCTAATGATGTTATCAAAGATAACAATTTTTTAATTGTAGCATATCAAAATAGACTTTCGAGTCGTATGGTAAAAATATTTGAAAAATATACTATACCATTTAATAAAAATATTATAAACAAAAGTATAGAAGAAAACTTAGTAAATGGAATGTTTGAAAATAATGAAGAGATAATTGATAAATATATTAACTTATTAGAAAAATATGAGAAAATAATTCAACAATTTGTTGAAAAAAAGAGTAACACTTCAGAAATTAAGGCGTCTACTGTAAAACTCATAGAAAAAATATCGAAGAAAAATCAACAAAACTTTCCTAAAAATATTTCAAATAATTTTATAGAGAACATAAAGTCATTAATTTTTGTGTATGATAATAGAAACTTAAATGAAGAAATAATATCAAGAATAAATATAGATACTGATGAAATAAGAACCGAAATAAATCGAAACAATTATAATTTTGTTATTGAATCAATAAATTTAATTATTAAAAACATAATAAGCAATATGTAATATAGGTGTAAAATGAATAAAAGAAAATATATAAATGAACTAAAAAAATATGAACCAATATATGTAATTGGACATTCAAACATAGACATTGATTCTGCTATTTCATCAAAACTATTATCTGAAATACTAAGCTTTTTCGGAATTAAGGCAAACTATGCCATATTGGATAGCAATTACATTTTTGATGAATATAACAAATCTATGTTAGAGGAATGTACAAAATTTGAACCCAAGAAAATTTCAAAACAAAATATTAAAAAATATAATTTCTTTTTGGTTGATCATAATGACTTTCTACAATCAGTTGGTCCAGATGCAAATATAATAGGATGTATTGATCATCATCCAAATAGTAGAAAAGTAAAAAACGTAATAATAACGGATTGTTGTGCCACATCTCTATTTTTATATAAATTTTTTAAAGAGATATATGATTTTTCATCAGAACAAAAATACGAAATCTTTATGGCCTTTTTAAATGATTCGACATTTGGAAAATCATCAAGATATAAATCAAGTGATGAAGCATTAATTAAAGAATTGGGATTTAACATAAATTATGATGAACTTTTCAAAAAATATTTTAAGCCGACTGATTTAACAAGAGGGGTTAAAAATGCATTATTCAATGGTCATAAAAAATATCAATTTGAATATTTGAATTTTGAAAGTGGATATATAGAATCATTTGGAATAAAAGGAATGGATGAATATGAAAATATAATAAAAACAATGCAAAATTTTCTTGGCATATGGATAGATTATAACATTCCAAAAACATATGTATTCTTTAGTTATAAAAATAACTTTATGAAGTGGAAATATAATTTTGTGGCCTCTAGAGCAACAACAATATTAAATGATGTAATGAATATTATAAATCGAAAATAGAACACAAACTTGTCTTTTTTTCTATAATAAGGTAAAATCAAAGAGGTGATAATATGAATGAAGTGAATAGAATGGTAAGAAAATTTAAAAGAAAGTTTCCAAGAACGGTAGCATTTAGAACAAGTGCGCATGCATCAGTAGTGGAGGAACATTTGAATCCTGGTGAAAAAGTAACATATGCTTTTTGTGCGCAAAAAAATGTTAGTTCATTTATGATAATAAATTCCTGTGTAATTGCAATAACAAATAAAAGAATATTAATAGGTCAAAAAAGATTATTATGGGGTTATTTTTTTACAACTATAACACCGGATTTATATAATGATCTTAAGGTTACAAAAAATTTAATATGGAGTGACATCGAAATTGATACAGTAAAAGAAAATATTTATATTTCTAACATAGATCCAAAAGGAGCAGTTGAAATAGAAACAAAAATTACTGAATTCATGATGAGTGAAAAGAAGAAGTATGGAAAAGGTAATTAACATTAAAAATGTAATAATATCACTCACAATGATTTTTTTGATGATTTTGCCAACGATATCTGCAAAAGAATTAGAATTGATAAGTGATAAATATATTTTATATAATTTAAATGACAACAAGGTTTTGATGAAGAAGGAAGAGAATACTCGAACACAAATAGCAAGTCTAACAAAACTTATGACGGTACTTGTTGCAACTGAAAACATAAAAGATTACGATAAAAAAGTTACAATAACGAGTGAAATGATAGATAATATTGAATGGGACGTTGCAAAGATTGGCTTAAAAAAAGGACAAGTTGTAACGTATAATGATTTGCTGTTTTGCACAATGTTGCCTAGTGCTGCAGACTGCGCAAATGGGCTTGCAATATCAATAGGTGGAAGCATTGACAAATTTGTAGAAATGATGAACAGCAAAGCAAATGAATTAGGACTTAAAAATACTCATTTTGAAAATCCAGTTGGATTATATAGTAAAGAAAATTATAGTACTGCTTATGATGTAGCTGAATTATTAAAATATAGTTTAAAAAGTAAGAAATTCAAAGAAGTATTTGAAAAAAAAGAATATATTTTAACGACTGGAAAAAAAGTGAAGAGTACACTAAAAAGCTATAATGAAAAAATTGGAGAAGATATATCATATATAACTGGTGCAAAGACCGGATTTATTGATGAAGCAGGAAGATGCTTAGCGTCAACAGCAACTATCGATAATGTTAACTATTTGTTAGTTACACTAAATGCATACACATCAAAAAAATCTCCACATATACTTGATGCAACAGCAACATATAAGTATTTTTCGACCAATTATTCTTATAAAAATATTTTAGATAAAAATGATACAATTGTAAAATTAAAAACAAAGTATGCAAAAGAAAAAGAGATAGGTATACATCATGATGAAGAATTTACAAGTTATTTAAAAAATGATTTTAAAAAGGAAGATTTAGTATATGATTATGATGGAATTAAAGAAATTTCTTATTTCACAAAAAAAGGTACGAAACTTGGAACAGTAAAAATAAAATATAAAAATGAAGTATTAAAAGAATTTACAATAAATTACAATGAAACATTAAGTTTCAGCATATGGCAATTTATTTGGGAAAACAAGTTTTACGCTATAGCAGCAATTATTATACTTTATCTTTTTGCATTAATTAGTAAAAAGAATAGAAGAAGAAAAAGACGCAAACATAGAATCACGGGATAGTATTCTGCGTTTTTTTATAAACAAAATTAAATATTGACTTTAAAACGATAAAACTTTACAATAGATATAGAAGTTTAAAAATACTTCTAGGAAGTAATGGAGGAAAATTATGAATGATGTAATTATCTCCATTTTGCTTGTAGTAGTTGGATTGCTTGTAGGCGCTTTCATAATGATTATAATTAACAAATTAAAAGTAAGTGCTGCACAAAAAGAAGCTGATAAACTAATTCAAGATGCTAAAAAAGAAGCTGAAAAAGCAAAAAGAGATGGCATTTTAGAATTAAAAGAAGAAAGTTACAAGTTAAAAAATCAAACTGATGCAGAAATTAAGGAAAAGAAAAAAGAACTTAATGATCTAAATCAAAGAATTGATAACCGCGAAAAGAGTTTAGATAAACGTGATGAATTATTAACTGAAAGAGAAAAAAACCTAGACCAAAAAGATAAAGATTTATTGGCACAACAAAAAGAAATTCAAGAAAAAGATGCAAAAATGGAGAGTATAATAAAGGAGCAAATAGCTCTTTTAGAAAAAATCTCTGGTTTTTCGAAGGAAAAAGCAAGAGAAACTATACTAAAAAAAGTAGAAGAAGAAATGGGAAGAGAAATTTCAGTCTACTTAAAAGAACGTGAAGATGAAGCAAAACTTGAAGCAGATAGAAAAGCAAAAGAATTAATTGTATCTAGTATGCAAAGATATTCTAGTGATGTTACTAGTGAACAAACAGTTAGTACTGTAGAACTTCCAAATGATGAAATGAAAGGAAGAATCATTGGCAGGGAAGGTAGAAATATTAGAACAATTGAAGCTGTAACCGGAGTCGATTTAATAATTGATGATACCCCAGAAGTAATTGTGTTATCATCATTCGACCCACTAAGAAGAGAAATTGCAAAAGTAACTCTTGAAACACTTATCAAAGATGGAAGAATTCACCCAGCAAGAATTGAAGAATTATATGATAAAGTATGTGAAGATTATAAAAAAATAATTCGTGAAAAAGGTGAAGAAGCATTATTTGAACTTGGTATATCAAAAGTTGCTCCTGAGATAGTTGAATTAATTGGTAAATTAGCATTTAGAACTAGTTATGGACAAGATGCACTTGCTCATAGTAAAGAGGTTGCACACTTAGCTGGTTTAATGGCAAGTGAATTAGGTGAAAATGTTCAATTAGCTAAAAGAGCAGGTTTACTTCATGATATAGGAAAAGCAATTGACTTTGAAGTTGAAGGAAGTCATGTAGAAATTGGAGCAGATGTTGCTAAGAAACATGGAGAAGATAAAGTTGTAATAAATGCAATTGAATCACATCATGGAGATAAAAAAGCTGAATATGTTATTTCTGAATTAGTAGCAGTTGCAGATGCATTAAGTGCTTCAAGACCAGGTGCTAGAAATGATTCTTTAGAAAACTATGTTAAGAGACTTGAAGAGTTAGAAAGCATAGGTAACTCAATGGAAGGCGTTGAAAAGACATTTGCAATGCAAGCTGGAAGAGAATTACGTGTTATGGTTAAGCCAGATGAAATTGATGACTTATCAAGTTATAAAATAGCAAGGGAAATCAAAGAAAAGATTGAAGATACAATGCAATATCCTGGCACAATAAAAGTTGTTGTAATTAGAGAAACAAGAGCTGAAGAAGTTGCTAAATAGTAACTTCTTTTTTATTTTTCTTAAAATATATTGACAAGTGTAAAAAATACACATATAATGAAAATGGAAGTGATGATATGGAATTAAAAAATCCGCTTTATAAAAACATTGGTATTCATGTAGTAAGTACTATATTTACAATTGATAAGGGAGTAACAAAAGTATTATTAATCAGAAGAACGAATGAACCATTTAAAGATTATTGGGCATTACCTGGTGGTGGACTATATAATGATGAATTACTAATTGATGGGGCAAAAAGAGAATTAAAAGAAAAAACTGGTTTAGATAATATTGAGTTAAGACAATGCGGCATCTATGATAAATTAGATAGGTCACCAATAAAAAGATTGATAGCTATACTATTTATAGGCGTTATAGACATAAAAAAAGCAGAACTAATAACAAAAACAAACAAGACTTCAAACTCAGATTGGTTTTCACTAGATGAAGTTCCAAAATTAGCATATGACCATAATGAAATATTAAAAGGAGGAATTGATGAATTAAAAAAGGATATAATATCTAGTGATATTCTAAAATCATTATTTCCTTATGAATTTACTTTACCAGAACTACACAATGTATATGAGTCAATATTAAATAAAGAAATTGATAGAAGAAATTTCAGAAAAAAAATGTTAAGTTTAAAGCTTATTGAAGATATAAATAAAACAATAACTTATAAAGGAAAAAAACCTGCTAAGTTATATAAATTCAATTCAAAAATAACAAAGAAAAGCATATTTTAAAATGCTTTTAAAAAGCAATATAAAGTGTAAAAAATACACATAAAGGAATAAATATGAAAAAGGATATAAAATTAATTGGAACTCTTCCACATATTCATAACAAGAAGGCAGTAGAAGAAATGATGTCAAGTGAATACATTAGTGAAGTAAGATTTAATACAGGAGTGAATGAACTTTTAGAGGAAAAGAAAATAATTGAAATATTAAAATCATTAGAAGAAAAATTTAACAAAAAAATATGGATAGATTTAAAGGGAAGACAACTAAGAGTTAATAGTTGGGCAGATACTAGTTATGAAGCAATAGAACTAAATCACAAAATAGATATAGAATATCCAGCAAAAGTAATTTTTAGAGGTGGGAATACATCAAATATTATGCATACAAAAGGAAATAAAATTATTTTAGAAGAACCTCCTGAAAGAGCTGTAGGAAAAGGACAATCAGTAAATGTAAAAGCAAAAAGTTTAATAATAGAAGGATACTTAACTCAACTTGATAAAGAATTCATAAAAGAATCAAAAGAATTAGGAATGAATAATTATATGGCATCATTTTTAGAATCATTTGATGATTTAGTAGAAATACTTTCTTTAAATACAAATGCAACAATAGTTGCAAAAATAGAATCATTAAAAGGTTTACGCTTTGCTTTATCAAATAATATAGCAATACAACCTATGGCAGCAAGAGATGATTTATGGCTCGAATGTAAAGATGATATAAATGTCTTAAAAGCATTACAAGAAATAATAAAAAAATATCCATCAACCATATGTGCATCGAGATTATTTTCATCGTTAAATAAAGAGTCCGAAATTTCATTACCTGATATGGAAGATTTAGAACTTATGTATTTATATGGATATAAAACATTTATGTTACAAGATGAAATACAAGGACCTAAATTAGAAAAAGCATTAAAAGGATGGAGGAGTTTCTTATATGAATAATAGTTATATAGTATCTGGAACATTATTTGGTGACGAAGGAAAAGGGACTTTAGTTGATTATCTAGCAAGTACTAAAGATATAAAAGAAAACGTTAGATATAATGGTGGAAGTCAAGCAAGTCATACAGTTGTCAATGATGGTCTAACACACAAATTTAGTCAACTGGGTTCAGCGTTTCTAAATGAAGACACTAGAACTTTTCTATCGAAATACACAGTGGTAAATCTCTTTAACATAATTAGTGAAAGTAATTTCTTAAGTGAAAAAACAAAAGTACCAAGAGAAGAAATATTAAAAAGAGTATTTGTAGATAGTGAAGTACCTATCGTGACACCTTATCACAAATTAATTGATAATTTAAGAGAAATTGAAAGTAAGAATAATAGAAGGGGTTCTGTTGGAAGTGGTGTAAGTGAAGTAACAAGAACATTTGAAGAAACAGGAATTAAACTATTGATGAGTGACTTCAATAGTGAAGTATACAAAGAAAAATTAAAAGAATTATTTGGTTATGCTCAAAAATTTTATAAGAGTTCTCAAAATAAAGAACTTATAAGCAGACTCATTAGAACTGATGACATATCACACTTAACTGAATCTAAAAATAGAGAATACATAATTAGATGCTATGAGAATTTACTAAGAAGTGGTTTCATCAATGTTACAAAAGATATAAGAACATTTCACACTGACAGTGATATTGTATTTGAAGGCTCACAGGGGTTATTAATTGATAGAGATTATGGTATAAGGCCAAACACAACATTATTAAATACAACAAATCAAAATGGGATAGTTTTAGCAAACGAATTAAATACTAATATTCATAAGATAGGTGCTATATCTGCATTAACAAGTAGACATGGTATGGGAGTTCTTCCAACTTATGATAAGAAAGTTGAAGCATTAATAAAGGATGAAAACCAATCAGAAAGTTATTATCAAGGAAGGCCAAGATATGGATGGTTTGATGCAGTACTCACAAGATATGCTAACTCTATTAATAAAAATGATTATTTCTTCTTATCGGCACTTGATAGATTGTCACCATTTAAAGAAATTAAGATTTGTGACTCATACATTTACATAGGACAAATAGATGAAGAGTTTAAAGAAACATTCGAATATTACAAAGATGGAAATAAAATAATAATTAAAAATATAAAAAGAAATAGTCCGGATTTAAGAAAATATTTAGCTAAAACGCTCCCATTATATATAACAATTGATGGATGGAATCAAGATATAAGTGATATTAAAAGAGTAGAAGATTTACCAGAAGAATGTATAAATTTTATAGAACTAATAGAATACTTAATAAATTCAAAAATATCTTTAATAGGCGTAGGGCCAAATAGAAATCAAAAATTAGAAAGGATTTTAAAATGAATATTATAATTTCTGGAATGACTTGCTCAGGCAAAACTACATTAAGTAACTATTTATCGAAAGAATATAATATGAGTCATTTTGAGGAAGACTGGTATTTTAAAGATAAAAAAGATATACCACTATCTAGAAAAGGATACTTAATGGACTTACCAAATGCTTTTAATATTGAAGAGTTTGTAAATGACTCAAAAACTTTAATTGAAAAGAAAAAAGTAATAATTCCAACATATGATTTATCAGCAAATAAAAGAGTAGACAAATCAAGAATTATTAGAACAAATGGAAGAGTAATATTTGAAGGATTACACACGATAGATGCATTAAAAGATTTAAGAGACACATTAAAAGTATTTATTGAAATAGATAAAAACATTTCTCTTGAAAGAAGAATAAAAAGAGATAAAAGTTATGGAATTAGTGAAGAAGAAATAAGAAAATACTTTAATGATGTAATTTTATGCATATATAGAACACACATTGAACCACAAAAGAAAGATGCAGACATCATATTAGATGGAGGTGAAAATATAAAATGTCTATCAAAGAAATTACAGAGTTACTTATAAATGCTAAAAGGCCAATTGAGATATTTGGTAGTAATGAAAATGAAATAAAAAAGGTGTATAGAAATTATGCAAAAATATGTCATCCAGATTTAGCAAAAGAAGAAGAAAAAGCGTTAGCAGAAAAAGCAACAAAAATATTAAATGAGTACTACACTCTCGCACAAAAAGAAATTCAAGATGGAACATACCAAATATTAGATGAAAAAGAACTTTTAAAAAGAGCATCTCCATTATTTGAATTTGAATTAAAAGGAAGAGAATATAAATTTTATAAAGTATCAAGATGTGAAGACGTTGCAACAGTTTATGAGGGACTACTTGATGAACAATTAATAGAATTGAAAATTGCAAGCGATGAATCAGATGATGATTTGATAAAAGAAGAAGGAAAAATTCTAAGTGAGTTAGATCATTTATCAATACCAAAATTAATTTCAAAAGCAAAAATAAATGGCAGAAATGCCGTAATAGTAGAAAGAAAAGATGGACTCACTATAGAAGAAATAAAAAAATATTATGGAAATTTAAGCGGTGAACATATTTGCTGGATATTAGAAAGATTACTTTCAGTAGTTGGATATTTGCATTCTAAGAAAATCGTTCATGGAAATATAAAAAGAGAAAATGTTTTAATTGACCCATCTACTCACAATGTGTCAGTTACTGATTATTCACTTTGTATTGAAGAAGCTAATAAAGAAACGAGTAAATATAAAATAGTAAATGAGACATTCTCACCAAAATATGTCGGTAAGGATGCAAAAGTCATTCCAAATGTGGATATATATGCAGTTGGTATGTTAGCAATAGATTTATTAGGAGGTGATATGGATAGGGTAGCTTTGCCAGTAAATGTAGATGTGAAAGTAAGGTCATTCATTAGAAAATTACTAAGTGAAAAAGAAAATGATGCGTGGGCATTATGGAACGAACTAATACAAATAAGAAATGAAGTGTATGGTCATCAAAGATTTAAAACACTAGAAAGAAAAGTAAATTAGGAGGATTATATGGGAAGTTATAGTTATGATAGAGATGTTTATAGTGGAAGTAGTTATGATAGTTGGGGAGCAAGCGATTATTCATCAAGCAAGTTAAATAGTACTTCACTAGATAGTAAAATGTTACCAAAGGGAAAAATAATAAAAAGTGATGCTAAAACACCAATTGTAATAGTATTAGATGTTACAGGTTCAAATATTAATTTTGCAAGATTAGTATATGATAAATTTCCAATGTTCTATGGAGAATTAGAACAAAAAGGTTATTTAAAAGATTTTGATATATCAATTTGTGCAGTTGGAGACGCGTACACAGATGATTATCCAATACAAATAAATGACTTTGCTAAAGGATTAGAAATAGATAGTAATTTAGAAAAGTTGGTTCTTGAAGGAGCTGGGGGAGGACAAGTACAAGAATCATATGAATTAATGGCACATTACTTAGCAAACAATACAGAATTTAGAAAAGATGCAAATCCAATGGTATTCTTTGTAGCGGATGAAGCACCTTATAAAGATTTAAATCTTAGTCAAGCAGAAGGTATAGGAATTCCAGCAGAAAAAGGATATAAACCATTTGAAGCATTAAATAAGAAATTTAAAGATAATGTATTTGTAATGCTAAATAGATACTGTGGAAATAAATTTAGAAGTGATATTACTGATGCATGGAAAGAGGTATTACCTCCAGAGCATGTAGTTAGAATACCAGAAGAAAAGGCAATTATAGATTTAATATTAGGAGTTATAGCTATTCAAAAACAAGATTTAGAAGTATATGCTCTTGATATGAAAGGAAGAGGGCAAACTACTACTAGAATTGAAGGAGTAACAAAGTCATTACAAGAATTATCAAATAGTACTGAGATAGCAAATGTTAACACAGATATAGGAATGAGTTTATCATTAAAACCAAATACAAACAAAGGAAGAAGATTGTAACAACAATCTTTTTTTTAGGTAAAAACTATGTTAAAATAATTACTAGGTGATAGAATGAAAGCTTTGATAACAGGAGCTTCTAATGGTCTAGGAGCAGATTTTGCAAAAGAACTTTCAAAAGAAGGCTATGATTTAATTTTGGTAGCAAGATCAAAAGATAAATTAGAAAAACTTGCTAAAGAATTGAAAACAAATGTTGAAATCGAAGTAATGGATCTAAGTGTAAAAGAAAATGTTTATAAATTGTATAATAAGTATAAAGGAAAAGTAGATTTATTAATCAATAATGCAGGATTCGGAGCATTTGGTAAATTTATTGATACTGATTTAGATAACGAACTTAATATGATAGATTTAAATGTTATTACTTATCATATGTTAACTAAACTATTCTTACAAGACTTTGTTAAGAAAGATAAAGGTGAAATACTTAATGTTGCTTCCTCTGCCGCATTTGAGCCTGGACCACTTATGTCAACATACTATGCAACCAAATCATATGTTTATAATCTAAGCATGGGAATATATGAAGAATTAAGAAGAGATAAAAGTAATGTAAAAATCCATATCCTATGTCCTGGTCCAGTTGACACTGGCTTTAATGAAAGAGCACACGTAAAATTTGGAGTAAAATCACTACAAAGTAAAGATGTTGTAAAGTATACATTAAAGTGTATGAATAAAAATAAATTAATAATTATACCAGGATTTACTATAAAACTAGGAGTATTTGCAAATAGACTATTCACTAGGAAATTCATAGTAAAATGTACATACAAAATACAAAAATCTAAATCATTAAAATAGGAGCAATTATGAAAATAGTAAAAATAAACTCACTAGGATGTCCATCATGCATAATAATGAATAAGATAATAAATGAGTTAAAAAAAGAATATGAAGATATAGAATATGAAGACTACGACTTTGATTTTGATGATATAGAAAAATTTAACGTAGGTAAAATTCTTCCAGTATTTATCTTTTACAAAAATGACAAAGAAATAACCAGACTATGTGGAGAACACAAAAAGGAAGAATTTATAAGGATTATAGAAGGTGAACTATGAAAAAGACATTAAAAGTATTATTATTTTTACTTCTATTTATTCCATTCTTAGTATTTGGAAGTGAAAAAGATTTAAATATTTATTTATTTTATGGTGATGGATGTCCTCACTGTAAAGAAGAGGAAAAATGGTTCGAATCTTATTTGAAGAAAAATGATTACATAAAAATACATAGATATGAAGTGTGGTATAACAAAGATAATCAAGAAAAATATTCAAAAGTGCATGACATATTAAATGATACATCTAGTGGAATTCCATATTTGATAATTGGAGAAACAGTAATCTCAGGATTCGATGAAGAAATAACTCCAGAAAGAATAAAAAATGCAGTAGAATATTATAAAAATATAAATTATAAAGATAAAGTAGGTATTTATCTTGGAATAGTTGAAGATAAAAACGAAGAAGAAACAAAAACAGATTATCAAGAATCAGAAGTGAAAATACCTATACTTGGTAAACAAAAAATAAAAGATGTTTCAATAGGTCTATCAGCAGTTGTGATTGGCTTAGTTGATGGATTCAATCCTTGTGCAATGTGGATACTTTTATTTCTTATATCAATGTTACTTGGAATGAAAAATAGAAAAAGAATGTGGACTCTAGGCATAACATTCTTAGTATCATCAGCTCTAGTATATTTCTTATTCCTAATATCTTGGTTAAATCTAGCAGTATTCTTAAATAAAATACTATATATTAGAGTTGCAATTGCATTCGTAGCCGTTTTATTTGGTGTAATTCAAGTAAACTCATTCTTCTTTAAAAAAGATGATGGATGTGAAGTAGTAGATACAAAAAATAGAAAGAAAATAATAAAATCAATTCAAAAAATTGTTAAAGAAAAATCATTCATACTAGCACTTTTAGGAATAATATTATTAGCAGCTTCAGTTAATATCGTAGAACTTCTTTGCTCATTAGGCTTACCTGTAATGTTCACACAAATATTAACAATAAATGAAGTAAGCAAGTTTGGACAAATACTTTATTCATTAATATATATTTTATTCTTTATGATAGATGATATTATAATATTTATAATTGCTATGAAAACACTAGAGATAAAAGTAATATCAAATAAATATGGAAAGTATTCACACTTAATAGGTGGACTTATAATGATTACAATTGGAATACTAATGATATATAAACCAGAATGGTTAATGTTTAATTTTTAGGACAAATGAACAAAAGTTTATTATTTACATATAATAAGTTAGGTGATATATGTGAATGATAATCTTTTTAATAGGATAACAGAAAAAACAAACGTAGATAAAGATACAATAATAGGTTTAGCAAGAAAACTACAAGAAGGAAACTTCAAAGATAGAAACACTCTAAAAGAAATAATACATGAACTATCTGATATAACTGGGAAAGAAGTATCAGAAGAAAAAGAAAATAAAATAATAGATATGATAGTAAATGATAAAGTACCAAAGGATCTTGAAAAGTATGTGTAAAACATATTTTTTATTTTGTTTAAGCGTGTTTCATGTTATAATTAATTTAGAATTATAGAAAAGAGGTAAAAGGAATGAAGTTGTTTGTAAGCATTTTAACAAAAAAATGGATTTTATCTTCTATTATTGTTATAACTTTATGCATAACTCTAGCTGTAACATACGCACGATTCTTTGTAACATCAGATAATCATAGAGTAAGTGAAATGTATGTAACAGAGTTAACTTATAAAATTATTAAAGATTCTACAGAAATAACAAAGTTAACAGTAGAACCAGGAGAAAACAATATAGAATTAGTTGTAAATTCAAATAACAATATAGATACAAAATTCAAACTAGCTTATAAAGAAGATGATAATATAGAAATAACATATTTTAAAGATAATGCACTACCATATGGAACACTAACAAGCAAATCAAATACTAACACTATAAAAATATCAATAGATAATAAATCATTAAATAATATAGATGTTGAATTATCTGTATATGGTGGCTATAGTTTTAATGAATTAGGTGATGTAATAGTACCAACTGGATATAAAGAAATAAATGAAGAAGTAAGTAAATGGTATTATACATGTGACTCAAATACAGATAATTTAAATTGCAAAATGGTAGAAGCAGATACTCCTCATAGTGACACAGAAGCAAGTGAACATGTAACATCTGCTAATGGAATAGACTTTGCTAAAATATCAAGTGATACTAATGGAAAAGGATTATATTATACTTCAGGAATTCAAACAGAAGAGGGAAGAAGAGTTTACTATTATAGAGGAGCAGTCACAAATAATTATGCTTTGTTTGGTGGATATTGCTGGAGAATAATAAGAACTAATGAAAATGGTGGTATAAGATTAAGATATGATGGAAGCCTTGTAAACGGAAATTGCGTACAAACAGGAAATACTGCATCAATAGATACAATAGCTTTCTCAAGCGCATCTAGTAATAATGCAGGTATGGGTTACATGTATGGAACAGCAGGAAGTTCATCATACGAAGAAGAACATGCAAACATAAATGAAAGTAATGCAAAACAAACACTAGATAACTGGTATAAGACAAATATTGAAAGTAATGAAACATATAAAAGTAAAGTTGATAATGTAATTTATTGTAATGATAGATCACTTGCTACAAGAGATAAAATAGGTAACACATCAAATACTAAAAAAGGATATGCAGCAAATATAACATTCTACGGATTTACTGAAAGAGTAGTTGCTACAGATTCTTGGGCTCCACTTTCAGGAGGAAAACCTACATTTAGATGCCCTCAAGTAAACGATTCATTCACTTTATCAGAAGCAAGTGGTGGTACATCAGGATATGGTAATAATATGCTTAAGTATCCAATAGGTTTGTTAACTGGAGATGAAGGAGTTTTCGCAGGAGGGGTAAGATACACATCTAATAACTCAGCAACTCAAAATAATAGTTATTACTTATATACAGGAGAATGGTATTTAACAATGACACCAGCTTTCTTTACAAGTAAATTAATGGTAAAACAAGCAAATATGGTGCAAGTTAGAAATAATGGTAGTTTAGACTTTGATAGTGTATTTGGTAGAGAAGGGGCAATTTATCCGGTAATATCATTAAAACCAACAATAAAAGTAACAAGTGGAACAGGAATTTATACTGACCCATATATACTAGAATAAAAAAGAATTTCAAATTTAATGAAATTCTTTTAGTTTGCTCCAGTTCTCTTAATCGCAGGCTTATAAAATTCTTTTTGTATTTGATTAGTTGACCATAATAATTGATGGAATGGCTTATTAACAATTAAATCAAATTCACCAATATACTCATATACAGTAGGTTTAAACTTAAGTTTAAAATCATTAAGAGCCTTATATGGATTACTATCAGTAAAGTCAGCAGTTATTCCATATAAGTCTAAGTATAAATAACCAGCTTTCTTATATTCTTCAATAATTTTATAGAAAATATATGATTTAACATCAATACCTTGAAAATCTTTGTTATATCCAGATATTATTATAGTAACTCTTCCTTCATATTTAACAACAAATGCCGCACCAAGTACTTCTTTAGGATTATTTTCTTGCATTCTTTGATTTGCTAAAGCCATATCAGCAGATATTCTATTCATAATATCATCACTTCTAGTTTTCTTAGCATATAAAGCAGCATCATTAGGAGTCATTTCAAACTGTCTATTTAAAGCATCATTAGTTTCTTGTTCAACTATATATTGTTTTTGTAAATATTTAACATATGTTTCATAATTAAGATTAACCATTAGTAAATCAACCATATCACTTTTTTTAAACTCTTTATAAAAGAATTTATAATATGTAGAAGTCTTACTTTCCTTATCATTTACAAAAGAATAAAATTTCTCAATATCTTCTTCATTTCCAATAGACATACTTATACCAGATATTTCAGCATCTTTCATATTATTAATTAATTTTTCATCAAGAACACTAAAATCATAGTTAGGTAAGTTTATAACTGGCGTATATTTAGGAAGTAATGATTCAAAATATAAGTTATCTCTTAATTTATCATATCCTAATTCTTTAAGTCTTAAGACTAAATCTTTACTTTTAGAATTAACAAGTTTACTCTTATCATCAAAATTAACTACTGAATATGTTACCTCAGGATTAATCTTTATAAAAGCAAATCCTTTCATTAAAAAATATTCTTTAATTTTCTTAGTAAACATCTTAAGTAACGCTTCATCATAAAAATCAACTAAGAATCCACGAGGAGCATATCCATATTTCATATTAGGACCTATAGATTTATATAAAATTAAACTTGCACCTACGATTAATCCTTTATGATAAGCACCTACATACATAACAGAAAAATCACTATGCTTCATTAAATCCCCATATTCTTTAGTTTGAAAGAAGTTTTTAAGTATATGATTTTTAGCATACTCACTAAAAACTTCTGGTTTAATTTCTTTTATATCCATAACTTGTCTCCCTTTTTTAACAAGAATATTATAGCATAATATTAAAAAAAATAGTATAATGATTATGTAAATAATTGGAGGGTATATTTATGAGTAAAATAACAAATATTAAAGCAAGAGAAATTTTAGACTCTAGAGGCTATCCAACTGTTGAAGTAGAAGTAACTACTGAAAAAGGTATAAAAGCAGTTGCTGCAGTACCATCAGGAGCTTCAACTGGAAGTAGAGAAGCATTAGAACTTAGAGATAATGATGAAAGATACTGTGGAAAAGGTGTATTAAAAGCAGTTAATAATGTAAATACTCTTATAAAAGATGCAGTTTTAGGATTTGACGTATCACAAATAAAAGAAATAGATACTAAAATGATAGAGTTAGATGGAACACCAAATAAAAGTAAACTAGGAGCAAATGCAACTCTAGGAGTAAGTCTTGCATGTGTAAAAGCAGCAGCTGCGGAAGCGGGTAAAGAAGTATATGAATACTTAAATCCAAGAGAAAAGAAAATTCCAAGACTTATGTTTAACATAATTAATGGTGGAATGCATGCTAAAAATAATTTAGATATTCAAGAATTTATGATTGTTCCAAAAAGAGAATCATTTAAAGAAGGACTTAGATGTGCAAGTGAAGTATTCCATGCATTAAAGAAACTTCTAGATAACGAAGGACTTACAACATCAGTAGGAGATGAGGGAGGATTTGCACCAAATCTAGAGACAAATAAAACAGCACTTAACTACATAGTAAAAGCAACTGAAACAGCAGGATACGTTCCAGGAAAAGATGTATTTATTGCACTAGATGTTGCAGCATCTTCACTATATAATGAAACAACAAAAACATATAAAATAGAAGACAAATTCTTAAATAAAGAAGAACTTCTAGATTATTATTTAGATTTAGTTAAGAATTATCCAATCATCTCAATAGAAGATCCATATGATGAAAATGATTATGAAGGATTCAAACTAATAACAGATAGGCTTGGTAAAGAAATAAACATAGTTGGAGACGATTTATTCGTAACAAATAAAAAAGAACTAGAACATGGTATTGAAAATGGACTATGTAATTCAATTCTAATCAAACCAAATCAAATAGGTACTTTCTATGAAATGCTTGAAACAATAGTGCTTGCTAAAAAGAATAATTACACATGCATTATGTCACATAGAAGTGGAGAAACAACAGATACATTCATAATAGATGCAGCAGTAGCTCTAAACATACCATTTGTAAAAACTGGTTCAGTATCACGTGGAGAAAGAATTTGCAAATTCAATAGACTTCTTAAAATAGAAGAAGAATTAGAAGAAAAAAACTAATTCTTGTAAATAAATAATAAATATAGTATAATATCACTCGAGGGAGAAAAACATGGAAAAAGTTTTATTAGTAATATCAGTTATATTAATCGTAGTAGTTTTATTACAAAGTAATAAAGCAAGTGACGCAAGTCAAATAATAACTGGTGGAAATAGTGTACTTTTAGGTAAATCAAAAGAAAGAGGATTTGAAAAGTTTATAACAAGACTTACTTATGCATTAGGTTTTGCATTTATAATTCTTTCAATGATTTTATCAGTATAAAAATGTTAATAAAGTTCGTAATTCTATTATGAACTTTTTAATTTCTATGATAAAATGTAAATAGAGGTAATTATGAGAGAAAAAATATTAGAAATAATCGAAAGAGAAAATAAGAATTTAAATCCAATTGAAATAGTTAATATGCTATATAAAAATAGTACAGTAGAAGACTATAGAAAAGTAATGGATGAACTTGATAGTTTATGTAGAGATGGAATACTCAGACAAACAAGTGGAAACGCTTATAAAAAGAATGAATTAATTACTGGTGTTTTAGATATGCATGAAAAAGGTAATGCACACCTTCTAGTAAAAGATGGACAAGATATTTTCATAGCTAAAAATAATATGAAAGGTGCTACTGACAATGATACGGTTCTTGTTGATTATGTAAATAAAGAAAAGAACGAAGGAAAAGTAGTAAGAGTATTAAAACGTTCACTAGGCAGAAGTTTAGCAGAAGTAGTAGACGTTGATGGCGTATATAAAATAGTTCCACTAGATAAAGATCTTCCATATGAAATAGTGGTTGATACAGATAATACTGATTTTAGTTTAGTAGATGGCTTAATAGTTCACATTGATTATGTAAGAGATTTATCCAAAGGAAAAGTCTTAGCTAAAATAGATAGAGTAATCGGACACAAAAATGCTCCAGGAAATGATACTGTAATCACAATGATAGCAAGTGAATTTGGAGTAAGTGTACAAGTACCTGAAGATGCTAAAGAAGAAGCAAAGAAGTTTCCAAAAAAATTAGATCCAATCGAGATAGAAAAGGAAATAAAACTAGGAAGACGTGACTTAAGAGGAGACCCAACAACAACAATGGATGGAAAAGATACTAAAGATATAGATGACGCCGTACATGATGAAATATGTCCAAATGCAAACTTCCAATCAACGATAGACATCGCAGACGTTAGCTATTATGTCAAAATGGGAAGTGCTATATGGAAATATGCAGAAAGTAAAGGTAACTCAGACTATCTAGCTAACAAAGTTGGACCAATGCTTCCAATAGAACTTTCAAATGGAATATGTTCATTAAATCCAAATGAAGACAGATACGCAGTAAGTTGTAGACTTGAAATAGATCATTCAGGTCGTATAGTAAATCAAGATGTATTCTTATCAGTTATAAGATCTAAAAAGAAAATGAACTACGATGCAGTTCAAGATATTTTAGAAGGTAAAGAAACAGAAGATACTAAAGACTATACGACAGTAAAATATACAGTAAAAGAAAACGAAACAATAGATGATATCGCATTTAAAAATTGCATTACACCTGAAAGATTATTAGAATTTAATAAATTAGAAGACTTTAAACCAGGTAATGAAGTAAATATACCAATTAGTGATATTATTAAATTAATGTATAAAGTTTCTAAAGTAATGGATTCAAGACTTGCTAAAGATGGAAAGTGTGACTTTGATTCAAACGGCGAAAAGAAACAAATATTTGATGAAAATGATAAACTAATCGACATACAGCCAAGAGTACAAAGAGAAGCAGAACATATAATTGAAAACCATATGATTTATGCTAACGTTGGATTCACAAGATTCGTATGTGGCGCTTTAGCACAAATTATTCCTCAAATGGTACCATTCGTATTTAGAATTCACGAAAAACCAAATCCTAAGAAGATAGAAGACTTTATGACAATGCTTAGTGTATTCGGAGTAAATTATCCTAAAAAGATAAATCCAGAAAACGTAAGTAGTAGAGATATAAGAGACTTACTTGAATACTTAAAAGATAGTGATCACTACAATGTATTTAGTAAAAAACTATTAAGAAGTATGCAAAAAGCAAGATACTCACCAGAAAACGAAGGACACTTTGGTTTAGGACAAGAAGATTACTGTCACTTTACTTCTCCAATTAGAAGAATGTCAGACTTACTTGTACATACAATATTTAGAGTATTCATAATAGAAAAAGATTATAGTGAAGAAAACTTAAGATTTTGGGCTTCATACCTAACAGAAGTATGTGACCATATATCAGAATGTGAAAGAACAAGTGCTGAATGTGAATATGCAGTAGATGACTACTATGATGCAGTGTATATGCAAGACAAAATAGGTAAAACATTCGAAGCAACACTTGATAGTCCAATGCAAAACTCATTCTTTGCAGAAACAACTGACAAATACATAGATGGAAAAGTAGACTTCATAATTAATGAAGAAGATGCTAAAGAATTAGAGACACTAACAGATCCTAATGAAATAGAACAGTTCATCGCTGAACACGTAAAACCTTTCCCATATGAATACAACGATGCAGTATATGGATATACTAAAAAAGGTAGAGTAGTTTATAGATATGGAGACAAAATACTAGTTTCTTGTATAGGAAGCAATCCAGATAAACGTGAAATAGACTTCGCACTAGTAAGGAAATTATAAAATGGAAATACTTAATAGAAAAGCACATTATGATTATTTTATAAAAGAAACTTACGAAGCTGGAATAGAACTGCAAGGAACAGAAATAAAAAGTTTAAGAAAAGGAAATGCTAATATAAACGACTCATACGCAAGAATTAAAAATGGAGAAGTATATCTAACTAATATGTATATTGCAAAATATGAAGAAGGTAATATATTCAATCATGATGAAAGAAGAGAAAGAAAACTATTACTTCATAAAAGAGAAATCTTAAAAATAGATTCAGAAATAACTACTAAAAGATATACACTAATTCCATTAAAAATATATTTCACAAGAGGTAAAGCAAAAGTAGAACTTGGTGTATGTCAAGGTAAAAAATTATATGATAAACGCGAGTCAATAAAAGAAAGAGATATAAAAAGACACGAATATATAGAATACTAAACTAATATAATATCTTAGGTGGTAAAATGAAAAAAATACCTGAGATATTCGTAAACAAAATAAATAAGAAAATTGATAACAACAAAGAAGTATTCTATTCATATAAAGATACTGATGAAATAATAGAAGAACCAAAGAGATTAGATGAATACACTCTTCAAAGAAAAATAAATGAACTCTTTAGATCAAATGATTTCATCTATAAAAAGAAATTTCACATAAAAACTATAAATGAAGAAAAAGATTATATAATAATATCTAAAAGTTATGACTATCTTCTAACAATAGATGGGACTAAAATAATGATAAAAGATATAATTGAAATTAACTAAAAACACTTGAATTTACCTAATAATTATGGTATTATCTAGGTAACACATGAAAGTGTTTTTTTTTGGAGGGTAGAATGAAAAAGATTAAAAGTTTCTTTAAAGGTGTAAAAAAAGAAGCTAAGACTGTAAAATGGCCAGATGGAAAAACATTAGTAAAATATTCTTGTATAACAGTGGTAATGCTAGTATTCTTTGGTTTATTCTTTTATGGATTAGATGCATTATTCGCACTAGTTAGGGGGCTATTCTAATGGAAGAAAAGAAATTATGGTATGTTGTTAACGCATACAGTGGACATGAACAAAAAGTTAAAGATTATTTAGAATCAAGACGTGAAAGTATGGGAATGGAAAATAATATTTTTAGAGTTATTATTCCAGAAAGAACAGAAATCGAAGTAAAAGATGGAGTTAAAAAAGAAAGAGTTAAAAAGATGTTCCCAGGATACGTTCTTATTGAAATGATAATGAGCGATGAAGCTTGGTATGTTGTACGTAACACTCCAGGAGTAACAGGATTCATAGGTTCATCAGGAAAAGGTGCTAAACCAATTCCACTATCACCAGAAGAAGTTAAGAAATTTATAGGTGATGGAGTAGATACAACAGCAGCAATCAATACAAATGTAGAAGTAGGAGACACTGTTACAATCATAGATGGTCCATTCAAAGGAATGTATGGTAAGATTGAAAGTGAAGATAAAGAAAATGAAAAACTAACAGTTCTTATCGACTTATTTGGACAAGAAACACCAGTAGAAGTAGACTTAATTCAAGTATCTAAAAGAGTAGATGAAATGTAATTTCAGATATAAATTATCGGAGGAATTATGAAAAAATTAAAAGTTTTAAGCGTAATACTACTTATGTTATTCTTGATAACTGGATGTAAGCAAACAGAACAAAAAGGAAATATGATGAAGTTAGAACTAAATTGTGATGCTGAAAATGGTTATCTATGGCAAACAACAATATTAAATTCTAATGTAATTAAATCAGTAGGCGATGAATTTCTTTATAAAGATCAAGACAACGTACTAGAAACAGTACAAAAGATAACATTCAAAGCTCTAGAAGCAGGAAGTGCAGAAATAGAAATAAAATATATAAACACTTCTAAAGAAGATAAAGAAAAAGATTATAGTATAAAATATATAGTAGAAGTTGATAGTGATTTAAATATAAAAATACTTAGTAAAACTGGTAAATTTTATGAAGATGAAATTATAACACCAGAACTTTATACTGAAGTAGAAAATGGTAACAAAAAAAGTCAATCTAGTGAAAATTAAATTGACTTTTTATATTTAGATGATATACTTAAATAGTAAGAAAAACTTACATAGGAGGTAATAAAATGGAATTAAAAGGAAGTAAAACAGAAGCAAATCTTTTAGCGGCATTTGCTGGTGAGAGTCAAGCTAGAAATAAATATACTTATTATGCTAGTCAAGCAAAGAAAGATGGTTATGAACAAATAGCTGCAATATTTGAAGAAACAGCTAACAATGAAAAAGAACATGCTAAAATGTGGTTTAAAGAATTACATGGTGGAAGCGTACCTAGTACAATAGAAAATCTAAAAGATGCAGCTGCTGGTGAAAATTATGAATGGACAGAAATGTACAAAGAATTTGCCAAAACTGCTAAAGAAGAAGGATTTGATAATATTGCCAAACTATTTGAACAAGTAGGTGAAATTGAAAAACATCATGAAGAAAGATATATGAAATTAGTTGGTAATATTGAAAATAATTTAGTATTTGAACGTAATGAAGAAAAAATTTGGATATGTAGAAACTGTGGACATGTATACAAAGGAAAAACAGCATTAAAGGTTTGTCCAGTTTGCAAGCATCCAGAAAGTTATATGGAATTAAAAGCTGAAAATTATTAATAAAATGCATTAAAAAATAATGCATTTTTTATTTTGTTATGATAAAATATTTAAAGAATAGGGTGTGATATTAATGAGAAGTGCTGTATTAAAAGGTGCTAGAAAAATAGAAGTAGAGAAAAAAGAAAATATGGTTGGCAAAGAAGGATATATTTTAATAGATGTATTAAAAGTAGGCATCTGTGGTTCTGATATACATTATTGGGTAGAAGGAAATCCTAGGAATCTAGTAATGGGTCATGAATTTAGTGGTATTGTTATTGATGCTGCCAACAGTAAGAAATATAAAGAAGGAGATAGAGTTACTGCTCTTCCAATTAGTCCATGCTTAAAATGCAAAAATTGTAAAGAAGGAAATGTACAATTATGTAGTGAAACTTGGACACATGCAGTTGGACTTAGCTTAGACTTTCCAGGTGGATTTGGTGGTAGAGTATTAGTTCGTGAAGATATGGTAAGACATCTTCCAAATACTGTAAGTTTTGAAGTAGGTGCAATGATTGAACCAGCAGCAGTAGGTTTAAGAGCAGCAAATGTATCAAACGTTAAAAAAGGAGATAAATGCTTAGTTATAGGTGGTGGAATCATAGGACTTTTAACAGCTGAATTTCTAAAACTAAAAGGTGCTTCTTACGTTGCATTAACAGAAACTAACGAAGCAAGAGGTTCTAAATCAGTTAAATTAGGAGCTGCAGATGAATGGTTTAATGCACTTGATCCAAAATTAACTGAAAAACTAATGACTCGTACTAACGGAGAAGGATTCGATATAGTATGCGATTGTTGTGGCAATAGTCCTGCATTATCTAGTGGACTTATGTATACTAAACCAAATGGAAACTTAACATTAGTTGGTATATCACTAGGTATGGTACAAATACCATTAGTTATGGGAGTTATGAAAGAAGTAAATATCAAAGGCTCTATCGCATATAAAAGAGAAGAATTTGATGAAGTTATTGAACTAGCTTCTAAAGGAAAAATTAATTTAGAAAAATATATAGATGATATCGTAACACTTGATGATGTACAAAAAGCATTTGAAAGATTAACAAATGGTATGGATGATGCAGTTAAAATACTAATAGATCCAAATAAACATAAAATCATTGAACTTTAAAAGAGGAATTAATCCTCTTTTTTAATGCCATAAACTTTATCCTTAGTATCATAAAAAATATAAGAATGTACAGGATAATATGTAAGATAATAGAATATAAAGTATATAAATACGATTAGTAATGTACCAATAATATTAGAATATTTAATCTTTCTAGTATTAAGAATTGAATAACTAATATATGAAATAAGTACATAATCAAAAAATAATAGTGCTATAGATACAATCATATTATGCCCAAAGAAATGATCTATTGGTAAATAAATAATAAGATATGAAACAATACCAATTAATATAGAAATACCATATGATAAAGAAAAATTATTAAATCTTATACCTTTCTTTCTATAAATAAAATACTCAATAAATGAATAAATTAATACAGGAGTAACAAGTAATTTCATGTGTTCCCATATACTTTCATTAACAGGAAAAAGTATACTGAATACAAAGTTATTAAACCATTCATACATAAAATGAGATAAAACAGATAATCCCATAATAACAAAAACACCAATAATTTTAATTTTTTTCATAATAATCACTAATATTATGCGTATTTTCCTTGATTTTATACAACTTTTATGCTATTATCAAGTAGTCGATTTATATCGGTGGATATAAATTAGAAGTGGGAGATTTAAGGATTATCGCGGAACCACTCGCGAAAAAAAATAACTAAAATATATAGGAGGTGTTTTTCGTGGCAAAGGATGTTGTAAAGAAAATCAAATTACAAATTCCAGCAGGTAAAGCTACACCAGCTCCACCAATCGGTACTGGACTTGGACCTACAGGAATTAATCTACAAGAATTCTGTACAAAATACAATGAAGCAACAAGAGATAAGATGGGAGATATCATACCAGTTGAAGTATCTATTTATGATGATAGAACATTTGACTTCGTATTAAAGACTCCACCAACTGCATCATTAATTAAGAAAGCAGCTGGAATTGAAAAGGGTAGTACAAAAGGTGCTAATAACATTGTTGCAACTATTTCAAAAGATGACATCGTTAAAATAGCTGAAATCAAAATGCCAGATTTAAATGCATATGATCAAGCTGCTGCTATTAATACAGTTGCTGGTACAGCTAGAAATATGGGTGTTGCTATTAAGGGACTTAATGATTCAGAATTAGCTGAACATGCTAAAGAAGCTGCTGAAGCAGAAGCTCAAGCTGCTAAATTAGAAGAAGCTCTTGAAGAAATGGAAGAAAGTGCTAAAGCTATGGCTGAAGGTGCTAATGTTGAAGTAGAATCAACAGAACAAGTTAAAGAAGACGAAGAAAAAGCAAGCGAAGAATAATTAAATAAAAATTGAAATTATTCGTGAGAAAATATAGATAATCCAAATACCACATAAGGAGGTTAAGTTTATGAAAAAACATAGTAAGATGTATGTGGAAGCATTAAGTAACGTTGATAAAACTAAAAGTTATGATGTTACTGAAGCGATAAAAGTACTTAAAAGTCTTAAACCTAGAAAATTTGATGAATCTGTAGACTTAGCATTAAAATTAAACATTGATGCTAAAAAGACTGATCAAAATATTAGAGGAAGTTTCGTTCTTCCAAACGGAACTGGTAAGACTAAAAGAATATTAGTTGTTACTAAAACTAAAGCTGATGAAGCTGGCGAAGCAGATTATTGTGGAGCAGAAGATATGATCGAAAAAATCGAAAAAGAAAATTGGTTCGAATTCGATACAATCGTAGCTACTCCAGAAATGATGCCATTATTAGGAAAACTTGGTAAAGTTTTAGGTCCTAAAGGATTAATGCCAAACCCAAAACTTGGAACAGTTACTACTAATGTTAAAGATGCAATAACTAATATTAAAAAAGGTATGGTTGAATATAAGAATGATTCTTATGGAAACGTTCATATGTCAATCGGAAAACTATCATTTAGCGAAGAAAAACTTGAAGAAAACTTAAGAGCAATCGTTAATGAAATAGTTAAAAACAAACCAACAGCTGTTAAAGGTACTTTTGTTAAAAACATTAGTGTTTCAACAACTATGGGTCCTGGTGTAAAAGTAGATAAAGCATCTCTAGGATTATAATAAAACAAATAAAGCAGTAGAAATACTGCTTTTAAAATGAAAAAAACCACTATTTGATTTTTTCATCTAGTGGTTTTAATAATATACCAGTTGATATAAGACCACATATACCAACAATAGCATATACAAGATTAGTTAGCATAGAATCAACACCAAATAGTAAAGATACTAAGTTAACATTAAATATTCCAACCATACCCCAGTTAATAGCACCTATTATAGTAAATGTAAGTGCAACTTTATAAAGCGTATTCATCTTTCCTCCTTACACACTATTATTATTCACTCATTTTAGATTTTCTATTCATATAAAATACAAACTAAAATATAATTTAGTGTGAAGGGGGAATTAATATAAAAAAAGTAATATTATTACTAGTATCATGTTTTCTTTTAGTAGGTTGTAATAAAATGGATTCTAAAAAAGCAATAAACGAATATAAAAAACTTTTAAATGACAATTCAAAATATACATTAACTGGTCAAATGGATATTGTTAGTAATGAAGAACTATATCATTATGATGTTAAAGTAGATTATATGGAGGGAGACTATTATAAAGCATCACTAACTAATAAAGATAATAATCATGAACAAATAATATTAAAGAACAAAGATGGAGTTTATGTCGTAACACCATCACTAAATAAAAGCTTTAAATTTCAAAGTGAATGGCCATACAATAGTAGTCAAGCATATATATTATCATCGCTTTTAAAAGATTTAGAAAATGATTCAAATGTAATTTTAGAAGAAAGTGAAGAAAAATATATCTTATCTTCGTCAGTAAATTATCCTAATAATAGTTCACTGATAAGTCAAAAAATAGTATTTAACAAAGATATGAATCCAGAAGAAGTAAATGTATTTAATAAAGACGGAGTTGCTAATATAACATTTAAAATATCTAAAATAGATTTTAAACCTGACTTCAAAGAAGATTATTTCGATGTAGAAAGTAATGCGGGTGAAGAATGCTGCAAAGATGTAAGTAAAATTGATGAAATAGTTTATCCAATGTACTTGCCAACTGGTACAAAATTCAAAAGTGAAGAAACTGTTAAATCAAAAGATTCAGAAAGAGTAATATTAACATTCACCGGTGACAAATCATTTATCTTAATAGAAGAGGCAGCAAAAGCTCCAAAAGATTTCGAAGTAACAAGTGTATCAGGAGAACTAGTATTCTATGAAAATGTATTAGGTAATCTAACAGGTTCATCTCTAAACTGGAATATGAATGGAAAAGATTACTACATCATAGGTGAAAACCTAACAAACGAAGAACTTCTAAAAGTAGCTTCATCAACATCAGTAGTATCTCTAACTAAATAGTATTAGGAAACTAATACTTTTTTAATACAATTTGAAGTGTTTTACAAAGTTTTGTCTAACTATAATATTAGGAGGATAGAACAATGAAAAATGAAATAGTATTATTTGAGAATCAAAAGGTAAAATTAGAAGTTAATATGAAGGATGAAACAGTATGGCTATCTTTAGAACAAATGGCCAAATTATTTGATAGAGATAAATCTGTTATTTCAAGACATATAAAAAATTCAATAAAAGAAGAACTAGATAGTTCAGTTGTTGCAAAATTTGCAACAGTTCAAAAAGAGGGAAATAGAAAGATAATTCGTAGTATTGAATATTACAATCTCGATATGATTATAAGTATTGGATACAGGGTAAAATCACCTCAAGGAGTGACATTTAGAAAATGGGCAAATAAAATACTGAAAGACTATATGATTAAAGGTTATGCGGTAAATCAAAAAAGATTAGAATATTTAGAAAAAACAGTTAAATTAATTGATATTGCTAATAGAATAGATGGAAAACTAAATAATGGTGATGCAGGGGAAATATTAAAAGTTATAGGTAACTATTCAAAAGCACTTAATCTTTTAGATGATTATGACCATAAAACATTATCAAAACCTAAAGGAAGTAATAGTAAAGAACAAATTAAATATGAAGAATGTGTAAATATTATTAATAAACTAAAATTTAATATCGAAAGTAATTTATTTGCGATAGAAAGGAATAAAGGTTTAGAATCAATTATAAATGATTTGTATCAAACTTTTGACGGAGAAGAAGTATATAAAAGTGTAGAAGAAAAGGCATCAAATTTTCTATATCTTATAGTTAAAAATCATATTTATATAGATGGAAATAAAAGAATTGCTGCAGCATTATTTATATATTTTTTAAATTTTTATGGTATATTGAATAAAGATAATAATCAAATAATTGATAATAACACATTAGCTGCTATAACACTTTTAGTAGCACAGTCTAATCCAAAAGAAAAAGAAATAATAATTGATTTAATTATTAACTTCATAACAAAATAAAATATAAGAATATGTGTGTCCAATTTTAAACTATATTAGTACACATGACTTAAACTATGATATAATCAGCGTAGAGGTGAAGATAAATGAAACCAGGTTTAGGTGTGGGAGTAATGATAATAAAAGAAGGGAAGATATTATTAGGATTAAGAAATCCAAACAAAGAAAAGGCAAGTAGTGAACTACAAGGTCAAGGAACTTGGACTATGCCTGGTGGAAAAGTAGAATTCATGGAAAAATTGGTTGATGCAGCAAAAAGAGAATTAGAAGAAGAAACAAGCTTAAAAGCAACAAAACTAGATTTATTATGTATATCAGACGACATGACAAATACTGCACACTATGTTACTGTTGGGTTTATAGTAAGAGAATACACTGGAGAAGCAAAAGCAATGGAACCAGAAACAATATTAGAATGGAAATGGTTCGATTTAAATGATTTACCAACCAATTTATATAATCCAAGTAAAAAATGCATTGAAAAATATAAAGAAGGAATAATCTACGAATAATCATAAATATTAATGTACACACCGATAAGACAAAATTATTGATAAGTGGTAGTTGCAAAAAATGCAACAACCACTATCAACGGTCGCAAATTTTGTGACAGTTCGAAAAGAGAGTAATAGAAAATAATACATTACTAGCAAAGTCTAATCTAAAATAAAAAGAAATATTAATTGATTTAATCATTAATTTTATAACAGAATAACAATAGTATTAGGAAACTAATGCTTTTTTTCTTTATTTATGTTATTATATCTATAGAATAGGAAGGGTACTATGAAAGAAAAAATAACATACACACTAATTGTATTATTATTCAGTTTACTTGTTTTCGCAGGTTCACTATTTTATCTTTTAAATAACTTCACAGTAAGAGGAAATGCTGATATTAAAAAGAAATATTATGACATTAAGTTTAGTAATGTAACAATAGACTATGACACTGATATGACAGTAAAAATAGATAGTGATAATAACACAATAACAGTTAAAGTACCAGACCTAAACAAATTTAGAAAGACAAACTCATTTAGTGTAGACGTAACAAACATAGGAAACATAAATGCTAAAATAACAAATATGTACATAGAAAACATATTTACAAACATAGATACAAAAAACGTAAATATAGATTTATCACTAGATAAAAATAATATTATTGAAGGTGGTAAAACTGAAAAACTAAATATAAAAATAACGTATAATGGTAAAGACATAATAGAACAACCATACTATGAATTTAGTATAAAATACGTTTTTGATGAAGTAATTCTTTAAAAAAAAAAAAATTTTTGATATAATGATAATGATTATAGGAGGATACATGAAAGAAATAATATCAAGTTTAGATATTGGTAGTTCTACAGTTAAGTTAGTAGTAGGCGAAGTGTACGAAAACGAAGTACACGTTCTTGCTGTATCTGAAGTAAAATCAAAGGGAGTTAAAAAAGGTATTATAGTAAACCCAGAAGAAACATTAATATCATTAAAAGAAGTATTTAATAGATGTGAAGAAATGCTAAATATAAGAATAAATAAAGTAGTATTAACAATTCCATCATACTATGCAGAGTTCGTTATGGTAGAAGGAAAAACAAATATCAAAAGTGAAGACTCAATAGTGACGGGAAATGACATAGTAAAAGTACTTCAATCATGTGTTTACAACAAAGTACCAAACAATAAAGAATTTGTATCAATTATGCCTATAGAATTTATGCTTGATGATGAAGAAAAAACAAAAGATCCAAAAGGAAAACAAGCAAAAGTGCTAAGATGCAAAGCAGTAATGAGTTTAGCTCCTAAAAAGAATGTATATGCTGCAGTATCGTTACTAGATAGTATTGGAGTAGGAATAGTAGACATAAACTTTGGAAGTGTAGCCGACTATTACGAATTCAAAACTAAAACATTAGATTCTAAAAACGTGGCAGTAGTAAACATCGGAGAAGAAAAAACAGAAGTAAGTATTTTCAAAAAAGGAATATTAGTAGACACAGAAAATATCGAAGTAGGTGGCAAAAATATTGACAGAGATATTTGTTATATATATGATATAAGTAGAAAGAAAGCTAAAGAGTTAAAAGAAAAATTTGCTCTTGCTAGTAAGAGAAATGCATCAACTAGTTGGAGTGAGGACGTGTTGACAAACTCTAAAGAAAATATTAAAATAAATCAATATGAGATTAGTGAGATAATATGTTCTAGAATAAAAGAGTTATTAGACCTTACTAAAAAGCAAATAAACCTCTTAACAAAGTTGGAAATAAGTTATATAATATTTACAGGGGGAACAACTGAAGTTAATGATTTTAACTTAGTAGTTGATGAAGTATTTGGAAGAGAGATGGAAAGATATCACGTAAATGAGATTGGATGTAGAAGTAATAAATACTCTAGTTCATTAGGTCTTATCAAATACTATCATGATAAATTGGCTTTTAGAAATAAGCTTGCATACACAGTTGATGAGAATTTGCAAGAAGAATTAATTAATATAAAGAAATCTAATAATAATACAGTACTCGGAAAAATATATGGATATTTTTTCAACGATTAAGGAGTGAAATATGAATAATAAACTAGAGATGGATCAAATAGCTGACATAAAAGTAATTGGTGTCGGTGGCGGTGGATGTAATGCTGTAAACAGAATGATAGATTCAGGACTTCGTGGTGTTGAATTTATCGTAGCAAATACTGATCAACAAGTATTAAATGTTTCCCATGCAGAACACAAAATACAATTAGGAAAAACTATAACTAAAGGAAGAGGAGCTGGAACAAGACCAGAAGTAGGAAGAGAAGCTGCACTTGAAGCTAAAGAAGAAATTGAAGATTCTTTACGCGGAGCAGATATGGTATTCGTAACTTGTGGACTTGGTGGTGGTACTGGTACAGGTGCTGCTCCAGTAGTTGCTGAAATAGCTCAAAACCTAGGTTGCTTAACAGTAGCTATAGTTACAAAACCATTCAAATTCGAAGGTAAGAAAAGAATGGATTATGCTTTAGTAGGTTTAGATGAACTTAGAAAACATGTAGATACTATAGTAGTAATTCCAAATGATAAATTAAGAGACTTGATAGATAGAAGTACACCATTAAATGCTGCATTCAAAGAAGTAGATAACGTACTTAGATTAGGTGTTCAATCTATATCTGACTTAATTAGTGTTCCAGGACTTGTAAACTTAGACTTTGCTGATGTTAGAACAATAATGGAAGATAGAGGAGATGCACTTATTGGAATAGGTGTTGGATTCGGTGATAATAGAGCAGTAGAAGCTGCAAAACAAGCTGTAAATAGTCCATTACTTGAACAAACTATTAATGGAGCAACAGATTGTATTGTAAATATCACTGGTGGTAACTCAATGACATTATTCGAAGCAGAAGATGCAGTAGAAGTTGTAAGAGCAGTAGCAAATACAGATGTAAACATTATATTTGGTGCAGTTATCAACGAAGCACTTACTGATGAAATAGTAGTTACAGTAATTGCAACAGGGTTTGAAGATTCAACTGAACCACTATATAGATCAATCGAAGGAGAAAAGAAAGCAATTCAAGAAATAGAAGATGACGAAGAACTTGAAATGCCAGCATTCCTAAGAAATAGAGATTTCTAAGAGCGTAAAGCTCTTTTTATTTACAAAATATTTACAATGTATATTGATTTACACTTGAACAATTTTATATAATGAATATGAGAGTAGATAGCTTAAAGCTAATACTATAGGAGGGTTAAATGAAAGATAGTAAGAAAGTTACTAAGAAGAGCCCTGCTGTAAAAGTAGTAAAGATTGAAGATAATTTTCTTGATGACGATAGTGACAACAGAGTTATTATTTTTGTAGCAATAGCAATCTTAGTAATTATTGGTACTATTATTGGACTTCTTGTTGGTTGTGAGAAAAAAGAAGATGACAAAGATCCATCTAAACCAAAAGATAACGTAATAGTTCCAGTCGATGATGACAAAATAAAAGAAGATGACAAGAAGGAGGAAACAAATACTACTAAAACAGTAATTAGAAAAGTAACTACTAAATCAAATGATACAACTACTAAAGAAGATGAAGAAAAAACTTATGTAGTATCATTCAATTTATTAGATGATGATAGTATCTATACAGTAGAAGCTAAAGATGGAAAAGTAAGGCCATATTTACCATATGGTTATGATTCTTGTAAATATTATAGTGATGAAAAGTTAACTAGTGAATTTGATTTTACTAAGACTATAACAGAAAACACTAATATTTATACTAGTTGTAGTTTTACTACTTATAAGATTATTTATGATAGAGAAACAACTTCGCCAAAAGAATACACAGTTAAGAGTGGTAAAGTAGCTTTAAGTGACGCAGAACTTGAAACTGGATTATTTGAAGGATGGTATACAACTCCAAACTTTGATGGAGAAAAAGTTGATTACTTAGGAAGAAACTTGACAAAAATAGCAAACTCAGATAATGAAATTTATCTATATGCTAAAATAGTAGATGGATATGTAATAAGATACTATAATCTTAACGGTGAATTATCAGAAGTTCAACATATTCAATCAAAGGATGAACTTCCAGTTCAATTATTTGATTTTAGTGCTTCAGTTCCAGAAGGAATGAAACTACTTGGCTATAGTACAAGCAAAGATAGTAAAGTTATCAAATATCAACAAAATCAAAAAATTGATTTAACTAGTGATATCGATTTATATATGGTAGTTGGAACAGCTAAAGTAATTTATGAAAGTGAAGGAGAACTTGTAACTGTAGGCATGACTACTGAAGACTTAGGAGATTATAATTTACCAACACCTGATGAAGTAGGAATTGAAGCTCCAACATATTTTGTAAAAGTTGATAAAACTAATCCAAATGCTAAAGAAGTAGTTCCTGATGAAGTTAAAGAAGCACTTGAAGATCAAATAAGATTATCAGATGCTAAAGCTAAAGCAGGAGAAAATGAAACTATAGAAGTTGGTGACTCAGTAGAAGAACTTGAAAAAGAATTTGATGGATGGCAAACTAAAGAAACTGATGAAGAAGGAAATGAAACATTAGTTGATGTAGATGAAAACTACAAGCCAGAAGATAATACTGATAACGAATTAGTAGCTAAATGGAAAGAACAAGATAAAACAAATGAAGATACAACAGTTCTAGAAGATAACAGTACTGAAGGTGAAACAACTGAATTAACTATTGAAAGAGATGAACCAGTAGAAGAAACAGAACTAACACCACCAGTAGTAGAGACACCAATAGAAACTGAAACAAATTTATAAAGATTAAGCATTCACATACGAATGCTTTTTAAATGTCTTGAAAAATGATATAATACTACCAGAGGAAACATTATGACAATAACACTAAATAATCAAACATTTAACGTATTTATAACAAGAAAAAATAATAAGAATATGTATCTAAGAGTTAAAAAAGATGGTATATATATTTCTTGTAATTACTTTGTAACTGCCTCTATGATTAAATCATTCATAATGAAAAATGAAGAAGATATAATTAGAATGTATGAAACAGTACAAAGAAAAGAAAAAAAGAATGAAGAATTCTACTATCTAGGAAATAGTTATGATGTAGTAGTTCTAAACACTATATCTAAAATAGAATTCGTAGGAAACCAAGTGTTTGTTAAAAACAAAACATACTTAAATACTTTTCTAAAGAATGAATGTGAAAGAATATTTAATGAAAGAGCAAAAATATGTTATAATTTATTTGAGGAAGATATTCCTTATCCTAAAGTAATGATAGGTAAAATGAAAAGAAAATGGGGTTATTGTAATAAAAGACAAGAACTTATAAAATTAAATTCTGAATTAATTAAATATAGTATAGATGAAATAGATTATGTTATTATTCATGAATTATGTCATTTCTTAGAATTTAATCATTCAAAAAACTTCTGGAAATATGTTAAGAAATATAAACCAAATTATAAAGAAAATACTAAAGTACTAAAGGAGGAATAATATGCTTATAACATCTAAAGATAATAATAGAATAAAAGAAATAAGAAAACTTCTAACTAAGAAATACTCTTTAGAAAAAGGATTATTCGTAATAGAAGGTGAAAACTTAATAGAAGAAGCTATTAAAAATCATATGTTAAAAGAGTTATATGTTTTAGAAGGTACTGCTTGTAATTATGACTTTAACTATGATTATGTAACAGAAGATGTTATGAAAAGCATAAGTGATTTAAAAAGTACTCCAAGACTTTTAGGAGTTTCAAAGATACATAATACTAGTGAAATTGGAAATAAAATAGTAATACTTGACAATATACAAGATCCAGGTAATGCAGGAACTATAATAAGATCAAGCGTAGCATTTGATGCAGACACAGTTATATTTTCAAAAGACTCAGTTAGTCCATATAATGAAAAAGTACTAAGAAGTACTGGTGGTATGATATATAATACAAATATTATAATTGGTGACTTAGAAGAATTAATAGATAAAATAAAAGAAAAGAATATAAAAGTAGTAGGAACTTCATTAAAAAAATCAAAATCACTTGAAGAACTTGAAAAAATAAAGGAATTTGCTATAATATTTGGAAACGAAGGTAATGGTGTAAGAGAAAATATTCTATGTAAGTGTGATGAAATTATTAGAATAGATATGAACCCATCATGTGAAAGTTTAAATGTTGGTGTTTCAGCATCTATAGTCTTATATCATTTATATAAATAAAGGGGAATTATTATGAGATTTATTTACATAGGAAAGGTGACTAATACACATGCCCTTAAGGGCGAAATAAGAATATTAAGTAATTTTGAATTTAAAGATAAAGTATTCACTAAAGGATTTAAACTATATGTAGGACATTTAAAAACTGAAGAAGTAATCGAAACATATAGACGACATAAACAATATGATATGGTTAAATTCGTTGGTATAGATAATATTAATGATGTTATTAAATATAAAGGCGCAAGCGTATTTATAAATGAAGAAGATTTACATCTTAACGATGATGAGATTCTAACTGAAGAATTAATTGGCATGAAAGCATATAATGATAATACTTTAGTTGGAACTATAACTGAATATAGAGAAGACAATGGTAATAAGAATGTAAGAGTTAATGATAAACTTGTTCCATATAATAAAGACTTTATATCTAAAATAGATAAACAAAATAGAGAAATACATTTTCATGATATAGGAGTATTCTTATGAAAATAGATATACTAACACTATTTCCTCATATGTTTGACGGATTCTTAACAGAAAGTATAATGAAAAGAGCCATTGAAAAAGGAAAAGTAGAAATAAATATAATAGATATAAGAGACTATACACCATATAAAAATAATCAAGTTGATGACTATCAATTTGGTGGCGGTGGTGGAATGATTATGATGTGTGAACCAGTATTTAATGCAGTAGAAAGTATTAAAACAAAGGATTCACATGTAATACTTTTAACACCTAGAGGAAAAACATATAATGAAAAGAAAGCATATGAATTAAAAGACAAAAAACATTTAATAATCATATGCGGACACTACGAAGGATTTGATGAAAGAATATACACTTTAGCAGATGAACTAATATCAATAGGTGACTTCATCTTAACGGGAGGAGAACTTCCATCAATGATGATAACAGATTCAGTAGTAAGACTAATAGATGGAGTTATAACAAGTACAAGTTTAGAGTTTGAAAGTTTCAATGATAACTTACTTGATTATCCAGTATATACTAAGCCAAGAAATTTTAGAGGAATGGAAGTACCAGAAGTACTAGTAAATGGTAACCATAAACTTATTAATGAATATAGAGAAAGTGAAAGAAGAAGAATAACAAAGGAATATAGAGACGATTTATTATAGGGTGGTAAAATGAAATACGTAATAGAAAAAAATGGCAAAGATATGAAACTAGTATACTATAGTGTTAATATGGTAGGTCTTAACGTCGAACCTAAAAATGGTGTTCCAGGACTTACTATCAAAGCCAAAAAAGTAATACTAATTGACCCAGAACTTAGAGATGCCTATATAAAACAAAGAATAAATAAAAAGATAGATAGAGTTATTAAATTTATGTTACGTATATTAAATGATGAAGATACCACTGAAGGCGACGTAGGTATGGTACTAGATGAAATAAATAAATTAAAAGGAATAGTTATTAAAAAATATAAAGAATATATGAAAGTAAGTGAATATAAAGCTCTGCTTACTAAATTAATAATTATTGAAGAAGAATTTAAAAAGAATTATAATCAAAAATTATATATGAACTATATGAATGGTTCAATTTATGAAGAAAAAATAAGTGAAGGAAGAAGTAGATAATGAAAGAAGAATTTAAATTAATGAATCTTAAAGGTACTAGTGACTTCTTACCAGAAGAACAAATTATTAGAAATAAAATCACTGATACCTTAAAAAGTACATTTGAAAAATATGGTTTCTTACCACTTGAGACACCAATATTATGTTATTATGATTTACTAGCGAGTAAATATGCAGGTGGAGCTGAAATACTAAAAGAAGTATATAAATTTAAAGATCAAGGACTTAGAGATATAGGTTTACGTTATGATTTAACTGTACCATTCTCAAAAGTAATTGGTATGAATAAAGGACTAATATTACCATTCAAAAGATATGAAATAGGTAAAGTATTTAGAGATGGTCCTGTTAAACTAGGAAGAGCACGTGAATTTTATCAATGTGATGTAGATGCTTGTGGAACAGAATCACCTTATGCAGAAATAGAATACTTTATGATGGTAAAAGAAGCATTCCAAAAATTTGATATTGATATTGAAATAAGATACAACAATAGAAAATTCTTAAGTGGGCTTTTAGAATACTGTAATGTACCAAAAGAAAGAGTTGGAGAGTTCATTACATTAGTTGATAAACTAGATAAACTAGAAAGAGAAGACATTGAAGAAGAACTAGAAGATTGTACTTCTAAAGAAAATGTTGATAAGATATTTGAATACTTTAAATTGAGTTTAGATGAATTGACTAATGAACTTAAAGATACAAACGTAGAACTTTTAAGTGAAGGATTAAAAGAACTAAATGATTTAAATAAACTAATTAAAGATTTAAATTTAGATATATGTGTATTTAAACCTTTCTTAGCAAGAGGACTTGAAATCTATACTGGATGTGTATGGGAAGTATTTGATAGAACCGGAGAATTTAAGTCAGCTCTAGGTGGAGGAGGAAGATATGATAATATTATAACTAAATTCTTACACAATGGAGAAGAATATCCAGCTATAGGTATGTCATTTGGCTTAGAACCTATTTATGCTTTATTAAAGGAAAAATGGTCAGAAACATTAAAGAAATATGATATTTATGTATATGCATTCACAAATGATAAAAACTTATTTGAAATATCAAGTATGTTAAGAGAAAATGGATATAGAGTACTTACAGAACTTAATAATATAAAACTAAAGAAAGCTATGAATACTGCTAATAGAGAAAATATTGATAAAGTTATTATCATTGGAGAAGATGAACTTAAACAAAACTCAGTAACTCTTAAAGATATGATAACTGGTAATCAAGAATTAGTTAAAATAGATGACTTAGTAAAAACACTAAAAGAAATGTAATGAAACATTTCTTTTTAATTTATATAAAAAAATAAACCATTAATAAATGGCTTTTAACACATAAAAAAAGTTCTCAATAGAGAACTAATATTCAAATGGTGACCCGTACGGGATTTGAACCCATAAATGCACGCGTGAAAGGCGTGTGTGTTAACCGTTTCACCAACGGGCCATTTATTAATGGTGGGCCTGAATGGACTTGAACCATCGACCTTTCGCTTATCAGACGAACGCTCTAACCAGCTGAGCTACAGGCCCCTAATCGCCACTTAATCGGCTGACTACTTAATAATACAGTATTTTTTCTAATAATGCAACACTTTTTTAACAAAAATATAAACATTTTTAATAAATTTTATAAAATATTGCAAAAATAAGCCTTTTATTGTAAAATTAATATGAAAATAGGAGGAAATTTATGAGGATAGAGGTATCAACAATCAATACTTTTGTAACAATTGCACTAGTAATGTTATCTATGACATTCACAAGATCTATATTAGTTATGGTAGGTGGAAAGAATTTATTCAAAAAAGCCTCTAAAAAAGAATCAACAGCATTCTATCCTTTAGTTAATCTATTTACATTATTAGATATAACAGAAACATCAACATTCCTAGGAATATTATTTTTTGTTCCAATCGTAAATGTAGTAGTTTTATCAATATTATTTTATAGATTAGGTTCTGCATTTAATACTTCTATGTTTTACAAAATAGGCTTAGTAGTTCTACCAATAGTTTTTTATCCAATGTTAGCATTCGGAGACAAAGCATACAAACTAAATGACGAAGAATACTTTAAAGCACTTGATAATGCTAAAGGTGAAAGTATAAACTTAATGACTCAAGAGGAAATAAAAGCAGAGAACAATGCTCCTATAGAAGAAAAACCTCATGTAGATTCTATTTTTAAATCAGACATAGAGATGATGGAAGAAGTAGCTCCGTATAAAGCAGCTAAAGTAGATTTACTTGGAATGGAAAAATTAAAACAATCTACACCACAAGAAGATATGTTTAAACCAATAGAACAAGTAGAGCCACCAAAACCAGTAGAAGAAGAACCTGAGGAACAAAAGAAACCACAAAGTAAATTCACAACTGAACTAGATAAAAAAGATGAAGTAGAATTTATAGATTTATGAGAAGTATGAAAAAGAAAGTATTAATAATAATTATATCTATAATAATTGCTGTAACTATAACAGCAATTTTAGTTGCAAAAGTACAAAATAACTATAATGATAAAAAAGCATTCGAAGGTAAATATACTCTAGAAAGTGTAACAGCTAATGATTTAACTTTAGAAGAAAAAATTGCTCAAATGTTAATAGTTGGTTATACATCAGATTATGTTGATAATACTTTATCAAATATAATTATTAAGAACCAACCTGGTGGCTTTATAGTACAAGGAGAAAATTTTACAACTTACGAGAAAACAAAAGAGTTTGTTGAAAAAATAAATAGTTATACAGCAATACCACTATTTATGTGTGTTGACCAAGAAGGTGGAAACGTACAAAGAATAAAATATATGAGTGATAAAACACTAGATATACCAAGTGCTGAAACAGTAGGAAAAACTAATGATAAAGAATATGCCTATAACATAGGTAAAATAATTGCGGAGCAATCAAGAAGTTTAGGGTTAAATACAGTATTTGCTCCAGTAATGGATATAAAAGGAAAGACAACTGAAGATAGAGCATTTAGTAGTGATCCAAATAAAGTTTTTGAAATGGCATCAAGCATAGGAAAAGGAATAGAAAGTCAAGGAGTGATTTCAGTATATAAACACTTTCCTGGAATTGGAAGTGCCAAAATAGATACGCACGATGGTGTGTCGATAATAGATAAATCAAAGGAAGAACTACTAAAAAGTGATGCACTTCCATTTATAAAACAAATGGGTAGTATTGATATGATTATGTTAGGACACTCCACTTATCCAAAACTTTCAGATAAACCAGCTTCAATTTCAAAAGAAATAATAACTGATTTCTTAAGAAATGAATTAGGATACAACGGAGTAGTTATGATAGATGCAATAAATATGAAAGCTCTATCGGATAATTATACAGAAGAAGAAATATATAAATATGGAATTGAGGCAGGAGTAGACTTATTCATAATGCCATCTAATTCAACAAATGCAATAAATATTATTACAGAACTAGTATCAAAAGATCCAACGTTAGAAAACAAGATTAATGAATCAGTAACTAGAATACTAAATTTAAAAAAGAAAAAGTTATCTAACTTCACATCATATAGTAAAGATTATTTCTATAATGAAGAACAAGTAAGAATAATGAAAGGAAGTAATTATGAAAAATTTAAATGATAAAAAAATAGTATTTGGAATAGGAATAGTATTTTTATTTTTAGCGACAATTGGTTTCTCATATGCATATTTTGCAGCAACTTTAGTTAATAAAGATGTAAAAGACCAAGTAGTACAAACAGGTACATTAAGTTTAACTTATACTGATGGTACAGCAATTAATGGAGTAAACATAAGTCCAGGATGGAAAGCTACAAAAACAATCACTATAGAAAATACCGGTACATTAGATGCATTTTATACTATTTTCTGGAAAGATTTAGTAAATGAGATAACTAATGATGAACTAGTTATGAGTTTAGAATGTGAATCAAGTACTGATACTTGTGCGACAATAAATTTTCAAAATAAAACAGTTCCTTCAAGCAAGAATGCAATATCTGAAAATATAATAATATATCCAGGTGAAGTACAAACTATAACATTAAATTTCGAATTTAAAGAATTAAATAAAGCACAAGACTACAATCAAGGAAAGAAATTTAATGGTGTAATTAACATAGAAGATTCTACAAAACTAGCATTTCAAACAGAATATACTATGTATACAAGAGTTGTTGATCAAAATGATAATCCACTTGCTAATATGACAGTAGAACTACATTCAGACGTAAAAAGTGGTATTACCGATGAAAATGGTTATGTAAGAATATCGGGAATAGTTTCAGGTAAACACGAATTATATGTAAAAGATAGCAATGGAAATACACTAGATACAAAGAATATTGAAATAACACAAAAGAAAGAATCAAATATTACAAATGACTCAATAATTTACATCGACAGTTCTCTAACAGAATTTACAAATACAATTAAATTAACAGAAGATAATAAATTAGATTCAATAGAGAATCTTATAGTACCACCAGATGAATGTTTTGGTGTATCTGGAAGTGCTATTATAGAGTATTATTCAAATACAAATGATAAATGCCCTAAAGAATTAATAATTCCTTCAAAAGTAAATGGAGTAAAAATAACATCATTAGAAAAAAAACACTATGCATGCTCATATTATTCAAATGTTTTTGCAGGACGAGGATTAAAGAAAGTAATTATTCCTGATACTATAGAGAATATTTCATATGATGCATTCAAAGATAATGATTTAACAAATATAGATATACCAAAGAGTGTTAAAAATATTGGAAACGGAGCTTTTAATAATAATCAATTAGAAGATTTACAAGCTATTATATACAAAAGGAATAATGATGGTAGTGAAGATAAAACAACAATAGTAAGTTATGGTGGTAAGAATAAAAAAGTAGAAATACCTAATGGTGTAACATCAATAGGAGGTTATGCATTTTCAAATAATAAATTAACAAGTGTAACAATACCAAATAGTGTAACAACAATAGAAGGTAATGCATTTTCAAATAATAATTTAACAAGTGTAACAATACCAAATGGTGTAACATCAATAGAGAATTCGGCATTTTCAAATAATAAATTAACAAGTGTAACAATACCAAATGGTGTAACATCAATAGAAGGTAATGCATTTTCAAATAATAAATTAACAAATGTAACAATACCAAATAGTGTAACAACAATAGAATACGGTGTTTTTTCAAATAATAAATTAACAAGTGTGACAATACCAGATAGTGTAACAACAATAAGAAGTAATGCATTTTCAAATAACAATTTAACAAGTGTAACAATACCAAATGGTGTAACATCAATAGAGAATTCGGCATTTTCAAATAATAAATTAACAAGTGTAACAATACCAAATAGTGTAACATCAATAGGAGGTTCAGCATTCAAAAATAATAAATTAACAAGTATAACAATACCAAATGGTGTAACATCAATAGGAAGTTATACATTCAAAAATAATGAATTAACAAGTATAACAATACCAAATAGTGTAACATCAATAGGTGGATCAGCGTTTGCAAATAATAACTTAGCAAGTATAACAATACCAAGTAGTGTAACATCAATAGGTATTTATGCATTTTCAAATAATAAATTAACAAGTATAACAATACCAGATAGTGTAACATCAATAGGGAATTGGGCATTCGAAAATAATGAATTAACAAGTATAACAATACCAAATAGCGTAACATCAATAGGAAGTTCAGCATTTGAAAATAATAAATTGACAAATATAAATATATCAAAGAGTGTAAAAAGCATTGGACATAGTGCTTTTAACAATAATCAATTAGAAGATTCGCAAGCATTTATTTACAAAAGAAATACTGACGGCAGTGAAGACAAAACAACAATTATAAGTTATGGTGGAAAAAATAAAGAAGTTAAAATACCAAATGGTATAAAAACAATAGGAAGTTCAGCATTTGAAAAAAATAATTTAGCAAGTGTAATAATTCCAAATAGTGTAACATCAATAGGAAGTTCAGCATTTGAAAATAATAATTTAACAAGTGTAATAATTCCAAGTAGTGTAACCTCAATAGGAGAAAATGCATTTCGAGCCAATAAATTAACAAGTTTAACAATATCAAGCGGAGTTACATCAATAGGAAATTCGGCCTTTTCAGATAATAAGTTAACAAACTTAACAATTCCAAATAGTGTAACGACATTAGGAAATTATGCATTTTTAAATAATAATTTAACAAGTGTAACTTTATCAAATAAAATAACATCGATAGGTATTTATGCATTTTCAAATAATAATTTAACAAGCATTACGATACCAAATAGTGTAACATCAATAGGCAATTACGCATTTGCAAATAATAAATTAACAAGTATAACACTGCCAAGTAGTGTAACAACGATAGGAAACTCAGCATTTGCAAATAATAAATTAACAAGTATAACAATACCAAATAGTGTATCGTCAATACAAGAACAAGCATTCAATAATAATGAACTATCAGATTCACAAGCATTTATTTATAAAAGAAATACTGATGGCAGTGAAGATAAAACAACAATAGTAAGTTACGGTGGAAAGAATAAGAATATTATCATACCAAGTGGAGTAACGACAATAAATAGTCATGCGTTTGAAAGCAATAATTTAACAAGTGTAACAATACCGAAAAGTATAACATCAATATCTTGGGATGCATTTAGAAATAATAATTTAAAACAAGTTACTATTCAAGGAAAATCATCGAGTAATGAATTTACAACTTATTCACCAGGCTGGGGATGGGCATCAGACGTAACCTGTGTAAAAAACAATACAAGTAATGTAACAAACGGATGTGTCACTTGGGGAGCAAAGTAATAGTAAATAAAAGTGTAAAGTTAATGTTTACACTTTTTGTTTATTTTTGTATAATATGAGATGGAGATTAGGTGATTATGGCAGAATATAATGAAAAATCAATTAAGATATTAGAAGGTCTTGAAGCAGTAAGAAAAAGACCTGGTATGTATATAGGAAGTACTGATAAAAGAGGACTTCACCATTTAGTATGGGAAATTGTTGATAACTCAATAGATGAAGCTATCAATGGTTATGGTAAAAAAATAACAGTAACACTTACTAAAATTGGAAGCGTAAGAGTAAGTGATGAAGGACGTGGAGTACCAATTGGAAAACACTCATCAGGAAAATCAACTCCAGAAGTAATCTACACTGTATTACACGCAGGTGGTAAATTTGAAACAGATGGATACAAAGTATCTGGTGGTCTTCACGGAGTAGGTTCATCAGTGGTTAACGCATTATCTAAATGGATGAAAGTAACTATATGTAGAGAAGGTAAAATATGTGAAATATCATTTAAAAATGGTGGACACGTAGATAAAGAACTAAAACAAATAGGTACAACTAAACAAACTGGTACTACTGTTGAATTCTTCCCAGACGAAGAAATATTTGGTAATGCTAGATTCAGTTACACAACTATATGTGAAAGAATGCAAGAAAGTGCTTTTCTTATAAATGGACTAACTATGGAAGTTATTGATGAAGAAGATGATAAACATAGTGTATTTAGTTATGACAATGGACTTGTATCATTCGTAGAATATGTAAATGAAGGAAAAGAACCACTACATAAAACAATAAGCTTTAGTGGAGAAAAGAATGGTATTGAAGTAGATATCGCAATGCAGTACACAAACACATATAATGAAAACATAATGTCATTTGTTAACAATGTTAAAACTGTAGATGGTGGTAGTCACGAAGTAGGATATAAAACAGCACTTACTAAAGTATTTAATGAATATATTAAAAGTAACAACTTATTAAAGAGTAAAGATGGATTAGATGGAACTGATACTCGTGAAGGCTTAACAGCAATAATAAGTTTAAAAATACCAGAAAATCTATTACAATTTGAAGGACAAACTAAAGGTAAATTAGGTACTCCTCAAGCAAGAACAGTAGTAGAAAGTATAGTATATGAAAAGTTATCTTATTATTTAGAAGAAAATAAAGAAGCAGCAACTACTATAATGGATAAAGCTTTAAAGAGTAAACTAGCCCGTGAAGCAGCAAGAAAAGCAAGAGCAGAAGCAAGAGCTGGAAAAGGCAAGAGTGGCCGTGAAAAAGTATTACTTGGTAAACTAACACCTGCTCAAAGCAAAGAATATAATAAAAACGAACTATTTATAGTCGAAGGAAACAGTGCAGGTGGTACAGCAAAAAGTGGTCGTGATAAACGTCATCAAGCAATACTACCACTAAGAGGTAAAATAATTAACTGTGAAAAGTCAACAGTAGCTGACCTTTTCAAAAATGAAGAAATAAATACAATAGTTCACGCTATAGGAGCAGGAGTAGGAGCAGAATTTGACTACACTGAATCAAACTATGGAAAAGTTATAATAATGACCGATGCCGATGATGATGGTGCTCACATTCAAACATTACTTCTAACATTCTTCTATAGATGGATGAGAGACTTAATAGAACATGGAATGCTTTATATAGCAGTGCCACCTCTATACTTAGTTAAATATGGTAAAGATAAAAAATATATAAATACAAATGAAGAATTAAATGAATTTAAAGATACATTCAAAGGAAAATACACTATTCAAAGATATAAAGGACTTGGTGAAATGAATGCAGACCAGTTATGGGAAACAACAATGGATCCAGCTACTCGTACATTAGTTAAAATTAAAATAGATGATAAAGCACTAGCTGAAAAAAGAGTAGGAGTCCTAATGGGAGATGACTCAGAAGTACGTAAAGAATGGATAGAAGAAAATGTAGAATTCACACTTGAAGATGATTATAAAGGGGGTAAATAATGGCTAAAGAAAAAGAAACAACAATTATAGAAAAGATAAATGACTTTGCCCTTGAAGAAATAATGGGAGAACGTTTTGGTAGATATGCTAAATACATAATCCAAGATAGAGCTCTTCCAGATGTTCGTGATGGACTAAAACCAGTACAAAGAAGAATACTTTATTCAATGTACAAAGACAAAAATACTTATGACAAAGAAACCAGAAAATCAGCAAAGACTGTAGGTAACGTTATAGGTAATTACCATCCACACGGAGATACATCAGTATACGATGCGATGGTAAGACTTAGTCAAAAATGGAAACAAAGAGTAATACTTGTAGATATGCAAGGAAACAATGGTTCAATAGATGGTGATGGACCAGCCGCAATGCGTTATACTGAGGCAAGATTAGCTAAAATAAGTAATATACTTTTAGAAGACATAGAAAAAGATTCAGTAGAAATGGCTCTTACATTCGATGACTATAGCTATGAACCAACAGTACTTCCTGCATACTTTCCAAACCTTTTAGTAAATGGTTCAACTGGTATAAGCGCAGGATATGCAACTAACATTCCACCACATAACTTAGGTGAAGTAATAGATGCTACTATTAAAAGAATAGATAGTCCAAACTGTAGACTAGATACTATTATGGATATCGTAAAAGGTCCAGACTTCCCAACCGGAGGTATAGTCGAAGGAAAAGACGCACTTATAAAAGCATACACTACAGGAAAAGGAAAAGTAGTAGTAAAAGCAAGATACTCATTCGAATCAGTAAAAGGTAAAGATCAAATCGTAATAACAGAAATACCATACGATACATTAAAGTGCAATATAATTCGTAAGATTGAAGAAATAAGACTAGATAAGAAAATAGATGGTATCGTTGAAGTACGTGATGAATCTGATAAAAATGATGAACTTAGAATAGTAATAGATTTAAAGAAAGATGCTAACAAAGATTTAATAATAAACTACTTACTTAAAAATACTGACTTACAAACAAACTATGCATTTAATATGGTTGCTATCGTTAATAGAACACCAAAAACACTAGGTATCCTAGAAATGTTAGATGCATTCATAGTTCACAATAAAGAAGTAGTAACTAAAAGAACTAAATTTGATCTAGATGTAGATTTAAAGAAAATACATATTATCGAAGGCTTCATAAAAGCACTAGATATACTAGATGAAGTAATTAAAACTATTCGTAAAAGTAAAAACAAAAGTGATGCTATAGAAAACTTAATGCATGAATATGAATTCACTAAAGCACAAGCAGAAGCTATCGTAATGATGCAACTATATAAATTAACTAACACTGATGTAACAGAACTAAAAAATGAATTTGATGCTCTTACAAAAGAAATAGCTTACTTTAGAGAAATACTTGCTAGTGAAGAAAAATTAATGGGCGTTATCAAAGATAAACTAAGAAGTATTAAGAAAGAATTTGCTGATCCAAGACGTACAACTATTAAAGATGAAGTAAGTGAAATCAAAATAGATACACTAGATATGATTAGTAAAGAAGACTTTATAGTATGTATCTCTAATAATGGATATGTTAAGAAAGTATCATTAAAATCATATAATATGACTAACAATGAATATCCAGGAGTAAGAGAAAATGATTATATTGAAGGCTTCTATAAGATTAATAATATAGATACTGTATTATTATTCACAAACTTAGGTAATTATTTATTCTTACCAGTAAGAGAAATACAAGAAGCAAAATATAAAGATATAGGTACTCATATATCAAATTATATTAAAGTTAGTGATGGAGAAAAGGTAGTTAAATCTATCGGAGTAGCTAAATTCGATGATACAATTATTACAGCATTCACTAAACTTGGTATGGTAAAAAGAATGGTACTTAAAGACTTTGAAGTATCAAGATACACAAAACCTATCACAATGTTCAAACTAAAAGATAATGATGAGTTAATATCTATAAATAAAAACAATGGTGAAGAAACACTTGTTATAACTAAAGAAGGCAACGCATTAAAATATAACACTAGTGAAATACCAGTAGTAGGCCTTAGAACAAGTGGAGTCAAATCTATTAACTTAAGTGGCAAAGACGAAGTAATTAGTGCATTCGTAGTAAGCACTTCTAAAGAATATGTAACATTGTTCACTGATAGAAACACTGCTAAAAGAGTTAAAATAGATGAAATACCAAAAACAACAAGAGCTAAAAAAGGTTCATCTATCATAAAGAGTCCTAAATCAAAAACATATAACTTATTCAAAGGATTCAACACAAACTCAAAAACAATATTTGGTATACTTGATGGAGACATAGGTTATATGAAATCAAGTGATATAAATATAATGGATAAACAAAGTGTTGGAAGCACAATAACTAAAAAGAATATAGAAGACATATTCGTAGTTACTAAACTAAAAGAAATAAAATTAAATAACGAAGAAATTAAAGATGTGGCAGAAGAAAAACAAGAAATAAAAGAAGAAACAAAGACTCCTGAAGTTAAAAAAGAAAAGAAAGAAACTAAGAGTCAACTAACAATGAGTGATTTCTTCGAAGAATTTAAAATATAGAATTCCTTTTTGGAATTCTTTTTGTTATAATTAAAATAGGTGACGATATGAAAAAATATATAAGTTTAATATTAATAATTCTATTAGTTTTAACAGGATGTGGCAAAAAAGAAAATAAACCAAATAACACAAATGATACCCCAAAATTTGAAGTGAAAGAAGACTCATATTATCTTTATCAAAATGAGTCTATTAAAAAAGAAATTTTTCTTAGTAAAGATGGAGTAGTAGTAATAGCCAACTGTGAATATTCATGTGAACTAGAGAAGGGAACATATACTATTAAAGATAATAAACTAAGTACTGAAACTAAGAAGTATGATAATAGTATGTGTGAATCAAGTAATGACTCAATAAATAGAGAATATGAATTAAAAGAAGATTACTTAGTACTTAATAAAGAATCTTATACTATAGTAGATAAAACAGAAGCATCAGATGTTGATTACTACAAAGATATTAAATGTAATAAACGTCAAGATAGAAACACTGTTACACCAGCTTTACCAAGGGAGAACTAATAAATGAATACAATATATATAATAACAGGTATAATGTTTACATTACTTTTAATATTAGTTTTTAAAATAAAGAAAAAAAATAACTTACTATCTAATAATACATTCTTTATATTATCACTTAGTTTACTTATAGGTTTTATTTTAGAATTAATTATTAATTTTCTAAGTACTTTAACACTTAAACCTGTTATGTTAGAAGTATATACTAAACTATATTTAATATTTATAGTATGTTGGTTCTCAATATTTAGTGTTTATACATTTCTTATTAGTAAAAAAGATGATACTTTAAATAAAACTATAATGATTTTATATGCTCTTCTTACATTAGTATCTTCTTTATCTATTATACTTTTACCACTTAATATAGATACAACTAATTTTATATATCTAAGTGGAAACTCTATAAATATTTTTAAAGTATTACTTCCATCTATGTTATGTATTTTATTTTTAAGAACCATACTTAATAGAAATGTAATATCTATTACTAAATGTAATTATATATATGTAGCACTTATACTATTATCTATATGTACATTTTTAGAATTAAAGTATGAACTTAATATAATAACAACTATACTTTTATTTATAACATACTTAGTATTTCTAACTATAGAAAATCCAGCTTTAAAAGAATATGAAATAATTAATAATTTAAGACTTAGAGCTCTAAAGGCTAATATGAATAAAACGGATTTCTTAAGTAATATAAGTCATGAACTAAGAACACCACTTGCTTCAATTATATCTTCTATAGATGAAATAAAGAATTATAATTTACCACCTGAATTTAAAGATACTATAAATGATATTGTAGATTCATCTTCATCACTTTTAGATATCGTAGGTAATGTAATAGATATAAATAAGATTGAAAATAAAATCTATGATCTTAAAGAAAAGAATTATAGTATTAAAGAAACAGTAGAAAAACTAATCAAAATGAATATTAAAAAATATAATAAAGAAAATGTAATATTTAAGTATTCCATTTCTGAAAATACACCTCAAAACTTATTTGGAGACAAAACTAAAATAAAAGAAATTATAAATAATGTATTAGATAATTCATTTAAATATACTGATAAAGGTAGTATATCTCTAACTATAAATAGTGAAATAGTAAGTGATATATGTAATTTAATTATTGAAATAAAAGATACTGGAATAGGTATTAAATCAGAAGACTTAAATAAGATATTTAATGGTAGTGACATAGATAATGAGATAAATAATGATGTTGATAGAGATGGACTAGGACTATTAATAACAAAAGATTTAGTAAGCCTATTAGGCGGAACTATAACAGTATGTAGTTATTATGGAAGTGGTAGTGTATTCACTATTAAAATACCTCAAAGATTAAAAAATGAACTTGAAACTATAGAACAAACTAATACAACAAAGTTTATTAACAAAAGAATATTACTAGTAGATGATGATAGACTTAATAATAGAATTCTTAAAAGATTATTAAATATTTATGATATAGAACTAGATACTTGTGAAAGAGGTATAGAATGCATAGATAAGATTAATAATGGTGAACACTATGACCTAATACTTATGGATATAATGATGCCTGATATGAATGGAATAGATACATTAAAGAAATTAAAATCTAACAAGAACTTTAATACTAAAGTAGTAGCTCTAACCGCAGATGCTTTATCTACATCAAAGAATAAATATATAAAAACAGGTTTTACTGACTACATACCAAAACCATTCAAAAAAGAAGAACTTGAACAAAAACTAAAAGAGTTACTAGGAGACTAACATGAAAGTAACTATTATTATTCCATCATACAATCCAACTAAAAAGTTAATAAAGCTTGTAAGTCTTCTTCAAAAAGATTTTAATGATATTTTAATAGTTGATGACGGAAGTACAGAAGAGGCAAAAAAGATTTATAAAGAACTTTCTAATGTAAAAATCATTTATCATGATATAAACAAAGGTAAAGGAGAAGCCTTAAAAACAGCTATAAAAAGTTTAAAAGATACAGATGCATTCATAACAGTAGATGCAGATCTTCAACATAGTCCAAAAGATGTTTTAAGGATTCAAGAAGAACTACGAAATAATGATATCGTACTAGGTACAAGAAACTTTAATAAAAAGAATGTACCATTCACTAGTAAATTTGGTAATAAAATCTCATCATTTGTTTTCAAAATAAAAACTAGTATAACTCTAAAAGACACACAAACCGGTCTAAGAGGAATAAATATAAAATATAAAGATCTTTGTCTAAATACTAGTGGAAGCAGATACGAATATGAAATGAACTTTCTTTATAACATCGCAAAAAACAAAATAAATTTTAAATGTATAGATATAGATACAATATATGAAGACAATAATTCAGGATCACACTTTCATGTTATAAGAGATTCAATACTAATTCATAAATGGATTATACCTTTATTAATCATATTAATAGTGTTAATTATAATAATTATTTGAGGTGACTATGAAGAAAAATATAATAATTTATTTTGTAATAATAATTTTACTAATTATAATAAGCACTTCAAGTATTAAAAACAATAGAGAAGTAAAACAATATCTAAATATGAATGTAGAATCTAATAGTGAAATATGTAATAATATAGATGAACTAACAGAAAAAGATAAATATTACTGCGAAGCACTAGATAAAAATATAAAACAAGGAAGTTTCTTTTACTATTATAGATATTTACTAGGAACAGGCATAAACAAAATAATAATATATTATTTACTTCCACTAGTAATTTTATATCCAATATTATATTCACTTCACTTAGAATATAATGATGACTACATTAAGAAGTATTTAGAAAATCATAAATATAAAAGCTATGTTAAAAGAATACTATTAAAGTCATATAAATATATATTTCTAGTACTTCTAGTTCTAATTATTTATGGACTTATATCATTAAAACTATCTAATTTTAACTATAATCCTCTAATGGATATAGGATTAGGTAAAATAGGTGATAACATGCTTTCATTCTATACAAATTATAAGACATACATTTATTATTTTTTAATAATTATTTTTAACACTTTATCTATAATTAACATAGGTCTAATTTTATTAAAGAATATAAAAAGTTATAAAAAATGTCTACTAATAAGCACTATCATAAACTATCTACTTAATTATTTCATAACTATATTTGGTGGTATAACACTATCAAAGAAATTTAATGTTGTATTTGAAAACTGTACTATGCAAGACATATATGCATGGCAAATAATACAAGATGGTTATGTACTTCTAATTATAAATATAATTTTATTCATGCTAACATTTATATATTTTATCTATAGTTACAAGAGTAGAGAAAGCTTTATACTTAGATGTCAAATGCTTGATTAGAAAGTAATTAAACACAATTAAATAAAAGGTCGAAATAAATATAAATATATGATAATGTTTAATTAGGAGGTAGGCTATGAAAAAACTAATGAAGAGATTAAAAACATATGATATTGAAAATATCGTAAGAAATACTTTATTAATATTAATGTTTGTTAATTTTATTTGCATAATTCTTTTACTAGCACCAGTGTATGGTGAAGATTGTGTTGCACTTTCTCTTGCGGGATTAGATAATTTTTCAAGTGATATGACGTGGCCGCTAGGAATAACAACTTATGTAGTAACAATCATATATTTTGTAGCAGCATTCAAGTCAAAAAACGATAAGTTCTTTAAGATAATGTTTGCATTCACATCTTTATTTATAAATATTATAAGTTTTATGTTATTAATATTGGGAATATTAAAATTATATGGATGTCAATAAGAAGTACTAGTTACTTCTTTTCAAATGTTTGACAAACGAAAAAATGAGTAGTATAATTGACCCATAAATCTTTGAAGTGGAGAAGTAATATATAGATGTTTTAAAGAGAGTTAGTGGTTGGTGAAAACTAATAAAACTATATATATGAATAACACCACTGAGTGGAACATTGAAGTCATAGTAAGTGTTCTCGGTTAATCCGTTATAAAAATAAAGTTAATAAGAGGGATGGTACCGTCTATTTATAGACTCCTTGTACTATCTCTCTTTTTTTGAAGAAAGGAAAGTGAAAATATATGGACGTTAAAGATTTATTTAAAGACATCATAAAATATGAAAACAAAGACGTTACTTTAGAAGGATGGGTTCGTAATAATAGAAATCAATCAAATTTTGGATTCATTGATTTTAATGATGGAACTTATTTTCAAAGTTTACAATTAGTATATGAAAAAGAATTAAAAGACTTTGATAGCATTAGTAAAATTAGAGTAGGAAGTGCTATAAGAGTAAAAGGTACTATTGTTAAATCTGAAGGTAGTGGTCAAAGTCATGAAATGAAAGTTAAAAGTATTGAAGTACTAGGAGATTCACCTGAAGACTATCCAATTCAACCAAAAAGACACACAAGAGAATTCTTAAGAGAAGTAGCTTACTTAAGACCAAGAACAAACTTATTCAATGCAGTATTTAGAGTAAGAAGTGTAGCTGCTCAAGCAATACATGAATACTTTCAAAGCAATAACTATGTATATTTTCATAGTCCAATCATAACAGGAGCAGATTGTGAAGGATCAGGACAAATGTTCAAGATAACAACTCTTGATATGAATAATCTTCCTTTAGGGGAAGATAAAAAAGTTGATTTTAAGAAAGATTTGTTTGGTAAACAAACATATATAACAGGTTCTGGTCAACTTCATGGAGAAACTTTCGCTTTAGCGTACAAAAAGATATATACATTTGGTCCAACAATGAGAACAGAAAACTCAAATACTAAAACACATGCTAATGAATTCTGGATGATTGAACCAGAAGTAGCATTTTGTGACCTAAATGGAATAATGGATATTGAAGAAGAAATGTTAAAATTCATAGTTAAATATGTTATGGACAAATGTCCTTTAGAAATAGATTTCTTCGATAAATTTGTAGAGAAAGGATTAAAAGAAAAACTTACTAAAGTATTAAATACTAAGTTTGTACGTATTACTCATAAAGAAGCAATTACTTTATTAAAAGAAGCAAAAGTTGACTTTGAATTCAAACCAGAATATGGCGAAGACATCGCTAAAGAACATGAAAAATATATAACAGAATACTTTAATGGACCAGTATTTATTACTAATTGGCCAAAAGACATTAAAGCATTCTATATGAAATTAAATGATGATAATGAAACAGTAGCAGCAGTTGACTTAGAAGTACCAGGTTCTGGTGAACTAATGGGTGGAAGTCAAAGAGAAGATGACTACGATAAATTAATTAATAGAATGAAAGAAATGAATATACCAAGAGAAAACTTAGAATGGTATACTAATTTAAGAAGATTTGGAGGATGTTATCACTCAGGATTTGGTCTTGGATTTGAAAGACTTATTATGTACTTAACAGGTATTGAAAACATAAGAGATGTAATTCCATATCCAAGAACACCTAATAACTGCGACTACTAGAAGGAGGAATAATGAAAACAAATAAATATCGTTCTATTATGATTAGTGACATAACAAACGATATGACAGGAAAAACTATAGTAGTTAGTGGCTGGGTTCAAAACATAAGAGATCACGGAGGAGTATTATTTTTAGACTTAAGAGATACAAGTGGAGTATTGCAAACTGTATCAAACGATGACTCTATGTTCAAAGGACTAGCTAAAGAATCAGTTATAAGATTAGAAGGAACACTTAGAAAAAGAAGTGTTGATACAATAAATGAAAAATTAAAAAGTGGAGAAGTAGAACTATTAGTAAGTAAGTTAGATGTACTTGGTGAGTCACTTCATGAACTCCCATTTGATATAAGAGAAAGCAAAAGTGTAAGTGAAGACATAAGACTTAAATATAGATACTTAGATATGAGAAATGACAAAGTAAAAGATAACATATTACTTAGAAGTGAAATACTACATTATCTAAGAAATAAAATGTATGATTTAGGTTTTACAGAAGTACAAACACCAATACTAACAGCATCTAGTCCAGAGGGAGCAAGAGACTTTGTAGTACCAAGTAGAAACTTCAAAGGTAAATTCTATGCTCTTCCTCAAGCTCCACAAATATATAAAGAATTATTAATGGTTGGTGGATTAGATAAATATTTTCAAGTAGCTCCATGTTTTAGAGATGAAGATGCAAGAAGCGATAGAACACTTGAATTCTACCAACTAGATTTAGAAATGAGTTACATAGAGGAAGAAGAAGTACTAGAATTAGGAGAAATACTATTCTATGATGTATTTAAAAAATATAGTGGAAAGGATGTTTCACCAAAACCATTTAGAAGAATTAGCTATACAGACTCAATGGAAATGTATGGTACAGATAAACCAGACTTAAGAAACCCACTTATTATTAAAGATATAAGTGATATTCTAAAAAATACTACATTTGGACCATTTAAAAATTCAACAATAAAATCAATAGTAGTAGATGGTATTGGAGATAAATCAAACTCATGGTTTAACGAAGTAGTTGATTATGCTAGTAGTATAGGTATGCCAGGGATAGGTTACTTAACACTAACAAAAGAACATACATTTAAAGGTCCAATAGATAAATTCTTAACAGATACTGAAAGAGAAGACTTAATAAAATACTTAGATATGAAAGAAAATGATGTAGTATTCTTTATAGCTAATAAAGTACTAAAAGTAGCTCAAAAGTTCGCAGGACTTATAAGAATAGAACTAGGAAGAAAATTAGATTTAATAGATAAAAATAAAATAGAATTATGTATTATTAATGACTTCCCAATGTTTGAATATGATGATAAAACTAGAAAATATGAGTTTTGTCATAACCCATTTAGTCTTCCTCATAAAGAATTTATAGAGTATAATAAAGATAATGTTGATAAAGTTTTAGCTTATCAATATGACTTCGTTTGTAATGGTAATGAAATGGCTAGCGGAGCTATTAGAAATAGTAATTTAGATTTATTAGTAAAAGGGTTTGAAGTAGTAGGATACACTAAAGAAGAAGTTGAAAAACGTTTCAATAGTTTATTCACTGCATTTAAATATGGTTGTCCACCTCATGGAGGAATGGCACTTGGAATAGATAGAATACTAATGATTATTAAAGATGAAACTAACTTAAGAGAAGTACAAGCATTCCCAGCAAGTACAAGTGGTCAAGACTTAATGATGGGAAGTCCTAGTAATTTAGAACCAAAACAATTAGAAGAATTAGGTATTAAAATAAAGGAGGAATAATATGAGTAATTTCACAAAAGAAATGATAGATGACTACGCAGATAAATTACTTATTGGTTTAACTGAAGAAGAAAGAACTAATATACAAGAAGAATTTGATGAAATAGAAAAGAATATGGATTTAATAAATAAAATACCAAACATTAAAGATACTGAACCACTTAGTTATCCATTTGAAATGATTTTAGAAGATTTAAGAGATGATGATGACGAAGGAGAAATAATTCCAATCGAAGAACTTCTAAGAAACTGTGATCAATATGAAGGCAGAGAAGTAGAAGTACCAAAGGTGGTGGGATAATGATAACTAAAAGTATAAAAGAATTACATGAAGATTTACTAAATAAGAAAATTACTTCAAAGGAACTTATAGACGAATCATTAGAGAAATGTCATAGTATTCAAGATAAAACTAATGCATTTGTTACTATTATAGATGATGTGAAAGAAAGTGAAGTAACAGATGAACTAGTTAGTGGTATTCCGTATGGTATTAAAGATAACTTTTCTACAAAAGATATTCTATCAACAGGAAGTTCTAATACTTTAAAAGATTATGTTCCATTCTTTGATGCAACTGCTGTTGCTAATTTAAAGAAAAAAGGTGCAGTAGGTGTAACAAAGACTGTATTAGATGAACTTGGTATGGGAGGAACTGGTACAACAGGACATACTGGTGTAGTACATAATCCATGGAGTTTAGCTAGAATGACAGCAGGATCTTCAGCAGGAAGTGCAGCGTCAGTAGCAAGTGGCTGTTATCCATTCGCATTAGGTAGTGATACAGGAGACTCAATTCGTAAACCAGCAGCATACTGCGGAATAGTAGGATACAAACCAACATATGGAATGATCTCAAGATATGGACTTTTCCCATTTGCATGTTCACTTGATACAGTAGGAGTCCTTTCAAGAAGCGTAGAAGATGCAGCTATCGCAGTAGATGCTATGAAAGGGATAGATCCTAAAGATATGACATCTTGGGATTCAAGCAATATTGAACTTTATAAGAATTTAAATAAAGATGTTAAAGGTAAAAAATTATTCTACATCAAAGAAATCGTAGACTTAAGTAATTATGAAAATCCAAGTGAAGAATTAAAGAGTCACTTAGAAAACTTTAATAAAACAGTTGAACTTTGTAAGTCTCTAGGTATGACAGTTGACGAAGTATCAATAGATAAAGCTCTATTAGATGCAGTACCAAGCGTATATGTAGTTATATCTTGTGCAGAAGCAACAAGTAATATGTCAAACTTAACAGGTATTAGTTTTGGACCAAGAGGTGAAGGAGATAGTCCTGCTGCTATAATGAAAGATCACAGAACTAAAGGATTCTCACCACTTATTAAAAGAAGATTTGTAATTGGTTCATACGTACTACAAAAAGAAAATCAAGAAAAATATTTCATAAATGCTAAAAGAGTAAGAAGAATGATAGTAGACAAGATGAATGAATTATTTGAAACTTATGATGGACTTATTCTTCCAGTTGGAAGTGGACCTGCTAAATTTATAGAAGGTAGTAAAAATGCATTATCAAGTTCAAATAATATCTTAGAAGACCACTTACAAATAGGTAACTTCGGTGGTTTCCCATCAATTACTATACCAAATGGATTTGTAAGCAACTTACCAGTAGGAGTAAACATAACTGGAAAAGTAAAAGATGATATAAATGTTCTAAATATTGCTTATGCTTTAGAAAGTAAAATGGAATATAAAAATCAAATAGCAAAGGAGGTACTATAATGGCATATAAAGCAGTAATAGGTTTAGAGTTTCACTGTGAAATGAAATCTAATACAAAAGTATTCTCTAATGCAAAAAATAGTTTCTCAAAAGTAGCTAATGAAAATGTAGCTCCACTAGACATGGCTTTTCCAGGAACACTACCAGTAGTAAACAAAACATGTGTTAAAAAAGCATTAATGATGTCAATGATACTTAATTGTAAACAACCAGAGTTTATGGAATTTGATAGAAAGAATTACTATTATCCAGACCTACCAAAAGGATATCAATTAACTCAATTCTTTAATCCAGTAGGTGTAGATGGAAAAATAGAAATAGATGTAAATGGTACTAAAAAAGAAGTACTAATTCATGATATACATTTAGAAGAAGACGCAGCATCACTTGATCATTACTATAATACTTCAACTATAGATTATAATAGAGCAGGTGTACCACTTCTAGAATTAGTAACAGAGCCATGCCTTCATTCAGCAGATGAAGCACTAACTTTCTTAGAACACATTAAAAGTATTTATGAATATACAGATATTTCAGAATGTGACACTAAAAAAGGACAAATAAGAGCTGATGTTAACGTATCAATTATGGATGAAGATGCAACTGAATTTGGTACTAAAGTAGAAGTTAAAAATGTAAATAGCTTCGATGCTATTAGAAAAACTATTAACTATGAAATTAAAAGACAAAGTGAATTAAAAGATGCTGGACGCTATGATGAAGTAGTTCAAGAAACAAGAAGATGGGATGACGAATCAGGAACAACTATTCACATGAGAAGTAAAGCTGATGCAATCGACTATAAATATTTCACAGAACCAAACATTCCAAAATTTAGAATTACTAAAGAGTTACTTGATGAAATAAGAAGTAAAATACCAGTACTAGCTCATGAAAGAAAAGAAAAATATATTAAAGAATATGGACTTTCTGATTATGATGCAGGAGTACTTACTAAAGATAAAAAAATATCTGATTACTTTGAAGAGTGTGTTAGTCTTAAATGTGATCCAAAAAGTGCATGTAACTGGATTACAACTAGAATACTTGGAGAACTAAATAAGAGTGAAGAAAACACTATAGATGATTTATTCATAAGACCAAATATGATAGTAGAACTAGTAACACTTGTAAATGATAAAAAAATATCATCAGATCAAGCTAAAAAAGTATTTACTAAAATGTTAGAAGAAAAATTAACTCCAAAAGAAATAGTAAAAAAATATGACATGGAAGTTATAGAAGATTCTAGTCTTATTGAATCATTAGTTAATGAAGTAATAAGTGAAAACCAAAAAGCTATAGAAGACTACCACAATGGTAGAACTAATATGCTAGATTATTTAGTTGGACAAGTAATGAAAAAATCAAAAGGAAAAGCTAACCCAGTAGAAGCAAAATCTAAAATGTTAGAACGTATCAATTAATATAAAATGTCTATCAGTAGACATTTTTATTTATACAAAAATTGTAAATATATATAAGAAAATATAATAATTAAAAATATACGTGATATAATTAAATTGGAGAATGAGTATGAAAAGATTTTTAAGAAGTATTATTATTTTTATTGTATTAACTTTAATAGTCGGAGGAGTTGCATACTACTTTAACCTAAATGAAAGAATTGAAAAAATGATTTCAAAGATTAGTATTAGTATAGGTACAATTTATGTTGAAAAACCAAAAGTTAAGATTATTGATGAATCCAGTAAATCTAGACCAATCGCAGTTTCTATTAATAATAATCATGCGGCTTGGCCACATGCAGGACTTCAAGATGCATATTTAGGATATGAACTTATCGCAGAAGGCGGTATCACAAGATTAGTTGCATTATTTAAGGACCAAAATACTGATAAGATTGGTTCTGTTAGAAGTGCAAGACATTATTTCTTAGATTATGTTATGGAAAATGATGCTATATTTGTTCATTATGGACAATCACCCCAAGCAAAATCAGATTTAGCATCTCTAGGTATAAATAATGTTAATGGTATGTATGATGCTAAAGGATTCTTTAGAGATAAGACATTAAAAAGAGCATGGGAACATACAGCATTTACATCAATGAGTAGAATAAATGAAGTAGTAAAATCAAAAAAATATAAGACAACAACAGAAACACAATTATTAAAGTATAGTCCTATTAAAGTAGACCATTCTAAAGATGAAACACTAAAGACAGCTAATAAAGTAACTATTAAATACTCAAATTATCAAACAACTTCATATGAGTACGATAAAGAAAACATGAATTATAAAATGTTTATGGGAGGACAAGCACATACTGACCTAGTTACTAAAAAACAATATACTGTTAAAAACATAATAACTTATCAAGTAAAGAACACTTCTTTAGGAGATAAAAAAGGAAGACAAGATTTAGATAATGTAGGTAGTGGAGAAGGATACTATATTTCTAATGGAGAAGCAATTAAAATTAAATGGAGTAAAGCAAGTAGAGATGAAAAAACTAAATATACTTTAATGGATGGAACTGAATTAGTTGTTAATGATGGTAACACATGGATTCATATTCAACCTAAAGGTCAAACATTAAAAATAGAATAATTTTTATTAGTAAGAATATAATTTAATAAAAAATGTTGAAATATTATTTTAATAATGTTAGAATAATATTGATAAGAATAAGGAGGAACCTATGGATAATATACTTAGCTTTTTAGCAGATAATTATAAATGGTTTATGTTAGCAGCAGTACTTTTATTGTTTGCGTTAATTGGATTTATAGTAGATGGAAAGAAGAAAAAGAAAAATGAGGAAGTTGTGCCTGTACCAAATGCAGATGCTCAAGCTCAAGCAGCAACAACAGTAGCACCTACAACTGCAAATGCTAGTACTGAGCCAGCAGCTCCAGCACCAGCAGCAACAACTACTCCTGCAGAAGAACAAGGACTAGTTATTGAAGAACCTTCACTAAACAATGTTGAAGCAACTAGTAATGAAGTAAATATTGCCGGCGCTGAAGAAGAAGGAAGTATTTTTGGAACACCAGAAATGCAAGCACCAGCATCAGTAGAAACAACTGCAGAAGATCCAGCTATTACAGAAGGACCAACTTTAGTTATAGAAGATAAAGAAGAAGCAGCACCTGAAATGAGTGCTCCAGTTCAAACTGAAAGTGCACCAGAGGTAGAAGCAGAACCTGCACCTGAAATGGCAGCACCAGAAGTTGCACCTGAAGTTGCACCAACAACTCCAGAAGTTGTTGTTAGTGAACCTGCTCCTGAGATGGCACCAACTGTTCCAGAAGCTCCAGTTGCTACTGCACCAGAAGTACCAGCAGCTCCAGAAACACCAAGTGCACCAACAACACCAGCTCAATAAAATAAAAATATAACTGAAAATTAACTTTTCAGTTTTTATTTACCATAATACTTGAATTTTACTAAATATTTTGATAAAATCTTATACATTGAAAGACGAGTAGAATAAAAATACTTTATAGAGAGTTAGTGTTTGGTGTAAACTAATAAGTACTATATTTGAAGCTACTTTCACTTATGAGTTAATAGCTCACGTGGAAATACGTTATATTAATTAAGTTAATTAAAGGATGGTACCGTCTATATGACTCCTTGTGTACCATTCTTTTTATTTTAAGGAGGAAATTATGAATATTAAAGATTTGTACATTGATTTTTTTGTAAGTAAAGGACACAAACAAATACCTAGTGCTCCAGTAGTACCAGAAAATGATCCAAGTGTTTTATTTAACACAGCAGGTATGCAACCATTAATACCATATCTTATGGGACAAACTCATCCATATGGTACTAGACTTTGCGACTACCAAAAGTGTATTAGAACAAACGATTTAGATAATATTGGAGACACATATCATCACACATTCTTCGAAATGTTAGGTAATTGGTCACTTGGAGACTATTTCAAAGATGAAGCTATCGAATGGAGTTTTGAATTCTTAACAAAGGTATTAAATATTCCAGTTGAAAGATTAGCTGTAACAGTTTATGCAGGAAGTGGTAATATTCCATTTGATGAGACATCATATAATAAATGGTTAAGTTTAGGTATCAAAAAAGAAAGAATTGCTAAAACTGTAGATGATAACTTCTGGATAGCTGGTGAATCAGGACCTTGTGGACCAGACTCAGAAATGTTCTACTGGAGAAGTAATGATCCAATTCCAGAAGTATTTGATACAGAAGATGAAAGATGGGTAGAAATCTGGAATGACGTATTTATGCAATATAATAAAGGAGTAGATGGCACTATAACAGAACTACCTAAAAAGAACGTAGATACTGGTATGGGAGTAGAAAGAGTAACTGCAATCCTAGAAGGAGTAAACGATAACTATCTATCAAGCATATTTAAAGATGTAATAGAACTTATATCTAAAATTAGCAATTTGCCATACGAAGGTAATGAACAAAGTATGAGAATAATAGCTGATCACTTAAGAACAAGTGTATTTATAAGTGCTGATTATGCTGGAGTAAAACCAAGTAATGTAGGTCAAGGATACATCTTAAGAAGATTAATTAGACGTGCTATTAGGCATGCTAAAAAACTAGGGATAGATATTTCTAGTAATTGGGAACAAGAAATTGCTAAGCTTATCATTTCTAAATATGAAAAATATTATAATGAATTAAAAGATAATAAAAATACTGTATTAGAAGTACTTAAAAATGAAAAAGAAAAATTCAATAGAACTCTTGAAAAAGGTTTAAGAGAATTTGAAAAAGTAACTAAAGATAATAAAGATATAGATGCAACTACAGCATTTAGACTATATGATACATATGGATTCCCAATTGAATTAACTATTGAACTAGCTAATGAAAGAAATATTAACGTTGATGAAGAAGGATTCAAAGAGAAATTTAAAGCTCATCAAGAACTATCAAGAACTGCATCTGCTGGTCAATTCAAAGGTGGACTTAGTGGTAATAATGAAATAGAAACTAAATATCATACAGCAACACACTTACTTAACGCAGCATTAAAAGTAGTTGTAAACAAAGACGTTCATCAAAAAGGAAGTAATATTACTGATGAAAGAATGAGATTTGACTTTAGTTGTGATCATAAACTAAGTGACGAAGAAAAACAAAAAATAGAAGACTTAGTAAATGAATGGATCAAAGAAGGCTTACCAGTAACAGTTGAAGAAATGAGTAAGGAAGATGCTATTAAATCAGGAGCAGAATGTATGTTCATTGAAAAATATCCTGATATCGTTACAGTTTATACAATTGGAGACAATATTTCTAAAGAGCTTTGTGGAGGTCCACATGTTAAGAATACAAATGAACTTGGACACTTCAAAATAGTAAAAGAAGAAGCATCTTCAGCAGGAGTAAGAAGAATAAAAGCAATATTAGAATAAGTACTTTGGTACTTTTTCTTTTTTATAAAAATTGTTATAATACAGCCAAGGAGCAATAGATGATTAAAGATTTATGTTTTGAAATAATTCAAAAATGCCCTAATGAATGTATATTTTGTTCATCACTAGCAAGTATAAATAAAGTAACAATTATAAGGTTTGATACATTTAAAAAGACTTTAGATTATATATTATCAAAAGGTGGAGTGGAAGAATTATCATTTTCAGGTGGAGAACCATTTCTAAATCCTGATTTATTCAAAATGATAGAATATGCTAAAAGCAAAGGTATTAGAGTAGTTTTATTTACAAGCGGTGTTAAATGTGCACATAAATTAACGGAAGAAGAATTAAACTTAATGATTGAAAGTGATATAAAAAGATTTGATCCAAGTGAAGAAGATAAAGAAAATATTAAAAGAAAATTACAAAAAATATATGAAATGATATATAAAAGAGAATATACAAGTATATCAAAGAACGAATTAGAAGCATTGAAAAACTTAGGCTTAGATAAAATAGTATTTGATTATCAAGGATCAAATAGAGAAGAATACAATTTATTGATGGGTAAAGATAATTTTTGTGAAGTATCAACGTCAATAATAAGAGCTTGCCAAGTAGGTTTAGATACGGATATACACTTTGTACCTATGAAATATAACTATAAATCTTTAGTTGATATAGTAGAATTACTAAATATAGCTGAAGTTAAAAATCTAAGTTTATTAAATTTTGTACCTCAAGGAAGAGGAAAAGTTAATGAATCTAAACTTAAGATGAGCAAAGAAGAGTATGAAGAATTTAGAAAGATAGTTAAGGAAGCAAATGAAAGATTCAATGGTAAAATTAGAATAGGAATACCTCTTGATAGCAGCAATTCTCATAAATGTACAGCAGGTCTAAGCAAACTAGTTATTAAATATGATGGAACTATACTGCCATGTCCAGCCTTTAAAGAGTTTGATAGTGAAATACTAAGAAAAAATGGATTTAGAGTATTAAATATTTATGAAAATTTAGAAGAACTTGAAATTCATGAGGGGACGAGAAACTATCCTTTATGTAAAAAACTATATAACTTTGTTGGCAATATATAAAAATAATGATAAAATCTTCTTAAGAATAGGAGAATATATGAAAAAGAAAGTATTTTTAGTATTAGTATTAATGAGTTCGTTGTTATTGTTGACAGGATGTTTTAAGAAAGCAATAACTATAGAAGAATTCACATCATCATTTGATACTAACAAATATACAGTTGGTGAATATCATGAAGGTCAAATAGACACAGTTATTGATGGCCTACAAAGAGGAGTATATGTAACAAATGGAGCATATACTATAGACTTCTATATTCTAGAAAATACTTCTAAAGCAGAAGCATTATTCCAAGATGAAAAATCTACATTCGAAGCAAGCAAAGATGGTAAAACAATAGAAAACTCAATAAAAATAGGAAACCATGAATCGTATGAACTTACTACTAGTCTTATGTATATGTACACTTCTAGAATAGATAACACACTTCTTTATATAAGTGCTAACGTAGAAGATAAAGATGAAATAAAATCATTAGTAAAAAAACTAGGATACTAAAAACAACCATATTCATAAGAATATGGTTTTAATATAAAAATATGTTATAATTTAAGAGGTGAAGAAAATGAGTATATATGATTTTACTTTAGAAGAACTTGAAAATTACTTAGTAGAAAATGGTTTTAAAAAATATAATGCAACTCAAGTATTTGAAGGAATATATAAAAAAAGAGTTAGTTCATTTGATGAAATAACTAATATAAGTAAAGAGTTAAAAACATTCTTAAATAATAACTTTGAGATAAAATATTTAAAAGTATTAGATGAGTTAAAAAGCGAAGATACTAACAAATATCTACTTGAAGTAAAAGATTCTAGTATTGAAGTAGTACTAATGAAACACAACTATGGAAATAGTATATGCATTAGCACACAAATCGGATGCAACATGGCCTGTGCTTTTTGTGAGAGTGGTAAACTAAAAAAAGTAAGAAACTTAACTACAGCTGAAATTATATTAGAAGTTTTAACTATAGAAAAGCTAGAAAATATCAAAGTTGATAATATAGTTGTAATGGGAATAGGTGAACCATTCGATAACTTTATAAATTTAGTAAAAGCTATCAAGATATTAAATTGTCCAAAGGGAATTGATTTAGGTTCTAGAAGAATTACAGTTAGTACCTGTGGAATAGTACCAAAAATAAAAGAATTTGCAGACTTAGATACACAAGTGAATTTAGCAATAAGCCTTCATGCACCAAATCAAAGAATCAGAGAAACTCTAATGCCTATTAGTAAAGCCTATAAAATGGATGAATTAATGTCTGCAGTGGATTACTACATTTCTAAGACTAATAGAAAAGTAACAATGGAATATATTTTATTAGAAGGAATTAACGATAGTATAGAGGATGCAAAAGAATTAGCTAATCTTTTAAAAGGAAAACTTGTTTATGTAAATTTAATACCATATAACAGTACAAGTAGTAATTTTAAAAGAAGTTCTAAAGAAAGAATAAATGCGTTTTATGATGAACTAGTAAAACATAAAATTAATGTTCAAATGAGAAGAGAAATGGGTAAAGGTATTAAAGGCGCATGTGGACAATTAAAAGCAAGTCATGAAAATAATAATATATAAGAAAGGAACAAAAATGTTTAAAGAAATAAAACATATTGCAAGTGATGCAAATCAAATTAAAAATCAAATAGAACTAAGAAGAATTACAGAAAATGCAAGAATCGATAGATCAGAAACATGCTTTGGTGGAAGCAGTAGACAAACATGGAAAGAATATTTAAAAGGTGCTGAAAGAGCAAAAAAAGCGGCACAAAAATGGTTTTAATAGTAAACTAATTTTACAATGTAAAACAGTAATATCTTTAAAACGAAAAAAAATTATGATATACTTAAATCAAATAATGTAAATATAACGATAATAAAAGAAACGAGTAGAAATTTATCAATTATATAAAGACAATAAATTGTAAATAATATTTCACAACTATAGATAATTTACATTAAAAAAAGAAGGTGAAAAATGAAGACTTGTTATCAAACAGACCCAGGAAAAGTAAGAAGCCATAATGAAGACTCTGTAACAATAATTAAAAATATGAGTGATGAGTATTTATTAGTAGTAGCTGATGGAATGGGTGGACATAAAGCTGGAGAAGTTGCAAGTTCTTTAGTTGTAACTGAACTTGGCAAAAGATTTGCTGAACTATCAAGTATTGGTACTAAAGAAGAAGCAGTAATTTGGTTAAAAGAAATAATAGATGAAGTAAATATTAAAATACTTAAATATTCTGAAGAACATATAGATGCTAGTGGACTTGGAACAACGTGTGTTTGTTCAATACTTACAAAAGATTTCCTATTATTTGGAAATGTAGGAGATTCAAGTGGCTTTGTATTTAAAAAAGGTAAACTTTATAAAGTTACCAAAGATCATACACTAGTAAACATCCTACTAGAAAACGGAGAACTTACTGAAAGCGCAGCAAAAAATCATCCACAAAAGAATGTACTTATGAAAGCATTAGGTGCAGCAGAAACTATAGAAATGGATATTTTTGATGTAGAACGTACGGTAGATGGTATTTTCTTATGTAGTGATGGACTTACTAATATGTTAACAGTAGATCAAATGGAAAAAGTATTAAATGATAATGAATTAGATATAGAGGAGCAAGTAGATAAATTAATTATGAAAGCTAATACTCGTGGGGGAAATGATAATATTACAATTGCTTATGCAAGAATGAGTGGTGAATAGTGTGATAGTCAAAGGTTCTAAAATTAACGATAGATATCAAATCATTAAAACACTTGGTGAAGGTGGAATGGCAAATGTATATTTAGCTCATGACACTATACTTGATAGAAATGTAGCTGTCAAAGTACTAAGAGGAGATTTAGCAAACGATGAAAAATTCGTACGTAGATTTCAAAGAGAGGCACTTTCTGCATCAAGTTTAAGCCATCCAAATATAGTAGAAATGTATGATGTTGGAGAAGACGACGGACAATATTATATAGTAATGGAATACGTAGATGGTATGACACTAAAACAAGTATTAAAGAAAAGAGGACATTTATCAGTTACAGAAGTAGTTGATATTATGCTACAAGTAACAGATGGTATGGCACATGCACATGATGCTTATATTATTCATAGAGATATAAAACCTCAAAATATAATGATACTTTCAAATGGTATGATAAAAATAACTGACTTTGGAGTAGCAACAGCTCTAAACTCAACACAACTAACACAAACAAATTCAGTTATGGGAACAGTACATTATCTACCACCAGAACAAGCAAATGGAAAAGGTTCAACCATAAGAAGTGATATTTATTCAATGGGAATAATGATGTATGAACTTCTAACTGGCCTAGTTCCATATAAAGGAGATAATGCTGTAGAAATAGCTTTAAAACATCTAAAAGAACCACTACCTAGTGTAAGAAAATTTAATAGTAGTATTCCTCAATCAATAGAAAATGTTATTATTAAAGCAACAGCTAAGAATCCAAAGAATAGATATACAGATGCAAGAGCTATGCATGAAGACTTAAAAACAGCATTAGATGAATCAAGACAAAATGAAAAAAGATATGTTTATCCATATCCAGAAAACGACTTAGAAGAAACAAAAGTACTTGATAAAGAACTAGAACCATTAAAGAAAGAAACACCTAAGAAGAAAAAAACAAAAGAAATAGAAGATGAAGAAGACTTCTTAGATGAAAAGAAAAAAGGTAATAAAACTTTAATAATAGTAGCTAGTATCTTTACAGCACTAGTTCTAACAGTTACAATAGGTATGACTATTTACTTTGAAAAAACAAAAGTAAAAAATGTCACTATACCAGATGTATCTAATAAAGAACCAGTAGATGCAGCAAATGAACTTACAGACTTAGGATTTGATGTAGATACTGAATATAAATATGAATCAAGTGATACAATAGAAAAAGGAAAAGTTGTTAAAACTAGTCCAGAAATAGGTTCTAAAAGAAAAACCGGTACTAAAGTAATAATTTATATTTCTTCAGGTGCAGCTGCATACATAGTAGAAGACTTCACTGGAAAGAATTACCTAGAAGCAAAAGGTAAAATCGAAGCACAATGTGAATGTAATGTAACTATCGAAGAAGAAATAGTAAGTGAAGACAAAAAAGTAAAAGAAGAAACAGTTCTAAGAACAGAACCAGCAGCAGGAGAATCAAGCAAACTTGGTAGTCAAATTAAAATATATATACCAAAAGTAGAATATAAATATCCTGACTTTACTAGTGGTTACACAATTGAACAAATAGAAGAATTTGCAACTAAACACGAATTAAAACTAGAATATAAATATCAAGAAAGTACTACAGTAGCAGAAGGAACAATAATAAGACAAAGTAGGGCAGCGTCTTCAGTAGTAACTCCAGGAGCAACATTAGTTATAACAATAGCTAAAGCTCCAGAAGTAGTAGAACCTGAACCTGACCCAGACGTTGAAACAGGGGAATAATATGAAAGGTAAAATAATATGTATTAATAAATTTATACATAGAGTATTATTAGAAAATAACACTATAATAGACACTAGAACTAGAGGGAAACTACGTAATCAAAAAGTTTCCCCAGTTGTAGGTGATAATGTAATTGTAGATGTAACTAATAAAACAATAGAAAAAGTCGAACCAAGAAAAAACTATCTGGAAAGACCACTTATTGCAAATATAGATAAACTTCTAATTGTAATGAGTACATCTATTCCAGTTTTTTCAGATTATCTAATAGATAAATTCTTACTAATCGCAAACTATAATAATATAGAACCAATAATCATAATAACAAAGACAGATATGATTACTATAAAAGAAAAAGCAGAAGTAAGAAAATATGTGAATTACTATAGAAGACTAGGTATAAAAGTATATATTAATACAAGTATAACTAAAATAAAGAAAGAATTTAAAAATTCAACAGTAGCTCTTTGTGGACAAACTGGTAGTGGAAAATCTTCTTTATTAAATAGAATTGATGCTTCATTAAAACTAAAGACTGGAGAAGTATCTCTATCTTTAGGAAGAGGTAAACATACTACAAGATTAGTAGAACTCTTAGAAGTAAATGATGGACTAATCGCAGATACACCTGGATTTAGTTCACTTGAAATAAATATTCCATCAAAAGAAATAAAGAAGTACTATCCTGACTTTAGTAAACCATGTAAATATAGAACATGCACTCATGTAAAAGAAGATGGATGTGAAATAATAAAGTTAGTTGAAACTGGAAAGATACCAAGATGGAGATATGATAATTATTTAAAATTTATGGAGGAAACAAAATATGAAAGTAAGCGTTTCAATACTATCAAGTAGTATAAAACCACAAGATATAGTAAAAAAACTGGATAATACAAAAGCAGACTTTATACATGTAGATATAATGGATGGAAAATTTGTAGAAAATAAAACTTGGACTATAAGTGAAGTAAAAAAAATAGTAAGTTATTCTAAATTACCACTAGATGTCCATTTAATGGTAGAAAATCCTTCTAAATATATAGAAGACTATGCATTATTAAATACAAGTTATATAACATTTCATTATGAAGCTGTTAAAGATATAGATAAAATGATTAATGAAATAAAAAACTATGGTTTAAAAGTAGGTATAGCTATAAATCCAGAAACTGATGAAAAAGTACTTTATCCATATTTATCTAAAATAGATCAAGTATTAGTTATGAGTGTACACCCAGGTAAAAGTGGACAATCTTTTATAGATAACACACCTAATAAAATAGAAAATCTAAAGCAAGAAATAATTAATCAAAATGCTAAAACTATTATCTCAGTAGATGGTGGTATAAATGATGAAACCGGTAAACTTTGTGTAGACAAAGGAGTAGATATGTTAGTATCAGCTTCATATATTCATAAAGATATAGTAAACAATATAAATACATTAAAAAGGTTATAAATTATATTTCATACGTCTAATTGACTATGAAATTTTTTTATTATATAATTTCAAATAGAGAATAGGTGATAAAGGTATATGTATATAGATAAAATAATAAAAAAAGAAGTTATAACTTTATTAATATCAGTAGGTCTCTTACTGACAGTTTTTATTGGAGTTTCTTTTGCATCATTCTTCAAAATTGATGAAGGAAAAGATAATGTAGTAGAAACAGGAGACTTAGCAATCTCTTTCTGTAGTGATTCAACATGTGACACTACTTATGAAAATATAGGTCAAGTAATTGGTACTACTAAGCAAGATGGCACTTCTGTTCCTACTTCTATTTATCCTTATCCAAATGATGGAACCTATTCAAATGCAACACCTTATATCTTTAAAGTAACAAATACAGGTACTATGGATGCAACAATAACTATAAAATTAAAAGAAGACGAAGACTTTCTTCCAACTGGAGACTACTCAGAATATCAAAGACTAACTAGTCTATATTCAGAACATCTAAAAGTAGCTGTTAGAAAAAAAGTATTAGCATCAGGCTCAGAATATCAATTAGGTGATGCTAATTTAGATGGTATTGTTAATTATGATGATTCTATGACAATTTTTGATATCTCCAATGGAGACATTGAAGCAAATGATGTTCAAAAAATCACCGCCGATGTAACTTGCGATGGAGTAGTGGACCTAGAGGATGCGACATTGTTTATAGATGCGATAAAAGGATATAATGGATATAATGAATTTAAGGCAAATACAATTAGTTCATTTAGTACTCTTTCAAACAATATAATATATAATGGAGATAAAATAGCTCCAGGTGAAAGTGCTACATATTTCTTATGGCTATATTTAGATGAGACAACGCCTAATCAAGCACAAAAAACATATTTCGTAGGAAACTTAGATATACAAGGTGAATTTATACCAGATAATTTACCATTTAATATAGCATCATGGAGTTCTATTATTTCGAATGTTAAATCAGGAAATATCAGTGCATATAAAGTAGGTGATACTAAAGAAGTGGATTTAGGAACTTTAGGAAAACATAATGTAAGAATAGCAAATATTTCAACACCTAGTGAATGTTCAACAAGTGACTTCTCACAAACAGCTTGTGGATTTGTTCTTGAATTTGAAGATGCTATAACTATGAAATCAATGAATAGTACCCTAACTAATGTTGGAGGATGGCCATCTAGTGAAGTAAGAACATATCTAAATGATACCGTATATAATAGTTTACCTTCAGAACTAAAAGAAGGAATCATCTCAACAAAAGTAGTTTCTGGACATGGAAGTAATGAAACAAGTAATCTAATTTCAAATGATAAATTATATTTATTAGCACCAAAAGAAATATATTCAAATTATGTTAATACTACCTATGATAGTGCAATATCTTCAACAAGACAAATGGATTATTATGCATCATTAAATATAACAATGACAAACTATCATGCAGCAAGTAAAAAATATAATGGAAGTAATACATGGCAATGGTTGAGGTCAGCAGTTGCTAATGGTTCAACTTCATTTTGCAGTAGTGGTGCAAGTGGAGATGGTGGAATTGGAGAAGCAAACTCTGGAAGAGGAATTAGTCCTGTATTTAGAATTGGATAAGTGATATAAATAATTGATTTAAAAGAATCAATTATTTTTTTTAAAAAAATTCTAAAAAAAGAAGTGTTTTAGTATTTTATGCCTAACTATAATAATAGGAGGGTTAAAATGTTAAACAAAAAACTAATAGTTAGACAGAATGGATTAAAAGATTGTGGTCCTTCATGCTTACTATCTATAATGAAATATTATGGATGTGAAGCCTCGCACGAAGAAATTACATTCACTTTGAAAACAGATGTAGATGGATCAAATGCATACAACATAATAAATGGTAGTAAAAACTATGGATTTGATGGATATGGTATACATTATACATATGAAGAAATTATCAATAATCAAGTATCTTTCCCTATAATTTGTCATATTATAAAAAACAATATGTATCATTTCATCGTAGTTTATAAAGTAAATAAAAATACACTTACTATAATGGATCCATCTACTAACATAACAAAAATATCTTTTGAAGAATTTAAAACTATGTATCAAAGTACATCCTTAGTAATATATCCTATTAAAAAAGTAAATAATCTAAGAAATAAAAATAAATTACTAGAAATTATTTTTTCATACCTCAATCAAGAAAAACATAAAATAAGTAAATTAATAATAACATCAATAATACTAATAATGATTAGTATTATTCTGAACTACTATACACTTATTATAATAGATTATATATTACCAAACTATAATTTAAACATTTTAATAAAACTAACTATTATGTTTTTAGTAACTTCTATATTTAAAAGTACTATTAATTTTATAAGGGGTAAATTAATAATAGATATAAATTCTAAAATATCTATAAGTCTTAATAATGATGTTACAAGAAAACTTTTTAATCTTCCATACCAATTCTTCAAAAACAAATCTACTCCTGAAGTAATATCTAGAATAAACGATTTAAAGGACTTTAGAGACTCTTTAACAGAAATAATAATAAATGTATCTACCAATATATTATTAGTCTTAATAAGCATGATTTTACTATTAAAAATAAATATAAAGTTATTTATAATATATCTAATAGAAATAATAATATACATATTAGTTATAATGATATATAAAAGAAGTAATAATAAACATATAGACAATATATTAATAAATGAATCTAATTATAATAAAACATTAAATGAAAGTATATATAGTTATGAAATAAATAAAAATCTAAACTTATTAAATGAAACTCTTAAAAAGATAGAAATATCAAATATCAAAAACATTTTTTATCATAAAACTTATGAAGCCTCACTAAACACACAACTTTTTATAAAAGAATTAACAACTAATCTAACATATATATTTTCTATATTTGTAAGTTCTATATTTATTCATAAGAATATAATATCTATTGGTAATTTTCTACTTTTTAATTCATTAATTTATTATTTTACTGATCCTTTAAAAAGTATATTAGATTTAGAACCAAATATTAATTATATAAAGAATGTATATAGAAGAATTAATGATTTATTACTTGTAACTACTAAAGAAGAATTAACTACTAATAAGTTTATTAATGGTGATATTATTATTAATAATTTAAGTTATAGTAATTCATTTATTCCATTGTTTAATGATGTATCATTTAAAATAAAATATGGAAGTAAATTCTTAATATATGGAGAAAGTGGTAGTGGAAAAAGTACTATTATTAAAATATTATTAAAGTATTTAGATGATTATAAAGGTGAAATATTAATTGATAATAAGAATATAAAAGATATTAGTTCTAACATTATTTCTAATAGTATTACATATGTATCACAAAATAATTTCTTATTAAATGATACTCTTAAAAATAATATTATTTATGACAGGAGAATAAAAGATGAAGATTATGAAAATACAATACATCTTTGTAATTTAGACACCCTAAGAAATAATAATAAATTAAGAAATAATATGATTATAGAAGAAGATGGATTTAATATATCTGGTGGAGAAAGACAAAAAATTATTTTAGCTAGAAGTATTCTAAAAGATAGTGAATTTATTATTTTAGATGAAGCTTTAAGTGAAGTAGGTGTAGAAGAAGAAAAAGAAATAATTAAAAAGTTATTTAGTTATTTCAAAGAAAAAACTATAATTTATATTAGTCACAAAAAGGAAATTATAAGTATGTTTAAAGACAAATATAAATTAGAAAGGAGTAAGGCATGATGAATCAAGAAGAATTAATTAATGTCAAAGGAGGAGCAAATTGGGTAGCAATTGGAATTGGATCAACATTAGTCTCATTTCTAGTAGGATTATTAGATGGTTATCTAAGACCTTTAAAATGTAACAAATGGAAGTAGAAGAACTAATAATGATTAAAGCAGGGTCAGTCTCTGGTACTATTATTAATGCTATAGTAAGAAGTGTTACTTTAGCATTAGAACTAGGAAGAAGCCTAGGCTCTGCTATTAGAAGAACAAAAGAGAAGAAGAAATGTACATATAGTTAGCGAAAGCTAACTATTTTTTATGAAAAAAGAAGTGTTTTAGGATTTTATGGCTAACTATAATAATAGAGGAAGATAAACTCTAGAAAGGAGGTAATAAATAAAAAAAGTATAATGGAATGAATAATATTATTTTTAAGAATACGTTTTACAGAGTGGAAAGATATAAAAATAGAGTAGAAGAATTAAATGACAAATAGAAATATCTCTTAATTGAGATATTTTATTATTGTGAAAAATTTGTAAAATCATAGAAATCATTATTGACATATAATATTAAATAAGTATAATTATTTTGTTAGTTACCTAACTAAAGGATGATATTATGAATGAAAAAAGCATAAGTATAGAAATTAAAAAAATAGATAGTTTAATAGTAAGAAAAATAATATCTTATAACAAAAATTCTAATTATCAATTAACACCAGTTCAAATAGTAATAATAAAATATTTAGTTAAGAATAAGAATAATATTGTATATCAAAAAGATATAGAAAAAAAATTAGGACTTAGAAAATCCACTATATCAGGTATACTAAGTACCATGATTAAGAATGGTATTATTACTAGAACTGAATCTACAACTGATCTTAGAAGTAAAGAGATAAGACTTAGTGATAAAGGATTAGAACTTGATAAGAAAATAAAAAAGAAAGCAATAGAATTCGAAAATTTATTACAAAATAATATTGATCCTAAAGATTTAGAAATATTTTATAAAGTGACTAATCAAATACAAAAGAATTTAGAAGGAGAGTAAAAATGTTAAAATTATTTAAAAACTTAGAAAAAAAAGACTGGCTATTTATATTTATAAGTTGTATATTTATAGTTTTACAAGTATGGTTAGAACTTAAAATACCTGATTATATGAGTAAAATAACAGAACTTGTACAGTTAAATGGAACTATTAAAGAAATATTGACTGAAGGCTCTTACATGCTAGCATGTGCATTCTTAAGTTTAGCATCTTCAATAGTTGTTGGCTATATCATTGCAAACCTAGCATCTAATTTTTCAAAGAATTTACGTAAAAAATTATTTAATAAAGTACAAAGTTTCAGTATGGAAGAAATTAAGAAATTTCAAACAAGTAGTCTTATCACAAGAACAACAAATGATATTGGTAATGTAGAGATGATGCTTACTTTTGGACTTCAAATGATAATAAAAGCACCTATTACAGCTATATGGGCAGTAGGAAAAATACTAGGTAAAAGTTTTGAATGGACAGCAATAACAGGTGGAGCAGTTTTAATACTACTTATTATGGTTATTACACTTATGGCAATTGTTCTTCCGAGATTTAAATTAGTTCAAAAATTAATAGACAATATAAATGGAATAACAAGAGAAAATTTAAAAGGTATAAGAGTAGTAAGAGCATTTAACGCTGAAGGATATCAAGAAGAAAAATTTGAAAAAGTAAATAAGAAACTTACCAACACACAATTATTTAATCAAAAAGTTATGAGTTTGATGGCACCTATGATGTATTTAATAATGAATGGTGTTTCACTAGGTATATACTTTATGGGAGCGTTCCTTATAAGAGATGCATTACTTGCTGATAAAATAACACTATTTAGTAATATGGTAGTATTTAGTAGCTATGCTATGCAAGTAATTATGTCATTCTTAATGTTAGCAATGATATTTATTATGTATCCAAGAGCATCTATTTCAGCAGATAGAATTAATGAAGTATTAAATACTAAAGCTAAAATAAAGAGTGGAAAAGAAACTAAGTCTTCAGAAGTTGGTACTATAGAATTTAAAAATGTATCATTTAAATATCCTGACTCAGAAGAATATGTACTTGAAGATATATCATTTAAAGCGTCTAAGGGAGAAACTGTTGCTATCATAGGTTCTACAGGAAGTGGTAAAAGTACTCTTATAAATTTAATACCAAGATTTTATGATGTCACTGATGGAAAAGTATTAGTAGATGGAATGGATGTTAGAACTTATACTCTAGAGTCTCTACATAATCGTTTAGGTTACGTTCCTCAAAGAGCAGTAATGTTTAGTGGTTCAGTTAATTATAATGTAGGATATGGTAAAAAAACAAACTATGAAGTTACAGAAAAAAAGATAAAAGAAGCAGTAAATGTTGCTCAAGCAAAAGAATTTGTAGAAAAGATGCCTAAAAAATATGAGTCAGATATTGCTCAAGGTGGAACAAATGTATCTGGTGGTCAAAAGCAAAGATTAAGTATTGCAAGAGCTATTGCAAGAGATCCAGAAATTTATATATTCGATGACTCATTTAGTGCTCTTGATTATAAAACAGATTATGTTCTTAGAAAAGAATTAAAAAAATATACTAAAGATGCAACAAGTATAATAGTTGCTCAAAGAATAGGTACAATCAAAAATGCAGATAAAATCATAGTTCTTGATAAAGGTAAATGTGTAGGAATTGGTACACATAAAGAACTACTAAAAAAATGTGAAGTATACAAAGAAATAGCTTACTCACAATTATCAAAGGAGGAACTTGAAAATGAATAACGAAAAAGAAAATAAAACTCCAAAAAGAATGCATGGACCAGGAGGAAGAGGCCCAGGTGAAAAACCAAAAGATTTTAAAAAAGCATTATCAAAACTAAATAAATATTTAAAGCCTTATAAACATCTAATAATTATTGCAATAGTTTTATCAGCACTAAGTAGTATTTTATCAATAATAGGTCCAAATAAAATAAAAGACTTAACTAATGAAATACAGCAAGGCTTAATAATTAATAAAACTAATATGGAATTATTAGTCAAAGATATACAAACAGATATACAAAATAACATAATATTAGATGATAAATCTATAGAGACACTAAGTGAAGGAGATAAACTAAAATATTATGAAGTACTTAGTGAAATGTACATAAGTGATAACAAAGAAAAACTAATAAGTAAACTTCCTGAAAGTGTAAAACTTCTAATATTTAAAGATACTACAATAGATAATGTAATAATAACTAATAAAGATAAAGTAGAATTTATTAATACTATGTCTAAAGTATATCTAAATGAACCAACTAAAATATATGGTGAACTTGATAAATTATCTAAAAACATTAATGAGTTAATAAAACCAAGTATGGATATAACTAAGATAAAGAAGATTGCATTCTTCCTAGTAACTGTATATTTAATAAGTGCAATATTTAGTTACTTTGAAAATATCTTAATGGTAGTGGCATCTAACAACTTTGCTAAAAGTTTAAGAACAAAAATATCAAAGAAAATTAATAAGTTACCACTTAAATACTTCGATAAAAATAGTTATGGTGATATCTTATCAAGAGTAACTAATGATGTAGATACAATAAATATGTCTCTTCAAAATAGTTTAAGTACTTTAGTAGGTGCAGTAGCATTATTCATAGGTGCAATTATTATGATGTTTGTTACTAACTATATAATGGCAATTACTTGTATATTATCATCTTTATTTGGCTTTGGATTCATGGGAATAATATTAAGTAAATCACAAAAATATTTTAATCAAAGACAAGTAGAACTTGGTAAATTAAATGGTCACATCGAAGAAATATATAGTTCTCATAATGTAGTAAAAGCATATAACGGAGAAGAAGAAGCATTAAAAAAATTCGACGTATTAAATAAAAATGTTTATGATTGTAATCGTAAAAGTCAATTCTTATCTGGACTTATGCCACCTATGATGGGATTCATTGGTAACTTTAGTTATGTTGCAGTATGTATAGTAGGTGCAATTCTCACATTAAAAGGAAATATTACATTTGGTACTATTGTAGCATTTATGATTTATGTAAGATTATTTACAAGTCCACTTTCTCAAATAGCTCAAAGTATGACACAACTTCAAACAGCAAGTGCAGCATCAGAAAGAGTATTTGAATTCATTGAAGAAAATGAAATGACAGATGAATCTAATTTAAGTGGAATTCTTGATCCTAAAAAAGTACAAGGTAATATAGATTTTGAACACGTTAAATTTGGTTATGATGAGGATAAAATAATCATAAAAGACTTTAACTGTAATGTTACAAAAGGACAAAAAGTAGCAATCGTAGGTCCAACAGGCGCAGGTAAAACAACTATAGTAAACCTTCTTATGAAGTTCTATGAGATAAATAGTGGAAACATTAAAATAGATGGAATAAGTACAAAGAATTTAACTAGAGAAAATATTCATGATTTATTTATAATGGTATTACAAGATACTTGGCTATTTGATGGAACTATTAGAGATAATATTAAATTTAATAAAACTGATGTTAGTGATAAAGAAATATGGAAAGCTCTAGAAGTAGTTGGAGTAGACCATTTCGTAAAATCTCTTCCTAAGACACTAGACTATAAAATGGAAGATAATGAATCTATTTCAGCCGGACAAAAACAATTACTTACAATAGCTCGTGGTATGATAAAAGATGCTCCATTCTTAATACTAGATGAAGCAACTTCCTCAGTAGATACTAGAACTGAAGAACTTGTTCAAAAAGCAATGGACAAACTAACTGAAGGAAGAACATCATTCATAATCGCACATAGACTTTCAACAATTAAAAATGCTGATATTATACTTGTCATGAAAGATGGTAATATTATCGAAACAGGTTCACATGATGAACTAATGAAGAAAAATGGATTCTACGCAGAACTTTATAATTCACAATTTCAAAACTAATCAAGGCTAGTCCTTGATTTTTACTTATAAAAAATTACTTCATATCATAAAATTAACTATGATAAAAGAATTTATAAAAGACAATAAATATAAAATATTAATAGAAGAAAACACTATATGTATAAGAAACTACATAAGAATCGACGATATAACTTCATCAAATATAAAAGTTAAATTTAATAATATGAAACTACTTATAAAAGGAAAAAACTTAATAATAAATAAACTAGATAGCTGTGATTTAAGAATAATCGGAGACATCAAAGGAATAGAATTTATTAATGAACAATAATAAAGTTAAAATAATTGTATATGAAAATAGTAATAAATTCATAAGTTATTTAGTTTATCATTCTATATATTATGAAGATTTAACTTTAAAAGATAATTACACACTAACAGTAGACTACGAAGACTATAAAACTATTAGTAGAAGATATAAAACAAAGATAATAAAATACTATGGTAAAAGATTTATTACTAACCACATAAAGTATAATAAATATATGTTAATATCATTATTTATTTCTTTTTTAGTGCTAAAACTACTTACAAGTACAATATTTAATATAAACATAAATACTAATGATGAAAAATTTTATAATTTAATTAATGAAAGTTTAAAAGAAAATGATATAGCTTTATATAAGAAGAAAAAGTCATTTAATGAATTAAATAAAATAAAGAATAAAATTTTAAAAGATAACGAAGAAGATCTAGAATGGATAGAAATAAATGAAAAAGGTTGCACTTATAATATTGAAGTAACTAAAAGAGTAAAGAATAAAGATATAAAAAGTGATAATACCCCTAAAAACATTATTGCATCTAAAGATGGCTTAATTAAGTATATTAGTTCTTCTTCAGGCGTTAAATTAAGAGATGTAAATGATTATGTTAAAAAAGGAGAAGTCTTAATATCAGGAAACATCATTAAAGGGGAAGACACTCTAATAACACAAGTAGAAGCTAAAGGAGAAGTATATGCTGAAGTGTGGTATACAGTAAATATAACAATACCATTTAACTACGTGGAATATGTTGAAACAGGTAAAACTATAAATCACTATTATTTAGATATATTTAATAAGAAGTTTACACTAACTGGAAAATATGAAAGTAATAATACTATGAATACTAAAGAACTCATCTTAGATAAACCATATCTATTCTTTAAATTATACAAAGAAACAAAGAAAGAATATAAGTACAAAGAGTTTAAAATAGATGAGTCTACTGCATACGAAGAAGCTCTAAAGAGAAGTGAAAACAAAATCAAAAGTAAACTTACTAATAAAGAGTATATAATTTCTAAAAAAGTTTTGAAAAAAGAGGTATTTCGTAGTAAAATGAATATGGAAGTATTTTTCAAGGTTTATGAGAATATAGGGGTTACTTCTAATATAGTAGAAAAGGATGATTTGAATGGAGTCAGCAATTAGAAGTGTAATTAAAATGTCTTGGCCAACATTAGTAATAGTAATGACTATTGTTATAATATTAAGAGTAACTTATATAATGACTAGTGACAAAAGAAAATTTTGTCTTTATGAAGAAATATTCGAATTATTATTTCTTGCATATCTAGTGCTTTTGTTCCAACTAGTTACAAGTCAAGATTTACCTGGAGGTGGCACTAATTTAATGCCATTTAAAGAAATACTTAGATACGAAGTAGGTAGTAAAGCATTCTATAAACAAGTATTTGGTAATATATTATTATTTATACCACTTGGATACTTTGCTACAAGTTATTGTAAAATAAAAGGTCTTGGTACAATTACATTAGTTTCACTATTATCAAGTTTAACAATTGAAGTAACACAACATTATATTGGAAGAACATTTGACATAGATGATATAATATTAAATGTTGTAGGTGGAATAGTAGGTTTCTTACTTTATACAGCACTTAATGCTATTAGAAACCATATGCCAAAATTCTTACAAAGAGATTGGTTCTTTAATTTATTAAGTATAATAGTATTGATAGTATTAGGACTTTATGTATATAGAATTATTTAGGAGGTTTAAGTGGAAGATTATATAATAAATACAACTAATCATGAAGACATTGATTTTAATGAACTAGATAGAGTAATTAAATTTGCTTGCAAACACCTTAAAGTTAATAATCCAATGTTAAATATAGTAATTGTTGATAAAGAAAGAATACAAGAGATAAATAGAGAATATAGAAATAAAGATGCCGTTACAGATGTTATATCATTTGCATTCGAAGAAGTAGATGATGTAGAATATGATAACATTAGATTCTTAGGAGAAATATATATTTGCTACGACAGATGTGTAGAACAAGCTAAAGAATATGGACATAGTATAAAACGTGAATTTTGTTATTTAGCAGTTCATGGATTATTACATCTACTTGGATATGATCACATGACAGAAGAAGATAAAAAAGTTATGAGAGCCGAAGAGGAGAATATATTAAATGAATATGATATCACGAGATGAGAGAAAGCATCAAAAAGGAATTAAAAAGTTTCTTTTAAGCTTTACTTATCCAATAAAAGGACTTAGATACGCATATAGAAATGAACAAAATCTAGCAGTAGATGTAGGAGTAGCACTTCTAGTAACAATAGCTGGTTTTATATTTAAACTTAACTTAGTAGAGTGGGCAATATTAGCATTAACAATAGGATTAGTTATTTCATGTGAATTAATTAATACTGCAATAGAAGCAGTAGTAGACTTAGTTACAGAAGACTACCATCCACTAGCAAAAGTAGCAAAAGACACTGCAGCAGCAGCTGTATTTGTATTTGCAATCATAGCTGTTATAGTAGGATTAATAATATTCTTACCAAAAGTAATAGCACTATTTTAATAAAGGAGTAATATGAGAGAAAAATTAGAAAAATTATTAGAAAATAGTTATGCACCATACTCAAACATGCACTTTGCATGCATAGTAGAAACAAAAGAAGGAAACTTCTACGAAGGTGTTAATATAGAAAATGCATCATACGGAGGAACAATATGTGCTGAGAGAAACGCAATAAATAATGCAGTAACTCATGGAGAAAGAAACTTTAAAGCGCTATACTTAATGACAAGTAGTGATGAAATATGTTATCCATGCAATATATGTAAACAAACATTCTTAGAATTCTTTGATAAAGACGTTATATTTAATATAATGACTAAAAGTGGAAAAATGGAAGTAATGACATTTGAAAAAGTAATGAATACTACATTTACTAAGGAGGACCTAGTATGAAAAGTGGTTTTGTAAGTATAATAGGTAGACCAAACACTGGAAAAAGTACATTACTAAATCAAATCATAAAAGAAAAAGTTGCTATTATTTCACCAAAACCACAAACAACAAGAAATTTGATTGAAGGAATTTATAATGAACCAGATACACAAATAGTATTTGTAGATACTCCTGGTATTCATAAACCTATAGATAAACTTGGTAATGCATTAAATAGTCAAGCATATTACTCAATTAATGATGTAGATATTCTTCTTTTAGTAGTAGATGCTAGTACTCCAAAAGGTAAAGGAGACGAGTTCATTATTAGTAAACTTCAGGGAGTAAAAAAGCCAGTATTTTTAATACTAAATAAAATAGATAAACTAACTGATAATGAAATATTATTAAAGATTACTGAATACAAAGATTTATTTGAATTCTCAGAAATAATACCAGTTTCAGCACTTAATAATGATAATGTTGATAGATTAATAAAAGTATTAAAAGAATATTTACCAGATAATGTTAAATACTTTCCAGGTAATGAAACAACAACAGCAGAAATGGATTTTAGATTATCTGAAATAGTACGTGAAAAAATATTTATTCATACTAATGAAGAAGTACCACATTCAATATCTTGTAAACTAACGGGATTTGAAGAGAAAAATAATATAGCATATATCTATGTAGATATAATTGTTGATAGAGATTCACTTCGTAAAATAATCGTAGGTTCAAATGGCAATATGATTAAAACAATTGGCCACGAAGCAAGACTTGATATGGAAAAAATATTAGGCAAAAAAGTATACTTAGAACTATATTGTAAAACAATAAAAAAATGGAGAGAAAAAGATAAATATATAAAAGATTTAGGATATTTATTAAAAGACGAATAAATAATTTATTTTTCCTGCAATATAATATTGTAAGGAGAGAAAAAAATGACTAAAAAAGAAGCCTGGAAAAAATTTAAAGAAACAGGTAAAATAGAATATTACTTAGAATATAAGAAAGGAAATTAGCATAAAGAACATAATCTTTATGCTTTTATGAAGGTATGAAGATTATAAGTGTAAAAGGAATCGTAGTAAGCACTACACCATTTAAAGAAACAAGTAAGATCATAAATATTTTTACAGAAAATATGGGTATAATCGGATGCATTTCAAAAGGATGTAAGAGTCTTAAAAGCAAATTAAGACTACCAAGCGAAAAGTTTGCTTATGGTATGTTTCATCTTTATTATAATGAAAAAGGTCTTTCTACACTTATAGAAGGAGACATAGAAAACTACTTTCTAAATATTAAAAGTGATATTCTAAAAATAAGTTACTTGTCTTATATTTGTGAGCTAGCAGTACATGTTTATAAAGAATCCGAAAGTAACGATGTATATAAACTAATGGAAGATGCAATTCTTAAAATAGAAGAAAATCATAATCCTATGATAATAACAAATATTCTTGAACTTCAGTATTTAAACTATATTGGTATTAATCTAAATCTAGATGAGTGTGTTAAATGCGGTAATTCTAAAGTAGTAACTTTATCTATGGCAAGAGGCGGATATGTATGTTCCAAATGTAGAGAAAATGAACCAATCGTAGATGAGAAAGTATTAAAACTTCTTAGACTTTATTACTATGTAGATATCTCTAAAATAACAAATCTTGATATAGATGAAGCAACCTCTAAAACAATAAATCATATACTATGTGAATACTATGATGAGTATTCAGGGGTAAGACTAAAAAGTAAAAAATTCTTACGTGAACTAGAATAACTAAAACTATTCTTTTAATTTACATAAATATAAAAATAATATATAATTGAGATAATAGAGGTAAATATGAAAGAGTTAGATACAAAATTAGATGAATTAAAGAAAATATATATTAAGAAGCCAACTGAAACAATTAATGAATTAAATCAAGTAATAATAAAATTAAAAAATGACGAAACAAATGTGATAAATGATAAAAAAGTATCAAAAAAAGTATTAGTAGGTGGATTATTTGCTGCATATATACTTTTAGTGGGGATTACAAATATAGGTTATGGCATGGATTATTTCATGATGTATGTTTTTGGAGCTGCATTTTTCTTAGCTGGTTTATTTGTAGGAATGTATGTACCAGTATTTGGAATAATATTCTTATTTAGCCATGGATGTACAGGTCTTGGAATAATGTGTTTAACCAAAATAACCCAAATATTATCAAATCCAATTATGACAGATAATCCAGGTAATCTAAAAAATCTATTAATACTGGGTTCAGGCCTATTAATAGTAGGAATAGTAAGTGTAATCATATTTAATGTTAGTGAAAAATTCAGAAATTCAAAATATGGTATGCTATTAACCTTAGGCACTTTAGGAGTAGGAATAACTATCGTTCAAATACTACCATACATGTTTAATATAACACTAAAAGCATTATAAAATTAAGAACTTAAAAAGTTCTTTTTTTTACACAAAAATTTCAAAAAAAATTAGCACTTTAGTATTGACATTGCTAAAATTGCATACTATAATATTACTAGCACTAAAAGGAAAAGAGTGCTAAAGGAGGTATAATGTGATAGGGAGTAGACAAAGAGAGCTATTAAGAGCAATAGTTGAAGAATATGTAAAAACTGCAAGACCTGTTGGTAGTAAATCTTTATGTAAAAAGTTTAAATGTTCTAGTGCTACTATCAGAAATGATATGGCCGCTCTTGAAGATTTAGGCTACTTAGAAAAAACACATATATCTTCAGGAAGAGTTCCATCTGAAAGTGGATATAGATATTATGTTGATAACTTGATGGAACCAAGAAAAATAAGTGGAGAAGATATGCTTAAACTTCAAACTATATTTAACAACAATGAACTTGCTTTAAGTGATGCAATAAGTAAAAGTTTAGAAATTATAAGTGATATGACAAACTACACTTCAGTAATTCTTGGTAAAGAGTCAAGCGATAACAAATTGCAAAGAGTAGAGGTTGTGCCTATAACAAGTAGACAACTAATAGCTATTGTAATTACTGATAAAGGACATGTTGAAAACAGGAATATAAATCTTGAAGAAAACATTCCAGTAGAAGAAATATCTAAAACAACGGAATTGTTAAACAAAATGTTAATTGGGACGCCTATAGATGAAGTTCCTGGTAGATTAGAGTTTGAAATAAAACCTATAATTGGTAATTATGTTCAAAACTACGAAGTTGTATATAATGCATTTTATAATGCCCTTACAAACTTCACTAATGAAAGGGATGTTAGATTTACAGGTAAAGCTAATATATTAAAACAACCAGAATTCGGAACAGTTGATGATGTTAAAAACATTATAAGTAAATTTGAAAGCAAAGATATGGTGAGTAAAATTGAAGAAAGTGACGATGAGGTTAAGGTATATATTGGTAGCGAATCTGAAATAGATGACAATGTAACAGTTGTTAAAACAAAATATAATGCTGGTGGTAGAGAAGGTACTATCGCAGTAATAGGTCCAAAAAGAATGGAATATGAAAGAGTAGTAAATATACTTGAGTATTTAAAAGAAAATATAGAGAAAAAGTATAATAACGATAAATGATTTAAAGGAGAAAGTAAATGGCTAAAAGATCAAAAGACGAAGAAATAAAGAAAACAAATTGTGACGAAAGTTGTAATTGTGGATGTAATGAAGGAAACGAATGTAACTGTGAAGATGTACATGAAGAAGTAAAACAAGAAGAAAGCGGATGCGCTGGTTCATGCGATGGATGTTCAGGTTGTGGAACAATAGATCCAGAAATGGTAATTCAAATCCTTGAAAATAGAAATAAAGAATTAGAAGAAAAATATATGCGTTTACAAGCTGAATATTTAAACTTCAAAACAAGAACTCAAAGTGAAATAAGTAAAATGCTTCAATACGAAGGTGAATCATTCATCAAAGAAATCTTAGTAGTTAAAGATAACCTAGAAAGAGCTATTATGATGGATGACAATGATTTATCTGATGAAGTAAGTAAATTCTTAAGTGGATTTAAAATGATACTTGGAAATCTTACTGCTTTACTAGACAAATTCGAAGTTCATGAAGTAGAGTGCTTAGGACTAGAATTTGATCCTCATGTAGCTGAAGCTGTACTTACTGAACACGATGAAAATAAGCCTGAAAATGTAGTACTTGAAGTATTAACAAAAGGTTATAAATATAAAGATAAATTAATTAGACCAGCAATGGTTAAAGTAAATAAATAAGGAGAGATGATAAATTATGAAAAAAATAAATAAAGTTATAGGTATAGATTTAGGTACAACAAACAGTTGTGTTGCTGTACTAGAAGGTGGAGAACCAAAAGTTATCCCAAATGCTGAAGGAAACAGAACAACACCTTCAGTAGTAAGTTTTAAAAATGGTGAAGTAAGAGTAGGAGATGTTGCAAAACGTGAAGCTCAAACTTCAACAAATGTAATTAGTTCTATTAAGAGATTAATGGGTACTAAAGAAAAAGTAGAAGCAGAAGGAAAAAAATATACACCAGAAGAAATAAGTGCTAAAATTCTTATGAACTTAAAAGAAACTGCAGAAGCTTATTTAGGCGGAGAAGTTACTAAAGCAGTTATTACTGTTCCAGCATACTTCAACGATGCTCAAAGACAAGCAACTAAGAATGCAGGTAAAATTGCAGGATTAGATGTTGAAAGAATTATAAATGAACCAACAGCTGCAGCACTTGCTTACGGACTTGATAAACAAGAAAATGCACATACAGTTCTAGTATACGACTTAGGTGGTGGAACATTCGATGTTTCAATTCTAGAATTAGGTGATGGTGTATTTGAAGTTAAAGCTACAAGTGGTAACAACCATTTAGGTGGAGATGACTTCGATAAAGCTATTATGGATTACATTATTAGTGAATTCAAGAAAGAAAACGGAGTAGACCTATCTAAAGATAAACTTGCTATGCAAAGACTTAAAGAAGGAGCAGAAAAAGCTAAAAAGGATTTAAGTGGTGTTAAGACTACACAAATTAGCTTACCATTCATTACTCAAGGAGATAATGGACCATTACATGTTGATATGACATTAACAAGAGCTAAATTTGAAGAGTTAATTAGTGACTTAGTAGAATCTACTAGAAAACCAGTTAGAGATGCTCTTAAAGAAGCTAAATTAACTAAGAATGACATTGATAAAGTATTACTTGTTGGTGGATCAACTAGAATACCATGCGTTCAAGAATTAGTTAAAGAAGAATTAGGAAAAGAAGGAAGTAAAGAAGTTAACCCAGATGAAGTAGTTGCTATGGGTGCTGCTATTCAAGGTGGTGTATTAACTGGAGAAGTTAATGACTTAGTACTTTTAGATGTTACACCTCTATCATTAGGTATTGAAACATTAGGAAACGTTATGACTGTATTAATTCCAAGAAATACAACTATTCCAACAACTAAGAGTCAAGTATTCAGTACTGCTGCTGATAATCAACCAGCTGTAGATATTCATATCTTACAAGGTGAAAGACCAATGGCTGCTGATAACAAGACTTTAGGACACTTCCAATTAACTAACATACCACCAGCTCCAAGAGGAGTACCACAAATCGAAGTATCATTCGATATTGATGCAAATGGTATTGTTAATGTTAAAGCTAAAGATTTAGGAACTAATAAAGAACAAGCAATTACAATTACAGCATCTTCAAATTTAAGTGATGAAGAAATCGATAGAATGATGAAAGAAGCAGAAGCTAATAAAGAAGCAGACAATAAACGTAAAGAAGCTGCAGAAATTAAAAATGATGCAGAACAAATGGTATTTGCTGCTGAAAAAACATTAAAAGACTTTGGTGACAAAGTAAAAGATGATGAAAAAGAAGAAATAGAAAAACTTGTTAAGAATACAAAAGATGCTCTAGAAAAAGATGATACAGATGAAATCAAGAATGCAAGTGAAGAACTTTCTAAGAAAGTAATGGAATTATCAAGTAGAGTATATCAAGAACAAGCAGCTGAATCACAAAAAGCAAGTGAAAATACACAAGAAGAAACAGAAGATAAAAAAGATAAAAAAGACAATGTAAAAGACGCTGAATTCGAAGAAAAGTAATAAATAATAACTGAGTTAGGGGCTCAAACACTTGAGCCCTTAATTTATATAAAAGGAGAATTTATGGATAAGTACAAATGGGATTTAACAAAACTATTTAAAACTGATGAAGAGTTCGACAAAAGTATAGACAAAGTAAATGAACTATTAGAAGAAATAGTTAAATACAAAGGAAGAATATTTGAAAGTTCTGCCACACTACTAGAATTTTTAAAACTAGATACTGAAATAGATATGTTAACAGAAAAAATATATATTTATGCATATCTAGGTTATTATGATAATATGAGTGATGAAAACTTTCTTCAAAAGAAAGAAAAAGCAAACAATATAATGAATAATTCTTCAAGCGTTAGATCATTTGTAACTCCAGAAATTTTAAGTAAAGATTACGAAGAAGTACAAAAATTATTATCTGAAAATAAAGAATTAGAAAAATACAAATTTACATTTGAAAAGATATTTAGAAGAAAAGCACATACACTAAGTGAACAAGAAGAATTATTACTTTCAAATGTTAGTGAAACTTTTAGTACATCAAGAGATGCTTTTAATGCATTAAATAATGTCGATATAAAATTAGGTACTATCAAAGATGAAAATGGTAAAAGTGTAGAATTAACTAGTTCAAACTATGGAAGATTTATAACTTCAACAAATAGAAATGTAAGAAAAAATGCATTTAAGAAAGATAACAAATTCTATGAAAATCATATAAATACTTTAAGTACTTTATATGCCGGAAAAGTTAAAACAAACGCATTTTTTGCCAAAACAAGAAAATATAATAGTATTTTAGAAATGTATTTATTCAGTGATAAAATAAGTACAAAATTATATGAAAACTTAATAAAGATAACTGATAAAAATACTAAATATCTAAAAGAATATTATAAATTAAAAGGAAAAAAACTTGGATATAAATTACATTTATATGATACATATGCAAATATTTCTTCAATGCCAAAAAAAGAAATTCCATATGAAGAAGGAATAAAAATAGTTAATAAAGCATTATCAGTTCTTGGAGAAGAGTATTTAAAAGAATTCAATAGACTTTTAAATAATAATGCAGTAGATGTATATCCTAAAAAAGCTAAAAGAAGTGGAGCATTTGAATGGGCTACATATGGAGTTGAACCTTATGTATCAATCAATTATGAAAATGATATTGACTCAGTAAGCACACTTGCTCATGAGATGGGACACGCTATGCATAGTTATTATAGTAATAAAAAACAAGACTATATAAACGCAGACTATCCAATCTTCTTAGCAGAAATTGCATCAACTGTAAATGAAGTATTACTTTCTAATTATTTAATAAAAAATAGCGAAGATAATGAAGAAAAAATATATTATCTAGTAGAATTTTTAGATAAATTTAAAGGAACAGTTTATAGGCAAACAATGTTCGCAGAATTTGAAGATATTATTCATAAAAAATATGAAAACGGCGAAGCAATTACTAAAGACTTATTATGTAAGACTTACTATGATTTAAACAAAAAAGAATTTGGTGGTGCTGTAGTAGTAGACAAAGATATTCAATATGAATGGTCAAAGATTCCACATTTTTATTCATCATTCTATGTTTATAAATATGCTACTGGATTTATAAGTGCACTTCTAATCGCAAATAAACTTGAAACTGATAAAAACTTTAAGGATAAATACATAGAATTCTTAAGTAGTGGTTGTAGTGATTATCCACAAGAATTATTATACAAACTTGGAATAGACTTAACTAATGAAAATACTTTAGAAAAAGCATTCCAATTATTTAATGAAAAAGTAAAATTACTAAATGAATATATGAATGGAGAGTAGTTATGGCAAAAAGAGATTATTATGAAGTTTTAGGTGTATCAAAAGATGCAACTGAAGCAGAAATAAAAAGTGCTTTTAGAAAAAAAGCTAAAGAATTTCACCCAGATCTAAATAAGAGTCCAGACGCACCAGAAAAATTCAAAGAAGCACAAGAAGCCTATGCTTGTCTTTCAGATAAAGATAATCGTGCTAAATATGATAAATATGGTCACGCAGCATTTGAAAATCCTTATGGAAATGCAGGAGGCGGAGCTAATTATGGAGGCGGAGCTAATCCATTCGGTAACTTCGACTTCAGTGATATATTTGATGATTTATTTGGTGGCTCAGGTTTTAGTTCGTTTAGTAGCTTTGGTGGTGGAAGTAAATCATCATCAAGAGCTCGTAAAGGCAGCGATACACTATATGGAATGAAAATAGACTTTATGGAAGCAGTTTATGGTTGTAAAAAAGATATAGATCTAGAATATTATGAAAACTGCGAAGATTGTGATGGAGCAGGAGGACATGGAGAAACAACTTGTTCAGAATGTAATGGTTCTGGATATGTTATAAGACAAACCAATACAATCTTTGGAGCAATGCAAAGTAGAACAGTTTGTCCAGAATGTAATGGAAAAGGAAAAACATACAAAACTAGATGTAATACATGTAAAGGAAATGGAAAAATCAAAGTACATAAAACAATTACAATTGATATTCCAGCTGGTATAGATAATGGAGAACAATTAAGATTAAGTGGAAAAGGTGAACCAGGAATAAATGGAGGCCCAAATGGAGACTTATATCTTGAAATAAGAATAAAATCAGATGATAATTATAAAAGAGAAGGAAACGATATATATCTAGAAGTACCAGTTACAATAACAGATTTGTGTCTTGGAACAACTAAAACAATTAAAACAATTGATGGATACGTAGATTTAAAAATAAAAGATGGAAGTCAACCAGGAGATATTCTTAGAATAAAAGGAAAAGGTATAAATAACCCTGATTCTTGGAAAAAAGGAGACTTTTATTGCGTACTTAAATTAATAATTCCAACAAGTCTATCAAGAAAACAAAAACAAATACTAGAAGAACTTGAAGACACAGATCTAGAAGATTCAAGCGAATTCAAGAAATTTGCAAAATTAAATAAATAGTCAGTTAATACTGACTTTTTTAATGGAAAAATCTAATATAAATTGAATTTTATGCCAAAAAATGATATAATATGAACGTTTTTTAAATAAATTGCAAAAAAAAGAAGTGTTTTGAAACTTTTCTTCGTATATATATTATTAGGAGGGAAAATGGCACATATTAGTCCTAAAATCATTGCTGAAGTAAAATCTAGAAATAGACTAGAAGATGTTTTAAGAAGTTATGGCGTAGAACTTGATAGTAGAAATAAAGCATTATGTCCATTTCATAAAGAAAAAACTCCTTCATTTAGTGTAAAACCAGATGAACAAATATTTACTTGCTTTGGTAAATGTAACTTCACTGGAGATGTATTCACATTTGTTGAAAGAAAAGAAGGAGTATCAAGACTTGAAGCAATAAAGATTTTAGCTGATAGAGTGGGAATAAAAATAGACAACACTGAAGTTAAGAAAGTAAACACAAAGTTTCAAACATACTATGAAATTAATGATACAGTAAATAAATATTTCAAAAACACACTTTTATCTAAAGAAGGAACTGAAGCGTTAAAATACTTAACTGAAAGAAATATGTCTAAAGAATTAATTAATGAATTTAATATAGGTCTATCTTGTTCAAATAAACTATATAACATCTTATCTAAAAAATATAAAAAAGAAGATTTATATGATTTAGGCTTAATTAAACAAATAAATGGAAATTTCTATGACACATTTCAAAATAGAATAATATTTCCAATCATAGATGAAAATAATAACATAGTAGCTTTTTCAGGAAGAAAATATTTACGTGATGATTTAAAAGACGATCATTTACCAAAATACCTTCATTCAAAAGAAAGTGAAATATTCAAAAAAAGTGGTATTTTATACAATATCAATAATGCAGAAACATTTATTAGACAAAGTAAAGAAATAGTACTTACTGAAGGATTTATGGATACTATAAGAATGTCATCTATAGGTTATAAAAATGTAGTAGCTCTAATGGGAACAGCATTTACAAAAGAACATCTAGATAAAATATTAAAATATAAATGCAAAGTAATACTAAACCTAGATCAAGATGAAGCAGGAGTCACAAATACAATTAAAATTGGAGATGAACTTCTAAAACACAACATAGATTCAACAGTGATAGTATTTGAAAACTATAAAGATAGTGATGAATTCATCAGTAAAAAAGGAAAAGAAGCATTCGATATAGCTTACAATAATAGACTATCATTCATAGACTTCAAACTTAAATACTTAAAATCTAGTAAGAATATGAAAGATTCAGTCGAAGTAAGTAAATATATAAATGAAGCAATTGAATCTTTAGAACAAATAGATGATGACATCCTAAGAGAATTAAAAATAAATGAAATATCTAAAGAGTTTGATATTGATGACTCAGTAATACGAAATAAGATAAAAGTAAAAGAAGTCAAAAAGAAAAAAGAAGAACCAAAGAAACAAGAAGAAATAAAAACTTATAATAAGTATGACATAAGTGAAATAAGAATATTATATTTAATGTTAAACTATGATGATGTTATATTATATTTTGAAAACTCACTTGGTTATTTAATAAATCCTAAAAGATCAAATCTTGCCTATAAAATAATAGAGTTTAGAAACGATAATGGATACTTCAATTTATTTGACTTTGAAGACTCAATACTTGAAGATAAAGACTTAAATGATACACTTGATGAAATAAAAAATTATCATAACAATAAAGAATACACAAATGAAGAACTTGAAGATTATATAAATACTATAAAAGAATACTCAGTAAAAAAACAAATAGAAAAACTAAAACAAGAAATGAAAGACACCTTAGATATAAATAAAAAAATAGAGATTGCTAAAAAAATAGAGAATATAAATAAGGAAGTGTTAAAATGGTAAATAATATTAAAACATTTGAAGAAAGATTAAAAGAATTAGTAAGTGATGGTAAGAAACAAGGATACTTAACTTACGAACAAATAGCTAAGAAAACTATTGATTTAGATTTAGATGCTAATGCATTAGATGAACTTTATAATGCTTTAAGTGAAAATCAAATTGAAGTAAGAGCTGAAGACGAAGAAGATGGTTCACCAATAGATTTAAAAAATGACATTATAATTGATGACGTTCCAGATGAAAGTAAGGACATGAGCGTTAATGATAACGTAAGAATGTACTTAAAAGAAATAGGTAAGATTAGTCTTCTTAGTCAAGAAGAAGAACAAGAATTATCTAAAAGAGTAGCTGCAGGTGATGAAAAAGCTAAAAATATCTTAGCAGAATCTAACCTTCGTTTAGTTGTATCAATAGCTAAACGTTATGTAGGACGTGGACTTTTATTCTTAGACTTAATTCAAGAAGGAAATATAGGTCTTATGAAAGCAGTTGAAAAATTCGATTATGACAAAGGATATAAATTTAGTACTTATGCTACATGGTGGATTCGTCAAGCAATAACTCGTGCATTAGCAGACCAAGCAAGAACAATTCGTGTACCAGTTCATATGGTAGAAACAATTAATAAAATGGCACGTATTGAAAGACAAATGACTCTAGAATTAAATAGAGAACCAACTGATCAAGAACTATCTAAAAAAATGGGACTATCAGTAGATAAAATTGCAGAGATTAGAAAAATTAGTCAAGATCCAGTATCACTAGAAACACCAATAGGTGAAGAAGATGACTCACACTTAGGAGACTTCCTTGCTGATGAAAGAACAATGTCACCAGAAGAATTTGCAACATATGAAATATTAAAAGATGAATTACGTGAAGTATTAGATACACTAACAGTACGTGAAAAAGAAGTATTAGAATTAAGATTTGGATTATTCGATGGTTCAAGTCACACACTAGAAGAAGTAGGAAAACAATTCAAAGTTACTCGTGAAAGAATCAGACAAATCGAAGCAAAAGCTCTTAGAAAACTAAGACACCCATCAAGAGCAAAAAAACTAAAAGATTTCTTAATTGAATAGAATTGAAACAATATATTCATTCATAGATTTAGATGATAGAGTAGTAGATGTAGGGTGTGATCAAGCAAAACTAGGAATACTACTAGCAAAAAGAAATCAAAAATCTATCGCAAGTGATATAAGTGAAAAAGTAATAGAAAAAGCATCTCTTGATATAAGAAAACTAGGACTAGATAACTTAATAGATTTAAGAGTATCTAATGGACTTTCAAACATAAAAGAGAGTGAAGCAGATACATTAGTTTTATCAGGAATGGGAACTCATACAATATTAGAAATACTAGAGTATACAAAACTTAGATTTAAAAAAATAATAACTATTTCTAATAATTATCACGACATATTAAGAAACAAAATGAATGAATTAAACTATAAAGTAGAAACAGAACAAATAATACTAGAAAATAATAAATATTATAACTTAATACTATTTACTGAAGGAACACATAAGTATTCTAAAAAAGAACTAACTTTAGGACTTAATCATAAAGATAATAACTTATATAAAGAATATCTTAGTTATTTATTAAATAAATATAAAAAAATAAAAGAAAGCTCTAAAGATAAAAATACTAAAATAGACGAAATGATATCTCTAATAGAAGGTACTATTAAATAGTACTTTTTATTTTAAATAGAATATGCTAAAATTTATAATTGGAAGGTGATTAGAATGAGAAAGTATTTAAAATATTTATTATGCTTATGCTTATTATTTATGCTTTGTGGATGTAGTGAGGAGGAAGTAAAAATGAATTATACTACTGAAGAAGTAAATGGAAAAATTGTTTTCAATATTGAAGGCAAAAAATATATAGAAAGTGAAGAAGAAACAAATTTTGTTAAGATTGATACCGATGGTTATGGAATAATGATTGCTGAACTTTATCCTGATGTAGCACCTATAACTATAGAGAATTTTAAAAGTCTAGTAAAAGATAAATTCTATGATGGCATTATCTTCCATAGAGTTATTAAAGACTTTATGATTCAAACTGGAGATCCTACTGGTACAGGAATGGGTGGAAGTGAAAAAGAAATAAAAGGTGAATTTAAGAATAATGGTGTAGATAATAATTTATCACATGAAAGAGGAGTTCTTTCAATGGCAAGACGTGGAGGAAATCCAGATACTGAAGAAACAATGAATTCAGCTTCTAGTCAATTCTTTATAGTTCATAAAGACTCAGATTTCTTAGATGGAAACTATGCATCATTTGGAAAACTATTGAATGGTTATGATATTCTTGATAGTATAGCTACTACAGCAACTAACCCTAATAATGATAAACCACTAAAAGATATTAAAATGAACACTATAAGATTTGTTACTTTATATGAGGAATAAAATGATATTATTAGACGGAAAAAGTTTAAGTGCTAAGATAAAAGATGAATTAAAAGGCAATATTAATTCTTACGTTCAAACTCCAATATTAGCTGTTATAACAATAGGTGATGATGCAGCAAGTGAAGTATATGTTAAGAATAAAAGAAAAGCATGTGAGTATGTAGGAATGAGTTTCTTACACTTAGATTATGCAAGTTGTGTAAAAGAAGAAGTTGTTATTAAAAAAATAAAACAACTAAACAAAGATAAAAGTATAAATGGCATCATACTACAATTACCAATACCAGATAATTTTAATGTTTCAAAAATTATTAATACTATAGATCCATCAAAAGATGTAGATGGCCTTACTAATACACAAGCAGGAAAACTAATTCAAAATGAAAAATGTTTAATGCCATGTACACCTAAAGGCATAATGGAGATATTAAAAGAATATAAAATTGAATTAGAAGGAAAACATGTAGTAATAGTAGGAAGAAGTATTTTAGTGGGTAAACCGCTTATGTTAGAATGCATAAATAAAAATGCAACTGTTACTATGTGTCATAGCAAAACAAAAGATTTAAAAAGTTATACTAAAGATGCAGATATTCTAATAGTTGCAGCAGGAAAAAAACATTTAATAGATAAAACTATGATAAAAAAAGGTTCTATTATTATTGATGTAGGTATCAATAGAGAAAATGGAAAACTTTTTGGTGATGTTAATCCTAATGTAGAAGAAGTATGTGGGTACTTAACACCAGTTCCAGGAGGAGTTGGACCTATGACAGTAGCAATGCTTCTTAAAAATACATTTGAAGCATATAAAAATCAAAATGGAATAATTGATATGTTTGATTTAAATCTATAAAAAAAGACTTAAGATTTCTCTTAAGTCTTTTAGTTTACTATCTGTTGTAGTATTCAACGATTAATGCATCGTTAATTTCAGAATTTAATTCTTCACGTTCTGGATATCTTACATAAGTACCACATTTCTTAGTTTTATCAACTGATACATAAGCAGGAATATTAATATCCATATTAACACATTCATTGATTACTGGATGATCAAGTGAATTTTCTTTAACTGAAATAACACTACCAACTTTAACTCTGAATGATGGAATATCAACTTTCTTACCATCAACTAAGATATGTCCGTGATTAACGATTTGTCTTGCAGCTCTTCTAGTTTTAGCAAATCCCATTCTATATACTAAGTTATCTAATCTACTTTCTAAAAGTATTAATAAGTTAGTACCATGAATTCCTTGCATCTTACCAGCAGCATCAAATGTTTTTCTGAATTGTTTTTCAGAAAGTCCATACATAAATCTAACTTTTTGTTTTTCTTGTAATTGAACACCGTATTCACTAAGTTTCTTTCTACTAGTTCCGTGAATTCCAGGAGCAGTAGGTTTCTTTCTTAATTCTTTACCAGTTTCAAGTGTTGAAAAACCATATCTTCTAGATTTTTTAAATGCAGGTCCGATATATCTTGACATAGTATTTGTTCCTCCTTCTACAAATATTTGTATTAAAGGCCACCATATAAATCATAGGGAGTTTCTTAATTACTTTCGCCTTGGCAGAGGTTACTTATATTTTTTCAAAAAAACACATTATAATTTATTTAGGCACTGCCAAATAAATACTTAGTAAATTATATAATATTTTTTATTAAAAATCAATAAATTATTAGTATATTTCCCATAAATATGCTATAATTTTAGTACGGAGAGTGATAAAATGGCAAAAAATAATATGGGTATTAAGTATAAAAGACCAAAAAGAGAAAGAAATAAAGTGGATTATACTATAACTGAAAACGATGGATTAAAAAAATTCTTTATAATATTAGCATCAGTTTTAGTATTTATAGGAGTTCTATATTTAGGAGTTTTAGGTTTAGAAAAGTTAGGAGTATTTGAAGAAGGATATACTAAACCAAGTAAAGGAACAACTGAAATAAGTGATGAATATATTATGATAGGAACTGTATTTAACAGACCTGAAAAAGAATATTTAGTTGTATTTGATGACTATAGTAAGAATTTAAATCCTTATATAAATACACTTGCAGAAAAAAACAAATTAAGAGCATACAAAGTAGATATGAGTAAACCAGAAAATGCTAAATATAGTAGTAAAGACGAAAATAAAAATCCAAAGAAAGATAGTGACTTAAAAATAAAAGGATTAACTTTAATAAAGATATCTAATGGAAAGGTTTCAGAATACATCACTGGTGAAGACAAAATAGAAGAATATCTAAAATAATGAAAGAAGAACTAGGTAAAGTTTGTAAAATTTTAGAAAACGAAAATCTAAAAAACTATAATACATATAAGTTAGAATGTATTAGTTCATATATTGTATTTCCAAGTACAGTAGAAGAACTAATAAAAATTTTAAATATATTAAAAGAATATAAAACTAAGTGGTTTGTTTTAGGAAATGGTTCTAATGTTATATTACCAAGTCATTATAATGGAGTAGTTATAAAACTAAATAATTTTAATAAATGTGTAATAGATGAAAACAATATATATGTTGAAAGTGGATATATGTTAAATAAGCTTGCTCAAGAGCTTTCAAATAAAGGGTATACAGGTATAGAGTGGGCAACAGGAATACCAGGAACAATAGGTGGCTCTATATGTGGAAATGCAGGAGCATACAAATCATCAATGAGTGACATAATAAAAGATGTAACAATACTTGATAATGATAAAGTGATAAAACTTAGTAACCAAGAATTAGAATTTAATTATAGAACATCAATTCTTAAAAATAAAAAAGACTTTATAGTTCTTTCTTGCAATATTAATCTTGAAAAAGGAAATATAGATGAGATCAAAAAAACTATAGAAGAAAGAACATTAAAAAGAATAGAAACTCAACCACTTGATTATCCATCTTGTGGAAGTGTGTTTAGAAATCCAGAAGGAATGTCATCAGGTAAATTAATAGATGACCTAGGATTAAAAGGATACCAAATAGGTGGAGCTAAAATAAGTGAAAAACATGCTAATTTTATAATTAATTATAATAATGCAACTAGTGAAGATATAATTAAACTAATTGAATTAATTAAAAACAAAATAAAAAAGAACTATAATATAGATTTAGTTCTAGAACAAGAGATAATAAAATAAAAGTGACTTTCAAAAGTCACTTTTTATTTTAAAATTAATTACTTTTTTTTGCAGATTTAATTTCTTTAGTTGACATTCTAACTTTTTTACCATCAACTTTAACTGTTTGTAAATTAACTTTTTGAGTTTTCTTAGTAGCCTTTAATGAAAAAGGTCTATTTTGTGAACTCATATTTTTTCTATTTGATACATTCTTTGCCATTTTTTACTTGCCTCCTCTTTTTAAGCCAAATATAATTTAACATACTTTTTCATTTAAGTAAAGTAAAAATTGACTTTTTATCCTCTTTTTAGTAGAATAAACACTAAAGTTGGGGGGAACGTATGGAAAAAAAAGAAACAAAAAGATATGCTCTTGTAGAATATTTAGGAACAGTAAGAAGAGAATATTCTACTAAAAAAGAATATGATGAGTTGTTAAAAACAATAGAAAAATATAATAATCGTAAGACTCATAAACACTTTTATGGAAATATTACATCAGAATTAAAAGATGGAAAGATATCAGTAATTGTTCATATTTATCATAGACTATCTCAAAAAATGGGAATAAGTGATATAGATCATTTTACTGAAGGATTTGAAGAAGATGAACTAATAAATTATTTTAGTAATGTTACATCAACCAAATCAGTAGAACCAGATATTAACATATGTTATTTCGAAAACAAAGATGCAAAAGATGAAACTCAAGATGAAGTTCATTATGACAGAAGAATTAAATATTTACCAATACTTTATAAAGGAGATTTACCATTCTTGGATAAAGAATATATAAGAAAGTGTTTAATAGCTCACGCAAGAAATAATGATTATGGATTCTTTAAAGATTTAGCAAAAGAATTTGCTCCATATAAAGTAGTAGAAGAAACTATAGAAGAATTATTTAGTATAGTAGAAAAATGTAAATACGAAGGATATGCACCAACAGAAATGTCAAATGTAGCATATAAACTATATAATAATTTAATAGTAGAAAGAGATAGAGAAGGTAGAATAATAAGACTTCCAAATGGAGCATATCAAATAAGTAGAAGAAGACAAAGAGATTTTGGATTCTTTATAAGAGATTATAATATGATAGATTCAAGAAGAAAAATTCCAACAAGATATAACAAACGTATTAAATTAGAAGAAGAAACAAAATTAAAATTGACACAAAAAACTAAAGAAGAGTAATAATTCGACAAAATTTACTCTTCTTTTTTTATATACTGATCTTGGTGATGAAATGATATACATAGATGAACTAATATTATTAAACTTCATAATAGACTTTTTAATACTAAAATCAACATCAAAAATATTAAAACTAAATACTACAACATTAAAAATAGTATTATCAAGTGTATTTGGTGAAATCTCTATATTATATTTATTTATTAATTTAAATAATATAGAACTTACTATCTTTAAACTATTAATAGGTATAATTATGAACCTAATAGCTTTTGGTTTTGATGATATAAAAGAATTCATAAAGAATGTAATATATTTCTATATGTTTTCGTTCTTTTTAGGAGGAGCACTCTATTATTTAAAAATAGAATCTTTAGTGAAATATCAATACTATTTATTATTAATACCACTTATTATGAATATATTAAAATATTTTACATATAATCTAAAGAATATAATAAGTTTAAGACATAAAGTAACTATTTATTTAAAGAATGGCAAAGTCTTATATTTAAACGGATATATGGATACAGGTAACACATTAAAAGATCCTTATAGTAATAAAAATGTAATTATAATTAATAAAGATATAGATGAAAACTTCTTCTTAGTACCATATAAAACTATAGATAATTCATCTCTTATAAAATGTTTCAAGCCTAAAAAAGTTTTTATAGATGGACTAGGTGAAAGAAAAGACATAATAGTTGGTATTTCAAATAAAAAATTTAAAGGTTTTAATTGCCTATTAAATTATAATCTTATGGAGGAATAAATGTTAGAGAAAATATTAAATAAGTTTTTTAGAAAAGAAGAAGTATTTTTTGTAGGAAGTACAGATATATTACCACCACCACTTAGAAAAGATGTTGAAGAAGATTTGGTTAGAAGAAGTAATACTGGAGATATAGAAGCAAGAAATAAATTAATAGAACATAATCTTAGATTAGTTGTATTTTTAGCAAAGAAATATGATAACACGATGTATGATTTAGAAGACTTAGTTTCAATAGGCACAATAGGATTAATAAAAGGAATTAAAACATATAAATTAGATAAAAATATAAAACTAGCAACATATGCATCTAGATGTATTGATAATGAAATACTAATGTTTTTAAGAAAAAATAAAAAAAGAATGAGTGAAGTAAGTTTCGAAGACTCAGTTAATTTAGATAGTGAAGGCAATGAACTACATATAGAAGATATATTTGGTACAGAAGAAGACTTAGTAGAAAAGTCAATAGAGTGTAAAGATGATAAAATATTATTAGCAAGTGAAGTTAAAAAATTAGATGATAGAGATAAAGAAATAATAGAATTAAGGTATGGATTATCAGGTAAAAAGGAACTTACACAAAAGGAATTAGCTGAAAAGTTAAATATAAGTCAATCTTATATATCAAGAATAGAAAAGAAAGTAATAAAAAAATTAAAAGCAATAATGAAAATATAAAGCACAAACTTTATATTTTTTTTAAATTTAACTTGTTTTTAAATACATAGATGTGCTAAAATAACTATAGTATATGACATAAAAGGAATTGGAGGAATAGAAATGTCAAATAATTATGATGATTATGGCTACGAAGATAAAGATTATGATAACAGCGGTGCAGCTAAGAAAAGACTATTCATTGGTTTTTTAGTTGTAGCAGCAATAATAATAGTTATTATTTTATTCTTAAAAGGATGTGCAGGTGGAAATAAGAAACCAAATAATCCTGTGACACCAGCTTTTGATTATGAAAAAACGCTATTAGAGGCAGGAAAGAAATTCTATGAAAATAATACAGAACTAGCTCCAGTTGCAAAAGGTGAATGCAGCACAGTAGAGTTAAGTACATTAGTTTCAAAAGGACTAATTAATCCTGAAAACTTTACAACATGTGATAACTCAGAAACATACGTAAGAGTTTGTGTACTACCAAACGGAACTAAACAATATACACCTTGGTTAAAATGTACTGACAAAGATTCAAATTCAGAATATGGAGATGAAAAAGAAGGAACTATATCTGATGTAAAAGCAGATGAAAGTTTAGTAAGATTTACATTTATGCCAATGCGATTAAAAGCAGGCAGTCAAAACTTAGGACCAGTTGAAGAAGTATGGAAAGAAGATGTTAAATACACTTCATATAAGACTTTAGCAACTACAAAATATTATAGATATAGAGATCAATTATTTACTTGGAAGATTCAAGACAAAACATACTATACATCTACTGGTGAAAAGAAAAATGCTAAAGATGTAAAAGAATACTATACAGTAGCTCCAAATAGTAACTACAACTTACATGATAATAAAACAGATAATGCATATAAGTGGTATACAATTACTGGTGGAAGCAAAGTATGGGCAATGGATAAAAATGGAAATAAAATTCCAAGCAAAGACCCAATTAAAGATTACAATGTACCAGGTGAAACTCTAGTTGTAAATCGTCAAACTAGAAAAGTAACTGGAACAAGAGAAGCATATCATTATTATGTTTGTGGAAAATATAGTACATCAACTGATAAATTATATTCATTAAATGATAAATGTGGAACAGGTTCAAATGCAAATAGACCTTACACATTCGAAGAATTCTATACTTGTGGATATGGAGACGTAGTTGATATAGAAGCAGGAAGAGTTAAAAAGGGAGAAAAATGTTCAACATACAGTGAATGGAAAGAAACATTTGAACAATGTAATACATCACTACCAACATGTAGAGCAATTACTCCAGTATATTACTATTACTGGTATAAGTTAACTGGTGGAACTAAGAAATATTATCCATCAGGAAGTACAAGTGCTAGTGGAGAAAAAATCTACTATGTAGACGCACCAACTAAAGATGCAGTAAAAGATTTAAATACTAAAGCAACAGCATATAAGTGGTATAAAGCAACAGAAAGCGAAACAAGTGAATATACAGCAGTAGCTCCTAAGAATTATCCAGATGCAACAAAGACATCTAAATCAAAATGGAGTGACTGGTCAAGTTGGACATCAAAAAATCCAAAAACAAGTGATGGAAGAACAAGACAAATTGAAACAAAAACAAAAATCAAATTACAAGAAATAAAAGGAACTAACGAATCAAGTTGGGAAAAATTAAGTCAAACATATGTAAGTGAAGAAGAAATGATTACAATATACAAAAATAATAAATATAATGTAAATTCACTTCAAGATATTAACAACAATGGAGAACTTAAATACGATATAAAAATGATTATTAGAAACAAAAAGGAGGCTAGTCGATAATGGATAAAGTTAGAGAACTAGAAAGTAGATTACAAGAAGCATTAAGAGAAGACTTAAACTTAACAGAAACTGGATATGTAGATTTAGATGCTGCCTGGAAAAATATAGATGAAATTAAAAACGAAGCAAATAATGTAATAAGTGATTTAATAGTTGGCTCAACAAGAGATGAAAATGGAAAATTTGTATCAAAGAACAACATGACATTTGATATAGATGAAATTGCAAGCATTTCAGCAAGTATAAAAGAAATTACAGATAAAGCATATGCTAGAATATCTGTAATCTCTGCTGAAGAGCAAAGAAAGAAAGATTTATTTGCAGTAAAATTTGCAAATAGAAGAAATGTAAGAGCATCAATTAGAGCAAATGAATCAATGATTAATACATTAGAAGCAGAAATTAAGTCAATAAAAACTCAATTAGGAGATCCAGGATTCACACAAGAAATGATAGCTGATTTAGCTAGCAAGGGAATAGAATTCAAACCAAGTGAAAGTACATTATCTCCTGAAAGAAGATATTACTTAGAAAATGAATTAAAAGCAAAAGAAGCATCATTACAATCATTCAAAGATGCAAATGAAGTATATAAACATCAAGAAGAAAAATTAACTTCTGATATGGAAATTTTAAGAAATGGCGGAAAACTAGAAGAAGAACTTGAAGAAGAAAAAGTAGAGGAAAAAGTTGAAGAAAAGACTGAAACTAAGGAAGAAGAAAAAGTACCAGTTGAACCAATTATTCCACCAGCAAAAATTGACACTGAAAACTTAGAACCTGTTAAACCTGAAGAGGAAAAAGCTGAAGAGAATGGAATAGATGCAATTATTCCACCAGCAAAAATTGACACTGAAGGTTTAGAACCAGACGAATTCCCAACATTAGATGGTGAAGAAAATAAAAACGAAGAAGAAGATAAAGATGATATATTAGTTACTCCAATTCCAGTACCAGGCGTTATTGATACAACTGGATTAGAACCAACTGGAAGTGATGACAATACAGATGGCAACGATGAAGAAGAAAAACAAGAAGAGGAAGAAGAAGACGATAAGAAAGTTGTTCCAGTACCTGTAGTTGAAGAAACATATGAAAAAACATCAGCTAAACCAGGATTATGGAAGAAAGTTGGAGCAATGCTTGTAAAAGCAGCAGCATTCATTTCAGTACTTGGAACAGCAATTCATACAGGATTATTACTAAATCAAGGACAAAAACAACATGCTGAAACAATTGATGCAATCAATAGAATTGGACAAATTCAAGTAGATGAAGATAAAGAACAAGAAGAAGATGAAGATAAAGATTTAAACCAAGGTGAAACTCCCAGTAATGGGGATGACAAGGTAGATACCGATTCCCCAAATAAAGGAAATAATGTGGGCAATGGAGGAAATACAAATCCTTCAACACCAGATCCAATAACACCGGATCCAACACCAGTAACACCTAACCCTGTTACACCAGATCCTGTTAATCCAACACCGGATCCAGTAACACCAGATCCTGTTAAACCTGATCCTGACCCAGTAAAACCGGATCCTGTTAAACCTGATCCAGTAACACCTGACCCAGACAAAGAAGATGACAATATGTACTTATCACCTGGTGATGTAGCATATAATGAAAAAACAGGAATATATGTTGATTCTGAAGGAAATACATATAAAATTAATCCAGATGGAACATTAACAAAATTAGATGATCAAGAATTAGATAAAAATAATAAAGGAGAATCAATAGTTGGTGAAGATGAATTAAATCTAGAACCACCTAAAGAAATGCCAGTTATTGGAAACGTAACAACTGGAGATGATATGACAGAAGATGAAATCGAAGCTGCTGATGATATGATCAATAGTGATAAGAGTCCAGAAGATTTACTAGATGAAAGTGTTTCTGAAAAAAATGCAGAACCAGCAACATCTGAAGATTATTCTAAAGCAGAAGAAGATCAAAAAAAATATGAAGAAGCAACTAAATCTGAATTAGATAGTTGGTGGGAAGAAGTAACAAGTAAATTAGATGCAGTAAACGACGAAGAACAAACAATGCATCGTTAATGTAATCACTAATAAGGAGGAAAAAAGAATGGAAAATTTAACAAATCAAGTATTAAAATTAGCAAGCGGTAAACAGTATTTTGTAATAAGACAAGCATCATATAAAGGTGTAACATATTTCTTAGCTGCTGAAATTACTCCAGATGGTGAAGACTTTACAAATAACTTCCTATTCTTTGAAAACATCAATGAAGATGGAAAATCAAAAGTAAAAGAGGTTAAAGATCCAGCTATTCTTGAAGTATTAGCTAAAAACATTAAACTAGATTAATGAATAAAAATATTAAAATTCTTTCAATATATTATTGAAAGGATTTTTTTTATGGCAAAGAACAAAGTAGAAATAACTGGGATTAATACAAGTACTCTAAAAACAATAAGTAGTGAAGAAATGAATAATTTATTCATAGAACTACAAAAAGGCAATAAAAACGCTAAAAACACTCTTATAGAAGGAAATTTAAAATTGGTTTTAAGTATACTAAAAAAATATCAAAATAGATGCGATAACTTAGATGATTTATTTCAAATAGGTACAATAGGTCTTATAAAAGCAATAGATAATTTTGATTTATCTTTCGGTGTTAAATTCAGTACATATGCTGTCCTTATGATAGAAGGAGAAATTAAAAGATACATAAGAGATAACAATCAAATAAGAATATCAAGAACTATAAAAGAACTCTCTTATCAAATAATTAATTATAAAGAAACATACTTAAAACAAAACGGAGTATATCCATCAAATGACGAAATATGTTCATACTTTAATATAACACCATATGAATTATATAATGTATTATCTTCCCTAACAGAACCTATGTCTATATTTGAACCAATTTATAATGATGGAGGAGACACTATATACTTACTAGACCAATTAGAAGACAAAACCACTAAAGATTTAAATGAACTACTTGCTTTAAGAGAAGCACTAGATAAAATAAAAGATAGAGAAAGAATAATAATAGAAAAGAGATATATAGAAGGATTAAATCAATCAGAAATAGCTGAGTACCTAGGAGTAAGTCAAGCACAAGTATCAAGAATAGAAAATAGTGCTTTAACTAGTATTAAAAAACTAATATTGTAATATACTTTAATATGAAATTATCAGAATTACAAAGAAAAGATATTATAAATATAAAAGATGGTAAAAAAGTAGGTAGAATTATAGATGTAGAATTTGATCCATCTAATGGATATATGATAAAGTTTGTTATAGAAAGAGCACATTTCGTTAGAAATTTACTAAGTACAAGTGAAAATCTATCTATTAAGTTTACGCAAATAAAAAAATTAGGAGAAGATGTAATACTTATAGATATATCTTAGAAAATATGTTAAAATACAAGTTATGAAAAAGAAATATATTTTTATTAGTTTATTAATTTTATTATTAATATTATTTGATCAAGGAATAAAATTGTTAGTATTAAAAACTATAGTAGATAAACCAGTTATTATAATAGATAATTTTTTAAAGTTTATTTATGTAAAAAATACTGGTGCAGCTTTTGGATTTTTAGGAGGTAGTACTAATATCCTTGTTATATTAACGGTAATGCTTCTTTATTATTTAATTAATGAAATAAGAAGAAATATAGACTCTAAGTTATCTATTGTATCTCTATCATTAATTATTAGTGGAGCAATAGGAAACTTAATAGATAGATTATTTAGGGGATACGTAATAGATTATATTTCTTTTACATTATTTAAAAGAGAAATGGCTGTATTTAACGCAGCAGATATATTTATAACATTTGGTGTTATATTACTTATGTATATAATAATAAGGGATGGTAGAAGTGAAAGAATTAGTAGTAGAAGAAAAAGATAATTTAAAAAGATTAGATATATTTTTAACAGAAAATACCGAAGAAAGTAGAAGTTTTTTATTAAAGAATATTAAAAGTGGCAAAATAACTGTTAATGATAATATTGTTAAAGGTGGCTACACTCTAAAAACAGGAGATATAATCAAGATAGGAGACTTATCAGTAGATACATCTGTTAAAGGAGAACAAATACCTCTTGATATTCTTTATGAAGATGATGACATAATGGTAGTAAATAAAAAGAGTGGTATGGTAGTTCATCCAGGTAATGGTAACTACACAGGCACTCTTGTAAATGCATTAATGGGATACACTGAAGATTTATCAAATGAGGGTGGAGATAATAGATGTGGTATAGTTCATAGAATTGATAAAGATACTTCAGGTATACTTTTAATAGCTAAAACAAATGAAGCACATAGAATACTTTCAGAAGATTTTAAAAACAAAAATATCAAAAGAAAGTATATTGCACTAGTTCATGGAGTTATTGATAACAATAAAGGTAAAATAGTTGCCCCAATAGGTAGAAGTAAACTAGATAGAAAGAAAATGTGTGTAACTGATGAGAATGCTAAAAATGCAACAACAAACTTCACAGTACTAGAAAGATATAAAAATGCAACTTTAGTAGAATTAGTACTTGAAACTGGAAGAACCCATCAAATAAGAGTTCACATGGAATATATAGGACATCCGGTAGTAAACGATCCAACATATGGTAAAAAGAAAATAATAAATAATTATGGTCAAATGCTACACGCAGAATATTTAGGGTTTAATCATCCAATTACTAAGAAATTTATGGAATTCTCATGTCCTCCAGAAAAAGAATTTATGGAAATATTAGACATGTTTAAAAATTCATAAAATATATAGTTGCCATTAATATAAAAGCATAAATACTATAAATAATATAAGGTATCAAAAAATAAGAAGAAGTTTTTGATACTTTTTTAGTCTCAATGAACAAGAATATACTAGATAACATTACTATAGTAGTAATTGCAAACCCTAAGAATGGACTCATCAAATAAAAGAAGAAATACATAAATAATTGATTAGCAAAATAGTTAGTAAGTAATATATATAAGTAGTCTCTATTCTCTAATAGTTTAACTTTATTAACTATAATAACTATACTAATAGTATTAAGTATATAAATAATAAACCATATAATACTTATCCATTTACCACTAAGAGTAAAACTAGGTAACTTAAGTAAACTGTAAAATTCAGGATCATATTTAAAAATAAGTCCACTAAGTAACCAAAAAAATAGTATAATAATAAATAATAGTATTTGTTTAAGATATGTTTTCAAAATTATCACCTCTTTACTAATACTATGATTAATAGTAAAATATTATTATCGAAAGGAAGCATTATGAATATAAAGATAGATAAAAAAGATGATGTTATATTAAAAATACTACATTATTTCATAACTGAAGAAGATTATAAACCAATAATTATAAATGGCCTTGAAAATGAAATATGGCTAGAAAACATGCAAAGCGATTTAAAACTAATTAGAATTAATACTAATTATATACATAACGAAGAACAATTAAAGACTGATATGTATAAAGCACAAACTATAATGAGAAGTATTAAGAGAAACACTTTCTCATTTAGAATGAATATGTTAAATCTTCTTCTTGATACGGGAGATAGTGTTAAAGTAATAGATACTAAAAACATAGAAACTATAAAAATAGGGGAAATAAATGATTTTAAAAAGAATAAATTTGTAAAAGAATTCTTCCCTAAAGTAAGTGATGCAGAACTAACTGATCAAGTAGACCCAGTAGAGTTCTTTAAATTAACTGAAGACATGAATCAAAAAACAATAAAAAATGAAAAGAAACTTGCTAAGATATTTAGTCCTAAGAAACCAGTTATTACATATGCACTAATAGTATTAAATATAATGGTATACTTATTTATGCTTTTATATGATACAGTAGATCAAACTTATTTCTATGCTTTAGCAAATGACTATGAAGAAATTCAAAATGGACAAATTTATAGATTAATTACATCTATGTTCTTACATAGTGATATTATTCATATAGCATGTAACATGTATGCTTTATATATTTTAGGACCAGTAGTTGAAAGATACTATGGAAAAACTAAATTCTTAATTATTTATATGTTGAGTGGAATACTAGGGAGTATATTTAGTGCAGCATTCATGAGTGCGGATACAATAAGTATTGGAGCCTCAGGTGCAATATTCGGCTTACTTGGAAGCATAGCATACTTTACATATTATTATAGAGCAACACTTCAAGGTTTACTTAGAAGTCAAATATTACCAGTAATATTACTAAATTTAGCATTAGGGTTCATGATACCTGGAATCGATGTTTCAGGACACATTGGAGGTCTAATAGGTGGTATATTAGTTTCAATGGCTATTGGAATAGGTGATAAAGGAAGAACATCTGATCAAATAAATGGTATTATTGTATACATCTTAATGACTGCTGCAATGCTATACATGGTATTTATAAAATAGACACAAAAAAACTGATTTTCATAATCAGTTTTATTTTTAATTAAATCTTTCTATATAGACCAACAGCTTTACCAAGAATAGTTACATTATTTAATATAATAGGCTCTAAGAAATCATTTTCAGGTTGTAATCTAATATGATCACTTTCTTTATAAAATCTTTTAAGAGTAACCTCATTATCATCAGTCATAGCAACAACAATCTCACCATTATTGGCATTATTTTGACGCTTAACAATAACTATATCACCATCAAATATACCAACATTTATCATAGATTCACCATTAACTTCTAAAGTAAAGACATCATGATTTTTTGGAACTAATTCTTTAGGTAAAGAAAAATATTCATTAGGATTTTCAATTGCTTCAATGGGATTACCAGCAGCTACCTTACCAAGCAATGGAACAGATACAACATTTTCCTCACTTTTACTATATTCATTAGGTACATTAAGTTCAATGGTTCTAAATTTACTTTCTGTTTGATTGATATAACCTTTATTAGTAAGATTCTTCAAATGTACAAACATAGTTGCAGTACTATTTAAACCACATAAATAACATAACTCACGAATCGTTGGAGCATATCCCTTTTCAGCCATAAATTTCTTAATAGTAGTTAATATTTCTTCTTGCTTATTTGTAAGTTTTTCCATAAAATCACTTCCTACCTAAATGATAGCATACAAACATTTGATTGTAAACACCATTTAATAAAAAAACACATATTACAATAAAAATATTTCACAAATCAAACACAATTAATATTAATTATGATATACTATAAATTAGAATAGAAAGAGGTATTAAAAATGAATAGTAATGAAACAATAAATCAAAATAGCATGCAAACACCAAAACAAGGAGAAACAAAAGTATCAAAGAAAAACATAATGATTCCAATAATAATTATAGGTACATTATTACTTGTAACAGGAATTTATTTCTTAATAGAATATTTAAATCCAAGATTAGAAATAAACAATATAAAAGAAGAATACAGATATAATGAATTTGGAGATTATAAATTTGTCTTATCATCAAGTTTATTCATAAAAAAAGAAGATACTTTATGGTCATTTAATGGCTATGACATATATAAAGGCAAAACACTAAAAAACATTCCAATAAAAGCAGGAAAAAACACTATAACAATATCAAATAAAAATATTACTAAAACATACGAATTTAATGTAAACACAGAAAACTCTTTATTAATAACAGATAAAGAGTTATCACTTACAACTGATTATGAAGACTATGATAATGATGGAATACCAAATATAGTTGAAAAAGAAAAAGGTCTTAGTACGTATACTAATGATACAGATGGTGATGGACTTTATGATAACGTTGAATTAATAATGGGGTTAGATCCTACTAAGAAAGATGATTATAACGAAGTTAGAACATTTGAAGTATATCAAGATAACGATGAATCTAAAAATAACTACATGGTAGTAAAAGGTAAAGGAAATATAGCTAATACATTCTTAGATACATATGAAGGTAATATAGGAATCTCAAAAGAATACCAAATAAGTAAAGAAAAACTAAGACTTACAACTACAAACAAAGAATCAGAAGAAGTAACAATATATTTTAAGAAAAGTTATAGTTGGAAAAATAAAGATATAAAAATATATGCATATGATGAAAATACTAAAAAAATTGAAGTGTTAGCTACAACATGTGATGATAAATATTGTAGTGCTTCTTTAAATAATTTAGATAAAATACTTTTTGCAGCACTATCATCTTTATCAAACGTAACTGAACCAAAAAATCAAATACATATATTACTAGATAATTCAGGATCAATGTACACTCAAGAATATGTTAATAAAAAGTTGAATCTAAAATACTCAAGTAATAATTCAGATGATTATGGAAATGACATACAATTTAAAAGAGTTGACTTAATGAATGAATTAGTCAAAAGATTAGGCACTGAAAAATATGAATATTCAGCCGCAGCATTCACTGGTGACTACTGTGGATTAATAGAAAACTCAAAAGATTTAAAATCAATTCAAGATAAAATAAGTTCTATAAAAACAAATTGTCAAAACTTTAATGGTACTAGACTAACTTATAGTATAAAAGATGAAGCAGAAAAGTTTAATTCTAATGTAACAGGAAGTAAATTCTTAATAGTTTTAACAGATGGATATGATAATTTCTTATGGGGTATGGGCATTGACTTAATGAAATATGATATAAAGAAAATTGCAGATAAAGGCATTAGAATTATAACTATAGGTCTAGGTAAAAATGTAAAAGCAGATAATCTACTTGATGCAGCAAAATACTCTAATGGTAAATATTTGTATGCTAGTGACAGTAATATGTTAGAAACTTTAATAAGTATTATTGAAGGAGATATAGAAAATAAACAAGTTAAAATAGATGATAAAGAAACAACATTAATAGCAGATAGTGGTTTTGAAGTAAAAAGAGATGGATTTAATTTTGAAAACTTTGGAAGTAAAGATACAGAAGGAGGAAATTGTTATGGCTTCTCATCATTATCAAAGAAAATATTCTTAAATACATTAAAAGAAAGTGATACTGAAAAAAGTAATATAATGTCAGTATTAAACAAAGGATCTAAAGAATATAAACTTCTAGAATACACTTTAACTGATAATAATAAAACAAGACTTATAAAAGGAAATACTTATTCACTTAATTTAAATTCAAAATATAAAGATGCATTCAATAACAAAGATTACGATGAAGATGACTTTAGATATGTAGAAAATAAAGTAGCCTATATAAATTCTAAATATAAAGGTAAGTATAGTAATCTTGGTTTTGAACCATATTTTAAAGAACTAAAAGATGAAACAACTATTAAAGTAAATGGTAAAGATGAAAGTATAATTAAATATGAAACTCAAAAGTTTATAAACTTAACTGATGCTAAAGTATCTGATGAATATAAAGATGATTATCAAGTATTACAATTAATTAATAGAGAATATAGAGAACAATATGTTAAAATAATAAGCGTTTTAGAAGCTGATAATAAGCATAAAGATAAAAATATCAACTTTAAGTATTATAAAAATCTCAATGCTTTAATTGAAGAAGTAAAAACAGGTTCACCTGCAATGATATCTATTAGATGTTCATTAGGCGGACATTCAGTATTAGGTAATAAAGTTTACAAAGAAAATGGAAAAGAAAACTATATAGTTGGAATATATGATTCTAATGTACCAGGAGAAGAAGGAAAAGCATATTTTGAAAGACAAACATCTTATGAAAAGAATTCAAAAAAACCTTATTATTCATTTAGTTATACAGGAGGAAGTTTAAGTTTCAGTACTTTTGCTTATACTGGGGAATAGATAAAAGACATCAAATGATGTCTTTTTATTTGGTATTTGATATAATGATATAAGAAATATTATAAAGGAGTAATAAATGAAAGTAGCAATAAGTTATGGTACAAGTCTAGATGATAGTGATTATTTAAGTTATAATATTAAAAATATAGAGTTATATAAATTTTTGAATGATTTAGGAATTAAAATTAAAAAAGAAAATGATAGTGAAATAGAATATGAAGTTGGAAAACATATATTTCATGATGTATTTTGGGAAGGAACAATATTAAAAGTTGATGATTTAATTTTAATAATTTCATTCAAACAAGGTATTAAAAGAATAGCAAAAGGCCATCATAGTATCAAGAAAATAATTTAGTTTAATAATACTTTTATAGTACTACCTTCTTTAGTTCTTGAGTTAACACTAGGACTAGTATCAATAACTTTGTCACCATCTCCTACAAATTCAATACTAAATCCATTAAGAAGCTTTCTAGCATCTTTTTTAGTTTTACCAATCACATCAGGTATCATTACATACTTAATATCATCCCATCTATATACTTTAGGAAGTCCACTTACATCTTCCTTTAAATCATAAATTGATATTATATCTTTAAGTACATTACGAGCAATAGGAGCACTCACAACACCACCATATTGAGTAACTCCTTTAGGATGATCAAGTGCAATATATATAACAAATTCTGGGTCATCAGCTGGCATAAATCCAATAAATGAAAGAATATAGTTACCACTCATATATCTTCCATCACTACCAACTTTTTGAGCAGTACCAGTTTTACCACCAACTCTATAGTTTTCAATATATGCGTTTCTTCCACTACCATTAGCAACAACACTCTCAAGAGCATACTTAACAACATCACTAGTTTCTTTACTAATAACATTCCTTCTTTTAATAGTTGGACTAATACTTCTATCACCAACTTCACTAACTACATATGGAACATACAAAGAGCCACCATTAACTATAGAACTAACAGCGGTAACTTGTTGAATAGGTGTAACACTAATACCTTGGCCAAACGCACTAGTAGCAAGTTCTACAGGCCCAATCTTATCCATTTTAAAAAGTATACCAGTTCCTTCACCATTTAAATCAATACCGGTTTTTTTACCAAAACCAAGCTCAGTAATATATTTAAATAATAATTCTTTACCAAGCTTTTGCCCTAAAGATACAAATCCTGGGTTACATGAATTTTCTACTACTTGCACATATGTTTGATCACCATGACCTTTTCTTTTCCAACAGTGTAGGGTAGCATTAGCAACTTTAACTTTTCCAGTGTCATAAAAATGATCTTCAAATATATTAACTTTTCCTTCATTAATAGCTGCAGCAAGAGTAACTATTTTGAACGTACTTACCATTTAGTGATAATCCAAATAAAAAAGGAATATATTTATTATATTCCTTAAATGGTATTCCATTCTTTTTCTTTAAATCCTATTAAAACTGAATCATCTAATTCTAGTAATGGTCTTTTTACAAGCATACCATCACTACTCAGAACTTGTAATTTTTCTTCATAGGACATAGTTTGAATCTTATCTTTTAGTTTTAATTCTTTGTATTTTAATCCACTAGTATTAAAAAATTTATTAATATCTTTACCGGATTTTTGGATTAATCTATCTAACTCATAAACATTTAGTTTATCAATAACTATATTTCTAATTTTATAATTAAAGTTTTTAGATTCTAAGTATTTTTTAGCTTTTTGACAAGTACTACATTTTGGATATTCAAATAATAACATATATTATAGTCCTCTCTAAGATAGTATTATTAATCCTCAATTAATTCAAAATTTTCTTTTCCAACACCACAGATAGGGCATACAAAATTATCAGGTAACTCATCGCCCTCATAAATATATCCGCAAAAAGAACATTTCCATTTTTTTGTTTTACCTTCCTTATTAGATTGAGGTATACTTTTTTCTTCATAAGTTGGTGCATTTTTAGGTGAACTTCCTTTTAAGTATTCATGATAATATTTATATGTCATAGCATTTTCATTACTATAATCGTCTGCTTCAACAACTTCACCTAAAAATATTGTATGAGTTGAAGTTTCCATCATATCAATTACTTTACAAACCATATATCCACAAGTATCTTCTAAAACTGGTATTTCTGAAATAACTTTAAAATTGATACCATCAAATTTATCAGTATCATTACTAGATTTAAAACCAAATGTTCCTATGATTTTAGGGTCTGTTGTTTCCTTTAATATTGAAACTCCGAATTTTTTAGTTTCTTTTATTATTTTGTTAGTGTAATTATCATGATTAATGCTAACTGCTATTACAGATGGATTTGAAGTAACTTGCATAATGCTATTTGCAACACAACCAATATTTCTATCTTTATCTTTACTTGTTACTACATAAACACCATAAGATAGATTTCTTAATACTTTCTTATCCATAGTTAACTCCTTGCTGCTCCATCAACTGATAAAACAACTCCTGTTATATATCTAGCCATATCGCTTGCTAAAAATAGAAATGCATTAGCTATATCTTCTGGTGTACCAATTCTACCTAAAGGTATTCCTTGGATAATTGGTTCAATAACACTATCAGGTACATTTTTCATCATATCAGTTAGTGTAACACCAGGAGCAACTGCATTAACTCTTATATTGTCTTTTCCTAATTCTCTGGCTAATGATTTTGTAAGACCATTGACTGCAAATTTACTTGCTGGATAACCACAACCAGATGGCTGTCCATAAATACTTACCATTGAAGAAGTATTTAAGATTACTCCACCACCATTTTTCTTCATATAATCTACAACTGCACGAGAACAATTGAATACAGCATTTACATTTAAATCTATTATTTTTTTAAAATCTTCTTCTTTGTAATCATAAATCTTATCCATTGCACTCATTCCAGCATTGTTAACTAGAATATCAATTTTGCCATACTTTTCTATAATATGACTAAATGATTTTTTAACTGAAGTCAAATCACATAAATTTGGACAATCTCCATCTACTTCATAATTATCATTTATATTTTTAAGTGTCTTAATTGCATTATCAACACTTTCTTTTTTGGAACCAAGTAGAAATACTTTAGCTCCGTTTTTTAAAAATTTTTCTACTGTAGCAAAACCAATACCACGAGTACCACCTGTTACTACAGCAACTTTTCCTTCTAACATATTATTCCTCCCGTATAATTTTTATCTATTCAACTTCTTTTGACCATAAAGAATGTTTATTACAATAGGCGTATATTGTAGCTCCTTTTACATATTTAAATGTTGCAATTGGTTCATCACTTGGCTCAAAATAAACTATTTGTTCATTTTTATCATATACATAACTAATCCATTCTATATAATGTTCTTCTTCCATCACGTGATTAACTTTTACATTAATATTTTCACCATATATTTGATATTCTGGTACATGCTTTTCAAATGAAGCATCTACGCTATTAGGTTCTATATCCTCTAGTGTTTCGCCACAACATGTAATTTTACAGTTATCGCAATTACAATCTTCTAATACTTTTATAAGCAAACCACATTTATTACATCTTTTTAACACATTATTCCTCCTTATAAAATATTATACAATAATTTAATTAAATAAAAAAGTTAAATTAAAATGTTTTTACATAGACATCATATGTAAATATATTAGTATTATCTAGTGATTTCTTAGATTCAACTGTGTTACAAGTTTGATTTTTTTTATAAAGAATATAATCAGTAGTAGGACCGTTAATATGTCTTGCACCCTTAATTTTTAATTTTTCTTCTCCTAATAAATCTAAATATATATCAAGTTTAATATTATATCTATCTCCATCTATTTTAGAGATAATTATTTCATCAACAAATTTTCTAATAAATTCGCTTAATGAACCACAATTAAGTTCTTTTTCAATTAATTCTGCCATTACATTAAGATTATTATTACTATCATTTAATTGTTTGACTTGTTTAATTATAATAGTTTTCTTTTCATTCAAACTTTTAATTTCCTGCTCATACTTATCAAATTGAACCTTAACAGACTCTTTACTTATATCTCCGTTAAAAACTAATTCAAGAGTCATTGATTTCTTTTCTTCAATAATTTTTATTTTAGTATTAAGCAATTTTAATTCTTTATTATAGTAATCATTTTTATCTATATTTTCATATAACTTTAGCATATTTTCAATAATATTTATCTTTTGTGGGATGATACTAATCATTATGGATGACATAATATTATATAAATCTACTTCAGCAATAATTGGAGATTTACATGCTGCTAATCTATGTTGTAGATACATACCACAACTCCATATCGGTCTAGTTTTATTTTTATTACCATGTGATCTTTGAAAACTAGTATTATGTTCTTTACAATATATTTTAGAACTAAAAGCATATTTTAAGCCACCGGACCAATAATTATTATTTTCATATCCTTTAGTACGCGATTTTAATATTCTGTTTGCTTGATCCCAAAGTTCCTCAGATATAATTGCTGGAATACTTCCGTCTTTACATTTATATAATATTTGTTCATCTAAATTATTTTTTTTTCGTCTTTTAGTTCTATAATCAAGTATTTCATAAGTTCTTGCGCGGTAATATCCTTTGTATTTAGGATTTTCTATCATACGTTTTAAAGAATCTTTATCATATAATTTTCCTTTTTTATTTAGATAGCCTAACTCTGATAGTTTCTTTGATAATTTTAGAAAACCATATTTTCCAGTTGCATATAGTTCAAATAATGTTTTTATAAATTTTGCTTCATTTTCTACAATAACTAATTTACAATTATCTTTTCTATATCCAGTAATATTTGAGCTACCTAACACATGACCATTTTCAATTGCCTGTCTATGTCCAAATTTTACTCTTGAAGATAATTTTCTTGACTCATCTTGAGCTAAATTAAACATTATATTTAATATAAGCTCAGAATTATAATCAAATGTATTCAAATTTTGATTTTCAAAAAACACACCAACTCCAGAATCTTTTAACTCTCTTATATAATGAATACTATCTTCTAAATCACGAGCAAATCTAGATACTTCTTTAGTAATTATTAAATCGAATTTTTTATGTTTTGCATCTTGTATCATTTTTTTAAAACTTGGTCTAACATCAACTCTAACACCTGTTTTACCTTCTTCAATATAGCCACCAGAAAATATCCATTTTGGTTTTGATTTAATATAGTTTTCATAATATTCTAATTGATTATCTAGCGAATTTAATTGGACATCAGAATCTGTTGAAACTCTACAATAATAACATACTCTAAGAGGAAGATTATAAATTTTTTCTCCAAGCATTATTGCTTTTAATATTTCATCATAATTCATAATAGATTCCTCTCATAATTAATAAGTGTTTTGCAATACTTTGAGATTTTTTAATAGTTTATCATTTACTTTTGAAAATGTATTTTCATCAATTAAATTTTTTCTATATAAATTATTATTAATTATTATTTGTATTTGAACTTCAAAAATTTTATTATTTATCAATTATCATCACCAATAAATAATATTTATAAATAAAAAAATAATTACTAAAAAGTAGAGTGACGTTCTTGAAAGTAGAACCTGGTTCAAAGTTAGACCATATTGCAAGATTTCTATTTATTACTTCAGTACTATATTCTTTATAATTAGCTGGTTCAAAAGAAGGATAACTACTCATTGCAAGAATTTCACCAGTTTTAGGATTCATAACAAGTCCTATAGCTCCTTCAGCTTCATACTTAGTGTAAGCATTTGAAAGCTCATTTTCTAGTGATAACTGAATATCTAAATCAATAGTAAGCTTTATATCATTACCATTTTCTGGTTCACTATATATTTCAGGCATAGAAAGTCTTTTACCTTTGCCATCACTAAAATACTTAATACTACCATTCTTACCAGTTAATTCTTTATCATACTTAAGTTCAAGCCCGCTAAGACCTTGATTATCAATACCAGTGTATCCAATTACGTGAGATAAAACATTCTTATATTTATAATCTCTTTTAGATTCTTTTAATAAATAAACTCCATCATAATTATAACTATTTATTTTATCAGCTATTTCAAAATCTAAATTTCTACCTTCAGGATGGACTCTTTCAATTGATGTTTTCTTACTTACATGTTTCATCATCTCTTCATAACTAACGCCAAGTATTTCAGATAACGTTCTAGCAACCTCTTCTTTATTAAGTATTTGACTAGGTACTAAGTATAGTCCAACAGTAGTAACATTATCTACAATAACTTTACCATTTCTATCAAGTATTTTACCTCTATCAGCCTGTACTGTTAAATTACGACTCCATAGTTCACTTGCAAGAGTATTTAATTTTCTATATTCAATAACTTGTATATAAAAAATTTTAACTATAATAAAAAAGAACACTATAAGTGAAATAACAAATACAATTCTTATTCTTTTATTTTGTATACTTTGAAACACAATATCACCATTAAATTATATTCAAAGATTGAAAAAACATAATAATTATTATATACTTATCTTAAGAAAGTAGGGAAATTATGAAAAAGAGTTATACAGGACTTATAATACTTATTATATTAATTATTTTAGCTGGAGGTTTTATATCTATACATAATAATATAGTAAGATCTAGTGAAGAAGTTGATGCTAAATATTCAGACATTGATGTTCAACTAAAAAGAAGAGCTGACTTAATACCTAATCTTATTAGTACTGTCAAAGGATATATGGCTCACGAAGAAAAAATAATAGAAAGTATTACTGAAGCAAGAACAAACTTATTAAATGCTAAAACTATTAGTGAAAAAGCAAAAGCTGATAATGAATTAACTAAGGCATTAAGTTCATTTAATGTAATCGTAGAAAACTATCCAGACTTAAAAGCTAATACTAATTTTATATCATTACAAGATGAACTAGCAGGTACTGAGAATAGAATTGCTAATGCACGTAAATCATATAATGATGCAGTTAAAAGTTATAATCAATTAGTTAGTGTATTTCCAAGTAAAATCGTAGCTAATATGTTTAATTTTGAAAAGAAACAATACTTTGAAGCAAGTGAAACTGATACAGGTGTTCCAAATGTTGAGTTCTAGGATTAAAAAATTTTTAATCCTTCTTTTATTAGTATTTAGTTTTATAAGAGTTGATGCTATAGTAAAGCCTACTAATAATTATTATATAAATGACTATGCTGGTATCTTAAGAGAAGAAATGCAAAAATATATTTTAAAAAGAAGTATAGCATTAGATAGAGCTAGTCAAATACAAGTAGTAGTTGTTACTATTAGTAGTACAGAAGGTATGAGTATAGAAGAATATGCAAATACTTTATATAATAATTTTAAGATAGGTAAAGACAATAAAGGTGCTTTAATACTCTTATGTCCACAAGAAAGAGTAATTAGAATAGAAATAGGTGATGGACTAGGTGGAATACTACCTGATGGTAAAGTAGGAAGAATACTTGATGATTATGTAATACCTACATTAAAAAAAGATGACTGGAATCAAGGAATAAAAAATGCATATGATGCAATATATCAAACAATAGTCGAAGAATACAATTTAAATTTAGACTATACTATTCCAACTAGACAATATCCCGTAGAAAATATATCTATAACAGAAAAATCAGGCTATTATATTTATGGCTTTATATTTGGAGTATTCATAGGAGTAATAATAAATATTATAGTATTTAAAAATAATAAGAAGTTACAAACAACTATTTTAGCTTTATATTTAATTTTTGTTGGTATTATGTATATAATTGGTAATGTATATAGAATATCTTTCTTAGTATACTTTTTCTCATTATCAAATGTATTTGGATATTTAATAACTCTAAATGGTTCTACTGGTGGAACTTATTATAGAGGACATGGAAGATATATGAGTACAGGAAGAAGTTCTAGTTCTTATCATATAGGAGGACATGGAGGTCACTCAAGTGGAGGAGGAGCAACAAGAAAATTTTAGTAGTAGAAATACTACTTTTATTTTAAATTAAACCAATAGTATGTGTAATTTATCTAATTAAAATGTTATATTTATTATGAAAGAGGTAACTATGAATCAAGAAAAAATAGGCAAGTTTATTGCTAAAAATAGAAAAGACAAAGGTCTAACACAAGAAGCATTAGCAGAAAAACTAGGAATAAGTACAAATGCAGTAAGTAAATGGGAAAGAGGACTTTCTTTTCCAGATGTATCTTTATTTAAAAAGTTATGTAGTGAACTTGATATAAGTATAGAAGAGTTAATAAATGGTGAAAAAAGCAAAAGTACTGAATCAAAAGATAAAGCAATTATTGCATCTTTAGAAGAAAAAACAAAAATAGAAAAGAAATCAAAAAAGAAAATAATCATACTTAGTATCTTTATACTTCTAATAATAGCATTCTCAGTTATTTATAGTAGTACTTTAAAAATAAATTTAATAAATGAATCTAGCGAACTATACGATATCGCAATAGATTATTTAAGAAATAAAGAATTTAAGAGTAATCCTGATTCTTCAAAAGAAGATTTTAATGTATTTTATAGTTATCATAGTTTTGGTATAGAAAAAAGAGGTAATTACAAATATATGTATATGTGGATTTATAGTGAAAGCAATTACTTAGAAGAAAAAGATTCACTTGCTATATCAACATCTAGTTCGGTACCTGTCAAAATGACTATAAAAGATAATAAAATTGTAAAAGCAGAATACCCTAAAGATGGTAATGAATATGCAAACTCTATATATAAATTATTTCCAAGAACAATCGCAAAGCAAATATTAAATTTTGACAATGAAAAAAATATAAATAAACTTTATAATGAGATGCGTACTAAGAAAAATAAATATTATAATTATCTAAATTTAGATATGGGAAAACTAACTATAGATGATATAAGTTACGATAATCACATATTCAGTATCACAAAAAATAAAGAATGTATAACAGTAAATTTAGCAGTATATAAAGATAATAAATATAGATTAAGTACTGCATATAAAGCATGCAAACCTGATCAAATATGCAATTCTGATTTAAGATACACAAAGTTTGAAGAAGGAACATACAACTATAACATAATGGAAATAATTAAACATAGTAGCGATGCAAATATATTACAATTCACTAATGATAATCTACCAGTATATGAAATATACGCAGGGAAAGGACATTTTATAACAGATGATGATAACAAATATTTAAAAGAATTTTTAAAAAGTATAAATGTAGATTTATCTAAGTGTGCAGAGCCAGATTATATAGAGTAGTAGAAATACTACTTTTTTGGTACAAAAAAAAGAAACCAAAGTTTCTATAAATTGAAATATTCAATCTCACCAGGTCTAGCAGTATCATGAGGTATTTCATTCTTATGATTGTCAGGATCACTTGGAATTAATGCTTCATAATCTATATCTGGTTCATTTGACATAATTTCTAATTTATCTTCTTTAGGTTCCTCTTTAACTTCTTCTTTCTTAACACTTTCATTATGATTTTGACTATCGCTTATACTATTTTGTAAATTATCATCTTCATAGTTAGATAAGTCATTATCAAGATCAACAGCTTTAAGTATTTCACTAAATGAAGTTTCTCCTAGTAAAACTTTTTCAAGACCATCTTGAAGTAGAGTAATAACGTCACTCTTATAAACTAATTTTCTAAGTTCATGCTTAGGCATAGCATTAGTAATAGCATCTCTAATATCTTCATTCATAAGAAGAACTTCATAAAGACCAATACGTCCATTATATCCTCTAAAACATTTATCACAACCATCTTTATTAGCATCAAACATTTGGTTAACTTCTTTATTTAAAACTACTTTAAACACATTCTTTTCATATGGAGTAGTATCTCTTAATTGTTTACAATGAGGACAAAGACGTCTAGCTAACTTTTGAGATATAATTCCTGTAAGAGCAGAACCAAGTAAGTAACGTTCTACATCCATATCAGTAAGTCTTTCTATTGTATTTAATGAGTTATTTGTATGTATTGTTGATAATACTTTATGTCCAGTGATAGAAGCACGAACAGCAATTCTAGCAGTTTCATCGTCACGAATTTCTCCGATCATTATAATATCAGGGTCTTGACGCAAGATACTTCTTAGAACACTAGCAAATGTAAGACCAATCTCACTTTGAGCTTGTACTTGGTTAATACCAACTATATCCATTTCGACCGGATCTTCAACAGTAATTATATTAACATCAGGAGTATTCATCTTTTGAAGAATAGAATAAACTGTAGTAGATTTACCAGATCCAGTAGCACCAGTTACTAAGATAATACCATTTGGTACTTCAACCATCTTTTCAATCTTCTTTAAACTATCCTCAGAGAAACCTAATGTATCAAGTCCTTGTAAACTTTTACTATAATCAAGGATACGAATAACTACCTTTTCTCCGCAGTTAGTAGGTAATGACGAAACACGAAGATCTAACATCTTTTTACCAATTCTACTCTTAATCGCACCATCTTGAGGTAAACGAGTTTCCATAATATTCATTCCAGCAATCATCTTAATACGAGAAATCATATTACGTTTATATTTACCAGGTATAATAGAATAATCTGATAAGATACCATCTATACGAATTCTAATTTTTATATTCTCTTTAGTTGGATCAAAGTGAATATCACTGACATTCTTTTTAACAGAATCCATGATGATTTCATTAACAATCTCAACTATAGGCATTTTTTCAAAGTCAAATTCCTTCATCACATACCTCTTTCTATTCTAATATATATTATATATGAGAAACGATATTATTTCAATAAAATTATTGTTATTATTTTTAAAATTTGTTATACTTTTTTATAGTAGGAGAATGTGTATATGATAAAAAAAGGTTTTACAATGGTTGAACTCTTAGCAGTCTTAGCAATTATGGCATTACTTGCGATAGTTATAGTACCAAATATCAGTTCAATGAGACAAAATACTTTAAAACAAACTTATGAAAGTAGAGTTAAACAAGTAAATGTAGCCGCTAAAGAATGGGCTGGAGATAACCTAATAAGTGTACCTTCAAATGTATCAAGAGAATATTCTAATCAAACTACTTGCGATAGTGATTGTGTATGTGTAAGTATAAATGAATTAATTCATGGTGGTTATTTAGCAGGAGATAAAAACAAAAAACAAACTCTAACTAATCCAATAACTAATGAAGAAATGAATAACTTATTAGTATGTGTAAGATATGATACTAATGATATAAATACAAGAGAAATAATCTCTTACATAGTAGGTGAGTAATATGAGAATGTCTAATAACTTTTTTATAACTCGTAAAGAATTTCCTAATGATGAAGATTGTATATCAGCAAAACTACTTATTAAAAGTGGTATGGTTTATAAGAATGATAATGGTATTTATTCATATTTACCAATAGGTTTAAAAGTACTTGAAAATATTAAAAAGATCATAAGAGAAGAAATGTCTAAAAATAATGCTGATGAAGTACTTATGCCATCACTAGTAGATAGAAGTATCTTTGATATGACAAATAGAGAAGAATTATTTGGAGACGAAATATTCAAAGTAAAAGGAAGAAATAGCAAAGAATATATGTTATGTCCAACTCATGAAGAATTATTTGCTCTACTAGTAAGAAATAAAATAAGAAGTTATAAAGATTTACACTTCACACTATTTCAATTAAGTAATAAATTTAGAGATGAAATTCATCCAGAGTATGGACTTATTAGAAAAAAAGAATTCTATATGGCAGATGCTTATAGTTTTGATGCTGATGAAAGTGGACTTGATATTAGTTATGACAAAATGTATCAAACATTCAACAATATCTTTAGAAGATTAAATATAGATACTATGATTGTAAGAGCAGACCCTGATTCTATGAAAGGAACTTCTAGCGAAGAATTCCAAGTTATTTGTGATTATGGTGATAACGAAGTAGTAAGATGTACAAAATGCAGTTATAGTACTAATATAGAAGATGCATCATCTTACGATCAATATAAGAAAGAAGATCATACTTTAAAAAGCAGTAAACTTATATATACACCAAATAAAAAATCTATAAAAAGTTTAAGTGAATTCTTACAAGTAGATCCTAAAAATATAATAAAATCATTAATTCTAAAAGTAGATGATGAATATAAAATGATACTTCTAAGAGCTGATGCAGAACTAAATGTATATAAACTTAAAAAAGTATTAAAAACTAATAATATAGAAATACCAAGTGAATATGAACTAGATAGAATAGGTACTAAAGTAGGATACATAGGTCCTTTAAAAACAACTATGCAAGTTATTGCTGATAACGAAGTTAAAAGCATGTACAATGCAATTTGTGGAAGCAATAAAGAGAATTATCACTATAAAAATGTAACACCAGGAATAGACTTTAAAGTAAACAAATATGCTGATATAAAATTATTTAATAAAAGTTCTCTATGTCCTAGATGTAAAAGTGAATGTGATATTATAAAGGGTATAGAAGTAGGACATATATTTAAACTAGAAACTAGTTATAGTGAAGTATATAATTTAAGATACTTAGATGAAACTAATGAACTTAATTATGTACATATGGGTTCATATGGAATTGGTCTTGATAGATGCATATCTGCTATAGTTGAAAAACATAATGATGAAAAAGGAATCATTTGGCCTATGGAAGTGGCTCCTTATAAAGTAGGAATAGTTATAATAAATGTTAACGATAAAGAAACTTATAAGTATGCAAGTAATCTTTATAAGAAGTTAGAACAACTAGGAATAGATACTATACTAGATGATAGAAAAGAAACAATAGGTATTAAATTCAATGATATGGATCTAATGGGTATTCCAATTCGTATAACAATAGGTAGAAAACTAGAAGAAGGATACGTAGAATTTAAATTAAGAGATGAAACGGAAAGCCATGATATAGATAGAGACGTTATAATAAAAACAATACTAGATACAATAAATAAAAGGAGATAGGAGTAATCATGAAAAAGAAAATATTATTAATTGTAATTTTAATATTACCAATATTTATAGATGCAAAAATAAATAACGATTATGTTACTTCTAGTAATTATGCTAATAAATATATTAGTATTTATCCTGATAATAAACTTTATATATTAAGAAGTGAAAGTGGATTAGAAATACCATATAAATATGAAAATAATGTTCTAAGCTCTGTATCAAAATTTAAAAATGGAGGTTTATTAAATTTAGATGAGTTTAGAAAGTCAAAAGATAGAAATGGAAATACTTATCTTTATACAGGTAATAATTATTGGACAATGACAGAAAATTCATCTAAAGTGTATGTTATAGATAACTCTTCTACAGATAATGAATTATTAACTGATAAAGCATCTTTAAGTGGTACAAGAGTAACTGAATATATAAGAGAAAATACAGGAGTAACTGGAATTGGTACTTATAATGATCCATGGATGTTTGTAGAAAGATATGAAGTTTCTGTAATGAGTGCGGATACTGCTGCCGGAGATGTAAGTCCAAAAACATATGCTGCAAATAAAGGTGAAGATGTTGAAATAAGAATTTTGCCAAACTCTGAGTACAATTATGATAGAAATAATTGTGATGCAATATATCAAAACAATAAGATTATAATTAGAAATGTAACTAAAAATATAAGTTGTAAGGTTTATTTCAAAAAGAAGCAATATACATTAACTTATAATAATAATGGCGGAAATGGTTGCACATCAAAAACTATGACAAGTGGAAGTGCATGGGGAACACTATGTACGCCACATAAAACAAATTATGAATTTATAGGATGGTATGACTCTAGTAATAATAAAATTACAGCAACTTCTATTGCAAGAGCAAACATAACTGTAAAAGCAAAATGGCAATATAGTTCTTTAAAACTAACATATAACAATAATGGTGGAAGTGGATGTACATCAAAAACAATCTCAAAAGGAGTAAAAGTAGGTTCATTATGTAATCCATCTAAAACAGCAAATCAATTTGATGGTTGGTACACTTCAGCAACCGGTGGAACAAGAGTTACAGAAGATTCTACATTTGATAGTGCTACAACTATATATGCACATTGGTCACCAAGCTGTTTTGATTTTAAAACATCAACTGGAACAATAACAGACTATTATGATTATAAAGGTAACAACTCATCAAACGGTAGTTGTTCAAGAAGTGTAACAATCCCTTCGAAAATAGGAGTAACAACTGTAAAGAAAATAGGAAATTCAGCATTTTATGAAAAAAATATTACATCAGTAACAATTGCAAATACAGTAGAAGAAATTGGATATAGCGCATTTGCATATAATCGTCTTACATCATTAGTTGTGCCAAGTAGCGTAAAAAACATAAAATCAAGTGCATTTTCAGAAAATAACATTAGGACATTAACATTAAATGAAGGACTAGAAACAATAGGCAATCATGCATTCTATCTAAACAAAATAACATCAGTAAAAACCCCTAGTACATTAAAAACAATAGATAATGACGCATTTTCAGAAAATAGTATTTCAAGTTTAACATTAAATAATAATTTGCAATATATAGGAGACTTTGCATTTTTTAAAAATAGAATTCCAAACGTGACAATACCAAAGTCAGTTACATATGTAGGTAATGCATCATTTAATGTTAATCAATTACCAGATAGAGTTGCAACTATGTATAAAAGAAATAGTGATGGAAGTGAAGATAAGACTACAGTAGTAAGTTATGGTGGAAGTAAAAGATACAATGTAGTAGTTCCATCAACTACAACAAACATTGATGATTATGCATATTATGAAAACTCAATAAGTAGTATAACAATACCTAATGGTGTAACAAGAATAGGAAACCTGGGATTAGCATATAATAATATTAATACAATAAATATACCAAGCACAGTTACATATATTGGAGAACTAGCATTGTTTGCTAATTGGGCATCAAATATCAATTATACTTCAAGCAATTTAACTTTTATTGGTACTGCTGCATTTAATGCAAATTCTACAAGTGCAACAAATGCTTTAAAATATAAAAAGAAGTCAGATGGTACTGATGATTTAACAACTGTTGTAAGTTATTCATCACAAAGGAAAAACATAACAATACCATCTACTGTAACAAAAATTGATGATTCTGCATTCTTTAATACATTTTTATATAGTGTAAATATACCAGAGGGTGTAACGTATATTGGTCATCAAGCATTTGATTGGTGCTACCTATCATCAGTTACAATACCAAGTAGTGTAACAACAATAGAAAATCGTGCATTTAATAAATATTATGATAAGGATTGGAGAGAAAATATAAATCCTTTAACAAAAGTTATTAACAAAACAGGAAAATCATTTGATTGGCACTATATAATTAATGCAGAATACTACAGTGACGACACACAAAATAGCAATTACTATCTAAAAAAATATTCATTTGAAACAGGAACAGTATTAAATCCAAGAGGAAATGTTACTATTACAAAATAAAGAAATTAACAAAAAATTAATTTCTTTTTTTATTGTTTTAAAAAACATTTACTTAAAAAAAATACTTTGATATAATATAAGAAGAAAATAGATAATAAAGGAGAGTTAGATGAAACCAATAAATGTAACTAGTGAGATAAACCCACTAAAAAAAGTATTAGTTCATAGACCAGGTAGAGAACTATTGAACTTAACACCAGATAGTCTTGGTAGATTACTATTTGATGATATTCCATATTTACCAGTTGCTCAAGAAGAGCATGATGAATTCGTAAGAATTTTAAAAGATAATGGAGTAGAAGTAGTATATTTAGAAGACCTAATGACTGAAGTATTAGATCAAGACCCTGAAATAAGAGAAAGATTTATTACTCAATTCATTTATGAAGCAGGTATTCGTACTCCAAAATATAGAGGACTTGTATATGAATACTTAACTTCAATCGAAAATAATAGACTTCTGGTTTTAAAAACAATGGAAGGAATTATTAATAACGAAGTAATTAAGGCTAAAGCTAAAAAAGGTAAAAGTTTAGTAGACTCAATCAAAGAAGATACTCAATTTGTAGTAGATCCTATGCCAAACTTATACTTTACTCGTGATCCATTTGCATCAATTGGAAATGGTGTATCACTAAATAGAATGTACTCAGTTACTCGTAATAGAGAAACAATATATGCTGAATATATATTTGAGTATCATCCAGATTATAAAGGACAAGTAGATAAGTATTTTGATAGATATAGTGCTTATCACATTGAAGGTGGAGATGTTCTTAACTTAAATGAACATATCTTAGCAATAGGAATTAGTCAAAGAACATGTGCTGATGCTATAGAAGAATTAGCATACAAAGTATTTGCTGATAAAGATGCTAAAATTGATACAATCTTAGCGTTCACTATTCCAGAGTGCCGTGCATTCATGCATTTAGATACTGTATTTACTCAAATAGATGTAGATAAATTTACATATCATCCAGGAATTATGGGAACACTTAAAGTGTTTGAAATAACTAGTGATGGTGAAGGTGGACTTAATGTTAAAGAAAGAAACGCTTCACTTGAAAAGATATTAGAAGATTATCTTCATAGAAAAATAACTTTAATACCATGTGCTGGAGGAGATAAAATTGGTGCAGAAAGAGAACAATGGAATGATGGAAGCAACACTTTATGTATAGCTCCAGGAGTAGTTATTGTTTATGATAGAAACAATATCACTAACGAATTATTGAGAGACAACGGAATTAAAGTTCTTGAAATGCATAGTGCAGAATTATCTAGAGGTAGAGGTGGTCCAAGATGTATGTCAATGCCTTTAGTAAGAGCTGACAAACCTTGAAAAAAAATAGAAGTATTGTAGTAGCTTTAGGTGGAAATGCTCTTGGGAATAATCCTGAAGAACAACTAAAGCTAGTTAAGAACACTGCTAAATCAATAGTAGATTTAGTTAGTGAAGGATATAATGTAGTTGTAAGCCACGGAAATGGACCTCAAGTGGGAATGATTAACCTAGCATTTGAGGAATCTAAAGACACACCAAATATGCCATTCGCAGAATGCGGTGCGATGAGTCAAGGATACATAGGTTATCACTTACAACAAGCAATTCAAACAGAATTGAAAGCAAGGGGTATCAACAAAGGATGTGCAGCAGTTGTTACACAAGTACTAGTTGATAAAAAAGACCCAGCTTTTAATAATCCAGATAAGCCTGTTGGATCGTTCTATACTAAAAAAGAAGCAGACAAAATTGCTTCTGAAAGAGGATACGTATTCACAGAAGATGCTGGTAGAGGCTATAGGAGAGTTGTACCTTCTCCTAAACCTATAGAAATAGTAGAACTTGATCTAATCAAAGACCTTTTAGATCAAGGTAATATTGTTATAGTTTCAGGAGGAGGAGGAATACCAGTAGTTAGAGAAGGTGGTACTCTAAAAGGCGTAGCTGCGGTTATCGATAAAGATAGATCAAGTTCACTTCTAGCAAGAAAACTTGATGCAGATATTTTATTAATATTAACTACAGTTGAAAAAGTAGCACTTAAATATAACACAGTAGACCAAATAAATATTCATGATTTAGAAGTATCTGAAGCAAAAAAATACATCAAATCAGGTGAATTTGCTAAAGGAAGCATGCTTCCAAAAGTAGAATCTTGTATAGATTTTTGTGAATATAAAGAAGGCGCTGTTGGTATTATCACATCACTTGAATGCGCTAAAGAAGCGATCAATGAAGAAACAGGTACAATTATTAGAAATACGAAAAAGGGAGGCAAGAAAATGGCTAAAACAAAGAAAAAAGAAAGAATGTCAGCCTTTACAATTATCTTCCTACTTATTATTGCTCTTGCATTAATTACTTTAATTCTTCCAAATGCAGCATTTGATGAAGCAGGAACAATAATCAATGGTAGTGGTGTTGTTAAAGCAAAAATTTCAAATGTTTTACTTTCACCAATACTTGGATTTGGAAGCGCTGTAGATGTTTGTGTATTCGTTCTTATACTTGGAGGATTCTTACAAGTAGTAACTAAATCAGGGGCTCTAGAAAATGGAATTAAGGTCTTAGTTAAAAAATTAAAAGGAAATGAATTAGTATTAATTCCAATACTAATGATAATATTCTCAATAGGTGGAACAACTTATGGAATGTTAGAAGAAACAGTTGGTTTCTATGCATTACTTGCATTTACAATGGTAGCCGCAGGTATGGATACAATCGTTGCATCAGCGACAGTATTATTAGGTGCTGGAAGTGGTGTTTTAGGTTCAACTATTAACCCATTTGCAACAGGAGCAGCAATCGCAGCTCTACCAGAAGGAATTACTGTTAACCAAGGAATTATTATTGCTTTAGGTACAGTATTATGGTTAGTATCATTAGGAATTTCAATGTTCTTCGTAATGAGATATGCTAAAAAAGTAAAAGCTGATAAAGGTTCAACCTTCTTATCATTACAAGAACAAAAGAAAATGGAAAAATTCAAAGAAAAAGAAGAAAGCAAAGAAGTTGTACTTACTGGAAGACAAAAGGCTACTTTATGGATTTTCGGTATTACATTCATTGTTATGATTATCGGATTTATTCCTTGGGGTGAATTTGGTATTACATTCTTTGATTCTTGGACTGGTTGGTTAACAGGAACAGCTCTAGGTGGTTGGTACTTTAATGAATCAGCAGCATGGTTCTTCATAATGGCAATTGTTATTGGTATTATTAATGGATTTAGTGCAAATCAAATTATAGATGAATTTATTGCAGGTGCAAGAGATATTCTATCAGTTGTACTTATCATTGCAGTAGCACGTGGTGTTTACTCATTAATGAGTAAAACATATTTAGATAACTATATTATTTATAATGTAGCTGATATGTTAAAAGGAACTCCAGTTGCAATATTTACACCTTGTAACTATTTATTACATATTGTTCTTTCAATACTTGTACCATCTAGTTCAGGTCTTGCAACTATTTCAACACCTATCATGGCTCCACTTGCAGCACAACTTGGTTATAGTGTAGAAAGTACAGTCATGACTTTTGTAGCAGCAAATGGACTTGTAAACTTAATTACTCCAACTTGTGGAGCAATTATGGGTGGTTTAGCTCTTGCTAAAGTTAATTACACTACTTGGTTCAAGTGGGCATTTAAAGTAATAGTTACTATTGCTTTATCTTCAATGGTAATATTAACTTTCGCATCAGTATTACTTTCATAGTAAACATAAAAGCATTTCTTCGGAAATGCTTTTTTTATATCATATACAAGTTATCACTTACTTCATTACCAGCAGATTCTAATTTTTGAATTCTTGTATCTAAATTCTTAATTTGTCTTTCAATTTTACTAATTCTATCGTCTAAATCATTATTGTTATTATATCCCATCTGTTCAGGAATAACATTAGGTCCATAAGCTTGATATTGACTATTCATATTATATCCACTAGGTGGTATAAAACCCCCTGGATTACTATAACCTTGATTTAAATTTTGATAAAACATATCTCTATTATTCATATAATCACCTACAATAATATATGACAAAAGATAAAAGGTAGTGTATAATATTAATGCGAGGTGAGTATTTTGAGACTAAAACATATCAAAAATGCAGAAGAAATAATATCAAAATCTAAATACTTAGTAAAAAGTCCTAAAGAAAATAAAGGTAAATGGAATAAAGTATTTAACAATGATAATAATATAGAAATAGAAATAGGTACAGGAAAAGGTAAATTCATTATAGGAAAAGCCCTTGAAAATCCTAATATAAATTTTATTGGTATAGAAAAGTATGACAGCCCTTTAGTTAGTGCTGTAAAAAAGTTAGAAGAACTAGAACTAGATAACTTAAAGCTTATTTGTCTAGACGCATTAGAAATAGAAGAAGTTTTTGATCATGAGATAGATAAAATATATTTAAATTTTAGTGATCCATGGCCTAAAAAGAGACATACTAAAAGAAGACTTACTTCAAGTGTATTTTTAAATAAATATGAAAGTCTTTTCAAAAATAAAAAACGAATTGAAATGAAAACTGATAATGATGATTTATATGAGTTTTCAAGTGAATCCTTCATAGAAAATGGTTATGATATTGTTAAAACAGATACTAATTATTTTGATACTATTAGAACTGAATACGAAGATAAATTTATAAGTTTAGGAAAAAACATTAATTATATTAGTGTTGTTAAAAAATAAATAATTTGCTATAATTTTAATGTAGTAGGAGACAAGAAAATGTATAAAAAGATAATAATCGTATTATGTTTGTTGTTATTTACAGGATGCACAAATACTTATTATATGAATAATCTTTCTTATGAAGAGATACTTAATAATGCAACAATAGAAAATAATAATTTACATAATACTAATAATAAAGGTTATAAATACTTTTTACCAAGTGGATTTAGTATTAGTAAGGATGATGGATTTAATCAAACACTAACTTCTCAAAATAATATATATTATTTAAATGTTGATATAGTTAGTTATTATTATAAAAAAGGAATAAGTGAAACTAAAAATATAGATGATTATTACTTTTATTCTTTTAATAAAAATGATAAAGAAGGATACTTAAGAATAAGAAAAAATAATAATAAATTTTTTGTTGAGTTGTGTTATAATTATGCTATAATAGAGGTAGAGGTAGAAGAAAGAAAGATACAATATGCAGTTTCAAGAGGAATAACTATTCTAAGTTCAATAAGGTATAATGATTATGTAATAGAAAAACAACTTAATGACAAAGATTTAGACTCAAAAGAAACAGCGTATAAAATACCGGAACCAAAAGATAAAAATGAAACAAAAAATGTGCTTGAGTATATGAACGATGATGAAGAATAAAAGAAAGAGGTGCAATTGTGAAGCTTTTGAATAAACTTAAAAATATATTTTATGATGAAGAAATTATAGATGAACCAGAAGCAGAAATTAAAAAAGTAGATAAAGTAGTAAAAAAAGATGTTGAAGAAAAACCTAGGGTAGAAGAAATTAAAATTACTAGGGAAGAACCAAAACGTGAAGTAGAAGAAGTTAAGAGAGTAGTTGAAGAACCAAAGAAAGAAAGTAACAACTTTAGTGAAAGAGAATTATTTAGAAGTGAAAGAACATTTAATTTTACTGAGTTTGATGATGAAGACGTAGATTTACCACCTAGAAGAAGTGTGTTAAATCCTGAACCAAAAGTAGTTAAGAGACAAGAAGTACAAAAACCAGTTATTCCAGAACAACCAAAAATTTTTAAACCAAGTCCGGTAATATCACCAATATATGGCATATTAGACAAAGACTATAAGAAAGATGAAGTTGTAAGTAAAACTGTAACAAAAAAAGAAGAACCAGTTATAAAAGACTCAGCAAGTACATATGATACTGTTAGAAGAAAAGCATATGGTACACTGGAAGATGAATTAGAAGATACATTAAACTCAATGAATAAATTAACTCCAGAAGTTATTAGTAATGAAATAAACAAAATAGATGAATCAGTAAATGAGTTAGATAAAAAAACAAGCAAAATAGAAGACATAATTAATAAGATTGAAAGTACTACCTCTGATGTATCAGTAGGAGAGTTAGAAGATAAAATGGAACTAGAAAACTTCAATGATACTAATGAAGAAGAGAGTGATAGTGAAAACGATAAAACTATGACTAATAGTACTTTAGAACATGATCTATTTAATTTAATAGATTCAATGTATGATGATAAGGAGGATTAGAAATGAGTTTAGCAGAAGCACTACCTGTAGTAATTTACTTTTTGTTAATAGTACTTCTAGTAGTGGCAATATGGATTGGTATTAAACTAATTATCACAATGAACAAAGTAGATGATATCTTAGAAGATATCTCAGAAAAGGCAAAATCATTAGATAAATTATTTAGTATCATAGACTTTGCTACTGATAGAGTATCTATGGTAAGTGATACAGTAATTAATTTTGTATCAGGTGCATTTAACAAAATATTCAAAAAAAGAAATACAAAGAAAGTGAAGGTTGATGACGATGAGTAAAGAAAGAAAAGGCGGATTTGGAAAATTCGTAGGAGGTCTAGCAATCGGTGCTGGATTAGGATTATTATTTGCTCCAGATAAAGGAAAAAATACTAGAAAAGTTCTTAAAAAGAAAGTTGATGAATTACTAGATAAACTAAGAGAAGTAGATTTAGATGAAGTAAAAGATGAATTATTATTTAAAGCTGAAACACTTCAAGCTGAACTTGCTGCATTAGATAAAGAAAAAGCAAAAGATTTAGCTTTAGAACAAGCTCAAAAAATCAAAGAAAAAGCTGAAGAACTTTATAAATATGCTATTGAAAAAAGCACTCCAGTAGTTGAAAAAGCTGCTGATGAAGTAAGAAAACAAGCATTAAAAGTAGTTAAAGAAATTCAAGAAAAACTTGAAGAAGATGGAAAAAAGAAAAATAAATAACTAAAATAAAAATATTGCACTAAGCAATATTTTTTTATTCACTAGAATATAACTTAATCTTACCATTATTAGATGATATAAGTATTTGGTTCCATATTTCACTTTCAACATTACGTACTTTCTTAGGATGAACTAAAAATCTCATAGTAAGTAATACATAATTATCAATTATCTTAGTATAAATAATTGGATCTAACTTATTATAATAAATTCTATAGTCACCAGTAGCATTATCAAGCTGTCTTTCCATCTTATTAGGAATAGATGATACTACTTGATTATTTCTGATAATTCTATAAAGTTCTTTCTTAACTTTAGGAACATTACTATCTATAGGTACTTTAATAGACATTTCTTTCCATATATATTTAAATGCTTTAGAATAATTTTTTAAATATTCAGTAAATATCTTAGAAGCAGGTACTTGTATAATAATACCAGTACTTTGTTCTCCTTCTTCTTCACTACGTACTTCAAGTATTTCAAAAGATAAAATACTAATGTTTATAACATCTCCAATAGAACTACCAATAGCAATTCTATCTTCCACCTTAAATGGCTTTGCAACCTTTATATAAATACCAGAAAAGAAATTAACAACAATATCTCTAACAGCTAAAGTTAAAGCTGCAGATATAACACTAATAAAAGTTAAAAAATCTTTAAAGTAATCTTGCCATATAAGAAAAAAACAAAGTATAGTCAAAATAGTACAAGTAAGTTTAACCCTCTTATTCAAATTATATTTTTTCTTATCATTAGGATTAAAACGATTATTAATACCTTCAATAATTTTATAAATAAGTTTAAATACGAAGAATACAAATAAAGATTGAAATATTGATAAGATATACTTTTCATCTAAAGAAGTAAAATTAGCTATATAAACTATTATTTTATTGATATATTTCATATTATCATCCTTTCTACCTAAAATAAGCAGGTTCAACTAATATAACATATATGAATTAAATCTTTAAGTTAAAAAAATATAATTATTAAAATTTTACATAAAATGTGTAAATAAATGAATTGATTATTATATTTAATTGTGCTATAATCTATTCATAAATTTGTTTGAGGAATGTTATTAAATCCCTTTTTACAGTGATTCTAGGATAGTGGAAACTAGATAATATATTTAATTAACTCCTACCTCTATATATGCAAATTCGGCCTAAAAAGTCGTTAAAAAAGAAAGATAAATAAAGGATGGTACCGTCTTATTGACTCCTTGGTTACCATTCTTTTTATTTAGGAAGGAAGGAATGAAATGAAAAACGAAAAAATTACTGAAAGAAGTAAAGACTTTGCATCTTGGTATACAGATGTAGTAAAAGCGGCTCATTTAGCGGAATATTCAAATGTAAAAGGATTTATTATTTTTGAACCTAATGGATATGCTATATGGGAAAACATTCAAAAAGTAATGGATGGTATGTTCAAAGAACTTGGACATCAAAATGTATACTTACCAGTTATGATACCAGAAAATTTACTTAAGAAAGAAGGAGAACTTGTAGAAGGCTTTGCTCCAGAAGTTGCTTGGGTAACAGAAGGCGGAAGTAATAAATTAGAAGAAAGACTTGCATTCCGACCTACTAGTGAATCTCTATTCTGTGATTATTATAAGAATATAGTAAAAACATATAGAGATTTACCAAAATTATACAATCAATGGTGTAACGTAATTAGATGGGAAAAAGAAACAAGACCATTCTTAAGAAGTAGAGAATTCTTATGGCAAGAAGGTCATACAGTTCATGCTACTGCATCAGAAGCTATGGAAGAAACAGATAGAATGTTAAATACATATAAAAGATTCTTTGAAGAGTATTTAGCTATTCCAGTAGTTACAGGAAGAAAAACAGAAAAAGAGAAATTTGCAGGTGCAGAATATACTCTTACAGTAGAAGCAATGATGCAAAACGGAGTATGTCTTCAATCAGCAACAAGCCATTACTTTGGTCAAAAATTCTCAAAAGCATATGACGTTAAATATGTAAACAAAGAAAATAAATTTGATTATTGTTATCAAACATCATGGGGTTCAACTACTAGAATGATAGGTGCTTTAATAATGGTTCATGGAGATGATAAAGGTTTAGTATTACCACCAAAAATTGCTCCAAAACAAGTATGTATAGTGCCTATTAAAATGACTGATGAACTACTTGAAGCATGTAGCAAATTAAATGATGAACTACATAAAAATAATATAACTTCATATATAGATACATCTGATAAGAGTGCCGGATTCAAATTCGCAGAAGCTGAAGTAAATGGAATACCTGTTAGAATAGAAGTAGGTCCAAGAGACTTAGAAAATAACAAAGTAACACTTGTTAGAAGAGACACTAGTGAAAAAGAACTTGTAAATATAAATGATGTATTAAATAATGTACAAAGACTATTAACTGATATGCAAGATAATCTTTATAACAAAGCACTTGAAAATAAAAAAAATAGAACATATGATGCTAAAACATTAAAAGAAGTAGAAGAAATTATGAATACTCATCCAGGATTTGTAAATGCACATTGGTGTGGAGACTTAGACTGTGAACTTAAAATGAAAGAAATAAAAGGTACTAAATCAAGATGCATAATTGAAACAAAAGACTATGAAGATGAAGTATGCGTAGTATGTGGTAAAAAGGCAAAACACAAAGTTGTATGGGGTATACAATATTAATTGTAAAGTTATATAGTTTTAATATAAATTACACCTAATTTTCACATTTGATAAATATAATTGATACATAAGGTAGGTGGTAAGTATAGAGTAAATAAACTAGTAACGATTACGATGTTAACAAGCACCTTAGGGTGCTTTTTTATTGCATTTTCTATATGGTATATGATAAAATAAAAACATAATAGGAAGTGTATAAGATGAATAAATGTGTAAATTGTGGAAATGACTTAATACCAGGAGATAAGTTTTGTAGGAGATGTGGAACACCCATAAATAATCAAAACAATATGAGTAATGGTATGCCTGGTCAAATGTCAAATAATAACGTTCATTTCACAAATAATATGAATACACAAACACAAAATAATACTGGATATAATCAATATAACAATAATTATAATAATAACTTTAATAATAATCTAAATAGTAATGTTAACTATAATATGAATAATAGTAATAATAAAGTAACACAAAGAAAAGATAATTTAAGTACTTTAATAATTATTATAGTTGTATTAGTAATAGGAGTATTATTTATTCTTTTTATGCCAACTATAAAGAAATCAGCTGAGAATGATACAATTATCATAAAAGACAATCAAAATGATAGCAAAAAAGACAACAATAATAGTAGTATAAATACTGGTAAAGATAATAACTCAAGTAACAATAATAATAGAAACAATTCAAATCAAAAGAATACAATAACTTTTTATGAAACAACATTAAATAAAAGAAATGATTATTCATATAAATTTTCTAGTAGTGGTACTGCAAATTATTTAGTAGTTCAAAATAAAAACAATAATGATGAAGTAATAGTTCAAGGAATATATAAATCCTCTATAAGTAATATAAATAAAAATTCTTCAGTAATTAAACAAAAATATAGTCAAGCAGGATACAAAACAGGTGCAGCGAAATATACCACTTATAAAGGAAAAAAAATATATACTCTTGAAATTAGTAAAAGTTTTAGTAATGGTAGTAATACAGTTACTTATAAAATGCTAGTAGGCTTCTATGAAATAGAAAGCGGAATTGTAGCAAGTATCCAAATTGGTGATATAGGTTATACTAAATTTAACTATGCTGGATATGAATTCTTAGCAAATATATTTGATGGAGCTAAAGTATCATCAGCAATAAAAAATGGTGCATCATACGAAATCAAGGCGGATTTATCAGAAATTCTTAATAAATTATTGACAAAAGAATAATATTAATATATAATCAATATCGTTGAAAAAGAAAGAAAGAGAGCCACTCTTCACCAGATGTATAGATACATTGGTACAAAAGCTTATTTGTGAAAATACGTTTTTAAAGTGGACTCTTATGTCCACTTTTTTCAAATATTAAATATGGAGGTGTTAGCAATAGCTAAGCAAAACGAAGTTCAAATTAATGAACAAATAACTTTTCAAAACGTTATGGTAATTGGACCTAATGGAGAAAAAATGGGCATCAAAAATATAGATGATGCCAAAACACTTGCTAAATATGCAGGACTTGACTTAGTTTTGTTAAATAACGATCCTAAAAATCCAGTATGCAAAATTATTGACTATAACAAGTTTCGTTATGAAAAACAAAAAAGAGAAAAGGAAGCAAAGAAAAAGCAAAGAGAACAAAATCTTGAAACTAAAGAGTATCGTTTAAGCGTTACTATTGACGTAGGAGATTTTGAAACAAAATTAAGAAATGCAAAAGCATATATTGAAAAAGGTCATAAGATTAAAGTTGCAGTAAGATTCAAAGGAAGACAAATGGCTCATCCAGAATTAGGACGCGACGTAATAATGAAGTTTGCAGAAAGATTAAATGATGTTGCAGACATAGAACAAATGCCAAAAATGGAAGGTAGAAGTATGCAACTATTCTTAACACCAAAAAAGTAGAAAGGAAGAATGAATTAATATGCCAAAGATGAAATCACATGGTGGAATCAGTAAAAAAATCTTAGTAAGAAATTCTGGTTCAACAAAAATTGGACACGTAGGAGCAAACCACAATAGTGGAAAGAAATCAACAGATTTCAATAGAAAATCAAGAAAGGGTTCTGTATTAAGTAGCGGAGATGCTAAAAGATATAGAGGACTTGTTAAGTAAGGAGGGGTTATAAATGGCAAGAGTTAAAGGCGGAAATGTTTCTAAGAATAGAAGAAGAAAAGTATTAAAAAGAGCTAAAGGATATTTTGGAAGTAAACATAGATTATATAAGACTGCTCAAGAACAATTATTCCATAGTGGAGCATACAGCTTTAATGATAGAAAGAAAAGAGCTAACGACTTTAGAAAATTATGGATTACAAGAATTAATGCAGCTTGTAGAGCTAACGATATAGTATATTCTAAATTCATTAATGGACTTAAAAAGGCTAATATCGAAATCAATAGAAAAATGTTAAGTGAACTTGCTATATTTGCTCCAGAAGAATTCACTAAATTAGTTAAACTTTCTAAAGATGCTTTAGAAGGAAAAGCTCCAAAGAAAGAAGCTAAAGAAGTAGAAGCAAAAGTTGAAAAAACTGTAGAAGCTAAAACTGACTATTCTAAATTAACAGTAGCTGAATTAAAAGCTGCTTGTGCTGAAAAAGGAATTGAAGTTACTACATCAATGAAAAAAGCTGATTTAGTTGCTGCTTTAAATAAGTAATTTAATAATAGTATCCATAATGGATACTTTTTAATTGTAATTAATTCATATATGCTTTATAATAAAGGTGAAAAAAGAGGAATTAAAATGATAAAAAGGATAGATCCATTTTTATATAATGCTCCATCTATAGATATACATGGATATGATAGATTTGGTGGAATTGCAATAGTTAAGAACTTTATAGATAATGAATCAAGAATAGGTACTAAGAAACTAATAGTGGTTCATGGTAAAGGAGAAGGCATATTAAGGCAAGCAACACACGAATATTTAAAGACTGATAAAAGAGTGTTGGAATATAAACTAAATATATTTAATGATGGAGAAACTATAATAATACTTAAATAAGGAGAAAATATGCAACAATACTTTGGTAAAGATAAAAAAGATAATACAATTTACTTAAACAATGATGATTTAAATCATATAAAAAATGTAATGAGAATGAAAGAAAATGATGAAGTAATAGTTGCATATGAAAATAAAAGTTATATTTGTTCTCTAAATAAAGATTTACTATCAGCAAGTATTAAAGAACTATTTAAAGAGAATACAAATGAAACAAGAATAAAGTTATATATGCCACTACTATCAGAAGAAAAAATGAGTTTTATATTACAACATGGGACTGAATTAGGTATTACTGATTACGTAGTAGTAATGTATAGTCATTGTAAATACAAACTTAAGTCAAAAGATTTCGATAAAAAACTTCAAAGATGGGCTAAAATACTTAAAGAAGCAACAGAACAATGCTATAGATTAAATAAACCAAATATAGACAAGATCATAGAAGTAAAAGATATAGAAGCAAGCGAAAGTGTAAATATAATGTGTTCACTTGACAAGCAAGATGTAAACAGCATAGTAAAGGTATTAACACTTGAAAATTGTAATGATACAATTAGTATAGTATTTGGACCGGAAGGTGGCCTATCAAAGAGTGAAGAAGAATTACTTACTAAAAAAGGATTCATAAAAACTTCACTTGGAAGTGATGTACTAAGAACAGAAACAGTACCACTTATGATAGCATCTATCCTAAAATATTTGAAGGAATGTGGTAATAATGGAAAACTTTGACAAATTATTAGAAACTTTTATGAATGGAGACTTTTTTCTAATCTTCTTAGTACTTATGTTAATTATATTAGTAACTTTAATTTTAGCTTTAATTAAAACTAGAAGCGAATACTTAGAAATGGTTAGAAGAGAACAAGACAAAATAGATTTAGAAAGTAGATTCAAAAAACCAGTAGATGAAACTAAACCATTAGAAACTAAAGTAGTAGAAGAACATAAAAAAGAAAAAGAGTTAGATATCTTAGATGAACTAAATAGTTTAATGGCAACTTCTAAAGAGGATGTTATGGATGAAAACAAACCATTAGTTAAACAAATAGATTTACCAAACGTAAAAACATATGATGATGTTATTGAAGAATATGAAAATGGAGAAGAAGAAAACGCAGTTATTTCAACTGAAGAACTAGAAAAAGTTGCAAGACAAAGAATGGAAAATCTTGGAATGAATGATAACCAAGTAGCAATTCAAAAATATGAAGAAGAACAAGAAAAGAAAGCAATAATTAGTTATGAACAATTACTTAAAAATGCTTCAAATATAACATTAACTTATAAAGAAGAAACAAATAAAAAGGGTGCCCCAAAAGTGAACAAAATAGAAGTACAAGAGAAGGAAGTAACTCAAGCAGTAAGTTATGTAGCAGAAGAAGAATACTTAAAAATACTTAAAGAGTTCAGGTTAACATTAGAATGAAAACATTTTTAATAAAAACATTAGGTTGTAAAGTTAATTCTTACGAAAGCGAATTCGTAAGAAATTTGCTTTTAAATGAAGGATATAAAGAGACAAAAGATAATGCTGATATTTGTTTAGTAAATACATGTACAGTAACAAATACAGCAGATAATAAAAGTAAACAAGTAATTAATAATATAAGAAAAAATAATCCAAATGCAATAGTAGTAGCATTCGGATGTTTTTGTGAGTTTAGAAAAGCAAATATAAATGATTTAATAGATGCAGAAATAATACTAGGAACTAAAAATAAAACTAAAGTATTAAAATGTATAAAAGATTATGAAAAGAATCATGAAAGAATTATATTATTTGATGAATCAAAAGAAGATGTATTTGAAGACATGGAGATAAAGAAATATGAACATCATCACAGAGCATTCATAAAAATAGAAGATGGATGTAATAATTTCTGCAGTTATTGTATTATTCCATATGTAAGAGGAAGAGTTAGAAGTAAAGACTTTAATAAATGTATTATTGAAGTTAATGATTTAGCTATTTCAGGCCATAAAGAAATAGTCTTAGCTGGTATTCATACTGGACAATATTCTTCAGATAATAAAAGACTAGCTGATTTAATAAATGAAATAAGCAAAGTAGATCAAATAAAAAGAATAAGACTTTCATCAGTAGAAATAGTAGAACTTGATGATAAAATGATGGATATAATTAAGAATAATAAGAAATTTGTATCTCACTTACATATACCACTTCAAGCAGGATGTGATAAAACATTAAAAGCAATGAATAGAAGATATGATCTAGAATATTTTACTGATAAAGTAAACACAATTAGAAGTCTTAGACCTGATATATCACTTACAACGGATGTAATCGTAGGTTTTCCAGGAGAAACAGAAGAAGACTTCGAATGTACATACAACTATTGTAAAAATATTGGATTTGCTAAAATACATGTATTTCCATATTCAGATAGAAATGGAACAGTTGCTTCAAGAATGCCAAATCATGTACCAAGAAATATAGTAAAAGAAAGAGCAAGAAAACTAATAGAACTTTCTGACATTTTAGAAAAAAAATATTTTAAGAAGTTTATAGGTAAGGAAGAAGAAGTATTAGTTGAAGAATTTAAAAATGGCTATTATCATGGATTTACTGAAAACTATATACCAGTAAAACTACTAGATGCAACTCCAAATGAAATAATAAAAGTAAAACTTACAAAAGAAAACATAAATTATAACTTAGAAGATTAGATGTTAACCTAATCTTTTTTAAGTTGTATTTAATTAAAAAATATTGTATTCTATTATTAGAATAGAGGTTATATAAATGAAGAAGATTGATTTAAAATGTCCAAGTTGTGGCGGAATAATGAAGATTTCAGAAGATAAAACTGAAGCAGTATGCCCATTTTGTAAGTATAAGTTTTTAATACAAAAAGAAAAAACGTTAGACGAGTTAAAGGCTCAAGAAGAAGCAATAAGCTATGCTCGTGAAAAAGGAGCAAGACAAGCACAAGCTGAAGCATTAAAAAAATAAAAGAAGAATGATAGAAAAATATTTTTTATAACAATTCTAGGTATTGCCATCTTAAGTGGCCTTGCTGCAGCAATCAATTATTATGGAAAAGAATATATGTCAGATCCATTTAAATACATAAATGTAAAATTCCTTGGTGAAAGTGGAAGAGGCGAAGCAAAAATTGAAAGCAATGGTAACTGTAAAGAATCAAAAGATATAGATTATAGTACAACAAAAGCCACAAACTTAAAAGAAGGAGACGAAGTATATGTAGATGTTTCAAGTTCAAAATATCGTTTCGACACGGATAGAAAAAAATATATAGTAAAAGGTCTTTCAAATTATGTAAAAGAAATAAATGAACTTACTGATGAAATAAAAGAGAAAATACATAAATTATCATATAATAAACTAAAAGAAGAAATTGATAAAGACTATAAATATGGCGGAAAATGGTTAGTTTAACACAATATAAACTTTATCTGCATACTGATAATGAAACAACAAATGCAATATATGATATATACAAACTAAAAAGCAAAACACCAACTGGAAAAACCTATGAACTTTTAGTAATGACTAAATTAGAAAATGTAATTATTCTTAAAAATAGTACTGATTTATTCTCATATACTCGTATAAATCAAAAAGGAGAAGCAATTGATTTAGGTTCAAATATGTTAAATTCTAGTTCCTCAATGAGTAAAGATTATATAGGTTTTACTTATGGATTCAAAAATATAGATGAATTAAGAAATTATATTAATAGTTCAAATGAAAACGTATCAGGAAAAATGATTATAAAAGAATAAGAGACAATATTGTCTCTTTTAATTTAGAAAAAAATAAAATAAAAACCACTCAATAGAGTAGTAAATATCATATGGTAGCGACGGGGGGATTCGAACCCTCGACCCTCTGGGTATGAACCAGATGCTCTAGCCAACTGAGCTACATCGCCATAACACTTAATTCAACAAGTGAATTCATTATATCAAATAAAACACTTATAATCAAGTATAAAACTAAAAAAATATTGTAAAATTTAAAATATAAGATATAATCAAGTTAAGGAGTACAATTATGAAAAAGAATATTGCTACTGTATTATTTAAATACATTAATAAAAATCATAATAATGAAGAACTACTAAAAGACTTAAATGAATTACAAGAATTATATCCAAATGATAAAAAAGAAATAAAGAAGATGATAGAAAAAATTAATGATATTATCTCATCTACATTATTAGAAATTGAAAGAGATTCAAAAATAGAAAAATTATTATTCGAATGGGATTACTATATAAAAGTAGCAACATCTATGACTCCATTTGAGGTAGCAACTATGATAGGAGACTTATTTTATTTACAATATAAACCACATATAGATCAAGAATATTTTGATGATATGGTTGCTGCTCTTAAAGAAAAAGATGAAAGAGAATATCTATGGAGACTTGGCCTTAATTATAATAGAATGTTTGACATGGATAAAATAGAAACATACTTTATTGATAAGAAAGACTCATACTACTTAACAGAATTAATAAGTGTGTTAGATGAACCTAATTATTATAGAATTGCATGTAAACTAATAAATAAAAAAGATAAAGAATTAATAAAAGAAGTAATTAGAACATCATATATAGAGTTTCCAGAATACTTACACACTAAATTAGAAAAATTTATAAAAGACTAGAAATAATTTATTTTTAATATATAATATATTATACAAAGGAGGATATATATTATGAAAATTATAAGTAATGATGAAGTATATATTCAAGGTAACGATTTAGAAAGACTTTTACAAAATGATAAAACATTTCCAGTAGATATGTTTTATGTTGTTACTAAAGGAATGAGTCATGTAAAAAGTTTAACAAAATTTATAAGAGTAGAAGGAGAAGAAATAAAGAAACATATAAGAAATAGTGTTCTAATACCTGATTTTGGTGAACTTTATAGTTTAACAATTGAAGAACTAGAAGGAAAAATAAAAGAGTTAAAAAGAGAAGAGTGGGACATTATATGTCAAGAAGACACATTAGGAAGACCACAAACTGCTGAAGAGAGAATAGAAAATTATAGAACAAAGAAAAACATTGATTATTTATTATCACAATTGAGAGAAGTTATAGCATTTAAAAAAGGAAAATCAATGCTTAGATACCCAAATATTCCAAATCCTGGACATAGAGTATTTGCAATAGGAGAGTTAAGAGCAACGCTTTCATTACAAGATAATAAAATAATATGTTATCCAGTAAAAGGAAAAACACTAGATGATATTCCATCATTAGCATTTGAAGTAGCCATAGATGATTTAAAATACGATATGAGAGACTACAAAGAAGAAGCAGAATTTGATATAGAAAGAATAAGAACTGAAGATAATAAATATGAAATAACTACATTTGAAATGGTAGATGAACTTAAAAAGAAAAGCAAAATTTCAAGAAGACTTAAAAATGTTAAGAAAAACTCTTAACATTTTTTTATAATAATTACAAAGTACTACAAAAACTTAAATAAATATGTTAAAATGTATAAGGAGGATAGTATGAATAAGACAACAATTATTATAGCAATGGTTTTTATTATATTAATATTTCTTTTATATATATTAACAATAATTATAAAGAACAAGAGGAAAAAGGACATACTATCAAATGTAGATAGACTAACAACTGAAAAAAATCTTATTATGTCATCTGCTTTAATAACAGAACTTGCAAGAGCAAGTAAACTAACTAATAATAAAAAAATAGAAGAAGAAGTAGAAGACTGGAAAAATAGATTAGAAAAACTTGAAAAAGTAGATATGCCTAAACTAACTGATGAGTTAGTTGAAATAGAAACTTTATGTGTAAATAAAGATTTTGAAGGAGCAAATGAAAAAATAGGTAATACTGAAAAACATATCTTTCATGTTAAAGCAAAATCCATAAAATTATTATCTGAAATAAAAGACCTAACAGAAAGTGAAGAAAGAAATAGAGAAGCAATAACTAAATTAAAGAGCCTTTATAGAGAAGTTATATTTAAATATAATAAGAATAAAGATGATTATAAAGAAGTATCTTCTCCGATAGAATTACAATTTGAAAATATTGATAAACTATTTAGTGCATTCGAAGTATCTATTCAAAACCATGAATATGAAGAACTAGGTAAAATAGTAAAAGCACTTGATGATATGATTCATAATATTAGTATTGTTATTGAAGAAGCTCCAACTATTGTATTAATATCAACTATGATTCTTCCAAAGAAAATGAAAGATATTAAAAATATTGCTACTAGAATGACTAGAGATGGATATAATATTGAATACTTAAATATAGATTATAATATTGAAGAAACTAATAAAAAGATTAGTGAAATAATGGATAGATTAAATGTATTAAACTTGCAAGATTCAGTATTTGATTTAAAAACATTAGTTGATTATTATGAAGCAATATATAGTGACTTTGATAATGAAAAACGTAGTAAGAAAGAGTATGAAAGAGGAATCATTAATATAAATGATAGAATCGTAAAAGTTAGTTCAATACTTAGAAATCTATATGCAGAAATTGATAACTTAAAAGACACTTATGATTTAAGTGATGAAGAAATAATGGTAATTGATGAGATAAATAAAGAACTTGTTCAAGTAAAAGATAGTTTTAAACTTATAAATGATAGAACTCTATCAAAAGTAATGCCATTTTCAAAACTAAGTAATGAGTGTGAAATGGTAGCTGTATCTCTTTCAAAAGTAGAAGATAAACTAGAAACAACTCTAAAGAATTTAGGAAGTTTAAAAGAAGATGAAGCAAGAGCTAGAGATCAATTATATGAAATTAAAAATATAATAAATAATTCTAAATATAAAATTAAAGATTATAATCTTCCAGTTATACCAGATAAATTCTATGTAGAGTTAAAAGAAGCATACGACGCAATAAAAGAAATACAAATAGAAATAGATAAAAAACCAATATCAATTAAAACATTAAATTTAAGAGTTGATACTGCTCGTGATTTAGCATTAAAACTATATCAAACAGCATCAAATACTACTAAAACAGCAGCTATGGCAGAAATGGCTATAGTATATGGAAATAGATATAGATCAAGTAATAAAGAAGTAGCATCAGGACTAAATGCATCAACTAAAGCATTTAATAAGGGGGATTACAAAGATTCTCTAGAGAAAATATTAAATACACTTAATATCGTTGAACCTGGTATTTATAAAAAACTTCTAAGTAAAATGGAAAGTTAGGTGGAATTTATGGCAAAAAAGAAAAAATCATCAGAATCAAAAAAGAAATTTAGATATACAAATGAACTTACAGGACTAGCACTTATATTATTATCAATTACAGGTCTTGGAGCATTCGGAGCAGTTGGAAATCTAGTGAAGAAATTTGCTATATTTCTTTTTGGTACATGGTACTTTGTATTATTAGTTTTAGGACTATGTTATGGAGTATACTTACTTGCTAAAAGAAATAAACCAGACTTCTTTTCAGCAAGACTAGTAGGTATCTATGCAATAATATTATCTTTATTATTGTTTTCACATATTAATTATATAAAAGATACAAATGTAAAAGGAAAAGAAATATTTACGACTACATTTGATAATATAAGTGCATCATATAACGCAGACACAGAGATAAGAAATACTGGTGGAGGTATGATAGGAGCAGCAACATCATGGGCATTTGTTTCATTATTTGATGTAGAAGGAACAACAATAGTACTAGTAATAATTGCAGGATTTGGACTTATTATGCTATTTGATATAACACTTGCTGATATATTTAGAGCAATAATTTCACCATTCAAAAAACTATTTAATAAGAGTGAAGATGATGAAAAAGAAGAAAAATTGTCCAAAAAACAAATACTTAATACAAACGAAGTTGTACCTGATGATGAACCAATCGATAAAAGAGTTGTTATTACAAGTGTAGAAGATTTAGAACCTAAAAAAGATACAACAGTTGGAAGTATGGATGCATCTAAGATACCAGAACCTGAAGAAGAGACAACTAACGAAGTATATATTAAACCTCCAGTAGCTTTATTAAATCAAAATAAGAGCAAAGGAAAAGTTAATTCAACAGAATTTATTGCATCAAATACAAAGATTTTAGAAAGAGTATTTGGAGACTTCGGAATGCATGCCAAAGTTATAGAAGTACATGTAGGTCCAGCTGTAACTCAATATGAAATGGACTTAGATAGAGGTACTAAAGTAAATAAAGTACTTAGTATTTCAAGAGAAATAGCTCTAGCTTTAGCAGCAAAAGAAGTAAGAATTGAAGCACCAATCCCAGGTAAAAATACAATAGGAGTAGAAATACCAAATCAACAAATAATGGCTGTATCAATGAGAGAGATAATGGAAGACTTAGAAAAGAATCCTAAATATAAAGATTCTAAACTAGCAGCACCTCTTGGTAGAGACATAATGGGAAAAGTTAAATGCGTAGAAATAAATAAAACACCACATATGTTAGTAGCAGGTGCTACTGGTAGTGGTAAATCAGTATGTATAAATAATATAATTGTATCAATCATAATGAGAGCTACACCAGATGAAGTTAAGATGGTATTAGTAGACCCAAAGAAAGTAGAATTTAATGTTTACGAAGGAATACCTCACTTACTTACACCAGTCGTAACAGACCCTAAAAAAGCAAGTGCAGCACTTCAAAAAATAGTAGTTGAAATGGACGATAGATACGAAACATTTAAAAATAGTGGAACTAAAAATATACAAACATATAATGATTATATCGAAAAAGAACTTAAAAAGAATCCAGACTGTGGTCTTAAGAAAATGCCATTTATTCTAGTAATTATAGATGAACTTGCAGACTTAATGTTAGTTGCAGCAAAAGAAGTAGAAGAATCAATCATGAGAATTACACAACTTGCAAGAGCAGCAGGTATTCACTTAATAGTTGCTACTCAAAGACCATCTACTGATATTATTACAGGTGTCGTTAAATCAAATATACCAACTCGTATATCATTTGCTGTTTCTTCATCTATAGATTCACGTACAATTCTTGATATGACAGGAGCAGAAAAACTACTTGGTAAAGGTGATATGCTTTATAAACCAATGGATGAAAATACACCAACACGTATTCAAGGAAGCTTCGTTTCAGATGATGAAATTGCAAGAGTAGTAGATTTCGTTAAGAAAAGATGTCATCCACCAAAATATAGTGATAAATTCACTAATCTAGAAGCAAACGCTAGTAGTGGAGGAGAATCACAAGGAAGTACAGGTGGAGGAGAACAAAAAGATGTCTTGTACGATGAAATACTTAACTATGCAATACGTATGGGACAAATAAGTGCATCACTAATACAAAGAAAATATAGTATTGGCTACAATAGAGCAGCTCGTATAATGGATCAATTTGAAGAAAAAGGAATTGTAGGTCCAGCTAAAGGTTCAAAACCAAGAGATGTTCTAGTAAAACTAGAAGAACCAAAGGAGTAAGTTATGAATAAAAAAGAAAAAATAATACTTGCAGTAGTTATAGTAGTAGTCTTAATAATTTGTGCTTTTATTGCATACAAACTAAAAAATAAAAATGAACAAACAATACAAAAAGATCCTAACAATATTTATAATGTAGCAATGGAAAAGAAATATAGTAAAAGCAAAAATTCATATACAATTATTTTCTCAAATGTAAGAAAAGATGTATTAATAACAGAAAAAGGGTCTGAAGAAAAATTAAGAGGTAATGACGAAGGCAAAGTAATCTATGAAGATGTTAAACCTGGTACTACTCATGAATATATAATCAATGATTTAAATGAAAGAAAAAAGAACGAGAGAACTACAAGAATAACATTACCATATTATAATAAGTTCTATGGAAGTGCAGAATGTAAACCATATCCAAAATTACAAGTATGTAGTAAACAATTTTTAGATTATGATTTAACAGAAGATTTATTTGAACAAACATTAGAAAACTATAACAAAACATATAATTAGGAGGAAAAATGACAGTACATATAGAAGCAGAAAAAGGACAAATAGCAAAGAAAGTATTAATGCCAGGAGATCCAAATAGAGCATTATATATAGCAAATAAATATTTAGAAAATCCAAAATGTGTAAATAGACTAAGAGGAGAATTAGCATTTACTGGAAAATATAAAGGAGTACCTGTAACAATATTTTCAAGTGGTATGGGAATAGGAAGCATGGGAATATATAGTCATGAATTATTTAACGACTATGATGTTGACGAAATTATAAGAATAGGAACAGCAGGAAGTTATACGGAAGATTTTAAACTTTATGATATCTTAGTAGCTGACTCATCTTATTCAAAAACATACTTTGATGAAGAAGCAGGAAGAGAAGATATAGAAATAATAAATTCTTCAGGTGACTTAAATGCAAAAATTATGAGTACAGCAGTTCTTAAAAGAATAAATGCAAGACTTGGAAGAGTACACACAACTGAAGCATTCTATACAGAAAATAAAGATTATAAGAAATTTACTGATATGGGATGTAAAGCAGTTGAAATGGAAACATATGCACTACTATATAATGCTAAAAAGTTCCTTAAAAAAGCAACAGCAATACTAACTATAAGTGATAACCTAATAACACATGAAGAAATAGATCCAAAAGCACGTGAACAAAAACTAGATGAAATGATCTTTTTAGCACTAGAATCAATAATAAAAAATCAAGAATAGTTAATAATATAAGAGAAGATAGATATCTTCTTTTTATAATTATGATATAATATAAATCTAGAAAAGAGGCTAATATGGAATATAAAAAAATAACTGAAGATAATTATACATTACATCTAATAAACACAGATAGATTTAAATCAATGAGTATAGTAGTCTTTCTAACTAAAAAGTTTAATAAAGATGATATACCATATGGTAACTTATTATGTAAAAATATGGTCTATACCTCTAAAAAATATAATACTAAAAATAAAATGGCAATTATAGGAGAAGAACTTTATGGTGCCTCAGTATCAGCATCATTCGGAATATCAGGTAAAACTGAATCATATGTTTTCTCACTTGATTTTTTAAATCCAAAGTATACTGATAGTAGTTATTTAGAAAGTTCAATAGATTTTCTTTGTGAAATACTATTTAATCCTAATGTAAAAGATAATGCATTTGAAAGTAGTTACTTCAATATAACAAAAAAAGATGCTATAAGTAGTGTACTATCTTTAAAGGATAAACCAAATCTTTATGCAAGAGTAGAATACTCTAAACTAATGTATAAAGGAACTGAAACAGCTTATAGTAGTATTCCAAATCTAAAAGATTTAGAAAGTATTACAGAAAAAGACTTATACGAAGAATACACTAAGTTGTTTAATGGAGACTATAAAATAGATATAGCTGTTTATGGTGAACTAGATTCAAGTGTTCAAGATATAATTAAACGTAAATTTAAGAATGTAAAAAGTAATAATGAAAAGTTAACTATGTATATAAACCATAAATACAAAGATGAAGTACAAGAAAAAGTAGATTCTCTACCATTCAATCAATCAAAACTATATATTGGATACAGACTAAAAGGACTTGATTATCATGAACTAAACCACGTTTTAAGAGTTTATAATACAATACTGGGTACTATGAATGACTCAATATTATTTAATGTAGTAAGAGAAGAACATTCACTTTGTTATTCAATTGGCTCTTATTATTCAAAATATAATCCATCATTAACTATATATGCCGGAATAAATAAAGTAAATTATGAAAAATCAGTAGAACTTATAAAAGAATGTGTAGAATCTATGAAAGATAAAAAAGTACTAGAACGTCTATTTGATTCAGCTAAAAAAACTATTAATACATACTTAAATAATTATTATGACGACTTAACTGCTCAAATAAATCAGTATTATCAAAGAGAATTTGATACAGTAGAAGACGTAGAAACTATAAGAGAAAACATTAATAAAGTAACCATAGACGAAGTAATAAAACTTAATGATAAAATCTCACTAAGTACCATATATTTACTAAAGGGGGATAACTAATGAAAATAAAAACATTTAAAAAAGTAGATGAAAAAGTATATACAGAAAAACTCGATAATGGCTTAGAAGTATATCTATATAAAACAGATAAAACTAAGAACTTCTATATAACTATATCAGTTAAATATGGAGCTAGAATTACTAAATACAAAGTTGGTAATAGAGTAGTAGATGTTATCCCAGGCTCAGCTCACTTCTTAGAACATAAAGTAATGGCATTATCAGAAAACAAAGCAATATCAAAAAGAATAAATGATTTAGGTAGTCTTGCTAATGCATGGACTAGCTACTATGGAACAAACTATAATATCTTTGGAAGCATTAACTTAATAGAAAACTTAAAATTACTTCTAGATATATTCTATAACACTAATATAAATGAAAAATCAGTTAATGAAGAAAAAGGTATTATTGGTGAAGAAATAGATATGTATAAAGATCAAATAGATAGCTTAATGTACTCAAAACTATTTGATAATTTATTTAATAAATCATATTCAAAACACACAGTCGTAGGTGAAAGAGAAGATATAGCTAACATAACAGCAAAATCTCTAAATGAAATCTATAATGATTACTACGTACCAAACAATACTTTTATTATAGTGACAGGCAACTTTGATATAGATGAAGTAATGAATACAATAAAAGATTATATGAAGAATATAAAAGTAAAACCTAAAGAACTACCAAAAAGAATAAAAGAAAGAGATAAAGAAATAGTTAATATTCCATACGAAGAAATAAAGAAAGATATGGAAAATACTAGAGTTAAGTATGCCATAAAAATGAAAAAGAATATTTTTGGTATAAAAGATGATAACATCCTAAAAGATTATCTAGGACTTATACTTTCAAATAACTTCTCAGCTACATCAGAACTATTTGAAAGATATAAAGATAATGACATAGTAATAGGTATGTCTTATGGAGTAAATATCATAGATGACTACTTGATTATTAATATAAATGCTCTTACTAATGATGGAAATAGATTTATAGATAATATAAAAGAAGATATAAAGAAATTAAAACTAAACGAAGAAGAATTTGAACGTAAGAAAAAGAAATACTTAAAGAGTTATATATTAGACTTCGATAACATAGAAGACGTAGAATACTTACTAAGTTTATCACTTATGATAGATAATAAAATAGATTATAATGAATGTGATAAGTTAATTGCTTTAAACTATAAAGAAGCATCTAGAATAATGAAACTAATTAATTTTGATAATACTTCTATCATAAGAACTATTAAATAATTATTGAATAAACACTCCTTATTATGTTATAATCTATATTAGAATAATAAGGAGTTTTAATATGTTTGGAAATGTTATATCAGTAAGTGATCAAACCATTAAATTAGAGAATTTATCTAAAAAAGTAGAAACTACTTTAGTAGGAGTACACATAGTATTTGAAAATAAATATAAAATAGTTGCAGAAATTACATCTATCACTAGAGAAGTTATAGAATGTATCATGGTAGGTGAATTTATTAATAATGTATTTAATAGTGGTATTGTACATAAACCTAGTCATGATTCAAAAATAAGAATTATCAATTCTAGTGAAGTTATTGCTTTAGTAGGAAATCAAGATGTAGATACTCCAACTGATCTTTATATTGGTAAATCACTTATTTATGATGGATTCAACGTTTCAGCAAACATAGATAGTTTCTTCTCAAACCACTTTGCTATCATAGGTAATACTGGTAGTGGTAAAAGTTGTAGTGTAGCAAGACTATTCCAAAACCTTTATTATAGACAAAAATACGTACCAATAAATTCAAATATAGTACTTTTTGATGTATATGGTGAATACAAACCAGCACTTGATAGAATAAATCAAACTAAATATTGTAGATGTAAACATATAACAACAAACGTAAGAGATAAATTAAAAGCAGAGATAGTAAAAATACCACCATATTATTTAGAAGCAGATGACTTAGCACTTCTACTAAATGTAGATACACCAGCACAAATACCTATCATAGAAAAAGCATTAAAACTAGTTTATCTATTCACAGAAGATGAAGACAAAGTCATAACTCATAAAAATAATATAATTGCAAAAGCAATATTAGATATACTAACTGGTGGTAAAGAATCAACTCAAGTAAGAGACCAAGTAGTTGCTGTCTTATCAGCATTCCATACAAAAGATATAAATTTGGAAAGTCAAATAGTACAACCAGGATATATAAGAACATTAAGACAATGTTTAAATGTAGACCAAACTGGTAAAATAAATAGTATTCAGTTAGTTATAGAATTTTTAGAAAAATTCACTGATGCAGAACTTAAACTTGATAATAGTATGAGACCTCAAAAATATAATTTAAAAGACTTATACAATGCATTTGAATTTGCTCTTATTAGTGAAGGTGTACTTAAGAGTGATAAAGTCTATGATATAAATAATATATTGAAAGTAAGACTTGATACTATTATTAATGGAGATTATGGTAAATACTTCGAAGTAAATGAATATATTCCAAAAGAAACTTATATAAGAGATTTATTTACAGTAAATACTGGTGAAAAAGCACAAATAGTAAACTTTAACTTAAACTTTGTAGAAGAAAGATTTGCTAAAACTCTTACTAAAATATATTCAAAATTGTTCTTAAATTATGCTATCTCACTAGAAGCACGTGGTGGTTTCCCATTACAAATAATTCTAGAAGAAGCTCATAGATATGTTCAAAATGATGATGATGTTAAAAATATAGGATATAATATATTTGATAGAATTACTAAAGAGGGTAGAAAGTATGGTATAGTTTTAGGACTTATAACTCAAAGACCTAGTGAACTATCTAATACTGCTCTTAGTCAATGTTCTAACTATATAGTTCTTCGTATGTTCCATCCAGAGGATTTAAAGATAATAAAGAGTATGACTCATAGTATAGCAGAAGAAGATATAGAGAAACTAAAAGCGTTAAGACCAGGAGTAGCACTATGTTTCGGAAATGCATTCTCTATACCTGTATTTGTTAAAATAGATAAACCAGATCCAACACCAGACTCAAATAATGCTCATATAGGTATAGAATGGTTTAAACAATCATCCATGTTAGAACAAGAAAGACAAAATGCTTTACAAGCAAAACAAAACACTATTATTCAACAATAGTGTTTTTATTATGATTTAATTATCTAATGATATATGGATCATCAGCAGTTCCAGTACCTGATTTAAAGAATACTCTTTTATTTATATAAGTTACTACATATAATTTCTTTTCTCTATCTGATTTATAAGGAGCCATAACTCCACCGCCAAAGCTATAAGTCTTATTAGTATTTTCAGCATCAGAAGTAATAGACCAACTATTAGTAGTATATCCAGATAAGTAATTATAGTTTAAACATGAAAGACTACCAGCAACTTTACAATTACTATCTAAACTAGTTCTCATAAATTCATAAGGAGTAATTAATCCAAATAAATATTTAGTTTCTGTTTTAGTTTCACATTCAACACTACCATCTTTAGTAGTATCTGTTTGTTTTCTCTTACCAATACATAACTCCTTAGCTACGAATTTATTTCTAAATTCTTCTGGAAGTATTTCATCATTACCAGCAAGAGTAATTAATGTATCTTTAAGTCTACTTTTCTCAAAATCATTATATCCATCAAATGATTCTTCTTTTTCATTATATCTATCATCCCAAGTATATCTTTCACTAGTTGTATGAGCACTTATTATTTTAATAGTGTTATCACTTTCAACACCCATTATTTGCCATAAATAAGGTTTTTCTCTTTTTTCTTCACCATATTCACCAATTTGAACATAGTTATTAGTAACATCTCCTCTAAAATAATAACCACTATTACCATCACTATAAAGACCAGTACCACTTTCAACAACAGGGTTTTGTTCAAGAACTACTTTATATAATTCTTTAGTTTCATAACTACCTGGACAAGTTAAATATGGTATATAAGAATAATTATCACTATACTTAGTTACTAGTATTTGTACAGTACAATTATCTCCATCTTTAAGCATTTCATTAATAGGCTTAATATATTCACCATCTACTAAAGTACTATAAGACATATTATATTCACCATCACTCGCAGGTAATTGAGTAGGGTTATCTTTATAATATTTTTTAGTTGCTTCAGTTACCTTAACCTCAAAGTCTTCATAACTATAATAATGAGGTTTAAGTATTGATACTAACCAAACTACTATAAGCAAACATACTATCAAACCTATAATCGAAGAACCTATTATAATAAGTGTCTTCTTATTCATTGATTCTAACATTCACACACACATCCTTTTTTCATAAATCAATTATACAATATAAAAAAGATTTTAACAATTATTATTTAGTTAAAATCTCAAATACTTCTTCTGCTTTAATATTATCTTTATTATTTATATAATTAGGTATAATATGCAAATGATAATGTTTAACATCTTGAAGATTACCATTATTTTGAACTAATCTGTATCCACTAGGTTTAAACTTAGAATCAAGTAGTTCTAGTATTTTTTTACTTGCTTTATGTACTTCAGTAATATACTTTTCTGAAATATCATAAGCATCTTTAAAATGCTTCTTTGGTACTATTAATGTATGACCTTTACTAATAGGATTTACATCTAAAAAACATTTAACATAATCATTTTCATATAAAGTATATGATGGAATATCTCCATTAATTATTTTACAAAATATACAATCCATTTTCATCACCAATATAATTATATATTAAAAACAAAATAACTTCAATTATTATATTTATTATGTTCAAGTATATATTAAAAGAGTAAACTATTATAGGTGGTAGTATGAAAGATAAAAATGATTTTCCTATGAAAGAAAAAAACATAGTATATTTTGACTCCGCAGCAACTACATTTAAACCATATAGAGTAATAGATAAAATGAATGAATATTACTATAATTATAATGCTAATTCACATAGAGGAGACTATGACATTAGTTTTAAAGTTGATGATGAAATAGATTATACAAGAGACTTAGTAAAGATGTTTATAAATGCTAAACGTAAAGATGAAATAATATTTACTAAGAATACAACTGAATCACTTAATTTAGTTGCTTTTGGTTTCTTTATGAACTATTTAAATGAAAATGATGAAGTAATACTTTCTAGTAGTGAACATGCATCTAATATACTTCCATGGCTCATATTATCTGCTAAAAAAAATATTAAAGTAGTATTTGTAGACTCAAAAGATGAGAAGTTAGATATAAATGACTTAAAGGAAAAGATTACTTCTAGAACTAAATTAATATCTATCGCAGAAATAACTAATGTAAGTGGAGACAAAAGAGATATAAAAGAAATATGTAAACTTGCTCATAAGTATGGAATACTTGTAGTAGTAGATGCTGCCCAAAGTGCACCTCATATTAAAATAGATGTTCAAGATACTGGAGTAGATTTTATAGCATTTAGTGCTCACAAGATGTGTGGGCCAACTGGAGTAGGAATTCTTTATGGAAAATATGAACTCTTAAAGAAAATGATACCCTATACTTTTGGTGGCGGAATGAATGAAAACTATAATGAAGATCATCTAGAACTAGTAGAAATACCATATCGTTTTGAAGCAGGTACACCAAATATAGCCAATATCATAGGATTCTCAGAATCTATTAAATTTTTAAATGAAATTGGAATGAAAGAAATAGAAAGAAAAGAAAAATACTTAAGAAAATACTTGATACAGGAATTAGAGAAGATACCTTATATAAAGATATATAATAAATATAATGAAGGAAGCACTGTTATTATAAATATAGATGGAGTATTATCAGGAGATCTAGGACTTTATTTGAATACCAAAGGTATATGTGTAAGAAGTGGAAAACACTGTGCTAAAATGGGTGATAATAAAGAAGATACTGTAAGAATAAGTTTATATTTTTATAACACTTATGAAGAAATAGATATTCTAATTGATGCTTTAAAGAAAAAACAAGAAATTTTAAAATTTGCTAATTTTTAAATTTTACTAGAAAAAACTCTATTGATAATTAAATTATCTCTAATAGAAAACAAAATTTTACACCAAAATTACTACTTGATTATTGAATTTTACCAATTTGTTATTAAATTTCTATTATGTTATATTCCTCTTACGAAAGGAGGAAATATGTTAAATCAAGTAGTCTTAGCAGGTCGTTTAGTAGCTGACCCAGAGATATCTACAACAGAAAATAATAAGAAAATGACTATCATAACAGTAGCCGTTCCAAGAGCATATAAAAATATGGATGGTAATTATGATACAGACTTTATTAGATGTGTTCTATGGGCAGGAATCGCAGAAACAACTTGCGAATATTGTAAAAAAGGTGATATTGTTGGAATAAAAGGTCGTATTCAAGTGAACACTTATGAAAAAGAAAATGAAAAGAAATATAGTATGGAAGTAGTCGCAGAAAAAGTATCATTCTTAAGTAGTAGAAAAGCAGATTAATTCTGCTTTTGTTACTTAATTATTAAAAAATGAACCACTGGGTTCAAAATTAATTTATTATAAAAAAGATATGACCACACTGATAATTCAGCAAGATCATATCTTTAAGAAAATGACTACGGTTCCTAGCGGAACTAAACCAATTTCAGTGAATAAATTTTAACATACAAAATTTAACAATGTCAATAAATTTTAAACTTTAATTAAAAGAAGTGCCACTCTGATTAACGATGGAACCACTTCATAAAAAAATAATATCATATAAAAAATTAATGTGTTAATCTAAATTAAAGGAAACTATAACTTGTATAAACACAAATGAATTAAAACAAAAGATAAAAAAATTCGCGAAAATTACAAATTCTATTATGAATATTAATGTATCAATAATATAATAATTATGATATAATGAAATAAGAAATGAGTTTTAAGGAGTTTGAATACTAATGAGTAATTTTGAAATCAAAGAAGATGAAGTAATATTATATGAAGCAAGATTATCTGGTAATTCACTAGAACTAAAAAACAACATTGATTTAACCTTAACATCAAAAAGAATAATATTAGAAGAAATAACAAAAACATCAGGATTATTAAATAAGAAAGAAGAAAAAAAGTTATTTGATGAAATAGAATTAAAAGATATTAAAACATTTAATAATAAGACACAAGTAAATCAAAAAGGAAATAAAGTAACAATACAAGCAGTTAAATCAAATATTACTTTAGAATTTTCAGGAACAATTGAAGCGATGAAATTCGTAACTAAAGTAACAGATGCTATCACTAATAAAACATTAACTGATCGTAGTTTTGACAAAGTAAAAGAAACATTTGACAAAGTAGATGATGTTTTAGGTTTTGATACTAGAGGCACAGTAAAAGATGTACTAGAAAATGGTATTGGTAGAACTTTATTTAAAGGAATAGGAATAGGCAAAAGTAAATCAACTAAAAAGAAGAAATAGAACACATAATTTGTGTTTTTTATTTTGAATTATATTCAAAAACAATACATTTTATAGTATAATACTCTATAGGATAGGTGAATTATGAAAGCAGTTGAAATTACAGAAAAAGTTAATAATAAACAAAAACTAGAATATAAAGAAATAGAATATATGGTAAATAGCTATGTAAAAGGAAGAATAAATGATGAAACTATGAGTGGATTCATATGGGCAATTTATCATAATGGACTTTCTATGGATGAAACATATTATCTTACTGATGTAATGATTAAAAGTGGTGAAATAATTGATTTATCATCTTTAGATAAAAAGGTAGTAGACAAACACTCAACTGGAGGAGTAGGAGACAAAATAACTTTAATAGTTTCTCCAATAGTTGCTTGCGCAGGCGTAGCTGTTCCTAAAATGAGTGGAAGAGGTTTAGGCCTTACAGGCGGTACTGTTGACAAACTGGAAAGTATTACTGGATACAAACTAAAACTAAGTAAAAAAGAATTTCTTCGTATGTTAGACACAGTTGGTTGTGCAGTAATAAGTCAAAGCGAAAAAATCGCAGTAGCTGATAAAAAAATATATGCTCTTAGAAATGAAATAGGAGCAGTAGACTCAATACCACTTATTGCAAGTTCAATAATGTCAAAGAAAATAGCTAGTGGAAGTGATGTAATAGTAATAGATCTTAAAGTAGGCAAAGGTGCATTTATGAAAAATATTAAGAGTGCAACTTCACTTGCTAAAACAATGGTTAAGATCGGAGAATACTACGGAAAGAAAGTAATATGTACTTTGAGTGATATGAATATTCCACTTGGAAAAAATATAGGTAATGCTCTTGAAGTAAAAGAAACAATTGATTTCTTTAATGGCATTTATGATAAAAGACTATATGAGTTATCAGTATATATTTCAAGTCTAATGATAAGTAGTGCCAAAGGAATAAGTCAAGCTAAAGCTAAGAAACTAGTAATTAACTTACTTGAAAGTGGACATGCTAAAAACAAATTCTATGAATGGATTAAAGCTCAAGGCGGAGACATTAAGAAACTAAAAGGCAAAGCTAAAAAATATATAGTAGTTTCTGAAAAAGAAGGATATATTAATAATATAGATTCATTAAAACTATCAGGGCTAGTATTTGATTTAGGAGCTGGAAGACATAAAAAGACTGATAAAATAGATTATAGTGTAGGTGTTATACTAAATAAAACACTAGGTGAAAAAGTATATAAAGGAGATATACTAGGTACTATTTACTATAATAAAAAAGTAGATGATATGGATAAACTACTAGCAGACTCATTCAAAATAGAAAAGAAAAAGAAAAGATCAAAGAAAATAATAATAAAAACTATAAAATAAATTCCAAAGTGAATTTATTTTTTTATATTGTAAATACTATTAATATGAAAAAAATAATATTAAGTATACTCTTGTTATTACCAATGAGTATAAATGCTATAGAAAGAATAAAAATTAATAATGAAGACTTATCTCCTATATTTGATAACAATATAAAAGTTTATAACTATTTCACAGACAAAGAACAAATCAAAATAGAAGTTACTTCATCAAAAGATGAGATTGTTAGTGGACACGGAATATTTACACTAGATAAAGATGAAGAATCTTTTATAGTGACTTCTAATAAATATGGAGACTTTAAAATAAATGTATTTAAAAATTATAAAAATAATACTGATATTAGTGAAATACTAAATATAGATATAAAAGGATATAATCTTAATTTCAATAAAGAAATACACGAATATAATTTAAATATACTTGATGAAGAAAAACTAGATATTAACTATGAACTATCTAATGACTCATCTAAAGTTAATATAAGTGGTAATGGTAACTTTAATGAAACTAAAAATGAAATAAAGATAATTCTTGATGATAAAGAAGAATACACAATAAATGTATTTAAATCAGAACCTGTATCTAAAGTAGAGAAGGTTAATACTGAAGTTAAATCTATGAGTTACATAAAAAAAGAAATAGTAAAATTTATAATAATTACTATTTCTTGTACTTTAATATTCTTATTTTATAGATTAATATTTATTTCTAAATTTACTTTGAATGTTTTACCAAATACTCTTCATAAGTAACATTCTCAGTATATACTTTAGTAGCTAAATCTACTCCTAAGTATCTATAATGCCAAGGTTCATAACCATATCCTGTTATGAATTCTTTTCCTTTAGGATATCTTTCTATAAAACCATATTTATATGAATTTGCTTTTAACCATTTATATTCTTTAGTTTGATCAAAACTTTCTTCAGTACTATTAAGGTCTACTGCTAAACCTAATTGATGTTCAGAGTACCCTGGCTTTGCTGAATATATTAATGCGTGATCCATACCATGTCTTTTAACCGAATTATTAAATAAACCTCTTTGAGTTCTTTCAGTTCTATATCCTGATATAACAAGTAAATTAAGTCCATCAGCTCTAGCCGCATCAATCATCTTCATTAATGGTTCAGAAGCAGCTTTCTTAATCTTATGTCCACGAGAACTATAAGTCTTACTCAATGTAACTAAATCTTTAGCTTCATAATTACTAGGTAATTTATGATATTTATTTACTAAAGCGTCTACTTCATCATAATTAGTTATCTCATCCATCTCAGTATAGAACTCTATATCAAGACCAATCTCTACATATATAACAACATTATCAGTATCATACTCTTTATGTTTATCATAGTATTTTTGATATCTACTAGTTTTTTCAACTTTATAATAAGGACTAGCTATAAATTTAGTAATATCTTCATACTTTTCAGTTAATAAATATTTTTTAACATCAACATTACTAATCTTAGTAGATATTGTCTCTATATCTTTAATGTCATATCCAAGAGCCAATAACTCTTCTTTGTAAACATATTCTTCTTTATTTATTTCTTTACCCCCACTAGTATCTTTATCATTATCTGGATTATTTATATCTCTAATACATAGAAATGCACCCCATAATATAAAACCACTAATTATCAAAAATATCATTCTTTTAAGTATTAATTTAACACTTCTTTTAAGATGTCTTTTCTTAATCATAACTCATCACATCCTTATAATTATATTATACTATAAGACAAGATTTTTAAGAATATTTTCTTCATGCTTTACATAAAAAAACTATTAAATTGATAATAGTTCTTTTACCTTCTTTTTAATTTTCTTAAGATTATTTACTATTATATATGAAACAATTGCTAAGATGTCACCACTAAGTAAATCAATAAATACATGTTGTTTAGTATATAATGTGGCAATCATTATCAATATAGATATTATAAGAGTAAGTATCTTCAAATATAATGGACACTTCTTACACTCAAACATATATAATATAAACAACATACTAACTGCACAATGTAAACTAGGAAAACAATTTTGAGCAGGAGTATCTACCCAAAATACAATTCTTGTTATTAATTCAAGTATGCTATTACCAATAACAATAGGTCTATCTACATAAGTAGGATATATTATAAATATTATATTTGCTATAACTGTACAAAACAGATATGAAATGATATATTTAGTAAAAATATTCTTATCTTTCTTATACAAATAATATGGAATTAAGAATATTAGTAAATACCATATACAATAAGGAATAATAAACCATACATTAAATGGTATTTTACTATCTATAACACCACCAATTAGGTTAGGATTACCTTCAAAGAATTTAGATACGAAGTAACATAATGATTGAAATGCTATTAATGCCACAGTAAGTATTAAAGGTTTATATTCTATTTTTTTCATAACACATCACAAGAAAATTATACTATAATTTTTAAACTTAATAAAGTTGATTTAAATATTTTTATGTTGTAATATATTTATATAGAGAATAGGTGATATGATGCAAAAGATAATTGATTATTTTAAACAATATATAGGTGTAATTTCTATAGTACTAGCAGTATGTATTCTTCTTACATATAGTCTTTCATACTTCGTTACAAATAGTGATAACCATAGAGCAGCTGAAATGTATGTAGGAGAACTTAAGTATTCAATGACTATCGAAGGGAATAGTACAAATACATTAAGTGTACCAGCAGGAGAAACTATTGTTGATATAAATGTAACTAATCAAAATGGAGTAGATACATATTTTAAATTATTATATTTAAAGAATGATAATGTAACAATTTCTTATTATAATGAAACTAAAGATACAAGTGAAGTTTTTACTAAGTATTTATCTTCAGGAGAATTATTAGAAAAGGGTATTACTGGTACTTTAAAATTAAAAATAATTAATAATTCTAGTAGTGCACAAACTCTTACTTTTTCAGTAAGTGGAGGTTATAGTACTAATAAACTCACTGATGTAGATGTACCAAGTACATATTCTGAAATTACTACAATGGAGACTACATCTTCAAATACATATTTTTGTAAAACTGGGAATACTCTTAGTCAAGGATTAAAATATATTGACGAACAATATACATATTCATATAAACAACAAGGCTCTTCTAATTCTGGTACTGCATTAAGTTGGGCAAATATAACAACTAATGGTTGGGGTGTACAACTTACTAATAAAGCAAGTACAAATACTGTAAATAGCAAACTATGTACTTATATAAATAATAAACCTACTATCTCCATGACATATATGTTTTCTAATAGTAAAGCATCTTCTATAGATGTAAGTGGTTTTGATACTAGTTATGTAATTGACATGAATAACATGTTTGCAAGTTCACAGGCTACAACTATAAGCGGATTAAATAATTTTAATACAAGTAATGTAACTAATATGCGTTATATGTTTAATACCAGTAAAGTTACTACATTAGATTTAAGTAACTTTAATACAAGTAAAGTAACAAATATGAGTAGTATGTTTAAGCAATCAAGTGCTACTACAATAAATGTAAGTAATTTTAACACAACTAAAGTAACTGATATGCATAATATGTTTGCAAGTTCACAGGCTACAACTATAAACGGATTAAATAATTTTAATACAAGTAATGTAACTAATATGAATAGTATGTTTTATAGTTCTAAAGCACCAGCATTAGATGTAAGTGGCTTTAACACTGCTAAAGTAACTGATATGGGCTTTATGTTTCAAGAAAGTAAATCAACAACTTTAAACGTAAGCAAATTTAATACAAGTAATGTAACTAATATGGGTTATATGTTTAGTTCTACTCAAGTATCTACATTAGATATAAGTAGTTTTAATACAAGCAAAGTTACAAGTATGGAAGGTATGTTTTGGAATAGTAAAGTAACTACGATAAAAGGATTAAATAAATTAAATACAAGCAAAGTAACAACTATGAAAGCAATGTTTAAAAGTACTAATTTAACTACATTAGATTTAAGTAGTTTTAATACAAGTAATGTAACCGACATGGAAGGTATGTTTAATCCTTGCACGAGTTTAACAACATTAGATTTAAGTACTTTTAATACAAGCAAAGTAACTAATATGTCTTATATGTTTAATGGTTCTACGAGCTTAAATACAATATATGTAAGTGATAAATTTGTGACTACAGCAGTTACATCATCAACAAGTATGTTTGGTAATATGCCTAAATTAGTAGGTGGAAACGGAACTAAATACAATAGTTCTTATGTTGATAAAACATATGCTCATATAGATGGTGGAACAAGTAACCCAGGATACTTTACTGATATTGCTGATAAAGATATTCCAGCACCTAATTCATTTGCGACAGATTCATGGAAAACAATAATTAAAGCTGTTAGAAATAATAATATAAGTAAATATAATGTAGGAGATACAAAGACAGTAGATTTAGGAACATATGGAACACATACGTTAAGAGTAGCAAACACATCAACACCAAGCGAATGTTCAAGGGCAGGTTTCTCACAAACAGCATGTGGATTTGTACTTGAATTTGCAGATATAATAACAACACATAATATGAATCCATCAGGAACATATAAAGGAACACAATATAATAATGGATGGAATGTAGATGGCTGGCCAGCTAGTGAAATGTATACATTTGTAAATAATGATATATATAATTCATTACCAAGTGAAATAAAGAATGCAATAATAGATACAACAGTAGTATCAGAATATGGAAAAAGTGATACAGAAAACTTTACATCAACAGATAAATTATACTTGTTAGAACCAAAAGAGATATATACTGATTGGTCTGACAGTTGGGATTCAGCAAAAGATTTAACAAGAACATTAGATTATTATACAAATATACGAGTAACAACTAGTAGTTATAGTGGAGCTATAAAGTATAAGGGAACTAGTGCTAATAATTGGTGGCTTCGCGCGGCTAATTATATTAATACTATCAATTTCTTATATGTTAACTTCGATGGTAACTGCTATACCAACACTGCTCGTACTACATACGGCGTGGCTCCAGCTTTCCGTATCGGATAGAACACAAAACACAAAATAGGTAAAAGGTGAAAATTTTGAATTTATTAAGTTCAAAATTTTTTATTATATTAAAAGTTACTTAAAAGAAAAAAATATTTTAGATAATTTAATGATAAAATTTGTTTTATTCTTCATTATTTGGACTAGTAAAATTCTCAATTTTCTTGTATAATGTATGCGAGGTGAAGGGGACATGGCAAAACAAACAATATGTTTAGTTGGAAGACCTAATACTGGTAAAAGTACTTTATTTAATAGAATAGTTGGTAAAAAAGTAGCTATTATTGAAGATAAACCAGGAGTAACAAGAGATAGAATTTATAGTGAAGCTTCATACAAAGAAAAACCATTTTATTTGATAGATACTGGTGGTATAGATTTAAGTGAAGGAGACTTCAACGAAGAAATTCGTATGCAAGTAGAAGTTGGTATTGAAGAAAGTGATACTATCATTTTTGTAGTAGACGCAAAAGATGGACTTACTACTAATGACTTACTTATTCGTGATATGTTAAAAAAACAAGATAAGAAAGTTATTGTTGCCATTAATAAAGTAGATAATAAAACTGGACAAGAAAACATATATGAATTTTATAGTTTAGGATTTGATGAATATATTCCTATTTCAGCAGAACATGGAACTGGAGTAAACGATTTATTAAAAATTGTAACTGACGGATATGAACCAGGATATGAAGAAGAAGATAATAACATTAAGATTGCAGTTATTGGAAGACCTAACGTAGGTAAATCTAGTTTAGTAAATGCTCTTCTAAATGAAGAAAGAGTAATCGTAAGTAATGTAGCTGGTACTACTAGAGATGCTATAGATACAAAATTCACTTATAATAAAGAAGAATATACTTTAATAGATACAGCAGGACTTCGTAAAAAAGGTAAAATATTTGAAGCAGTAGAAAAATATAGTCTTTTAAGAAGTATGAAAGCTATAGATAGAAGTGATGTATGTTTACTTGTTCTTGATGCTACAACTGGTATTGTAGAACATGATAAACATATTGCAGGTTATGCTTTAGAAGCAGGAAAACCAGTAGTAATCGTTGTTAATAAATGGGATACAATAGAAAACAAAGATGAAAGTATGAAAGAATGGAAAAAGTCTATTAGTCATAACTTCCAATTCATGGATTATGCTAAAATAGTATTCTTAAGTGCACAAACTAAAAAGAGAATACATACTCTTATGCCAGAAGTATTATCTTCTTATGAAAACTCAATCAAAGAAGTTAAAACAAGCATAATAAATGATATTATAAGAAATGCTTTCATAGAAACCCCACCAGCTTCATATAAAGGTAAAAAACTAAAAGTATATTTCACACATCAATCAGGTACTAAACCACCAAGATTTGATATAGAAGTAAACTCAAAAGGACTAGTGCATTTCTCATATTATAGATACTTAGAAAATAAAATAAGAGAAAATATAGATTTTAGTGGAACGCCAATAATAATACAATTTAAAAACAAAGGAGAGAAAGAATTATAGAAATATAGTTCTTTTTCTTTTAAAACATTATTTATTTTAGTATAATAAACTTATGAAAAAAGAAGTAAAAGAAAAAACTAAAAAATCAAATAAAAAAATATGGACATATATTAAAAAATGTATTCCTTATTTTGCTAAAGAAAAGAAAGCAGTAATAACACTAATAGTATTAAGTTTAGTAATAAGTATATTTAGTTCATTTAGTCCAGCATTAATGGCTAAAATATTAGATTATGCTACTAGTAGTAAATTAGATTTAGCAATAAAATATACTTTTTTAATATTTCTATTAGCAGTATTTATGGAATTTATAGATAACATAATCTTTACAAGAGCATATGTTAAAGTACAAGAAACAGTATCAAATAACATAAAAAAAGATGTAATAAGCGGATACTTTGACATAGATAATAAAGAACTATTAAAAACTTCAAGTGGAGTATTTTTAACTAGAATAACACAAGATCCAAATAATGTAGTAATGGCATTTAACGCATTAAGAGCAAACATATCTAGAATACTTTCTAATATATTTGTATTCATCTATATATTTTATATTAACTTCGTATTAGGTATTATAACTATACTTGGTACCATAACAGTATATATAATTGAAAAAAGAGCTATGGATAAATGGAATGCATACTTAAAAAGAAAAAACAAATTAAGAGATAGAAATACAACTGTTATTAATGAAGGAATAAGAGGATCTCATGATATAAAACTTCTAAATATAGTAGAACATTTTAAAAATAAAATAAATGGTAATATAGATGAACTATATAACGATACTATAAAAAGTATGAAAACAGATAGTAATTACACATTTGCAAGAGCATTCACAGTTTATTTATTTACAGGTATTATAATAATATTATCTATTTATTTTGTTAAATTTGATGTAATAACAATATCTTCACTAATTGCAATATTTTTATATAAAGATAGATTATTTACTTCAGTATTATATTTAGCTTGGTCAGAAAGACAATTGAAAGAATTTGCTTTATCCGCGGAACGTATCTTTGAAGTAATAGACCATACAACATATGAAAAAGAACACTATGGTAATAAAAGAGTTAATGAATTATATGGAAAAATTGAATTTAAAGATGTTCATTTTAAGTATGATAAAGATGAAGTACTAAAAGGAGTAAACTTTTCTGTAGAACCAAAAGATACAGTCGCCATCGTAGGTAAGAGTGGTAGTGGTAAAAGTACTATTATTAACTTACTAAGTAAGATTTATGAAGTAACTAAAGGTGAAATACTTATAGATGGATATAACGTAAACGATTTAGATAAATTTAGTCTTAGAAATAATATTGCAGTTATAAGTCAAAAACCATATCTATTTAATATGACTATTAAAGAAAATCTACTTTTAGTAAATCCAGACGCATCACAAAAACAAATAGAAAATGTATGTAAAATATGTGAACTTCATGATTATATAATGACTCTTCCTAAAAAATACAATACTATAGTTGGAGAAGGTGGAGTAACACTAAGTGGTGGTGAATGTCAAAGAGTAGCTATCGCAAGAGCACTTCTAAGAAAAACTAATATTATATTATTTGATGAAGCAACAAGTGCATTAGATAATGAAACACAAGCAAATATTCAAAAAGCAATAAACAATATAAGTAGTGAATATACAATGTTAATCGTAGCTCATAGACTTTCAACTATAAAAGATTGTAACAAAATAATAGTAGTAAATGATGGGAAAATATGTGGGATAGGTAGTCATAAAGAACTATATAAAAATAATGAATTATATAGAACATTATATGAAAATGAACTACAAAAGGAAGAAAATGACGAGAATTGATATAGAACTAGTAAAAAGAGGAATTTTTGAAACAAGAAATAAAGCTCAAAATGAAATTAAAAATAAAATAATATTTTGTAATAATATATGTATAACCAAACCATCTTTTGATGTAACAGATACTGATATAATTGAAATAAAAGGTGAAAAGTTAAAGTATGTTTCTCGTGGTGGTTTAAAACTAGAAAAAGCAATAAAAGAATTTAATATTAATTTAAATGATAAAATACTTATTGATATAGGTTCATCCACAGGAGGCTTTAGTGATTGTGCTATACAAAATGGTATTAAAAAAGTTTATGCTATAGATGTTGGAACTAACCAATTTGATAAGAATTTAAGACAAAATAATAAAATTAATCTTTATGAAAATACTGACTTTAGAAATATAGATAATAATATTATTAATGATGCTAATATTGCATCTATTGATGTATCTTTTATATCAGTAACAAAACTAACTAATAAATTAAAAGAATTAACCAATCTAAAAGAAATAATATGCCTTATAAAACCTCAATTTGAGTGTGGAAAAGAATTATCAGATAAATATAGAGGAGTACCACTTAATAAAGAAGTATATAGTACTGTTATAAATAAAGTAATAGAGTCATTCAAAGAAAATGATTACTATATAAATAATCTTACATCATCACCAATAAAAGGTGGTAATGGTAATATAGAATATCTAGCATATTTTAAAAGAGATAATGAAAAGAATATAGACATAGAAAAAGTAATAAACGAAGCATTTAGAGTTTAAGAACAAAATATGATATAATACTTTTAAATAAGTAGAGTTTAACATTACAAATGATACATTAAATGACAAAATAATACACTTTAATGACAAAATAATACACTTTAATGACAAAATAATACACTTTAATGACAAAATTTAAAATTATAAATAAAAAAATGATAATGTAGCATTGAGAAGAAAAATATTTTAGGAGGAATAGAAATGAAATATTTAAAATTTACATTATTCATGTTTATTGTTTGCTTAATGATGTCATATGCAAACATGAACGCAAGAGAAGTTACAGGAGTATCAGGATTTGAAATTAAAGCATATCAAATTGAAACAAGTTTAGGTGATTATGTTACCAAAAGTGAAAATTTTACGAATCATACATATCAAAATATTGGAACAGTAAAATTGTATGGTTCCGGAGAATATACAAATGTGTTAGTTAAAATATGTAATAATAATGGGAAATGCACTAAATATAAAGAGTTTACTACAAATCAAAAACAAAATTATGATGAATCAGAGGCATCATTAAAAGGAAAATATACACTAAAGTTCAAGAATCCAAAATTCACAGCTTATAGACTGAGTCACTCTGGAGTTTGGACATATTAAAAATAAAGGATATTTTTCTTCTCAATTAGTAATAGGAGAATTTTATGAAAAAGTTTATTCAAAATAACAAGGTTTTACTTATATCATTCATGATATTATTCATGTTTACAACATTTCTAGGTATTAAAGTAATTATTAATGATAAAGATTCAGAAGATTTAAGTATAAAAGTAAAAGAAATGTGTAAAGAAACTTTAAAGACTGATCCCACTAATGAAATATGTTTAAAAGCACTAAATGAAGAAAAAACAAAAAGAGATACACTAACTACTTTTAATGAAATACTTAATGATTCAGAATATAGTTTTATATATTTTTTAGCAGTACCATTCTTAATAATTATGTCATCAATGTATGAAATAAGTAAAAGATTTAAATCAGGTGAAATAAAGAATAGGCTAACTAGAGAAAGTTATAATAATTATATAAAAGATGTATTTAAAAGTTCATATAAAAGTATTCTTTTGTGGCCACTAATAACTATGTATGTTTTAGTATTTTCCTACATAATAAGTGGAACATTTGAAGTATCTGCTGAAACTATAGCATTCACTAAAGAAATACTTAGTCATCCAGCACTATTTATATTTTCATATTTGTTAAATACAATATTAATGAGTATCTTCTATATAAATATAGGATTAATCTTAGTACCAGAGAATAGAAACTATTTAGTAACAGTAATAGAAACTATTATGGTATATTATGGTATAACATTAACAAATACATTCTTTATAATAAGTTTTGTCTTAAAAGACTTTAAAGACTCGGAAAAATACTTTGACTTCTTTGATATGTATACTTACAATGATAGGGAACTTATACCATTTAATTTATTATGTCTAGGAGTATCACTCATAAGTTCGCTACTAGTATATTTAAAATATAAAAACAAAGAAAAAATAATAATAAAATTAGAAAAGAATTAGAGGTTAATATGGAAATAATAGTTAAAGCTTTATCAAAAAAATTTAAAAAAGTAACTATACTAGAAAACATAAATATGAAATTTGAAAGTGGAAAAATATATGGTATAGTCGGAAGAAATGGTAGTGGTAAAAGTGTATTCTTAAAAATACTTTGTTCATTTTATAAACCAACAACTGGAGAAGTACTTTATGGTAATATAAATTACAATAGTAATAATAGTTTTCCTCCAAGTGTAAGAGCTCTAATAGAAAAACCAACTTTCTTTCCGGATTTAACTGGTTATGAAAACTTAAAGTTACTAGCAAGCATACAAAATAAAATAGGGAACGAAGAAATAAATAAAACACTTGAATTAGTAAACCTAACTACTGAGAAAAATAAAAAATATAGTGAATACTCACTAGGTACTAAACAAAAACTAGCTATCGCACAAGTATTAATGGAGAGTCCTGACGTGATGATATTTGATGAACTATTTAATGGAATAGAAGAGTCCACAGTAGAAAAGATAAGAAATATTTTATTAGATTTAAAAAACCAAAATAAACTAATTATAGTTACAAGTCATATAAAAGAAGATATAGATGTTTTATCAGATGAAGTATATAAATTTGATAATGGTCATGTGGAACGTATAAAATGAAAAACGATTTTAAATTAATAATATCACTATTACAAAATACTAGATTCAAAGTTACAACCATGATAATTATTCTATTATTCTTTATGTCTCTTGGAAACATAATAAACAACATGACTATGATAAATGGTATATATAGTACATTATCTTGGAACTTTTTTATAATGGTTTTACTATTTCTATTTATCTTTAATACTTATAATATCTATATTGAGTTAGTTAAAAATTATTCATTTTTAATAAGAATAAAAAACTACAAAGAATTCTTTTGTAAAATTATAAAGTTTATATTTATATCAAACTTAATAATTTATCTAATAGTATTATTTTTAGTACTAGTTGCATCTATTTTAAAAACAGGTATGAATACAAAAATAGAAATACTAAATAATTATAACATTACTAATCTTACATACTTAATATTTCATATAATAAGAAGTTATTTCATATTAAATATGATTGTCATTATATTAGTTAGTTTATACAAAACGATTAAAGAAGAAATAGTTGTAATCATTTCTGGAATTATACCGCTTAGCATAGTTGCGTTAACGCCACTTATGAAAGAAAGAGTAATAGACTCAGTATTTAAGTTACCTTTATATTATGGAGATTATTTTATAGGCAATAGTTATACTACTTTTACATATGAAGTATGTATGTCTATTTTATTCATATCTATATTATTTTTAATAACTAAAATACTAATAGAAATAGTTTCCAAAAAGAGCATAGATTTAGGGTTTTAGAATACTAAATAAGCAAAATAAATAATAAACTTAATGAAAACGATAAAAACTTAGAAAATATCGTTGACATTAAGCTTTTTTAATGATATTATTAACTAGATTTCAGGTTTTCTCGTGCAGAAAACTTAAAAAAATAGTGATTTTGATACACCTGGAAATGTGTATTAAGAAAGGAGACAAATAATGCCTACAATTAATCAATTAGTAAGAAAGAGTAGAACTGACAAAACTAAAAAGAGTAAAAGTCCAGTATTAAATGTTGGATATAACTCAAAAGATAAGAAGAGAACAAATAATACTTCACCACAAAAACGTGGAGTTTGTACTCGTGTATCTACTAAAACTCCTAAAAAACCAAACTCAGCTTTAAGAAAAATCGCTAGAGTTAGATTAAGTAACGGATATGAAGTTACTTGCTACATTGGTGGAGAAGGACATAACTTACAAGAACACAGCGTTGTTCTAATTAGAGGTGGACGTGTTAAAGACCTTATCGGTGTTCGTTATCATATTGTTCGTGGTACTTTAGATACTGCTGGTATTGATAAGAGACGTCAAGGAAGAAGTAAATACGGAACTAAGAAACCTAAGAAAAATTAATAATAAATAAATTACTAATAAGAAAGGAGATAATGACATGCGTAAGAAACAAGCAATTAAGAGAGATGTTTTAGCAGATCCAATATATGGTTCAAAAATGGTTACTAAGCTAATCAATGGAATCATGCAAGATGGAAAAAAAGGAACTGCTCAAAAAATAGTTAACAATGCTCTTGAAATAGTTAGAGAAAAAACTAATAAAGATCCTTTAGAAGTTTTAAATCAAGCATTTGAAAACATCAAACCAGCTTTAGAAATAAAGAGTAGACGTGTAGGCGGAAGTAACTATTCTGTACCTATGGAAGTTCGTGAAGATAGAGCTAACGCTTTAATGCTTCGTTGGTTAATCCAATATGCTAAAGGTAGAAACGGAAAAGGTATGGCAGAAAATTTAGCTGCTGAAATAATCGATGCTTCAAACGGAATAGGTGGAGCAGTTAAGAAACGTGAAGATACTCATAAAATGGCAGAAGCTAATAAAGCATATGCTCATTATAGATGGTAAGAAGGGAGAACACTTATGGCACGTGATGTATCGTTAGAAAAAACACGTAATATAGGAATTATGGCTCATATTGATGCTGGTAAAACAACAACTACTGAGAGAATTCTATATTTAGGTGGAAACATCCATAAAATTGGTGAAACTCATGATGGAGCTTCTCAAATGGACTGGATGGATCAAGAAAAAGAAAGAGGTATAACAATTACTAGTGCTGCAACAACTGTACACTGGAATGGTTATAGATTCAATATAATAGATACTCCGGGACACGTAGACTTCACTATTGAAGTTGCTCGTAGTTTAAGAGTACTTGATGGTGCTGTTGCATTAATCGATGCTCAAGCAGGAGTAGAAACTCAAACTGAACAAGTTTGGAGACAAGCAAATGATTATATGGTTCCAAGAATGATTTGTGCAAATAAGATGGAAAAAATGGGTGCTGACTTTGATTACTCAATGGAATCAATTCATCATAGACTATCTGAAAAAGCAGAAGCAATCATGTTACCAATCGGAGCTGAAGATCATTTTACAGGATATGTAGATTTAGTTACAATGAAAGCTTATAAATACGATGGAACAGCTGCTCAAAATCTAGAAGAAATTGAAATTCCAGCTGACATGGTAGATAAAGCAGAAGAAGCAAGAGGAAAATTAATCGAAGCCGTAGCTGATTTCTCTGATGAATTAATGGAAAAATATTTAGAAGGAGAAGAAGTTAGTGTTGATTTATTAAAATCAGCAATAAGAAAAGCTACATTAGCTGTTAAATTCTTCCCAGTATTATGTGCTGATGCCCTAGGAGACAAAGGTACTCGTACATTAATGGATGCAGTTATTGATTACTTACCAGCTCCAACTGATATCGCAGCTGTTAAGGGTGAAGACTTAAATGGTAATCCAGTAGAAAGAAAAGCTAGTGATAGTGAACCATTTAGTGCACTTGCATTCAAAGTTATGAACGACCCATTCGTTGGAAACTTAACATTCTTCCGTGTATACTCTGGTGTACTTAAATCAGGAAGTTATGTTATGAACTCAACTAAGGGAGAAAAAGAAAGAATCGGACGTATTCTTCAAATGCATGCTAATCAAAGAAAAGAAATAGCAGAAGTATATGCAGGAGAAATTGCTGCTGCTGTAGGTCTTAAAGATACTACAACTGGAGATACACTTTGTGATGAAAAACATCAAGTTATTCTTGAAAAAATGGTATTCCCAGAGCCAGTTATTGAACTTGCAATTGAACCAAAATCAAAAGCTGATCAAGAAAAAATGAGCTTAGCTCTTCAAAAATTAGCTAAAGAAGACCCTTCATTTAGAGCAAAAACTGATCATGAAACTGGTCAAACTATCATTGCTGGTATGGGTGAGTTACACTTAGACGTATTAGTAGATAGAATGAGAAGAGAATTCGGTGTAGAAGCAAATGTTGGTAAACCACAAGTTGCTTATAGAGAAACTCTTAAGAGTACTGCTGAATGTGAAGGTAAATATATTAAACAATCAGGTGGACGTGGACAATACGGACATGTTTGGGTTAAATTTGAACCAAATCCTGATAAGGGATATGAATTTGTTGACGAAGTAGTAGGTGGAGTAGTTCCTCGTGAATACATTCCTGTAGTTGACAAAGGATTACAAGAAGCTCTAGCTGGTGGTGTACTTGCTGGATTCCCAATGATCGATGTTAAATGTACATTATTTGATGGATCATATCATGATGTAGACTCAAATGAAATGGCATTCAAAATCGCAGCTTCTATGGCTTTAAAAGAAGCTAAAAATAAATGTAATCCATGTATTTTAGAACCAATTATGGAAGTTGAAGTAGTTGTTCCAGAAGAATTCATGGGTACAGTAATGGGAGATTTAACTTCTAGAAGAGGAAAACCTCTTGGAAATGAATCTCGTGGTAGAGACATAAGCATTAAAGCTATGGTTCCACTATCTGAAATGTTCGGTTACATGACAGTTCTTAGAAGTAACACTCAAGGACGTGGTACTTATACAATGATCTTCGATCACTATGAAGAAGTACCTAGAAGTATAGCTGAAGACATTATTAAGAAAAATGGTGTACAATAATTAAGTACACTTTCTAAAGTTTTGCTTATTTAATACTTGAAATATTTTCAAGTATTAGATAAAATATATTTATGATGTAAAAAAGGAGGAAAATAAAATGGCAAAACAAAAATTTGATCGTTCTAAAGAACATGTTAATATTGGTACTATTGGACACGTTGACCATGGTAAGACAACATTAACAGCTGCAATTACTAAATACTTTGGAGAATTCATGGCTTATGACCAAATCGATAAAGCTCCAGAAGAAAAAGCAAGAGGTATTACTATTAATACTGCTCACGTTGAATATAGCACTGACAAACGTCACTATGCTCACGTTGACTGTCCAGGACATGCTGATTACGTTAAAAACATGATCACAGGTGCTGCTCAAATGGATGGTGCAATCCTAGTTGTTAGTGCAACAGATGGACCAATGCCTCAAACTCGTGAACACATCTTATTATCACGTCAAGTTGGTGTACCAAAAATGGTAGTATTCATCAATAAATGTGATATGGTTGATGATCCTGAGTTATTAGACTTAGTAGAAATGGAAGTAAGAGAATTACTTACTGAATACGGATATGATGGAGACAATACTCCAATTATTCGTGGATCTGCTCTTAAGGCTCTTGAGGGTGATGAAAAATGGGTACAACCTATTAAAGATCTTATGGCTGCAGTTGATTCATGGATTGATACTCCAGCAAGAGATACTGATAAACCATTCTTAATGAGCATTGAAGATGTATTTACTATCACAGGACGTGGAACTGTTGTTACAGGTCGTGTTGAAAGAGGTAAATTATATCTTAACGATGAAGTTGAAATTGTTGGTTTAAAACCAACTAGAAAAACAGTAGTTACAGGAATCGAAATGTTCAGAAAATCATTAGATTATGCTGAAGCTGGAGATAATGCTGGAGTTCTACTTCGTGGTATCAACAGAGAAGATGTTGAAAGAGGACAAATCTTATGTAAACCAGGAAGCATTACACCACATAAGAAATTCAAAGCTAGCGTATACGTTCTTTCTAAAGAAGAAGGTGGACGTCATACTCCATTCTTTAGTAACTATAGACCTCAATTCTACTTCAGAACAACTGATGTTACAGGTGTAATTACATTACCAGAAGGTACTGAAATGGTTATGCCAGGTGACAACGTTGATATGACAGTTGAGTTAATTGCTCCAATTGCTATTGAAAACGGAACTAACTTCTCAATCCGTGAAGGTGGAAGAACAGTTGGTGCTGGTGTAGTTTCTGAAGTTATCGAATAGTTTTAGAAACATTAAACTCTAGAGAAATCTAGAGTTTTTTTATGCATAAATATTTAAATTCATTTCAAAAAATGCTATACATCTTTAATGTAAGGAGAATAGAAAAATGAAAACAAATACAAAAACGACTTTATTATTCATAATGTCTTTTGCTTTAATAGCTATTATTAGTGTATCTTATGCATACTTTACAGCAGCAATAGTTAATAATGAAGTAAAGGACCAAGTAGTAACAACTGGTACTTTAAGTCTTCGTTATGTAGATGGAGCAGAAGTAGTAATGCAAAATATAAAACCAGGAGATACTATTACAAAGACAGTTTATGTTGCTAATACTGGAACACTTGACGCAGTATACAACCTTGTATGGCAAGAATTAACAAATGAAATAACAAATGATGAAATGTTAATCGAAGGAACTTGTACTGGAATGAATGCTACAACAGAAGCAGAAGATGGAACATGTGAAGGAGTAGATAGTACTGCAATAGCTAAAAATATCATTAAAAAGAAAATAACAATTGAACCAAGCATAGTTCATAAATATAATTTAACTATTACGTTTATAGATACTAGTGATGACCAAAACTATAATCAAGGAAAAAAATTTAGTGGAGTTTTAGGAGTAGAAGAATATGTTCCTTCTCAATTTGAAAAAGATAGTTGGACTACAATAATTACTAATGTTAGAAATAGTAATATTTCAGATTACAATTTAGGAGATACTAAAGAAGTAGACCTAGGAAATTTGGGAATACATAGCGTAAGAATAGCAAATAAATCAACACCTGATGAATGTTCTACTAAAGGATTCTCACAAACAGCGTGTGGATTTGTACTTGAATTTGAGGATGTAATTACAACACATGCAATGAATAGTACCACCACTACTAATGTTGGTGGATGGCCTGCATCAGCAATGTACACTTATGTAAATACTGATTTATATAATATGCTTCCAACTGATTTAAAAAATGCTATTATAGACACAACCGTAGTTAGTAGTCATGGTAGTGATGATTCCGCTAATTTTACATCAATAGATAAACTTTATTTATTAGCTCCAAAAGAAATATATGGTATTTTTTCTTATCCATATGATTCAGCAAAGGATTTAACTAGATAACTAGATTATTATAATAGTATTGGTGTTACTACAACTAGCTATTCAGGTGCTATTAAGAAGTTCGGTACTACCGCAAACACATGGTGGCTTCGCTCAGCTTATTCTAGTCATAACTACAATTTTTTCGGTGCTAATTCTAATGGTAACTGTTATAACAGCTACTTTTCTGATAATACCCACGGCGTTTCGCCATCTTTCCGAATTGGATAATTCATATAAACCAGTTATGTCTTATGATATAGCTGGTTTTCTTATGTTATAAAATATATAATGTAACACATTTGACACTTAAAATTGACTTGAATGACTAATTTTGATATAATAAAGCACGTTTAAAGGGGATAGTTATGGAAAATAATGATAATGAATCTAAAAGAAAAATTAGCAACAAAACTAAAATGATAGGTTTAGTACTAGGTGCTGCTGCTACTATGAATACTATAAATGATGTAAGACAATTAATAACATCAAGCATAGTAGCAAGAACTAACGATGGAACTGAAGAAAATATAATTGGTAAAGAAGGATATAATACTAGATTTAATACAATAGTTCACTCTAATAACTTTGTAGTACTTCGTATAAGTGAAAAGTCATTTAATGATATAACAAATTTAAGAAATACATTAAATGAATGTAAAGATAGAAATATATCAGTGTGTATAGTACTTGATACTAAAGCAGAAGACTTAGCTAAAATGCATAAAGATATAGATTTCTTACAAGCAGTAGTAAAACAATATAATATAGATATGCCTATATATTGCAATATAGATAACATTATGAATAATAAAAATCTAAATAATGCTGAAAAAACAACTTTAATAGAAGCATTTTTAGATAAAGCAACAAGAAGTAATATGTATGTTGGTTTATATGGAAGTGATACTAGTCTTACTGACTGTAATCTATATATAACTAAAATTACTGATTATGATACTTTCTTAGTAGAAGATAATGAAAGTATTAGATACCCAGGAAGTCATAATATAACTAAAGACTTAAATGGAGTAATTGGTGCTACTATAGATTTATCTGAAATAGTAAAAGAAAGAAACTTAAATAATAGTACATCTCTAGTATATTCACAAGGATATGTAGTTAAAGAAGGAGAGACTCTTCATAGTATAGCTTTAACTTGTGGATTAAGTGAAAATGACTTAAAAGAATACAATCATAATATTAAAAGTGTAAATCCAGGAGATGTAATATATATACCTAATCTTTATATGACATATAATAAAGAAACAAACTCTTCGACATATAATTATGCTATTGCAAGAGGAATAGATATTTCAGATTATCAAACTAATATAGATTGGGATAAAGTAGCTGAAACATCAGATTATGTAATAGTTGAAGTAGCTAGAGATGACTCTAATTACTTAGAAAATGAAGGATACTATTTATCTTCAGCAATTGAACAAGTGAAAGGAGCAACTAGTAAAAATATAGATTTAGGATTATACTTTTGTGTATTAAAAGGAATGGACGTTAAAACATATGAACAAAGATTAGATAAATATTTAACTACTTTAGATAAAGAAATGGAAGAACAAGAAGTAACTATTAATAAAGAAAATGTTCCAGTATTTGTAGACTTTGAAATATATACAAATAAAAATGACTATTACGAATTATTACAAACATTTAAAGAAGTTTGTAATAGACACGGATATACTAAAGTTGGAATATATGGTAATGGTTCAACGCTAAATTCTATATGTACTAATATGATAGCAAAACACAATACAACATTAAAAAATACTGATTTTTATGTATGGAAAGCAGGAGGACCTCAATACTCATCTAATGAACACAATGATGAAGGAATAAGTTTAGATAACTTAAAAGAGTATAGGGGAGAGTCAACTTCTAACTTTACTGTAGATATGCAACAAGTAACTAATGTATGTAATGATGTAGGTGCATCTAACTCTTCAGGCCATTGTGATGTAAGTTATTTATATGATGAAGAAATGTTTGGACATAAATATTCTAGAGAAGAAACTACTGAAGTAATGGAAGTAGATTTAAATAATTATAGAAATATTCCGGTACATACTATAACTTCAAGTGCATTGAATACAGTGTCAGCTTTAACTGCTTTAGGATACGCAGCACTTGGTCTTAAAACACTTGCTAAAAAGTTAAAACAAAAACATAAAGAAAATACTATAAAAAAAACACTAGAATAAAAGAAGCTTAAAATACTAAGCTTCTTTTTGATTATAAATAATTAAGTGATGTTGACTTCTAGTACAAGCAACATAATATAAATATCTTTCTTTGTAACTAAACTGATTGTCTTTGTGAGTATATACTATAGTTGCATCATATTCTAAACCTTTTGCCATATATGAAGGAATTACTACTAGTTCACGACTAAATGCTTTAGAATTATTAGCTATAAGTGTTAACTCTTCAAAGTCACGTTTAAGTAATTTATAAATATCAGCGGCTTCTGTATCAGTTTTAGTAATAATTGCAATACTTCTATTATTCTTTTTAAGATTATTTATATCATTACTTAGCTGTTCTTTTAAATTGTCTTCTTGTCTAAATTCAACTGGTATATGTGTATCTCTTCTAATAGCTGATACTAAGTTAAGTCCTAGTATCTTATTTGCATGCTCTATAATTTCAGGACTTGATCTATAAGTTTTATTAAGTTCTATATAATTAACTGAGTCAGGGAATACTTGTTTTAAATCTTCAAGACTCTTATATTCATAATATGGATTTATTGTTTGATTAATGTCTCCTAAAATAGTAAACTTACTTTTTCTAAGTATTTTCTTAAGTAATATATATTGAAGAACATTATAATCCTGCGCTTCATCTATTATAGTTTGTTCAATCATATAATCATATCCAAGGAATGTAAGTAAACTCTTCATATATACAAATAGACAAGCATCTTCATATGAAATATCTTTTGAATCAAGTTTATTAATGTAAGAGTCAGGTAACTCTTTATCATATACTTTTTTAAATTCATTACTTCTAAAGAATCCTTTATATATTTCTTTCATATCAATAGAAATATTTAATCTTTCTTTTAGCCATTTTCTTATTTGTTTTGCTCTTGATTTATTACCTCTAAATTCAATTTCAGCAATCTTTAATGATATTTCATCAATTCTCTCAAGTAGTGGTATACTTGAATATCTTTCATGTAAGTAATAATTTAACTTTTCAAGTGGTACATATAAATCTCTATTAAATATCTCACTTGTAAATCTAGCTTTACTTGTATAATTCTTAATATATTCTTCCATAACAGGAATTATTTCATTAGATTGTTTTAATTTTATTAAATCTATATATGCTTCTTCATATTTATAATATCTTTCTATAAAAGAAGTAAATGATTCAATATGTTTATATTCTGTAATATATGTTTCTAAGAAATCACTAAATGTTGTTTCTTTAGTATTGTCTTCTCCTAGTTCAGGAAGTACATTAGATATATATTCACTAAATATATGGTTAGGAGCAAATATAAGTACTTTATCACTAGTTAAATTTTTAATCTTATAAAGTAAGAATGCAATTCTATGAAGTGCAACACTAGTTTTACCAGAACCAGCTATACCCTGAACTATTAAATTCTTATCTTTAGTATTTCTTATAATTGCATTTTGTTCACTTTGAATAGTGTTTACTATATTTTTCATATAGTCATTATTCTTTCTTGAAAGTACTTCTTGAAGCATCTCATCTTGAATAGTAAGTTTACTATCAAATACATGTTTAATTTTTGAGTTCTCTATAGTAAACTGTCTTTTATTATGAAGATAACCTTTCATTATTCCACCAGGTGCTTCATACTGACATTCACCTTGTTCATAATCATAGAATATACTAGATATAGGGCTTCTCCAGTCATAAATAATATTGTTGTCTCCCTTAGTAAGGTAGGTAAGTCCAATATAAATATCATTTTTTCCTTCATCATCTTCATAAGTAATCTTACCAAAGTATGGACTATTTTGAATCTTATAGAGTTTCTTATAATACTTAGCTTTCATCTCTAAGTCATCAATCTCTTTGTCATTACTTGATAAGATTGTTTTCATTTCAGTAGGATCTAACTCAGCTTTAGTATCCCACACATATCTTTTAAATTCTTGTTGTTTCTCTTCATTATCATATAAGTCTTGAGCAAGATTTGAAATAGTTTCACGTAAAAGTTCGGTAGTTAATTCTAGATGCTTTTGTTCTTTCTTTAATTCTTCATCACTTAAATTCATTATAACCTCCCTAGAGTTCAAGTGTCACATCATTTAAAAATTAACAGCATAAACCAAATAATAGCAAACTAATTTATATTTGTCAATCAAATTCCAAAAAAATGTATAAATCTATACAAAAAATAGTGTTGAAAAACTAAATAATATAAATTATAATTATCTTATGATAAAAAAAGTAAAAGAATTTTGTAAAATTAGTGAAGAAGATTTATTAATGATAGTACTTGCTTTTATGTCATTTTCAATAGGTATATGGAGAAACTATAGACAACTATGGCTTGAAAATATTGGATTTGATGTTCAAAGCATAAGTAAGGTTTTATCAGTTGCTTTAATATGCAGTGCAATTATATCATTTATTATAAGTATTTACTCAACGAGAGTTAAGGTTAAGAATGTTATAATGCTTACAGGAACACTTAGAGCTTTAGCTATGCTAGTACTTCTTCTAAATAGTAATACTTATATAATTAAAGTATGTATGCTTATTTGTATTATGTGTGAAACAACATTCTCGATAGCTTTTTATCCACTCTTAACAACAATAAATAAAGAGAGAAGTGCTTTTGCTAAACAGGCTTTAATAAATTACTTAGGAAAAGATGCAGGTGTTATAGTATGTGGACTTTTAATTGGAGTTACTGTTGGTAATATAGTATTTGACTATAATAGTTGTCTTTTCTTAGCAATGATTTCAACCATATTATCAATACTATTCTTAATACTATTTAATGAAAATAAAACCTATAAAAAAAGAAATGTTCTTCCATTAAAGAAAGCACTAAAAAATTTAATAAAATCTAGAGTAAACAATTATTTCTTATTTTCTCAATTTATTATGAATATTTCTTATGGAATGATATTTGGTCTTGCAATGCTTATACTTACTAATTATATAGGTTTCAGTGTTAGTATTGCATCTATCTTCATAATAGTTTGCAACCTAATAGGAAGTATTGCTTGCTCATTATTTAATCGTTATGGAGAAAATCTTACATTTAAAGCAAGTACATTAATAAAATATGGTTCAAGAGTAATATCTTACTTAATAGCATTTTTAATGCCAAATACATTATCATTTATGATAGCAATGATAATAGCACATATTTCAGCAAGAATACTTGATGACAAAGTAACTGGTACATATTTAACTAGAATAGACACTAATAGTCAATTCTTATTTGGAAATATTAGATATTTTATACTTAGTTTAGGTGAGGGTATTGGAGTATACTTAGCAGGCTATATGTTAGAAATATCATTTAGATCATTATTCTTAGGTGCCTCTGTATTTACAATATTACAAATAATAATGTTCTTAAATCTAGATAAAATAAAGGATAAATAGTTAAAAATAGTTGCTTTTTATAAAAAAATATAGTATTATTAACTAGAAGTTTATTCTTAGTTTGGATGTACCTCTTACTTCTTTACTCAGAATTAACGGATTATTAAGATAAGGAGGATTTTTAAAATGGCTTTAAGTAAAGACAAAAAGACTAGCATTGTTGAATCTTTTGCTAGAACTAAAGGTGACACTGGAAGCGTTGAAGTTCAAGTAGCACTTTTAACAGAAAGAATCAATAATCTTACTGAACATATGAAAGAACATAAACATGATTATCATACTAATCGTGGATTACTTCAAATGGTAGGTAAAAGAAAAAGTTTATTAGATTATCTAAAACGTGAAGACGTTCAAAGATACAGAGACTTAATCAAAAAATTAAATTTAAGAAAGTAGGCACTTATTTTAAGTGTCTTTTATTTTAGAGAAGGAGGAAAAAATGAAAAGAGTTTTTGAGTATGATTTTCAAGGTAGAAAGATAGTTGTAGAACATGGTGAACTTGCCAAACAAGCAGGTGGAGCAGTACTTGTAAGATACGATGACACTGTAATATTATCAACTTGCGTTATGAGTAATAACGTTTCAACAGCAGATTTTTTCCCTTTAACAATTTTATATCAAGAAAAACTTTATTCTGTTGGTAAAATCCCAGGTGGATTTATTAAAAGAGAAGGTCGTCCAACAGATGCGGCTACTTTAACTGCAAGAGTTATTGATAGACCAATTAGACCTATGTTTGATGAAAACTTTAGAAATGAGGTACAAGTAGTAAATACTGTTTTAAGTGTAGATCCTGATAGAACACCAGAGATGACAGCATTATTTGGTACATCGCTTTGCTTAGGTATTTCATCAATTCCATTCGAAGGCCCAGTAGCTGGAGTAATAGTTGGTAAAATAGATGGAGAATTAAAAATTAACCCAACTTGCGAAGAAATGGAAAGAAGTACTATTAACTTAACAGTTGCTGGTACAATAGATGCCATAAATATGGTAGAAAGTGGTTCAAAACAAGTAAGTGAAGAAGAAATGCTAGAAGCACTTATGTTTGGACATGAAGCAGTAAAAGAATTATGTGCTATTCAAAATGATATCATTAGTGAAATCGGAGAAGAAAAGATAGAAGTAGTACTTGCTAATATTCCAGACGAGTTAAGAGAAGAAGTAAATAATGATATCAAAGAAGATATGATCGAAGCTATTCAAATCAAAGATAAACTAGAAAAATATGCAAGAATAGACGAAGTAAAAGAAGAAGCAATCACTAAATATACAGAAAGACATGAAGGAGAAGAAAATTTAGAAGCAAATCTAAAACTAGTTAAGAAAGTTGCTGATGAAATTGAAGGAGCTGAAGTAAGACGTTTAATTACTAATGAACATATTAGACCAGATGGACGTGGAATGGATGAAATTCGTGAATTATCAGCAGACGTAGATTTACTTCCAAGAACACATGGTAGTGCACTATTTACAAGAGGTCAAACTCAAGCATTAGCTATCACTACTTTAGGTGCTCAAAATGAAGAACAAATCTTAGATGGATTAAGTCTAGAAGACTCTAAAAAGTTTATATTTCACTATAATTTTCCAGCATTTAGCGTAGGTGAAACTGGAAGATATGGAAGCCCTGGTAGAAGAGAAATAGGACACGGAGCTTTAGCAGAAAGAGCATTATTACAAGTAATGCCTAGTCAAGAAGAATTTCCTTATACTGTACGTGTAGTTTCAGAAGTATTAGAAAGTAATGGTTCATCAAGTCAAGCAAGTATTTGCGCAGGATGTATGTCACTTATGTCAGCAGGTGTACCAATCAAAGCACCAGTTGCTGGTATCGCAATGGGACTTATCACAGAAGATGGAACATGTGACTCTAAATATACAATTCTAACAGATATTCAAGGTTTAGAAGATCATATGGGAGATATGGACTTCAAAGTAGCTGGTACTAGAAAAGGTATAACTGCACTACAAATGGATATAAAAATCAAAGGAGTAACAAGAGAAGTATTAAAAGAAGCATTAGATAAAGCTCATAAGGCAAGAATGCAAATCTTAGATGTGATGGAAGCAACTATTAAAGAACCAAGACATGAATTATCAGAATACGCTCCTAAGATTAGAACAATGAAGATTTCACCAGACAAGATCAAAGATGTAATCGGTAAAGGTGGAGACATGATTACTAAGATTATCTTAGAATCAAGTAACGTAACTTCAGTAAATCACAAAGATGCTGTTAAGATTGATATAGATGATGAAGGAAATGTAATTTGTTATCATATGAAGAAAGAAGTACTAGATAAAGCAATCAAGATGATTGAAGACATAGTAAAAGAAGTAGAAATCGGAGCAGTTTACACAGCAAAAGTTGTTAAAATTGAAGACTTCGGTGCATTCGTAGAATTATGGCCAGGATGTGAAGGACTAGTACACGTTTCACAACTTGATAATAAGAGAGTAAATCATCCAAGTGATATTCTTAAAGTAGGAGACGAAATAGTAGTAAAAGCAACTGGATACGATAGGAAAGGTAAACTAAATCTATCTAGAAAAGAATTACTACCAAAAATTGAAAAAAAAGAAAATAAAAAAGATACTAAAAAAGAAGAAGTATCTGAATAATTAAGTTTGTCACATTGACAAACTTTTTAATTATAGTATAATATAGCATAACTAAAAGAGGGAATAGTATGCCAAGTGAAGAAGAAAAAGAAATATACTATAGTTTAAGAAATATAACTTCTATATTATATAGATTATATCATAAGCTAACTATACTTGAAACTATGGGAAAAGATAGTTCTTTAGAATATGAAAAAACATTGAAATTAATAGAATTCTATACTGCAATAGAAGATCAATATTATGAGAAGACAGAAAAACTAGTAGAAGATGATGATGAAATTATTGAAAGATTATATGTTAATAATATGATAAGCACAGCATCTACTTTTCCACCAGATAAACAATTAAGTGATCCAACATATATAATATTTCATGATGTTAAAGAAGATGACATAATACCAATGAGAATGGCAAATAAATTGTTTGAAACAAGTGTTATGACAAGAAAAACAGATGATGAAATGGGAAAAAGAATATTTAGTGAATATGAATCACAAAAAGGTACATATTTTGTAGAAATATTAGATGCATTATCAAAAGATGAAATATGTAAAGAATTTAGAAATGAATTAATAAAAGCAAAATATAAAGTAGCATTTATAAATAAAAGAAGACGTGCCAAAGAAACAAGTGATGACTTTCTAATATCAACTGCTAATGAAGTAGTAAACGCACAAGAAATACTAACTTATGCAAGAAAAATGTATGGCTTAAGTCAAAAGTCAATAGAAGCTCCAAGTAATGCAAGAAAACTACTACTAACTATGGCATATATAAGAGCAAACATGCTTCAAATGGGAGAGGTAGGTATGCAAGCATTAAATACATTATTATATATGGGAGAACAAGCAGGAGACCTAGTACCAAAAGATGGCAAGAAACTATTAGAAGGCATATTAAATTATGAAAAAGAAGACAAAGAAACATTTAAATCTAAAGGAGAAACTTTAAAAAGAAAATTCTAATTAAATGTTTCTTTTTTTTTTATATTCAAAAATATTGAACTTTTATATAAAAAATGCTACAATAATTTTATAAAAATAGAAGGAGATAGGTATGAAAAAAAATATTTTAAAAACATTAACTGCATTCATAACACTTATATTATTCACCTTTTCAGTAAATGCAGTAGTAAGACCAACTGATGATGCAGCAAGAGTTCCAAGTAAAATCCCTGATCCAGGAGCTAAATTGTATGCAACAGTTCAAAGCCCATTTGATTTTTCAAAAATCAAATTTGTAAATGGAAGTACAGAAACAACTGGATATGATTCAATGAGAAAAATTGTTTTAACAGATAAATATGAAATTGAATCAGCTGAAGAAGCTGGAAAAGCAGGAATAGGAGTAGGATCAGATTGGTTCTCAGCATATTGCTTAGACGGAAGACTTAAATATCCAGAAAATGGTATGTATTTCATCTTCGACAAAAGAGCTAATATGACAGATGATCAAGTACTAAATGAATTAGTAGATGCTGCATTATTAAATCAAGTTAATAGTACTAAAGAAATGTATGCACTATTTAAAGGATTAAGAAGTTATAAAACAGGATTCACAGTACAATATACTACACCTGGTTATAATTCAAGTACAGAAGCTATTGCAGGATTAACAGAATCAAATCCAGTTACAGTAGAAATAACAAGAATTGTATTTGCAAGTAGTCAAGGACAACCACAAATAATAACTGCAGAAGATCTAAATAAAGCGGCAAATCAAACTGGAGATACATTCAAATTAAAATTAATATTAAAAGCAGATGAAAACAATATATTCTTTGACTTATATACAACAACTGCTATGGACAATACATTAAACTACAATAGAGCATTATGGATGATTGAACATAGTTATCCATCATTAAGTTTAAAAGATTCATTAACTATTGCTGGAGCAAGTTATGATAAATTAGTAACTGAATTAAAAGCATTAGATAATACAATTACTGATGCTAATGCTGAAAAATACGCAGAAAATTATGTTTACTCAACTATACAATATGCTGTATGGAAAGTAAATGATGGCGTAGATATGAATGGTAATACTTTAGGAAACACTTTAAAAGGTTCTGAAGAATTAAATAAATTATATGCATATCTAATTCAAGATAAAGGTGCTGCATTCTATGCAAGTTATGGAAAGAGTACTTTTACTGAAAAACTATCAATTACAAAACCAAAATCTAAAAAAGAAATATTTGAGGAAACAAACGAAGTATATAAATATGGACCATTTAAAGTACAAGGTGACTTTATTGAAACTGGTAAAATGTATTTGACAGTAAAAGATGCTGATAAAAATGGAGTTAAATTAGTTAATAAAAATGGTGATACTATTACAGAAGTAACATCAGGAGATGAATTCTATGTATTAGCTAATAAAAAATCAAAAATAGCTAATGTAACTATTGAAGCATCTGCACCTGAAGCAAAAAAATTCGTTCCTGCTGGAAATAGAGGAAGAGTATATTATGCAAATAATGCTTTAGGACAAAATGTTATCACTGGTGGAAAAATAGAAACAACTGCTACTAATCAAAACTTTGAATTATTATTTAATCCAAGTACCGGAGTAGAAAATGTTGGTATGTTATTTATGGTAACATTGATTGCATTTGGAATCGGTTACTACGTATTAACTCGTAAAAATCAACCAGTAGAACTTTAATAATATTAAGACCTTTAAAAGGTCTTTTTTTTTTATTGAAAAAGAAGTGTTTTATATTTTTATGGCTAACTATAATAATAGAGGGATAAAGAAAGGAGATAAGTATGGAAACACTAGGTAACTATATAAAAGAAAATATGTTTAAAGTAATAATTATAACTCTATTATTATTTTTATATGTTGGTTCATTTATCTATATTAGTACTAAAATCATTAAAACAGAAAGTAAACCCGAAGATAAAGTAGATATACTAGCAAAAGAAGATAAAGAAGAAGTAGAAGAAGAAACAAATACTAATGAAATAGTAGTTGATATTAAAGGAAGTGTTAAGAAACCGGGAGTATACAAAATAAAAGAAAATTCTAGAGTAACTGATGCAATCGAAGCAGCAGGAGGACTTGCTAAAAATGCAAATACTAGATTTATAAATCTATCTAAATTATTACATGATGGAGATGTAGTAGTCATCTATTCAAATGAAGAAATAGAAGAGGCAAGAAAAAAAGAAACTATAGTAGTAGAAACTCCATGCGTATGCGAAGAAGTAAAAAATGATGCCTGTTACAAAGAAGAAACTAAAGATACAAATGGAAAAGTAAATATAAACACTGCAACTATAACAGAACTAATGACATTAACTGGGATAGGTGAATCAAAAGCAAAACTAATTATTGAATATAGAATTAAAAATGGAAACTTTAAAGACATAAAAGATATTATGAAAGTAAAAGGTATAAGTGAAACACTTTTCTCTAAATTTAAGGAAAATATTACTATCTAATACCCTTTATTATTTATTATTACTAATCTCTATATTATATATATTTATCTATAATATGCTATATATCCCTCAAAAATTATCTATAGAAGATAAATATATTTTAAAGATAGATAACTATAATATAGATGGAAATAAATTATCGTTAGAATTTAATAATTTAAGAGGGATATACTACTTTGATAAAGAAAAAGACTTAAAGAATTTTAAAAGTAATTATAATTTAGGTGACATTATAGAAGTACAAGGAAAACTAGAACTTCCAGCTAATAACACTATACCAAACACATTTAATTATAAAGATTATCTATATCATAAAAAAATAAATTATATTTTAAAAATAGATTTCATAAAGAAACTAAAAGATAACAAGAATATACTTATCAAAGTAAAAAACTGTATATTAAAAAGAATAGAGAATACTAAATATAATAGTTATCTCTATGCTTTTATATTAGGCAAATCTTCATACATAGATAACGAAAGTTATAACAACTACAAAATAAATGGTGTAACTCATTTATTTGCTTTATCTGGTCTACATGTATCTTTATTTTCAAGTATTATTATTTTTATATTAAATATGTTAAAACTAAGTGAAAAAACTTCTTTTATTATTACAAGTATATTCTTAATATTCTTTTCATTTATTGCATCATTCACACCATCTATCTTAAGAGCAACTATCTTCTTTATACTTTCAAGTCTCAATAAGATTTATTATGCTTTTATAAAACCAAAAAATATTTTAATTTTAACTTTTACTATATTAATTTTTAAGAATCCATTTTATATTTATGATATTGGTTTTATATTATCATTCACTATTACTTATTTTATACTTTTATTAAATGAAAATGTCACTATAAAAGGAAATATCAAGTCTATCTTAGTAATAAGTGTTTTATCATTCTTATCAAGTCTTCCAATTATAATAAATTTATCTTATGAAGTTAACATCATAGGTTTTATAAATAATATATTATTTATTCCATTAGTTACTAATATAATTTTTCCATTCTCTTTAATCGTAGTTATAATACCAAAACTCTCTTATATATTATTTATTCTTACATCGATTATGGAAACAATATCAAAGTATAGTAGTAATATTCTAAATATAACTATATACTTTCAAAAATTAAATATACTAGAAATAATTATTTATTATATTTTATTAATACTTTCTATTAAGAAAAATAAAAAAATAATGTGTATTCTATTAATATTTATAGTAATACTTTATTTTAAACTGAAACTAGATAAAAACACATATGTATATTTTATAGATGTATCACAAGGAGATTCAGCATTAATAGTAACTAAGAATAATAAAAGTATTCTAATAGATACAGGTGGTAAATTAAACTATAAAACTGATAAATGGAAACAAAAAAATAAAGAGTTTAATTTAATGACTTCATCAGTAATACCATTCTTTAAAAGTATAGGTCTTAAAAAAATAGATTATCTTTTAATAACACACGGAGACTACGACCATATGGGAGAAGCTATTAATTTAGTTGATAATTTTAAAGTAGATAACGTTATATTTAATTGCGGTTCGTATAATGATTTAGAAAAAGAATTAATTAAAGTATTAGATAAGAAAAAGATAAAGTATTATTCATGTATCAAAGAATTAAATATTGATAATAACAAATTATATTTTTTGCATACAAAGGAATATGATAATGAAAATGATAATTCAAATGTTATTTATACAGAGCTAAATAATCATAAATTTTTGTTTATGGGAGATGCAGGAGTGGAAGTAGAAGAAGATTTAATTAAAAAATATAATTTACAAGATATAGATGTTTTAAAAGTAGGACACCATGGAAGTAAAACGAGTTCAAGTATTGAATTTATAAATGAAATAAATCCCAAATATTCGATAATAAGTGTTGGAAAGAATAATAGGTATGGTCATCCAAAAGAAGAAGTGTTAGATACTTTAAAAAATAGCAAGATTTATAGAACTGATTTAGATGGAAGTATTGAGATTAAATTAAATAAGAACGGATATAAGATTAGAACTTGTCCACTATAGAAAGGAGTAAAAGATGGAACAAAAAATTAAAATAATATCTAACAAAGAAGTTGATAATTTATATAATGATATAAAATCATTGGTTGAAGAAAGTAGAAATAGAGTATATAAAACAGTAAATACCGAAATGATAAATTTATATTGGAACATTGGTAAGATGATAGTAGATATGCAAGGAGGAAATGAAAAAGCAAAATATAAGGATTATATTACCCAAGAATTATCAGTCAGATTAACAAATAATTTTGGCAAAGGATTTTCTAAGCGAAATCTTGAAAGAATGCGTAAGTTTTATTTATATTATCCAATTGCGACAACATTGTTGTCGCAATTATCCTGGTCTCATTATTTAGAATTAATAAAAATAGATAATGATAATAAAAGAAATTTTTATATGCATGAATGTATTAATTCAAATTGGGATGTAAGAGAACTTCAAAGACAAAGAACAACATTATTGTATGAGCGTCTTGTACAATCTAAAGATAAAAATAAAGTATTTGAATTATCAACTGTAGGTCATAAATTAGAAGAACCAAAAGATATAATAAAAGATCCATTTGTACTTGAATTTTTAGATATTAAAGAAAATACAAATTATTTAGAATCAGATTTGGAAAAAAATATTTTGAATCATTTAAAGGAATTTCTGTTAGAATTAGGTAAAGGCTTTACATATGTTGGAAATCAAGTAAGAATAACATTAGATACAGAACACTATTATCCAGATTTAGTATTTTATAATAGAATTCTTAAATGTTTTGTAATAATAGATTTAAAAATAGGTAAAGTAACACATAAAGATATTGGACAAATGCAAATGTATGTTAATTATTATGATAGAGAAATTAAAGATAATAATGAAAACAAAACAATAGGAATACTACTGTCTACTGATAAAAATGAAACAATAGTTAAATATACACTACCAGAAGACAATCAAACTATATTCTCGTCAGAATTTAGATTAACTATTCCAACTGAAGAAGAATTTATTAGTGTAATTGAAAATGAAAAGAAAAATCTTGAGTTAGTGTGATATATTTGGTAAATAATGAAGAGAGTAATATATATTGAACCAGAAATTGAGAATAAAGATATAATATCCAAGAAAGTGTTACATCAATTGATTTTAGAAAATATTCGTAAATTTTTAGACTAAATTCCGTTTTTTAACGGATTTTTTTCTTTTTCATATTTATTGCCGTTTTTTTAGTGATAAACGGAAATAAGGTTGATAAAAGATATAATTTCAGTAGATAATTATATAAATTATTCCATAACGAAAATACGGAGGTTATTGCCGTTTTTTAAACTTATTTCCGTTTCTTTGTAGTATTTATATTATTGATAACAAATAAAGATTAACTTTATTTGTATAACTATTTTAAATTTATACTATTGTCAATGATCAAGATGAACTCACTTACGTTCGTCATTGACAATATCAAAAATTTTATCAAATAAATCTTCACCATAAACTGCAATAAATGCATCTTTTGGAGTATATCCATCTAAAGATTTAATTGGTATATTTAATAATGTAATATTATGTTTTTTTACAGTTTCTTTTGTGTTATTATCTACAGATTTTCCTTTTGGGAAAAACTTCCTAATTTGTTTATTAATATTTTCTACATTTGGTTTTTGATTAGATACATACGGATCACAAAAGAATAATTTACATCTTTCTTAACCAGTAATCTTAGAAAAACATATTCCTTCAATATCATTAAAACAAGGATCTCTATCTGTTAAAATAACAGGTATTAAATCAATGAATGCTTCAGTTCCAATTGTTTCTTCTAGATCATCAAAGAATTTAACAACTTTTTTAGAATTTGGTTGATTAATGATATCTAATAAAGTGAAGTAAAGTAAATGTTGGAAAATTTTAAGAGAAAATACAAGTTATATAATTAATTTGTATTTTTTTATATTCTTTTAGATAAGAAATAATCTAATCTATAATTATCTTTTAAACTAAAATTAGTATTATCTACATGATATCCTATATTATATTTATTATTTTGATCTATTAGTTTGTTAGCTTGATATCTAAATTTATTTATATATTTTTCTAAGTTTAATTGTTTATATGTTGATATTCCAAATTTAAAATTTGAATAAATTTCTTCAGTTAATTTGATTTTATTAGCTTTTATGGTAAGAAGTTGAACGATATTTTCTAAACCATCTTCTGAATAAGAATGAGGTCTAGAAGTTATAAATTTAGCATATTTATTTGAAATGTGTCCTTCCATAGAACAAGGGCATTTATATAATGGATGTTTTTGATTAATAATACCTTCAATATTTTCTATAAGAAAATTTTGAACTTTAATCATATCTTTCTTTTGTTCTGGATATTGTTTAATTTGAACATTAACAAGTAGTTTAAACTCATCAATCATTTTATTTCTTAGATAAGAATCAGCAATAGAAGTAATTAAAGGTTATTTCTTAAATATATAAGCAAGTTTTTTATTAAAATAATGAAATGGATCTAAGACATATATAGCATTAGGAAAAGCTTCATCATAACCTTTAATTCAAGGTCCACCATCTCCAGATATAAATATAGTTGGATCTTTATCTAAGTCATATTTAGTATCTAAATACTTATAAGCTTCATTCCATAACTTATCAGTTTTAAGAATAGAAGAAGCGATGTAATGTTGTTCTTTCAATTCTTTCTTTTTAACAAAATCTTCTTTATGTCCTTCATGTGTAAGTATAACAGGAACAATTCTGTTTTTAGTACCTTTTTTTCTAGATTGAAGATTATCATGAACTTCATCAGCTTCAATATAAATTACTTCAGGAGTTTCTTTTTTAGTAACATTTTCTATGTAGTTATAATTGATAGATTGAATTTTAGAAGAAATTGTTTGCCTAGTAGTTATATAATTGGGAATAGAATTATTAGCTGACCAGGAATATCCATTATCTAATGCATTGTTAATCAGAATGACTTCAGCAGCAAGAGTCATTTTAGCCCATTTGGCAATCCCTAAATAGTCTTCTAAATAACTGTAGTATTCACATTTACCATTTATTTTCTTTTTAGATTTATAATAGGTTTTATTAAAAGTTATTAAACCAAGAGAAGTAATTAAAGTTCTTTCTCTAGTTTGTTGAACATAATATTTATCTTTTCTTTCTTTAGAATTTTTATACTCTAAATCTAAATATTCTAATATTTGTTTTAAAATATCTAAATTTAGCTCTTTAGTAGAATTAAAAATATTATGTTCTAACTCATGTAAAAACAAATTATTTTCTAAAATATTAGATAAATGGTTAACAAGTGATTGAAATAATGATATTATATTCATTGAGAAAACAACTCCTTAAAACCTTTTACACTTCGAGTGTTTACCAAAGGTCTGTATATATTTTTTGTTACAATTTAATTATATAACAGTTTTTAATTTGAGTGTTTTCTCTTTTTTATGTTTTAATAATTATTACCACATCTAGTTTACTACATCAAAATTATTAAAAATGTTGAAAAAACTCAAAAGTATGCTATAATAATAGGCCATAAAGGAGGTTGTGTTATGGAAGAATGGATTGGTGGTTCACCATATGAAACGACTGATGAAAGACCAATAGTACGTCAAAAAATTAATGATTTTATACAAAATAAGTTTCATAAAGATGTAAGTGTGTTTACAGATCAGGATATTTTAAAATTAATGCGTAAAGCAGTTAGAACATTAAAAAAAGCAGATTTAATTGAAACAAGATCAAAACTAGAATATGATAAATATAAAACAACATCATATCCAGCATTTTTATGGCAAGAAAAATATGTTGCAAGTTTTTACTTTTTTGCAACTATGTTGGGATATATTGATAAAAAAATAGATGAAAAACAAAAAAACATAGAATTTAATGAAAGTTTTTTATTTGCTGATACTGAAAAAGACCATCCACATAAAGATGGAATAGCTGAATCTAATTGTAAAATTCAAGAATATTCTTTGGTCAGGGAAGAAGTTTTAGATGGATATAAATCTATAATGGATAAAAAAGATAGTCATTCAGATGTTATATTAAAAACATTAGAGGCATTCCCTTCATATAATAAATTTGATAGTTTATACAAAGATCACAAAGAATGTGGTACACAATTGTATTTAAATCAGCAATTAATAAATGCATATAATCTTGGATACATTTTTGACAAAGGTACTTACGATAATGTCGTTAACAAATATAGACAATTATATGGTGAATTATTTACAGAAAAACAGCACAATGATTCGATTGTATTTAATCAAAGACAAGATGATAGTAAGAAAAAAGTTTTAAAATAATTTTAAACAAGTCAAAACAGTTATTTTTGTAATGACTTGTTTTTTTAAATAAAAATCATTACTTATGTAGTGATTTTTTTGTAAGGAAATCTAAATAATAATCGTGTGCATAAACGATAATCACTACATGGAGATGCTGATCATGCAGGCTATGCTTTAGAACTCACAAATAATTATAAAGTGATAAATAAATTTACGAATAATGGAAGAAAAAACTCTTTAGAAAAGAAACTAAATATTGATTCCTTAAATTCTAAATATCTAAAAATCGATAATATAGAAATTTATTCTCTAAATGATACAATTTATAATAATGAAAATAAAGATAGTTTAGTTTTACTAATCAAAATATATAACTATAAATTTCTGTTTATGGCGGATGCCGACAAAGAAGTAGAAAAATCTATAATAGAAAAATATAATCTAAAGAATATAGACGTTTTAAAAGTAGGACATCATGGTTCCAAAACAAGTACTGATGAATCTTTTATAGACGAAATAATCCCTAAATATTCAATTATTTCAGTTGGGAAAAATAATAAGTTTGGTCATCCAAATATTGAAACACTTGATACTTTAAAAAACTCTAAAATATTAAGAACGGATGAAGTAGGCACAATAAAAATAACATTAAATAAAAACAAATCATTAATTGAAACATTTGAGCCATAGAAAGGAGTAGATATGATAGAAGAAATAGATAAAACATATCAACAAATAGAAAACAAGATATTAAATCATGAAATATATTAAAACGTAAAAGATCATTCAAAAGCAAAGGAAAAAATAAAAACATATTTAGAAGTTGGAGAACTACTTAAAAATGTAGATACTAAGTATGGAAAAAATGTAATAAAGGCCTATTCTAAAAGATTAACAAATAAATTTGGTAAAAAATATACACCATCATTATTATATAAAATTAAACAATTTTATAATATAATTGAAAAAGTCCCGACATTGTCGGGAAAGTTGACATGGAGCCATTGGTATGAAATGTTATCATTTGATGATATAAATAAAATAGAATATTATGTCAATCAATGTGAAGTCTATAATTTAGATGTTAGACAATTAAGAAATAAAATAAAATCTAATGAGTACGAAAGAATACCAGTTAATGCAAGAAATAAATTGAAAAGTAGAGATGATATAAGAATAATAGACTTTGTTAAAAATCCTATTCATATTAGAAATAGTAATAAAAAAGAAATTATATCTGAAAAAATACTGCAAAAGTTAATACTTGAGGACATTCCAACATTTTTAAAAGAATTAGGTAATGGATTCACTTTTATTGATAACGAATATAAGATCAAATTAGATGATAGATATAATTATATTGATTTACTGCTTTATAATATTAAATACAAGTGCTGTGTAGTTGTAGAATTAAAAGTAACTGAACTTAAGAAGGAACATACTGGTCAGATTATGACTTATATGAATTATATTAATAAAAATATAAAAACTATAGAAGAAAATGCTACTGTTGGTATTATTATTTGCAAACAAGATGATGAATATGTAATTAAATATTGTAGTGACAAGAGAATTATAGCTAGAAGATATGAATTAATATAAAAAAATAGCTTTAAATAAAAACAAATCATTAATTGGAACTTTCTCTCCATAGAAGAAATTAAATAATTATTATGATATAATCAAATTAGATTTTTAAAGAGGAAAATAATATGACAAAATTAGATTATAATTTATATGGGAAAATTGTATGTGCAGTTTTATTAAAAGATAATAAAATATATTACACTTTTAAGAATCATGGAACAATATTTACTCTTGAAGAAAAAGGAGTACTAAGAAATTCAATTCAAGGTTTCATAACAGAAAAAGGATACTTTGTAGATAGAAAAGTAGGTTTAGAAATAGCTTTCCATCATAACCAAACAGAATATAAACATTCAGGATTAAATGAATTATTTAGTGAAGATTTAAAACAAGAAAATAATCAAGTACTTGTATATCAAAAGAAATATAAATATATTTTCCATAGTTAAATTAATTATTTAAAATATCAAAAAGAACATAATATATAATAGATATATAAATATATATCAAAAGAATTTTAACCACTCCTTAGTGCTATTAAACTAATATAATAATTTCATCCTTCTATAAAAACTTTTATTAAATAATAAAAAATATGCAACTTATTACATATAATCCATAAAATATAATGAAGCCACCAGTGGTGTTTATATAGATTAGGAACTACTTGTTAGTTCCTTTAGTTTGCACTAACTAGACACATACACTTCTTATTTTATTAAAAATGTAATATAATGAACTTATGGATAAAGAAGAATTTCTTAAAATTAATGTTATAAATGATTTTATAAGTTATATTAGTAAAAAGAATTATTCTATAAACACATACACTTCTTATATTAATGACTTATATTATTTTACTATCTTTGTAAAAAAAGATTTAATTAAAGTAACATTCGAAGATGTTAAAGACTATCTAGAACATTTAAATCTCAAAAAAGAAAAATCTTCTTCAGTAAGAAGAAAAATAAGTTCTTTGAAATCATTTTATAAATTCTTATATAAAAATGGATATATGGATAAAAAAGATTATCCTCTTACTAAAGTAGCATATCCTAAAATGGAAAAGAAACTTCCAAAGTTTATATATTATAATGATTTACTTGAAATAATAAATGAATCAACAAAGGACAAAGATGGAGTAAGAGATAGACTTATTATTGAGATGCTTTATGCAACTGGAGTTAGAGTTAGTGAACTAGTTAATATTAAGATAAATGATATAGATTTTAACAATAGAAGAATTATTGTTTTAGGAAAAGGAAATAAAGAGAGAATTGTTTATTATGGTGAGTATGCAGAAGAAGTACTAAAAGAATATTTAAAAACTCATGATAGAAAGAATCATAATTATCTATTTGTGAATGCTAAGGGAGGACAACTTACTGATAGAGGAGTTAGATATATTATAGATAATATTATGTCAAAACTCTCAGTAAAAGTTCATGTAACGCCTCACGTATTAAGACATACTTTTGCAACTGATATGTTAAATAATGGTTGTGATATAAAAGTAGTTCAAGAATTACTTGGACATAGTTCACTAAAGGCAACAGAAATTTATACTCACGTAACAAATGAACACTTAAAAAAAGTATATTATGAATGTTTTCCAAGGAGGGATAGAGATGAGTAAATTATATTTTAGATATGGAGCTATGAATAGTGGAAAAACTACATTATTAATTCAAGTAGCACATAACTATGAAGAAAGAGGAATGAAAGTAGTAATATTAAAACCAGGAATTGATACTAAAGGAAATGATAAAATAGTAACAAGAATAGGTCTTAAAAGAAAAGTAGATCACATCGTACAAAGTGATGAAAAACTAATTAATTATCTTTGTACTCTTCCACTTGATATAGTTTGTGTACTAGTAGATGAAGCACAATTCTTAACACGTGATCAAGTAGATGACTTATTTATGTTTACTAAACTTAAAAATATACCTGTAATTTGCTATGGACTTAGAAGTGATTTTAAAACAATGGCATTCCCAGGAAGTCTTAGATTATTTGAAGTATCAGATGTCATGGAAGAATTAATAACAATATGTAGATGTGGAAAAAGAGCTAAGTTTAATGGAAGAATAGTTAATGGAAAGTTTACTTCAAATGGAGAACAAGTTGCAATAGATGGAGAAAATCACGTTGAATATGAGTCCCTATGTGGAAAGTGTTATCTTGAAAAAGTACTTGGAATAACATCTTTAGATGAATAAAAGTCACTATTAATTAGTGATTTTTTTGTAAAATTTTTTACAAAGTTCTTCTTGAATATAAGCTAATATGATATAATAAATAAGTCGGTAACATATGTTGCATATGTCTGAAATGACAGGAGGGAGAAATAAATATGAAGTATGTTTACATGTTTAGTGAAGGAAACAAAGACATGAAAAATCTACTTGGTGGTAAAGGTGCTAACCTAGCAGAAATGACTAGTATCGGTTTACCAGTTCCAAGAGGATTTACAGTTACTACTGAAGCTTGTACTGCTTATTATGATGCAGGAAAGAAAATTAGTAAAGACATCATAGATGAAATCTATGAAAAACTAGAAGAGTTAGAAAAACTAACTGGAAAGAAAATGGGAGACCTTAAAAATCCATTACTAGTATCAGTTCGTAGTGGTGCTAGAGCTAGTATGCCTGGTATGATGGATACAGTACTTAACTTAGGTCTAAATGATGAAGTATGTAAGTCATTCGCAGAAGCTACAAATAATAAGAGATTTGTTTATGACTCATATAGAAGATTTATAATGATGTTCGCAGATGTTGTTAAAGGATATAGTAAAAACTCATTTGAAAGAATCTTAGATAAAATCAAAGAAGAAAAAGGTGCAGAATACGATACAGATCTAAATGAAAATGATATGTACGAAATCGCAATGAAATTCAAAGATGTTTATAAAGAACTTTCAGGAGTAGAATTCCCACAAGATCCAAAAGAACAATTAATAGAAGCAGTTACAGCTGTGTTTAGAAGTTGGAATAATGAAAGAGCTATTTACTATAGACGTATGAATGATATTCCATCTAGTTGGGGAACTGCAGTTAACGTTCAAGAAATGGTATATGGAAATAAAGGAGAAGACTGTGGAACAGGTGTTGCATTCACAAGAAACCCTGCTACAGGTGAAAAGAAACTTTATGGTGAATACCTAATGAATGCTCAAGGAGAAGATGTTGTTGCTGGTGTACGTACTCCAAAAACAATTGATACTCTAGCTGAAACAATGCCAGAAGCATATAATGAATTCGTTAAAACTTGTGAAATCTTAGAAAGTCATTATAAAGATATGCAAGATATGGAATTTACTATTGAAAATGGAAAGCTATTTATGCTTCAAACAAGAAATGGTAAAAGAACTGCTGCTGCAGCATTAAAAATCGCAGTAGATTTATATAATGAAGGAATGCTTACTAAAGAAGAAGCATTATTAAAAGTTGAACCTAAACAATTAGATCAACTATTACACCCAAATTTTGATACTGACGCATTAAAGAAAGCAACTCCAATTGCTACAGGTTTAGCTGCTAGTCCAGGTGCTGGATGTGGTAAAATTTACTTTACTGCTGAAGAAGTAACTGAAGCTGCTAAAAGAGGAGAAGACACAATTCTTGTTAGACTTGAAACTTCACCAGAAGATATTGAAGGTATGAACCTTGCTAAAGGTGTACTTACTATTCGTGGTGGTATGACAAGTCATGCAGCTGTTGTTGCTCGTGGTATGGGTAGATGCTGTGTATCTGGATGTGGTGAACTAACGATAAGTGAGGAAAATAAAACATTAACTACTAAAGATGGAAAAGTATTCAAAGAAGGAGATTACATTTCAGTTGATGGAAGTACTGGTAAAGTATATGGTGAAAAAATTAAAACTGTTGAACCAGAAATCAGTGGTAATTTCGAAACATTTATGGGTTGGGCAGATGAAACTCGTAAACTAAAAGTTAGAACAAATGCTGATACTCCAAGAGATGCTAAACAAGCATTAAAATTTGGTGCTGAAGGAATCGGACTTTGTAGAACAGAACATATGTTCTTTGAAGAAGAAAGAATCTTTGATATTCGTCAAATGATCGTATCTGATACGGTAGAACAAAGAGAAAAAGCATTAGCTAAATTATTACCAATGCAAAGAGGAGACTTCGAAGAATTATATAAAGAAATGAAAGGTTACCCAGTAACAATTAGATTCTTAGATCCTCCTCTACATGAATTCGTTCCACATACTGATGAAGAAATTAAACCACTTGCAAAAGAACTTGGAATGACATTTGAGGCATTAAAAGATAAAATTGCTACATTACATGAATTCAATCCAATGATGGGACACCGTGGTTGTAGACTTGCTGTTACATATCCAGAAATTGCTAAAATGCAAACTAGAGCTGTAATAGAAGCTGCTATCAATGTAGATAAATCAGGTATTAAAGTAGTTCCTGAAATTATGATCCCACTAGTTGGAGAAAAGAAAGAACTTGCTTATGTTAAGAGTATCGTAGTTGAAACAATTAACAAAGTATTCGAAGAACAAAATTACAAATTAGATTATAAGATTGGTACTATGATTGAAATACCAAGAGCTGCATTAACTGCTGATGAAATCGCAGAAGAAGCTGAATTCTTCTCATTTGGTACAAACGATTTAACTCAAATGACATTTGGATTTAGCCGTGATGATGCTGGTAAATTCTTAGGTGACTACTATAGTAAGCAAATTCTTGAAAGTGACCCATTTGCTAGAATAGATGAAAAAGGTGTAGGACAACTAGTTAAGATGGCTGCTGAAAAAGGTAGAAAGACTAGAAAAGATATTCACCTTGGAATTTGTGGAGAACATGGTGGAGACCCAGCTACAATTGACTTCTGTCATAGAGTAGGACTAGACTATGTATCTTGTAGTCCATATAGAGTACCAATTGCTAGATTAGCTGCTGCACAAGCTGCTATTAAGGCTGGAATTGAAAAGAAAAACTAATAATTCCTTAAAATAGCGTTATTTATTGGAATAAGTCATTATTTCCATTAGATAACATAAAGGCAAAAAATTAATATTTTAAGAAAAATAAAGACTAAGATGACAAATATTGTCGCAAATCTTAGTCTTTTTTTGCTTTTATGCGACGGAAAATGGAGGTAATGAAAAATGCGAATTTTATATACAAAGCCTGAGGTATTAAGGTTTTAATGATTACTGGGGATCATCCACTTACTGCATTCTCAATTGCTAAAGATTTAAAACTTACAAATGATTATAGTGAAGTAACAACTGGTGTAGAAGTAGATGAAAAATTTGAAAAAGGTGAAAAGAGCTTTGATAATTTCATTCGTCGAAAATTTGTATTTGCTAGAGTTACTCCATTACAAAAATAAAAATAGTAGAATCATTATCCTAATGTTTTGAAAAAAAATGTGATGAATTTAGGATATGGTGCAGCATTTAATGGGACAAGAACTATTAGAGAAAATAGAGAAAAATATAAATGTAATATTCCATGGTTAATATTATTTGATCCTACTTCAGCTTGCAATATGCATTGTATTGGATGTTGGGCAGGTACTTATGGGCACAAATATAGTTTATCTTATGATGATATGGATAAAATTGTAAGAGAAGGTAAAGAACTTGGCGTTTATATTTATATGCTAACAGGTGGAGAACCATTAGTAAAAAAGAAAGATATTTTAAAATTAGCTAAAGAACATAATGATGTAGAATTCTCTATTTATACAAATTCATCATTAATTGATGAGGATTTCTGTAAAGAAGTTCAAAAACTTGGTAATATAGTTTTCCAATTATCTATTGAAGGTTTTGAAGAAACTAATGATGGAAGAAGAAATGGTCATTATAAAAATGTTATGAAAGCAATGAAGTTGCTTAAAAAATATGGTATCTTGTTTGGAGCATCTATATGTTATACAAGAGATAATGTTGAAACAGTTACTTCGGATGAATTCTTAAACATGTTAGTAGATAATGGTGTAAGATATTCATTTTACTTCCATTATATGCCAGTTGGAAATAATGCTGTTCCAGAACTGATGCAAACTGTAGAACAAAGAAAGTATATGATTAAAAGAATTAGAGAAATTCGTTCGGATAAATCAGATATTGGATTATTTCCAATGGATTTTCAAAATGATGGTGAGTTTGTTGGTGGATGTATAGCAGCAGGAAGAAATTATTTTCATATTAATTCTGCTGGAGATGCTGAACCATGTGTATTTATACATTATTCTGATTCAAATATTCGTGATAAGTCAATTTTAGAAATTTTACAAAGTCCATTATTTATGGCTTATTATAATGAACAACCATTTAATAGAAATCATTTGAGACCTTGTCCAATGCTTGAAAATCTAGAAAAATTAAGAAAGATAGTTAAGGATACGGGAGCGAAAAGTACGGATTTAGAATCACTTGAAGATGTTAAACATTTATGTTCTAAATGTGATAAATATGCTGCTTGTTGGGCAAAAGAAGCAGATAAAATATGGAATAGTAAAAAACATAATAATAAAGGTAAATATCAAAACTATGCACCTCATAGAAGAGATAATTTATAATAAAATAGTGCAGAATAATAAAAAAATAAAATATTCGTGGTATAATGTTTGTAAATGAAATACTAACAATTTTATAGAATGGAGTAGAGCAAACATGAAAATACCAGTTCAAGCACAAGTTATAAAAAAATTATATGATAATTCTTTCGATGATTTAAGAATTAAGTATGGATTAACAATGAATGAGATAATGTTTCTATTATATTTAGATAAGAATAAAGCAAACAATACAGCATCTGAAATAGTTGAAAATTTAGTTACAACAAAATCACATATATCAAAATCGATAGATTCACTTGCAAAAGGGAATATAATTATTAGAATTCAAGATGAATTAGATAAAAAAATAATACGATTATATATAAGTGATACAGCAAATGATTTATTAGATGATTTAAGAACAAGAGAAGAAATTATTAATCGTACTATAACAAAAGGAATTCCTAAGGATGATTTAGAAACTTTTGATAGGGTATTAGAACAAATGAAAAAGAATGTTTATGATTTGATAAATAAATTTTAAAAATTAGCACTCTAATATTGACATTGCTAATTTAAGTGGTATAATTAAATTGTACTTAAAAAGAGAGTCTTTGAAAAAAGACTTAAAATTTAAGACAATAGTTCAAAATTGAACAAAAGATTATTTGTAATTATTCTAGAGAAAAAGTGTTGTAATATGAATAGTATTATAGAAGAAAGAAGGTAATAATTTATGAATGTTAAAATAATAGGTAGTGAATCAAGTAATAGAATAAAACTTTTGAAAAATTTAAATAAAGCAATTGATAGTTTAAAAATGCATGTAACTCCAACAATAGAGGAGGATGAAAGAAGTATAAAGAATTATAATATAACTAACACTCCAGCTTTAATTATAAATGATAAGGTAATAAGTCAAGGAAAAGTGTTAACTGAAAAAGAAATCGTTAAATTTTTAAAAGTATTAAGTTAAGAACATTTGGAGGAAAATATGAAAGTAAAAGAATTTAAAACAGAATCAAAAAAGTTAATGGATTTAATGATTAACTCTATTTATACTAATAAAGAAGTATTTTTAAGAGAAATAATATCAAATGCAAGCGATGCATTAGATAAACTTCATTATGAATCACTAACAAATAGCGAAATAAAAATTGATACAAGTAGTTTTAATATTCGCATCGATGTAGATAAAGATAAGAGGACTTTAACAATTTCAGATAATGGAATCGGAATGTCTAAAGAGGAATTAGAGAACAATTTAGGTACGATAGCTAAAAGTGGTTCTTTAGATTTTAAAGAAAATAATAAAAAGAAAAAAGATATTGATATCATTGGACAATTTGGTGTTGGATTTTATTCAGCATTTATGGTTTCATCAAAAGTTAAAGTTGTATCTAAGAAGTATGGAAGCGACGAAGCTTATTCATGGATGAGCGAAGGTGTTAAAGGATATAGCATTGAAAAAGATGAAAGAGAAAACTATGGAACAGATGTAATTTTAACAATAAAAGAAGATACAGATGATGAAAAATATAGTAAATTCTTAGAGGATTATGAAATTCAAGGTTTGATAAAAAAATATAGTAATTATATAACTTATCCAATAAAAATGGAAGTAACTCATCAGCATTTAAAAGAAAAAGTAAACCCAGATGATAAAGATGAATACGAAACAGTAACTCATGATGAAGTAATAAATGATTTAATTCCAATTTGGAAAAGAAATCAAAAAGACATAAAGGATGAAGAATATGATACATTCTATTCTGATAAATTCTTTGATTATGAGAAACCTATAAGACATATTCATACAAAAGCAGAAGGAACTCTTGAATTTAGATCATTAATATACATTCCTTCACATATGCCATATGATTATTACACTAAAGAATATGAAAAAGGTTTACAACTTTATTCTAACGGCGTTCTAATAATGGAAAAGTGTCCTGATTTAGTTCCAGATTATTTAAGTTTTATTAAAGGTGTTGTTGATTCATCTGATTTACCATTAAACATATCAAGAGAAACTATTCAACAAAATAGAATATTAGCAACTATTTCTAAAAATATTGAAACTAAGGTTTTAAAAGAATTAGAAGATATGCAAAAAAATGCTAGGGAAGATTATATAAAATTCTATAATGCATTTGGTATGCAACTTAAATATGGTGTATATAATGATTATGGAATGAATAAAGACAAATTAAAAGATTTATTAATGTTTCATTCATCAAAAGATAAACAATTTGTAACATTAAAAGAATATACTGAAAGAATGGAAAAAGAACAAAAAAACATTTATTACGCATGTGGTGAAACAGTTGATAAAGTTGACTTAATTCCACAAGTAGAAGCAGTTAAAAACAAAGGTTATGAAGTTCTATATTGTACAGACTATGTTGATGAATTCGCTATTAAAATGTTAAACAAATATGCAGATAAAGAATTTAAAAATGTTTGTACTGATTCATTAGAATTAGATTCTGAAGAAGAAATAGAAAAACTAAAAAAGAAAAATGAAAAATCAAAAGATATGTTTAATATAATGAAAGAGGCAATTCCTGAAATTAAGGATATTAGATTCACTAATAAACTATCTAACCATCCAGTATGTTTATCTAGTGCTGGTGAAATAAGTGTAGAAATGGAAAAAGCTTTAAATTCTATGCCAATAGATAATAAAATTAGTGCAGAAAAAGTGTTAGAGATTAATGAAAAACATAAAATTGCTAAAAAATTAAATGAACTTTATAAAGAAGACAAAAAAACTTTGAAAAAGTATGCTAAAGTTCTTTATGCCCAAGCAAGATTAATAGAAGGATTATCTATTGAAAATCCAACAGAAATAAGTAATTTAATGACAGAAATAATGTCAAAATAAATTATAGTAATATAGTATATAATTTAAGTTAATAATAATAAAAGGCATTAAAAAATATATAAAAAAGAAAGGAAGATGATGTATATGATGTTAGTACCAAGAAGAAATGGATTTGGTTTCTTTGATGATTTTTTTGAAGATGAATTTTTTAAAGGAAGAACAAGAGATTTAATGAGAACTGATATTAGAGAAAAGGATGATAAATATATCGTAGATATTGATTTACCTGGATTTGAAAAAGAGAATATCAATTTAACATTAAATAATGGATATCTAGAAATATCAGCAAAATCTGAAAAGGAAAATAAAGATGAAACAGATGGTAAAATTGTTCGCCAAGAAAGATTTTATGGAGCTTGCTCTCGTAAATTCTATGTAGGAGAAGATGTGATTGAAGAAGATATTCAAGCTGAATTTAAAAATGGTCTTTTAAAAATTGAAATTCCTAAAAAAGAAGAAACTATTGAAAATAAAAACATTAAACATATTGAAATTAAATAGTAAGTATTAAAAAATATAAAACTTTATCAAGTGTAAAATGATAAAGTTTTATTTATTTCTGTTATATATTGCCTGAATTCTCATAATTAATTCTTTTACACTTAGTGGTTTTACTACATAATCATCTGCTCCTAAAGAAAAGAATAAAACTATATCATCTGTATTATTATTAGAAGATATAACAATGATAGGTTTGTTGGTTAAAGATCTTACATATTTAAAAGATTTAATTTTATTATTACTTAAATTGTCTAGATCAAAAATAATTGTTTCTGGATTTTTGTTGCTAATTAATTTTTTTATATTAGTTATATCGTTACAATAAATTAAATTAAAATTTTTATTTAAAGAACAATTATATATTTCTTTCATTAATATTTCATCTTTATCTATTATTATAATATTAATATTTCACCTCATATAAATTATATAAAATTATTTTGAATATGGTGTGAAATTTATATGTTAATTAGAACAAATATCTTATAAAATATTAAGAAATTATTAAGAAAAATTAAATTCAAGAAAACCTATTGTAATATAAAAAATGGATGCTATAATAAAATCACTTAATAAAGATATTGCAATTAATCTTAATAAATCTACACTGTGTTTATTTATTAAAATTTCTTATCATATTTTGTTATATGAAGGTGCACGAATGAATGCCAGAAGTAATTTGGTCTTGTTATTATTAAGTATACGATCGTATGAAGAAAGAAAACTTCAAAAAGCAAGCGACTTTGATTCGACTAAAATCAAAGTTGATTCAAACTAGAAATAGCGTCTTGTCAGCGTTATTTTTTTATTTAACTTATGTTGTTCAAAGAAAGTAGCTTATGTGAAGTTGTAAGACAAAAGTGTACACGAAAAAAAGTGTATGCTTTTATTTTTGCTATAATATTTATAAGGAGATGATTCTATGGCTACAAAAGGTCAAAAACAAGTAATACGAACTGAAAAAGAAAAATATGAAATAATAAAACCTGTTTTAGAAAATTTTAAAAGTCAAACTCAAGTTTCAAAAGAAACTGGTATAAATGTAGGATTAATTTTTCAATGAATAAAAAAATATGTGAATTGAAAAAAGAAAATAAGTTAAATGAAAAAAATAATATATTTATATATTTATTTAGAAAATTAAAAATAAAAAATTAAGCCATTTTAGTCTCCTGGAGCGAAAGGCCGCTCCAAATCGGTTTCCTTTGGTTTATGGGTCACAAGTTGCTATCAATAATAAATAGTTTGCCTGATATTTAAAAAACAATTAGGACGATAGAGTATATTTTAGAGGCAAAATAAAATATACATGATGCGGAGAAACTTATAAAAAGTAAGTTTCTCTTTTTTATTTAAAAAGGAGAATTACATGAATGAAATAATAAAAGAAAATAAAAATATAGAAGATATGATTTATGAAGTAAGGGGAGTACAAGTAATGCTTGATTCAGATTTAGCTAAATTATATCAATGCACTAATGGAACAAAGGATATAAATAAGGCTGTGAAAAGAAATATAAATAAATTTCCTGAAGACTTTTACTTTCAACTAACAAATATAGAAAAAGAAAATTTGTGGTTCCAATCTGGAACCACAAACAATAAGTCAAGAACTAATCCTTATGTTTTTACAGAACAAGGAGTAGCGATGTTGTCATCTATTCTTCATACTGAGGTTGCAATAAAAACAAGTGTTAAAATAATGAGAGGTTTCATTAAAATGAGAAAATACTTTGTAAGTAGTATGTCAAACAATGAAATAATATTAAATCACGAAAAGAGAATAATAGAGTTAGAAAATGTATTTGATAAATTTAAATATAATGAAGAAATTAATAAAATATTTTTTGAAGGAGAACTTTATGATGCCTATTCATTACTGTTAGATATATTAAATAGAGCAAATGAAGAAATTATAATAATAGATAATTATATTGGAAAAGAATTGCTAGATATATTGAAAAAAATAAATAGGAAAATCATAATTGTGTCTAAAAATATAGATAAGATATTAAGAGATAAATATGAAAGACAGTATAATAACATCACTTTTATATGTAATACATCATTTCATGATAGATTTATAATACTAGACAAGAATAAATTATATGCATGTGGTGAATCATTTAAGGACTTAGGAAAAAAAGTGTTTTGCAATTACTGAATTTAACGATAAGAAATATTTGAGTAAAATGTTAAAAATAATAGAAATATAACTTAATAATAATATAGAATTATCAAGGAATAGTAAAGTCTTAGTTTTTTTGTTATAATGAAAAAAGGTGAAGCTATATGAAAGAAAACAAACTATTAAAAGCAATAATAAATTCAAAAAAGAAATATCCTGATTCAGTATCAGTAACATATAGAGAAAAAGAAGAGTATTTAAGTATTGATTACGAAGAATTATATTCATATATATTATCTTTATCTTCATATTTGAAATCATTAAAAGTAAAGAAATTTGCTATAATTGGAAATAACAAATTAGAGTATTTAGTTTCTATGTTAAGTGTTTTATGTAACATCGGAGATATAATATTAATTGATAAAGAACTAAATGAAGAAGATATATTAAATATATTTAAAAAGTATAATCCAGAAGCAATAATTCTTGATGAAGAAATAAACTTATCATTTAAAGATTATAAAGTAATTAATTTTAATAAAATAAATGAAGAAATGAAAAATAAAAATGACTTTAAGATTAATTTAAAATTTAGTGGTAACTTAATACTTCACACATCAGGGACAACTGGTGAACCTAAATGTATAAAACTATCTTGTGAAAACTATTTTAGTGTTATTCCTGAATTAAATCGTAAATGGAAAGTAGTAAATGGACAATCATGTTTATTAATAATTCCTTTATATCATATATACGCTATAACAAGTTTATTTCATGGACTATATGCAGGAATAAATAATATTTTAGAGTGGGACTACAAAAGACTAAATAATGTTCTAAGTATAACAAAACCATATCTATTTATGGGTGTACCACTAATGTATAATAAAGTAAAAGACACAGTATTAAGTAAGTCAGGTAAAAAAGTAAAGACTGCTATAGCTATTTCAAATATATTATTAAAATTAAAAGTTGATATCAGAAAAAAATTATTTAAAGAAATACATAATTACTTTGGTGGAAACTATGTATTTGGTTGTTCCGCAGGTAGTCTTTTACCATATGAAACAAGCAAATTCTTTAATGATATAGGATTACCTATATATAATGTGTATGGTATGACTGAGACATCAGGACCTGTTGCAATAAGCTATCAAAACCATAATTTATATGATTCAGTCGGAGAAATACTTGATATTAATAAAGTCAAAATTATAAATCAAGATGAGTCTGGAGTAGGAGAAGTATTAATAAAAGGAAAAAATGTATTCGCTGGATATATAAATGAAAATAGTAAGAAATGTTTTGAAAATGATTACTATAACACGGGAGATATTGGATACATAAAAGATAATTATTTATATATAATTGGAAGAAAGAAAAATATATTAATAGGCGATAATGGAAAAAATATATCACCAGAAGAAATAATTAAAAAAATATTAAAAAATAAAATGATACATGACTGTAATGTAATAATGAAAAATAATAAATTAATTGCAATCGTAAATACAGAACTAACTCCTGAAGAAATGCAAAAATATATAGATGAAGTAAATAAGAAATTACCAAAATATAAAAATATTAGTGATTTTGAAATAACAACTAAAAAGATAAAGTAGGTCAATATGGAAATAATAGAAGTAAACACAAAAAAGCAAAAACAAGAATATATAGATTTTATCTATAAAATATATAAAAATGATAAGAATTATAGTGATATGAATATTATATTTGTAAAGAACTTCTTATATCAAAAAGATAGTTATTCTAAAAGATGTAAAGTAATTCCAATATTAATAAAAGATGAAAACATGATTAAACTAGAATGTATGTTTATAATAGATGATTCTAAAGAAATAAAACTATCATTTATAGAATTTTTACCACATTCTAAAAAGTATCTAAAAGAACTAATTAATTATTCTAATAAATTAATGAAAGAATATAAAAAAGAAAAAACTATTGTAGGCGTAAATGGGCAAGTAAGTTATGGACTTGGTATATTAACTGATAAATATAATAGAAACTTTGAATTTAATTCAAACTATAATCCAAAATATTATACTAAAGAAATGGATCAAGTATTTCCAATAATTAAGAAAGCATATTCCTATAAGTATAAAGCAACTAATAGTTTATCTTTATTTGATAATAATATGTTAGATAAAGTTAATAGTGTGTATGAATATAGATATTTTGATAAAAAACATTTTAAAAGAGATATGCTTATCTTTGGTGACTTATGTGACAAGTCACTAAAAGGAACACCATATTATTCTAAAAAGAAACCATATGAAATGTATGAACTAATGAAACAAATGAAATTTATATTTAGAAATAAAGATATTATATTTGCTATGAAAGACGGAAAAGAAGTAGGCTTTGTATACACTCATCCAGACTATGCAGAATTATTTAATAAACCTAGAATAAACTATGTTACTTTCTTTTTAAAGTTTTTATTTAAAAAAACTCATAATGTAATATACAATGTTATAGGTGTACTTCCTGAACATCAATTATCAGGTTTAGCTATCGCATTAATTTATAAATCAATTCTAATGAGACAAGATAAATATCCATATGGAGTATCATCATTCATTTTAGAAGATAATATACCTTCTACTAAGTTATGCAAAAAACTAGCTATAGCTATAAATAAAGAATTCCATTTATATGAAATAGAAGGTAAAAAGAATGTATAAAAGAATAGAAAATGCAAAAGATTTACCAAAAGAATGGGATAAACTATGTAAAAATAATATATATATGTCTAAGAAATTCATGATGTTTATGGAAAAAGTAAACTATTGTAATCAATCATATCATTTATTCTATAAGAATAATAAATTGTACACTGGATTTATGATGTTCGAAAGAAGATTTAATCTATTTATATTTACTAATAAATACAAAATAAATCTTCCAATGAAATTTATATATTTACCATTATCAGTTTCACATCCAAGTATAGTATGGAATGAAGATAAAACAGAACTTACTAAAGTATTAAACTCAATGAAAGGTATTAAAATTATTATAAATGTTGATACTGAAGAATTAGATAATTTTAGTAAAGGTCATTATTTGCCAATATGTATATTAGAAAACAAATGGAATACTTTTGATGAATACTTAAATAGTATGAGAGCAAGTTATAGAAGAAGAATAAATCAAGCTTTAAAAAAGGGAGAAGCTATTACATATGAATTATTACATGATAATAAAGACTTTACTTTAGAAATGTATAATTTATATGAACAAGTATTTAATCACTCAGAATACTCTTTAGAAAAGTTAACTGTAGATTTCTTTAGAAACGATATAGCTAAAACAATACTATTAAAGATAAATGATAAAATTGAAGCATTTATTCAACTAATAGAAGATAGAAATAATGATATGTTAATATTTGAATTCTGCGGTTATAATTATGAAATAGCGCATGATTATGATATATATTATAATATGCTTTCAGAAATTACAAAGTATGCGATTGATAATAAGTTTAAATATGTACAATTTGGTCAAACTGCTTATGATGCTAAACTAAAATTCGGGGCAAAAATGTATTATAATTATTATTTGCTATCTCATAGTAATAAGTTTATAAATGCATTAATTAGAAAATATAATGATAAGTTACAATACAAAGTAGTGGATTATGACTTTAATGTATTTAAGGAGGATTAAATATGAAAATAATGTTAGTTAGACCAAAAGCACATAAGAACTCTTTAGGACTTACTGACTTAATGACTTGTGAACCAATAGAATTAGAATATGTTTCTACTTTAATAAAGGAGTTGGGTCATAAAGTTAACGTAGTAGATATGATTTTAGAAAAGAAAAGTCTAGATGAATTAGTAAGAGAATATAAACCTAAAATAGTAATGTTTACTTCATATATAACACATGTAAATGTTATTAAAGAATATTCTGATATAGTAAAAAATGTAAATAAGAATATTATAACTGCAGTAGGTGGAGTTCATAGTGAAGTATTACCAGAAGATTTTAAACATAAAAATATAGATTATGTTTTAGGAATCAATGGTATGAAAAACGTAGAAATTCTAATTAAAGCAATCGAAAAAAATAAGAAGCCAAAATTTGAACATAAAAGTATAGATAAAACATATAAACTACCTATGCCAGACAGACATATAACAGATAAATATAGAAAACATTATGACTATGCTTATCATGTACCATGTGCTTTATTAAAAACATCATTCGGTTGTCCATTCAATTGTAAATTTTGTTTCTGCGTACAAATTACTAATCATTCTTATTATGAAAGAGAATTATCTCCAGTAATAGAAGAACTTAAAAATATAGAAGAACCAAATGTATTTATAGTAGATGATAATTTTCTAGTTAATCGTGAGAGAATAAAAACATTTTGTGAATTATTAGATAAGAACAATATTAAGAAAACATTTATTATATTTGGAAGAGCAGACTTTATAGTTAAAAATCCTGATATGATAGAATTACTAAGTAAACATGGATTAGATGCAGTCTTCGTAGGAATAGAAAGTTTCAAACAAAGTGATTTAAATGACTTTAATAAAAAGACTGATGTAGAAACAAGTGAAAAAGCATCAGAAGTATTATATAAATATAATGTTGATTTATATGCTGGAGCAATCGTAGGCCCAGATTGGGATAAGAAAGACTTTAAAAACTTTGCTAAATGGATAAAAAGTATGCATATTAGATATGTTAATTTACAACCACTAGTACCACTTCCAGGAACACCTATATATGATAACTATAAAGAACAATTATTATTAAAAAGAGAAGAGTATGAAAAATGGGATCTAACGCATTTAGCAATTATGCCAACCAAACTAACTCCAACTGAATATTATTTTGAAATAATAAAAGGATATTTTAGAACAACAGCTAGTTTCTCTTCACTTGAATATATGAGAAAAAAATGTGGTTTGAAAGTAGCATTAAAATGTTTTAAAGGTGCTATGAAAATGTTATGGCATTATATAAAAATGATGTGGGAATATAGGAGTGTAGGAAAATATGAAAAAAAGCAATAAAAGACAAAAAAGAATATTATTAATACAACCAACTATTTATGACAATAATCATTTATTAGTAAAAAAAGATAAACTATATTTTATAGGTTTAACTATGCCGCTTCTAGCTGCTGAATGTGGACCAGATTGGGACGTACAAATATGTATTGAAACTATAGAAGATATACCATGGGATACTGATATAGATTTAATAGGAATAGGTAGTATGGGTCACTCAATAATACGTGGTATAGAAATTGCAAAAGAATTCAAAAAAAGAGGAAAGACTGTCGTAATGGGTGGATACATGGCAAGTCTTGTATCAGAAGAAGTAAAACAATATTGCGATTGTATCATGATAGGGGACGCTGAAGGATACTGGCAAGATATGTTAAATGATTACTTAAATAATAAGTTAAAACCATTCTACATGAAAAAGATAACAACACTTTCAACGCCACTTCCAAGATATGACTTAGTTACATCAAAGAAAATAGGGGACTTCTTACCAGTTCAAGCAGGTAGAGGATGTCCAAATAGTTGTTCATTTTGTTCAATAGCTTGTCTTTATAAAGGAAAATACTTAAGAAGAGAAATAGATGAAGTAATAAGAGATATAAAATATGTAAAAGAACTAGGATTTAAAAAATTCTTACTTATCGATGATAATATTCTTTCAGATAGAAAATATACTATGGACTTATGTAATGAAATTAAAAAACTTAATATGACTTGGTATAGTCAATGTTCAATAAAACTATCAGAAGATCCAGAATTATTAAAATGCGTAGCTGATAGTGGATGCATATGTTTAAGTTTTGGTTTAGAGTCAATCACACCATCTAATCTTAAGAAAATAAATAAATCATGGGAAAATCCTAAAGAATATGGAAGAATGGTACAAACAATAATAAATGCAGGAATAGATGTTGCTACAGAAATGATGATAGGTCTAGAAGAAGATACAGTAGAAAGTATAAAAGAAACAGCAAAGTTTGTTATAGATAATAAAATAACAGCACCTAAATTTTATATAATAACACCAGTACCAGGGACTCCTTACTATGATGAAGTAAAAGATAGTAAAGACTTAGTAAATAAGAATATATATGAATATAGTCCATCAGGCCCAGCAGTAAAAAATAGTGGCCACTTAACAGCTAAAGAAATAGATGAAATGTATTGGTGGTTATATAACGAAGTATATTCAATAAAAAATATATTTAAAAGAATAGTATTTACTAAAAGTTTCTTACGTCATCCAGCAAGATCATTATTTAATCTAGGAGTAAATTTCTTCTATAGATATCATATAAAACATAATATAGCTCCTATAATTATATAAAGGATAAGTATGATAGTAATCGGAACAGAACAAGAGATAAATGAAAAAATAAAGTCTCTTTCAAAAGAAAAATTATTAAAGAATGACTATGGTAAACCATACTATGAAAATACTAATATTAAGTTTAATAAAAGTAATACTATAGGTCTATCAGTATTAATTATAGATAATAAAGAATGTGGTATAGATATAGAAAGAATAAGAAAATATGATGATATAATGGCTAAAAGAATACTTTCTAAGAGTGAATATGACTTCGTTAATATAAATAATAAAGATTTATATTTCACTATTATATGGACCCTAAAAGAGTCTTATTTAAAATGTATAGGTACAGGACTAAATCTAAATCTAAAAGATATTTCTTTTGTTAAAGATAATAAAATATTAAAAAATAAAAATGATTATAAACTAAATTACTTCATATACGAAGATAAATATATAATAAGTTACTGTACAAAGTAGCTTATTTTAGACTCTAATAATATTCATAAATCTCTATAAGTAATAAAATACTATAGGTGATAATATGAATATAGAATTAATAAAAGCACTACTTTTAATAGCAGTATCATCAAGTATTATAAGTACATCATTCATTCAAAAAATAAAAACAATATCATTAATAAAATGTAGTGATTGCCTGGTATATATATCATTCTTAGTATCTATGAGTTTTGGTATGCTTTTTACTTTATCTTTTACAAATTATACATTAGTAGAATCTCTTTGGGTAGGCTTATTTAGTTTCATTGGAGCAGACTCTCTATATAAAGCATTCGAAGATAAACTATTTAAATCATTTAATAAAATAAATGAAGTAAAAGAAATAGAAAGAAAAGACTTATGATAAAACTATATTTTCCATGTAAATATGTAAGTTTCACAAGAGGGTATTCAAGTAGTCATAAAGGGTTAGATATGGCATGGAACTCTAAATATGGAGGACCTAATCATAATATCCTTGCTCCAGCAGACGGAACGGTAATAAAAGTATTAAAGAACTATAATAAAACGGATAAAACAAGTAAAACTTATGGTAACTATGTAATAATAGATCATGGTAATAATATTGAAACAGTAGTTGCTCACTTAAAATATAACACTATAAGAGTCAAAAAAGGTGATAAAGTGCATAAAGGTGACATACTAGGTGTAATGGGAAACACAGGATACTCAAAAGGTACTCACTGCCATTACGAAGTGAAAATTAATAATGAAAAAGTAGACCCACTAAAATACACATACTTAGAAAATACTAATATATTAAATGACGCTACATCTAAAGAATATAAAATACTAAAAGATGAAGTTAAAGATGATAAAAAAGAAGAAACAAAAGAAGAGTTAAAAGTAAAATTTGAATATACTTGTCCTAAAACAGGTATTTATAAAATTAAACTCATAGAAAATGAAAAGATTCTAATTATCTAGAATCTTTTCTGTGTTTTTAAAATTAAGTTTAGCTATCTTTTCAAGCTCAAGTTTACCATACTTAGAAACAATCTTTTTACCAAGTTCATCTACTTTATCACTAGCACCTTTTAATATTGTAACTCCATATTTTTCTGATAACTTATCCATTTCTACTAAGAATAAATATCTACTTATTACACTTGCAGCAGCTACACTTAAATGTTTACTTTCACCTTTAGTTAAAAATGTTATCTTAGTAACTTTATCAGTAATATTTTCTTGTTTTAAATAACTAAAATAACTTTTAGGAGTAGTAAATTGATCAACTATGATTTTATGATAAGGTATTCCCTTATTAGATAGTTCATATAAAACTCTATTATGTAGTATCGCTTTGATCTTATTCATATTAAAACCTTTATTAGATAGTTCATTATACTTAACATTTGATAATGTGAACGTAACATAAGGTATTTTATCCATAAGAATAGGGGCACATCTACGTATCTTTTCATCAGTCATCTTCTTAGAATCCATTATTTTCAAATCTTCAAGTAATTTTCTAGTAGATTTATCAACTAGTGTAGCAGTTACAATAATAGGACCAAAATAGTCACCAGTGCCAACTTCATCACTACCAATCGCATCATAATAGTAGTATGTTTTATCATTCTCTTTATCATCCTTAGTTTTCGTTTCACTATCAATATCTCTATCATTAAAATGTCTTTCTAAATCTTTCCACATATTAGCATCAATATCAGCACTTATTCCTTGGAACATAACTTTACCACTTTCATATAAAGTTATAATAGTTCCACCTTCTTCAGCTTGAAAAATAGAGTATGGTGGTTTCTTATCTCTTTGTAATAATTCATAATAATCAATCATTTTTTCTTTGATATTATCACTTACTTTAAATACAATAGTTTTTTGTTCTGCCATATAATCACATCCAAGAATATTTTATCATATTTTAATAATTCTTGAAATCTTAAAATAAAAAATATATAATAAAAAACCAAGAGGTATATTATGAGAGATAAATATTTAAGAATATTTTTTTATGATTTAAGTATGATATTTGGAAAATTTGAATTAAATGATAATTTTATTAGTATGTTTAATTCTTTTGTAAGAGATAATTTAAATCCAACAACTATTGACTGTTTCAAAATGATAATAAAAATAAGAAAAGGAAAAGAAGGCTACGACGCAAGGTATGCACTAGATGATTTTATAAACGCTAATAACGATATAATAGATGATAAAACCAAAGATTTATTTAAAGGTGTTCCACTGGATAAAGCAAATATGATAGGTGAAATAGCTGTTGCTTTCAAAAATTATATAGAAAGCGTAGTATATACTATGTCAGTAGACACTCCAAGTTACCTAAAACAATTAAAACAATAAAAAACATTTACACTTATTACTTCTTTATATACAAAAAATATATTTAATGTGCTATATTAAATATAGAGGTAATATTAGTGTTAATGATAAATTAATACATTTTTAACATAGAATATTACTATGTTATTTTTTAATGGAGGAAAAATGAAAAGAGCAAAAATAGTAGTAATAGAAGGAACAGATGGTTCAGGAAAAGAAACACAAAGTAAAAAGATAGAAGAGTATTATTTATCTAAAGGTTTAAAAGTTAAAAAATATTCTTTTCCTCAATATAATACTCCAACTGGTAAAATAGTAGGTGCTTCTTACTTAGGTAAAAGAGAGTTAGGTGAATCTGTTTTTCCAGAAACATCTGTCGCAGTAGACCCACTTGTTAGTAGTCTTTACTATGCCGCAGATAGACGTTATAATTTTTTAAAATTTATTGAAGAAGAAATTTATCAAAATGATATTATAATACTTGATAGATACACTACATCTAATATGGGACATCAAGCTGGAAAAGCAAAAACTAAAAAAGAAGAAAACCAAATATTAAGATTTATTGAAAAATTAGAATTTGATTTATGTGAACTTCCAAGACCAGACATTGTAGTATTCTTATACATGCCATTTGAAGCAGCTAAAGAACTCAGAAAAGGAAGAACATCTGGAGATGGAAATGAAAATAGTGAAGAACATTTAAGAAAAGCAGAACAAACATATTTAGATATAAGTGATCGTTATGGATGGACACACATAGATTGTCTAAAAACAAATGAATTCAAAAGTATCGAAGACATTAAATCAATTGATGAAATAAGTGAGGAAATCATTGCCACTCTTAATAGTAAACTAGAAGAAGAGCCAAACAAAATAAAAAGAATGACAAGATTTTAATATAAGGAAGTGAGGTAATTATGGGACGTTGGGATAAAGAATATCTTAAACTATGTAAAAAAATATTAAAGGAAGGAAAAGAAGTAGAGAATAGAACTGGAATAAATACTATTAAAATACCAGCATATAGTTTTGAATTTGATCTTGAAAAAGAATTTCCATTTCTTACAACTAAACAACTATTTTATAGACAAGCTATTTTAGAAATGCTATGGATTTATCAAGTACAAAGTAACGATGTAAGATGGCTTCAAGAAAGAAATGTTCATATTTGGGATGAATGGGAAGTTGACGAAGATGGATTATGGAAAGCAACACAAATGGTACCAGATAAAAATGGTAAACTTGTTAAAAAAGAAATAGTAAAAGAATTTGGTAAAGAATGGTCACATACTATCGGAACAGCATATGGATGGATAGTAAAAGAATATGATCAAATGAATAAATTAATTCATACTATTAAGACTAATCCAACTGATAGAAGAATGATAATAAACTTATGGCAAAATAAACACTTAGATACAGCAGTTTTACCATCATGCGTATGGTCTTCAGAGTGGGACGTAACAGATGGACACTTAAACGCATACATTCATCAAAGAAGTTGCGATGTACCTCTAGGTCTTCCATTTAATGTAACACAGTACTCAGTACTACTTTATATGCTAGCCCATGTAACTGGACTAAAACCAGGTAAACTATACTGGAGTATTAAAGACCCTCACATCTATGTAAATCAAATTGATGGAATAAAAGAACAAATAAGAAGAGGCAAAGAATTAGAAGATTTACCAGCACCAAAATTATGGTTAAATCCAGAAATAAAAGATTTCTATGATTTTGATAATAGTACTGACTTAAAAGATATAAAAGTTATAGATTATAAGCATCACGGAAAAATATCTTTTCCAATCGCACAGTAGGTGACACATGAGTTATACAATAATAGCTGCAATAGGTAAAAATAGAGAATTAGGTAAAAATAATGATTTAATATGGCATTTACCTGGAGACTTAAAATTTTTTAAAGAAACAACAACAGGACATTCAATAATAATGGGAAGAAAAACACTTGAATCTCTTCCAAAACTACTACCTAATCGCCATCATATAGTCTTATCAAGTAGTGATGACTTTGGCCCTGAAATAGAACACTATAAATCATTAAAAGAACTATTAAATGGATTAAAAGGAAGAAACGAAGAAATATTCATAATAGGTGGAGCATCTATATATAAAGAATTTATAGATATAGTAGATAAAATGTATCTAACTGAAATAGATGCTGAATGTAAAGATGCAGATGCATACTTCCCAGAATTTAATAAAGAAGAATGGGAAAATACTATACTAAAAGAAAGCGAAGATAATAACATTTCATATAAACATGTACTATATAAGAAGAAGTAATTCTTCTTTTTTTTAACCCAAAAATATATTATAATATTTTTAGGAAGTGATAATATGTTTGAAAAACTATTCAATAAAAATTTAAAACTCTTACCAATTTCATCTATATTTATAGTATTAACTCTAATAATTTGTATCTCGTTTCAAATATATTCAAAAAAAGTTTTAGATAATGAAATAGAATTAAACTGTATAACATTTGATGAAACAAAAGAAAATGAAAAAGCAAGAATAACAAGAATAAAGAATATTCTATTACTTAAAGATAACTATTATTTAGTTATAAATAATGATACATTCTACGTAGCTAAAATATCAGTAAATGAAGTTAAAAAGATAAGAAAAGATTTAGCTAAGGACAAAAAATATAATTTATATGGTAGATCTCAAAAAATAGATGATGAAACTATAGAAGAATTTGTAACAACGTATAACAAACTAAAGAAAGATGAAACAATTACTAAAGAAGGATATATAGAAAAATATGGATATATGTATCTAGATCAAAAAACTACTGATGACTCTCTTACTAAGAAAAGCCATATAGTAGTAGGGATATCTTTATTATTAGTTTTAACTGGTATAACAATATCAATAATATTTATAAAAAATAATAGTAAGAACTATAAATTATTAAGAACACTTAGTAAATCAGAAATAGCTAAACTTAATAAAGAATTAACTAAATCAAAAAAATATAAAGATATTCTTATAACAGAAAACTATATATTGATAAATAAACTAGCATTAGAAATAATAAAATTTGATAATATAATATTCGCATATAAAGAAAATAATAAAGTAATAGTTTATACTAAATCACTAGATAGTTATAAACTAAAAGAAAAAGAAGATCTTGATTTGTTAAAAACAATAAAATCAAAAAATAAGAATGTATTAATAGATAAAACTACTAAAAACTTAGAAGTTCTATCTAAAAAATACAAACTTACTATAGAGTAAAAGGAAGCATAAAACTTCCTTTTTTAATTATTACAGCTATTACAATTATTTGAATAACCATTATTAACAAAACCTACACCAAAGATAATAACTAATAATATAAATAATACTAGTATAATTGCTGCTCCATAGCCATAACCATATCCGTTATTATAATAACCTGGATAAGCACCATAATTCATAGTATTACCGCCTGCATATCCACCATTATATCCATAATAATACATATATTACCTCCTAACTTATCTATATTATTCTATGGAAAGCTTAATATATTGACACTACTAAAATATCATATAATTTACATTTGATATTATTTTTTGTATAATATACTTGATAGAATATGAAAAAGAAAAAGAAAGTAAAAGTATTAAGACACTTGAATAAACCAATTCTTGCGTTAACATTATTGTTTGCTATAGCAGGAGCATTTTTTATATTAGATGCATCTTCTATATCAGCAACTCAAACTTATGGTAAAGATTCACCATATTTCTTTTTCGGTAGACAACTTTTATTTATATTTGGTTCATTTTTTTTAGCACTAGGTATTATAAGAATAGATACAAAAAGGTATGAGAAATTGTCTTTAATATTTATTGTTATATGTTTAGCATTAACTGGGTATAAAGTATTAAGTAATCAAATTACAGGTGATATTAGTGCATTAAGTATAGATTTAAAGATTATGCAAATACAACCAGCAGAATTCTTAAAGGTATTTGTAACTCTTTATATTGGAAATGCTCTTGGTAAATGGAGCAATTGTGAAAGAGCAACTTGGAGAATGCTAGGCCCTATAATAGTATGTTTAGCATCAGTAGGTGTCGTATTTGCGGGTGGAGACTATGGTAGTGCAGCAATAATGGCAGCATTATTTGCTTTAACATTTGTATGTACTCCTATAAGAAAAGATATACTGAATTCTAAAGATGAAAAAGATATAAAAATAAGAAAAACAATTAATATTACCAAAGGACTTGCAGTATTTGGACTAGTAGGAGCAGTATTAGTGCTAAAGTTTGGATATAAAGTAATACCACAAGAAAAGTTAGAATCAAGTTCAAGACTAAGTAGATTCATTTATACAAATCCATGCGATAGATATGAAGAACAAACTGGTTACCAAGTATGTAATGGCTTTATAGCTATTGATAACGGAGGACTTAAAGGAGTAGGACAAGGAAACTCAATACAAAAATATTTATACTTACCAGAAAGTCATACAGACTTTATATTCCCTATAATAGTAGAAGAATTCGGAGTAATAGTTGGTATAGCGATAATACTAGCTTATATGTTACTTACATACTTTGTATTTAGAGTAGCAACTAATACATATAATTTATCTAATTCAATTATATGTTATGGGCTAGGGGTATACTTCATGCTTCATATATTTGTAAATCTAGGTGGAGTTCTTGGAATAATACCACTAACAGGAGTACCACTTCCATTCTTAAGCTATGGTGGTAGTTCGTGCTTAGCTACTATCGGAGCATTTACAGCAGTACAAAGAATATATGTAGAAAGTCAAATAGAAAAGAAAAATAGAGAAATAAATAAAATAGTTAATAATTAAGGAACATAAGTTCCTTTTTATTTTGGTAAATTAATGATATAATGTACTAAAGAAGAGGTGAAAGAGATGAACAAATTAATATAAGTATGGCATAAACTTTAATTATGCCAAAAAAGGAGGCATAATATGATAGAAATAAAAAATCTATCTATCAAAGTAAATGATAGATACTTAGTTAAAGACTTATCTCTTAATCTTAACAAAAACGATAAACTAGCCATTATTGGCGAAGAAGGAAATGGAAAATCAACACTTTTAAAATGCATAATTGGTATTTGTAATTATGCAGAAGTAACAGGTACTATAAATCTAAATAATAATAAAATTGGATACTTAGAACAACATATAACTGAAAGTTATAAAGAACAAAAAGTATTTGATTATTTATTCATAAGTGATAATGACTATTATAATAAGATAAATAATTTATATAAAAATCTAACTATTTTAAATATTAAAGATGATATTCTAGATAAAAGAATGAATATATTATCTGGTGGAGAAAAGATAAAAGTAGCTATTTTAAAATTATTACTTGATGATAACGATGTACTTTTATTAGATGAACCAACTAATGATTTAGATATTGAAACTTTAATATGGTTAGAAAATTTTATTAATAAAATAGATAAACCTATTATTTATATATCACATGATGAAACATTACTTTCAAAAACTGCTAATATGATACTACACATAGAAATTCTAAAAAAGAAAACTGAATGTAAGCATACACTTCTTAGAATTAAATATAATGAATACATAGACTTAAGACTTAGAACAATTCTTCATCAAACTCAAGTACATAATTTTGAAAAGAAAGAACTCGAGAAAAAGGAAGAAAAACTTAAATGGCAAAAACAAAGAGTAGAGTTTGAACAAAATAATATTTCTAGAAGTGACCCTCACGGAGGAAGATTACTTAAAAAGAAAATGCACAATGTTAAAAGTCAAGAAAAGAAATTAGAGAATATTGATATAACTGAAAAACCCGATCCTGAAGAATCTATATATTTTAAATTTGAAGAAGTAAACATACCAAATAATAAGAAAATACTAAATCTTAATAATTATAATCTAATTATAAATAACAACAATATAAAAATAAATTTAGAAGTATATGGAAATGTTCATATATGTATAATAGGCAAGAATGGTACAGGAAAAACAACATTAATAAGAAAAATCTATGATATGTTAAAAGACAGAACCGATATAAAAGTAGGTTATATGCCACAAGATTATAATGACATACTTAATAGTTATGATAATGTATTAGGCTTTATAACAAATGGTAGTAAGAATAAAGAAGAAATAACTAAATCAAGAATGTATTTAGGTAATATGAAGTTCACTCCTGAAGAAATGACCGGTAATATAGATAATCTAAGTGGTGGAAGCAAAGCTAAATTAATATTAATGAAACTAGTACTTGATAAATGTAATGTCCTTTTATTAGATGAACCCACTAGAAACGTAAGTCCACTATCAAATCCAGTAATTAGAAAAGTATTAAAAGAATTTAATGGTACTATTATATCAGTATCACACGATAGAAAGTATATAGAAGAAGTACCAAATAAAATATATTTATTAACTAATAATGAATTAAATTTAATAGAAAAAGAAGATTTTATAGAGAAATTTATCGAAAAATAGCCAAAAACCTAGACAATGTGTATAAATTGTGTTATTATTATATCGCTTAATCCGCTGCATTTATGTATGATTAAATCAAGCACAAAGGAGGATATATAGTATGAATCTAATTGACAAGATCAATAAGAAACAAATCAACCCAAATGTTCCTGCTTTCCAAGTTGGAGACACAGTAAGAGTTGATGTTAAGATTAAAGAAGGTAAAAGAGAAAGAATTCAAGCATTCGAAGGAATCGTAACTGCTCGTAAAGGTGGAAGCGTATCTGAAACTTTCACAGTTAGAAAGAAAAGTGGAAGCGTTGGAGTTAATAGAATTTTCCCAGTTAATAGCCCATTAATCGATAAGATTACAGTTGTTAAAAAAGGAAAAGTAAGAAGAGCTAAACTTAACTTCTTAAAAGGATTAACAGGAAGCTTTAGAATTAAAGAAAGAAATTAGGTTTCACACCTAATTTTTTATTAGAAAAAGGAGAATAAATGAAAAAAATATGGAACTCTATAAAAGACTATGTATATATAGTTTTAATAGTAGTACTAATAAGAACATTCTTAATAACACCAGCCGCAGTAAGTGGAAGTAGTATGGAAGATACACTAAAAAGTCATGACTTAGTCATAATAAATAAACTAGTATATAGAATTAAAGACATAGAAAGATTTGATATAGTAGTAGTTAAAAATGAAGAAGATAAAGATAAAATCATAAAAAGAATAATAGGTCTTCCAAATGAAACAATTGAATATAAAAATAATAAACTTTATATAAATGGAGAAGAAGTAAAAACTAAAATAGAGTTTAAAGATACAGATGACTTTAAAGTAGAAACTAAAGACGATGAATATTTTGTTCTAGGTGATAATAGGCCAATATCAAAAGATAGTAGAATACTTGGTAATTTCAATAAAAAAGATATAGTAGGAAGAGTAGATATAAGATTCTATCCATTTGATAAAGTAGGTTATGTAAAATAAAAATGTAGAAATTAATCTACATTTTTTTTAGTTTTAATCAATACCATTAATAGGTTCTTCACTATTTAGAATCTCTTCATATTTTTCATTTGTTATAAGACGAGTATTAGAAAGTAATGTTTTAATATTTTTATCTACTGGAGAAGTAAATACATAAGCAGAATTCTTATTTGAATCACTAACTTCATCATTTAATATATATATTTTAGCTTTATCTTTTTTTATTACAATATCAGCAACCCTAACATTAATCATAGAAGCATTTTCTTTATAATAAGCATATACTATATAATTTTTATTTGTATCTTTATATACAACATCTATATTAAACTTATTACAAAAGTCTTCATACTTTCTATAGTCATATACTCTTTCAACATTAAATTCTTTGTATGATGTGTCATTCTTATCAAATACCTTATGTTGTATATTATATTCACCTTCATAGTCCTTTTTAATAACAGAAAAATTTTGATTTCTAAATCTATGATTAGAAATATTCTTAGACATCAATTCTTCAGAATTAGGTGTTTCTATAAACACTGGATGAATAAAGAATGAAAATACAAATATAAATACTACTAAACATACAATGATAATATTACTTTTATTTTTCTTATTTACTCTAACTTTACCTTTTTTCATAAACTCACATCCTATTCTTAAGATAGTTTTATCAAAAAACTATAATTAAAACAACAATATAGTTTTATTTTACTCATATTTTATGTTAAACTAACTATAGGAGTATATATGACTAAAGAAGATTATTTAAAAATAGTAAAAGAAAAATTTAGTAAGAATACACAATCATTAGTTATAAGGCAAATTAATAATTATTATAAAGCCAAAGAAAACTATAGAATAGAAAAATCTAAATATAACATCGGTGATAAAGTAAAACTTAGTAAAGGAACGCTACTTCATGGTACATATAAAAATATAGATGGACTTAAAGAAATATTAAAAGATGGTCTTATATCTAGTTGGTTTGTAAATTCAAGAACATCTAAGTATCCAAGTAATGTAAGTGTATGGAATTTAAAACAAGATTATTACTTAAAAGATTATATTGATTTTTATTCAGGTGGAACTATTTTATATGCTGGAGTATTTGAAAATGGAAAAGATACACAGCAAAATAAAACAGCAGTCATTCCTCACTCAAGAATGAATAATATAATAGAAGAATCTAAAAAATATGATTGTCATATGTGGACAATCGAAGAAACTAAAGAAGCAAGATTCTTACCAAGTCTACTTCAAGATAGAGTACAAATAGGTATAATATTTGATAGTAATAATAAATACATAGAAAAACTATTAAAAGGAGATATCTTATCAAATACTATCTCAAATAGAAAACTAAAAGAATTTGTAAATCCATCATACTATGAAAGATTCATAAAAGATAAGAAACACAAAGATGATTTCTTCACAGATAGAGAAAGTGCAATAATTTTCGGAGTTCCTTCAAACTTCATAGAGGGAATACTAGTTGGAAGAATATATGAAAAAGATGATAAAATATTAGATGAAATAAAAAAACTACTACCAAACTCATACATATGTAATCTAGATGGAATAGTTATAAGGTGATAAAATGAATGGTAAAGTTATTATAATAGGTGGAAATAAAAGAGCAGGTAAAACAACATTATCTAATTTGCTACATAACAAGTATAATTTTAATCAATATAATTTTGATATGATATTAGACTCTTTAGAAACAACATTTAAAGACTTAGAAGATGGAAATGATGATAAATATATTGAATTACTCGATAATATGATAAATAGAAGTCTTGAAGATGCTAAAAACTATGGAATAAATACTCTATATGAATATATATTTACACCAAAACAAATATCAAAATTAAAAAATAAGAATAATATAAAAATATATTTTTTAGCAAATCTTGATGCTAATGAAGACAACATTGAAAGTGATATGATGAAATACTCAAAATCTTATGATTGGCCAGTAACAACTACAAAAGAAGATGTAAAAAGAAACATTAATTATATTTTAGAAAGAAATGAACTATTAAAAGAAGAATGTAAAAAATATAATTTTAGATTAGTAAACACTAGTAGAGAAGATAATAGAAATAAAATATTGAATGATCTAGTAGAAGAAGCAATGAAAGAATAAGGTATTATGAAAGATATAAGATATAAAGAAAACAATTATCAATTTCACTATAGAACATCAGCTATTATTTATAATAAAGATAAAACTAAAATATTACTCTTTAAGTCATCAAATAGAGACTTTTATATGCTACCAGGTGGTAAAGTAAATGAACTTGAAAGTAGTGAAGATGCTCTTAAAAGAGAAGTTAAAGAAGAAACAGGATTAGAAATAAGTATAATAGATTTTAAATGTTTTAGTGAATGTGTAGTAACTGATAAAGAAATGACCTATCAGCAAGTAGAAGCTATTTATGAAGCAAGTTATAATGATGAAATAAATAATGATGAATTTAATGGTTTAGAAGGAAATTGGATACTATTTAAATGGTTCAATATTAATGATCTAGATAATGTATTAATAGAACCAAAAGAAATAAAAGATATGTTAAAGAATAATAAAAATCACATAGTAGATGGATTTTAAAATAAGTAGGTGAGTAATGAAACAAAGTGATATAGAAAAATTAATAAAGCAAGGATATTCTATAGAAGAAATAAGAGTTGCTTTAAATGGTTTAAGTACTATAGCATTATCTCCTCAAGAAAAAGAAGCATTAGGTGAAGGAAGAGATGACAGAACTGTTCATATAACTCCTCAAAATGGTGAAGAGAAAAAAACAAGTTCTATAATGATGGGATATAACAAACAGGGTATAGAACTAGAAAACGGAGAGTACGTAAATTTTGATGAAGTATCAGAAGCAATTAATAAAGAATTACAAACTGATGAACCAAATGTAGTATATGTAAGCAAGAAAACAGGTAAAAAGATAGATAAACCAGAAGTAATAGAAGAACTATTTAAAGACGTAATTGCTGTATCAAATGGTTTAAAAATAAGCGAAGATAATTCTATTCAAAATCAAAATACTGCAAGAATTGCAATCGAAGAATATGCTAAAAACAAAGAACATAATAAAGGTGTAATGATGTTTGGAAACGAAGGAATAGAACTACCAAACGGAGACTATGTTCTCATTTCGGAAATAGAAAGTGCCTTAGAAAATTATGTAAGAATGACCCCATCAGAAATAATTGAAATAGATGAACCAACAAAAGGACAAGATCCAAAACAAAAACCTAAGAAAGAAGAAAAATATAGAGTAATAGATAGAATCAAAAAGAAAATGACTATCATACCAATTGTTATAGCTATTGCAGGTACACTTGCAACTGGATTTAAAATGGAACCTACATTTACTACAGAAGTAGTACAAAATGATAGAACAGAAGCTATATATATGGTAGATGAACTTCATGAAAAAAGTGAGCAAGAATTAATAGATGAAGCAGTAGAAAGAATACAAGATATTAAAACTGGTGATAAAATTCAAACGGAAGAAGGACTTGAATACCACGAATCAAGCACTTATAAATATGGTGGAGCAAACAAAAGTGCTGAGTTTGGTGGAAAATATAGAGAAGCCGGAGAATATAATGTAGACTATATTTCAATACTTAATGATGGCAAAATAGTACAAGTTAAATATAATGAAGGAGAAAGTCTAGGAGAAAACTTAAAAGAAACAGCAGATAGACTAGGAGTATCCATAAGTGATTTAGAATCATATATTCATATAGGCGGTCCAGTATCAGGATGGGTATCAACTGATGATTTAGTAAAGTTCCAAGTAGATAAATCACTAGAAGATAAAAATGTTATATTAGAAACAAACAAAAACATCAAAGTAGAGAATAAAGACTTTAATGGAAGTACAATAAGTATAAAAGAAAACGGAACAAATGTAGACTTAAAAGTAGTAGATGCAAATGGTAACTTATTAAAACCAGGTTCGATAATAACAGGTTCAAACGGAGTACAATATAGAATACAAGATTATAATTTAGAACAAAAACTTGATAAAGAAGAAAAACAAGTTCAAACAGGTGAACACCTAACTTGGAGTATACATAATATCAGTAGTGAAGTAGCTCTTCTATCAGGAGCAGCATCTTTAATAGCAACTAAATTAAGTGAAAGAGAAGATAAAAAGATGGTAACACTTACTGAAAGCAAAATAAATGAATTAGTAGGAAATGCAAGACAAAAATTTGAACACGAAAGTGAATTTCAAAAAGCAGTAGATTCTTTAGTAAGTAAAAAAATAAAACCAGAAATAGCAGAAAAAGCAAATCTTAAAGATGCATTAATAGATAAACAAATAACTGTTGAAGATATAGAAAATTTAGGAGGTCCACAATTATGAGAGAAGACTCATCATTTAACCAATATGTAAATGCATATAAAAAATTACCACTTCAAAAAAAGAAAGAAATGGTAAACGAAGAAACTAAAAAACTAATCGCATTCATTGAAAAAATAAACGCAGATATGGGTATAAAAGATCAAACATTATTTAATAGAGAAATACTTGATTTAAATAGTGATAATATTAGTGATGATGATTTTACTGAAGCTATGTTTGTATACATTCATACTATTAGAGAATCACTTGGAGCATACTTCAATAAAGTATCAGAAGTATTATATAAATAAGGAGGATTTATGATAGAGACAGGTGAAATAATAACATTAAGTAATAATAAAGAGTATATTTGTTTTAGTTCTCTAGATTATGAAGGAAAACATTATATATATTTAATGAGCAATTTTAAACCATTAGAAATTAAATTTGGAATTCAAACTATTGAAAATAATGAAATAAGTATAGAAATTATAAATGATCAAAAAGAAAAAGAAAAAGTCTTATCTTTATTCCAAAGTCAAAAATAAAATGTAGAAAATTAATTCTACATTTTTTATTTAATTTCAGTTCCTCCCCATTCAACAACTGTATAACCATTTCTAACTATTTTAGTTAATTTTTGTTCTTTAATATCTATTTTGTTATCTAGTTTTTTATATGTCATAAGAACTCTTATAAGTGTTTCAGGCTTAGGATTAATTTCTAAAGGCATATTTATATTTATTTCATCCATAGTTGCAAATCTAATATAATTATATTTATTATTTTCAAGTTTTGGTAACCAATATATTATAAATTCTTCACTTTCTCTTTCATTAAGTCCTAGTATTTCTAATTTTTCTTCTAAGAACTTAGCTGTATCTTTTCCTTCAATAACAAATCCATCATCAGTACTAAAATTAATATTTTGTTTGCTTTCATAATATAAAGCATATAATTTTCTATTAGTTTTTAAATCTATTAAGTCTCCATTACTACTAGCTCTTACATTCCATTCATTATTATATTTAGGATAAGAATGAGTTATTAAGGTATCATTAAGTAATTTAACAGTAATATTAGTTTCTAGAGTAGGATATAAATATATAATAGGTTTATCAACTGTAACATTATTTGGATCATATTCCATACCATATTTCTTTATGTTTTCATATTCTTCTTCTGAATATACAGGAATCACACTTAATGATTTAATACTTTTATCTACTGGTATAGTAATAATATATCCAGCACTATCAGCCACAACTCCTGAAGACTTATCCCACATATATAGTTTAGCATTAGAACCATCTACTTCTATACCGGCAACTCTTGCTTCTATATTAGCTGAAAATTCACTATAATATCCAACAATTATATAATTCTTATTTTTATCTAAATATTTAACTAAAATATTATTTTCCTTACAATACTCTACATATTCATCATAACTATATACACCCATTTTTCTAAAATTAGTATTTATATCTTCATCAGGGTTAAAATGTAAATACTTAATATCATATTGTCCTTTATAGTCTCCTTTAATTACATAATAGTCACCATTATTATAACTATACTTAATAACATTTTCAGCAACAGTACTTTCTTTAACACTATTTAATTTAAAATACACTACTAATAAAACAATAACTACTAGAATTAGTCCAATTATATAATACTTTTTATTTTTCATAATACCACTTCCTAAAATAATTTTATCAAATGAAATAATTTATCACAATAAAATTACTATAATATTTACAGTAATTATGATAAACTTATTATAGTAGGTGATAATGTGAATGATGATATCAAAAGAATAATAAGTAATTTAGTTTTTTTATATGGAGAAGAAGAATTATCAAGCATAATTAAATTTGCCGTATATTTTAGATGTGATGATCTTAAGTTATATGATGAATTCAAATCAAAAGTTAGACCTAGAGGAATATTACAAACTAATGATTTAATAACTCTTTTAGCTAAAAGATATAATTTGGATCCAGAAAAAGATATGAGTACTATTAGAGATATGTATGTTAATAATGTATTTAATAATGGTTACGTTTATCATATGACTTCAAAAGCAAATGCTAGTTCTATTGATGAAACAGGTTTAAATCCAAGATATAATGAAGAACAAGAAGATATAAAAAGAGTAAGAGGAGAACTAACTCCAAAAGGAGAATCAAACTTCTTTCCATTTGCTAAAGATGACTATAATAAATTATATTATTCAAGAACATTAAATATAGGAGCAAGCTATGGTCTTGAACCTGAATGGATAAGAGAATTAAATAAACAATTTAGACTTTTTGATACTTACGCATCATCTGAATCAGAACAAGCAAAGAAAGATCTAAAAGAACTTAGAGTTAAATATAACGAGAAATACAAAGATAGAAGTAGGGTTCTTTATTTAATACCTGCTTCATACACTATGAAAGGTAAAAGAGCATTTACTTCTGAAGATTTAGATAATATAAACCTAAAACCTGAAGAAGTTATTGGAAGATTTGAAAGAATAGTTAAGAGTTCTATCAATGAATCTATAACATCATATGTACCAAGAACATCTTTAGTATGCATAGACTTATCAAATGGAAAAATACTAGAAAGTAATCAAGAAAAAATAACTATGTAATAAATTATGAATTTATAAAATTATTAATCATAAAATTAATATGCAAAAGTTTATTATAAATATAATGAATAATTATGGATATCTAGGAGTATTTTTATTAATATTAATTGAAAATATTTTTCCACCAATCCCATCAGAAGTAATATTATTATTTGGTGGATTTATGACTACGTATACTAGTTTAAATGTTTTAGGTATGACAATGTCTTCTATATTAGGTTCAGTTTTAGGAGCACTTATCCTCTATAAAATTGGCACTATTTTTAATAAAGATACATTAAAGAAATTGATTCACACAAGACTAGGAAAATTCTTAAGAATCAATGATAAAGAAATAGACTCATCTTTTAATTACTTCCAAACTAAAGGAGAAAAAGCAATATTTTTTTGTAGATTCATTCCACTTATTAGAAGTCTTATCTCAGTACCAGCAGGTATAAATAAAATGAATATAACAAAGTTTATGATTTATACAACACTAGGTTCTCTAATATGGAATGTAGTTTTAATAACACTAGGACACATAGTTGGAAACAACTGGAAAAGTATCTTAAAAATATTTGATTTATATTCTACTTATGCAGTAGTAATTATATTTATAATACTAATAATTCTAATAATTAAATTTTATAAAAAGAAACTTAAAGAGTAGAGGAAAAACTACTCTTTTATGTTATAATCAAATAAGAGGTAAGAAGTATGAAAATAGTATTTAAAAAGTTATCACTAAAAGACAATATTGAAATAGTTAAATGGACACTATTTGATGAAAATGAAATAAGTAATTTTAGACACTACGCTATAGAATTATTTCCAGAACTAGAAAGTGTCAAAGAAAATGAAACATCAAGAATAGAAGAATTAGTCACTAAAAAATATAATGAGTCTTTAAACACTATAGAGTCTGAAATAGAAAGATACACAAATCTATGGAATAAATACAATGATAAATATTTTAGTGAGTTAAGTAACTATCTAAACGTTGAAGTTCCTTTTGATGAAGTAATCGCATACATTGGTATAATACCAGTATTCCCAAGAGACATAACCGATCATACATTTGATTTAGGAATCAATCTTACTCCTGAAAAGGTAATCGAAGTATGTGCTCATGAAACATTACATTTCTTTTGGTTTCAAAAATGGTTAGAACTATATCCAAATACGAAACGAGAAGAGTTAGAGTTTCCACATAAAGTATGGCAATATAGTGAAATGGTAACTGACCCAGTTTTAAATAATGAACCATTTAATAATTTATTTCCATTCATTGAAAAAGCTTATGATAGTTTTTATGAACTAAAAGATAAAGACACATCAGTAATGGATAACTTAAAAAATATATTTAATGAAGAAATTCCTATCGAAGATAAAATAAAGAAAGGATATATTTATATAAGTAGTTTAAATTTATAATGAAAAAATAATATTAAAAGAAATGATAATACAACTCTTTCAGTAAATTTAATAAATCCTAATAATCCAGGAATATGTAATATATATAAAGATAAAGATGGAAAAGATATTTATAAAATAGTTGAGAATTTAAAAAAATACAAAACATAGCTAAATACATAGTAGATATGATATATCCAGAAACAATAGAAAATAAAGAGGAAACACTATATGAAGAACCTGTCAAAAGAATCAAAAGCATATTACGATGATAATGACTTCTACGAAATATTCAGTATCGCAGAAGATGGTGAAAACAAAGTATCAAACTATCTAAAAAGCATTTCGAAAGATAAAATAGTATTAGATGCAGGATGTGGAACTGGTAAATTCTTAAATATTTTAGAAACGTCCAGTAAAGAGTACATTGGAATAGACTTATCAGATAAACAACTTTCTAAAGCAAAACTAAAAAGTAAAAAAGATAATACTAAGTTTATATGTTCTAACTTATCAAGTATAAATATTGAAGATAATAAAATAGATTTAATATTATCTTCCTGGGTACTAGGCACAATCACTGATATAAATGAAAGAACAAGTGCTTTAAACGAACTTAAAAGAATTCTAAAAGATAATGGAATAATCATATTAATTGAAAACGCAGAAAATAGTGAATTTGAAACTATAAGAGGAAGAGACAAAGATACTAGAACAAAAGACTACAATGACTGGATCTTATCAAATGGTTTTACCTTAGAAGAAACAATAAATACACACTTTAATTTTAAATCACTTGAAGAAGCAATAAAATGTTTTGATGTTATCTATGAAAATGAAGTATCATCAAAGATAAAAAATTCAAAAATAGAACATAAAATAAATATATATAAATATACTAAAGAAAAAACTATACAAAGGTAGATATTAAATCTATCTTTTTTATGATATAATAACTTCAATTAAGAAATCTCATAAAAAAATAAAGAGGTGAAAATAATGAATAACGAAAATAAAACAAATATTAACTGGTAAGTGGGAAGTTATGAAAAAACACTTTTAAACTCTTGAAAATAAAGAGTATTTTTACTAAATGATTTTTACATTTTGGAACATTTTTTTAATAAGTTTTAATTTAAATTGATAAGTGTATGAATTATGAAAAACTAAAGGAAGGGAGAGTATTGATGGAAGATAATAAATTAATTATATACAAAAATAGTGAAGGTGATATTATTGTAAATGCTATTTATAAAGATGAAACTTTATGGTTATCCCAAAAAGGAATGTCAAAAGTTTTTGAATGTTCTACAGATAATATAAGTTTACACTTGAAACATATATTTGAAGATAATGAGTTAGATAAAAAATCAGTTACCGAGAAATGCTCGTTAACTGCCGATGACGGAAAAAAGTATAACACAACTATTTATAGTTTAGATGCCATAATCGCTGTGGGTTATAGAATTAATTCTAAAAAAGCAACAGAGTTTAGAATATGGGCAACAAAAATATTAAAAGAATATATGACAAAGGGTTTTGCATTAAATGATGAACGTTTTATAAACGGAAATAAATATGATGCAAAATATTTTGATGAATTATTAGAACGTATCAAAACAATCAGAGTAAGTGAAAGAATGGCATATCAAAAAATCACTGATTTATTTATTGCAACAGCAACTGATTACAATCCTAAGTCAGATGAAGCGTATACTTTCTTTAAAATAGTTCAAAATAAGTTGCATTTTGCTATAAGTGGACATACTGCTGCTGAGCTTATTTTTGAAAGAGCAAATTCAGGAAAAAAACATATGGGATTAACTAACTGGAAAAATTCTCCTGAGGGTTTAATATATAAATATGATGTAGTTATTGCAAAAAATTATTTAAACGAAGAAGAAATGAATAATTTAAAAGATTTAACAAATTTATTTTTGGTATTTGCAGAGGATGAAGCAAAACAAAGACATGTAATGACAATGAAGGATTGGATAGATGCAACTGATGATTTATTAAAGTTTAGAAGAAAAGAAGTGTTAAATAATAGTGGCAGTATATCTCATAAAGAAGCAGTAGAGAAAGCAGAAAAAGAGTATGAAAAATTTAGAGTTATACAAGATCAAAAATATATTTCTTCAATGGATGAATTTTACAATAGGTATTTAAACGAAAGTAAAGATAATAAGTAATATATTTTATAAAAAAAACTTTATATGAGGTAATGAAGAAGGAGTGTTTGGAAGAATTATGGAGAAAATAAAAAATAATAAAAGAATATCAATTTTAAAATTAATTTTTTTAATCAGCCTATTATATTATGTATTCTGGATTATTTTGTCTATATATTTCTTTTTTCATGGTATTGATTCAGGTTGGGCTATGCCTGCAATGAGTAATGGCGATTTAATGTATGGATTTGAAGCTTTTTTTAGTGGTATAATTATAGGTGTATTATATACAATTGAATTATTTTGGTTTATTCCTCTATATCAAGTAATTTATTTAATATATAGTATTAAAAATTATTTACAAGTTGTAAAAAGGAAGTGATTTAAATGGATATGTACCAAAAAAGAAAAATCAGAGCAGAAAAGAAAAATAATGATAGTCAAAAAAGTTTTTCAAAGGTTTCCATTTCGTGTTTGATTACGATTTATAGAAACTCCTTTGAAAAAGCCCATAAATAAAGGAATTGAAGAGATTTTGATCTTGCACGATTTTAATAAAAAATCATCAAAAATCAAAAAAAAATGATAAAAATGGCAAAAATTACTACTTTTTTGACTAGAAATTAGACAACTGATTACGACAGGTGAAACTATATAAAAATTAATTAAATTACACATCTTTTTAGGTGTGTTTTTTTGTGTCTAAAAATAGGAGGAAAAAGTATGAAAGAAGAAGGTATTGAAATAGATGTAAAAGATATTTCGGATTTTAAAAATCATCCTTTTAAAATTAATAATGATTTAAATTATGAAGAACTAAAAAATAGTATTATTGATTATGGAGTTTTAGTTCCTACAATCGTTAGACAAAAAGATGATGGAAAATATGAAATGTTATCTGGTCATAGAAGGAAAAAAATATGTGAAGAACAAGGAATACAAAAAATACCTTGTATTATAAAAAGCATGACAGATGATGAAGCAATAATTTTAATGGTTGATTCAAATCTTCAAAGAGAAAAAATATTACCGAGTGAAAAAGCACTAGCTTATAAAATGAAATACGATGCAATAAAACATCAAGGTAAAACTTCTGACCCATTGGATCCAAAGTTAAGCATAGAAAAAGTTGGAAAAGATACAGGAGATAGTACTACTCAAATAAAAAGATATATTAGATTAAATTATCTTATTCCAGAATTGTTACAATTGGTAGATGATACAGTTTTAAAGGATAAGAAATCTATTTTAACAATGGAATTAAGATCTGCTGTAGAATTATCATTCCTAACAAAAAAAGAACAAGAAATAGTTTATGAAGAAATTAGTAATGAATATGTCTGAAAGAACAGATAGAATGAAATTTGATGATAAGGAATTCCAAATTTTAACTGTCAAAAATGTACCACCTTTTGTAAGTAAATTATTTTTTGAAGATATATTCAATTACCCTGATGTTAGAGCTTCGATAGGAATACAAGAATGTATAACTCAAGAAGAATTAATAAGATGGGTAAATTCACAATATCAGTTCTTATTAACTGATAGAAATACCACTAAAAAATTAAGTGATGCTACTGAATTAGACACACAAAAAGAAAACTTTCAAGCATTAATGCAAGATATCAAAAATGGTGATAAAAAGATTAAAGAAGTTTCACTTATTTTAATAGTAGAAGGAGATAAAAAACATAGATAAGAAGTAATAAGAGATTTAAAAAGAATAGCTGATTCATATCAAATAAAATTAGATATTCCAAGATTAAGAAAAATGGAAGCATGGCAAAGTTATGATTTATCAACTAAAACTTTTGAAGATTATTGCTTTTATCTACATTGGAGAGTGAAACAATTATAGATAAGGATACTATAGTGTTTAAGTTCAAGGATGGAACAGAAATAAATGGATAAAAAATATAAAAAATTTTTGAGCAAATGTAAAAGTTTGCTTTTTTGTGTTATAATATGGTTACAGATAAATAGTATGTTATCGCTCAAATTATCTTTCTAATTATAAAAAAATTGAGTAATAATAATCATA
>CAMERI010000001.1:0-317348 GCA_945935525.1 uncultured bacterium | reverse complement strand
CAAAAGAAAAGTAGGCACAATCTTTTTTGTGTCTACTAATATCTTACAACTTCATTTACGAGAACCTTTTTAATTGTTTGGATCTATTAGTGATAGTGATACTTTTTCTTTATCTTTATTTATATCTATTACATAGCAAGTAACTATATCACCAACACTTAATACTTCACTTGGATGTTTAATAAATTTATTAGTTATTTTAGATATATGAACTAGTCCATCATTATGAAGACCTATATCTATGAATGCTCCAAAATCAACAACGTTTCTTACTGTTCCTTCTAGTTTCATTCCTAGTTTTAAATTATCTATAGTAAGAATATCACTTTTTAATAAAGGCATATCGTAGTCATCTCTGAAGTCGCGATTTGGTTGTTTTAATGATTCGATAATATCATTTAATGTGTATATATCTATATCAAGTAGTTTAGATGTGTCTGTTACATTAAGTTTATCTAATTCTTTAATTAGTTTTTCTGTACCTAAATCATTTGTAGTAAGACTTAAATGATTTAATAATTTTAATGTTTTATCATAACTTTCAGTATGTATATTTGTTTTATCAAGAGGATTATCTCCATCTATTACTCTCATGAAACCAATTGATTGTTCATAAACTTTATCGTTTAGTAATTTCTTTTTCTTTAATTCTTCACGGGATTTAATTTTTCCATTTTCTTCTCTATATTTAATAATTTTATCTATTGATGTTTTAGTAAGCCCTGAAATATATTTAAGTATAGAAGGGGAAGCTGTATTAATATTAACACCTACGTTATTTACGCATTTGGTAACTGTGAAATCTAATGATTCAGCTAGTTTCTTTTGTGATACATCGTGCTGATACTGCCCAACACCTATAGATTTAGGATCTATTTTAACAAGTTCATTTAGTGGATCTTGTAGTCTTCTTGCAATTGATACAGCGCTTCTTTTTTCAACTGTTAAATCAGGAAATTCTTGTATAGCTAGAGGACTTGCTGAATATACACTAGCTCCTGCTTCTGATACGATAGCGTACTTACAATTATTTATTTCTTTTAGTGTTTCACTTACTAGTTTTTCACTTTCTCTTGATGCTGTTCCATTTCCAATAGCAATAATATCTACGTGATACTTACTAATTAAATCTTTTAATATTTTTTTTGATTCTTCCCATTTATTATGTGGTTCATGAGGATATATAACAGATATATTTAATACTTTAGAAGTAGGGTCTACGACTGCTAGTTTACAGCCTGTTCTAAAGGCTGGGTCAAAACCTAATACTGTTTTTTCTTTCATAGGTGCAATTAATAATAGGTTTTCTAAGTTACCTTTAAATACTTCTATTGATACGTCTTCACTTTGAACTGTTAATTCACTTCTTATTTCACGTTCCATTGAAGGTTTAATAAGTCTTTTATAACTATCTTTTATAGCATCTATTACATATTCTTTAACTGGGCTTTCTTTTTTAATTAGCTTTGATTCTAAATAGTTAAGAATATCTTCATCATTTACATCTATTGATACAGAAAGTATCTTTTCATTTTCACCTCTATTAATAGCAAGAACTCTATGAGGTTTTATATGTTTAACGCTTTCACTAAAGTCATAGTACATTTCATATACTTTATTTTCATCTTGAGCATTCTTTTTTAATTTAGATGTGATAGTTGCATTCTTAAAATAATAACTTCTTATCCATTTTCTATAGTATGCATTATCACTTATCCATTCAGCAATTATATATTTAGCTCCAGTAATAGCATCTTCTGTAGTTTTAACATTTTCATTTAAGAACTTTTTAACTGATTCTTCATTAAAGTTAGGTGGAAAGCTCATAATAATCTTAGCTAAAGGTTCAAGACCATTTTTAATAGCTTCAGTTGCTTTAGTTTTCTTTTTTTCTTTATATGGAGCATATATATCTTCAACTTCAACTAATTTTTTGGCATTCATTATATTTTGTTTTATTTCATCAGTAAGAAGTCCTTTTTCATCAATAAGTCTTATTACATCTTCTTTTCTTTTTAAAAGATTTACTTCATATTCATATACTTCGTTAATTTTTCTTATTTGTTCTTCATCTAATGCGCCAGTTGCTTCCTTTCTATATCTTGCAATAAAAGGTATAGTGTTTCCTTCACTTAATAAATTTAAAACAGCCTGTGCTTGTTCTTTTCTTATATTAAGATTTTCACATATACCATTAATAATATCTTCGTTCATAATTTATCTCCTTTTAGTACCTTTTAATTGTATCAAAAATATAGTGTTTTTTTAATATTTAAAACATTTTGTTTACATTGACTAATAGTGTAATTTATAGTAAAATTAATATGAAAATAGGTGAAGTATGAAGAATCGTTTTAGTAAAATTATATTATCAATTTTAATGTTATTTTCAATATTTTATGTAGTTAATGCTGATATAAATCCTGCATATACTGAATTTAATAAACATACTAATGAAGAGAAAAAGAAAAGCGGATTTATTCCTGAAGAGTATGTAAGTTATTATGATATTAAACCAGCTAGTATTCTAAATTATAAAAGGTCATTTAGAGCCACTACTGATATTATTCCATCTAAATATAATCTTACTAATGTTAATGGTAATAGGTTAGTTACTGAAGTTAAGAATCAAGGTGAATGGGGACTTTGTTGGGCTTTTAGTACTAATAGTATGGTAGAGAGTTATCATTTAAAAAAATATAATCAATATTATAATTTTTCTGAGAATGTTCCTGGATATATTGGTAAATATTATGGAGATATGAATAATATAACTGAAGGTAATACTTTATTTAATGCTGTTAAATATTGGTTTTTAGGAAATAGCCCTATAGGTGAAAGTACATTTGGTAGTTATTTTACTACTATAAAGGATAAAGATATATCTGACTATTTAGATAGCAATAAAGTAGAAGTTGATGTCCAAGGTGTTACTTTTTTTAAAACATTAGATATGGATAATTTAAAAAGTAAATATACTGGAACGCAAATTAAAAATATAGTTGAAGATTATAATAAAACTATAAAGAGTCATATAATGAATAATGGTGCTGTTACTACTGGTGTATTTATGGATTTTTATAATTATAATACAAAATTTCTTTATAATGGTGATGAGTCTGGTAGTGGTAGTCAAGGACATGCTGTTACAATAGTAGGATGGGATGATAACTTTGGTTCTGTTACGATAAATGGAACAACTTTAAAAGGTTCTTGGATAGTAATGAATTCTTGGGGAGAAGATTATCATCCATATTTCTATGTTTCATATTATGATGCTGATGTTGTTACAAATAGTATTGGAACAACTAGTTCTAAAGTAAAAGAATGGAATAATGTTTATAATATATATACTAGAGGTTACTTCTATCGAACAAATAATTCTGTTGTCTATATTTATGATAAAGGAGACTATGAAGAACTTCTTGATAATGTTAAACTTTTATATTTTTGGCCTGAAGCATTAGATGTTAATGTTACTTTATCAGATGGAATAAATACTTATGATTTAGGTTCCAAGACTATAGATAAAGGTTTAATTACATTTCAAGGAAGTGATAAGAAATTAACTGGAAATAAGTTATATTTAACACTTAGTAGTAGTAATAGTAAGTTTTCTAGTTATTATCCTTATATGATGGGAGGAATATTTACTAAGAATACAAAGACTACCAAAGATATGAAATTAGTTGGTACTGCTACTAATGATTTTCAAAATACAGTGGGTAATTCAACTAAATATAGTGTTGTTACTAAAAATATAAGTACTGGTACTGATTATAGTGTTAAAGTTTATGATAAAGCTAATAATGATATCACAAGTTATTTTAATGTAAATATAGATAATCCTTTAATAAATGGTATTTCTGTATTTAATCTTGTAGTTAATAAAACTATTAATTCTAAAAGTATAAAAGTAGTTGTTACGATAGATGGATTAAGTGATGAAGTAAGTTACTATATACAAGGTGATGGAACTATTAGTAATCCATATGTTATAGCAAAAGATACTGATATGAAATTATTACAAACTTATACAAGTGCATACTTTATATTAGGTAATGATATTGATATGAATGAATCTACAAGAACAACAATTGGAAGTTTTTATAATAGTGGTAAAGGATGGATTAAGAAGAACTTTAGTGGATTTTTAGATGGAAATGGACATAAAATATCAAATTTTTATTCTAAAGATGGTGGACTATTTAATTATGTAGATAATGCTACTATAAAGAATTTATGGATAGATAATGCTGTTATCAATTCTTCAAATGATTCAGGTGTTCTTGGAAGTGGTATGAGTGGTAATAGTGTTGTTACTAATGTTTATGTAACAAATAGTAAGATATCTAACGAAAGTTTCTCTGGTGGACTATTTAGTGGAGTTGAAGGAGGACTTATTAAAAATATACATTTAAGTTCTAATGAAATATATTCTCCAACTTTAAGCGGAGGAGTTACTGCGTATGCTGAAGCACTTGATGCTATATCTATTATGAATGTATTTATAGATAATACATATGTCATTACTACTAATAATGGTGTTGCAGGCAAACTTGTAGGTGAGATATTTTATGAAGGAGACATAAATACATTAAAAAGTTCTAACTTTGCTTATAATAAAGTAAATACTAAAGAAAATACTTCATATAATAATGCTAAAGTAATGATAGCAAAAACTACTGTTAATGTAACACAAGATGGTGAAACAATAAGTTACAATCCCTATAGTAAAGATATTACTTCAATAGAGAATAATATGTTAACAAATGAGGAAATAAAAAATAAAAATAACTTTAATAATTATGATTTTACTAATATATGGGGATTTAATACTATACCATATTTAAAACTATTTAATAATGAAACTATATTTGAAGAAGATGAGATACCACTTACTATATCATTTAAAACATATAAACTTAATAATGATGTTATATATGGAATTGTTCCTAATATAACAGTACAGACTCTTATAAATGATATAATTATTAATGACAAATTAACTTATAAAATATATAATAAGAAGGGTTCATTAATTAGTGGTAGTGATAAACTTGCTACTGATAGTTATATTAAACTAAGTAATGGAAGTGGATATAAGTATTATTATATTGCTGTTTATGGAGATGTTAATGGTGATGGTAAAGCTTCGATTGCTGATGTGTATAGAATAGCTGATTATATAATTGTACCGGCAAGTAAAAAGAGTAATTATTTATCAACTAGTGCTGAACTTATAGCTGCAAATGTAAATAATGATAGTAAGATATCTATTGCAGATGTGTATAAGGTAGCTGATTATGTTATAAATCCTAAGATAGGATTTTAAGGAGCGTGTGAAAATGAAAAAAAGGGTTATGCTATTTCTAGTATTATTATTCAGTTTTGGTTTTGTGAATGCTAGTACAACGTTTAAAGTTGATTGTCCTACTAAGGGAACTGCTTTAGGAGTAATAAAGTGTACTGTTTCTATTAAACCTGATAATTATGGACTAGATGGTTTATCATTTAATTATGATATAACAGGTGGAACTTATGAGAGTTTTACTCCTAATGCTAGTAATTACTCTAAGTTATCTATTACACAATATGGTGCTATGTTAAATAGAAAAACTACTTATACTGGATCAGGTTTTGATACGGTTGGGACTTTAGCTGTAAAGATGCCTAGCAGTGGTAGTATTTCTATAGTGTTTAATAACATATCTATTATAACAAGTGATAGGGATGAACTAAGTGCTAGTAGTGTTACTAAAACTATAAAACTTGCTGATAATAATAATTATTTAAGTAGTATTAGTGTAAGTGAAGGAACATTAAGTCCAACTTTTAATAAGAATACTACATCATATACTGTTACTAATGTTAATTCAAGTTCTATAAATATAACTGCTAAGAGTGAAGTAAGTACTGCTAGTGTAAGTGGAACTGGTACTAAGACATTAAAATATGGGGCTAATAATTTTACTATAACTGTTACAGCTGAAAATGGTATTAAGAAAACATATAATATAAAAGTATATAGAAATGACAATAGAGATAAAACTAATACATTAAGTTTTCTTGGTACAGATGGATTTAATTTAAGTCCTGCATTTGATAAAAATACAACAAGTTATACATTAAAAGTTAAAAAAGATGTAACTAGTGTTAAAATAAATGCTACTTTAGAGAGTAGTAAATCATCATTTGTTAAGAATTATGGTCCTAGAACAGTAAATCTTAACTATGGTGAAAATACTATTCAAATACAAGTTAAAAGTGAAGCAGAAAGCATTAAAAAGTATACAATAAAGGTTACTCGTGAAGATAATAGAAGTAGTAATAATTTCTTAAAGAGTTTAAATGTTAGTGCTGGAGATTTTAAATTTGAAAAGAGTACACTTAGTTATTCATTCTCAGTACCAAATGAAACTACTAGTATAAAAGTAGTTGCTACTCCTGAAGATGATAAAAGTAAAGTAGAAGGTGCTAAAACATATAACTTAAAAGAAGGAAATAATAAAATAACAGTAACTGTTACTGCTGAAAATGGAAGTGTTAAAAAGTATATACTTCAAGTTACAAGAATAGCAAAAGTAATAAAAAAAGATATTAATAATAATTTAGATAAATTAGAAATAGATAATTATCAAATTAATTTTGAACCTGAAACAACTATATACAATGTAACAATTGATGATGAAACTGAATTAAAGATAAACTTTAAGACTCAAGATGAAACATCATCTGCTATAATAAATGGAAATAGTAATTTAAAAAATGGTAGTGTTATTAAGATAACAGTTACTGGTATAGATGGAAGTACTAAGGATTATATAATAAATGTATCTAAAAACGAAAAGCCAAATTCTGATGATAACACATCAAATGGTAATAATAACAATAATGATAATAAAAAAGATAATACAGATAATAAAGTAGTTAAATTAAATGAAAATAGAAAATTACAAATTATTATAGGTGTTGTTTCATTTATAGTTATAGTTATTAGTATTATATTAATAGTTATCATAAATGTAAAAAAATCAATAAAGAAGAGTGCTGCATTATGGAAATAAAAAAATTATTTGGTTTAGTACTTATACTTACTTTAATGTGTGGATGCACTAGACAGTATACATGTACTAAGGAAACAAAAACTGATGATTTTGATTATAATATTGAAATGAATTTAACATTTTCAAGTAAAAAAGTGAAGAAGGTTAATTCTACTGTAACTTATATGCTTACTGATACTGGGTATGAAAAAATAGATACTTTAGAACAAACATTACAAAGTAAAAATGATAATTATTCTTTTAATGATTATATTGAATTTGATTTTAAGGTAAATAATAAATTAATAAATGTTTATGAAACAATAGATTTAAGTAAAGCAAAAGATGAGGATAGAGATACAATACTTACTTATAATGATTTATCTACAATATATTTTAATTCTAAATATAAGACTGATGAAGTAATAGAAGAATTAAAGAATAATAACTTTACTTGTGAATTAAAATAGAGTTCATGTTAGTGTGAACTCTATTTTATATAGTATCTAAAATTAAATTAGCGCATAAAAAAAAGTCCTAATATAGGACGTTTTTACTTAATGGCGGAGACAGAGAGATTCGAACTCTCGCACCAGTTTCCCGATCTACACCCTTAGCAGGGGCGCCTCTTCAGCCTCTTGAGTATGTCTCCATAAGCCACATATAAATAATAACCTAATAATTTAAATAAGTCAAGAAAAAAACTTGTATTATGTGTCAAATTTTGATATTATTGAGTTATAAAGATAGAAAATATATAGAGGAAGTGATAATAGATGGATAATGATGCTATGTTTGAAACTACTGCTATTATAGATATAGATGAACAAATAAAAAAGCAAGAAGAACTATTAAATACAATAAAAATGGAACCTATTATAGAAAAAACAGTAATTGAAGAAGAACCTGTTGTTACCAAGAAAAGAAAAATGATGAGAATTACTGATTATTGTTTACTTTCATTAATAGTTGTTCTTAGTATTGTATTCATCTTAGTTATAATAAAGGTTAGATAGATTATTATAGACAATATTTGGAATGATATTGTCTTTATTGTGGAGAATTTTATATACTGATACAGATGCTATAAGTATAGATAATGCTTTTCCAGGAGATACTTATGAAAAACTGTATCAGTAAAAAATACAGGTACTACAAATGTTAACTATAGTTTAGTATGGAAAGAACTTACAAATAATAGTATTTCTAAGTTTGAGTTAAATAAAGAATAAAAAAATTTCTTTAAAAGCGAGATTTTACTTGGGATGAAAGTGTAGGAAGAGAAATATGGTAAAAAATTATATTCCTAAACAAGGCAATATTATATATTTAAATTTTAATCCTATTAGAGGTCATGAACAATCAGGTCATAGATCTGTTGTTGTTATAAGCAATAATTATTTTAATGAATATACTAAAATGATTTAGTTTGATCAATTACAACTAATAATAAATATTTTCCAACTCATTATACTTTAGAGGATACAATTAATGTTCAAAGCTCTGTTTTGTGTGAACATATTAGAAGTATAGACTATGAAGTTAGAAAAGTTAAATTTGTTGAAAAATTAGATGAAAATGATTATATTAGTGTTATTTCTTTGGTTAATGCTTGTATAGAAACAAATTTAGTCTAAATTTTAAAAAAGTGTGATTGAGGTATAATTGATTACACTTTTTTTAAATGAAAATTATTGTTTTAAGTAATAAAATAGTATATAATTTTATTTATTAAAGAGGTGGAATTATGACAAATAAAGATTTAGCTGATTTGATATTCCCTAATATAACTAAAAGTATTAAGGATTATGAAAATATGTATCCTAATAGAAGAGATAAAGTAGTTACTAGATTTGCTCCTAGTCCAACTGGATACGTTCATATTGGTGGAATATATCAAGCTATAATTGATTATTTAATTGCTAAAAATAATAATGGGGTATTTTATCTTAGAATAGAAGATACTGATCAAAAAAGAGAAGTTAAGGAAGCGGTTGAATTAATTAAAAAAGCACTAATGTACTATGGACTTGTACCAGATGAGTATGAACTTGATGGTAAAATTGTTGGTGAATATGGACCATATGTACAAAGTGAAAGAAAAGAAATATATCATGCATTTATTAAATATTTAATAGAAATAGGTCGTGCTTATCCATGTTTTTGTACTAAAGAAACATTAGATGAATTAAGAGTTATGCAAGAACATAAGAAACAAAGAACTGGATATTATGGAAAATATGCTAAATGTAGAAATCTATCAGTAGATGAAATGATTCAAAATATTAAAGATGGTAAAGACTATGTAATAAGATTTAAATCTAATGGTGACTTTGAACGCAAGTTTAAATTTAAAGATTTAGTTAAAGGTGATTTAGAACTATCTGAGAATGATGAAGATATAGTTATTATGAAGAGTGATAATTTACTTCCTACATATCATTTTGCTCATGTAGTAGATGATTATCTAATGGGAACAAGTCATATTATTCGTGGTGAAGAATGGTTAAGTAGTGCTCCTAAACACGTAGAACTATTTGATGCTTTTGGATTTGATAGACCAAGATACAATTATATTCATACACCATTAATTATTAAAAAAGAAGGAAACAGTATTAGAAAGATTAGTAAACGTAAAGACCCTGAAGCATCTATGAGTTATTATACTGATCTTGGATATCCTAGACTTGCTGTTATAGAGTCATTAATGACAATAATAAATTCTAATTATGAAGAATGGCATAGAGAAAATCCTAATCTTCCATGGACTGATTTTCAATATAATCCTGAAAAAATGTCTTCCAGTGGGGCATTATATGATTTAGAAAAACTTAATAATATTTCTAAAGATATAATATCTAAGATGAGTGCTCATGATTTATATCTTGATAGTTATGAATGGTCTAAAGAACATAGTGAATCATTAAAAGCATTAATAGAAAAGAATCCTGAGTATTATGAAAGTATTTTAAATATCGAGAGAGAACAAGAAAAACCTCGTAAAGATATAGTATATTATAGTATGATTGAAAGTTTGATTTGGTATATGTATAATGATTTATTCGATTCTAAAGATAGAGAATATGAATGGAAAAATATAACAGATAAAGATACTATTAAAAAAATATTAAATACTTATATGGATAAATATTATGATATTAATGATGACAAAGATACTTGGTTTAATAAAGTTAAAACTATGTGTGATGAATTAGGTTATGCATCAAATATTAAAGATTATAAAAAGAATCCTGAGAATTATAAGGGTAGTGTAGCAGATATTAGTACAGTAATTAGAGTTGCTGTTACTACTAAATCTAATACACCTGATTTATATGAAATATTAAAACTTTTAGGAAAAGAAGAAATTTTAAGAAGAATTAATTTAATATAATATTGACTGCTTATGCAGTCTTTTCTTTTAAATTTAATAATAACCAAAAGTTATATCAAAATAACTAATTATTATTTGACATTATATCAAAATGATAATATTATATAGATAGTTAGGGGAGTGGTACGATGAAAGACGTTAACTTAAACTCTTTAAAAATCTTTTTGGTAGTTGCTACATCTAATAGCTTTTTAGAAGCATCTAATAAGTTATATATTTCTCAACCTGCGATAAGTAAAAGTATAAACAAATTAGAAGAAGATTTGGGTATATCTTTATTTTATAGAGCTAATAAAGGTGTTACTTTAACTAGTGACGGAGAAATCTTGCTAAAGTATGTAAAAGATTCTAGAAAACTATTATTAGCCTGTGAAAGAATGTTATCTTCAAATAACAGTTTAGATTCTGGAAGTATAGTTATTGGAGCTCAGTCTCATATAGTTCGAAATTACTTACTTGAAAAAATAAATAATTTTAGAAAAATATTTCCAAATGTAATGTTTAGAATAGTTGATTTATCTACATTAGAACTTATTGAAGGGCTTGAAAAACATGAACTTGATTTTGTAGTTGATGCTTCTCCAATAAATACACCATATAATAATTTAAGAATACAACCTATATATAAATTAGATACTTGTTTTATAAAATCTAAAGAAAATAATAAAAAATATAATAAAATTACTGATTTAGAAGATGAATGTATAGTTATGCCTATATCTAGAAGTTCTCTTAGAAAAAATTTGTTTAAGTCGCTTGAAAATGTTATTGAGATTAAACCTCAATTAGAATATGGAACTGAAGAATTAATAATTGAGTCTGTTAAAAGAAATATGGGAATTGGTTATGTTGTTAAAGGAGAAACTTTAAAAATCGATGAAAATAAATTAGATATAATTGATTTAAATATTCCGCTTCCTACTGTTGAAATTAATCTTGTGTATATAGATAGTTACTTAACACCACTAGCACGTGAATTTATTAAAAAAGAATTTGATGTTAAAGAGGTTGTTACTAATGAATAATGATTTTACACTATATAAGAGTTTATATAAACTTGATAATATTAAAATAAAAAGTATAAAGAACAATACTATTAATTTCATATTATTTGATTCTGAATTAAAGTTTTATATGATATGTGATAATAGTATACCAAGTTATTCTTTTGATTTAAATCTTGGGATAATTGATTTAATAAAGAATATAGAACAAACTTATAAAATTAAGGTTTTAAATTATTTACCAGTTTGTTTTGTAAATGAAAAGTCATTAATAATGGCTTGTAAGATTTCAATTAATAATAGTAGATATTTAAAAGAGATCAATAATGATAGTTATGATAATGCTATTAAAATAATAAAAAATAAGGCTGATTATTATTCTGAAGAATATGATGATGAAAGTGTACTTATAGAAAAGTATCATCGAAGATATAAAATATATAACAAATATATTAAAAAAATATTTTTGACTGAGAAGAAGAGAAGAAAAAAAGAATTTCAATCTTTAATTCGTCGTTTATGTGGTGAATATAATTCAATAATTGATGTCTCTTGTGGTGATAATTTAGATATTTATAGAATATCTAGTAAAGAAAATATTGTTGTATGTAATGATATAAGTTTATATCAGCTTAGATGTTGCGAATCTAGAAGTAATAATGTTTTATTTACTAATGATAATATTTTAGACTTAAGTTTTAAGAATAATGTTTTTGATGTTTCTTATTGTAAAAATACACTTCATCATATGAATAACGATGAAGAAATCAAAGCTCTTTTAAATAATATGTATGATATATCTAATAAGCTTGTTATAGTAGAAATTGAGGATCCTAAAAAAGTAGGGGGTGTTTCTAAAATACTAAACAAATATTTATTTATGGATTATTTAAAAGATGCTGGTAAATATTTTTTAAGTTTTTGTAAGTTTAAGAGAACGATAGATAATAATTTTAAAGATAAATGTAATATAAGTTATTTGTCATTTAAAAATGTTTTAGGTAATTATATGATTGCTGTGGTGGAAAAGAGGTAGTTATGGGTAGTAGAATTGAAACTGAAAAAAAATATTTTTGTATTAATAATAGAGAATTACTTGAAAAAATAAAAATTCTTGATTATAAACTTGTTAGTGAAGGTAATGAAGTAGATGAATATTTCACTGATATTAATAGTGAATATATTAAAAAAAGAACTTGTCTTAGAATTAGAAAAAGTAATAATAATATGGAAATAACATTTAAGGGAAAATCTAAAGATTTTAGTAGTTCTTTTACTAAGTTAGAATCTAATTTTAAAATAGAGCCAGAAAATTATGATAATTTTATTAATTTGTTTTCTATGCTAGGTTATTATAGTTATACTATAGTTAATAAAAATAGATATACATATCAACTTAAGGATAATGAATATACTTATAGTATTATGGTTGATAATATTGAAGATTTAGGTGGATTTGTTGAATTTGAAATAGTTTGTGAAAATAAAATTGTTGATGAAGATATTTTAAGAAGTAAGCTTAATCAATTTGTGTCTTTATTCTCTAGTTTAAATTTAGAGGAAGCTAAACTTCCATATAGAGATTTTGTAGCTATTAAAAAATATAATGATATATTACCTATTAAAAATATAAAAGGTATTCATATTAATTTAGATGAATTTCTAAAAAGCTATGAGAAAGATTTTTATAGTTATTATAAATTAGTTATGAAGAAAGAATTTAATACATCACTTAAGTGGAAAGAATTTAAAGATGATATTTATAATTCTATGATAAATCCTGATATTGATCGTAAGTTTAATACATATTTTGATAATTTAAGTATTCAAGATGGAATGTTTATGGTTCTTTTTGAATTATTAAAGCAAATAAAAAATATGGGTTTAAAAATTATATTATCAACTAATACCAATGAGACATTTATTAATAGTTTAGTTTCTAAGATGTCTAAAAATACTATAGATAAAATAATTTATTTAAATAATAATAAAGCTATTTATAATGAGTTATTAAAGAATGATATAGATATTAAAGAATATTTTAATGTTTCTAAATATAATTTAAAAGAAACAAATTCATTACTTTTAATTATAATAAATAATTTTGGTATAACTAAATAATAATTTAATATAAATATATTTTTGAATAATTAATAATTATAGTTAAATAACTAAAACTTATTAGAAGTTTTAGTTATTTTTATTATGAAAATAATGTATTTTTCTTTTTAATTAATTAATCATATACTTAAATTAGAAAGGAGAAAAACATTTATGAAAAAGAAAACTATTGTTATAACTGGTGGGTCAAATGGTATTGGTAAAAGTATTTCTTTATTATATTTAAATGATAATTATAATGTATGTGTTATTGATATTGTTAATGAATTAGATAAAAATAATAATATAGATTATTACTATGGAGATGTATCAAATGAATTTCAAATGAGAAATATATTTAAAATGATTGGTAATAAATATAATAATATTGATATTCTTATAAATAATGCTGGTAAACAAGAAATATCGTCTTTTGAAAAGATGTCCATTAGTAGTTTTAAGAGTATTGTGAATAATAATCTTAATGGTATGTTTATTTGCACTAAGTTAGCTTATAAATATATGAAGAATGGTTCTAAAATACTTAATATATTATCTGTTCATCATTTTAAACCAAGAATAAATAAATATCATTATGATGTATCTAAAGCAGGAATTAATATGTTAACTAAGGAACTTGCTTTAGAACTAGCATGTAAAAATATTACTATTAATTCGTTATCTTTTGGAGCAGTTAAAACTAATATGAATAAAGAATGGTTAGATAATAGTAAAGAAGTGGATAAAGTTATTTCTAAAGTTCCATTAAAGATTTTGTTTGAATCTGATGAGATTGCTAGATTTGCTAAAAACATTCTTGACTTATTTGCTTCCTATACCACTGGTAGTGACTTTATCATTGATGGTGGAAGAAGTTTAGTGTGATGAATGATTTTAAAAAAACCAAAAAAATTGAAACTAGTAAGGGTGAATTTGGATTTTGCAAATATAATGGAAAAAGATGTTTTTATAAGATAGTAGATAATGTATCTATAGAAATTAAAAGATATAAAATGTTATCTAATTATTATAAGGTTCCTAAATTAATTGATTCGTTTGATAATGTTATTATTTATGAACTTATTGATTCTTTAATAAATTGTACTATTCATGAATATCTTTATAATATTAATACAAATTTTGATATTAATAACATTTTAAAGCAATATAAAAGAAATATGGAATCTATATATTTAATATTAGAGGATAAACTTATTAATAAGAAGTTTTATGTTGATAGAGTAAATTATTTAGAAAAATATTTGAATGATAAAATATTTAATAATATTTATATTTATAATTATAAAGAATATGATATTTATAAAATATTAAATAAAACTATTGATAATATTTCTCTTGATAAAGAACTTTATTCATTTATAACAAATGGTGATCCTACTGATACTAATATCTCTATTGATGGTTATTTTTCTGATTATGAATGTGCTGGATTTAATAGTATTGTTGGAGAAATAGCTATATTTGTTATATCTATTTTATCACACGGTTCTTATTTTTATCCAAAGTATAATAAAAATGTTTATACATTTAGATCTTTAATATTAAAAGAATATAATAAATTCAAAATAGTTATTAATAGAAGAAATAATAAAATAGATGGCAAGATTAGAATTCCATTTAAGAATAAAAAATTAATACTAGATTATTTAGAATTTTATAATGATATATTAAATGAGGATATTAAAGAAAATGTTAATAAATATTTAAAATATTATCTTATTATGAGAACATTAACTCCTATAAATGTTCTTGAAATGGATGAATCAGATATAAATACAATAGTTTTTTTGGTAATTATATTTAGTGAAATTAATTCAATTAATGAACTTATAGAATTAGTTAGAGAGTGTGAATTATTATGAAATATTTTGAAGTAAGTTATAGTAGTTTATTTGATAAAGAATTATATTTAAACCCTAAAATAAATGGATTATTTAATGAAGTAAATAAGTATACACTAAAAAATATTAATAAAGTATGCAAATTATATAGTAATAAAGTATTTAAGGTACCAAGTTATATTAAAGAATGTGCTTGGGGAGATGAAAAAATATTCTTAGCTTTTTCAAATAAATTATTTAAGGTAATTGATACATCTAAAAATGATACTTCTATTCAGTTGCATCCAATTAAAAAAGAAATATGGTATCCAATGAAAGAAAGTGTTATAAATGATGGTAAAAAAGATATAGTAGTTAATACTACTGATGAAATAATTATAAAAGAAAATACAGTTCATTCATTAAAAAAAAATTCAGTTGTCTTTGAAGTCCAAGATAATACATTATTTAATCATTTAGAGACAATACGTATTTATGATGAATCTAATAGGGAAATACATGAAGACAAGTTTTATTCTCATAATATGCCTATGTTTAGAAATGAAATTAAGATTATAAAAAGAATTAATTCTAAGAAGTGTATACTTAAAAATAATTCATTTATTTTTAGTTTTGATAATGTAAAAGTTCTAAATGATAAGGAATATAAAATAAATAAAAATGAGCTTTGGTATTTATCTAAAGGAACTAAAATTCTTAGTGATGGAGACTATATAGTTATAAACTGTAAATTCTTTAAAATATGAGGTTATTATGAAAGTATTTTATATTTTAAAACCAGATATGCTTAGAAATAGAGATGCTCTTAAATATTATGAGAATGGAGTTCTTGATAGTTTATTTGTACATGAAGCTGAATTCTTTTACATAAGAGATTGGGCAGAATTTTCAAAGCTATTATATGATCAAGATGATAATTTAACATTAGATGAATTAAAAGAAAAAAGAAAAAAAGTTTTGACCACAATTTTAGGCTATAAAAAGTATTTCGAAGGAGAAAGTGCTGTACTTAATACATTTGAAATACCTGATGATGAAAAATGCTTAAAAGAATTATTTGATTTTAAAAAAAGATTAAGACAAATATTTGTATATGGAACAAGTCAGCATTTTGTAAGCATTAATGATTCTAGAGTTATTCCTTATGAAAACAAGATTGTTACTTATGACTTGAATGATTTAGATTTAGAATTTAGAGTTTTACCTCCCAATGCTACTATGAATGATAGGAGATTTAATATGATATTTTTTAATAAAATACATTTTCCAGATCCTGATAGTACTTCATTAAAAAAAGATATGGATTTACTTAATGAATATGGTGTTTTTGAAGAAAAAAATAAAATATTTCGATTGGGGAAAAGATGATGGATTACTTGTATATTTTAAAAAAACTTAATAATGATTATCCTCAAAAATATATAGAACTTATTAATAGAGTAGTTAATGCGATGATTTCTATATTTGATGATAATTTGATTACAATAGTACTTGGTGGTTCTGGAGGAAAAGGTAATATTATTGAAGGATGGTCTGATATAGATTTATATGTTGTTTTAAGAACTTATGATGTGTATGAAATAAGTAATATTACTAAACTTATATCAAACGAAAAAATACATGTGGGTATTACTTATTATTTACGTGGCGAAGTTATTAATAATATTATTGATGCTAAAACAAAAATAATGTTATATGAAAAGCAAACTTATAAAGTTAATCCTACATTATATGGAAATGATACTATATTTAATAAAATTTCTTATAGAGAAGTGAAACAAAATGATAAAAATTCATTTCCAGTAGTACTTCATGATATAAGAAGAAGATATATGAATCTTTATACAAATAAAAATGAAAAATTAGAAAAAACATATATAAAAAAATTGTTAGTGTTAATTAAGTGCATTTTAAATTATTATGATATATTTTCTTATGGTTATGATAAAACATTTACAAAATTTAAATTATTATGTGATTTAAAATATGGTGAGTTGACCGATGTATATGATTTTAATATAATGGAAGTAATAAATAATATTAATGATTCTAAGGATAGTGTATTAAAATTTTCTTATGAATTATTTAAGTTAATAGAAAAAAATTTAATTTATGAAGGAGAGTTATAATGGAAAAGAGAGTTAGTTCAAGAGCGATTATTATTGAGGATGGCAAATTACTTGCGATGTTTAGAAGAAAAGTTAAAAAGGATAGCAGTATTAAAGAGTATTATGTAATACCTGGTGGTGGTCTTGAAGATGGAGAAACACTTGAAGAAAATGTTATTCGTGAACTTAAGGAAGAATTTAATGTTGATATAGAGGTTGTCAAGTTTTTAGGTACTGAAGAGTATGATGACACTATAGCTAATTATTTCTTATGTAAAATAGTAAATGGAACCCCTAAGTTAGGTGGAGAAGAGTTAGAAAGAATGACAAATGAAAACTATTATGAGGTTAGATACATTAATTTAAATGAAATAGACAATTATGATATAAATGCTAAAGATATAATTAAAAATCTATAATAGGTGTTTATAATGAATGATATTAAAATAGTTGATAGTTTGAGTGCTGAAGATTTATATTTTTTGAGAGAATGTTCTGGTTGGAAATTACTTTCAATAGAACAATTAGAAAGGGCTCTTAAAAATACTATGTGTATGGTATCTATTATGAAAGATAATAAATGTATTGCTTGTGGTAGAGTGGTAGGAGACTATAGTGCTAAAGGTGTTCTTTCTGATATATTAGTGCATCCTGATTATCAAAAGAGTGGTTATGGTAAACTAGTAGTAACTCATTTATTAAAAAGAATTGAAGATGTATTAAATCCCGGAGAGCAATTTCAATTAGAAGCAACTCCTACTTATGGTAATAGAGAATTCTATGTTAAATGTGGAATGAAATATAAACCAGAGAATCAAGATGGTGTATATGTTTGGATAAAAAAATAAAGACTGTTAAATTTAACAGTCTTTATTCTCCTTATTCTCCTTTTTCTTCTTTTTATTAACTTTTTCAATTTTAAGAGTGTATCCTAAAGGTCCTAAGATATCAATCATAGCTTTAATAGTAGGACTATGCATATCACTTTCTATACGTGCTATTTTGACTCTATTTACTTTAGAATATAAACTTAATAATTCTTGAGTTAGATTATTTTCCTTTCTGAAAGATACAAAATCTTTAATAAATTCTTTATATAATTCTTCAGGTGTTTTATCTACCTCAATATAGTTAATATAGTCATACATCTTCTTCATATGGCTAATATTGTAACAAAGTTGATACATTTTGTCAACAGAAATCTTTAAATTAAGTATCAAAAGTGTTATAATCTAGGCAAATAAAGGGGTAGATTATGGAAAAACCATCAAAACAATTTGCAAATATGCAATTTTTTAGTGAAGAAGCAAAAAGTGCTACTTTACCAAATCAAACAGAATATGATTTCTTATATGAAAGAAATAAAAACTATATGAATAATAATGCTTTAACATTTGATAAGAAAAAAATATCATATGAAGAATTACATACTAGAATAGATGAATATGCAAGAGCTTTGTATAAAAGAGGTGTTAGAGAGGGAGATATAATTGCTTTGTCTGTTGCTAATACGCCTGAAGCAGTGTATCTAAGTTATGCTTTGAACAAACTAGGAGCCATTGTTTGTCCAATAAATCCTTTAGATAACGCATATAAAATGTTTGAAGATTTAAAGGTTGTTAAACCTAAGATGTTCATAGGAATTCAAGATTCTTATGGAAACTTTAAAAGAGCAAGTAAAGGTATGGATATTGATGTTATTACTTTTCCTGCTGTTCAATCTATGGATAGTGAATTAATTAAATCATTATATTTTGGAAAACAATTTATTAAAGGTAATGTTCTTTTTAAAGCTGATAATGTTTTATCTAAAGTTCTTGAAAAGGGCAAAAATACTGAAAATGTTATTTTCCCAAGTTATAAATCTGGGACTATCAGTGATTTAATGTTTACAGGTGGAAGTAGTGGAACTCATAAAGCAGTTATGCTTGATGGAAATGGTTTGAATTGTGTTGCTAAATCATTAGATTATGTTACGGAATTGCAACCGGGTGAAATTTTCATGGGTAATCTTCCACAATTTATGGCTTTTGGTAAATTATCTTTACATTATGCTTTATGTAAAAATACTGATGTTCATTTAACTTTAAAAGCATTACCTGAATTTTTCAAAGAAGAATTGTATCAAATTCACCCTGCTGGTGTTTTTGCTGGACCAGTTCAATGGGAAAGATTTATAAATGATGTTTTAAGTGAGATGGATCCAAATTTTGGTAAAGTAAATTTTTCGTTAAATTCTTCTGAATATAAAGAGTATTTACTTAAACTTAAAGAAATGTTAGAAAAAAATAAAAAAGATAACTTATCATTAGAATGGTTAAAAATGGGAGTTTCTGGTGGAGAACAGTTAAAAAATATGACTGAGATGGTATGTAATATGATTTTTTCTGAATTAGGTGCTCCAGATACTTTATGGAATGGACTGGGAATGACTGAAATGTGGGCTCCTGTTGCTGTTAAAATGGGTAAGAAAAATACTGATGGAACAATCGGACCTATAATTCCTTTTAATAATCTAATGGTAGTTGATCCTAATACTTTTGAAGAACTTGATTATAATCAAACAGGATTGTTATGTGTGAATGGACCAGGTATGATGTTAGGATACTATGGTAATGATGAAGAAACAGAAAAGGTTTTTATTGAAAAAGATGGTCAAAAATGGTTAGTTACTGGAGATATTGTTAAATTATCAAAAAATGGAGAAATTAAATTTGTAGATAGATTAAAAAGATGTTTCGTGTGTGGTGTTGAAAATATTTATCCTCAAAGAATTGAAAATTTATTAAGTAATATGCCAGAGATTGCAGAAACTATTGTAACTAAAATTTCTGATAATGATTTACAATATGTTCCAAAATATCATATTTCATTAAGAACTGAATGTGATGTTGAACAATTAAAGAAAAAAATTGAAAAATTAATTTCTTCTACATTGGGAGATAATTATTTACCACATTTTTATGATTTTACATATGAAAGATTACCTAGAACTGCTAATGGAAAATTAGATAGTACTAAACTTCAAAAAGAAGACAATGAAAAAGAAGCAAAGTTAATTATGAAGAAATAAATTGTATAGATTTATTTCTTTTTTAATGGTATACTAGTTTTAGTATTTAATAGTAGGTGATTATATATATGTTAGGTGCATTTTTTTCTATATCTAGTTTCTTTTATTTATTAGTTTTTTGTATTAGTTTCTTTTCAAAAAAGAAGGTAAATAATATAGAAACTAAATTATATGGTTATATAATTTTAATTACTTTAGTTGGAACACTTGTAGATGTTCTTGGTTTTTTACTATTTAAATATAATATTGATTATAATAGTTTTTTCTATAAATCGATTTCTAAACTTATGTTATTATATTTTCTTAGTTGGATTACATTGTTTACATATTATATTTATTCAATATCTGAAAAATTTTTACTAAAACGTAATAAGTTTGTTATATCTTTTTTATTTATTTTATTTTCTTTTTTATGTTTGTTTTTACCTTTAAATTATGAAGTTGGTTATAATATGGCTATTTATCCTCAGGGATTTGGTGTTACTATTACGTATTTATATGTTACTTTCTTTATTTTAATTGATATTATTTTAACATTAGAAAATTTAAAGAATGTATCTTTTAAAAAATATTTTCCTGTTATATGTGTAATTGGTTTAGTTTTTATTTCAATGTTGATTCAAAAATTTTTTCCAAATTTATTTTTAATTAATTTTTCTTTATCTTTAATTGTTTCTATAATGTATTTTACAATAGAAAATCCAGATGTAAAAACAATTGAACAATTAAATCAAGCAAGAGATGCTGCTGTTAAAGCTAATCAAGCTAAGAGTGATTTCTTAAGTAGTATGAGTCATGAGATTAGAACGCCTTTGAATGCTATATGTGGTTTTAGTAGTAGTTTACTTGAAAATCCTGGTGTTAGTGATGAAGCTAAGGGGGATGTTAAAAATATTATTATGGCAAGTGATTCGTTACTAGATTTAGTAAATGGTATTCTTGATATATCTAAGATTGAAGCCAATAAACTTGAAATAATAGATACGAATTATGACTTCTATAAAATGTTTGATGAACTTGTATTACTTACCAAAGCTAGAATAGGGGATAAACCATTAGAATTTAAATATAGTTATGATGAGAGTATTCCTAAGTATTTATATGGAGACGGGATGAGAGTTAAACAAGTAATACTTAATTTACTTACAAACTCTGTTAAATATACTAAAGAAGGCTTTGTTGAATTTAGAGTAAGAAGTGTTATCAAAGATGATATAATTCGTTTAATTATAAGTGTAGAAGATTCTGGTATAGGAATTAAGAAAGAAAATATAGAAAAATTATTTACTAAATTTGAAAGACTTGGGGTTGAAAGAGAAACCACAACTGAAGGAACTGGACTTGGTCTTGCAATAACTAAGAAATTAGTTGAAATGATGGGTGGAAATGTTGCTGTACAAAGTATATATGGAAAAGGTAGTATATTCACACTGTCAATAGATCAAAAAATAGTAACTGGTAGTGAGTTAGAAAAACTAATTGAAAATGAAAAAAATGAAGAAAAACCAAGTGATGAAGTTATAAATGCTAGTGGTAAAAGAGTTCTAGTAGTAGATGATAACCAATTAAATCTAAAAGTAGCAGAACGTTTACTAAAAGCATATAAGTGTGATATTGATTTTGCTAGTAGTGGTAGTGAATGTATTACTAAAATAGCGAATGGTGAAAAATATGATTTAATATTACTTGATGATATGATGCCTAAGATGAGTGGTAGTGAGACACTTGTTAAACTTAAAGAGATAGATAACTTTAATATACCAGTATGTGCACTTACTGCGAATGCTATAACTGGTATGAGAGAAGAATATCTTGGTAAAGGATTTAATGATTATTTAAGTAAACCAATAGTTAAAGAAGAACTTAATAGAGTTATTAAAAAATATTTGAAGAAATAATAAATTATGTTATAATAAATTTAGTTAGGTAGGAGACGAAAATATGAGAGATGTGAATTTATTAACTAGTAATGGGGTAAATGTTGAAAAAGCTTTAGAGTTATTTGGAGATATGGATATGTATGATGCTACTATGTCTGATTTCTTAGATATGGTAGAACAAAAACTAGCAAATCTTAAAAGATATAGAGAAACTGGTAATATGCCTAATTATGCTATAGAAGTACATTCATTAAAGAGTGATGCAAGATATTTAGGATTTGTTAATTTAGCAGATCTTGCATATCAATTTGAATTAAAGAGTAAAGCTAATGATTTAATGTATGTATATGATAATTATAAAACTTTATTAGATGAAGCACGTAGAATGATTAATTTATCTAAGAAGTATTTAGGTCGTCAAGTAGATGATAATGTTATTAGTGATATGGTAGGTGGCACTAAAGAAGAAGCAATCTTAGTAGTAGATGACTCTAATTTAGTAGCAAACTTTATTAAGAAAATATTTGATGATAAATATGAAGTGTTTATTGCTAGTGATGGAGCTCGTGCTATAGAGATGGTAAGTGGTCCAAATGCTAGTAAAATTAAAGCATGTTTACTTGATTTAAATATGCCAAATGTTAATGGGTTTGAAGTACTAGAATACTTTAAAAAGAATAATTTATTTCTTACAATACCTGTATCAATAATTACTGGTAATGATACACGTGATCAAGTAGACGAAGCATTTAATTATCCAATAGTTGATTTACTTTCTAAACCATTTAATGAAAGAGATGTAAAAAGAATTATTGAAAAAACTTTGTCAAGTTATAATTAAGAGTTGAAACTCTTTTTTATTTGGGTTATTATAGTTTAAAGGAGATGATATGATGGAAGTACCATTTAAGAAATGTAATATCTTAATTCCAAAGAAAAGTGTTGATTATAATTTATGGAGTGTTATTGCTTGTGATCAATATACTTCTCAAATTGAATATTGGAATAAGGTTAAAGATTTAGTAGGAGATAAACCTTCTACATATAAGATTACTTTACCTGAAGTATATCTTGAAGATGAGAATGTTAATGAAAGAATTGAAAATATTAATAAGACTATGAATGAATACTTAGATAATGATATTTTTGATACTTTAGAAGACTCAATGATTTATTTAGAAAGAACTGATTCTACTGGTAAAGTTCGTGAAGGACTTATTGGTATGATTGATTTAGAGAGTTATGACTATAATATAGGTAGTAAGAGTTTAGTTAGAGCTACTGAAAAGACTGTAGTTGAAAGAATACCTCCAAGAAAGAAAGTAAGAATTAATGCACCTTTAGAATTACCACATATTATGATTCTTATTGATGATGAAAAGAAAGAGATTATTGAATCATTAAAGAATAAAGTAAAAGAAGAAGACGTTATTTATGATTTTGATTTAATGCTTAATGGAGGACACTCTAAGGGATACAAATTAAGTGGTTCAGTAATTGATGAAATAACTAGTAAACTAGAAGCTTTAGGTGATATGGAGTACTTTAATAAGAAATATGGTGTTAATGAAGAAGTTCCATGTATTTATGCGATGGGAGATGGCAACCATAGTTTAGCTACTGCGAAAGCATGTTATGAAGAAGTTAAAAAAGAGTTAGGTGAAGAAGAAGCACGTAATCATCCGAGCAGATATGCTTTAGTAGAACTAGTTAATATTCATAGTGATGCATTAGATTTTGAACCAATTCATAGAGTAATCTTTGATTGTGATGTAGAACATCTATTAACAGCATTATATAAAAGATTTAAAATTAATACTGAAGGTAATGGACAAGCACTTACATATATAACTTCAGCAGGAGAAAAAACAATTTATATAGAAGATCCTACTAGTAACTTAGCAGTTGGAACATTACAAGGATTCTTAGATGAATATCTACAAGAATTTGCTGGTAAGATTGATTATATTCATGGAGATGAGGTAACTCGTGAAATGGGTAGTAAACAAGATAATATAGGCTTCTTACTTCCTAAGATGGAAAAGAGTGATTTATTTAAATCAGTTATATTAGATGGAGCACTTCCAAGAAAGACATTTAGTATGGGACACTCTGATGATAAGAGATTCTATTTTGAATGTAGAAAGATCAAGTAATTGGTCTTTTTTTGTGATATAATTTTTTTTGAAATTTAATGCAATAATTTTATTATTTAAAACATTATTATTATGAGAGGTAGATTTATGGAATATGTTTTAAAACTGGATAATATTTCTTTAGATGATTATATTCTAGGTATTGCTGATGGAGATACTAAATATTTAGAAAAGTTATATGGCGCCACAAAAACTTATGTTTTTGGTTATGCTTTTTCTATATTGAAGAATATAAACGATAGTGAAGATGTAATGCAAGATGTATTTTTAAATATATATAAAAATGCTCATTTCTATTCTTCTAAGAATAAACCTATGGCTTGGATAATCACTATAACAAGAAATTTATGTTTAGAAAAATTAAGACGTAAAAAGAAATTAATGTTTGATGATATAAGTACAGTTGAACATTTACTTTCTAAAAAAGATATATCATATGATAAGATACTTTTAAAAACTATATTAGAGGAATTATCTGATGAGGAAAGACAAATAATAGTATTAAATTCTTTATGTGGTTTTACGTTTTTAGAAATAAGTAGAATGTTAGAACTTAAGTTATCTACAGTACTCTCAAAATATAATAGAACTATTAAAAAAGTTCGTAGTAAATATAAGGAGGCAATAAATGAATAAAAAAGTTAAAGATGAATTATATAATGTATTTGATAATATGATATCTTCTGATTATAATGACGTTGCCAAGAAAATTAAAAATAATAAAGGAGTAGTATTAAATATGGAAAAGAAAAGTAAAAGTAAATACTTTGTAACTAGTGGTTTTGGTTTAGCTTTTGCTGTTGTATTATTTTTTGTGGGATTAATATATTTTAAAAATGATAATAGTGTTGCTGTTATAGGTATTGATGTTAATCCAAGTTTAGAACTTAGTATTAATTCTAAGAATAAAGTTGTTAGTGTTAATACAAATAATGAAGATGGTAAGAAAGTATTAGGGGATATGGATTTAAAAGGTAGTAATGTTGATGTAGCAGTTAATGCTATATTTGGTTCTATGGTTAAAATGGGATATATAAACGAAAATGATAATTCTATTTTGATAAGTATGGTGGAAGGAAATTATGATGTAGATAAACTTGCTAGTAATGTATATAAACATTTAAAAAATGAAAATTTAGATTCATCAATATTAACTCAAAATGTAGACACTACATCTTATGATAAAGATTTATCAAAAAAATATAATATCTCCGTATCTAAAGTTAAATTAATAAGAAGTATTCTTAATAAGAATTCTTTATATAATTTTGAAGAATTGTCTAAACTAAGTACTAATGAATTAAATATTTTAGCAAATACAACTTATAATAAGACTGGAGAAATAAGTACTGTAGGTACTGCTAGTAAGAGCAATTATATTAGTATGGATGAAGCTAAAAAAATAGTATTTGATGATTCAAAAGTAAGTATTGATACAGTTAAAAATTTAGAAATTGAATATGATTATGATGATGGTATTATGGTTTATGATATAGAATTTGTTTCTAATAATACTGAATATGATTATGAAATAGATGCTAAAACCGGTAAAATAATTGAAAAAGAAATAGAAAATAAAAAAGAGAATGCAAGTACATCTAAAAATTATTTATCTAAAGAAAAAATAAAAGAAATAGTACTTAATAAAACTAAAGTTAAAGAGTATTATGATTATGAAATAGAGTTTGAATTTAAGAGTGGAAAAGCTGTTTATGAAGTTGAATTTGAAACTAAAGATAAAGAATATGATATTGAACTTGATGCAGTAAGTGGCAATATAATTAAATATGAAACTAAGAATAAGAAAGTAGATGCAACTAAATATATAACTAAAGAAAAAGCTAAAACTATTGTATTAAGTGATGCTAAGGTTACTAATTATTATGATTATGAAATAGAATTTGAAAGTGATGATGAAACTTATGAAATTAGTTTTGATACTAAGGATGCTGAGTATGAATATGTAATAGATGCTAAAACTGGTAAAATAATTGAAAGAGAAATTGATAGAGATTAATTTCTCTTTTTTTGTGATATTTTTAAGTCTTATAAATATAATTAACTAGAGGTGAATAGATGAATAGACAAAATTTATGGTTTGTAACTTTATTTTCATTAATTCTTATTTTAGGTGTTTATTATATTACTCTTCCTAGTGATATATTTAGTAAGTCAGCTTTAGAAAATGTTAATAAGAATGTTGATGTAGTAGTAACTGAGAATGATAAGCTTGTTGCTTTAAGAGTAGAAAGGGATGAAGAAATAAGTACTGTTATGAGTGAACTTCAAAATAAAATAACTTCACCTTCGTCATCTACCGAAGTAAAAAATGCTGCGTTTGAAGAACTACAAATACTTAATTTAGCTAAAGGAAAAGAAACATACTTAGAAGATAAAATACTTAATAACTTTAAGATTAAATCATTCGTAGAAATTAATAACGATAATATTAAGATAACTATTGCTTCTAGTGAACATAATACTAAACTTGCTAATGATATAATGAGAAGTGTTCAAGAGGAGTTTAAAGATAAGAAAAATATAACTATTAAGTTTGAGTCATAGGCAAACGAAGTCACATTATTAGTAGCAATGTCATAAATTACTTTAGAAACATAGGTGTATGTAGACGGAGGTGTTTATGACAGGGAATATATTAACTAAGAGAGAAAAAGATGTATTTGAACTTTTAGTACTTAATAAAACAACTAAAGAGATAGCAGAGGATTTAGGTATTAGTGAAAAGACTGTTAGAAATCATATAAGTAATGCTATGCAGAAACTAGGATGTAAGGGAAGAGCAGGAGCAGTTATAGAACTCTTGAAGTTAGGAGAAATTTCATTATAATTCACTTTAAAAAAAGTGAATTTTTTTTATTATAATGAATAAACTTTAGTATGATAAAGAGATATGCAATGAATAAAATTTTTGTTAGTACTTTAGTGTTTGGCTTGTTAGTTTTGTTTTATTTGGTACCTAGTCCTTCTTTTGATATGGAAGTAGTGGAGGAAGAAAATAAAAAAGGTAAAGAGAATGTAGTGTACTTGCTTGATGAAGATAATTATGTATCTAGAGTTATTAGTTATTATGAAGAAAGTGATATTGAAGCGTTAATTCGTGAGAAAATAAAAATTCTTATTAATGGAGATAAGAGTTTAGGTAAGTTTTATTCTTTGATACCTAAAAATACTATTTTAAAGGATGTTAAGGTTGAGAAGGATAGTGTATACTTGAATTTTAATAAAGAATTTTTAAGCGTAAATAAGTACTTAGAAGAATCTATGATTGAAGCTATAGTATTTAGTTTGACTGAGATAAATGGTATTAATAATGTTTATATAAATGTTGACTCTAAAAAACTTACTAAACTTCCTAATTCAGGAAGGGAGATACCATATCCGTTAACTAGAAGTTTTGGTATAAATAAGAAGTATGACTTAAATAGCTTAAATGAATTAGATAAAACAATTGTATATTTTGTTAAAACTTGTGATGAAGTAGAATATTATGTGCCTGTTACTAAAGTTAGTAATACAAGTGGTTCTAAGATAGATATAATTATTGAAGAATTAAAAAGTACTGTTAATGCTCAAGAAAATTTAAATAGTTATGTTTCTAGTAATATTGAACTTGTAGATTCTGAAATAACTGATGAAAAAGTTAATTTAATATTTAATGATTTTATATTTAGTGATGCATCTTCTAAAGTTATTTTAGAAGAAGTTAAGTATGTGGTGTCTCAAAGTGTATTTGAAAATATAAATGTAAAAGAGGTTATTTTTAGTACAAAAGAGCATAATAATATAGTAAGTGTTAAAAAAAGTTAAAAAAGGGGTTGCAAAAATAAAAATAGTGTTGTATACTTTAGTAGTAATTTCCAGTTGTCCTCGTAGCTCAGCTGGATAGAGCAACGGCCTTCTAAGCCGTCGGTCAGGCGTTCGAATCGCCTCGAGGACACCAGTTTAAAAATTAAAAATGCCTTATAAATGCTGAGTTTAAGGCATTTTTTATTTGTTCAATACAAATTCTTAATTATCACAAACTATCACAAATTATTACATTTTTTGGCACTTTTATAGGCGCTTTTTGATGTTTTCGGCACCTTTTTGGGCACCCATTAAAAATAGAGCAATCATCGATAAATAAAGGGAGAAACGTGTATTATAATTATAAAAATGGATGCAAAATGTCACTTTTTAATAAAAAACATCAAAATTTAAAAGAGATTTTTAATTAAATCTCTTTTTTAGATGATATTTATTTTTAAGTATTGATTTTATTCTTTCATAATCAATTTTATTCCTAAATTGAAATGAATCAAATGATTTCATAGCAGTATTTACTATTCTTTCAAAGTTATCATCAAATATAGCATTATATTCAAGTCCTTTAGCAATATAAAAAGCAATATACTCATATAATTCATTTTCAAGATAAACTTTACTTGCTCACTATGAAATTTAATAATATTCAAAAATTCTTCATCTGTTAATTTTTCTAATTCTTTATTCATAATACATCTCCTTTTTTCAAGAGCAATATATCATAAAAATTCAAAAAGTCAAAATCATTTCATAATTATATAAAATAATATTAGATTTGAAGAAAAAATGTAAAATTATGTTATAATTAGTATAAGAATTGAATTATGAGGTGAAGAATTAATGAATGAACAAGATTTGAAAAAGTTAGAAGATAAGTTATAGGCTGCAGCTGATAAAATGAGAGGTGCAGTTTCTGTATCTGATTATTAATTTATTGTATTAGGTTTGATATTTCTAAAATATATATCAGATTCTTTTGAAGAAAAATACAAAGAACTTGTAGAAGAAGGTGCGGGATTAGAAGAGGAAAGAGATTGCTATACTGCAGAAAATATTTTTTATGTACCTAAAAATGCAAGATGGGAATTTTTAGTAGAACATTCTAAAGAGACAAACATTGGAGAAATAATTGATGATGCATTAACTTTAATAGAAAAAGAAAATAACTCTTTAAAAAATGTTTTACCTAAAAACTATAATTCACCCACAATGAGAAATGTTAATTTAGATGGAATTGTTATAAAATAAAAGTATTGAACTGAAATATCAGTTCTTTTTTAATTTATATTAATGTATAAAAAATTAAATAGTATTTAAAAGATTTAGAAGAAAGTAATAATAATTCTTTAGGAAAAATATATTATTTTAGTAAACAAACTATTAAAGGAGAAATAATATGCAAGAATTTATTATAAATATTATGAATAGTTACGGATATATAGGAGTATTTTTATTAATATTAATTGAAAATATATTTCCACCAATACCATCAGAATTAATTTTATTATTTGGTGGTTTTATGACAACATATACAAAATTAAACATAATAGGAATGATTATTTCATCAACTTTAGGGTCACTAATTGGTGCTTTATTGTTATATAAAATAGGAACTATATTTAGCAAAGAAAAATTAAAAATATTAATTTCAGGAAAACTAGGAAGAGTATTAAAATTAAAAAATAGCAATATAGATAATGCAAATAAATGGTTTACTAACGAAGGTAAAAAAACAGTATTTTTTGGTAGATTTATACCATTAATTAGAAGTATAATTTCAATACCAGCAGGAATAAATAAAATGAATATAAGTAAGTTTATAACTTATACATTACTTGGTTCAGTAATATGGAATCTAGTATTAATAATACTAGGACATATAGTTGGAAGAAATTGGAAAGCAATACTAAAGATATTTAAATTATATTCACGTTTTTCATTACTACTTTTATTTATATTATTAATAATTTTAATAACTAAATTATATAAAAATAAATCCAAAGAAAAAAATATTTATTAATTTTTAAAACATAAAGTAATATAGTCAATTTTATCAAATAACATTATAAATATACATCCAAATATTTTGTTAATTCTTGACTTTATTTATTAAAGAATGTATATTTAAATTTAGAATAGGAAGGAAAAATTATGAGTGAAGAAAAAAATAAAAGTAATAAGTGGGTTTTGTGGATAGGAATTATAGTAGTTGTTATTGCCATAGTTTTTGTTGTTTTTAAGTTATTTGATTTTTCTAATGAAAAAACTATAGAAACTTACGAGACAAAACAATACAAAGAATATTTATCTGGCTTAAAAGAATATGCAAGCAATATGGATTCTAGCGTGGATGTTGAAGAGGCTAAGGTTGATTTCTTGGAAAAAGTTCAAGAATATGGAAAAACTTATGATGATGGTGATGGTACTGGTTATGCAAACACTTTACTTACTAATAGTGTTATAGAAAATAATGAAAATGATACTGGGAAATTTTTAAATAGTATAATTAGCATATTGGATTCTTTATTAAATACTAATATTGGTGGTAATTCATCAATTGTTAGTAAAACTTTAACGTTAAAATCATATACAGTATGTGAAACAATCGGTGGAGATTATTGCCTAAGTGATAATGGTTTAAGCGCTAATGTTTATATAAGTGATGCTAATTCTAATAAATGGGCAGTATTATTACATGGTGTAAATATGACCGGAAAACAAATATATAGTACTTTAGGAGAAATGTACACTTCACAAGGATATAATGTTATTGCTCCGGATTTAAGAGGTGCTGGAAAAAGCGAAGGTAAAGTAGCTATGGGTTACTTAGAAAGTTTAGATACTTATGACTGGATCAAAGATTTAAATACTAATTATGCGAGATATGGTGTTAATAGTAAACCAGAAACTATTGTAGTACATGGTGTATCTTTAGGTAGTGCTACAACACTTCAACTTGCAACAAATCCAGATATTGCTTCAGCTTCTGGGGGAGTATATTCAGCCAATTTAACAGAATTAAATGTAAAAGGATTTGTAGATGATTGTGGATATGCTTCTATGACAGGAATTATTACCGGTATGCTTTCTTTAGGAGATAGTAGTCAGTCTACTGCACTTCTTGGTGGATTTGGTATTGATGTAAATAACTTTATGAATGAACTTCAAAATCAAATTAAAAATTTAAATATTGGAGATTTTTCTGAAATTAATGAAATTGATATTACTAATGGAACTGAACTTAATGAATATTTAAAAGGATTTAGTGATAAGTTAAATGAATATATAGAAAATAAAAAAGACAATTATCCAAACGTAAATGATAAAAACCAAATACAAATTCCAGAAATAGATAAAAATGAAATTATTGATTGGTGGAATAAATATACTATTAGTAAACAAACTTATATTATTGATAACTACTCTATTAATAAAGTAAATAATTCTTTTAATAAAGATTCTTCATCATTACTTGAAGATATTATTGCCAAACTATTAATTAAATTTGGAGGAATTGGATTAACAGAAGAAAATTACGACAAATATGCTAATGCATTTTCTTCAGGAAGACAATTTCCAAAAGGAAGTAAAGTTATTATAATTCATGGAGATAATGATACTATGGTTCCACCTAGTAATGCAGATGTTATTGCAGCTAATATTGGCAATGCAAAATTACTTTATAGATGGAATGTTGCAAAAGCACCACATGCTTTCATTGTAGTAGGTTCAAATAAAACTGAATATACTAATTTAATAGGAAATTTTGCAAATTGTGTTGCAAATATGCAATGTTCAGCTTTTGAAAATTCAGGTAAACCACTTGAAAGCATTATTAAATAAAATTACAAATTTTAAGAATCCATTTAGGATTCTTTTTTATTAGGTATATAAATAGTGTATGGAATATTTATTGATTTATTTTATAGCAAATGATATGATTATAATAGAATAGGTGATTAAAAGTGAATGAAGGGATAAATACTAAAGGTAAATTTATTAATGATTTTAATACCGAGATTAAAATTAATAAAAAAGATGATAATTTTATTTCATATATTAATGATACTGAAAAGAATAACGACTTAAATAAAAATACAAAAAAGAAAATAAAATATATTATTACTATAATTGGAGATAATTATATAAAAAATATTTCTCTTAATGATTATGAAAGTAATAAAATTACTTTTGGGCGTTCAGAAGATAATGACATCGTTTTACCATCTTTATTAGTATCACAGCATCATGGATACTTTATTATTGATGATGGTTCCATAAGAGTTTTTGATGAAAATAGCAAAAATGGTATTTTTGTTAATAGTGTTAAAGCAAAAGATAGCTATTTAAATGACGGTGATTTCATCAAAATTGATAATCCTAATAATCCTCTAAGTATAGGAATACTAATGGTTATTACAATTGGAGAAAAAGCAAATAAGTGGGTTAGCTTTCCTTTACGTGATAAAAAAAATGTATTGATTGGTAGAGGTGAAGATTGTGATATTGTTTTCAATCGTATATCTGTGTTACTTAAACATGCTAAAATCACAAAACTAGATAAAGGACATTATATAAGTGCTTATAATAATAAAGGTAGTATAATACTAAATAATAATATATTAGTAGGACAAAAGCTTCTTAAAGACAAAGATGTAATAATTATTAATAACATTAAGCTTATATATAATAAAAATAGTATTTTATATCAGTTATATGATGAAGGCGTTAGACTTGATGCTATAGATATAGTTAAAACTATAAAAGTTAAAGGAAAAAAGAAAGATATTGCACAACATATTAATTTTTCGGCAACTCCTGGTCAATTTATCGCATTTATTGGAGGAAGCGGAGCTGGTAAATCTACATTTTTAAAGTGTATCAGTGGTATTTCAAAACCTACAAGTGGTAAAGTTTTGGTTAATGGTAGTGACCTGTTTAATAATTATTCTGCTTTAAAAAATTTGATTGGTTATGTACCACAAGAAAATATAATTTTTAACGATTTAACTTTAATTGATATGCTTAAATACTCAGCTAATCTTAGAATGCCTGATGATGTTACTTATCAAGAAAAAATTAATAGAATTAATAATGTATTAGAGATAGTCGAATTATCCGATAAAAAAGATGTTATGATTAGAAACCTTTCTGGTGGACAAAAAAAAAGAGCATGTATAGCTGTTGAATTAATTGCAGACCCTAAATTATTTTTTCTTGATGAACCTACAAGTGGTCTTGACCCAGGAACAGAAAGAAGTATAATGAAAACATTAAGAAAAATGGCTGATAGTGGTAAAACAATAATATTAGTTACTCATAATACTTTAAATCTAAATTTATGTGATAAAGTTGTATTTTTTGGATATGGTGGTAAATTATGCTTTGATGGAAAACCTGATGAAGCTTTAGAATTCTTTAAAGTTAAAGATTTTGTCGATATTTATAATTTAATCTCAAATGACCCAGATAAATGGTTAAATGAATTTAATGAATCAAAAAATAATAACAAAAATAACATAGATGAATTTAATACTAATAATAAAAATATTGAAAATGAAATTACAAATATTAATAAAAAGAAGAATTCTAAATCATTTTCTAAACAATTATATACATTGTTTAGAAGAAGATTAAAAATATTAATTAATAATCATCAACAATTAATACTACTTTTTGCACAAGTTCCTTTAATTGCATTTTTATTATCTATTGTTGTTACTAAAAATATATTTTATTCTTATGAAGAAACCAAAGCAATTTTATTTTCTTTAGTTACAGCTGCTATATGGTTAGGACTTTTAAATGCAATTCAAGAGGTTTGTAAAGAACGAGTAATTTTAGAAAAGGAATATATGTCTGATTTACGTATATCATCTTATTTGTGCTCAAAACTACTTTTTCTATTTTTACTTTCTGTAATTCAATCTTTTCTATTGATTTCTGCATTTGTTTTATTTGTTGATGTTCCAAGTAATGGTATTATTTTTAGCTGGTATATAGAAACTATTTTTATAATTATATTAACTATATTTTCAGCTTCTTCCATGGGACTTTTTGTTTCTATATTGGCTAAAGATTCATCTTCTGCTTCAACAATGCCTACATTACTTTTGGTACCTCAATTATTATTTTCTGGAATACTATTTCCATTAAATGGTGTTATAGGTAAGATATCTAATTTTATATTATGCAGATGGTCTGTAGAAGCACTTGGAACTATTAATGATTTAAACAGTTTAATTAGTTCTATACAAGAAGTTTTTCCTGGATACATTAGAGAAGTAGAAAGTTATTACTCTTTTACGATTAATCATTTAGTTTATGATGGAACTATAATTATTATTATGACGGTTGCTTTTATTATTATTAGTTTTGTTATCTTGAAAAGACAGTTGGAAAGTGGTAGATATTAATGAAGAAAGAAATTAAAAATTGGAAAATTTATGAAAAAATAGGTGAAGGAGGTTTTTCTGAAGTATATAGAGCAGTAAATAATAATGGAGATGTATGTGCTGTTAAATATATAAGTTTACCAAAAAATGATGAGGAAATTAGATTTCTTTTTACCGAAGGATACATAAGAAGTGAAGATGATATAAATGTTTATTATTTGCATATCATTGAAAATATTAAAAAAGAAATTGAAATAATGAAAAATCTTGATAATAATGATCATATTATTAAGTATTATGACTTTTTTCAGGAGAGTAAAAAAGAAGAAAATGGATATGATATATATATATTTATGGAATATGCAACTGATATACTTAAATATTTTTCTGAAAAGGAAGTTACAATTACTGATGTAATTAAACTTGGCAGTGATATATGTAAAGCTTTAGAATATTGTTCTTCAAAAAATATTATACATAACGACATTAAGCCTAGTAATATATTTATTGATGAAAAAGGTAATTATAAACTTGGAGATTTTGGAATAGCAACATCAAATAATAATTTAAATGGATTTGGTACATTAGATTATATTTCTCCTGAAGTTTATAATGGTGAAAATCCAAATACAACATCTGATATATATTCATTAGGACTTGTTATGTATAAATTGATTAATGGAAATCTTCCATTTGTAAGTTTTGATATTGATGAAAAGAAGGCATTTGATATTAGAATGTCGGGTGAAAAAATTCCAAATATAGATGGAATATCTAATGAAATTATGAGTATCTTGACTAAAGCATGTTCATTTAATCATAATAATAGATATGATAGTGCTAATAAAATGAGAAAAGATTTAGAAAAAATAAAAATATATTCTAATACTAGTAAAAAAATTAATTTTTCATCTGATTTGACATCTGTTACTATTGGAATATATGATAATGATGCTATTAAGAATAATGATATTAAAGATAGTTATTTTGATTTAATAAAGAATAGTTCAATAGCTATTAAAATAAGAAATTTTTTTGCAGAAAATTTCGTTTTAAAAATAGTAATGTTGTTTTTAATTCTTTGTTTATTATTTTTACTTATACTTAAAGGATATTTTTCTTTAAAAAAATGTGATAGTGGGTATATAAATAAAAATGGAACCTGTGTTAAAGGATATTATTACTGTGAAAATGGATATACTTTGAATGATGACAATAAATGTCAAAAAACAATAGATTCTGTAGATGCTAAAATTACATATACCTGTAAAGATGGTTATAGTGTAAGTGGTGATATTTGCGTAAGTAATGATATTAGAGATTCAAAATTTGTATACAAATGTGCAGATGGTTTTAAACTAAAAGATACTAAATGTGAAAAAGTTGAATCTGCAGATGCAGTTGTAGTATATTCTTGTCCTAAAGGATATATTTCATCTGGAAATCAATGTTTTACCATTTCTAATATTTCTGCTGAAGTTAAATATTCATGTCCTGATTCTTCTTATAATTTATCTGGAACTAATTGCATAAAAAATAGACCAAGTATAGTTGCTGCTTCTATCAAATATTCTTGTAGTTCTGGAACATTAAAAGGCCAAACTTGTGAACACACTGCAAGTCCATATTATTACTGGTGTGCACAAGGAAGATATGATTATACCGATGGATTATGCCATTACACTACCTTTGCTAATAAAACATATTATTGTTCTCAAGGAACATCAGATGGAAAAGGAAATTGTGTTATTTCTTCTAATACAACAATAGCTGCTACGAAAAAATATATTTGTCCAAGTGGATATATAGCTGTTAATAATCAGTGTGCTAAAACAACTGGAATAGCAGCCACAAGTAAATATATATGCACTGATGATACTGTACTTAAGGGTACAAAGTGTTACGCCACAATAACTACTGATGCTGTTGGAATGTATGTATGTGAAGAAGGATTTGTTGCAAGTGGTACCAAATGTTATAAAAATAGTTTTCCTAAAGCAATAAAAAAGTATACTTGTTCTAAGGTATATACACTAAATGGTGAAAAATGTGAAAAGTATGAATTTTCTCCTGCTAAAGCTCATTACGATGAATAATATTTGTTGATTAAATAGAATATATAAAAAGTAATTTATAATATTTTGAGCAGTAAAATATTTTATTGCTCTTTTTATGTTGAATTAGTTTGGTTTAATAATAAATTTTATATAAGCACAGTATGATTTTAGACTATCTAAAAAGAAATATTTTATGATATAATAGATACAACCTAATGTCATATAAATAAAAAAGGAGTAATAATTATGAATGGTAATTTAATAGAAAGATTTTATTTAGAGACACCATCATTAGAACGTAAAAATGAAATAATAGATTATATAAATGAATTTGTAGAATATAATTCAGATATTAATGGAAGTGGATCATTAGATAATATATTATATGGATACACATTTGAACAATCACTTGAAAAATGAAAATATTAAATATAGAACATTAATAACACTTGCAATTGATAGTGGGGCAAGAAGAAGTGAAATATGTGCTCTTAAATGGAATGATGTAGATTTTGAAAATAATACTATTCTAATTGATAATGGATTAAAAGTAGTAAATGGAATAGTAGATGAATCAAAAGCTAAAAATACATATTCCAATAGAAAGATTATAATCAGTCAAGTATGTATTGATTTATTAAAAGAGTACAAAGCTTGGCAAGATGATTATAAAAAGAAACTTGGAAGAATGTGAAAAAATGAAAACAGAATTTTTACATCAAAATATGGTACTCATATTCATCCAGATACTTGTACAGATATACTTTCTCAAATTATTAAAAAATATGATCTACCTAAAATTACTTTTCATGAATTAAGACATACTTGCACTAGCTTGTTAATAGATAATGGTGTTAATATTAAAGCTGTTAGTTTAAGACTAGGACATTCAAATACAAATACTACAATGAACATATATACACATGCTTATGAGGCTAGTAAACAGCAAAGTGCAGATATGTTTGATAAGATTTTGAAAGGTGTTTAAAAATTGGTATGGCACCATTTTACGGCACCCGTTAATTGTTAAAACATAACTTTAGAAAGAATAATGTTTATTTTCCCCAGTGTTTAAGGCAAAAAAACGATGTGTAATAAATCGATGGCTAGAGTTTTATCAAAAACCTTCTAAGCCGTCGGTCACACGTTCGAATCGTGCCGAGGACACCATTAATGTTAATTAAGCCTTATATTTAGGCTTTTTTAATTGTTTTTTTATTTTGAACCACACTTTCAACCACACTTTAAAGGTTAATATTGACTTTTATATACATTTAATGTATATTTGTTCTTACGAGAGATTCCTTGTTATAAGTGAAGAACTATTCTAGTTCGATGGACTTCGTGGGAATCTCTCTTTTTGTTGCTTTTTTTAGCATTTTTTTATATAATATACACTAATTTGAGGGGTTAATATGAATGAATTTGATATTAGGAGAGAGATGGATAATATAATTAATTTCATTAAAGATAATTTTTCTAGTATTAGTGAAGATGAAGTTAAAGAATTATATAAAAGATATTTATTTTTAGAAAGTAGAGTTAGTACTAATAGTCCATCATTTAAAGCTGATAAGGATAAATATAGATATGGTAATTGTTATTGTTATGCGTTAGGATTTACAACTCATGATGTATTCAGTGATGTGTATGCTAGATTTAAAAAGAAGATGATGACACATAATATAGGTTTTATAAGTAACAATATTATTGATGTATCAGATCCTAATGATTTAATGTTTGGATTTGAAACTGATATGGGTTACTTAAGAATAAAATGTTTTGATAGTGAAGTAGATAAGCCAAATTTACATAATGGATATAAAGTTTCATTATATAGAGGTTTTAAAGATTTTCATTTTACAAGACAAAATAGTGATGGAAGTTGGTCACACAAAGTAGGATATAGACCTATAATAACTAAATGTAATCCTTTTGATGTTTCAGATTATGATATTATCCATACATATGAAATAGTTAAACCTCTTGTTAGGAGGCTTAAATGACGCTAGAATATTTAAAAACGTATAGAGAACTTGTATTTGTTTATGTTAGATTAATATCAAATATTAGAAATTTAACATCTTTAGATGTGTATGAATTATATAGAGAATATCTAAAATTGTGTGTTAAACTTGGAACTAATAAGCCTCTTTTTGATGAGAAGGAAGGCAAATATAATCATTCTAATTGTTATATGTATGCTTTGGGATTAATAACTCCAGAAATATTTGCAAGTGTATATGAATATAAAGAAATAGATAATTTAACTCATAACTTAGGGTTTATGACTGATGACCTTTATAGTTCAAATGATTTAAATACTAATTTATATGATTTGCAAAAGGATTTGGAATTGCTTGGTATAGACTCTTATGAATGCACTATGCTTGGGGATACTCATCATGGAGGATATAAAATTGCTTTTTTTAAAGCATCTTTTGATTTTCATTTTATAAGACAAAATATGGATGGTACTTGGTCTCATAAGTTAGGTTATTCTCCTATAATTGAAAGAGTAGAGATGCCTCAAGAAAGAGTACTTGGAAGATATAACTATATTAAAACTTTAGAGATAGTTAAACCTATAATTGAGAAATAAATTGACATATTGTATCAAATGTGATATAATATGTACATTATTAAGGGGGAATTGATATGTCATGGATTCTTGCATTATATATTTGGGGAATTGTTGCTAGTAGTATTGTTAATACAACAAATAGTTTACTTGCTTTATGGTATGCTAAAACTGAGGATAAAGATTATTACGAGAAATTTAAAAAGAAATCTAAAGATGCTAAAATTGCATTCTTTGCTAAAAATATAATTAAAATATTTATACCGGTTTATAATATAATTCATCCTATTGTTATGATTTTAAATTCAAAATTAATTAGTTTATTTCATCCAATTAAGTCATTAAAAAATAACGGTAAATATTTCTTAAATGAATGGAAACGTCAAGAAGCTAAAAATGAATCATCTAAGGAGAAAATTAAAAATAAACTTAATAAAATATCTAACTGGTTTAATAAGACTAAAGAAAACGTTAAAACTGAAAAAGATAAAATGCTTGAAGAAAGAAAAAATAAAAAGGCTGAATCTAAAGAAAATCTTTCTAAAGATAAAACTTATACAGAAACCGAATTATCTGAAAGAATTAGTTCTGTTAGAAGTGAGTATAATAGTTTAATAAAAAAATATAATTCTTTAGAAAATTCTAGTGAAAAGAGAAAAGTTGCTTTAAGAATAAATGAACTTGTTGATGAATATAATGATTTAGAAAAACAAAGTAAAGAATTAAAAAGTAAACAAACTAAAACTTCAACACCTGTAGTAACAGAAAGAACTGCTACTAATACTAGAAAAGAAAATACTATTAGTCATAATGAAAGAATTATTAAAGAAATAGATACAAATATGGCTTTATTAAAAGATGAACATAATAGACTTAAAAGACAATATAATAGTTTAAAAGCTAATGGTGCATCACAAACAGAATTAAATACTGTTCTTAGAAAAGCACAAAGAGTGGCAACTGAATATAATGAATTAAATATTAGACGTAAATCATTAGTTACAAATAAACCTGTTGTTCAAAATAATAGAACATCTAGAAACATTGATTTAGCTGTTACAGTTGACTCACTTGATAATGAAATTCAAAACTTAATGAATGAAAAAACTAGACTTGAAAGACTATATATTAAATCAATAGCTGATGGTGCTAGTAAAAAAACAGTTGACTCAATTATTAGTCAAAAAGAAGATGTTGAAAAGAGAATAAGCTATTTAATAAGTTATAGAAGAAATTTAATAGAGGAAAGTCAACCAACAAGTGGAGGTATGACTTTAAGAAGATAATCTTGTGATTATCTTTTTTTTATATTATAATTGTATTGAGGTAATAATATGAGAGGCGTATATATACATATTCCTTTTTGTAAGAATATATGTAGTTATTGTGACTTTTGTAAATTCTTATATAATGAGGAGTGGGCTAATACTTATTTAGATTTTTTAAATCAAGAAATTCAGGAATATTATGAAGGAGATAAAGTAAAAAGTATTTATATAGGTGGTGGTACTCCATCCAGTCTTAGTACTAGTAATTTAAATAAATTATTTGAAATTATTAGTCATATAAGAAGAATAGAGGATGCTGAAATTACTTTTGAATGTAATATTAATGATATAACAGAAGAATTACTTATTATACTTAAAGGAAATAATGTAAATAGACTTAGTATAGGAGTAGAGAGTTTTAATAAAAGAAATCTTAAATTAATGAATAGAAGTCATACTAAAAAAGAAGTGTTTGAGAAAATTAATTTATGTAAAAGACTTGGTTTTAATAATATTAATGTAGACTTAATATATGCTCTTCCTGATGAGAGTTTATTTACTCTTAAGAGTGATTTAAATACTATGTTAAAACTTGGTATTACTCATGTAAGCACATATTCATTAATTATAGAAGAACATACTATGTTATATAATAATGGTACTAAATCTATAGATGAGTTACTTGATTATAAAATGTATAAATACATATGTAAGAAGTTAAAGAAACGTGGTTTTCATCATTATGAAGTTAGTAATTTCTCATTACCTGGTTATGAAAGTAAACATAATTTAATATATTGGGATAATAATGAATACTATGGTTTTGGACTTGGAGCTCATGGATATATAAATGAAATGCGATATGAAAATACTCGTAACTTTAATAAATATTTAAAAGGAAAATATAGACTTAATGAATTACTTGTATCTACTCAAGAAGAAATGGAAAATGAAGTAATACTAGGACTTCGTAAGTTAGATGGTATAAGTATTAGTGAATTTAATAATAGATTTAAAAAAGATATTTTTGATGTGTTTAAGTTAGATGAAGCAATTAAACGTAAATATCTTATAATGAATGGAGATAAAATATATATACCTGAAGATAAAATATATGTTATGAATGAAATAATTAATATGATTTTATAGAAAGGAAAAAAGATGAAAATATTTAAATTGATAGGGGATTTAAAGAAATATATATTTATTATGTTAGTATTTTGTATTATTCAAGTATTTTGTGAACTTTATTTACCTAATATAATGAGTAATATAGTAGACATAGGTATAGCTAATTCTGATAAAGTATTTATAACTAAAGAAGCCATAGTTATGCTTATTACAACAATTGTGTGTTTAATATCACATACTATGGTTGTTTATAGTACAGCTAAGTTTTCTAATAATTATGGTTATAAAATTAGAAAAGCATTATATTCAAAGATTACATCTTTTAGTAAAAAAGAAATAGATGAGTTTGGAGCTTCAACTTTAATAACAAGAAGTACTAATAATGTTAGTAATATAACAAGTACATTTAGTTTTGGACTTAGACTTATAGTATTCGCTCCAATAATGGGAATAGGTGCTGCTATAATGGGGTATAAAACTGCTCCTAGTTTAGCACCAATAGTAATAATTGCAGTATGTATATTAGTTCTTGGGCTTACTACTATATTTATGCTTGTGTTTCCTAAGTTTGAAGTATTACAAAAACTACTTGATAAATTAAACGCATCTACTAGAGAGATCTTATCAGGGTTAAGGGTAATAAAAGCATTTAATAAACAAGATTACTTTAAAAAGAGATTTGATAAAGTAAATACTGAAAATAAAAAATTAAATATATTCTTAAATAAAGTTTTATATTTAGTAGAACCTATGATGTCTTTAATAATAAATATTGCTACGATTGTTATAGTTTATGTATCTTGTGATTATTTAAGTCTTGGTACTCTTGAAATTGGTTCTATGATGGCATTTATTCAATATATGTCTACAGTATTATTAAGTTTTATGATGCTGCTTGTTATAATTTTAAATATACCAAGAGTAGTAGTATCATTTAAGAGAATTAATGAAATATTAAGTGTAGAACCTAGTATTAGTAATACTGGTAGAATTAAACTTAATAGTTTAGAAAGTATTGAATTTAAAAATGTATTTTTTAGATATGATAAAGCACATGAAGATATGCTTAAAAATATATCATTTAGAATAGAAAAAGGAGAGAATGTTGGTATTATAGGTAGTTCTGGTAGTGGTAAAACTACTATAGTGAATTTGCTTTTAAGACATATTGATGCGACTAGCGGTGAAATACTAATAAATGGTATTGATATTAAAGAGTATGATATAGAATCACTTAGAAATATATTTGCATACACTCCTCAAAAGACTTTATTATTTAAAGGGTCTATTCGTGAAAATTTAACATTTGATAAGAATCTTGCAAATAATGTTCTTGATAATGCATTAGATGAAGCTGCTATAAAAGACTTTATTGATAATAATAGTGAAGGATATGAATTTAAGATTGAACAAGCTGCTGCTAATTTAAGTGGTGGTCAAAAACAAAGAATGTCTATTGCTCGTGCATTGTTAAGTGGTGGTGAATGTTTACTTTTTGATGATTCATTTAGTGCAGTAGATTATATAACTGATAAAAGAATAAGAAGTTCAATAAATAAAAATTATAGTGATAAAATGGTTATACTTGTTACTCAAAGAGTTGGAACAATAAAAGAAGCTGACAAGATAATAGTAATAGATGAAGGAAGGATTGAATCTATTGGTAACTATGAAACTCTTGAAAACTCTAGTAAAGTATTTAAAGAATTTATTGATTCTCAAAAAAGGGAGGTGGCATAGATGAAAAAGAAAAATAATAAAGCTCCTACTTTTAGTGAGATGGTTAGTAAAACATTTAAGATAATTAAAGACTATAAAAATCACTATATACTTATAATATTGTTCTGCTTACTTGCTGCTTTATTTAGTGCTTTAGCTCCATATTTTTTAGGGTATGCCACAGATAGCTTATATGATTCAATTAAAAATGGTACTGCGTTTAATTACATTTATATAGTAAAAGTTCTAATGATAGTTTTATCTTGTTATATTATAGATGCTGTATGTACTTATTTTAAAAGTTATATGTCTTCAAAGCTTGGTCAAGAAATTGGATATGACTTAAGACGCAAACTTATTAATAAAATTAATGTTACTAAATTAAGAAAACTTGATAGTATGAAGAAAGGTGATATTATTAGTAAAATAACTAATGATGTAGAAAGACTTACTGATAATATTACTGAAATAATACCTGAACTTGTATATAATATTTCGTTAATAATAGGTGTTGTTATAATGATGTTTATACTTGATGTTAAACTTGCATCTCTTACGATAATTGCAATTCCTCTTACATATTTCTTACTATCATTTGTAGTTCGTAAGACACAAAATTACTTTGAACTTAATCAAAAAGCTATAGGAAACGTTAACTCTTTTGTAGAAGAGAGTGTTACTAATAGTGATGTAATAAAGTCATTTAATAAAGAAAAATATTTTAATAAGAAGTTTGATAAAGAGAGTAAAACACTATCAGAATATGGATTTAAGAGTAGTTTTTATAGTAGTCTTGCAGTTCCTTTTAATAAAGCTATTGGAAACTTAAACTATATAATTATTGTTTGTGTTGGTAGTATTAGTGTTATTAAAGGACATATGAGACTTGGAGCTATTCAATCATTTATACAATATATGAAGGATTTTAATAGACCTATGAATGTAGTAGCTCAAGTAATAAGTAATTTACAAATGGCTATTGCAAGTGTTGATAGAATATATGAAATACTTGATTTAGAAGAAGAAACTAATGGTAAAATAAAAGAATTTACTTTTAATGATTCAATTGAATTTAAAGATGTAACATTTAGTTATGTTGAAGGTAAAACAGTTCTTAAGAATTTTAATCTTAAAATTAATAAAGGTGAAAAGATTGCGTTAGTTGGTAAGACAGGGGCAGGTAAAACTACAATAGTAAATCTTCTTATGAATTTTCATGCTCATTATACTGGTCAAATATTAATTGATGGAGTAGATATTAGAGATATAGATAAAACTTCATATAGAAAACTAATAAGTATGGTTCTTCAAGATACTTGGTTATTTGAAGGAACTATTAAAGAAAATATAGTTTTTGATAGAAGAATTAGTGATGAAAAGTTAAGTAAAGCACTTTCTAAATCTAAGATACTTCATATGATAGAAGGACTTCCGAATGGACTTGATTATGAAATAAATGAAGAAACTAATAATATGTCTGCTGGTGAAAAACAATTACTTACGATTGCTCGTGCTTTAGTTCAAGATCCAGAGATACTTATACTTGATGAAGCAACATCTAATGTTGATACACGTCTTGAATATTTAATAAATCATTCTATGAATAGTTTAATGAAGAATAGAACTTCTATAGTTATAGCTCATAGACTTTCAACTATAGTTGAAAGTGATAAGATAGTTGTTATAAAGAATGGTCAAATACTTGAAACTGGTACACATAAAGAATTACTTAAAAATAAGGGTTACTATTATGAACTATATAGTAGTCAATTTGATTTGAATGAGGAATAATATGGATAAATATGTTGTAGGTTTGGATGAAGCAAAAGAATTAACTAAAGAAAATCCACTAGGATACACAAGAGATCTTACTACTTGTATTGCTGTACTTTTACATTTAAAAGAATCTAGTATACTTATGCATATAGCTGCATTTGAAAGTGGAGTAATAGAACTTGATAAATTTATAAATATAGTTAATGAAAGAAAAAGTGAGATAGAAAAGGCTGAAGTATTTAAGTCTCTTAAGACAGTACCATCTAGTTTAGATATGGTATGTGATATTCTTACTAATAATGGTATTTCATTTGAACTAGAAGATGTATTTAGAAATTATTCTAATATGACATCAGTAGGTTATAACTTTAATACTAAAACATACTATATGATTGATATGTACCTAGGTGAACCTGAATTCAAAGAAGTACCTAAAGGATATAAAATAGAATTATAAAAATCATAGATTATATATTTTTTAAAGAGAACTATCAATAGTTCTTTTTTAATTTGACAATAATTTTACAAACTATTTTTTAAAAGGTATTTACAAAAGCAAACAAAAATAGTAATATAGTGGTAGGAAGTGAAACAAAGTGGTAGAAAGTGGGGTGCTTTGAAATGCTTATGGGTGAATTTCATCATAACCTTGATGAAAAAAGTAGATTAATCATTCCAAGTAAGTTTAGAAATGAGCTTGGAGAAAAAGCTATTATCACTAAAGGGCTAGATAAGTGCTTATTTATCTATTCTGAAAATGAATGGAATAAGATAGTGCAAAAAGTAAGTAACCTACAATTTACTAAAAAGAATGTAAGAGCTTTTGAAAGATCTTTCATTGGTGGAGCTTCTTTAATTGAATTCGATAAACAAGGTCGAATTAATATTACCTCACCGTTAGTTCATTACGCCAATATTAATAAAGAATGTGTAATTATTGGCGTAAATGAACGACTAGAAATATGGAGTCTTGATGAATTTAATAATTATATGAAAGAGAATGAAGAAAATCTTGATGAAATAGCAGAAGATATCTTCGAAGCAAATTATGAAGCATAAAAGTGTATTGTTAGAAGAGGTAATAAATTATTTAAATGTTAAACAGGGTGGAATATATGTGGATGCTACTGTAGGATATGCAGGACATTCAAGTGTAATATTAAAGAAAATTGGAAAAGAAGGGGTTCTTTTCGCCTTTGATCAAGATGATGAAGCAATAGAGTATTCAACTAAAAGATTAAGTGCTATTAGTGATAACTTTACAATATTTAAAAGTAACTTTGTTAATATGAAAAAATATATTAATGAAAATGTAGATGGAATTATCTTTGATTTAGGGGTTTCAAGTCCTCAATTAGATGAGGCAGAAAGAGGATTTAGTTTTCATAAAGATGCTCCTCTTGATATGAGAATGGATAAAAGTAATCCATTAAATGCTAAGATAGTAGTAAACGAGTATAACTATCAAAAATTAGTAGAAATTCTATTTAAGTTTGGTGAAGAAAAATATGCTAAAAGTATTGCAAAAGCAATTATAGATGCAAGACCAATTGAAACAACACTAGAACTTGCAGAAATAATTAAAAATAGTGTACCAATTAGTTATAGAAATAAAAGTCATCCAGCTAGAAAGACATTCCAAGCTATTAGAATAGAAGTTAATCATGAACTTGACATATTAGAAAGTTCTTTAAGAGATGCATTTGATTTATTAAAAATTGGTGGTAGACTTGAAGTAATTTCATTTCATTCTTTGGAGGATAAAATAGTTTCAAAAGTTTTCAAAGAATTATGTAGTGATGATCCTAGTACTAAGAAGCTTCCAGTTGTTCCAGTTGAATTAAGTGCAAGAGCTAAAAAAATAGTGAAATTAACACCTAGTACTGATGAACTAGATGATAACAATAGAAGTAGAAGTTCTAAATTAAGAGTAATTGAAAGGATAAGGTAAATGAAACAAAAAAGATATGTAAAAACTAAGGGGGAAGGGTTACTTAAATCATTGACAGTAATTTTCTTCATTGGATTTTTACTATCAACTTTTGTTATGAGTGCAAAAGTACAATCAAGTAACTCTGAACTTCAAAGATTAAAAAGTAAAGTAGAAAGTCAACAAAAGTTAAATTCAAGTATGCAAATGAAAATAAATGAACTTGCATCTTTAGATAATGCTTTAGAAGTTGCGGATGCCAATGATTTGAAGTATAATAATAGTAATATTAGAGTAATTTCAAAGTAGAGGTGGCATATGAAGAAAACAAGAGTAATTAAGATAAATGCAGTATTCATAATTATTGTTGTTTTTATTTTTGCTGCAATAATTTTTAAATTGTTATGGATAGGACTTGGAAATGTTAAAGTAGATGATAAACCACTTGCTGAGTTTGCTAGTAATCGTGACACAAGAAAAAAGACTTTAACTGCTAAACGTGGTACTATTTATTCTGCTAAAGGAGAAGTTTTAGCAAAAGATGTAAATAGTTATACAGTAATAGCTTATTTAGATCCAAGTAGAACAAAGGATGAAAAAAGACCATATCATGTTGTAGATAAAGAAAAAACTGCTGAACTTTTAAGTCCTTTAATAAATATGACTAAAGAAAGAATTTTATCTTTATTAAATACTAAGATCAAATCTTGTAATGAAGATAATACTGAATGTATAGAAAAAGTACCATATCAAGTAGAATTAGGTCCTGGTGGTCGTGGCATTACAGAGTTATTAAAAGATCAAATAGAAGACTTGGATTTACCAGGTATTGACTTTATTGCTAGTACTAAGAGATATTATCCTAATGGAGACTTCTTGTCATATACTCTTGGGTATGCTAAAAATAATGATAATAACCAGTATGTTGGTGAAATGGGATTAGAACTTTATTATAATGATGAACTTACTGGTACTGATGGTTATAAACAATATCAATCTGATTTATATGGATATCAAATAACAACTACACCAGCTGTAGAGAAAAAAAGTATTAGTGGGGATGATTTATATTTAACAATAGATGATAATATTCAGATGTTCACTGAACAAGCAATGAATACTTTAGAAGAAGGTAAACCTGAATGGGCTACTATATCTGTAGTAAATGCTAAGACTGGTGAAATATTAAGTGTTGCATCAAGTCCTAGTTTTAATAACAATACTTTAGAAATTAAATCATATTATGATCCATTTGTTGCTTATGAGTATGAACCGGGTTCAACAATGAAAATATTTAGTTTTATGGCAGCTATGGAAAATGGAATATATGATGGAAGTAAAAAATATAAGAGTGGAACTATTAAAATAGATGAAGCTAATATTAAAGATTGGAATAATAGAGGATGGGGTATGATTACATTTGATGAAGGATTTATGGCTTCTTCGAATATAGCTGCTGTTAACTTGGCTATGGATCTTGGTAGAGCTAAGTTAAAAGATTATTATACTTCGCTTGGTTTTGGTAAGAAAACTGGTATTTCACTTCCTAATGAGAGTAAAGGTACAGTTAATTTTAGATATAATACTGAAGTTGCTGCTGCATCTTATGGTCAAGGTATGACAGTTAGTGCTATTCAAATGGTACAGGCTCTTACTAGTATAGCTAATGATGGAGTTATGATTAAACCATATTTGGTATCTAAAATAGTTAGTGGTGAAACTGGTGAAATAGTTCTTGAAAATAAAAGGACTGAGGTAGCTAAGGTAGCTAGTACTGAAACAGTAACAAAGATTAAAGATATAATGCGTGGAGTTGTACAAGATGGATGTAAGATATCTACTGGTGGTGGATATAATGTACCTGGATATGACGTTATAGGTAAAACAGGTACAGCTCAAATTGCTTCTAGGAGTGGTGGATACTTAAAGGGAAACAGAAACTATATAAGAAGTTTTGCTGCTTTATTTCCAGGAGATGACCCAGAGATAATAATATATGCTGCTGTTAGTAAAGTAACTGATGCTAAATACTTAAAGAACGCTGTTAAAGGATTAATAAAAGATGCTGGAACTTACTTAAATATAGTAGGAAATAAAGAAGTAGAAGAAACTGGTACATATACTACAAAGAGTTATATAAACTTAGATACTAATATAGTTAAAACGAATTTAGAAGCATCTTCTATGAAACCCATAGTTATAGGAGAAGGAACTAAAATAATAAAACAATATCCTAGTGCTAATACTAAATTAAATGCAGGAAATAAAATATTCTTAGTAACAAATGATACTAATTATAAAATGATAAATATAAAAGACTGGAGTAGGAGTGATGTAACTACATTTGCTAGTCTTACTGGAATAGATGTTTCTTTTGAAGGATATGGATATGCTAAAACAAGTTCTATAAAGATAGGTGAGGTGCTTAGCAAAGGTACTAAACTAGTAGTAGGACTTGAACCAAAGTATAAAGAAGAGATTAAAGATGAGAAGAAGGATGGAAAAAGTTAATCCTTCTTTTTAATTCGACAAATTTTTTAATATTAGTGATATACAATATACTTGAGGTGAGATATGAGAACATTTTATTTATTTGAAGTAAAAGATAATATTATTAGAAATTATAGAAATAATTATGAAGAATTATATACTATGCTTGAAAATATACATCATTTAAAAACTGAAGATATAGTTCTTGGTTATAACATATTTAATTCTTTAGTAGTTCCTTTAAAGAAAGAAGAATATAATCAATATATAAAAGAAAATAATATAGAAAATGAAAACTATATTTGTTATAACTATACTCATACTATAAATGATTTTTATAATGATGAAACTACTAAAATGACTATTAATAACTCTCATATAAAGATTAAAACTAATAAAAATGCTCCATCATTTTTTTATAACATTCGTACATTTAAAAATATATTTGTATGTGACTTTGATAACCATGATTATTTTCTTTTGGATAATAATATATATTCTTGCATAAACTCTTAATTCTTGATAGAATTATCTTGAGGAGATGAATTTATGTTAATATTAGAAACAGTTAAATGTACTGGTAATATCTGGATGGATATTTTATATTTAGTAATTGGTCTTGTAGTTGGACTTATAGCTGGGTTCTTTATTTCTAAAAAGTTAGTTTCAAAACAATTAAAAGAAAATCCACCTATAAATGAAGAAATGATTAAGACTTTAATGAGAGGTATGGGTAGAAATCCTAGTCAAAAACAAGTTAATCAATTAATGAAACAAATGCAAAAGTTCCAATAGGAGCTTTTTTTGTGTTATAATTTTTATGGTGAAATATATGAATAAGTTTTTTGGACATTTACATACAGTAAATAAACATAGATTTGAAGTATTTAAATTATGTTGTAAAGTTGGTATACCTTTTAGAGGGTTAGTTCATGATTTATCTAAGTATTCTTTTGAAGAGTTTTTTGAATCAGTTAAATATTATACAAATGGGTCTGATAGTCCTTTAAGAACTAGTAAGAAGATTAATGGTTATAGTAAGGCTTGGCTTCATCATTTTGGTCGTAACAAACATCATTTTGAATATTGGTATGACTATAGTGCTCCAGTGAAGACTCCTATAATACCTTTTAAATATATGCTTGAAATGATATGTGATAGAATAGCTGCATCAAAAACATATTATAAGAAAGATTATAAGAATAGTACTCCATATGAATACTTTATGGCTCGTAAAGATACTTATCAGTTAAACCCTAAACTTAAAGATTTTTTAGAAGAAGTATTCTACGATTTAGGCAAAAAAGGGGAAAAAGTTCTTAATAAAAGATATATCTATAATATATATTTAAAACATACTAAGTAATTGTATTTGTGAAATAAATATGATAATATTGTGTTAATAGATAATCTGGTCGCGTCAAAAACATTTTATTTATAAAGGAGTGTAGAAGTGAAAAGTAAAATTAAAAAAATATTAAGAAACAAAACGTATTGTGTTATTATTGGTGTTATTGTTGGATTACTTGTGGTTTTATTTATGACATTATGTAATAAGGATGAAGAAGTTGATGTGACGTATTTACTTGCTAAACTTGAAAAGTCTAGTGAGCTTACAACAGCAAAACTTACTTTTGAAGGTATATATCCATATAAAGATTCAGGTATTAAGATAATTAGTAGAAGTGATTTCTTAATGATATATCAGGCTACTGCAAGAGCTGGAATAGATGTAAAGAAAGTTAAAATTACTGCTGATTATGTTACTAAAACAATAATGATTTCTTTACCAAAAGCAGAAGTTTTAGATATTAAAGTAGATCCGAATAGTATTAAATATTATGATGAAGGTTTTGCATTATTTAACTTTAATTCAAAAGAAGATGCTAATAAAGCACAAGCGGAAGCAGAAAAGAAAGCAAAAGAAAAAGTAGTTGGACTTGGTATATTAGAAACTGCTGATAAACAAGCAGAAGTGCTTATAAAAGGGCTTATTCAAGATATAATACCTGAAGATTATAGTTTAAAAGTAACAAAACAACAATAATGAAAAAGTGACTTGGAATTATCTAAGTCACTTTATTTTTCTTTTTTAAAAGTTAATTCAAATATTTCATTTTCTTTTAAGAATAGGTAACCACCTAAGTATTTATATTCTCCTTCAAATTCATTTAACATTGTTGAATCTTTATATACTTTTAATTTATTATCAGTTGATATATAGAAATTATAACCATTTTTGAAGTATCTTTTTAATGCAGTATATTCATCTATCTTTTTAGAATTAAATAAATCTATATAATATGTTTTATCTCCTATAGTACCTAGTTCTGTATAAATATTAATACTATAATAATTAGGATTATTTTGTAGAGGTTTTACTTCAGTATTATGTTTAATATTCTTATTAACGTCTACGTCAGTTTTAAAGTATTCATATAAATCATAATCATAGAAAGTTATTATATCTTTATCATTATTTTGTTCAATAGTGTAGAAGTATTTAGTGTTTTTATTATAACTTTGTAGTATTTCAAAATAAGTAGATGTACTTACTTTTCTTTCGATATCTTTTGAATTTATTAAATATATAGATGTTTTGTTATTATAGTAAACTACTAAATAGAGTTTATTATTGTATACAGTAGATTCAAAGTAGTAACCCATAGTATCAAAGTCTCTATTATCAGTAGTAGTGTCTATTTTACTATCAATATATATTTTTGCATTAGAGTTAGCTATACTAAGTTTTTTATTTTTTTCTAGTATTAAGAAGTTTCCTACTGAGTAGATATTATCGTATTCAAATGGAATGACCTCTTCGTTTTTAAAATTTACAATGCCATATTTATTATCAAGTGAAGCAATTATATATTTATCTTCAAATACACTTATATTGTCATATATTATATCTATTACTATGTCTCCGTTAGGATTTATTAAACCAACTTTATTTGTTTTATTTGTTATAGTGAAGTAGTTAACTGTACTTGCATATACTGGTTCCATTTCTCTATGACTAATAGATTGATCATTTTCTATAGTAGCATCATTTACATCTATTTTCTTAATAGAACCATCATTAGTATTTAATACTTCGTATGTTCTTTCATCTGTTTTATCATCATATGTAACAAGTATTGCATATACTCCAGTTAATTCTCCTTTATATGGTAAGATAATATCATAGTATGACTTTGATTTCTTTTTATTTTTAGTATTTATATAGTAACAATAACCATTTTCATCTATATAGAATTTATAATTTTTACTTTCTGCGAATGGACCATCTTTTAGACTTGGATCATCATTATCAGTTTTAAGTACCTTTTCACTATTTAATACACCATTACTTCCGATTAAGTAACGATTACTATCAACATATTCGATTATTTCATTTGATTCTTCGTTAAAATATATACTACCAGTAGACATATATTTAGAAACAAGTTCTACTTCTTTAAAGTCTTCAGTTATCTTTGGTATTTCAGGTTCTTTTGGTTTAGTAGGTTCTTCTTTTGAAGATGATAAAATACCTATAATAGAAAGACCTATACATAAAATTAATAGTATCATGATACATATTATAATGATTCTTTTTTTCTTACTCATAATTAACCACCTTTATTCTAAAAGTATTATAACATACAATTTATGCTTTTAAAATATTCAAATATAATATATAATATTTTATGGAGAAGTAAAAAATGACAAAAGAAAATAATGAATATATAACATATTTAACACCTGAATTTATTTATGTTCCGTTTGATTCAATAGAAAAGTTAGAATTATCTAAAGATAAAATGGTTAATCATAATACATTACTTGGTGAAAGAGATAGTGGTAAAAAGATATTTAGTCCAGTTAGTGGTAAAGTAGTTGGTACTTCTAGAATGTCTTATAAGAATGGGGACTTTAACAGTTTAGTTATTGAAAATGACTTTATAGATAAAAAAGAAAGATTAAATCCTACTAGAAATTTAAGTAAGACTAAGAAGAGCGATATAGTTGAATCATTAAAAAAATATGGACTTGATAATAAAATAAATAGTAAAACTACTTTAGTAGTTAATTCTTTATATGATAAAAATTATGATCTTAAAGATATGGTAATTAACTATGAAAGTTATGAAGAAATACTTGAAGCAATAGATGAATTTATGAGTGCTTTTGGTATGAAGAATTGTTATATATGTGTAAGTAGAGATGACTTAAATTCTATAGGGGCTTATAACAAATATATTAATGCTTTTTTAAATATATGTATGGTTCATAGTAATAGGAAATTTAAGGATTCTACTTGTGTATTTTATAGTGTTGAAGAGATTCTTGCAATTCATAAGGCTATATCTTTAGATTATATGTATGATAACACTATTTTAACTATTAATAATGGTAAACCTATTATTGTTAAGGTAAAACTATATACTTCTTTAGTAGAACTCTTAGAAGCTTTAAAAATAGCTTATAAAACTAAATCTATATATATAGATAATGTGAGAATAGATAATCCTTCTAACTTTATAATAGATGCTAGTGTTAGAAGTGTTATAGTAAAGGATAATTAATATGATATATGTATTCTTAGGAAATGAAATAAATATTATTAAGAGAAAAGTAGATTCTTTAATAGATGAACTTAAAATAAATAATATTATTAAATATGATTATGATAGTGTAAGTGTAGATGATATATTAAATGAAATAAATTATGTAGATCTATTTAATGAAAAGAAATTACTTATAGTATCAAATTTTACTTTTAAAAAAATGAAAGATAAAGAAGAAAAAGCACTAAGTAATTATATAAATCATATGAATGATAATGTTATTATATTAAAATGTATAGATGAGAAGTTAGATTCTAAAAAGAGTATTATTAAGTTATTAAATGAAAAGTGTAAGGTTATAGAATTAGTTAAGATGGATTATAAGACATTACATGAATATGTTACTAAAATATTTAGTGATAATAAAAAGAGAATTACTTATAATCAAATAAAGAATATATTAAGTCTATGCGAGAATGATACCGATAGTGTGTTAAATGAAGTAAATAAGTTACTTTTATATAAGTTAGATAGTGATACGATTACTGATGAAGATATAGAAAAAGTAATTAGTAAGAATAGTGAAAAAGAAATGTTTAGGTTAAATGATGCAGTAATGAATCATAATATACCTAATATGCTTGAAAGTACTAAGACACTTGTTAGTAGTGGAGTAGATGAAGTAGTTATAATAGATTATTTATCTAAACAGTTTAGGACACTTTATCAAATAAAAGTTATGTCTAAAGATACAGGAGCACAAACTATAACAAGTAGACTTTCTATAAATCCTTTTGTATTTAAGAAGATGCTTGATGTAGTAGGTAAATTTAGTGAAGAAAAGTTACTTAATATAATATATAAATTAAGTGATGCAGATATTTCTATAAAAGTAGAGGGGCTTGATAAAAGTAAAGTTCTAGAGAACTTTTATTTATCAATATGATGTATATACTTTACATAGTAAACGTAAAATTATTATGTAAAATAATAAAATAAAAGTATAATATATTTATAAGGGTGTGATATTTTATGTTAATTCTAGCTAAAAGTATATTAGGATTAATGATAGGTTTCTTTTTATCTGTAGTATTAGGTTTATTCTTAATACCAGTTTTAAGAAAATTAAAGTGTGGTCAAACAATAAGTTCATTTGTTGCATTTAGACATGCTAGTAAGCAAGGAACTCCAACTATTGGTGGTCTTATATTTATAATTCCTACTTTAGTTACGATGATTCTTTTATATTTAAGAGGCAGTTTAGAAATAACTCATAATTTACTTATTATAATATTTGTATTTGTAAGTTATGCATTACTTGGATTTGTAGATGACTATTTAAAGATAAAAGCTCATAATAATGAAGGACTTTCTATAACACAAAAGTTAGTGGTTCAAGTATTAATAGCACTTATATTCTTCTATATTTATATGCAGGGGGGAGGAGATGCATACTTAACAATAACTTCTCTTGGTATAAATATAGATATGAAATGGTTATATGGACTCTTTATATTATTCCTTTTAGTAGGAAGTTCTAATGCAGTTAATTTAACTGATGGATTAGATGGACTTGCTGGAGGACTTTCATTAATAGCATTCTTAAGTTTTGGTATTATTACATGGGGAACTACTTGGATAGCTGGTTATCAAGAAATAGCAATTTTCTGTTTTATACTTGTTGGTTCAATATTAGGATTTTTAGTATTTAATACACATCCAGCTAAAGTATTTATGGGAGACACTGGTTCTTTAGCTTTAGGAGCAACACTAGCGGCAGTTGCAATAGTTACTAAACACGAATTATCACTTGCTGTTATAGGCGGAGTATTCGTAATGGAGGTATTATCTTCAATAATACAATTAACTGCTATTAAAAAATTTAAAAGAAAAGTATTCTTAATGGCACCTATACATCATCATTTTGAAAAGTTAGGTTGGGAAGAAACTGATATAGTAAAAATGTTTTATATAATTGGATTTATGCTTGGTATGGTTGCAATATACTATGGTGTATGGATGTAAAGAAAAACTAAATACATAAATATAATCACTTATTCATATTATTAATGAATAGGTGATTTTTATTAAAAGAAATAAACTAATAATTATTATAACTATAATACTTGCTTTAATAGGTGTCATAATGATCTATTCTAGTAGTTATATATGGGCATCTTTTAAATATAATAATCCATATAAATATGTACTTAATCAGGGGATATTCTTTATAATAGGTATTTTTATTATGTTTATGTTTTCTAAAGTAGATGTTAATATTTATAAAAAACATTCAAATACTTTTTTAGGTATTTGCTTTTTATTACTTTTTTTAGTTTTGATACCAGGAATTGGTAGTGTTAGGAATGGAAGTAGAAGTTGGTTTGGTATTATGGGACTTGGTTTTCAACCTAGTGAGCTTACTAAGATATCTCTTATAATATTTACATCTAAGTATTTAAGTAATAACGATAAAATAAAAAGAAATCCATTTAAATTTATGGCTCCAGTACTTTTTATAATAATGTTGTTTTTTGGTCTTATAATGTTAGAACCGGATTTTGGTACAGGTATGGTTATAGTTTGCTCTTTAATTGGACTTATATTTATAAGTGGAACAGATGTATCAATATTTATAAAACTTGGTATTCTTGGTATAATTGGAATAGTTGTTCTTATTATAATCGCACCATATAGAATGGATAGAATTACATCGTTTTTAAATCCATGGAGTGATCCCTTGGGTAGTGGTTTTCAAATGATACAAAGTTTATATGCAATAGGTCCAGGAGGGCTACTTGGATTTGGATTCTTAAATTCAAGACAAAAACATTTTTATCTTCCAGAACCTCAAACAGATTTTATATTCTCAATAATTAGTGAAGAGTTTGGTTTCATTGGAGACCTAGTTTTAATATTACTTTTTATTACACTATTTTATAATATCATTAAAAAAGCTATAAATACTGAGGATTTATTTTCAAAGTATTTGATATTTGGTTTAGTATTTTTAATGATGTTTCAGACACTTCTTAATCTTTCAGTAGTAGTTGGTCTTGTTCCAATAACAGGGTAAGTCCTCCGTGGTAACTGATAACGACAATTAAGTTTTGCCCTTATTTTAAGGGATTTTTAATGAATTAAATATTGAAATAATTGATAAAAATGAGTTAATTTTCAAAGAATATATAAAATATATTAAATTTTGCAGATAAGAAAATAGGGTAATTTTGCCATTACTGCAAAAAGTTATCCCTAGCAATACCAAAAATACCTTACATATTTTTGGAGGAAAAAATGTTATGAAAAATTGATAAAGGATTAAAAGAGATGAGAAATAGTAAGTTAAATTATCTTAACGAACATATTAAAGACAATAATGAAGTAATAATTACTTATTTTATTCAAAATGAAAAAAGATTGGAACATCTAATATATAATAAGTATTATATTATACATTATCCAATCTTTTTATTTTTGTTCTTTTTTTATAAGCTTGGCATGAACTACCATTTTATCACTTTTACTGTAACAAGTAGACAAGGTAAGAATATTATCAGTAGATGTAACATTTGTATTAAAGTTATGACTACTTCTATCTTTTACCATATTTAAAAATTCTTGATATTCAATATCACTATCAAAATTAGTTTGTAAGTAATCACTAGTAGTAGGAATATGGTAAGTACTAAAAATCTGCCACAAACTATTTTCTTTTTCAGTAGATATTTTTATTACATAGTTATTTGTATTAGATAACCATTTTTTAGTTAATACAGTTCTTAATGATCCAAACATAGTTTTATCATTTCTACCATGTGCATAAATAATAGTGTTTTTACTATTATTTATATTATTTCTATAATCTAGAAATAACCAACCAGCTGAATTATAAGATTTATCAAAACTATGAGTTAAATAATATTTATTATTGTTAGCTTGCACGAAAGGATAATTTATATTAGTACCATTTACTTTGATCCAGCCTTTAACATCATTATTGATATTTTTTAATTCATTAAAGTTAATATCTATCATATTCATTTTTATATAATCCCAATATGGATTAGATTTTGGTATTTCTTCTACTGGTTTTATTATTTCTGTATTTTCAGTATCAATTACTTCTTCTATTTTAACTGTTTCTTGAACATCTTCTATTTGTTTATTTGTATTATTAGAATCTAACTTCCATTTAACTATATTATAAATAGAATATGATAAAATCATAAAACATAATAAAATAAAAGCATCTAAAATTATTTTATTTCTTAATCTCAATATAATCACCATAAATATTATATCAAAAATTAAATTAAAAAAATATAAATTAGATTTATATATAAAAACAATTTTGCTATAATTAAATTGTTGGTAGTAATAGCCAATTCAAATATGTTTTTGATTTGTTTCATCAAAAATTCCTCGAAGCAAAAATCAAAATATACATATTGGAAATGTGATTTCAGCAAAATACGATTTGTGGCAGTATTTTGTCACATTTCCTTTTTTTATAATAAAAAACATATATAAATACTTATAATTATTCGTTTCAAATAATAACGAAAATAATTTTTAATTTTAAATGTTAAAAACATATTTTAAAAGCGAAAACAATATGATACAATGTAATAGAAAGGAGATAAAAAATGGAAAAGAAAAATGTAGTTAAAAAATTAACTACGATATTATTTACATTAGTAGCAATCTTTGCTGTAGGGTTAACTAATGTAAATGCAAAAACAATCACGGTAGAGAATGAGGAAGAGCTAATTAATGCATCAAAAGGATTTGATTCTGAGATAAATGAAATTAAATTAACAAAAGATATTACTTTAACAAAGTACCTAAATTTTTATGTTGTTAATGACATTACTCTTGAATTAAATGGGCAAACATTAGATACAGGTTCCGAAGGTCTTTCATTTAATTATGGAATGTCTGATTATGATGAAGCAATTAACGATTACTATTATAACTTTAATAGTAAGTTAACTATTAAGGATAGTAGTAGTAGTAAAACTGGTAAGATTCTTACAAAAAAAAGCATTAATTTTACTACTTATGATGTTATTCATGATGAGGAAATAAAAAAATTTGGACTAACTATTGATGGTGGGTATTATGAAATGATTAGTTCAACTAATAGTTACTTTTCTTTCTTTTCTAATAAATACTATACAAATGGTAGAAATATTACTGTTGATGTAAAAGTAAAAGACGCTGTATTTAAAGTCGGTGATCAGAAGTCTCTTTTTCACACTAGTGATGATTCAGATTCAGATATTAAATTCAATTTTAATTTTGAGTCATTGAAAGTGATGGGACTTGCAAGCAAATTAGGAAGTAATAAATTAGGAAAAATGAAATTAGATAATGTAATTAATCCTAATTCTAAAGCATACTTTCAAGAACTACCTTATACAACAGGGGCTCCAGTTTTAACTGAAAAAGATAGAAATACTTTAGTTGAAGATTTTTATTCAACAGGAGGAGAAAATCCTTACATTATTATAAAAAAAGTTAATGGCTTTGAAGTAAATAATGTAGAAATAAATGAAACTTATAAGGAAACACCTAGTCTTAATGGTATATCAATTAAAAATGTTGGTGATAATGAATTACAAATTAAAAATGTAACAGTGTCTGAACCTGGAAAATTTGAAATCATTGGAACTACACAACCAACAGTTAGTGCTGGTGCAACAAATACTGATTTTAAAGTAAAAGCAAAAGCTGGTCTTGCTGTTGGTACTTATACAGCTACAATTACTGTAGAAGCTATGGATGGTAAAACATATACAGCAACAGTTACATTAAAAGTTGAAAAGAAAAATTATGATGGAGTAGTAATTGATTATCCAAGTGATTGGATATATAATAGTAATCCAACTTTAAGTATAACAGGATTAGAATCTTTAGGAAGTAATGAATATGAAATTTATTATTCAAAAGAAACAACTCCTGGAAATTATGAAAATGTAGGAAATACATTACCTATATTAGTAGGTAAATATAAAGTGAATGTAAAAATCACAAGTATAAACTATATTGAAAGTGAAAGTAGTGTTGATTTTGAAATTAAACCAATTACTACAGAAGTAAAAGTAAAAAGTTATGATGAAACATTTACTTATGATGGAACATACCATACAAAAAATGCTTATGATGTTTTATGGGCAAATAATGGTAGTGCAGTAGCTGATAAAACATTACCTAATGGTGATAAAGTTACTGCAGAAATTACTGGTAAAGTAAGAGATGTTAACGAAACAGCTCTTGAAAATAATACAATTGGAAAAATTACTATAACAAATGCTGAGGGTGTTGATGTAAGTGATTGTTATTCTAATAAAGTAAAAGCTGCTGGTAAATTAACTGTAAACAAAAAAGATAGTAGTATTACTGTAACATCTGAAAATGCTAATAAAACATATGATGGTAATCCACTAACTAATAATAATAAAACAGTAACAGGTGAAACTGTAGCTGGTGATGAGGTAGTAGTAGAATTTACTGGAAGTCAAACATATGTAGGAACATCTGATAATGAGTTTACTGTTAAAGTTATGAGAGGTTCTGATGATGTTACTGATAATTATACATTTGGAACTCATACATTTGGAAAACTAACAGTAACAAGTGCAGAACAACCTTTAGCAATTGCAGATCAATATGTAAGAGTTAATGGTTCTATAACAAAAGATTATTTAGAACAATCAGTAACTGGAAATGTAGGAAATATTGATTTTACTATTAAATCAGGAACAGCACTTACATATCTTGCTACAAATGAAGAATATGTAGCAGGAGCTACTGAAGGTGATGTTGTAATGACTGTTACAGCAGCAAAAATGGATCTTGGTGGAGATGCTACTCCTGAATGGAAAGAAACATCAAAAGAATTTACAGTTCATGTTGTAAATAAAACAGATGTAAATATTTCAGGACTTTCTAATAATGAAACATTTACTTATGATGGAAATCCTAAAATGCCAACAGGAACAATTAGTGTTAATGATGGAACAGTAAATGTTAGTGATTTAGAAGTATTATATAAAGGAACTGGTTCTACAAATTATAATAGTGCTACAGCACCTACAAATGCTGGTACTTATACAGTAACATATAAAGTTCCTGATACAAATGCAAATTACACTGGAACATTTAGTGTAGCATTTACTATTAAAAAAGTACAACTTGAAAAAGTAACTTTAGTTAAAGATACTTTTGAATATACTGGTGATGAAATAGTTCCACAAGATAGTAATTTTGATTTAAATAAGATGAGTTTTTCTGGCGATATTAAGGCTACTAATGTTGGAAATTATAGCATTACAGTATCCTTAAAAGATAAAAATAATTATGAGTGGAAAGATAGTACAACTACAGATTTAGTTTTAAATTGGTCAATCACTCAAGCAACACCAAACTATACTGTACCAACTGGTCTTACTAGTGTAATAGGAAAAACGTTAAATGATGTGACTTTACCTAGTGGATTTACTTGGAATGATGCAAGTATAGTATTAACAGTTGGAACACATATTTATAAAGCTACATATACTCCAGTTGATACTATAAACTATAAAACAATAACTGATATTGATATTGAGGTTGTAGTTAAAAATACGTTTAATGTAATAACATCAGTTGATGGTGGAAATGGAACAATTACACCAAGTATAATAGGTGCTGTTGAAGGAACTAAAGTTGAAATAACATTTACACCAAATACTGGATATATGATTGATAAAGTATTAGTAAATACAGTAGAAACTACTGTAACTGGTAATACAATAGTACTTACTATAAATGAAGAAAAAAAGGTTATTGTAAGTTATAAGAAAATACCATTTACTGTAACTGTTAAAGATGTAGATGGTGCTACTATTACTCCAAACGGAGTAGTTGCAGTAAGTTATGGTGAAGATAAAGAATTTACTATAACTGCTAATAGTGGATATAAGTTAGTTAAAGTTCTAGTCGATGGAACTGATAAAACTGCTGATATGGTTGGAGATACTTTAAAACTTACAAATATAACATCTAATATCAATTTAGAAGTTGTAGTTGAAAAAATAGTTTATGAAGTAACTGAAGGAGCTAATCAAAAATATATAATTACTAAAAATACTGAAGCTAAATTTAAAATAAATGCTGACTTTAGATTATTTGATGCTGGTAAAGTATATGTTGATAATGAATTAGTTGATCCTAAAAATTATACAGCAGAAAGTGGAAGCACAATAATTACATTAAAGAAAGAATTTGTTGATACATTATCAGTTGGAGAACATACTTTAAAAGTTGTATTCAATGATGGTGGAGAAGCAATTACAACATTTAATGTAGCAAAAGTAACAGTGCCTACTGACAATCCACAAACTGGAGATAATATTGGATTCTATATAATAAGTGGAATCTTATCAATCGTAGGACTTGCTGGAGCTGGAATCTTTTATAGAAGAAAACAAACAAATTAAAATGTGAGTTAGAGAAAACTCTAACTCCTTTTTAAATATAAAATTTGAAGGATGGTAATGTGAAAAAGACAAAATTAAAGATAAAGAAACTATCTAAAAAACAAATTATCATTATTTCAAGTATTCTTCTAGTTGTTATACTAATTATTGTTTTACTATCACTAAAAGGACCATATGTAGGTAAAATAAAAGATGGTAAAGCAGTATACATTGATAGAGTTAAAAATGTAACAGTATATCCTGATAAAAACAAGATATTAATAGAATTTGAGAATAACGAGGAACTTATTGATAATTGTATAATATCAAATGAAATATATGATAAATTTAAAAGTAATGATCCACTTTATAATATAACAGTTAAAGATTATTCTAAATTATCTAACTTATCTGCTAAAGAAAATTATAATATTGATAAATCTTTACAGTTAAAGTTAATAAAAGAAGATGATAGTTATACTGATTATTATGCAATGACTTGTGGATTTAAAAACAAAAAAGAACTTATGAAATATACAAAAGCAGTTATAAAACTTGCTAATAAAGTTAAATAAAGAATAGATTTTCTAAAAGAATTTCTATTCTTTTTTATTTTGTGCATTAAAAATATCTAGTAAGAATGCTAGAGAGGAAGAGAGGCGAATTAAATATAAAACAAAAAATAACAGAACATTTTCTGTTATTAGTTTAACTAAAGATATAAATGATATGGAAAAATCATTAATATAATATTTATTATATTGAAATACATTTAAAGAATTCTCATTCGTTTGAATATCAAATAGGAGAAAAATATGTTAGAAAATGATAAGTATTATTTTCTTTTTAGGCGAATAGATTTTATAGAGGTGAATTCTCTATGAAACGAATAGATAAGAATGGAAAAAGAAGAAAACTTGATATTACTTATATTTATAATAAAGATGGTATAAAACTTGAAGAAATATTAAAGGAGGGATATTTATGCTATTTAAGAAACTTAAAAGCCAAATGATTTGTCTTTTTAAAAATTTGATGTTATCATGGCATCGTGAGGTATTGGTATTGCATAATTTAGAAATGGAGAATAGTACTATTCAATATAGAAATACCAATAACAATATTAAGAACTATACTATAATGGAGGAACTTTATTAATGGAATATATATGTGGTGCTTATGATAGGTTATCAGATGCAGACAATAAAGTTGATGAAAGTTCTTCTATTCAAAGTCAAAAAATTATAATTGATTCTTTTGCTAAATTCAACAATCTTAAAATATATAAACATTATATAGATGATGGTTATTCAGGCGGTAATTTTGATAGACCAGGATTTCAAGAAATGATTAGTGATATTGAAGGAGGGAAAATTAATTGTGTTATTACAAAAGACCTATCTCGTTTAGGTCGTGAAATGTATAAAACTGGAAAATATATAGAAGAGTATTTTTTAGAAAAAGGTATTAGATATATTGCAATTAATGATTCTTATGACTCCAATATAGGTGATTCAATGCTTGGAATTAGATTAAGTGTTAATGATTTATATTTAAGGGATGTTTCTAAAAAAGTTAAGACATCTCTTCGTGCAAAACAAAATAGAGGAGACTATATAGGTTCTTTTCCATTATATGGATATAAAAAAAATCCAAATGATAGACACAAATTAATTGTTGACGAAGATGTAAGACATATTGTTGAATTAATTTATGATTTAGCACTAGAAGGTAAATCATCAAATAAAATAGCAGAACATTTAACTTTAAAGAAAATACCTATTCCTATTGTTTATAAAGGTGAGCCTAGAGCAAAAGATGTAACTGAAAATGATGGCTACGGTATATGGAAAAGACAAACTATTAAAGGAATTTTAACTAATCAAATGTATATTGGTAATATGGTTCAAAATACTCATAATAAGATAAGCTATAATTCGAAAAAATTAAGAAAAACTGCAGATAATGAATTAATTATTGTTGAAGGTACACATGAAGGTATAATATCTAAAGAAACATTTGAAAAAGTACAAGAAATAATTAATAGTAAAACTAAAACAAGAATAACAAGCCATCAATTAGAATATTTACTGGGTGGGTTACTTATATGTAAGGAATGTGGTCGTTCTATAAGAATTAGTGAAGATGTTACAAAATCTGGTATAAGACATTATACACAATGTAATTTATATACTAGAAAGGGAAAGTTTGGTATTTGTTCATCACATAGAGTTAATTATGATTGGCTAGAAGAAGATATTGTTGAATATTTACAAGAAATGTGTGAAAAAATTTGTAAATATTATGACATAAGTAATTTAGTTGATAATTCTGAAAATATTGTTATTAAAAATATTAAAGAAATTAAAAAGAAAATTGAAAGATTCGAAGCTTTACTAAGTTCTCATCAAACAACTATTGATAATTTGTATATTGATAAAGTAAAGGGACTGGTTGATGAAGAAATGTATAAAAGAATCTATGAGAAAACAAAAAGTGAAATAACTAAAATTAATCACGAACTAGAGATTTTAAACAAAAGACTTTTAGCTAATCAAAATGAGAAGTCTAGTACAAGCTTTAATAAATGTAAAAGTGCTGTTATAGACTATATGTCATTAAAGAATCCTACTAAAGATCAAATTGAAAGGTTAGTTAAAAAGATTGAAATTGATAAAGATAAGAAGGTATATGTATATTTAAAATTTCCAGAATTAGTAGAAATTTAATTTTCAGTTATTTAGAAATATTACCTCTAATTTACAGTTATTTAGTAAGTGTAACCAAACAAAAACAGTTATTATGGCAATCTATGAGGTGTAACTCTTCCTTTTATTAGTTATGGTGGATCATCTTTATTAGTTAGTATGATGAGCATTGGTATCATTTTAAATGTTAAAGATAAATAAGGCTTTCTTTATTAAGAAGAAATATAGTGTGTTTACATATATTTGATATACTATGATTGATACTAATTATATTTAATGGTATTATGTTTGTATGAAAAAGAAATGGTTTATATTAATAATTATATTGGTAATTGGCTTTGTAGTGGGTTGTTATATTTTTTTGAATAAAACTAATGATGTTAAAATAACTATAAATAATCAATCACATGATTTGAAAGATATTAATGAAGTTGTTGAGTTAGCAGAAAAAGAATTTTATAAATGGAATATAAATGCTAAATTATTAACAATTGAGTATTATGAAAAGGATGTTGCAGATTTGGAAGAACAACTAAAAAATGAATATTCAGCTACCGAGGCAGTAGTAATTAATATTAAATTTAAAACTTTTTTAATTACCGATCAAACTTTAAATAGAAATGAAGAATATATATATTCTATGGAATTTATTAAAAAAGATAATTCATGGAATATGGTAAATTTTGGACAAGGATAGTTTTACAATTTCGTTGGAGAAAATAATAAAAAATCTTAAACGATTTTTATTTATAAATAATTAGCACTCTATATTGACAAGTGCTAAAAAATGATGTATAATATGCTCATTGAATAGGAGGTATAGATATGTTCAATATGAATAATGAAGAAAATGAAAACGTCTTAGAAAAGTATGGACGTAATATAAATGAAGATGTTAAGAATCATAAGATTGATCCTATCATCGGTCGTGATGATGAGATTCGTAGTATAACTAGAATTTTATCTAGAAAGACAAAAAATAATCCGGTTTTAATTGGAGAACCAGGAGTAGGTAAAACTGCGATAGTAGAAGGACTTGCTCAAAGAATAGTTAGAGGAGATGTACCAGAGAGTTTAAAAAATAAAATAGTATGGGAGTTAAATATGTCTTCTTTAATAGCTGGTGCTAAATATAGAGGAGAATTTGAAGAAAGACTTAAAAAAGTACTTGATGAAGTTAAGAAGAGTGAAGGAAACATAATAATGTTTATTGATGAAATTCACTTAATAGTTGGTACTGGAGCAGTTGATGGAGCAATGGATACAGGTAATATATTAAAACCAATGCTTGCTCGTGGTGAAATACATGTAATAGGTGCTACTACTTTAAATGAATACAGAATGTATATTGAAAAAGATGGTGCTTTAGAACGTAGATTTCAAAAAGTAACTATTAGTGAACCAACTGTAGAAGACACTATAACAATACTTCGTGGACTTAAAGAAAGATTTGAAATATATCATGGGGTTACTATTCAAGATAAAGCTCTTGTAAGTGCTGCAACTTTATCAAATAGATATATAACTGATAGATTCTTACCAGATAAAGCAATAGATTTAGTTGATGAAGCATGTGCTACTATAAGAGTACAAATGGATAGTGTACCAACTTCATTAGATGAAATAACTAGAAAAATATTAACTTTACAAGTAGAAAAAGAAGCATTAAAGAAAGAAAAGGATGAACTTTCTATTAAGAGACTTGAAAAAATTGATGATGAACTTTATACATTAAAAGGAAAAGAACAAGAATTAAGTACTAAATGGAAAGAAGAAAAAGAAATTAATGAAGATATAAAGAAAGTTAAATCTGATATATCTAGATATACTTTTGAATTTGAAGAAGCTAAAAATAATTATGATTTAGAAACTGCTGCTAGAATTAAGAATGGTACTTTACCAAAATTAGAACAAAAATTAAGTGAGCTTACTAAGAAACGTAAAGATGGTATTTTATCTGATACTGTTACTAGTGAAGATATTGGAGATGTTATAAGTAAATGGACTAATATTCCATTATCTAAGCTAATGAGTAGTGAAAAGGAAAAGATACTTAATTTAGAGGAAAACTTAAAGAAACGTGTTAAGGGTCAAGATGGTGCAATTAAGCTTGTGAGTGATGCTATAATTCGTTCTAGAAGTGGAATTAAAGATCCTGAAAGACCTATTGGTTCATTTATGTTTTTAGGTCCAACTGGAGTAGGTAAAACAGAAGTAGCTAGAAGTCTTGCATATGAATTATTTGATGATGAACACCATATGGTAAGAATAGATATGAGTGAATACATGGAAAAATATTCTGTGTCTAGATTAATTGGTGCTGCTCCTGGATATGTTGGATATGAAGAAGGTGGACAACTTACTGAAAAAGTAAGAAGAAATCCATATTCAATAGTTTTATTTGATGAAATAGAAAAAGCACATCCAGATGTACTTAACTTATTACTTCAAATACTTGATGAAGGAAGACTAACTGATTCAAATGGTAGAACAGTTAACTTTAAAAATACAATTATAATTATGACTTCTAATGTAGGAAGTGAGTATATTATAAATAATGAAGAAGATAAAGTAAGAAGTGAACTTAATAAATATTTTAGACCGGAATTTTTAAATAGACTTGATGAAATAGTTGTATTTAATAAACTTTCTAAAGATAATTTAAGTGAAATACTTGATAAGATTATTAGTGAAATAGAACATAGACTTGTTGATATTAATGTTAAAATTAGATTAACAGAAAAAGCTAAAGAATACTTTATCAATAATGGATATGATGAATATTATGGTGCTAGACCTTTAAAGAGACTTGTTAATAATAAACTTGAAACTTTAATAGCACGTAAACTTATTAATAACGAAATAAGACAAAATACTGATATAGTTGTAGACTATAAAGATAATGAAATTCAAATATCATAAGTAGTAGTATTTATGTACTACTACTTTTTATTTAGTAAAAATAAGAAAATTATGGTATACTAAGTGTAGTGGTGAATATGAAAAGTTTAATTTATAAAATAAAATGTTTTAAGGGTGGAACTATTAAAAGTATATTTAATATAGTTGGTAAGATACATAATAAGACTCATAAATGTAGGTTATTTTTACTTTTTGATATAGTATTTTGTTCTATAAAATATGGTAGTGGTCCTTATGATTATCAAGAGTTTGAATTTTATAATTTGAATTCTAAAGAGAGAAAGACTTACTTAACTAGAGTTAAAAATAATGCTATCGTAAGAATGTTTAATGATAAAGAGATATCAAAGAAGTTTGATGATAAGGTAGAATTTAATAAAATATTTAATGAGTTTTTAAAACGTGATTGGTTATATTTAGATAATAATTATGATGAGTTTGTTAAGTTTTGTGATAATAAAAAAGATTTTATTGCTAAACCTGTAGGTGGTAGTGGTGGAGAAGGAATAGAACTTATAAAAGTAGATAAAAAGAAACTTAAAGATATTTATGAATATTTAGTTTCTAATAATAAATTATTAGTTGAAGAAAAGATTATTCAAAATAAAGAAATAGCTAAACTTAATAAAACAAGTGTTAATACATTTAGAATAGTTACGTTCTTTGATGGAAAAGAGACTCATATTTTAAATGTTGTATTTAAGATAGGTAATGGTGGTGTAACTGATAACTTCTCTAGTGGAAGCATGTATACTTTTGTTTGCGATGGTAAAATAATAGTTCCAGCAATAGATAGAGATGATAATATATTTTATGAGCATCCAATCAGTAAGATTAAAATAGTAGGTTATGAGATTCCTAATTATGATAAAGCAATTGATTTAGTAAGAAAATGTGCTAAAAAAATGCCAGAAGTAAAATATGTTGGATGGGATGTAGCAATTACTGAAAGTGATGCTGTTATTATTGAGGGAAATTGTTTTCCGGGTGTTTATCAAATAAAACCTAGTTTTGTGAGTGAGAAGATTGGACTTGTTCCAATATTTGAGAAAGCAATGAAAATAAAAATAGATGAATTATAGAGGCAATATGAAAGAGTTTGAGAATGAATTATATGAAAGTGGAATAAAATATATAGCAGGTATAGATGAAGTAGGTAGAGGTCCTTTAGTAGGTCCTGTTGTCACTGCTGCTGTTATACTTCCAAGAGATTTTTATGATGAAAGAATAAATGATTCAAAAAAACTAACTGAGAAAAAAAGAGAATTATTATACGATGTTATAATGGAAAATGCAGTTAGTGTAGGAATAGGTATTAGTAGTGAAGATGTGATAGATGAAATAAATATACTTGAAGCTACTAAGAAAGCAATGATAGAAGCGGTAAACAATTTAAGTGTTAAACCGGAATATTTATTGATAGATGCAGTTAAACTAAATATAGATATACCACAAATATCTATAATAAAAGGAGATGCTAAAAGTGAAAGCATTGCTGCTGCTAGTATAGTTGCTAAAGTAACAAGAGACAGAATGATGATAGAATTAGATAAAATACATCCTGAATACGACTTTAAACATAATAAAGGATATGGAACTAAAAAACATATAGAAGCAATAGAAAAATATGGAATAATAAAAGAACATAGAAAAACATTTGCTCCTTGTGATAAATACATATAAAATTCAATTTTAAAAAATAAATTGAATTTTTTTTAATAAAATAATATACTTAAAGTAAGATAGGTAGGTAGTATTAATGGTTAAGAAAATTAATAATGGATTAATACTTGGTGAAGATGACATAATTAAAACAGGGGATAATGGTTTAATTGAAGTAACTTCTTCAAACTTAAAGGAACTTGCTGATCAATTACAATTTGATACTTTAGCAGAAGAATGTATTCTTGAAGATTTATGTAGGTCTTATAATATAAGTCGTGAAGATATGTTTGTACTTATTCATGAACTTAAAAAAAGAGGTAATAATATTGTCATTATGAATACTTCTGCTTCTAATTATGAGAATGAAGATAAAACTACTGTAACTTTAATACGTAATTTTGGTCATGAACAATTAATTAATGATCTTTCTTATGATATTATAAGTAATGATGAAAATATTAAGTGCATGCTTATATCCGATACTAGATTTGGCAGTATATATCAGCAAACAAGTATTTTAAATGATATGTATTTAAAAGCTAAAGCTATGGGTGTTAAGTATGTATTTTTAACTGGTGATGTAGTTGAAGGAATATATAGGGGTAGTAAAAGTATATATAATTCTACCTTACATAAGGATGGATATGAAGATCAAGCTGATTATGTAGCTTCTTGTTTTCCAAGAGTTGAAGGGATAACCACATATTTTGTTACTGGTGAACATGATTTATCTTTTTTAAAGACTAAAGAGAAGGTAGATATAGGTAAGTTAATTGCTTCTAAAAGAGATGATATGATTTATTTAGGTCCTAGACGTAAGAAAGTTACGTTTATTAGTGACACAGGAAATGGAAGTGTATCTATTTATTTACAACATTCTAGTGGTAATGTTCCATATACTATAAGTTATAAACCTCAACAAAAGATAGCTGCGCTTAGAAATGAAGATAAAACTGATATACTTGTTACTAGTCATTTTGCTGCTTGTGATTCTTTTTTAAGACGTGGTGTGCGTTCTTATCAAGTTCCTACTGTGGTTAGTACTACAGATGAAATGAAGGATGCTAATACACCAGTATATAATACTGTTGGTAGTTGGATTATTACATTAAAAAAAGATAAAAAAGGTAATTTAAGAAATACTAGTCAAATGTATATTCCATATTATCAAACTATAAAAGATGACTATAAGAATTTTAAAACACTTTATCTTACTGATAATGAAAGTATATATTTAAGTAAGCCAGTTATTAAAGATTATAGAGATAAAGTATATTCTAATATTAAAAGTGGTGAAAAAGTAGACAAAATATGTTCTAGATTAGGAATTAGTACTTTAAAGTTTGGCGGTATTGTTGAAGAATTAAAACTTAAGGGGTATGACATAGATTTAATGGATAAATCTGGTAGTAAGATTGTTATAAAGAAAAATAAAGGAAGAAGTAGTAAAACTATTAAGCCTCAGATTGAAGAATTAACTCATATTAAACAAACATGGATATCTGACACACATTTTTGTAATGAAACTCAACAACTTGGACTCGTGAATCAAATATATAGGGAAACTCGTGATAAAGGAATTGATACTGTTTTACATTTTGGAGATGTACTTGATGGAGATTATCATAACAGACCAGAACATCAATATGCTTTATTTAGACAAGGGGCTTCAAGACAACTTGAATATATAGTTAATTATTATCCTAAGGTTGAAGGAGTAGATACATATTTTATAACTGGTACTCATGATCAAACTCATGCTAAGAATGGTGGATTATTTATGGGACCTGCTATTGAAAGACTTAGACCTGACTTACATTTTATGGGTGACGATAAAGGAATATTCAGTCCTAAAGAAAGTCCTAAAACGATTGAGGAGATGTATCATCCTGGAGGTGGATGTGCATCAAGCCTTTCTTATAAAATGCAAAAATATATAGATAAAATGGAGCCTGGGTGTAAACCTAACATACTTGGTAGTGGACACTTTCATCAAAGCCATATGATGGCTTATAGAAATGTAATAGCATTCTTAATACCATGTTTGACAGCTAAAACTAATTTTGCTATAAGGCAAGGACTTGAAAATACTATGGGTGCATACTTTGTAGATATGTATGTAAATCAAAGAGGTGAAATCGAAATGTTAGAATTTGAAGAAAAAAGATTTACACCAAAAGATTGTAAAAAGGATGATTTCTTAAAAACAAAACAACTTGTATTGAAAAGTAAATAATAATGTGTTAAAATACATGTATTGAGCGATGATAGTGTGATGGTAAAGCACTTAGGCTATAGATTTAAAGTGATTCTTCTAGAATAAATAAGGTGGAACCGTCCTTAAAGGACCCTTATGATGTTTTAGAAGTTTTTTATTTATTGGAGGAAGGCATGAAAATAGAAGGAATAAAACAACTAGATCAAAACTTTTATGAAACAATAACTGTTAGAGATGGAGTTATTAAAGTAAGCGGTAAAGTGTTAGATACAATACATATGAATAAATCATTTACTGATTCTTTGCGAGGGAAAAGTGATGAAGAAATAAAAAGATCTATTATAGAATACTTTTTGAATTATAATAGACTTAATTTTGTATCTGATGATTTTAGTAGAATTACTGGACCTATATATTATGTAGGATCAGAAAGTGGTAAATTGTTAATTATTAATGATGAAACTACTTTAGTAGAAAAAACAAAAATATTAAATAAATATGTAAGAGATAGATATTATTTCTTATATAATCATCCTTGTGATATGTATGGACTTAATGTTAATTATGGAGATACTAGTTCATATTCTTTAACAAGAGGTGGTTCAGTTAAATTTAATTTATCTCGTAAGAATGGTAAATTACCTGAATGTGAGAGTACATTCGTAGAAACATTCTTAAATGAAATATTTGGTGATGATGTAATAACTGTTGTTAAACCTAAAAACGGTGAAGAATATAATAGTAATTATGAATTAGTTGGTAATGGTAAAAGAGTAATTCTTGGTATGATGAATAAAGATATTTTAAAGAAAGTAGAAGAACATAATAAAAAGTGTGAAAAAATAAGAAAAGAAAAAGAAGAACTAAGAAAATTACAACTAAAAATGGAGGGATTTTAATGGAAAAGAAAATAACTATGGAAGAACTTACTAATTATTGTAAAAATTATGGATTTATCTTCCAAGGAAGTGAGATATATGGAGGACTTGCTAATACTTGGGATTTTGGACCTTTAGGAGCAATTCTTAAAAATAATATTAAATTAGCTTGGACTAAGAAATTTATTCAAGAAGATGTTAATAATGTTGCTTTAGATTCGGCAATACTTATGAATCCTAAGACTTGGGAAGCAAGTGGACACTTAAAGACTTTTAGTGATCCACTTATAGATTGTAAGCATTGTAAAACTCGTCATAGAGCAGATAAATTATTAGAAGATTTAGGTGTTGAAGATGCTGGTAAATTTAGTAATGAAGAATTGATGAATTATATTAGAGAACATAATGTTGTGTGTCCTAATTGTGGAAGTAGTGACTTTACTGATATTAGAAACTTTAACTTAATGTTTAAGACATTCCAAGGAGTTACTGAAGATGCTAAAAGTACAGTATATTTAAGACCGGAAACTGCTCAAGGAATATTTGTAAACTTTAAGAATGTTGAACGTAGTATGAGACTTAAATTACCATTTGGTATTGGACAAATAGGTAAATCATTTAGAAATGAAATTACACCAGGTAATTTTATATTTAGAGTACGTGAATTCGATCAAATGGAACTTGAATTTTTCTGTAAACCAGGAACAGAACTAGATTGGTTTAAACATTATAAAGAATATTGTAAGAATTTCTTATTAAGCCTTGGTATTAAAGAAGAAAACTTAAGACTTAGAGATCATGAAAAAGAAGAATTGAGTTTTTATAGTAATGCTACTACTGATATAGAATATAAATTTCCATTCGGATGGGGAGAACTTTGGGGAATTGCATCAAGAACTAATTATGATTTGAGTCAACATATGAAAGTAAGTTGTCAAAGTTTAGAATACTTAGATCCAGAAACTAATGAAAAATATATTCCTTATGTAATAGAACCGTCACTAGGAGTAGAAAGACTATTCTTAACAGTGTTATGTGATAGTTATGAAAAAGAAAAACTTAGTGATACTGATGAAAGAGAAGTATTAAGACTTCATCCTTTCTTAGCACCTATTAAGGTTACAATACTTCCACTAGTTAAAAAATATCATAGTGAAAAAGCACAAGAAGTATATAAGAGTTTATCTAAATACTTTATGTGTAGTTATGATGAAACTGCATCTATAGGTAAACGTTATAGAAGAGCTGATGCAGTAGGTACGCCATTTTGCGTAACAGTAGATGATGAAACTATTAATAATGGTACAGTAACTGTTAGAGATAGAGACACTATGGAACAAGAAACTATAAAATTAGAAGATTTAAGAAATTATATTGAAGAAAGAATAGAGTTCTAGAAATTATATAATTTCTTTTTTGGTAGAAAATTGTCAGTTTTTCTTGTTAAATTTATCAATTTTATTATTGATACTAGTTTATTATTGTGTTAAAATGGTATTGTAGTACGAGAATAAGGAGGAACACTTATGGGATTTATTAATAACATATTTAAGCCTGAAGATGATGATGAAGGCGTAGAAGAATATGAAACAAAAGAAATAACTAAAAATAAAAAAGAAGAATATAGAAATAAAACTATTTTAGTAGAACCAAGAGCATTTTCTGAAGCACAACAAATAGCTGATTATTTAAAGGCTAAAAATCAAGTTGTTGTTAACTTTAAAAGAGTCACTTCAGATGTATCTAAGAGAATTATGGATTTTCTTAATGGTATAATTTATGCGATTGAAGGAACTATGCAAAAGTTAGGTCCTGGTATTGTTATTTGTGCACCTAAAGGATTTGAGATTGAAGGAAATATAACAGAAGACGATACTAAAAAAACTAAAAAAGCAGATACAGGAGAATGGTAATATAAAGTTTTAAAATATTAGAGGTGGAGCTTATGAAAAAGTTCGATACTGTTTTCCGTGGCTATGATAAGTATCAAGTTCAAAAATGTTTAGACGAAATAATAAATAATTATGAAGCTTTACTTAAGAAGAGTCAGAAAACAGAAGATGAAAATAAAAAATTAGTTGAACAAATTTCTTACTATCAAAGAATAGAAGATACTATGAATAGAGCAATATATACTGCCGAAGCAGCAGGTGACCAAATAAAGAGTAGTGCAAGAAGAGAGGCAGAGTCTTTAGTTACTGAAGCAAGACATAATGCAAGTAGAATAATAAATGATGCTTTATTAAAAGCAGAAAAAGCTCAAAATCACGCTGATCAACTAAAAAGAAATACTAATATTTTAAAACGAAGATTAAAACAAATAATAGAAAATCAATTAGAAGTTATTGAAGAAATGGATAAAGTTGATTTTAATGACGTAGATAGTAAATACTAAGGATTAATTTCTTGGTATTTTATTTAAGGAGAAGGGATGAATAAAACTGGTTTTACTTTAATAGAGTTTTTAACAATTATTATCATATTGACAATTATAGTTATAATAGCACTTCCTAACGTTTATAATGTTGTAAAGAATTCTAAAAAAGAATATGTTATTAATGAAACTAAAAAGGTTTATAGTGAAGCTGAAAATAGATTTAGAAGTGGTAATAATACAAAGGTAGTAAGTTCAAAAGATGATACAAAATTAGATGGTTTTGATAGTAAACTGCAATATTGCGTTTATTTAAGTGATGATGGACAAGTAGTAAGTATTAAAGTATCTGATGGAGAGTACCTTGTTTCTTTAGAAGATAATCAAACTATAAAAGATTTATCTGATAATAATATTGAAAAAGGTAATTTAGATAATTATGAATGTAAATTTTATAATGAAAAATAATAAATTATTTACAATATATATTAAAATATGATAAATTAATTTTAGTGAAGCACCTGACCCTTTGTAGGCCAGGTATCATGTTGTTGTAATACCTAACTACAAAGTGAGTTAGGTATTTTTATTAATTTATGAAAATTAATAAAAATATTATAAAAAGTAATAAGAAAATGATAACAAGTAAAGAACTTATTAAATAATCTTTTTTACTCATATAACATCGCCTCCATTAACCCCCCTGAAGAAGATGCTGTCAAAGGCATCTTCATTTTTTGTGCGATAAAATAAGGGTTTGTGAAATTTGAAAAAGTTGAGTTTAGGTACAGATTAGGCTCAAATAATGTAAGCGAAAAACGTGACTTTTCTAGGAATTATAAGGGTTTGAAGCCCTTTGTTTAGGTACTCAAAAATTGTAATATTTTAAGAATGATGCCAAGAATTATTCGTATGTAATTTGTATGTAGAGTAGAATAATACCTTTTAAAACCTTTTAAATAAAGGAATTGTAAGTGTTTTAATACTCTTCAAGAAGAAGTGTACGTATTTTATCAACCAAACCATATAGTTCTCAATGTTAATCGTTCATATTATTAGCGGCATTTGTCCAATCTTCTAATGAAACTCTACTAAATGCATCAACAGCATGTTTTGCATAAATATCAACTTCTTTATTTAAATATTCTTTTGCAAATTCATAAGCTTCAGATATTGAACATTCTTTGTTGAATCTTTCTTCAAATTGTTTTTTGTAATTTGAATATATAGCAGGGTCAGCAGAACCTTCATCAGCAAATATAAAAGGGTTCATATTGCTACAAAATTCACCTAATTCTTCTTCTTTAGTTTCATCAAAAATTGAATCTAATGCGTAATATAATAATTTAAATGATGTATAAGTATTTAACATATTTAGTCTCCTTTCTAATTTATAGATAATTCTACAGATGAGGCTTGTATTTCTAATTGAATATAATCATCATTTTTATCTATGTTTAAATTAAATACAATTTTGTTTTCATCTATTTTTGTATCTATGATTGTATTAACTTCAATATTTTCAATATTTGTTGATGCTCCATTGAAAGTTAGTTCTAATATGCAATTTTCTTTAGTTCCTTCAATGTAGTTATCTTGCATAAATAAACAAAAGTCTATTTTTAATTTAATAACATCATTAGTTTTAACTATTTCTAAAATAGAACTATCATGAAAATAATATTTTTTTAAATCTATGAGTTTCATAAATATTATTCCTTCTTTTTAAATGGATTTTTATCATATCCTGTATCTTTGTCTAATGGTCTAGGTGTTTTATTTATTCCACCATTACTTAAAGTTCTATTATGAACTTTTCCCCAAATTTGGCAACCATCTTCATTAGTTTTGGAATACCAAGTATTTCCGTTTTTATCTTTTTCTAGTGAGATGTTTTTATCGTTATTAATCAACTTCGATATAATTTTAACATTTTTTTCACTAAAAGTTAAGTGACCTTCATCTTCTCTAAATATATGATCTATCTGAGATACTTTTTCAGGAATTTTGTTAACTTTATTTATATTAATTGATTTAACGATATTTTCTTTATTATTTTTCTTTAGTGCTTTAGTTCCAGAGGTGTTTTTATAAAGTCCAGATGATGATTTCATTCTAATTCCTTCTTTCTAAATGCTAGACTTGTTTGACTTTCATATTGATGAATAATTATTCCTTTATCTTTGTATTTTTTAAAGAACTTGTCTGGTGATCTTCCATATACAAGAATTATTTTAGGTTCTAATCTTTCAATCATTTCATCTAAACCTTTTTGATATAAATCCCAATATGAGCTATCTTTTATACAACCAATAGTACCAATTGAAATAATGCTGTTTTTAGGTATACCATCAAAACAATAATTATAAGAATTAGGTTCAGACCATCTAACATTATTAATTACATTAATTCCATTAGATCTAAGCCAACAACCAAATGCTCTCATTTTATATGTATTAAATATTTTTAATGATACAGGAAAATCTATATTAGTTGAGAAGTCTGGTGTAATAACACCTTTAAATTTTCGAAGTCGATCTAAAGCTTTCTTTGGATTATTCCATATACCTTGTGGACCATCAAACTTTTGGTCATCAATATAAAAATGAACATATGCTTCATAATCGGTACTTGATTTAGTTAAATCATAAGCAATAACTCTTTCAGGTATTTCAATTTTGTCAGTTAAACATACGGGTATATCGAATTCACCAGTAAATATTGCTTCATTAACCATATATGCATTAAATACATCTTTACAGCCTTTTCTAGGTTTTTTATCTTCAAAATTAGTCATTTGATAATTCCTCCTAAATTTTCTCCATATTTGGCCAGAATATAGGAAAAATCTGTTATAATATATTATCAAGAAGAGTGCACTTCCTCTTGACTGGTTTCATTATCACACAAATTGAAACTTTTATCAGGATTGGGAAGGATTTGTTGGGACTGGAAGGAGTCCGAAAGGAGGTTTTATATGGATTTTTCAATATTTTCTAAGATATTTAAAAAGATATTAAATTGTAGTAGTTCGGAAATAGTAAAAGAATTATCAGAAGCTATTACTAATACTAAGATAAAGTATTTAGAAGAGATTAACGATGATTCGATAGGTAGATATTGTACTGGCGGTACTAAGTTTGATAAATTAGCGAAAGAAATAAAACCTATTATGAATAAAGATTTTTTTATTGATTACCTAGATGATAATTATGATGACAGATCACAAGAGTTAATAAATGAATTTATTAAGGAAGGTCACATAATAAGTTCAAATAATTGGGCAAGTGAAATAGCTGATATATTTATTAGTATTATTAACAAAGCATCAGGATTTATAGAACAAGAAGTTATTAGTACAAAAAATGAGTTATCTATACTTAAAGAGACAGTAGTAGATTTCGCTGATCCATCTATAGAAGATGCAGATAAGATGATAAAAGATTCTGTTAATAAAACATTTTCAGCAATTGAGAAAATTCAATCATCAAAATTGCCAGATGAATTAAAACCTTATTATGAAGTTAAATATTCTCATAATGATGATACATATGAACATATAGTAGCAAAAAATAAAGAAGCTTACGAAAAGTATCCTTTTAATACTAAAATAACATTTGATGTTTCAGGCATGACTGAAGAAGAAAGAAACAGAATGCTAGATATTAATTGGTTATCAGGAGAAGCTAATGTGACTAATAAAGCTGTACTTATAGGAAAAATGTTAGATGCTAAAGATTATTTTGGAACTATACCATCACCATTTCAAAAAAACAAAAAAGGGTCGATGTTATATATACTACCAAAACCATCTGACGAGTTACCTGTTAGAAAATTCACATTAATTATGAAAAATGATTTTATACAATTGTGTTTTAATAATATTGATATGCATCTTTTAAAATTTACAGAAAACGAAAGTGTGGTATCTAACTCTAGATTTGATGAGCCATATTCTTTAACATTAAAATTAACTAAAAAAGGTAATTATTTAGGATTTCATTATACATATTTGGTTAAGGATAAATATAAAGATGATGCAAAAGAACAATTGCAATTATATAAATGGCATATGTTAGGGCAAGATAAAAAAACAAAAATAATTGTAAAAATAGAAGGCACAGATAAACCTTTAATTGATTCATATTGTAATGGTAAGTATATCTATAATAAAAAAGATGTTAAGAACATTAACGATACAATAGATTACTTTAATAAGATTATATTTATAGAAAACCAATTAGGCTATAAATTTAAAGTTAACAATGAGAATTTTTACAGAAATATGAATTCTATAGATATTGTGTACAACTATTTAAGAAAGAAACAAAAAACATATAATAACGAAATGTCATTTGATTTAATAGTTGATGATTCCGTTAATGAAGGACTAGTATTAAGTGGAGAGGAATTAGGGTTAGGAAAAGTAACAATGTTTGATGAAGATATAGAGATGAGCAACACAGTAGTAAAAATGAAGGATGCTTGTATATCAAAAGTCGAAAAGGTTGGTACTAAATATAAAGCAACAATACTATCAAAGAAGTCAATAATTGTATCAAAATAAAAACAGAGTCGAATTAATCGGCTCTTTTAGTTTGGAATATTTCTAATGCTTCACGTGTACCGCATGAAGGACATATTTTAGTTTTGTTATCTTTTCTAGATGTAGCTGGATGGGTTTCATAAACTTTATCATATATAGGACAAATAGGTAATACTCTAAGACTAGGATCACCAATGAAATATAAATCACTTTTAGCCATTTTATATGAATTATATATTTTAGCTTTTAAGATATCTATATCACATGTTAGTATAGCTCCAGAACCTAAAGGTTTAGTAAAGAAATCAGCTAGGTATAATTTAAATTCATCATGAACATGTGCAATAACATATTTATTCATTAGTATCCTCATTAGTTTTGATATTAGCTATACTCTTTAAAAACTCTACATCCAGATCAAAGTATTTAATTACTTCTTTTGTTGGTACACAATGTGAAGGCATAAACTTAGTAGGATTCTTTTTTCTAAAATCCATCTCAATAGTTCGTTTAACCTTACTAGCAGTAGAAGCTGATAGATTAGCAATTTTCATAATGTCTTGATTATAGCACCAGGGTGATGCAATAAGTTCTAATATTTCTTTTGCTTTCATCAAAATACCTCCTTTCAAAAGGTATTGTATTAGTTACTTATTAATAGATAAAAGTCAAGAGTTTAGGACTTAATTATGTGTACCTAAATAATCATAGTAAGCAAAAAGCGAACAATTCTATGAATAAAAAATAACACAAACTGAAGGGTACAAAATAGGTCTTTATATACGATAAAATAAGGATTTTAGCATTACAATTAGGTAATAATTTTCTTTGCTTTATGTTTAGCAAATTTAGCATAATTCTAGAACAAATGTTCGCGCCCCCTGAAGAGAGAAACATGCTTTGGCGATACGTAACCCCAGGTACTTCGGCATGTAGAGTATCATATATAAAAAAGCAATTCAAATAGGCAAAATTTAATTCTGAGATAGTTTTTCATGGTGATAATTACATTTTTCTTTATACAAAAATTTAATTATCAAATATGTTTTGATATATAAAATTCAATTTTAAGTAAATTTAAAAAATATATTATTTTACACTTAAACTAATTAATTTAACAAATGAGAAAAAAGGTTCGTAAGAACCTTTTAATTATGATAGAATATATATGAAAGGAAATGTTATGAATTATATACCACTTAATATTAAAACTGAATATGATTTAATGAATAGTCTAATTAAAATAGATGATTTGCTTTTATATGCTGAAAGTAGAGATGTTAAAGCACTTGGAATAACAGATTCATCTATGTTTGGTACTATGGAATTTATAACTAAATGTAATTTATGTGGTATTAAACCTATAGTTGGATGTGAACTTATTATAGAAGATGCATATGTCGTTTTATATGCTAGAAACTATGATGGTTTAGTTTCGTTATTCAAATTAGTTTCTAAAAAGAATATAGATGGTGTTATAACATTTGAAGATGTAGAAAAATATATATCTAATTTAATAGTAGTAACAAGCATAAGACATTATGAGGTAGTATCTAAATATTTTAAAGATTGTTATTTAAAATTTCATAACGAAAAAACTAAAGAGGAAGCATTAAAACTTACAAAGAATATAGTATATATGGATTTGATTAGATATTTTGAACCTGATGATATAGAATATTTTAAATATATTAGATATATAGATGAGGGAAAAGTATTTAAAGAAAAGATTAATGTATATGAGAGTGGTTTTAAAAATAATATAGGAAAAGAATATACTAAGAGTACTTTTGATTTTGCAAATCTTATTAATATTGAAATGCCTCCTGTTAGGTTGCATATACCAGTGTATAGAGAAGACTCAAAAAAGTTCTTATTTGCTCTTGCTAAAAAGGGATTAGAGAAGAGACTTAATGGTGATGTACCAGAAGTATATAAAAACAGACTTATGTATGAACTTTCTGTTATTGAAAAGATGAACTTTGTAGATTACTTTTTAATAGTGTATGATTTTGTATTATTTGCAAAAAGAAATAATATTTTAGTTGGTCCTGGAAGGGGAAGTGGTGCTGCATCTTTAGTAAACTATAGTCTTGGAATTATAAATGTAGACCCATTAAAATATAACTTAATATTTGAAAGATTCTTAAATCCTGATAGAGTTACTATGCCTGATATAGATATAGATTTTGATAGTTTGAAACGTGAAGAAGTAATTAAATACGTTAGTGATAAATATGGACACAAGAATACGGCTAGAATAATATCATTTAATACATTGCTTCCTAAACAAGTTATAAGAGATGTATCTAGAGTAATGGAATTAAACCAAATATTAGTTGATAATATCTGTAGAACTATAAAAGATGAAAAGACATTTGATGAACTTAAAAATAATTTTGAATTTAATAATATAGTTAGAAGAAATAAAGATGCTATGTATTTAGTAAAAGTATGTGATAAGTTATGTGGCTTAAAGAAGAATACCAGTATGCATGCAGCTGGTGTTGTTATAAGTGATATAGAACTTGATAGTATTATGCCTTTATATAAAGTAGGGGATACTGTTTTAACTGGTTATTCTATGGAATATATAGAAAGTCTTGGTTTATTAAAAATGGACTTTTTATCAATTAAAAACTTAAATACAATATCTAATATAATAGATGATATAAGAAGTAGTGGAATAAATATAGATATAAATAATATAGATTTAAATGATAAGAGAACTCTTTATTTATTTAGTAAAGCTTATACTACTGGTGTATTTCAATTTGAAAGTAGTGGTATGAAAGCATTCTTAAAAGAATTAGAGGTTGATTCATTTCACACTTTAGTAGATGCGATAGCTTTATATAGACCAGGTCCTCGTGAGATGATACCCACTTATATTAAAAGAAAAAAAGGTCTTGAGAAAGTAACATACTTAATACCTGAACTTGAACCAATACTTAAGAGTACTTATGGAATTATAATATATCAAGAACAAGTATTAGAGATTCTTAGAAGTATTGGTGGATATAGTTATGCTGAAGCAGATATAATAAGAAGAGCTATGTCTAAGAAGAAAGAGAGTGTTATAGCATCAAATAAAGATAAATTTATTAATGGAGTTGTTTCTCATGGACACACTAGAGAGGTTGGAGAAGAGTTATACGAGTTAATTATTAAATTCTCTTCTTATGGATTTAATAAATCACACTCAGTAGTATATTCAGTAGTGGCATTTCAAATGGCATATTTAAAAATAAATTATACTTTATACTTCATGAAAAATTTACTTAATATGAATAAAAGTAGTGAAAGCATTAAAGAATATATAGATGAAAGCAAGTTACTAGGAATAGAATTTTTACCAATTAATATAAATAGTTCTTGCAAAGAGTTTATTATTAATGATAAAAAGCTAGTAATACCATTTACTATAATTAAAAGTATAGCATCTACGGTAAGTGAAGAGATTGAAAATGAAAGATGTAAAGGATTATTTAAAGATTTTTATGACTTTATGATTAGGTGTTATGGTAAAAGCGTTAATAAAAGAGTGGTTATTGCTTTAATAGAGTGTGGAGCTTTTGATGTATTTAATATTAATAAAAAAAGTTTGATAAAAAGTTTTGATGAAGTACTCAATTATGTAACTTTGTGTAAAGACTTAAATATGGTTATTGATGAAAAACCTATACTTGAAGATATGGAAGACTATACAGATAAGGAAATAATAGATAATGAAATAATTAATTATGGATTTTATTTATCATTTCATCCGGTTACTAAGTTTGATAGAAGTAACTCAATAACTCTTAAAGATTTTATTAAATATTTTGATAAAGTTATATCTTGTGTTTTATATGTAGAAAGTGTTAAAACTATTAAGACTAAGAATGGAGATAAGATGTCTTTTGTTAAGTTAAGTGATGAATATAGAAGTGTTGAAGGTGTTGTTTTTCCTGATGCATATAAGAAGATTGGTGAAGTTAAAAAGAATTATGTATATAAAATTAATGCTAAAGTTGAAAAAAAAGATAACACTTATCAATTAATAGTGTATAATATGATTAATTTGGGTTAGGTGAAAAAGTATGGATGAAGAAAAGAAGAAAACTACTGTTAAAAGAAAGACTAGTAGTACTAAGAAAACCACTAGTACTAAAAAGAAAACTAGTACAAGTAAAAAGGATAGTACTAAAAGTAGTAATGTAAAAGCAAGTACTAAAAAAAGTACTCCTAAGAAAACAAATAATACTAAGAGAAAAACTACTAGTACTAAAAATAAAAGTACTAGTGTTAAAAAAACTACTAGTAATAAAAATAAAAGTACAGGGACAAAGAAAAAGATAGTTAAGAAGGAAGTTCCTAAAAAAGAAGAAGTAGTAAAGGCAGAAGAAAAGAAAGATAATAAGAAAACTAAAACAATACTTGATATTATTATATATGTGTTTATAGGTGTTGTTTGTGTATGTTTAGTATTATTATATTTTAAGAGAAAAGAAGATAATGAAACTATCAAGGAACTTGAAGAAACTGTTATTACTAAAGATATTGAAATAGTTGATGATAAGACTGTTAAAGATTATATTAATGAACTTAGAAGTAAATATGATAATGATGATATTAAGGGTATACTTAGTATTGATGGACTTGATGTTAGTATTCCAGTAGTTAAGGGTAAAGACAATAGCTATTATTTAAAGCATGCTGTTACTAAAAAGAAAAGTGTAATAGGTAGTGTTTTCATTGATTATAGAAATAATACTACTAGCAGACAAATAAATGTATATGGACACAATAGTACTAAGTTTGATCCTCCATTTAAAGTATTAGAGGAATACTTAAATAAAGATTATTATGAAGAACATAAGTATTTTGAATTTATGGTTAATGATGAAACTCGTAAGTATGAAATATTTAGTGTTATTATTGCTGATAAAGAAGACGCTGAAGAACATATGCAATTTAGTTATAAGAAAGATAGTGACTGGTTAAAACATTATCAAAGACTTAAAAGAAGAAGCAAATATAAAATAGATGTTGATGTAAATAAAGATGATAAAATAATGGTACTTCAAACATGCATATTTGGTAGATATCATGACAAATTATTGGTTATTGTTGGAAAAGAGATTGAAAGAAAATAGTAGTTTGTTGACTACTATTTTTATATATAAAAAAACAGTATAAAATTTATACTGTAATTTTATTAGTTAAATCTTTTTCTAATTATTATAGTTGTAATTAGAAAAATCATACTAAGTATTGTAGTTACTTCTAAAGTATTAGATGAAGTAATTCCAGTAGCTGGTACATCATCTCCACCCATACCACTAGTAAATTCATAAATATAAGTTACTACGATAGTACCATCAATATATTTACCTTTAGTTTCACCATTTACGTCAATTAAACTATAGTCTTCGAATTCTTTTTCTGTTGTGGCATATTCAGTTCCAACCTTTTCAGAATAAGTTGATTCTTCGCTTAATACGTTTCCTTTATTGTCTACGTATCTTACGATTAGTTTTCCATATACTCCGTGAGCTGCTTTGATTGTTAATTCTGTTTCATATGTATTAGCTTCTACCTCTTCTACATATTTATTTTCTTTATCATGAGCATTCCATCTTGTTTTTTCATTGTCATCGTACCAACCATCAATTTTATCATTACAGTCATCTAAGATCCAATCTTTTTTAGTATCTTTGAATTCTATTTTAGATCCTGCTTTATTATAAATATCATCTGCAGCTTTACTTGCATGATTGTTATAAATATTTACTTTGTTACCAATAACTAATGTACCTACATTGTAAATGCCACCACCGAAGTCTGCTCCTACATTGTTTTCATTTACACTACCAGTACCATTATTAGTAATGTCACCTGATAATATTGTTAAGTTTCCGACTGATTGTTTAGTATAGATTCCAGAACCAGCATTATTTTTAATTTCTACTTTAGCACCTTCTTCTATAGTACTTGTAAAACTTTTATTTCCTTGGAAGAAAATACCTGCATTATTTGATGAACTAGGTGCTTTTGTTCCATTTTTATTTACTATTAAAGTACATGATTTATCTACATTTAAAACTCTTGTCCAGATACCACTATATCCATTGTTATTAGCATTTAGTGTAGAGTTGTTTGTCATGTCGATTCTCCATGCTGAGATTCCCCAAGAACTATTATTTTCAAATGTTACTTTACTATTATTTTTAATAGTGTAGTATGTTCCATTTGATCCACTTGCGCTACTATTAAGTACTTCTACAGTACTATTATCTATAGTTGTATAGAATGTACCTGTAAATCCTTGACGATTGTTGTCAGATATATATGTTGAATTAACTAAATTAACATTATATCCGCCATCTCCACCATCCCACTCTAATGCATCTTGTGTATAGTTTTTAATGATTAAAGTAGAATTATTTAGATTTAACTTATTATTACTGCAAAAATAAATAGCATGAACATTACTTTTTGTTCCTGTACCATCTAATGTAAGTTTTGCATTTTCTAAGTTTAAGGCTGCATTTTTTGAAGCACTGATTGTCATCCAATTCCATTCTGCTGTATAAGGAGTTGAACCTATTCCTTTAATATTTACTGTTACATCTTTAAAAGTTAAAGATACTCCCCATAAAGCAATTCCTTTATCTTCAAATGTAAGAGTATATTCTTTTGAACCATCAATTGTTAAATTTTTAGATAAATTTAAACCTTTTGTGGTTGCATTATCAAGTAATTTAATTGTATCACCATCAACTGCTGCAGTTACTGCTTCATCAAATGTTTCGTATTTTACGTCTTTGATTTGAGCTACGTAAGTTTTAACATCTTCTGGACTAGAAGTTAAAACCATTTCATTTTGAGTTACTTCTTCAGTACTTTTTATTTCTTCTGCATAGATAGTATTAAAAAGTAGAGTAGATGCAACTAAAGAAAGTAATACTTTCTTCATTTAAAAAACCTCCCTTAAAATATATGCGATTTGTTAAGGGAAGAGTAGTATAAACTGTTCCCAAAACCCCCTTATCGCTTATCGAGTCCATATTATATCATAAAATTAAATTTTTTCAAGATGTTTTGCATCAAAATTGATATTTTCCATAAAAAAACAGTATAAAATTTATACTGTAATTTTTATGTGTTAGTTGAATCTTTTTCTTAAAACGATTGCACCAACTAAAGTGATCATACTAAGAACTGTAGTAATTTCTAATGTATTATTAGTATTAATACCAGTATTAGGTATTTCAGGGGTATCATCTCCACCTTCGCCATCTACGAATTCATAGATGTATGTTACTACTTGGTCTTCAGTTTGATATAATCCTGTCTCTTTTCCTTCAGTTTCAATTAATTCATATCCATTAAATTCTAATGCACCAGTTTGATATGCTTTATTTACCATACCAACTGTAATGATTTCTTCATGTAATACATTTCCTTTAACATCAATGTATCTAGCTATAACTTTACCTTTTTCTGCAGTATAAGATAAATGAGAACTTCCTGTTAATCTATATCCTTGATATGGATTATTTAAAAGCGGTCCACTAAAATGGAAATTCATATCTATATCTTTTTCTGTTTCACTTTCTAGTTTTCCAACTTTTTCTTTAATTTTAGTATCTCCCTTAGATTCATTTCTCATGTATTCACCTGGAGCATAATCTTGTTGATTGCTATCATTAATTTTTTCATCATCTAAAGATACTCCCATACCATAGTTATATAAGAAATCAAAATGTAATGCCATTAATTCAGCATTTTCTTCCTCATAACCAGTTACAAATCCACCAAAGATTCCATGTGCGATTTCAGTAATAGTAAAGTCTGATAATTTAGTAACTCTTTCTTTACCATTTTGTCCATATTTATAAAAATCATTAAAGAAATCTAAATAATATTTAGCTAAATCTTCAATACCATTATATCCTTTTTCTTTAAGAACTTTATCAATATTTTCATTGCTCATTTCTTTTCTTTTTAAACCTAATGCTTTTAATGCAGCATTATCTGTTCTTGCAAATTTTTGCAATTCAGTTAGATCTTCACCATTAAATGATGTTTTGTCGCTATCGATTCTTTCAAATCCCATTTCTTCTAATTCATCAGCACTTTTTGGATATATTACGAAAGAATTTTCATCGTAATTATAGTTATACTTTGATTTATTAACGATTTTAACATTAACCTTTATAGTATAACTTGGTAATATGTATGGAGCTCCTGATTCATCTTGTCCCCAAGCAATTACTTCAAAAATATCTGGATTGATAACAAGTGTTTCTTCTTCATAGTCTTCTGGTATAGTATAAACTAATGTGAATAAGTAGTAAGAACCAGTTGCTGATCTAAAGTATCCTTCATAAGAATAGTCAATTATAAGTCCTTCACTTGTTTTTGTTCTACCTGGTTGAATAGCAGCCCATTTGTAATCATCTTCTTGATTACTTTCTTCGTTTTCGTTTGTAGTATTTTCATTAGCAGTGTTTTCTTCAGCATTAATAGCTAAAATTGATTCAGTTACTTCTTTATCATTTTCTAGCACTTCTACTTCTTCAGCAGATATAGTATTAAAAATCATAAGAAAAGCAACTAATGAAAGTAGTACTTTCTTCATTTCCAAAATCCCCCTATATTTTATTAGCAACAAATATGTTGCTTTGTAGGGCTATATTATACACTCTTTTTGTGAAAATGCAAGTATAATTTCATATAATTTTCATTTTTGAGAAAAATAATAGAGGTGAAATTATGTTTTATATTAATATATTCTTATGTTTTTCAATTATTGGTTATTTATTTGAAACTATATGTTCATGGATATTTAAAACTGGTTTTAGTAGTGGAATACTTTATGGACCATGGACTCCTTTATATGGATTTGGAGTCTTAATAATAATGTTACTTTCTAATAAAATATTTGAAAGTCTACATCTAAACAAAGTAGTAGAAACTATAATAGTATTTGTTGTTATAACGATAGTACTTACTATACTTGAATGGTTAGGTGGAATACTTATTGAAAAATTATTTCATATTACATTTTGGGATTATAGTAATTATAAATATCATATTGGAAAATATATATCACTTGAAATGAGTTTAGTTTGGGGAGTAGGTAGTATAATACTTATATATTTAGTCTTACCTTGGTCTTTAAATCTTATAAAGAAAATACCTTTGTTGGTTACAATTATATTTAGTTTTTTGTTTCTTATTGATATGGTAGTGACAACTATTAGCAAATTTAAAGGTTAATATTTGTTTTTAATTGATAAATCTTATTAAAAATGTTATATTTAATGTATGAGAAAATAGGTGATGAAGTATGAGTATGTCTGATAAGATATTTGGTAATTATACTGTTCAAAATAGAAATAGAATTAGAAGAATTGTTAATCAAATAGATAGTAGTTCTATTAAAAATAAATATGCTTCTATGAGTGATGATGAACTTAAGAAGATGACACAAATATTTAAGAATAGAATTTCTAAAGGTGAGACTCTTGATGATGTTATGGTTGATGCAATAGCTGTATGTCGTGAAGTTACTAAAAGACAACTTGGTATGTTTCATTATAATGTTCAAGTTGAAGCTGCAGTTGCTATGCATGATAATGCTGTTGCTGAGATGAAAACTGGTGAAGGAAAAACATTAGTACAAATATTATCTGCATACTTAAATTCTTTAGAAGGAAAAAGTGTTCATGTTATTACATCTAATGATTATTTAGCTCTAAGAGATATGGAACAAAATAAAAAAGTATATAATGCTTTAGGACTTAGTTGTGGTAATATTAGACCTAAAGTTGAAATGAGAAAATTAGAAGATAGACAGAGAGAATATAATTGTGATATTGTTTATGGTACTGCTAGTACTATTGCTTTTGATTATTTAGATGATAATAAAGTTAAAGATTCAAGCGAAAGAGTAAATCTTAAAGGATATGGGTATGCTATTGTAGATGAAGTAGATAGTATACTTTTAGATGATGGTATTACTCCATTAATTAAAGCAGAGAGTTTAAAACCACCTGCAGGTCAAGGTAAAGATTATTATACTAATATATATACGTGGGCATGTGAGTATGTAGAAGAAAATAATCTTAGTTGTGAAGAATATGATAAAGAACAATTCTTTAGAAGTCATGAAGAAGAAATAGAAAATCAAATGACTGCTAGTGGTAAAAAGCATAAATCTGCTAGAGTATTTCATGATACAGCATCAGTTGAACTTTCTAGTACTTTAGAAGCAAGAATACTTAAGAATTTATATCCAACTCGTGAATGGAAAGATCTTACTCGTGAAGAAAAAGATGACTATAATTTTAGATTAGGTGCTATAAAGAATTATATGCTTGCTAAGTTTCATTATAAGAGTGGAACTGATTATACAGTACAACCTGAAGGACCTAATAAGAAAACTAAAGATGGACTTCCTAATTATTCAGTTGAAATAATAGGTGAAAGTACTGGTAGAATACTTCATGGTAGAAGATTTATGAATGGACTTCATGAAAGTATTGAAGCTAAGGAAGCATATATAGCTAAAAAAGAAGGAAGACCTTATGGTGTAGAGATTAAGAATCCTACTGTTACTACTGCTAAATGTACATATCCTGATTTCTTTGGAAAATATGAAAATGGTATATGTGGTATGACAGGTACAAGTAATCAAGAAGATTTTATGGATATATATGGACTTCCTACTTATGAAGTACCTAGTCGTAAAACAAATAAGAGAATAGATGAAGAAGATGAAGTATATGCTACTAAAGAACAAAAATACAAAGCTATCGTAGATGAAGTTATTAAAGCAAGAGAAACTCTTCAACCTGTACTAATTGGTGTAACTAGTGTAGAAGAGAGTTTACTTGTATCAAAGATGTTAAAAGAAGTTGGTATAAGACATTCAGTATTAAATGCTGAACAATCTGAAAATGAAGCTAGTATTGTTTCTACTGCAGGACTTCTTGGTAAAGTAACTATAGCAACAAATATGGCTGGACGTGGTACTGATATTAAACTTGGAGAAGGCGTAGCTGAAGTAGGTGGCTTATATGTGATTGGAACTACTAAAAATAGAAATGAAAGAATAGATAATCAATTAAAAGGTAGAGCTGGAAGACAAGGAGACCCAGGTAAAACTAAATTTTATTCATCTTTAGAAGATAATTATGTATTAAGACGTGGAGGAGATAAATTACTTAGTATTATACATGGTTTATCTGACTTAAAAGGAATAATTGCTAAAAAAGGTAAAGTAATTGCTAAATCTATACTTAAGATGGTTAATAGATGTCAAAAGTCACAGGAAGAGGAAGATAAGAAAACAAGAATGGTAAGTGAACAAATGGGACAAGTACTTACTACTCAAAAGAATGGTGTTTATGAATTTAGAAATCATATATTAGATTCTAATGATATAGTATCAGTTATAGAAGGACAAATAGATAGATATGTAGATGAAGTGGTAGATAGATATACTGATGAAGAAATGGATACTAAGTTAAGTCCATTTATAGATACAGAAATATATAAAGATATATCTAAACCTAAAGATAAAAAAACAACTATTAAAAATGCATTAAAGAGTAAACTAGATAAAGTACCTAAATCAGAAAAATACAAACAAGAAACTAGAAGTAAAATGCTAGATATTATAGATGACTATTGGATTAGTCAAATGGAATATTTAGATCAAATACAAAGAGGTTCTGTATATCAAGCATATGCTGAAAGAGATCCTATAAAAGCATATCAAGAAGAAGCAACACTTCAATATAGAGATATGATAGATTATGTTAGAAATGAAATGATTGCTTATGCATTAAATCCAACACTTAAATATGGAGAATACAAAGTACCTGAAAGTGATATAAAAGAAGAAATTCCATATGAAGAAGAAATTGAAGACAGAGGTGTATTAAGATGAAAACATTTAAATGGATATTTAATATTATAAGAGGTTTAATTATAATATATATAATAATTCTTGCTTTCTTATATGTAATATTCTATGTTAAAAGAAATACTTATCATGAAAAATATCCTTCATTAAATGGATATTCATATTATAAGATAGATAATTCTACTTTAGAACCTGAAGTACGTAAAAATAATTATTTAATACTTAAAAAAGATGAAAATATAGAAGTGGGAGATTTCGTAGCATTTCTAGATGGACCTGAACAAGATATTGTTATTAGAAAAGTAGTTGAGAGAGATAATTATAAATTAACTTTAGATGTCACTAATAACTATGAAAGTAAAGAATATAGAGTTGAAAAAAATATAGATGAGATATCTGCTAAGGTAGTATATAATAATAATACTGTAAGTGCGATAGCAAATGTACTTTTAAATCCTATAGTAATAGTAATTCTATTATTCTTAGGAACAATATTTCCAGAGTTTATTTTTAATAAATAGAGAGAAATCTCTTTTTATTTATAATAATTTTATAAGGAGGTAGGGATGGAATTATTAGATTTATATGATGAAGATGGAAAAAAACTTGGTAGTACTATTAAAAGAGGTGAGAAACCTAAAAATGGATATGTGATGTTAAGTATTGTATTCATTAAAAATAGTTATGAAAAATATTTAATACAAAAGACTAGTGATGAAAAAGGTTCTAAGTATAGTTCAACTGGAGGACATGTAACTCATAATGAAGACGGGATAAGTACTATAATTAGTGAGTTAAAGGAAGAGTTAGGGTTAAATATAGTAGATGACGAACTTCAAAATATAGCGCTTGCTAAACATCCTAAAGGACCTTGTATAATTAATTTATATTTAATTAATAAAGATATTGATATTAATACATTAAAATTACAAACTGAAGAAGTAGAAAGTGTTATGTGGATGAGTAACAATGAAATTATATCACTCATCAAAGAAGATAAATTCTTAGGTTCTCATGGATATCTATTTGAAAAATACTTTATAAATTAAAATATTTTGTCATAAAAAAAGATTTATATCATATTTATTACTAAATGCTAGAAAGAAGGTAAATATGGATAAATCAGAAATTATTAAGAGTTTGGGTAAGAAAAGTAATGGTGAAATATATCTTGGAGTAGTAGGTGCTGTTCGTACTGGTAAAAGTACTTTTATTAAGAAATGTATTGAAAATTTGATTCTTCCATATATCGATGATGATGTAGAAAAGAAAAGATGTATGGATGAAATACCTCAAACTGCTCAAGGTAAAACCATTATGACAATAGAACCTAAGTTTGTTCCAAGTAGTGGAGCTAATATTAATATTGATGGGTTAGTTACAAATATTAAGTTAGTTGATTGTGTAGGATTTGTAACACCAGGATCACTTGGATATGAAGACGAGTTAGGTAACCCCCGTATGGTTAAAACACCATGGTTTACAGAAGAACTTCCTTTTGTGGAGGCAGCTGAAATTGGAACAGAAAAAGTCATTAAAGATCATGCAACTATTGGTATAGTTGTTACTACTGATGGAAGTATATTAGATATGCCAAGAAGTAATTATGTACAAGCTGAAGATAAAGTTATAACAGAACTTAAAAACATTAATAAACCATTTATAGTTATTATGAATAGTATCCATCCAATGGCTAATGAAACAATAAGTATGAGTGAAGCTTTAAAAGAAAAATATGGTGTACCAGTAATACCAATAAGTGTAGAAAATATGACTGAAAGAGATATTACTGAGATTTTAAAAGAAGCACTTTATGAATTTCCAGTTGATCATATTGAATTTAATATACCAGATTGGGTAGGAGTACTTAAGAGTGATCACCCTCTTAAACAGAAATTTATTGATAAGATGAAAGAGTCTATTGTTAATGTTGATAAATTAAGAGACGTAGAAAATATTAATTTAAATCTTGAAGATAATAGTGAAATTACTAAAGCATATATTTCTAAACTTGATACTGATAACTCTGAAGTAACTATTACTATGGAAGCAAGTGATGAATTATTTAATGAAATATTAAAAAGTGTAGTTGGAACTTCTGTTAATAGTAAAGGTGACTTATTAAAAGTATTTCAAGATGTTAGTGAAGGAAGAAGTGAATATGAAAGTATTAAGGGTGCTTTAAAGCAAGTATATCAAACTGGATATGGTATAGTACTTCCTAGAATAACTGATATGAAACTAGAGAAGCCTGAAATAATTAAACAGGGTGGTAGATTTGGTATTAAACTTAAGGCTAAAGCATCAAGTGTACATATGATAAAGGTTGATGTAGAAAGTAGTTTTGAACCTATTATAGGTAGTGAAGTACAAAGTAAAGAGTTGATTGATTACATTATGAAAGATAATGAAGATCCTGAAAAGATATGGCAAAGTGAAATATTTGGAAGAAGTCTTAATGAAATAGTACAAGAAGGTATACAAGCTAAGTTATCATTACTTCCGGATGCTGCTAAATATAAGTTATCTCAAACTATTACGAAGATGGTTAATAAAGGAAGTAATAACTTAATAGCAATAGTATTATGACACTTAAAAGTGTCTTTTAATTTGTTTAAATATTTGTTATAATCTTAATGTAAGGAGAATGATATATGAACAATAATAATTTAAATAATGTTCCAAATATGAATAGTAATAATAGTGCTCCATTAGCACCACCAGAACCTCCAGTAACACCACTTGCAGGAGCAACAGTGAGTGAAACACCAGTTATTCAAGGCAATACTGCAACTCCACAAGTACAAACTCCTGAAGACAAAGTTATGCCTGAAACATTAAAAGAAGAAATAAGACAAGAACAATTAAATCAACAAAAACCTAAAAAGAAAAAACATATATTTAGAAAAATATTTAATATTTTAATTACACTTGCATTGTTAGTTTGGATAGGAGTAATTGTATATGATTTCTTAAACGTTCAAAGTGAAAAAGAACCAAAGTTTTGTTTTACAAAAGGTGAAACTAAGAGTGATGATGGAAATGTTAAATGGTGTAAAGGTGCTGGATATGTAGCATATAAATATGATTATGGAGATATAACAGCATATGAATTTGGTCCATTCTGGCAAGAAATTAAAACTAAGTCAGAACTAGAAGCAAGAGGAAAATAAATCTTGCTTTTTATTTATAAAAAAGAAGTGTTTTTGCTTTTTATGACTAACTATAATAATAGGAGGGTTAGTTATGTATAAATATATTAAATCTTATGAACTTGGTTTTATAGAAGGAATAAAAGATGCTTTAAAAGATAAAAATAAAATATTTAAGAAAATTAATGAATTAGAAGTAATGTCTAAACTATATGATATAGGTTATATTAAAGGGTATAATAAATGTATAAATTATCTTAAAAACAATCTTTAAAATATTATTATAATAGTGTATAATTATAATATGATATAAGATATTGAGGTGTAAGATGAAGAATGGTTTTACTCTTATGGAATTATTAGTTGTTATAGTTATAACAGCTGTAATAGCTACGGGTTCTGCAATGATATTTAATAAAAGTAATAGTGATACTAATGAAGAAGATTTAAGAGGCAAATATAGAGAGATACAAAGAGCTGCTAATATTTATATAGATTTAAATGATTCTTGGAGAACTACATTAAATGAGAATAGAAAAGTATCTATTAAATTAGGAGAACTTCAATCATCTAATTATGTTGCTAAGAATTTTAAAAATACTGTTACTAATCAGGTATTTCCAAGTAATTACATAGTTAAATTATATATTGCTTCTTCAGGTGATAATGAGTATTTAGATTCTTGTGTAGTAAGATATTCTAATGGACAAGAGATATGTGTTGCTAATAGTAAAGGGTATGCTTGTGAATGCTGTGATACACCTATATCTGAATTTAATAAGAAGTGTAGTAATTAATCTGTAGCTTAATTGTTTATTGAAATTATAAATAAAATATTGTATTATGTTTATAGAATGGTGAGGATATGAAAAATATAAAGATTGATAAAAAGTATGTTATAATTATGTTTTTAGTTCTAATAGTAGGTGTTGGTACAATAACATTTGCTTATTTTCAAGGGTCTGTTTTGAATGATTTGATAAATCCTACTACTGTAAGTACTGGAAGTATAGATATTAAGATAAGTGATACTAGTGTAAATGCTACTGCTGTTGAACCTTTGTTTACAAATGGTAATAATTTTGAAAAAGCATCTTTCGTAAAGCATTTTAGTGTAACTAATGGAACTAATACATTAAATACTTGTGTTGAATTATATTTAAAAGTAAATAGTATTGATAGTGCACTTGCTAACTCATACTTTAAATATGCTATTGTTAATGATGATACTGATACTACAATAACAGGCGACTTTAATGGAGTAAGTAGTGGTACTGAACTTGATTTAGGTTCTTTATATTTCTTTGAAAGTAGTACTGTTAAAAATTATACTATGTACATATGGATAGAGTATAGTCCTGATGTTGATCAAGCATTTATGCTTAAAAAGAGTATGAGCGCAACATTATTCGTTAAAGCACAAGACTCTAAAACTAAAGATACATGTGACACTAGAAGTACATTTAAATTAACTTATGAATTAAATGGTGGAACTGGGTGTGATAATACTAATGTAAATAAAGGCGATGATGTTACATTATGTACTCCAACTAATACTGATACTACTTTAAGTTTTGGTGGTTGGTATGCAGATAACAAATACACTAGTCAAGTAACATCTATAACTAATATGAGTGATGATGTTAAATTATATGCTATGTGGACTTGTACATTTGATGGAGAACTTACTCAAGGCGCAGAGTATGTTAATGGCCAATATACATATAGATATAAGCAAGAAGGCATTTATTCCTCAACTTTGAGTTGGAGAAATATTGCAGGAGAAGGTTGGGGTGTACAATTAACTGATAAATCAAGTACTGATCCTGTAACTAGTAAAGTTTGCACTTATATAAATGATAAACCTGTTATTTCGATGAGCTATATGTTTAATAATTCACAAGCAACTAGATTAGATTTAAGTAATTTTGACACTAGCAAAGTAACTGATATGAATTATATGTTTTCAGGATCAAAAGCAACTACATTAGATTTAAGTAGTTTTGATACAAGTAATGTTACAAATATGAGTTATATGTTTAATAGCTCAAAAGCAACTACATTAGATTTAAGTAACTTTACTATTACTAGTAGTACTAAAATTACAAGCATGTTTAGTGGGGCTGCGGCTACTACTGGTTATGCTAAGGATGAAGCAACTGCTACATTATTTAATGATAGTAGTGTAACAAATATACCAAGCACATTAGTGTTTACAGTTAAATAGTACTAGGAATAGTACTTTTTAATTTATACAAAAATTTGTTTGTAAATGTATTGACTTTTTATAATAAATTCATTATATTATTACTTGTGTATTAGTATATGAACAAATGTTTATGTTAATAATATAATGAGGTGTGAAAATGGATAAAATAATTATTAAGAATGCTCGTGAGAACAATTTAAAAAATATAGATTTAGAACTTCCTAAGAATAAATTAATAGTTATGACTGGTGTATCTGGTAGTGGTAAGAGTAGTCTTGCTTTTGATACTATATATGCTGAAGGACAAAGACGTTATGTTGAGAGTCTTAGTGCTTATGCTCGTCAATTTTTAGGGAATATGAATAAACCTGAAGTTGATTCTATTGAAGGATTAAGTCCAAGTATTAGTATAGATCAAAAATCAACTAATAAGAATCCTAGAAGTACTGTTGGTACTATTACAGAAATATATGATTATTTAAGACTTTTGTTTGCAAGAGTTGGGACTCCTTATTGTCCTAAACATAATATACCTGTTACTGAACAAAGTATTGAAGAAATGACTAATAAAGTTCTTGAATATGAAGTTGGTACTAGAATAGAGATTATGGCTCCAGTAGTTCATGGAGAAAAGGGAACTCAAAAAGATTTATTAGAAGAGTTAAGAAAAGAAGGATTTGTAAGAGCTAGAGTAGATGGTGAAGTTAAAGATTTAAATGATGATATAGTTCTTGAGAAAAACAATAAACATAATATAGATGTTATAATTGATAGAATTGTAATTAAGGAGGACTCAAGAAGTAGAATATTTGAAAGCATTGAAACTTCTACTAAGATGGCTAATGGTAAAGTTGTAATAAATATACTAGGTGATAAAGAAATAGTTATGAGTGAAAACTATGCTTGTCCTTTATGTGATTTTAGTATTCCTGAACTTGAACCAAGATTATTTTCATTTAATAGTCCTTATGGGGCTTGTCCAGTATGTAAGGGTTTAGGAGTTAATTTACACATTGATGAAGATATATTAATTCCAGATAAGAATTTATCTATTATGGATGGAGCAGTTGCATCTTTTCAAAGTGGTGAAACATTAAATATAGCATTTAAGAAACTTGCTTTGGTGGCTAAACATTACAATATAGACTTATATAAGCCTGTTAAAGATTTAACTCGTGATGAACTTAATATAATACTTTATAGAAGTCCTGATAAATTAGATTTATCACTTACTACTAGGAGTGGCAGTGTTCTAAAAAGTTATGACTATTTTGAAGGAATAATTACTAATCTAGAAAGACGTTATATGGAAACAACTAGTCCATCTATTAGGGACTGGATAGAAAGATATATGACTGAACTTCCTTGTCCTAGTTGTCATCAAACCAGACTTAGAGATGAAGCACTAAGTGTAAGAGTTAATAATAAAAATATATATGAAGTAACTAATATGAGTATTAGAGATTTACTTATTTGGTTTGATAAACTTAAACTTAGTAAAGAACAAACTGAAGTATCATTCTTGGTAGTTAAAGAGATTAAAGAAAGACTTACTTTTTTAAAGAATGTAGGACTTGAATACTTAACTTTATCAAGAGAAGCTGCTACATTAAGTGGTGGTGAAGCTCAAAGAATTAGACTTGCTACTCAAATAGGTAGTAGACTTTCTGGTATTTTGTATGTACTTGATGAACCTAGTATTGGCCTTCATCAAAGAGATAATGCTAAACTAATAAACTCTTTAAAAGAAATGAGAGATTTAGGAAATACTTTAATAGTAGTAGAGCATGATACTGATACTATGCTCGCTGCTGACTATTTAGTAGATATAGGTCCTAAAGCTGGTAATGAAGGAGGATATTTAGTAGCATGTGGTACTCCAGAAGAAGTAATGAAGAATGATAAATCATTAACTGGCAGATATTTAAGTGGTAAAGAGACGATTGAGGTACCTAAAAAGAGACGTAAAGGTAATGGAAAATCTATTAAGATAACTGGATGTAAAGAGAATAATTTAAAGAATATTAGTGTTGAATTTCCACTTGGTAAGTTTATATGTGTTACTGGTGTATCTGGTAGTGGTAAGAGTACTTTAGTAAATGAAATATTATGTAAGGCTCTGTCAAATAAAATTAATAGATCTAAAGATAAACCTGGTAAGTTTAAAGATATAAAAGGAATAGAGAATGTTGATAAGATAGTTAATATTACTCAAGATCCAATAGGTAGAACTCCTCGTAGTAATCCAGCAACTTATACTGGTGTATTTGATGCAATAAGAGATGTGTTTGCTGAAACTAAAGAATCTAAAATACATGGATATGATAAGAGTAGATTTAGTTTTAATGTTAAAGGTGGAAGATGTGAAGCATGTTCAGGTGATGGAGTTAAAAAGATTGAAATGCATTTCTTACCTGATGTATATGTTCCATGTGACGTATGTAATGCTACTAGATATAATAAAGAAACATTAAAAATTAAATTTAAAGGTCTTAATATATCAGAAGTACTTGATACAAGAGTAAGTGATGCATTAAAAGTATTTGAAAATGTACCTAAAGTATATAAAACTCTTAAAGTTATGGAAGAAGTAGGGCTTGGATATGTTGCTCTTGGTCAAAATGCTGTTACATTATCAGGCGGTGAAGCATCTCGTGTAAAACTTGCTAAAGAACTTCAAAAGAAACCTACTGGTAAGAGTGTATTTATACTTGATGAACCTTCTACTGGTCTTCATCAAGATGATATTAAGAAATTACTTGTTATACTAAACAGAATAGTTGATAATGGGGACACTGTTATAGTTATAGAACATAATTTAGATATTATTAAACAAGCTGATTATATTATTGACTTAGGTCCTGAAGGTGGAGATTTTGGTGGAACTATTGTAGCCAAAGGGACTCCTGAAGAAGTAGTTAAAGTAAAAGAATCATATACTGGTCAGTATTTAAAAGACTATTTAAAATAATAATTATTATGGAAGCTTTTGCTTCCTTTTTTATGATAAGAATTTGTTAAAAAAGAAGTGTTTTAAAATTTTATGGTTAACCATAATAATAGAGAAAGATAAATTCTAGAAAGAATTATTGATGAATATAATTAGACATTAGATATGATTAGTGAAGAAAGTGAAAAGTGATAAGAAAAATGTTATAAATTTAGAACTGAATGTAAAAAAATGATAAATGATTATTGATTTATGATATAATTTATTTATGGTTAGGAGTATTTTATGGAAAAGATGTTAGAAAAATTAATTGAAGGTGGAACTGATTTATGTATTAAGTTAGTTATATCAATTGTTATATTACTTATAGGTAATAAGATAATTAAAACTATTGAGAAGATACTTAAGAAGGAGAAGAAGTTTAGCAAACTTGAGGATCCAAGTGTTAAGAGTTTTGCTATTAGTTTTATAACTATATCATTAAAGTTGTTATTGTTTGTCACTGTTCTTAGTATTGTTGGAATACCTATGACATCATTAATAACTATATTAGGTTCTTGTGCTGTTGCGGTAGGTTTAGCTCTTCAAGGAGGACTATCTAATTTAGCTGGTGGTATTATGTTACTTATATTTAAACCTTTTACTATAGGAGATTATATCGAAGCTAATGGAAAAGAAGGAACAGTAAAATCAATATCATTATTCTATACTACTATAGTTGGAATAGATAATGTAGTAATACAACTTCCTAATGGAACATTATCAAATTCAAATATAACAAACTATACAGCATGTAAAACTAGAATGTTAAATATTGTATATGATGTTAGTTATGATTCTGATATAGATAAAGTTAAAAAAGTGTTAAATGAGGTTATAGAAAAAGAAGAAAAGATACTTAAAGATGAACCTATTAGAATAGCAGTTAAGTCTCATAAAGATTCATCAATAGGCATAGTATTTAGAGCATGGACACTTAATAGTGATTATTGGGATGTATACTTTAGAGTAATGGAAAATGTTAAAAAAGAATTTGATAAGAATGGTATAGAAATACCTTATCCACAAATGGATGTGCATATGAAGAAATAGGTCAGTTAATGATCTATTTTTTGATGAAAAAATAAGTAAAATTTATATATTAGGTTTGTAATAGAAGATTAAATATGATATTATAATAATAGATTAATAATAGAGGTGGCTTCTATGCAGGATAAGGAGACTATTAAAAATATTAATAATGGTATTGTAGATATTATGATGCCTATGTATAACGAATTAATAGAATTAAGAAGTAAACTTAGTTCTCTTTCTTCAGGTCCTGAATATAGAAAAGTTAAAGCTAAATTTGATGATATAAAAGAACAATATTTATTATTTGGTAAATCAAATGATATGATTGTTAAATTTACTAGTAAAGAACAAGTACAAAGAGAACTTCAAAGAATTATAAGTGAAAGAGAAAGATTATATAAAGAGTTTATTGCTTTAAAAGAAGAGTATACTCTTGCTAGTAAGAGAGGTGCTAGTGTTAATGAACTTAATCTAATAACAAGTAAAGCTAGAAAAATATCACCTATTATTAATTGTTATGATAAGTTAATTCTTATATTTAATAAATCTTTAGGTAGAAGTATAAGTAGTAAAATTACTAGAGTAGAAAAACCTATAATAAGTAGTACACCAAAACCTGAAGTTAAAAAAGAAGAAAAAAGAATTGAACCAAAGAAAAAAGAAGTAAAATCTGTAAAACAAGTAAATGAATATTTAAGTGATCCAGATATTAAAATAATATATGATAGTAGTAAAAAAATACAAATGCTCAAGGGTGAATTATTTAAACATCCTCAAGGAAGTCCTAAAGCTAAATATTTAAGTAATTTAATATATGATTTATGTGAGCAAAGAGAAAGCATGGTAACTAAATTATTAGGACCCGAAGCAATAAGTAAAGTTTCTATTATAGAAAGTATGGAGGATGCTGCTTATTCTAAACCTGATGTTGTTCCATTAAAACCATATAGTGTTAATGCTTCAAAATTTAGTAGTGAACTTAGTGATTTAGTTAATATTTTAGGAGATTTAAAATTCAATGAATTAGAATCTAAAACATATCTTCAATTTAGAAAAAGTGAAGAAGAAAGAGCCAAACAAAGAAATATTCCATATACTGATACAGAAAGTCAAACATATAAGAAGGTATATGAAATATCTGTTAGGAAATATAAGAACTTATTAAATGCAGTTATAGGTAATGATAGAGAACTTTCTTCTATGAAGGATGACTTATTAGTATCACTTACAGCATTTAATTTAACTGGTGGATATAGTGCATTTAAAAAGAAACATAAAAATGGTAAGATAGGTGGAAATGCTATATCTAAAGATGTATATATTGAAGGATTAGATACTATAAAAGAATTAATAAGTAAATTAGATACATACTCATCTAAATATATAGCTAGTAAGGGTGGAAAAATAACAATTACTGATTCACTTAAGACTAGAAGTCAAATGATTGGTGAAGTTAATAGTGAATATGCTAAGTTATTTGAACAAATTGAAAGTAAAAAACAAGAAACTATTGAAACAAGAGCGTAAATGCTCTTTTCTTTTATATCAAATTATATTATAATTAGAATGGTGAAGAAAATGAGTAAAGGAAATATTTATAAGATTGAAAGAGGGAGTAAAAATAATAAAAAATATACTCCTAGTAGTGGGGATTTTGTAACATTTGCAGTTGGTATAATAGTTTATGCAATTGTATTAGTACTTGCAAGTAACTTATTTAGAGGAATATATGTAGAAAATTTCTTTTATGCAATTATTGCTGCTTTAATACTTAGTTTATTAAATTCTACAATTAAACCTATACTTGTATATTGGACACTTCCACTTAGTGTACTTACATTTGGAATAGCATATCCTATAGTAAATATGATAATACTTAAACTATGTGATATTCTAATGGGTAGTTCCTTTGGAGTAAGTGGTTTCTTTAGTACATTTATAATTGCAATATTTATAAGTGGTATGAGAATGTTACTAGATCAAATGATAACAATGAAAGTAGGTAAGAGATAATGAATCCTGTTATATTTAATATTGGAGGTTTTGAAATTAGATGGTATAGTGTATTAATAGCAATAGCTGTTATTATAGGATACTTCTTAATACTTAGTGAAAGTAAAAGATTTAAAATTAAAAAAGAATTTATGTTTAATATGATGTTTTGGACATTGATATTTGCAATTATTGGAGCAAGACTATATTATGTAGCATTTAATCTTGAATATTATATATCTAATCCTATTGAAATACTTCAAATATGGAAAGGTGGACTTGCTATACATGGTGGATTATTATTTGGAGCAATAACTATATTAATATATTGTAAAAAATATCAAGTTAGAGTAGGAAAAATATTAGATATAATAGTACCTGCGTTATTACTTGGACAAGCTATTGGAAGATGGGGTAACTTCTTTAATGGAGAAGCTTATGGAACAATAGTTACATATAATCAGTTAGTTGATATGAAGATAATACCTCAGTTTATTATTGATAATATGTTTATTAATGGGGCTTATCATTTACCTATGTTTTATTTTGAATCATTATGGTGTTTATTAGGTTTCTTCTTATCATTATTTTTAAGACGTAGAAAATATATTAAAGATGGTCAATTAGTAGCATTTTATATGATGTGGTATGGAGCTGCTAGATTTGTTATAGAGATGTTTAGAACTGATGCTTTAATGGCAGGTAATGTTAAAATTGCTCAAGTAGTCAGCATTTTAATGTTTGTTATTGGATTGATAGTTCAATTTATTCAAAGTAGAAAACCTAAGTTAGATGAACTTTATAATAAACAAGAAGAAGAGATTAGATTCTAGGAGGATATATGTTTGATACTATAATTATTGGTAGTGGACCTGCTGGTATGAGTGCATCTATATATTCTTCTAGAAGTGGTCTTAATACTTTACTTTTAGATGAAAGTATGCCTGGTGGCCTTTTAAATAAAATTAGTATAGTAGAGAATTATTTAGGTGTTGGTAGTATTAGTGGTAGTGATTTAGCAGTTTCAATGTATAAACAAGTAAAAGAAAATAATATTAATTTTAAACGTGAAAAGGTAGTTTCTATTAAAGATTTTAATAGTTATAAGTTAGTTACCACTACTAAAGGTGAATATAAAACTAAGGGTGTAATAATTGCTATTGGAAGAAAACCTCGTAAGAGTGGGATAGCAAATGAAGAAAAATATATTGGTAAAGGTATTAGTTATTGTGCTATATGTGATGCATCACTTTATAAAGATAAAGATGTAACGGTGTTAGGTGCTGGTGACTCTGCTTTTGAAGAAGCAATATATTTAAGTGATATAGTAAGAAGTGTTAAAATTATAGTTAGAAATGAGATAAGTGCAAGTCCAGTACTTGTTGCTACTGCTAAAGAAAAAAATATAGAAGTTATTTGTGGAAAAGAAGTAGTAGATTTTCTAGGAGAAGATATTATTACTGGCGTTAAACTAAATGATAATGAAACTATTAAATGTGATGGAGTATTCATATATTATGGATATCAAGCTGATACTGCATTTATGAGAGACTTAAATATTACAGATGATAAAGGATATATAGAAGTAGATAAAAGTATGAAAACAAAAATACCTTTTATATATGCTTGTGGTGATATTATAAAAAAAGATATATATCAAATAGTTACTGCTTGTAGTGAAGGGTGTATAGCAGCTTTATCACTTAAGAAAGATATAAATAATGAAGAATAAATCATTAATAATTGATATAATACTAGCGATAGTTTGCAACTTAATACCATTTTTAATTCTTTGTTTTACTGATAAAACAGAACTATCTTTGCTAGTAATGATAATAATATTCTTTTTATTTTATGTGTATTTACTTATTAAAAATAGAAAAAATAAAATAAATTATAAAATAATAATTAGTTTATTCTTATTATTAGTTATAGAAATAATACTTGTATATGTTTTAAGTGATAAGGTAGGATTCATAGTTAGTGAAGACTTAAGCAATATAACACTTACTTTTGGAGTATTTTCATTCTTTATGATAAATGTACTTTGTATATTAATACTTGTATTTACTAACTTGATAAAAATGTGTCTTAAAAAGTTAAAATCAAGTTGACAATATAGAATAAACTAAATAAAATATAAATACCTTTGGAGGATATTATGTTAGTATATGGAAGAAATGTAGTAAATGAAATATTAAATAATAAGACTAAAATATATAAAGTATTTCTTGATAATAATTATAAAGATGAAGAAATACTTAATAAAATAGAAAAAAGAGGTCTTAAGAAGTTTCATATTGATAAAAATAAATTAGATAAGATGTGTGGTAGTTCTACTAATCAAGGTATAGCTATGGATATAGAAGAATTTCATTATTATGATATTAAGACTATCGAGGAGGACGTGGACGCTAACTTTGTAGTTATGTTAGATTCACTAGAAGATCCTCATAATTTTGGAGCTATAATTAGAACTTGTGAGTGTGCTGGAGTTAACTATATAATAATACCAAGAAATAGAAGTGTATCAGTTAATAGTACTGTATATAAAACATCTAGTGGAGCATTATCAAATATTAAAATAGTAGAAGTAGTAAATCTAAATAATACAATTAAAAAACTTAAAGATTTAGGTTACTGGATATACGGAAGTGATGCTAAAGGAAAAGATTATCGTAAGATAGACTATACTGGTAAAACATGTTTAGTAATAGGTAGTGAAGGACATGGACTTAAACAAATAGTAAGTAATTCTTGTGATGAGATAGTTTCTTTACCAATGAAAGGTAAAATAAACTCATTAAATGCTTCTGTAGCTGCAGGTATATTTATATATGAAATAATGAAATATAAATAGAGGTAATTTATGGATTATAGGGAACTTAATGATAATGAACTTATATATTTATCTTGTGAAAATAATGAAGAAGCAACTACGTTAATAATAAAAAAATATAAAAATTGTATTCTAAATATACTTAAAGAATATTTAAAAGAATATAATATAGTTGGAGTAGAAGTAGCTGACTTATATCAAGAAGGATTAATAGGACTTATGAATGCTATACAGTCATATAATCCGGATAAAGATGTACTTTTTTATACGTATGCAAATGCTTGTATAAGAGCTAATATAATATCTGCAATAAGACAAACATTTAGACAAAAAAATAGGATACTTAATCAATCATATTCACTAGATAAAATATTTGATGATAGTGGAGATAATTATTATGAAGTACTTAAAGATGAAAGCTATGAGCCAAATAAATTATTATTAAATAGTGAAGAAGAAATAGAAATAATAGATAAACTTAAAAGCAAACTTAGTAAAAGTGAACTTGCTATATTTGAACTAAGACTTAAAGGGCTTAGTAATGGTGAAATAGCAACACTTATAGATAAAGATACTAAATATATAGAAAATAGTTTATTTAGAATAAAAAGAAAATATAAAGAATTAGATAAAGTGGTTTCATAAATCACTTTTTATATGTTATAATTGTTAAGAGGATGATGTTATGTTTGAATATATAAAAGGATTAGTTACTCGTACTGTAGCTAATTATGTAGTAATTGATTGTAATGGAGTTGGATATAAAATATATACACCAAATCCATATAAATTTAAAGAAGGAGAAGAATCTACTGCTTATGTTTATAATCATATAAGAGAAGATGAGAATGTATTATATGGTTTTACAACTGAAGATGAGAGAGAACTATTCTTAAAATTAATTAGTGTTAAAGGATTAGGACCTAAAATGGCTATGCCAATACTAGCAACTGGATCAATAAATGGTATAGTTGATGCGATAGATAGAGAAAATGTTTTATATCTTAAGAAATTTCCTAAGATTGGTGAAAAAGTAGCAAGACAAATAATACTTGATTTAAAAGGAAAACTTGTTATGAGTGAAAATGATGTAAATAATAGTACAGATGAATTAGTACTTGCGCTTGAAGCTTTAGGATATAAACCAGCTGATATTAAGAATGTTATTGTTAAAGTTGATAAGACTTTAAATATAGAAAGTCAAATTAAAGAGGCTTTAAAATTATTATTGAAATAAGGAGTAAAAATGAAAGATTTAGTAATTGGAATTGATATGGATGATACTATATGTTCTACTAATGAGAGAATTATAGTTGAAGCAGATAAGTATGATAAGGAAGTATTAGGTGGAACAGGAGTAAAAGATGTTAAAGCATATGAATTTAATGATATGCTTGGATGGGAACCTGAAATGAAAGGTCAATTCTTTAAAGATAGACTTGAATATATAATGGGTGGAGCTGAAATAAAGGAAGACGCTAAGAGAGTAATAAATAAAATGCATGACTTAGGTGTTAAAATAGTTATTATATCTTTTAGAAAAGCTAAATATATAACTGATCCATATAAACTAACTAAAGATTGGTTAGATGCTGAAGGAGTAAAATACGATAAAATATATGTAGATACTGGTAGTAAAGTAGATGAATGTCAAAATGAAAAAGTGACACTATTTATAGATGATAAAGAGAGTCATTGTGAAGAAGTAAGTGATGCTGGAATAGATGCATTATTATTTACTAATGCATATAACACTGAAGAAACAAGATTTACAAGAGTAAATAGTTGGAATGAAGTAGAAAAATATATAGAGGAAAAATATAATGGATGAGAGAATTGTAACTAATCACGAGTTAGAAGCTGATGCTTTTGAGAAAACGATTAGACCAGATTCTTTTGATGAATATATTGGACAAACTGATGTTAAAGAGAATATTAAAGTATTTGTAAAAGCAGCTAAATTAAGAGGAACAAACTTAGATCATGTACTTTTATATGGACCTCCTGGTTTAGGTAAAACAACACTTGCTCATATAATAGCGAATGAACTTGGTACTAATATTAAGACTGCTAGTGGACCTACTATTGAAAAGAGTGGAGACTTAGCTGCTATACTTTCAACTCTTGAACCAAATGATGTATTATTTATAGATGAAATACATAGAATTCCAAGATATATAGAAGAAATTTTATATAGTGCAATGGAAGACTTTAAGTTAGATATAATTATTGGAGGAGAAGGTCAAAGTCGCAGTATAAAGATAGACTTACCACCATTTACTTTAATTGGAGCAACTACTCGTAGTGGCGACTTAAGTGCTCCTTTAAGAGATAGATTTGGTATTATGTGTAAGTTAGAATTCTATAGTGATGAAGAACTTGCAGAAATAGTTAAGAGAAGTGCTAGAGTACTTGATTTAGAAATTGAAGAAAATGCAGCTCATGAGATTGCTATTAGAAGTAGAAAGACTCCTAGAATTGCAAATAGATTACTTAAAAGAGTAGGCGATTTTGCTTTAGTAGAAGGTAATGGTGTAATAACACTAGAACTAGTTAAAAAAGCTCTTACAAGACTTAAAATTAATGAATCAGGTCTAGATATAGCTGATGTTCAATACTTAATGAGTATTATTGAAAAGTTTAATGGAGGACCTGTTGGTATTGAAAGTATTGCATCATCCATTGGTGAAGAAGCAACTACTATAGAGGATGTAATAGAACCATTCTTACTTCAAGAAGGTTATGTTAAAAGAACAAGCAGAGGAAGAATAATAACAGAAAAAGCATATAGAGAGTTTAAAATAAATAATCAAAGAACACTATTTGATTATGAGTAGGCGTATTTATGAATAAGAAAAAGATAATTGCTATAGCAATAGTATTAATTCTATTTTTAGGTATATATTTATACTTGAAGAATCCTTCGTTTTACTATTATAATCTAAGTGAATGTGGTACTGGATCTGGTGGCCCTGCTCCTGCTAGAGTTTCGTTTTATAATATAGGTTTAGTAGTTGGAGAAGAGATTACATTTTTACCTTATAAAGAATATAAAATAGTTTTGAGTAAATATAAAGAACTTAAGAAAAAATTAAAAAACTATAATGAAGATTATGAAATGTATAAATGTTTAGATGGAGGTTACTATATAATTGCTGGTAAAAAGTATTCTTCACATATATTAGAAGATCCAGAGATTGAAGGATTAGTAACTTATATAACAGTTGTATCAAATAAGACGAGTTATTAGTATAACTCTTTTATTTTGTCATAAAATGTAGTATAATATGGCACATTAAGAGAGGAAGAATATGTTTAGTAATATTTCAATAACTAGAGAGTGTAGGAAGAATCTTATTAATTTAAAAGGAAGACGTTATAACGAAGTTACTGATTTAAGTGAGGATGAGTTAGCTAGATATTTAAAAATAGATAATGATTTATTTAAATTCTATACTAATTGGTATGTATTTGATGATGGACTTTATTATTTTAAAAGTGACTTTGTATTTAATGAAATATTCTTAAGTGAACTTGCTCGTGAGTTCAATGTTAAATGTGTTAAATTTATGCTTGCGACTGATGGACATCATATAGGTGTACTTAGTAAAAACTTTAGAAAGAAAACATCTACATATTTAGATTATTTAGAATTTACTAGAAGATATTTTGCTTACATTCCAGAAGATTTAGATACATTTAAAAATCAATCATATGGTGTATTTGGAGAAGATATTGGTAAAAGACTCACTGATCAAGTATTTAGTTTAGTTGCTTTTGATTTCTTTAGTGGTCAGAATGATAGAACACATATAAATGTTGCTTTTGAAACTAATGGTAGTGAAGTTGCTAAACTAGCTCCTTTATGTGATAATGGCGTTTCTTTTAGTACAAGTGATTTTAATTCATATATATCTTGTTTTGGTAATTTATATTTTCCATTTGATAAATATATAGATCCTAGACAATTAGAATTATTAAAGTTAGTTAGAAATAATATTTCCTTTTATAATAGTTTAGCTAAAGCATTAGATATAGATATTCAAGAAATATTAAATAGAACGATTGAAAAGTATAAATTTAAAATGTCTACTCAAGAGAAAATTAAAATAAATGATTATTTTGGAGCTAAAAAAGATGTAATAGAAAGGACTCTTAAATATTCTTCTAAAATATAAAATAAAAGTAATAGTTTAATCTATTACTTTTTATATAGTTCTTTTTTATAGTTATCAATTATTTCATTCATAAGTGATATATAATCTTCACTAGCTTTTCTTTCTTCATCTGTTAATGTGAATAGGTTAGGAAGTACTATTTTTGTTATACCATTATCTGCGATAAATTTGTTTTGTCTATCTGTTAGTTCTTCACCATCTATATAATATATATATTTTATTTCTTTTGAATTTATCATTTTTTTAGCATCAGCATATGCTTTATCTAATGTTTCGTTTTTAGAATCTAGTGATATAACATTTATATTATATTTAGTTAAATAGTTAAATACATTGCTTGTAGTTAATATAGTATTAAAGTTTCCATTTTTACCTATATTATAGAATAATACATCTAAACTAGAGATTTTTTCATTTAGTTCTTTATAATTATTTTCTATTGCTTCTTTTACATATGGGTTATCATTATAATCTATAAGACTTGATTTAATATTACTACAAAGCATTAAGTAGTTTGATGGGTCTAACCATATACTTTCTAATTCAGAATTTGTATCCATTCCTTTAGTAGCATCTATTAATTTTAAATCTTTATTTATATTTAACATATCTCTTGCTAGATAAGCTTCATTTGCAATACCTGAATATATAAATATTTCACTATTGGCATATATTTCTTTTTTCTTTTGTGTTACTTCATATTTATTATCTGCTCCATTTGGATAAACACTTTGTACTTTGGCATAATCACTATATAACTGGTTAGCTGCATATTCTATAGGATACATAGTAGTGTAAAGTAACTTATCACTAAAATCATCTCCAAAACTACATCCTGTCATAAATGTAAGACAAGCTAATATTCCTAAAATTGTTTTTTTCATAAATCTTCTCCTTTAGTTACAGGGTCATATCCAAATTTTCCAAAGGGATGACACCTTAATATTCTTTTTATTCCTTTATTAATACCTTTTAATCCATATAATTCTAAACATTCTTTCATATATTCACTACAAGTAGGAGCAAATCTACACATTGAGTGACAATGAAGAGGTGTTATTTGATATATATTAATTAGTTTGATTAAAAAATTCTTCATAATAGTATTATATAATATTATTCATTAAAAATAAATATTAAAACTATAAAATGTATGTTATACTATACACATAGAGTAGAGGTTACTTATGAGTTATAGATGTAAAACATGTAATAAAGAATTAGAAGATTATATTCTTGTTTGTGATAATTGTGGTACTAAGAAACCAAGTATAAAGATACAAGAAACTAAGAAAGAGGTTACAGAAGAAGAAAAGAAAGAAGATGATAGTGAAAATAAAACTGTTATGATACTAACTTCAATCATAATAATGTTTTTAAGTGCTGGAGTTATAGTGTATGGATTTTTTAACTATACTTCTCTTAGCTCATTATTTACATATTTAGGTATTGCATTCTTTTTAGTAATATTAGGTAAAATTGCTTTTCCTAAGAGTGTTATATTAAAAGTATTATTTTATACTGAGTTATATTTATTTTTTGGTATTATTACTATACCGATTCAGCTTTTAATGTATATGATAAAAAAGTTTTAGTAAAGGTGTATTATGAGTTATAAATGTTATAGATGTCATAAAAAGTTAGATGATGGAGTTACTAAATGTGATCATTGTGGCGCTGTTAAAATAGATGTCCCTAAAAAAGAAGATATTAAGAATGATGAAAATTTAAAGAAACGTCCACCATACTTTTTTATTAGAATAATTATTGTTAATATAGTATTTATGGTTCTTGCTATTAAGAATTTTACTAATAGTGATGTATTATTCTTATATGGAAGTATTGCTATAGTTACAATAGTATTTGGTAATATATTGTTTCCTCAAAGTAAATTATTAAGAGGAATACTTAGCGATGAATTAATAATTGTTTATGGAATAATAACATTACCATTTGTTGTTGCATACATATTAATTAGAGAATTAGTTGGTGGTTGGTTATAATTGTTTATTAAAGAAATAGTTTTATTTCTTTTTTTGTGTTATAATTTTTATGTGATAGAGATGAAAAATATATTTAAGAAATTTAATATTGAAATTAAAAATGAAGAATTATTAAGGGTTGCTTTGACTCATTCAAGTTATTCTAATGAACATAATTGTGAGTGTTATGAGAGACTTGAGTATTTAGGAGATGCAGTTCTTGAAATAGTATGTAGTGATTACTTATATAATAATACTAGTTATCCTGAAGGAGAAATGAGTAGACTTAGAAGTTTATATGTATGTGAGAATGCTTTATATGAATACTCTAAAGAGATTAATCTTAAAGATTATATATATCTAGGTAATGGGATAAGTGAAGCTAATAAAACTATAATCGCAGATGTATTTGAGGCATGTATGGCTGTTATATATTTAGAGCAAGGATTAGAAACAGTTAAAAAATTATTTCATGATATGATAGTTCCATATATAGAAAATCATGAAGACTTCTTAATGGATTATAAGAGTTTACTTCAAGAAAGTGTTCAAACAGTTAAAAAAAGTGTTACATATAACTTAATAGATGAAAGTGGGCCTGCTCATCATAAAGAATTTAAAGTAGAAGTAATAATAGATGGACTTGTTTATGGAATAGGCGTAGGGAATTCTAAAAAAGAAGCTGAGCAGAATGCTGCAAAAGAAGCATATATGAAGAGAGCAAAGTAAGATAAAATGGTATAAAAGTTACCATTTTTCTTTTTAATAAAAAAAATATATGATATAATGATTAAGAGATTAAAAATAGAAGTGGTGATATTATGTACATAAAAGAAATAAGACTACATGGTTTTAAGAGTTTTGCTGATAAAACAGTTATAGAACTTGATCAATCATTTACTGGTATAGTTGGACCTAATGGAGCTGGTAAAAGTAATATAGTTGATGCAATAAGATGGGTACTTGGAGAACAAAGTATTAAAACTCTTCGTGGTAGTAATAATATGGCTGATGTAGTGTTTTCTGGATCATCTTCTAGACCTGCTTCTAACTTTGCATCTGTTATGATTGTTTTTGATAATAGTGATAAAACTCTTAATATAGATTATAACGAAGTATCTGTTAAAAGAATAGTTTATAAAACTGGAGAAAATGAATACTTTATAAATTCAGAGAAATGTAGACTTAAAGATATAACAAATCTATTTATGGATTCTAGAAGTAGTAAAGAATCATTTAATATCGTACCACAAAATAAGATAGATCAAATATTAAGTGAAAAGCCAGAAGAAAGAAGAGTTATATTTGAAGATGCAGCAGGTGTACTTAAATATAAAAAGAGAAAAGAAGAAAGTTTATCTAAATTATCTAAGACACATGATAATATAGAAAGAATAAACTTAATAATAAGTGAGAATTCTGAAAATTTACTTCCTTTAGAAGAAGCAGCTAGAAAAGCACGTGAATATAAAGAAGCACTTAGTGAACTAGAGAGTGTTGAGATTGCATTAATAGCTAAAGATATAACTACTTATGGTAGTGAAGTAGAAATAAAGAAGAAAAATAAATTAAAACTTGAAGAAGAATTATCTAAATTAAATAGTGACTCTACTAGTGATAACACTGAAGTAGAAAAAATTAAACTTGAAATATTAAATCTTGATGAAAAAATTAAGAAAACAAGTGATGAAATATTTAGAATTAATGAAACTTTGCTCGATTTAAGTAATAAAAAGACTTTAATGACTGAACGTAATAAATATGATAAGACAAGTGAAGCAGTTAAAAACAATATTATTAAACTTAAAGATAGAGAGGGAGAACTTAAGAATAATATTTCTCTTATAAATGTGGAAATAGAGAACTTAAAAAATAATAAAACATCTATTAAAGATAAACTTGATAGTATGACTCGTGACTTTAATATGATGAATACTACTCGTGAAAAGTATAATTTTGAATTAAATCAAAAACGTAAGAATTTAATTGAAGTTAGAAATAAGATAGATGTACTTGAAACTAATATTGCTAGTATGAATAAGATTCCTTATAGTGTTAGAAGTATAATAGATAATCCTACGTTAAGAGGAATACATAATATACTTGGTAATTTAGTTGATACTAAAGATGAATATGTATCTATGCTTGAAGTAGCTCTTGGAGCATCTTCTAATAATATTGTTGTTAATGATGAAGCGTGTGCAAAAGAAGCAATTGAATACTTAAAGAGTCATAATAAGGGTAGAGCTACATTCTTTCCACTTAATGTTATTAAACCTAAGAGTGTAGATCCTGAAACTTTAAGAGTTGTACAAAATATTATAGGATTTGTTGGTATTGCTAGTGACTTAGTTACATATGACTCAAAATATTACAATATCGTAATGAATCAACTTGGTAATATAATAGTTGCTAGTAATATAACAGCTGCTATACAAATAAGTAAAAAGATAAATCATAGATATAGAGTAATATCACTAGATGGAGAATTAATTCACGTTGGTGGTATTATGACGGGTGGTAGTTTAAAAACAAATAATTCATTCATAAGTGATAAATATGAACTTGAAAAATTAAAACTTAGTACAGAAGCACTAGTAAATGAAATAAAGACAAGTGAAAAGAAAGTATTATCTTATGAAGAAGAACAAAATATAATAAAAGATAATATATATAAACTTAATATAGAACTAGTTAGTAATAATGAAAGTATTAATTCTAAAGTAAGTCAACTTGATAACTTAAATAATGAATATAATATGGTATTAAATGAAATAAATAATTTAAGTGAGAATAACTTAGATAAAGAACTTAATAAAGTAATTGAAGATTATTATAATCATGAACAAGAAAAGACTATTTTAGAAAAGAATTTAGAGATATATAATAAAGATAAGTTTGAACTTAATAATACTTTAAATGAATTAGAGACTGCTATTAAGAAGATGAACACTGAATATAATAACTTATCTAGTAGGATAAATACTTTAGAACTAGAGATTACTAAACTTGATATGTCTTTAGATAGTTTACTTACTAGACTTAGTGAAGACTATAGTCTTGGATATGAAAGAGCTAGTAAAGAGTACGTTCTTGAGATTGATGAAGATACTGCTAGAAGTAAGGTTTCTATTTTGAGACGTAAGATTAAATCTTTAGGAGATGTTAACCTTGGAAGTATTGATGAATATGAAAGAATATCTACGAGGGTTAACTTCTTAAATAAACAAAAAGAAGATTTAGAAAAGAGTGAAAATGATTTACTTAGTATTATTGATGATATGGATGATGTGATGAAGGATAAGTTTGAAGAATCATTTAATAATATAAATATAGAATTTGGTAAAGTATTTAAGACATTATTTAAAGGAGGAAGTGCTCATTTAGAGCTAACTGACCCAGACAATATACTTGAAACTGGTATTGATATTATAGCTATACCACCAGGTAAGAATCAAAAACCACTTAGTTTACTTTCAGGAGGAGAGAGAACAATGACTGCAATTAGTTTATTATTCTCAATCATGAATCTTGAAAAAGTACCATTCGTAATACTTGATGAAGTAGAGAGTGCTCTTGATGAAAATAATGCTACTATATTTGGTGAGTACTTACATAATTATAAAAATAAAACTCAATTACTTGTAATAACACATAAAAAGAAAACAATGGAATTCTTAGATAGATTATATGGTGTTACAATGCAAGAAAGCGGAGTTAGTAAATTAGTTAGTGTTAAACTTGATAATTAGTTTTCACTAACTTTTTTAATACATAAAAAAATAAGACTTAATGTCTTATTTAGTTATAACTATTTCAATTACATTAGTTTTACCATTTAACTTTTCAATAGTAGATACATCTTTGTTAATAGTTACTGTTATATTTTCAAATTGTTTATTAGAGTTTAAATCTGTTATATTAGTTGTAAATTTTTGAAGAGTAACTTCATCAGTTAATTCTTTTATTACATTTGTTATTGATTCATAAATTTTATTACTTTTAGCATTAGTATCACTAATATAAATATTGTAACTTGTTTGTGTATTTAGAATATATAGGGTAGTTGAATCTTTTTCTTTATAGAATTCATTAGTTGCTCCTAAGTCTGTTTTTAATGTTGCTAAGTCTTCAGCAGTAATTTCTGTTAAGTTTGTATTATTGTTTTTATTTTTCATTCCATCTATTACTGATTTATTAATACCAATATATACTTCATTACTATTTGTTACACTTTTAATTTGGACACCATCAAGTATTGATGTATTATAGAAGTCTTCTAGTTTGTATGTATTAAATACTTCACCTTCATCGTGTCCATTTACCATTGATACAGATTCAATCATTGACTTTATTATTAAGTTTGCTGTTGCTTCATCTGCTGAACTGTATTTCATATAAAGTACTTTTTCTGTTGCAATAGTTTGATAATCAAATGTAAATGTTGCAGTGGCACCAGTAGTTTTATAAGTAACTATTATTTGTGTTCCTTTAATTTCTGCAGTAATGTTAATTCCAGCACTTTTGTATGATTCTAAACCTTTTAAATTATTAAATTTTTCAACTATTGGCTTTAAGTTATGCCTAACTTCACCTTTAACTCCATGACCAGATAGGTAACTATAATATCCACCACCTGCTAGAGCTAAAACGATTATCCATACGATTCCCCAAAATAGTAATCTTGTTTTATTCCCTTTTTTCATATATCTTATCTCCTAGAATAATTATAAACAAAATAATAAGAAAAGTAAACAAATTATTTTATTATTATTTACATCATTTCTTTTATTTTAGTTATTATCATCTCTATACATTCATTCATAATAATATCAAGTTCATTTTTAGTAAAAAGACAATACTTATGTTTAAATATTTTTTCATATAAACTTAATTTATTAAACTTAGTAAATTCATTATTTAAATAGTTAAATCTGTGATCGATAAGTTTATCAGTAAGAAAGTTATTTTTTAGATATTTAGAGTTTTCTTTTATTAATTCTTTATTTTTTGGAATAAAAACATAACCATCATTAAATAAGTACCTACCATATAATTCAAAGTCTTTATGTTTGTATTTTCTTTTTAATTTCTTTGTATCTTCTTTGCCAATTTTTAATATTCTATTATTAAATTTTATACCAATAATATTATTATTTTCATCTTGTATCCACTTAGTAGTATATATTTTTTCATTATAGAACTGACCTGTTAAAAGATGGGAGTAGTATCCTAGTATTAGTGGGTTATTTAATGCATCTTTATAAACATTTATGAATTTATTAATATTGATCATCTTCTCTTGTGGAACAGTAGGAAATGGTAAATTCTCATTATAATAATGTGCTTCATATCTCGTTATTTTAGTACCTTTATCTACATCTGGTATTAAGTTTCCATATAAAAATAAATCTTCATTAAGTTTTAATTTTGCATTTACTTTTTTAGCAATAACTAAATGTACTGGCCAACTTGGCATATACTCAACTCCTTGTTTATTATATATAATTATATCATTTATTGTGCCAAAGTAAAAAACTCATAAAGAGTCTTTTACATAAAATATTTCTTATTATTTTTAATTCTTTCATTATTTGGATTTATCTTAAGTGCTTTGTTTAAATATTTAAGTCCTTCTTTTTTATTTCCAATCATATAGTAGTTTATACTCATTATGTCATATATTGTTTCATTCCAACTATGTTCTGAATTTATATACGTATAAGTTCTTGTTTTAATCTTTAATGCTTTCTTTCCATATTTAATGCTTTCTTCATAGTTTTTAAGATTGTATTCTAGGATCATTCTTTCAGTAAAAGCATCTCTTAAATATGGTGCTTCTGCCATTGCTTTATCTAACCATATACGTGCTTCATCATATCTTTTTAAGTTAATGTAAGAAGTTGCTATAAATCTCATAGATGCACATCTTTCGTCTTTCCATGTAGCAGATGGAAGTGATAAGTGTTTTATTAGAGTGTCTATGCATTTATTCCATTTTCCATAGTACATATATTCTCTTCCTAGATAGTGCATATTTCTGTCATCAGTGGGATCTTCTTTAACTGAAAGTTCCAGAAGAGGAAGGTAGTTACTTCTTGATTTAGTTGAGTCTGGGTAGTGGTTGATTATTATGTTATTTGTTGTTATGGAATGTTCTACTTTTAATGGAATAAGTATTTCGTGAACTGGATGAGTCCATTTATAATAACCATTTTTATGTATTTTATTAGCATAAAAACTTATTATTGGTTTATTGTTTTTATCAAGGCTCCAGTTGTATTTATAGTTTATTCTTGTTATATCATCGTTCCATAGTTTTAGTAATTCTTCCTTCCACCCTGGGAGCATTATTTCATCTAAGTCTAAACATATACATATATCAGCATCTTTTGGTATTAGTTTCATTGATTCATTGCGAGCTATGTCAAATCTCCATGGTTTTATTACTTTTTGTTTAACTTTTATATTTAAACTTTTTAGTATTTTTAAGCTATCGTCTTCTGATCCTGTGTCTAGAACACATATATAGTCAGCTCCTTTTATTGATTCATACCATCTTTTAATGAACTTAGATTCATTTTTACATATAGCATAAACACATATTTTATAGTTTTTCATTATGCTGAAGGTCCAGTAGGTCCAGTAGGTCCTGTTGGTCCTGTTGGTCCAGTAGGTCCCGTAGGTCCTGTTTCTCCTGTAGCACCAGCAGCACCAGTAAGTCCAGTTGGTCCAGTAGGCCCTTGTGGTATAGTTAAATTAATCACATAATTTGGTGCTGTCCCCGTGATAGTTGCTGTTGCTTCAGTTCCTGGAGCTCCAGTAGTTACAGTGCCGATAGATAGAGTAGGTGTTTCCCCTGCAGGGCCTGCTTCACCAGTAGGTCCAGTAGGTCCCGTAGGTCCTTGTATTCCTTGAAGACCTTGAATTCCTTGTGGTCCGGTTGGACCAGTAGGTCCTGTAGGCCCTTGTATTCCTTGAGGACCTTGAATTCCTTGTGGTCCGGTTGGACCAGTAGGTCCTGTAGGTCCTTGTATTCCTTGAGGACCTTGAATTCCTTGTGGTCCAGTAGGCCCTGTAGCACCACCACTAGGTCCTGTTGGTCCAGTAGGGCCAGTCGCACCATAACAAGTTAAGAATGGTGGAAATACTTTTATTTTATTATTACAATTACAATTATTATTCATTTTTCCTCCTATAATATTATATTTTTTTGATTATAAAAGGTATATTCTAAAGACCTAAATTGAGTGATATACAAACGTTTTTTTGCTTGACCGGGATTTGAGTACATATTATAATAATATAAAGGAGTTGAAGTTATGGCATTAGTAAAATGTAAGGAATGTGGAAAGGAAATAAGTAGTTCATCTAGCGTATGTCCTAATTGTGGAATTGAACTTAAAAGTTTTAATAAGAGTAAAGTAATAGGAATTGCTCTTATAGTTTTAGGTGTTGTTTCTATTATATGGGGACTTGGGCTTAATTATTCTGGTATATCATCTTCTGATAAATCATATGGAGGAGATGCTTATACTGGTATTCAAAATGCATCTTCTACAACTGCAAATAATGTTAGAGAATTAGGTGAAACTGTTTGTTCTGGACTAAAAGGTATATTAGTTGTTATGGGCGGAGTAATTATTATATATGGCACATCTATAGTTATTAAAGATGGTGAATAATAATGGCAATGATTAAATGTAAGGAATGTGGTAAGAAGATAAGTGATAAAGCAAAGTCTTGTCCACATTGCGGATATAGTTATGTTGATGATGATAGTATCTCAGATGAAGATAATAAAAAACTTATAACTAAGATTTGTGCTGTTATTGGTATTATTATTGTTGTATTTATTATTGGCAAAACAATATATAAAAGTTCATCTAATAATAAGATTAGTGAAGTTGCTGGTAAATGGAGTAGTGTTAAGGAATCTAAATCTAATAGTGGAATTTCTTATGATTTTTTAACACTTAATAATAATATGACTTGTGAATATAGTTTTTATTATTATTTTGAAGGAAAAAAGCTTTTACCATATTCTTACTATTGTATTTGGGAAATGAATGGCAGTGATATCACTATAAAAGATGATGATGGTAGTGAAAGCATTCTTATGAAGTTTGAGTTTGATAAATCACATAATACTTTATATGAACTTGATAAAGACACTCTTGAAAGAGAAAAAGATTATCATAAGTATGAGTGAATAAAATGGCATTAGTAAAATGTAAAGGATGTAAAAAAGAAATAAATGATAAATTAAAAGAATGTCCTTATTGTGGTAAGGAAAATAATATAATGGTTTGTACTGAATGCAATAAAGAAATCTCTAAAAAAGCAAAAATATGTCCTTATTGTGGATATAAGCTTAGAAAAGGGAGTGGAAAAGTTACTACTATAGTACTTATTATATTATTAATAATTATTTCTATTATCTCTATACCTTTTATTGGTTATGTTTCGAACGAATATTATTTATATGATTATGATTGGTATAATTTTGGTGATTATTTGTTATTACAAAATATTTTTTCTGTTTTGATTTTAGTTTTAACTATTGTATTTATAATATTTTGTATACTATTTTTTAAGAATAAAGATAAGCTTGTTAAAAAGATATTTTGTATTTTAGGAATTATAATTGGTTTATTTGATTTATGTTTTTATATTCCTAAACGTTTATATGCTAGAAGTCTTGATTATGATGGCTCTATTAAAACTATTGTTGATTTAGGTTATTCTAAAGACACAGCATCAGAAATTAGAAATAATATATTAGATGGTATATTTTCTTATCACAAAGAAGATTTTGATGTTCATTATGTGATATATTATGCTAGGGAAGAGAATGGGAAATATATTCTTACGATTATAGATGATTCTAGTACTGAAGGTGCATTTCCACTAAGTATTAAAATTACTAATAATAAATTAAAAGAAGCTTATTGGGATTATAATAATGATTTTAAATTTTACTTTTTTAAGGATTATGAAAAAACATCTAAAATAGAATACTATTCTAAAGTATATTTAGCTTATCATTATATACCAGAATATAAATTAAAAGAAGAAATGAAAGAAATGTTAAAGTCTCCTGGAACTGCTCAGTTTGGAGAATTCTCTATTAGATATAATGATAATAATGATACATTCTATTATCTAATAGATGTAGATGCTCAAAATACTTTTGGTGGTATGATGAGGGGTACTTTTAGAATAGATTTAAAGTATTCTAAAGGAAAAGACTTAGATTATAAAATAAAATTCATTGGATAAAAATATATAAAATAACTCGTATAAAAATATACGAGTTTTTTATATAAAAAAACAAGTAATTTCTTACTTGTTATATAGCTCTCATATTATCTTGATTCTTAAATGGATCTTTTGGATCTATTTTATCTGTAAATAATATTCCATTTAAATGATCTATTTCATGTTGAAATGCAACTGCTATTTCTTCACGTACTCTTTTAGTTATTTTATTTCCTTCTTCGTCTTGATATTCAACTGTTACTCTTGCAAATCTAGGAACGATGCCTTCTACATATCTAGTAACACTTAAACATCCTTCTCCTTCTTCAACATAAACTTGTTCTTCAGAATGAGAAATAATTTTAGGATTAATTACTTTATATTCTTCAAATGTTCCATCATCTTTTTTATATGAAATAACGAAAAATCTTTTTGATACTCCTAGTTGTATAGCTGCAAGTCCCATACCAGCTCTTATATTATATTTTTTAGCATATTCTTCATCTTGACTTAATCTAAGATACATAATCATATTATTAATTAAATATAAGTCATCTTCACTTAGAGGAAATGTAACTTCAGTACTAACTTTTTTTAATGTTTTAATATCTTTTTCATTTAATATATCTGTTTCCTTTATCATATTCTTTTTCCTCCTCGGTAGTATTTTACCAAAAAAGTACAAATATTTCAAATTTTATTGAAAAATGTTAGTAATAATTATATAATATTTTTAGTAAAGACTAGGAGTTGGATATATGAAAACAGGCAAAATTAGTATGTTATTTGCAAGTGTAGGAATTATTTTGCTAGTTATTTTAATGATTACTGCTACATATGCATATTTCAGTTTAGAAATAGAAGGTACTGGTAAAGATATGAATATTGTTACATTTAATAAGAATATTCAAATAACTTATGTTGATACTAGTAATGTATCTATGGTAAATGCATATACTGGAGAGAGTATTAGTAAAACATTTACTGTTGAGAATACTGGAGATGTTGTTATTTACTATGATATTAAGTTAAATGATTTAGTTAATAATTTTGCTGATCCTGATGATTTAGTATTTACATTAACTGGTTCTAATGGAGGAGCTATAATTAAGCAAACTACTATGCCTGTTAGTAATCCTATTATTGCCTCTAGTATAAAGATTGAACCTGGTGTTAAACATTCTTATGTAATGGGTATAACATTCTTAAAAACTGATGATGATCAAAGTGATAATATGAATAAAACATTTTCAGCTAATATAAATGTTAATTCTTCAACTAAATATAATCCTAATAAAGAAGTGTATGCTGATGGGTCTCTTGGTAGTAAGATAGTTACTGGGGCATTACCTGAATCAAGTTTGGATTATACTACTAATACTGGAGAAGGTGTTTATTATACAAATGATTCTATAAATGGTGAGACTATTTATTTCTATAGAGGAACTAAAACTCTTAATAACAATGTATTATTTGCTGGTAAATGTTTTAAAATTTTAAGAACTACTATTGATGGTGGAATTAGACTTGTTTATAATGGTGAAGCAACAAATGGTGCTTGTAGTGATGAAGCAACTGGAATATTAAATGATACTTCTGCTTTTAATACTAATAGTAATTATAATGCTTACGTTGGATATATGTATGGTTCTGCTAATAGTGGAACATATGTTGAAGAACACGCTAATACTAATTCAAGTACAATAAAGACTACATTAGATAATTGGTATAATACTAATTTCTCTAATTATACTAGTTATGTAGAAGATTCAATATATTGTAGTAATAGAAAAACTTCTAAATTTGTAGTAAGTAGTGTTACTTATGGGTTTGATGGATTTGGAAAGAAAAATACTGGATATATATCATATATGAATAATAGCTATACTAGAAAGCCAAGTTATAATTGTGTAAATAAAAAAGACAGATTAAGTGTTAAAAATAGTAATGGAGTAAGTACTCTTACATATCCAGTTGGATTATTAACAGCAGATGAATTATCTTATGCTGGATATAGTAATAGTGCTCTTAATACAACTAATTTCTTATATACAGGAAGTTCTTATTGGACTATGTCACCCGCATCTTATAATGGTACTAAAGCATATAATTATATTGTAAATACTTCAAAACTAGGTGTTGCTGGAGTAGATACTGCATATGGTGTTAGACCAGTAATAACATTAAAAAAAGATACTAAATTTTTAAGTGGAGATGGTACACTTGCTACTCCATATAAGATTACTGACTAGGAGGGTTTTCATGAATATTACAGATGCTGTTATAATTACAATATTAATAATAGGTGTACTTGGCGGTATGAGTAGAGGACTTATTAAACAAGTGGTTCTACTTATAGGATTAGTAGTTTGTGTTATATTTGCATTTTATTTAAGAACACCAATAGCTACATTTATGTATGAATATTTACCATTCTTTAAGTTTGGTGGATTATTTAGCGGTGTATCAATAATAAATATATTACTTTATGAATTAATAGCATTCTTAGTAGTGTTTTCAATACTATACTTAGTACTTAGGATACTATTAAAAATAACTGGAATAATAGAAAAAATATTAGATGCTACTATAATACTTGGTTTCTTTTCTAAAATAGGAGGAGGAATTATAGGATTTATAGAAGCATATATTATAGTATTTATATTCTTATTTGTGTGTAGTCAACCATTTATAAGAGTTACGGGACTTGATAGTTCTAAAGTTGGAAACTTTATATTAGATAGTACTCCTATAATGAGTCCAGCTATTAAAGATACAAGAGATGCTATAAATGAAGTATATGATCTAACTAAGAAATATAAAAATGATAAAAATAAATTAAATGAAGAAACTATTAAATTATTTATTAAATATGATATAATTACTGAGGAAAACGTTCAAAAGTTACGTGAGAAAGGAAAATTATAATGATATATCTTGATAAAGAAGAAAATTTTGATGATTTAATAAAAGAAGGAACTGTACTTGTAGATTTTTCAGCTACTTGGTGTGGACCTTGTAAAATGCTTGAAAGTGAACTTGAAAGTATAGAAGATAAAATTAAAATAGTTAAAGTAGATATAGATAAATTTCAAAAATTAACACAAGAATATAGAATAATGAGTGTACCTACGATGGTATTCTTTAAAGATGGAGAAAAGAAAGAAGAAATAGTAGGGTATCATACAAGTGATGAACTCTTAGAAGTAATAAATGGACTTTAATAGCCCATTTTATTTGACTTAAATTGAATTTAGTAGTAGAATTTAAAGGACTTAGAGGGGGGTATTATGACAAATATAAATGATGATGAATATTTGACTATAGTTGAATCTAAAAATGATAGTAGAGTTTATATTAATGGTAAAAACAAAAGTATGAAAAAATATTTTTCTAAATTAAAGAGTGATGTTTATTTTGGAAAAATAGTAAATTTTAAGAAAACTAAAGATGGATATTTCTATGAAAAATTATGTGATGATACTTTATATGATGATTATAGAGTGTATACTGATAATTTTGATAGTAAGTTTAATAGAGAAATTGAAAGACTATATAAAGTGGCTAATATGCCTAAGAATCTTAAAAAGAGTTATGATAGAGAAAATGAATTATATACTAGTAAAAAAGGAATATTTAAAAGAAATTTAGTTAAATATTCTGGATATGGTGAAACATTAGCTTTACAAGTAATGGGAGCTATTGCTTTATTATTGGTAGGAGCTGTAGGTAATTTACTTATAAATAGTGTACCTATGATAATATGTGATACTATAATTTTAGGAAGAATAGCATACATTCTTTATAAAACAATTGACAGTACTAATAAAGAATTAAAGAATGTTAAATCTAATACAAAATATAGTACTGTTAAAGAAAAGAAAGAAACTAAAGAAGTAAAACAAGAAGTTAAAAAAGAAATTAAAAAAGATGTTAAAAAGACTGTTACTCCTAAAAAGAATATTAGTAATAAAGAACTTACTCTTTCATATTTAAAAAGTGAATATAGAAAACTATACTTAGAAAGAGAAAAGATGATTAAAAATAATTGTTCTAAAGAACAAATTAAACTTATTACTGATAAGATGAATGAAGTTGGAAAACGTGCATTTAAAATTGAAATTGGTGAAGAAGTTTGTTACGATAAAGGAGTTTCAAGAAAGCTTAAAAAATAATTATTTTATATAGATATGTGTTATTCTAGAAGAAGATTATAGTGTATGTACTTCTAATGGTCTAGTTCGTAAATTAAAAAAATAGAGTTTTAAAAACTCTTTTTATATGATATAATTTCTAACTGAAAGAAGAGGTGAATCGCTAGGCTGTATTCCTAGTAGATGTATGGATTATAAAGATATAAATACTTATGATTATCCTTTAGATGAATCTTTAATAGCACAAGTACCTATTAAAGAACGTGATCATTCTAAACTTTTAGTAGTAAATAAATATGATGGAAAATATAAAGATGAAGTATTTTATAATATTAAGAATTATCTTCATAAGGGAGACACATTAGTTCTTAATAATACTAAAGTATTACCTAGTAGAATAATTGGGTATAAGGAAGAGACTAATGCTAAGATTGAAGTATTATTACTTAAAGAATTAGAAAGTAATATATGGGAGTGTCTTGTTAGACCTCAAAAGAGAGTACATAAAGGTACTATTATTAAGTTTGATGACGAGTTTAAGTGTGAAGTAGTTGATGTATTTAAAGATGGTATAACACATGTTAAATTAGTTTATAGTGGTATATTAGTAGAACATTTAGATAAAGTAGGAGCTATGCCACTTCCACCTTATATTCATGAGAAACTTAAAGATAATAGTCGTTATAATACAGTGTATGCTAAAAGAGAAGGTAGTGCTGCTGCTCCTACTGCTGGACTTCATTTTACTAAAGAGTTACTTAGTGAACTTGAAAGTATGGGAGTAAATATATTATATGTAACACTTAATGTTGGACTTGGTACTTTTAGACCAGTTAGTGAAAGTGATATAACTCATCATGATATGCATAGTGAAAAGTATGAAATAACTGAAGAAGTAGCAAATAAACTAAATGAATGCAAAAAGAATGGTAAGAGAATTATATGTGTTGGTACTACTAGTCTTAGAACTTTAGAAGCTAATATTTCTAAATATGGAGAGTTTAAAGCAACTGTTGAAGAAACTGGTATATTTATTTATCCTCCATATGAATTTAAGTCAGCAGACGCATTAATTACTAATTTTCATTTACCAAAAAGTACACTTGTTATGTTAGTTTCTGCTTTTAGTAGTGTAGATATTATTAAGAATGTATATATGCACGCACAAAATGAAAAGTATAAATTCTTTAGCTTTGGAGATGCAATGTTTTTAACTAATGAGGAGGTAAAATAGATGGATTTAAAATTTAAATTAATAAAAGAATCATCTTGTGGAGCTAGACTTGGAGAATTTGAAACACGCTGGGGAAAACATAAAACACCTATGTTTATGCCAGTAGGTACTCAGGCTACAGTTAAGACACTAAGTCCTGAAGAACTTAAAGATGCTGGAGCTGATATAATACTATCAAACACATATCATTTATGGTTAAGACCTGGAGAAGATGTAGTAGATAATGCAGGTGGTCTTCATGAATTTATGAATTATAAGACTGGACCAATTCTTACTGATTGTGGTGGATTTCAAGTATTTAGTTTAGCTAAACCAAAAGATATTAGTGAAGAAGGGGTTAAATTTAAAAGTCATATAGATGGAGCTAATTTATTCTTAACACCTGAAAAAAGTATTGAAATACAAAATAAACTTCATTCAGATATAATGATGAGTTTTGATGAATGTCCTCCTTATCCAGTAACACATGAATATATGAAAAATAGTATTGAAAGAACTCTTAGGTGGATGAAGAGAAGTAAAGATGCACATAAAGATCCTGAACATCAAGCATTATTTGGTATAGTTCAAGGTGGAGAGTTTGAAGATTTAAGAAAGTTTTCTGCAATAGAAACTGCTAAACTTGATTTTGATGGATATAGTGTTGGTGGTGTTTCAGTTGGGGAAGATGAAGAAACTAAACTTAAGATGATAGAGTATGCTACTCCATATTTACCTAAAGATAAGATTCGTTATTTAATGGGTGTTGGTGAACCAATAGATTTAATTGATGGAGTTATTCGTGGTATAGATATATTTGATTGTGTCCTTCCTACAAGACTAGCTAGACACGGAAACGCGTTAACTAGAAATGGAAGAACTAACTTAAGAAATGCTAAATTTAAAATGGATTTAAGTCCAATAGAAGAAGAATGTGATTGCTATGCATGCAAACATTATACTAAATCATACATTAGGCATTTATTAGTTGCTGATGAAACATTTGGCCAAAGACTTATTTCAATTCATAATATAAGATTCTTAACTAAATTAATGGAAGATATAAGACTTCATATAGAAAAAGATGATTTACTTGAATTTAGAGAAGAATTTGTAAGTAAATATAAGAAAAATAAGAGTGAAAAATAGCTCTTATTTTTTTGTTACTCCTATGATACCACCAGTAATTGAGGATAATATTAAAGACAAATAATATACTAAAGCACCAAAAGAATATTTTGAGATAAATAGAGTTATTAATGAAAATAAAATACAAATAGAAGTAGATACTATAAAACCATTTAAGTATCCTTTTGATCTTTCTAGTGATGAAGTTTTAAAACCTAAAATAAAGAATAGAAGTAAAATAATTATATAATTTATTATACTTACTGTGTTATAACTAAGAATTTCTAAATAATAAATTAAAGATATAATTAAAAGATATATTAAGAAAAGTATTAAAAATAAAGATATACTTTTTAAATAATTAATAATTTTGTTCATTTTATCACCTAATTAAGTATATTTATGATTAAAAAATATATGAATTAAACATAATAATAGTAGGTGATATATATGGATTTAGTAATGGTAATAATTAGAACTGTGTTTTTCTATGTGTTTGTACTTATTATATTTAGACTTATGGGTAAACGTGAGATAGGAGAGTTATCTATACAAGACTTAGTAGTTAGTTTATTAATTGCTGAGTTAGTTGCGATAAGTATTGAAAACTATAAAGATTCTATGTTACTTACAGTAATACCAATACTTATACTTTTATTCTTTGAGATAGCTGCTGGATATTTTTCTTTGAGATTTAATAAGTTTAGAAATCTTGTTGATGGTAAACCTGCTCTTATAATAAATAGAGGAATAATAAATTATAAAGAAATGATGAAGCAAAGATATTCTTTAGATGATTTATTATTAGAACTTAGAAATAATAATATTAAGAATCTTAAAGATGTAGAATATGCTGTACTTGAAAACAGTGGAAAGCTTAATATATTTAAGTATAGTTTCTTAGGACTTGATTCCTCTAATCCATTTCCATTAATATTAGATGGTGTTGTTCAAAAAGATACATTATGTTATATAGGTAAGGATGAAAAGTGGTTACATGATTATTTAAGAAGTAATGATCTTAGAAAAGAAGATGTGTTTTATGCATTTTATAAAAATAATAAAATTTATGTTATTAAGAGAAATGAATTAATTAGATAGTACTTTTTTGATTTCTTTTGAGTAAAGATAAGTACTTAGAAGAAGATTTATAATTATAGATAATATTAGAGAGTACATACCTATTTTAAGAAGTGATAGAGTAGCTATAGAAATGAGTCTAACTATTGACGATGTGATTGTACATTTCATAGCACTTTTAGATTTACCAAGTGCTTGCAAAGCATTTATAAGTGGATACTCAATATAGAATAATATAGTGAATGGACTAAGTATTTTGATGTAATCTATACCAGCAGTAGTGTGATATAAAATATTTAAGAAGAACTTTGGAAATAGTGTTATTATGAATGTAGAGATAGCACCTATAGTGGAGGAAATTAATACTATTTGTTTAATACGCTTTTTACACATTACTTTATTACCTTGACTATAATATTTAGATAGTTCTGGCACTAGAGAGGTAGCCATATTTTGAGTAAAGAATTGTGGCATTAAGAGTAGTGACATAGCATAAGCGTTAATTACTCCATACTCGTATACTATAAATTCTTTAGAATAACCTACATACATAAGAACATTCGTAAGAACTATTGGTTCTAAAAAATAAGAGATAGATCCTATTATTTTACTTGAGGTAGATGGAATACTTATATTCATTATCTTTTTTATATCATCTTTATTAAAGTCATTTAATGATGGTTTTATATTTTTAGGAAGGAAATACATCATTACTAGTTGTGATATTACTTCACCACCTGCGTTTACTAAAATTATGAAACTTATTGCATGTGTTAGACTAAGTGATAAAAATTTATCTATGAATAGTGTTATAAATATTAGTCTTGAAACTTGTTCTATGAAGTTTGAAAGCATGTATGGAAACATATTTTGTTTCCCCCAAAAGTATCCTTTTATGATAGATGAAATACTTATGAATGGAGTTACTAGTGAAAGACATATTATTGGAAAATATAAAGTTTCGTTTTTAAGAAGTGTGCTTAGTGTTGGAGCTAATAATACAGTTACAACTATTATAAAAATATTTATTATTAAAGATAGTGGGATGATTGATGCAAATAGTGTTTTTGTTCTTGAACTTTTTTCTGATATTATTTTAGATAGAGCAGTAGGGTATGAAAGAGTTGCAATGACACTTAAAAGAGCACTAGTAGGAGCAAGTAAACTATAAAGTCCCATTCCTTCAGGACCTAGTTTTCTAGTTACGATTATTCGTAGAACAAAACCAACTAGTTTACCCACGATACCACCAAATAGTAATACTAAAGTGGATTTTAGAAATATATTATTTTTTATTTTATTTGACATATTAAAGTATATGAAGTAGTTGATAAAGATATTTATTTATGATATTATTAGTATGTTCTTATGGAACAACAATTTTAAAATTACCTTATAAAGAGTGACTGAGAGACTGGCTCTATGAAGTCACACCAACCTATTTAATTAGGTGGTAAACCCAGATGGATGAGGATAACTTATATATACCTAAGTTATCTTAGGTATTTTTTCTTTTTAAGGTAATTGTAATCTTGGAAGGAGGAAATATATATGAGATTATTTAGTAATGAAATTGTTTTTAGAGGACACCCTGATAAAGTATGTGATCAGATAAGTGATGCTTTAGTGGATGAGTTTATTAAAGGGGATAAGAAAAGTAGATGTGCGATTGAGACTATGGGTGGTAAAGGTAAAATATTTATTACTGGTGAAGTTACATCTAAAAGTAGAGTAGATATTCCTAATGTTGTTAAGGGAGTTCTTAAAGATGTTGGATATAGTTCTAACTATGAAATTATTAATAATATTGGTGTTCAAAGTAGTGATATTGCGATGGGTACTAATGATGAAGTGATGGGTGCTGGAGATCAAGGTATGATGTTTGGCTATGCTTGTAATGATAATGATTTGTATTTGCCTACAGCTATGGTTATACTTCAAGAATTAAGTAGAAAATATGATATTTTGAGAAAGAGTGACTCTAGATTTAAGAGTGATGGTAAAGCTCAAATAACTGGATATTATAGTGATGATATGAAACTTTTAGGAATTAAAACATTTACTATAAGTTATCAAAATACTGAGAAAGAGAGAAGTGAAACTGATAAGATAATCAAAGATATGTGTAATAACATATGTTCTAAATATAATATTGAAGTAGAAGAATATTTGATAAATCCAACTGGTAAGTTTGAGATTGGTGGTTTTCTTGGGGATGCTGGACTTACTGGTAGAAAGATAGTAGTTGATAGTTATGAAGGGTTTGCTCCCGTAGGTGGTGGTGCTTTTAGTGGTAAAGACCCAACTAAAGTAGATAGAAGTGGCGCATATAAAGCAAGACTTATTGCAGTGCATTATCTTAAAAAATATAATCTTAAGTGGTGTAAAGTACAACTAAGTTATGCAATTGGTATTAGAAAACCTTTAGCAATCTATATAGATAGTGATAAAGGAATACTTTTAGAAGAAGTAACTATTGATAAATATAAAGATTTATATGAAGAATGTGAGCCTAAGAATATAATAGATGATTTAAATTTATTAAATGAAAGATTCTATGAAAGAAGTAAATTTGGTCATTTTTAGAAGTGTAAAGTTTTTGTAGAAATCTTGATATAAAAAAATAATATGATATAATTAAATTAACCTAGAAATAAATATAGCTCAATAAACCGGCTATGTAATACTATAGGGGGACTAATTAGTATATGGTGTTGAATATTGTATTTAATACAAGATCCCGAGTATGTTATGTGTCCTACCACCTCGTGCGAAACGCGAGTTTTATTACACTATATTTACCTAGGTATTTTTTTATGTTATAATATAAGCACTTTTGAAGGAGTGAAGATTATGAATCTTTGTAGACTTGAATGTCTAATTGGAAGTGAAAACTTAGAAAAGATTAGAAAACTTAAAGTGCTTATTATAGGGCTTGGAGGAGTAGGTGGATATGCTCTTGAATCTTTAGTTAGATGTGGAGTAGAAGACATAACTATAGTAGATGGAGATACTATTAAACCTAGTAATATTAATAGACAAATAATAGCTACTTCTCGTAATAATAATAAATATAAAACTAGAGAATGGAAGAAAAGAATTAAACTTATAAATAAGAATGCTTCTGTTAATATAATTAATACTTATATAACACCTGATAATATAGAACTACTATTTGGAGAAAAGTATGACTATATGATAGATGCATGTGACACTACTCGTGTTAAAGTTGAACTTATTAAGAGATGTCATGAAAATGGTATTAAGTTAGTTTCATCAATGGGAACAGCTAAGAAATTAGATGCTACTAAGTTAATAATAACAACACTTGATAAAACTAATACAGACCCACTTGCTAAAAAGGTAAGACATGAACTTGGAAAAGACAAAGACTTAATGAAAGATGTTGTAGTTGTAACATCAACTGAGAAAGCAATAGATACTAAGAATATGCTTGGTTCTAGTGCATTTGTTCCAGCAGTTGCAGGACTTTATATAACAAACTATATAGTGAGAGATGTATGTGAGATGTAAATTAATTCCTTTATGGAATTTTTTTGATATAATGTAAAAAATTATAGAAAGCAATAAGATGTTTGGAAACAATAATAATTCTTTTGGGCACAGTTCTGGTTCATCATTTGGACATAACTCAAGTTCATCTTTTGGATATAGTTCTAGTAGTTCAATAAGTCATCACTCTAATGGTGGTGTAAGTCATAGTTTCACTTCAGGAAATACTACTATTAGTCATAATTCTAATGGAACTGTTACAACAAGTTTTAAAAACTAGAAATTAGATTTTATATAAGAACATTATTATAAATTATAGTAATGTTTTTTATTTTGATTAATTTTAAGAAAAAAGAAGTTTTTTTGTAATTTATGGCTAATTATAATAATAGAGGGTAATAAATACTTTCTAGAAAGTGGGAATTTAAATGAAAGAAATAATTGAATACACTGAAAAGTTATTTGAAAATATCAAACATATTGATGAAGATGGGAATGAGTATTGGCTTGCTCGTGAATTACAAGTCGTCTTAGATTATAAGAAATGGCAAAAATTTATAAATGTAATAAATGATTCTATAGTAGCTTGTAAACAAAGCAATCAGTTGATGGATGACCATTTTACCCAAGTGGGTAAAATGGTACAAATAGGTTCTGGTGCTAAAAGAAAACAAGTGGATTATAAGTTGTCTAGATATGCTTGTTACTTAATTGTACAAAACTCTGATCCTAGAAAAGAAGTTGTAGCTTTAGGAAAAACTTACTTTGCAGTTCAAACTAGAAAACAGGAACTTAGTGAAAAAAAATATCTTGAACTTACTGAAGATGAGAAAAGATTTTATCAAAGAGATTTAACAAAAAAAGGTAATTATTCTTTAAATATTGCTGCTAGAGATGCGGGAGTTAAGAATTTTGATAAGTTTCATAATGCTGGATATAAAGGACTATATAACGGAGAAACTGCAGATGATATAGCAAAACGTAAGAATTTAAGATATAGAGAAGATATACTTGATAATATGTGTAGTGAAGAATTAATTGCTAATCTTTTTAGAATTAGTCAAACTGAGTCAAAATTAAAAAGGGATAATGTATCTAGTGAAACTAAAGCCAATGAAACTCATTATATCGTAGGTAAAAATATAAGAGAAACTATTTTTAAGAATGGTGGAGTTATGCCTGAAGATATGCCTACACCTGATAAAAGTTTAAAAAAACTTGAAAAATATAAAAATAAAAAACTACCTTTATGAGTAGTTTATAATGTCTTTTGATTTTGAGGTTTTATTAATAAATCTTCACTTTCAAGTTCTTCTTTTGTTTTAGATAATGGTGCGTGTCCTTTAGTAAATGAATTTATATAAATATTTCCATTAATGGATTTAAAATCTTTTGTTGTATATCCAGTCTTTGTATTATAAAATGAATCTCCGTATATTCTAGCAGTGTTTTCATCTAATATATGATATCCATCTATTAGTAATCTTTCTACTAGAGGTTTATCTTCATCTTTTATAAAATGTCCTGGAGATGGTGTTTTTAATATCATACCATTATGTGTTAAATAATCTTTTTTATCATCTGTAAAGAATTGTCTATAAGTTGGATCTATTAAATATGGAACAAGCATACCCATTACATTGAATCTTGCGACTAAGAATGAGTGGCCTTCAATATCAGTAGTTATTTCACTTTGTGTAGAGCAGGGATGAGTTTCAACACCTAGATCGTTTAAATAATGAGTAATTATAGATACTGCTTTATCACATTTAAAACTAAAATCATAATTATCAAAATCATTAGTGAATTTACATCTTGTTAAGTAACAAATATTATCTAAAAAAAGTTTTATTTCATCTGTAGATAGAGGTATGTTACTTTCGACTTTTCTTTCTAATTCTTCAATTACTTTTGAATCTATATTTACTGTTTTAGGAGTGCTTTGCATTATAAATTTCATTTTTTCACCTTAATACTAGCATTAAATTTATACATTTCTGTTTCATATTTATTTTTTCTTGGTGCGTAGTATTTCCTTCCTTTTAATGCGTCTGGCATATATTCTTGATCTACCCAGTAGTTTGGATAGTTATGAGGATACTTGTAGTTTGGACTTGTTGTTCTTATGTGTGCTGGGATTCTTCCAACTGACATAGTATTTATGTCTTTAATTGCTTCTGTGATTGCCATATCAGCTGAATTGCTTTTAGGACTAAGTGCCATATCAATAACAGCACAAGAAAGTGGTTTTACTAGTTCTGGATATCCAATTCTTTCACTTGCTTCAACGGCAGCTACTACTTTAGGACCGATCATAGGATTAGCAAGACCTATGTCTTCATAAGCAATAACAATCATTCTTCTATAAATAGAATCATAGTCTCCACTTACTATTAATCTTCCTAAGTAGTGAAGTGCTGCATCTACATCACTTCCTCTAATACTCTTTTGAAAAGCAGATAACATATCATAATGACCATCTTCATCTTTATCTGTAAAGAATGATGGAGTATTAGTAGTTTCTTTTATATTATCGATAGTTACTTCCTTATTATAACCGTAATAATTAAATTCAATTAAATTATAAGCAAATCTTATATCTCCATTAGATATTTTAGCAATATATTTTATAGTTTTATTATCTATTTTTATATCAGAAAATACAGTTTTTACTCTTTTAATACCAGTTTCAATATCATCTTCATTTAAAGGTTTTAATTCTATTAATTGACATCTACTTCTGATAGCTTGATTTATAGAATGAAATGGGTTAGAGTTAGTAAGACCAATTAAAGTTATAAGACCACTCTCAATATAAGAAAGTAATATATCTTGTTTATCTTTATTCATTCTATGAATTTCATCTACGATAAGAATCATACTTCCATACATTTTAGCTTCTTCAATAACAACTTCAAAATCCTTTTTAGAATTAATAGTTGCATTAAGCATTCTATATCTAATACCAAGTTCATTTATTAAAGCAAGAGCAATAGTAGTTTTACCACAACCACTATTACCATAAAAAATTATATTAAAAAGAACTTTATTCTTTACTAAGTTTGTTAATACTTTACCTTTACCAATAAGATGTTTTTGACCTAGAACATCCTTTAAATTATTAGGTCTTAATTTATTTTGTAATAATTCCATAGTACACCTCATAAGTATTTTATCAATTTTATAATTAAATTTAAAGTCATTTAAAAGTCATTTTAAACAAATATTATTGTTATTGATATATTTCTTTGCTATAATAGTGAAGTATTAATAAAAGAGGAAACTATGAAAAACATAAAATTTAGAAGTATTTTATTAGTAGTATTAACAGTGGGATTGTTTTGGTACATTCTTAAAGATAATTTTAATGAGTCGATTAACCTGTTACTTGGGGCTAATATTTGGTACTTATTGTTAATCTTATTAACCTATGCAGTATATTTTGTAATTGAAGCGTATTTACTTTATTTACTTATTAATAAAATTAATAATACTTATTCATATAGAAAAACTTTGGAGTTAAATCTTATCACTAAGTTTTTTAATGGAATAACACCATTTTCTTTAGGAGGACAACCTCTTCAAGTGTATGAACTTAGTAAAAGTAAAGTAAGAGTTACTGAAGCATTACTTGTTATAGTAGAGAACTTTATAGTTCTTCAGATATCTATGACTATTATGTCTATTGTTTCTTTAGTTGTTTGTATGAGTAATGGACTTGTTCCAAATAAACTTTTATGGATATTAACTATAATTGGTATATTTATAACTCTTATATCATTATTTATGGCTATATTTATGTGTGTTAAGATAAATTATGCTAAAAAGACTGGTAAGTGGTTTATTAAAGTATTAAATAAAATTCATATAATTAAGAATAAAGATGAATCTTATCTTATGTGGACTAATAAATGTGATGAGTATTATACTTGTTTTAAAATATTATTAAAAGATAAAACATTTATTATAAAGTGTGTTTTATTAAATATTTTTTATATGATTATATTTTGTATGTTACCGTTCTTTACTTTTAAAGCATTAGATATAAATGTTGATATTAATATGTTTTATAGTATTATTCTTGGTTGTTTTGTTTATCTATCAGCATCATTTATACCAATACCAGGAGCTGCAGTTGGAATGGAATATGCATTTATTAATTACTTTAAAATGATAGTAATTGATTCTATAGTGATGCCAGGAGTATTATTATGGAGATTAGTTTCATATTATATACCTATGATATTAGGTGGAATATTATTTAATATAAAAGATTCTATGAAGAAGTAATTTTTATTTAGTTAATTATAAACTTCTATAGGAAATTTACATAAAAGTTGTAAAAGAACTATGAAATATTAGTTCTTTTGTTGTATAATGATTATGGGTAAAAATTATGATAGAGATTGATAATAAAGAATATATTGATGATTTTAGTGATTACTTAAAGATAGATAAAAACTATAGTTCTAATACTATAGAGTCTTATATTAGAGATATACGTGGATTCTTAGAATATACTGATAAAGAAATAGTAGATATATCTAAGAAAGATATAGATAACTATATATTACACGTACTTCCTAAATATAATGAAAGTTCTATTAATAGAGTTATTGCTAGTATAAAGAGTTTCTTTAAATATTTGGCTATATATAAAGGATTTATTAATGTTAGTGAAGATGTTGAGAGTCTTAAAAGAAAGAAAACTCTTCCTAAATATTTAAGTATTGAAGAAGTAGATAAACTTTTAGATATAAAGTTAGTAACACCTTTTGATTATAGAAATAAAACTATCCTTGAACTTTTATATTCTACTGGACTTAGAGCTACTGAACTAGTTAATTTAGATTTAATAAATATAGATACTAGTAATATGGTTGTTAGTGTATATGGAAAAGGAAGTAAAGAAAGAATTGTTCCTTTAAGTAAGATAGCAGTTAATTACTTAGATTTATATATTAATAAGTATAGACCTATGATGTTTGTTAAGAATCAAAAACCAACTGATTCGTTATTTCTTAATAATCATGGTAAAAGGATGACTCGTCAAGGTTTATATAAAATAATAGGTGAAATAGCAAGCAGTAAAAAGATAGATAAAGAAATAACACCTCATGTACTTAGACATAGTTTTGCTACTCATATGATTGAGTGTGGAGCTGATATACGTAGTGTTCAAGAATTACTTGGTCATGAGAATGTTGTTACTACTGAGATATATACGCATCTTGCAAATAATTTTATAAAAGAAAACTATAATGAATATTTTAATAGAAGTACAAAGGAAGGTGAAAGTAATGTTTAAAAGGGTATTTTTGGTTGTTATGGATAGTGTTGGAGTTGGATCAACAGAAGATGCTTTAAAATATGGAGATAAAGGAGCTAATACAGTTTTACATACTATAGGAGATGCATATAACTTAGATGTATTAGAAAAATTAGGACTTACTAATTTAGTAGGAAAAGATGAAAAAGATGTTAAGGCTTTATATATGAGAGCTAAACCTATTAATGTAGCAAAAGATACACTAAATGGTCATTATGAAATGATGGGTGCTGTAGCTAAAGTTCCATATAAGACTTATCCTGATGGATTTCCTCTTGAATTAATATCTAAGATTCAACATGCGATTGGAAGAGATGTTATAGGTAACTGTGTAGCAAGTGGAACTCAAATTATTGAAGATTTAGGTGAAATGCATATGAAGACTGGAGCTATTATAGTTTATACTTCTGCTGATTCAGTTTTACAAATTGCTGCTCATGAAGATATTATTCCAGTTGAAGAATTATATAAAATATGTGAAACAGTTAGAGAGTTAACTAAGGGGGATGAGTACAAGATTGCTAGAGTTATAGCTCGTCCATTTGTTGGTAAACCAGGAAGTTTTACAAGAACGCCTAAGAGACATGATTATGCTTTAGATCCACCACTTAATGTACTAGATTTACTTGATAGAAATAATGTTCAAACTATTGCTGTAGGAAAAATATCAGATATATTTAATAATAAGGGTATTGCTGTTAAAGTTAGAACAAGAGATAATTTAGATGGAATAATGAAATTAATTGATTTTGCTAAGGGAGATTTTAAAGGATTCTTATTTGCAAACTTAAATGATTTTGATATGTTATATGGACATAGAAGAGATAGAGTTGGATATTTAAAAGCACTAGAAGAATTAAATTATTATTTACCAACTTTCTTAAGAAATCTTAAAGAAGATGATTTATTCATATTAACTGCAGATCATGGAAATGATCCTACTTGGAAGGGAACAGATCATACTCGTGAATATATACCTATTATGATATATAGTCCAAGTTTTAAATATGGTAAACGTTTAGAAGATAGAAGTACATTTGCTGATATAGGCGCTACTGTACTAGATAATTTTGGTATTAAGAATGAACTTGGTATTGGAACATCTATATTTGATGAAATAAAGAAAGACGAAGAGTAGTAAAAATTAAGTAACTTATGATATAATTAAGTTACTTTTTATATGGAGGAATCTATGAAAATAAATGATACATATGAAGTAATTATTAATGATGAAGATGATATTGGTAATGGTATTACTAGAATAGATAATTTTGTTGTATTTGTTCCTTATGCTTTAAAAGATGAAAAAATAGGTATTAGAATAACTAAAGTAAATAAAAGGTTTGCGACTGGTAAAATAGAAAAGATAATTACTAAGAGTGATAGACGAGAATGTGTTAAGTGTAAGAGTTTTAATGAGTGTGGTGGGTGTTCATTTTTGCATTTGAGTTTTCTTGAAGAAAAGAAAAAGAAGATAAATTTTATAAATAAATTATTTAATACTAATATTAAAGAAATACTTACTAATAATGAATATAATTATAGAAATAAAGCTACGTTTCATGTTAAAGATGGTAAAGTTGGTTATTATAGTGAAAGTACTAATGATTTAGTAGAATTTGATAATTGTTTACTTTTAGATGATAGAATTAATGAAGTATATAGTATTTTAAAGAATATAAATCTTAGTGGCATATCTGAAGTAGTAGTTAGAACTTCTAAAAACAGTGTTATGGTTATATTTAAAGGAGAAAAAGAAGATTTTAATTATGATGAGTTAATTAATAATATTAAGATAGATTCAATATATTTAAATAATAAACTATTATATGGTAGTGCTTATATTATAGAAGAACTTGATAATATTAAGTATAGTATTTATCCGAATGCATTCTTTCAAGTAAATACAGAAAATATGAAAATTATGTATGATAAAGTTAAGGAATATGCTGAAAGTGGTGATAAATTATTAGACTTATATTGTGGTACTGGTACGATTGGAATATATTTAAAAGATAATTTTAGAGAAGTTACTGGTATTGAAGTAAATAAAGAAGCAATATTGAATGCTAATATTAATAGAGGACTTAATAACTTAACTGGAATTAATTTTATATGTGGAGATGCAAGTATTGCTAAAAATAATAATTATGATGTTATAGTAGTAGATCCTCCTAGAAGTGGACTTTCTAAAAAAGTAATAGATTTTTTAAATAAAAGTAATGCTAAAACTATTGTTTATGTTTCTTGCAATCCTAAAACTTTAAAAAGAGATTTAGATTTATTAGCTAAATATAGTATGACAAAGCTTGAATGTATAAATATGTTTAATAAAACTAAGCATTGTGAAGTAATAACATCTTTAGAAAGAATATAGATAAAAAAAGTAGTATGTTAATATTTTTTATATTGATATTTAATAATATCAAATAAAATAATTTTTCTTGAATGAGTAACAAATGTTTGTTATTATAGTTACATACATAAATATATTTCAGGAGGTTTAAAAATGATGTCATTAAATGAATATAAAAATTGTTTAATTAATACTTATAGTTGGACTATTGATAAAAGTGATATGCTTATTCTAAAAAGAAAAAGGGTATTAGATAAAGAATATGGTGATGAATTTTTATCTAAGGTTATTAGTGATTCTTATGATTTTGCTAGAAGTGTTTTAGATGATGAAAGTATAAATTATGGATACTATAAAAGTAATGTTTTAGATGATACAACTTCATATATCAATTTAGGATTACATGGAGGGTGGATGTCTGATACTTTATATGTTGATTCTGAAGGAAGACAAGTGAGTGCACATATTATTAAAACTATTTTTGGTAGAGGCATTATGATTGAACTTAGAACTGAAGAAGTTGAAAGAGAAGTAGAAGATGATATGTTTACTTTTGATTATAATTATTATATTTATATGCAGGGATTTCCTGAAAATTTAGATGAAGTTAGAAAATTACTATCAAAAGATGACTTGCAATTAAAAAGAAATGGATGATGAAATATGATCACATTTGAAGAATTTATGAAAGCTGATATAAGAGTTGGAACTATTATAGAAGTTAAGCCTTTTTTAAAGGCTAGAAAACCTGCTTATCAATTAAGAATTGATTTTGGTGATGAGATTGGTATTAAAAAGAGTAGTGCTCAAATAACTGATGTATATAAACCTGAAGATTTAATTAATAAGCAAATACTTGCTGTTGTTAATTTTCCGCCAAGACAAATAGCTGATTTTATGAGTGAAGTATTAGTTCTTGGTACTTATAGTGAACAAGGTGTTGTTTTAATAAGACCAGATGTGGAAGTTAAGAATGGAGATAAATTAGGATAAAGAGAAAATAACTGGATATGATTATGGACCTTGGCACATTAGATATGTTGGCCTTTTAATAGATGTGGTAGTTCATCCTGACTATCAAGGAAATGGTTATGGTAAATTACTAATAGAGTCATTATTAAATTTTATTAAAGGCAATATAGATGATAATAAAGAAATTATGGTACTGTTATTGTCTGCTCCTGGTAAACAAACATTTTATTCTAAATTTGGATTTAAAGTTAAACATGAAGTCGTTGAAGATGGAATGTATATGTGGGTAAAAAAATAGAAGTGAGTATTTACATACTTGCTTTTAAAATGTTAAAATATTTGTGTATTTTAGGAGTTGTTTATGGAAGAATATAAAGAAATAGAAAGATCAATAATTACTAAATATAGAAAAGATATATGGAGTAAATTTGTAAGAGCAGTTCAAGATTATAAATTAATAAATGAAAATGATAAAGTAATGGTATGTATAAGTGGAGGGAAAGATTCATTTTTACTTGCTAAATGTATAGAGGAATTAGAACGTCATGGTAAAGTTAAATTTGAAACTAAATATGTTGTTATGAATCCAGGATATGCTGAAAATAATAAAGACTTAATATATGAAAATGCTAAACGCTTAAATATACCTATTACTATATTTGATAGTGATATATTTGATGTAGTTAATACTATTAGTGAAGAAAAACCTTGTTACTTATGTGCTCGTATGAGAAGAGGGTTTTTGTATAGTAAAGCAAAAGACCTTGGGTGTAATAAAATAGCACTTGGTCATCACTTTGATGATGTAATTGAGACAACACTTTTATCTATGTTTTATGGATCTGAAGTTAAAACTATGATGCCAAAATTACATTCTGATAATTATGAAGGACTTGAATTAATTAGACCTTTATATTTAGTTAAAGAAGATGCTATAATTTCTTGGAAGAATTATAATAAACTAGTGTTCTTAAATTGTGCTTGTAAGTTTACTGAAAGAATAGATTTTAGTGATAAGAATGATTCTAAAAGAAAAGAAATGAAAGAACTTATTAAAGAACTTAGAAAGTTAAATAAATCAATAGATTATAATATATTTAAAGCACTTGATAATATTAATTTAAATTGTGTTTTAGGAACTAAGAAGAATGGTGAATATCATAGTTTCTTAGATGATTATGAGGAAAAGTAAAACATGAAAAAGAGTGAAAAGATATTATTAATAATATTAGGAGTTTTGATTGTTATATGTTTAAGTGTATTCTTTGTTTTTAAGGTTATGAATAAGAATTCAGCAAAGTATGATTATGTATTTGTAACTGATATGGCAATTAAAACCATGCTTAATGATGGGGGAACTCATACTGATATATATTATGAAGTTGATTTAAAAAATAATAGTGTTGTTAAAAAACAAGATGAATATAAGGGTTTTGAAGGTAAAGTTAGTGAAAATATATTAAAAACTTATAGAATTAATAATTCTAAAAATAAAAAAATAAAAGAAATATTTGATAAGATTATAGAAGAAAAAGACATAGATATTTCTTCATCTAATGTATATACTAGATATTATTATGTTCTTAAATTCAATGATGAAGAAATAATAACTTATAATTCTAATTTAATTAATGAATTTGAAAGTATGTTTAAGTAGGAGGTAAAAATATGGGTTTTTATGAACTTGCTAAAAGTAGATATTCTACTAGAAGTTTTAGTGATAGAAAAGTTAGTGATGAAGATATAAATAAAATACTTGAATGTGGTAGAATAAGTCCTACTGCTAAGAATTTGCAACCTGAAATGATTTATGTTATTAAGAGTGAAGAAGGAATGTCTAAACTTAGAAATGTATGTAAAATGACTTATAATGCACCAGTTTGTTTAATGGTTTGTGCAGACACTAATATTTCTTGGAAAAATGAATTAGATAGTGGTTATGATTCATATGAAATGGATGCTAGTATAGTTGCAACTCATATGATACTTGAAGCAACTGATCTAGGTATTAATTCTGTATGGGTTCGTATGTTTAATAGTAGGGAAGTATCTAAAGAATTTGATTTACCTAATAATATAGTACCAGTATGTTTATTGATGATTGGATACATAAAAGAAGGTTTTGGACCAAGTAAACTTCATGATAACAGAAAAGAATTAAATGAAATGGTTAGATATTTATAGGAGGTTTGATGGATAAAAAGAAAGAAAGAATTAGTATACCTAGTTATACATTAAGTGAAGAATTAATCAATTCTATTTCTCATGGTATTGCGGCTGCTTTTAGTATATGGGGACTAGTTATGCTTATAATAAAGGCTAGTAATGAAGGAGCAATGGCTGTAACAACAGTTACTTTATTTGGAACAACTATGATACTTTTATATACTATATCTTGTATATATCATGCATTAAGTCCTAGAATAACTGGTAAAAAAGTTTTAAGGGTAATAGACCATTGTAATGTGTTCTTACTTGTGTTTGGTACTATTATACCTATAGCACTAGTAGGTATGAAAGGTGTATGTGGTTGGGTATATTTTGGTATTGTTGGTTTTGTTACATTGCTAGGCATTATATTTTCCGCAGTGGATGTAGATAAAAATGAGAAGATAGAAGTGGTGTGTCATTTAATGAATGGATGGAGTGCTGTTTTATTTATAAAACCTTTAATAGCTGGAGTTGGTGTAATTGGTTTAATATTCATAATATTGGGTGGTGTAATGTATTCAGTAGGTGCTTTATTATATGGACTTGGATCTAAAAAGAAATATATGCACTCTGTATTTCATTTCTTTTGTATCGCAGGTACTATATTTCATTATTTAGCTATATATTTATATGTATTATAAAACAGAGTTTTTAATTAACTCTGCTTTTTTTGTTTATGCTTCTATAAATAATCTTGTTATCTTATGTTTATTCTTTTCATAAAACTTAATTATGTAAATAACTATTATACTTACAAATATTAGAATTAATATTGTAAGAAGGGAGAATATCCAGTAGTTAGTAATGACACCTAGCTTTCTTAAAAGTACTTCTAATCCGTAAATTATTACCCATTGGTAAATATACATTGGTAAGCTTAATTTTTCTAAAAAGAAGAATACTTTATTATTAGAAAATTTTGTTAAATATACATTTGGATTTGCTGAAATAAGAAGTCCTATACTGATTAATATAAGCATAAATATATCAAATTTTGAATGAGCACTCTTAATATTAGATATATAGAATATACTTAAATATAAGAATATTTCTATAATTGGTAGTATTGCTTTTGATAATTTAGTAAGTTTAATTTTATTGAATTTTTCACTTAGTATATATAAATACATACCTAGATTCATTACTAAGAATCCTCTTAATATTCCTTTTAATGCGAATGGTGTCTTAGTCCACGGAGATACTATAATTTTAGTTTCAACTAATATATAATTCATTAATAATATTACTATTATTGGACTTATTATATATATAAAATTCTTTTTATGTTTTACTATTAATGGAAACATTACTGTTTCTACTACTATCATTGTTGTTAAGTACCAAAGTATTCCATATACAGATGGGTCTGTATCTATATTAGTTGGTATTAATAATATTTTATAAAATGTCATTACATGTTCTGTTAGAGTATAGTGTTTTATAAATGTTAGATATGGGATGCCAACTATCATTAAAAGTATTATATATGGGATAAACTTTTTAATTTTACTTTTCATAAAATTAAATGTTTCTTCACCAAGACTTTCTTTAGGTTCGTAAGAAATACATTTTTTTGCTAAAAAGTATCCTGACACTAAAAAGAAAAATTCTACTCCAATACTTCCATATTTAAAATTATATCTAAAGTCAGGGTAGATAGATGCTATATGAAATAGAATTATTAATATACAAAATCCAAATTTCCAAAAAGATATTTTACCGAAACGATTTGATTTCATTACCAAAACTCCCTCCTATATTTTCTTATACATTAAATATAACATATTTTTTTGAAAAATTACAATATATGATATAATAATTTTGGTGATTTGATGAAAAAACATGAAAAAACTAATGTTATGAGAATACTTGATCAAAAAAATGTTATTTATAATGTTCATGATTATAGTGATACTGATATGGTAAGTGGACTTGAAGTGGCTAGTGTGTTAAATCAAGATCCTAGTGTAGTATTTAAGACTTTAGTAACAGTTGGTAAAAGTAATAATTATTATGTGTTTTTAGTACCAGTATCATCTAATTTAGATTTAAAGAAGGCAAGTAAAGTAGTGAATGAAAAATCTATAGAAATGATTAAGTCTAAAGAACTATTATCTCTTACTGGTTATATTCATGGAGGATGTTCACCAGTTGGAATGAAAAAGCAATTTAAAACTATAATAGATGTGAGTGCTAAAAATAATGATAAGATATATTTTAGTGCTGGTAAGATTGGGTATCAAATAGAAACAACTTTAGAGGAATTATCTAAAGTAATAGATTATAGTTTAGAAGATATAAAGGAGTAATTATGTTTAAAATAAGTAAGTATGTAGATTCAGATAAAGAAAGTATGGAAGTATTTCCAATAGAGCTTGAGATTAATGGTAAAAATAGTAAAACTTTAGGAATAGAAATAAATGGATTCTTAGGAGACAATGACTATACATTTAGATTTATATTTAGTGATATAGAAAAAGTATTTAATATTAGTATAGATGATGAAGTATGCTTAGATGAAAGTTATTTACTTGAAGGTGAAACTATGTTTACATATAATGGTGTTTCTGATTTAGAAACTATGTGTGATATAGATATATATAGAATAAATAGTGAAGAGTTTGAAATTAATATTACTTTTAATAGTAGTGAATATAATGGAATAATAAGTTTAGATTGTAATTTAAAGAAGTATCTATGATATTTCTTTTTTGTCACTCTATAGTCACTTTTGTTTCATAGAATGTAAGTGTATTTGAAAGGAAAGATATTATGGAAATATTAAAAGTTGATAATTTAACTAAAATATATGGAAAAGATAATAATAAAGTTGTTGCTTTAGATCATGTATCATTTTCTGTAGAAAAGGGAGAATTTGTTGCGATTGTTGGTGCTTCTGGTAGTGGTAAGAGTACACTTTTACATTTAATGGGAGGAGTAGATACTCCAACTAGTGGGAAAGTATTTATTGATGGAAAGGATATTTATAGTTTAAGTAGTGATAACCTTGCGATATTTAGAAGAAGAGAAGTAGGACTTATATATCAATTTTATAACTTAATACCTATTTTAAATGTTGAAGAAAATATTCTTCTTCCATTAGAGTTAGATAATAGAAAAGTTGATAAGTTTGAACTAAATGAATTACTTAAAGTACTTGGACTTCAAAGTAGACGTAAGCATTTACCAAATGAGTTATCTGGAGGTCAACAACAAAGAACATCTATAGGAAGAGCTTTAATTACTAAACCTGCGATAGTACTTGCGGATGAACCAACTGGTAACTTAGATAGTAAAAGTAGTGATGATGTAGTTAATCTACTTAAAAAAATGAATAAAGAATATAAACAAACTATAATAATGATTACACATAACTTAGATATAGCAGCAGTAGCTGATAGAATTATTACTATAGAAGATGGAAAGATAGTTAAGGAGAGATAGTTATGAGTATCCTTAATAAACTTACAATTAAAAATTTAAAACTTAATAAAAAGAGAACGATAGTTACTATAATTGGAATTATTCTTTCAGTTGCATTAATATGTGCGCTTAGTAGTATGATTGTTAGTTTTAAAGAAAGTATAATTCTTTTTGGAAAGAAACAACTTGGTGACTTTCATTATGCTTATTATAGAGTAGATGCGAATGATATAAAGAATTTTAGTAATAATAGAAATATAAGTGATTATTATCTTACTAAAGAAATCGGTTATAGTTATTTAAGTGGCAGTAAGAATCCTAATAAAGTATATGCTCATATAGTTAGTTTTGATAGTAAAGCATTTGATAAGTTATCTATAGAACTAATGGATGGAAGACTTCCACAAAATGAAGATGAAATAGTAGTTCCTAGACATTTAAAAACTAATGGAGGAATAGACTATAAGATAGGGGATAATATAACTTTAGAAATAGGTAAACGTTATAGTGAAAACTATACTTTAGATCAAAATAATCCATATACAGGTGATGAAGAAAAATTTAAGGCTGAAAGTGTTCATACATATAAAATAGTTGGCGTTATTGAAAGACCTGATAAAATGATAGAACCTTATACTGCACCTGGATATACGTTTATTACTAAACTTGATACAACAAGTTATACTGGCAAATATGATGTGTATACTAAGTATACTAATGAAGCTATTAAAGATAGATTTAATGTAACTGCTAGTATACTTGGTGTTGATAGTAAGATATATGAAAGATATGAAATTGGTGACTTGGGTCCTAATGATGAAGTAAAGGATGAAGTTAATAAAAGTAAATATGAAATAGTATGTAACTTCTATTTGATTAGTTTAGAAACTTTTTCTTTTAGTAATGATATTATGAATATGTTATATAGTATATCTGCTATTATAATACTTATAATTATGGTTACGTCTATATTTTGTATTAAAAATAGTTTTGATATATCTATTACAGAGAAAACTAAACAATATGCGATGTTTAGAAGTATTGGAGCTACTAGAAAACAAATAAAGAAAAATGTTCTTTATGAAGCGTTTATACTTGGTATTATTGGTGTACCTCTTGGTATATTAAGTGGTATATTTGCAGCATTCGTATTAATTAAATTATGTAATTACCTTGCTAGTGATATGTTTATTGGTGCTGGTTTTGTATTTAAAACATCATTTTTAGCAATATTTATATCTATATTACTTAGTGCAATTACAATATATTTATCAGCTTTGAAAAGTGCTAGAAGAGCTAGTAAATTAAGTCCAATAAGTGCTATTAGAAGAAATGATGATATTAAAATTAAATCTAAAAAAATTAGATGTCCTAAAATAATTAATATACTATTTGGAGTAGGTGGAGTAATATCATATAAAAATATTAAGAGAAATAGAAAAAAATATAGAACTACTGTTATATCTATAATAGTATGTACTTCAGTATTTATTGCTCTTACATATTTTATGAATCTTGGATTTAGAGAAATAGATAAAGAAATGGGTACTCAAAACTATAATATATCTATTAATATTATTAAACCTGAAAAAGTAGAAAAAGAATATAAAGAATTTTTGAATCTTGATTATATGGAAAGGATTAGTATAGAAAGACTTACTCATTTAGTTATATCAAGTGATTATTATGATCCTAAATTAAAAGCTTTACTAAAAGAAAATTTTATAGATCCTGGTAGCGACATTCAAGTTTCAGTTATGGCTATAGGAGAAGATGAATACGATAGATATTTAAAAAGTCTTAACTTAAATAAGGAAGATGTGAAAGATAAAGGAATTCTTATAAATAATAGTTTCTATGATGTTGATGTTGATGGAACTAGCAAACAAGTTGAATATGATGTTTTAAAGAGTAGAAAAGGGGATAGTATAAGTGGTAAAGCATTTAATTTTGTTAATGGTGGATATGATGAAAAAACTATCGAAGTAGGATATGTAACTTATGAAAGACCTCTTGGACTTGAAAATCAATTTACTGGATCTTTCTTAATAGTGAGTGATGAATACTTTGATAAGTATCTTAAAGATAACATGTATTTAAGCTATACAATATATATTCATTCTAGTAATCCAGATAAACTTCAAGAAAATGTTGAAAATATATTTAGTAATTATGATGACTATGGTATAAGTAACTTAGATAAACAAATGAGAAGTGTTAAAGGTTTATATACTTTAGTTGCTATATTCTTATATGGTTTTATTACTGTTATAGCTTTAATTGGTGTTACTAATATATTTAATACAATAAATACTAATATTAGTCTTAGAACTGGTGAATTTGCTATATTAAAGAGTATTGGAATGACTCGTAAAGAATTTAATAAACTTATTAATTTAGAAAGTATATTTTATAGTACTAAATCATTATTAATAGGTATTCCTATAGGAGTAGTTCTTTCATACTTAATATATATGGCATTTAATCAAGGAGGAACGACATTTACATTTGAACTTCCTATTAAAGGAATAATAATTAGTATACTTGCTGTATTTGTACTTGTGTTCTTTATAATGAATTATTCTGTTAGAAAAGTAAATAAACAAAATATTATAGAAAGTATACGTAATGAAAACATTTAAGGACTTAGGTCCTTTTTTGTGCTATAATGAATAAGAGGTAAATTATGAAGATATTACTTGTAGAAGATAATTTAAATATAAGAGAGAGTTTAGAGTATTCTTTTAAGATAAAAAGAATTGATTTAATAAGTGTTCCCGATGTGAAGAGTACTCTTAAGTATTTAGAAAATAATAAAGTAGATCTAATTATTCTTGATGTTACTTTACCTGATGGGAATGGATTTGATTTATATAAAGATTATATTAAAGAGATGGAAATACCTGTTATATTTTTAACTGCTCGTGATAGTGAAGAAGATATAGTTAATGCTTTAGATATGGGCGCAAGTGACTATTTAACTAAGCCTTTTAGAACTGGTGAATTAATTGCTCGTATAAATAAAATACTTAATAAAAAGACTATAAGTGTAAGTGATATTACATTTGATCTTAATAGAATGTGTGTATATAAAAATAATGAAATAATTAATTTAACAACGCTAGAAGTTAAGATATTAGGACTTTTATTTAGTAATATTAATAAAGTAGTTACTCGTGATAAAATAATTGAAAGTATATGGGAATGGACTGGGAATGATGTTAATGATAACACTGTTACAGTCTATATGAAAAGAATTCGTGAAAAGATAGATAGTGATATTATAATTACATTAAAAGGAATAGGATACAGAATAGATGAAAAATAAAGTAAACAAGAAAACATTAATTTTTATAATTATAACTAGTGTGTTTTCATTAGTTCTTTTTGGTTTACTTTTAAATTATCAATATAAAACTTATACTATAAATTATAATAATAAAATTAATTCTTTAATTAATGAAGTTATAAATAAATATCCTGAAGTTAATGAAAGTGATTTAGTTGGTATATTAAATAGTGAGAGTGAAGATGATTTACTTAATAAATATGGTATTAATGATAAAAGCAGTTCTGTTATAGAAAATGATAAACTATTTAAAAAGTATTTGTTTATTGATCTTAGTATTCTTTTTATAATTATTATTACTTTATATGTGTATTTTGTTATTAATAAGTCTAAGAGAACTAAGAAAATTAATAAAATTATAGAATTAATATCTAAAATAAATAAGAGAAACTTTGATATAGATATAGAAGATTATACTGAAGATGAACTTTCTATATTAAAACAAGAAGTATATAAAACATCTTTAATGCTTAGAAGTGAAGCAGATAATTCTTTAAAAGATAAATTAAATCTTAAAGATTCTTTAAGTGATATTAGTCATCAATTAAAGACACCACTTACAAGTATAACTATTATGATAGATAATATACTTGATAATGAGGAGATGGATACTAAAACTAAACGAAAATTTTTAATAAGCATTAAGAGAGAAATAATAAATATTAATTTCTTAGTACAAAATCTTCTTAAACTTTCTAAGTTTGATGCGAATGTAATAAAATTTAATAAAGATGAAGTATTAATTAAAGATATAGTAGATGAAGCTATTAAGAAAGTTAGTGCTTTAAGTGAGTTAAAAGGCGTTAGTATTAAAGTTTCAGGAGATAAAGGTTCTACTATAAAATGTGATTTTATGTGGGAAGTAGAGGCTCTATCAAATATAATAAAGAATTCTATAGAACATATAGAAGGGGAAGGATTCATAGAAGTAAATTATACTAAAAATAAAGTGTATACTAGAATACTTATTAGAGATAATGGTATAGGAATAAATGAAGATGATTTACCATATATATTTGATAGATTTTATAAGGGAAAGAATTCTAGTAAAGATAGTGTAGGAATAGGACTTGCTTTATCTAAATCAATAATAGAAAAAGATAATGGAAGTATTAGTGTTAAAAGCACTCCTAAGATTGGAACAATATTTACTATAAAATATTTTGATTAAAGAGGATTTATGAATAGATTTAAAAGTACAAAGTTAGCTAGTATATTTGGAATATGTGGAAATATACTTCTAATGATAATTAAAGCAATTGTAGCATTATTAACTGGTAGTCAAGCAATGATAGCTGATGCTTTTAATAGTGCAGGAGATATATTTTCTTCACTTATGACATATATAGGTAATAAGATATCTAGTAAACCTAAAGATGATGATCATAACTTAGGACATGGTAAAGCTGAATATATATATTCAATGCTTATTAGTATATCTATGATATTGATGGCTTTATTTATATTAAAAGATTCATTTATTTCGTTAGTAAAAGGAAAAGAATATGATTTTTCAATATGGTTAATAGTTGTATGTATAACAACAATTATTATTAAGTTTTGTTTATATATGTACACTAGTAAAGTATATAAGAAATATAATAATTTACTTGTTAAAGCTAACTCAAAAGATCACTTTAATGATATGATTATTACTAGTGTAAACTTAGTATCTTGTGTGTTATCAATATATGGAATATACTTTTTAGATGGAGTAGTTGGTATTATAATCTCTGTATGGATCATATATACATCTATAAAACTTTATATAGAAAGTTATAATGTTTTAATGGATAAATCAATATCTATTGAAACTCGTAATGAAGTATATGAGATAATAGATAGACATAAAGAAATAAAAAAAGTAATTCATTTTAATTCAACACCAGTAGGATATAAATATCAAATAAGTTTTACTATATATGTTGATGGTAATATGAGTACTTTTGATAGCCATAATATAGCAAATAAACTTGAAAAAGAAATTATTAAAGAGATAGATGAGATATACTTAGTTATAATTCATGTTAATCCAATTTAGGGGGAGTTATGAATTTTTTAGAAATATTACTTATTAGTGTATCACTTGCAGCTGATGCTTTTGCGGTAAGTGTATGTAAAGGACTTTCATTAAAGAATATTAAAGTTAGGGATTCAGTTAAGATTGGTATATGGTTTGGCGTTTTTCAAGCATTGATGCCTACGATTGGATTCTTTTTAGGTGAAACATTCGAACATATAATAACAAGTATAGATCACTGGATAGCATTTGTGTTATTAGTTTTTATTGGTGGTAAGATGGTGATTGAGTCACGTTCTAAGGAAGAAAAAGTAGATAGTGATTTAGGACTCAAAACTATGTTAATGTTATCTATTGCGACAAGTATAGATGCTTTAGTAGTAGGTATTGCTTATGTATGCGTTTATGGTAGTAAGAATGCAATTATTACTTTTCCGATGATAGGTATTATTACATTTATACTTTCAGTATGTGGAGTTTACATAGGAAATAAGTTTGGAAGTAAATATAAAAGTGTAGCTGAACTTACTGGTGGAATAATATTAATACTTTTAGGACTTCAAATATTACTTGAACATTTAGAAATTTTATAATAAAAAATTTAAAATATATAGAAAATATAGTATAATAAATATAGAGGTGAAAGATATGAAAAAAGTAAATACTGTTATAATAGGGATTTTATTTATAATAGTTGGTGTTATTGTTGGCTTTAATTCATTTGGAATTACTAATATTGATGTATTCTTTGATGGATGGTGGACTTTATTTATTATAATTCCTGCGATTAATGGAATTATCAGTGATGATGAGAAACTTGGTAGTGTTATATGGCTAGTGGTTGGTGTTATTTTGTTACTTGGATGTCAAGATATGATTAGCTTTGAAATTATATGGAAATTAATGTTACCACTTATACTTGTATTTATTGGATTTTATATTATGTTTGGTGGAAATAAAGATAAAAAAGATGCATCTAAGAATGGTAAAAATCGTGAATTTTGTGCTTGTTTTGGTGGACAAACTGTAAAATTTGATGATCAAGATTTTAAAGGTGCTGAAGTAAATGGTATATTTGGTGGTATTACATTAGATCTTAGAAATGCTAAAATTAAAGATGAAAGTGTAATTGAGGCTGCTGCTGTATTTGGTGGTGTTACTATACTTATACCAGAAGATTTAAAAGTTGAAATTAAATCTACATCAGTATTTGGTGGAGTAACAGATAAAACTAAATCTAAAGAAAAAAATGATAAAATAACATTATATGTTAATGGAAGTGCTATATTTGGTGGAGTAGAAATTAAATGACAAAAGGCCAAAAATTAATAAAATATTTTGCAATAATTTTAGCAATATTCTTAATAGTTAGCGTTGTTGGTGGTATAGCTAGTGGTGTATTAAATATATTTGGATTATTTGATAATGTAAATTATGAAGAAAAAAACACATATATTTATACTGAAACAGCAGAACAAGAAATAAATTCTTTGGAAATTAAACTAAAAACTAGTAAGTTAAAAATATATCCTGGTGAAAGTTTTTCTATAGAAACTAATAACAAAAACATTAGTTATAACTTTGATAAAGATAAAATTATTATAAAAGAAAAGAAATATATAAATTTCAATAATAGTATAACAATAACAGTACCTAAAGATAAAATATTTGATAGTGTATATATTGATTCAGGTACTGGCAATATAGTTGCTGATGATTTAAGCACTTTATATCTAGAATTAGATGGTGGTGTTGGAGATATTACATTTAATAATTTAAGTGTTACTGATGAAATTAAAATTGAAAATGGAGTTGGTAATATAGGACTCTTAGATTCACAAATAAATAATTTTGAATTTGATGGTGGAGTAGGAAACTTTAGATTTGAAGGAGATTTATTTGGCAAGAGTGACTTTGATACTGGTGTAGGTGATATATATTTAGAAATTAATAGTAGTTTAGATGATTATACTGTAGAAGTAGACAAAGGTATTGGTAATATAACTATTAATGATGAAAAAGTTAATTCAAATTATAGAAATAATGAAGAATCATCTAAATCTATACTTATTGATGGTGGAGTAGGAAATGTTACTTTAAAATCTAGAAAGAATATTAAGTAGAGAAATCTCTACTTTTTCTTTGTAAAAAGCCATAAAAGTGGTAGAACATGTACAATTTTTGCAGTATTGAAGAGATTAGTAAAAAACTAAATATTACTCCTAAAAAAGTAATGAAACTTAATTATAAGAAAGAGTTTAGTAATTAGACTTTTTAAATTGTAAATATTTTGTATTTAATTTACATTGGTTGTACAATTTGATATAATTTAGTGTGTAATATTATTATGGAGGTACTGGTATGCTAGAACTTAAAAACATTAAGAAAAGTTATGAAATGAATGACTTTAAGCAAAAAGCTCTTGATGGCGTAAGTTTATCATTTAGAGAATGTGAATTTGCATCTATACTTGGTCCTTCAGGTAGTGGTAAAACAACACTTTTAAATATTATTGGTGGTTTGGATCAATATACGAGTGGTGACTTAATAATAAATGGTATAAGTACTAAATTATATAAAGATAGAGATTGGGATGCTTATAGAAATTATAGAGTTGGTTTTGTATTTCAAAGTTATAATTTAATTAGTCATCAATCTATACTTTCTAATGTAGAACTTGCTTTAACTTTATCAGGTGTTTCTTCTCGTGAAAGAAAAGAAAGGGCAAAAGAAGCACTTATTAAAGTTGGATTAAAAGAACATATAAATAAAAAGCCTAGTCAATTAAGTGGTGGTCAAATGCAGAGAGTTGCGATAGCTCGTGCTTTAGTAAATGACCCTGATATAATACTTGCGGATGAACCAACTGGTGCTTTAGATTCTGAAACCTCTGTACAAATAATGGAAATATTAAAGAATGTTTCTAAAGAAAAATTAGTTATTATGGTTACACATAATCCAGATTTAGCAAAAGAATATAGTACTAGAATTATTAAACTTAAAGATGGAAAGATAACTGATGACTCTAATCCATATGAACCTGGTAAATCTAAAATTATAAAAAGTGATGAAAGTTCTCATAAAACTTCTATGTCTTTAATAACTGCATTAGGTTTATCATTTAACAATTTAATGACTAAAAAGGGGAGAACTGTTTTAGTTTCTTTTGCTGGTAGTATTGGTATTATTGGTATTGCTTTAATACTAGCACTATCTAATGGATTTCAAAATTATATAGATAGTATACAGGAAGATACATTATCGTCTTATCCACTTACTATAACAAGTAGTTCTGCTGATATGACATCTTTATTCTTATCAATGATGGACTCAAATGAAGAAGGAAAAGAAGGCATTGTAGAAGAGAAACAATATATGACTAATATGTTTGGTAGTATGTCTGTAAATGACCTTAAAAACTTTAAAAAATACTATGAAAAAGAAGATAATTCTATAATGAAAGATATAGCTAGTATTAAGTATGGATATAGTATAAGTCCTAATATATATACAATTGATACTAATAATAAACTAACTAAACTTAATCCTAGTTCACTTATGAGTACTATGTATAGTTCTAGTATGACAATGTCTGTTTCAGCATTTTCAAGTGTTTTTACTCAAATGGTAGATGATATGGAAAAACTTAATAGTCAATATGATGTATTAGAAGGTAAATGGCCAGAAAAATATAATGAGATGGTAATAGTCTTATCAGATCCATATTCTATATCAGATTTACTTGTATATTCTCTTGGACTTAGAGATATGAATGAACTAACTGATATGATTACTAAAGTTATGTCTGGAGAAGATGTTAAGATTAAACATGAATCCTATAAATTTACATATAAAGATTTAATGAATATTAAGTTAAAACTTATAAATCAAAGTGATACTTATAAATATAATTCTAAATATCAAACTTATGAAGATATGAGTGATGATGAAAAATATATGAAGGGCTTATATGAAAGAAGTGAAGACTTAAAGATAGTTGGAGTAGTTGCTCCTAAAAAAGGTACTACATCTAAATCATTAAATCCTGGTGTTGCTTATAAAAAAGAATTAATCTATCATATAGTAGATTATGCTAAAAATAGTAAGATAGTTAAAACTCAATTATATAGGGAAGATACTGATGTATTTTCTAATAAGAAGTTTGATGATCAAAACAAGAAATCTAATTTAAACTTTGAAGATATGATTAGTGTTGATGAGGATATGTTAAAGAGTGCTTTTGGTGTTAATATAGACCAAAATGATATAAAGAATACTACTACTAATTATATGAATAAGATATCTAGTAATATAACTGTTGATACTACTGTGGCTAAGGGTAACTTTATGAATGACCTTACTAATTTAATAAGTGGTATGCTTAATAATTATAAAAATAATCCTTTAGAAAAAGATAATGATAAACCTGTTATTTATATGAAAGATATAGATAATATAGTTAATTCTTATATAGATAGTGATGGTGTATCAAAGATATTTAAGTCTTTAGAAAAATCTTATGTAATACCAAGGGATGTATTTAAAAGTACATATCAAAAATTATTAGTTGGGTACTTACAAATGTATGTTGGTGTTGCTTCAAAGAGTGGTTTAGTGGTAGGGGACGAAACAAATATAGGAGCATATCTTGATGATAGCGTAAGTACTAGTGTTACTGAAAACTATATGGGAAGTGATGAGATAATTGCTACTAGCGAGGGATTTGCAAGTAAGATGACTGAAGCATCTATGCAAAAGAATATACTTACTGAAGTAGGAAACTTAACGAGCAGTTTAGTTAGTAAATTCTCTAATGCATTTAATGTAGACTCAAGTAAAATAGCTGGAGCTTTCAAATTCAATTTAGATGAAGATGAACTTAAGAGACTTATGTCTTCTATGATGACTAAAGAAGAATCAAGTTACTCGAATAATCTTATTAATTTAGGGTATCAAGATTTAGAAGAACCTACGATGATATCATTCTACTTTAATTCATTTGATTCTAAAGAAAACTTTATTAAATACTTAGATAACTATAATGAAAAGATGAAAAATAGTAATCAGGAAGATAAAGAAATTAAATATACTGATACTACTGGAATACTTATGTCTTCTGTTAAAAAAGTTGTAAATACTGTTAGTTATGTTTTAATTGCATTTGTTTCTATTTCACTTGTTGTATCAAGTATTATGATAGCTATTATTACATATATAAGTGTACTCGAGAGAACTAAAGAGATTGGTATTTTAAGAGCTGTTGGTGCTAGTAAAAGTGATATATCTCATGTATTTAATGCTGAAACATTTATAGAGGGACTTATATCTGGTATATTTGGTATTGGAATTACATTATTATTATGTATACCTATAAATATAATTATTGAACATCTTATAAATGTAAGTAATCTTGCAACTCTTCCATTTGTAGGAGCAGCACTTCTTATTATACTTAGTGTTGTTCTTACATTAATAGCTGGTATAATACCATCTAAGATGGCAAGTCGCAGAGATCCAGTTGAAGCACTTAGAACAGAATAGTTTGACAACTATAAAAATAAGATGTATAATTTTAGTAGTTTTGTTGATGAAGAGGTTACCACAGTAGTGATATAGAACTCTGTACAGGAATTAATAGCCATTGACTGAGAGCTATTATTAGAACTATATTTATGAAATTCAATAACTGAGTCAAATCGTGATGAGCGTTATTCTATAGAGTGCTATATAATAGAACAAAGGTGGTACCGCGGATTTAATAGTGATTCGTCCTTTATGGATGAACACTATTTTTATTTATAAGAAAGGAAGAAGTTATGAAAGAAAAATTAGAACAAATTAAAGAAAATAGCTTAAAGAAGATTAATGAATGTAAGACTACTCTTGAACTTCAAGAAGTTATGAAAGAACTTACTGGTAAAAAGAGTGAACTTACTGAAATAATGAAAACTATGGGTAGTTTAGAGCCAGATGAAAGAAGAGAAATAGGTATGATTACTACTGAAATTAAAAAAGTAGTAGCTGAAGCTAATCAAAAGAAGCAAGATGAATTAGTTTCACTTCAAAGTGTGCTTGATAGTCCAATGGATTTAACTTTACCTGGCAGTGAAGTAAATGGTGGAGCATTACATCCTATTACTCAAATGTGTTATGACTTAAATCAAGCATTCTTATCACTTGGATTTGAAGTTTATAGTGAAGATGATATAAGTAGTGAAAAGTATGCATTTGATAACTTAAATTTCCCAGAAGATCATCCAGCTCGTCAATCTATGGATACATTTTGGATAGAAGGAACAGAAGATAAAAATGGATGTGAAAGACTTTGCTTAAGACCACATTTAACTGGTGGAAGTGTAAGATACTTACTTAAACATGGAGCTCCTGCTAGATTTGTATATCCTGGTAGAGTTTATAGAAACGAAAATACTGATGCTAGACATGAACGTGCATTCTTTCAATATGAAGCATTAATAGTAGATAAAAACATATCATTCTCAGAAGGAATTGTTATGATTCAAACTATACTTGAAAAAGTATTTGGTAGAAAAATTAATGTACGTATGAGAGAAGGATTCTTCCCATTTACAGAACCTGGATATGAAATAGATATGGAATGTTTAGTTTGTGGTGGTAAAGGATGTAAAGTATGTAATCATAATGGATGGATTGAAGTTATGCCAGGTGGTGTAATACATCCAAATGTACTTAAGAGTGCTAACTTAGATCCTGAAGAATGGACAGGATTCTATATTAATATAGGTCTTGATAGACTTGTTATGATGAGATATGGAGTAGATGATGTAAGACTATTCCATAGTGCAGACTTAAGATTCTTAAGTCAATTTAAGTAGGAGGTATAAAAGTATGAAAGTATCATTAAATTGGGTAAAAAAATATGTTGATTTACCTGAAAATATAACTACAAAACAAATGACTGAAGATTTAACTTTAAGAACAGTTGAAGTTGAAGGATATGAAAATACTGAAGAAAAGTTTCATGATATTATAGTTGGTAAAGTTATTGAAGTTAATGAACATCCTAATGCTGATAAATTAAGAGTTTGTAAAGTTGATATAGGTAATGGTGAAATCAAACAAATCGTATGTGGAGGATGTAATTTATATCCAAATGAAATGGTTGTTGTATGTAAACCAGGTGCAGAAGTTTATTGGCATGGTGAAAGTGAACTTCAAAAAATTAAAGATTCTAAAGTACGTGGAGTTGATTCATATGGTATGATTTGTGGAGCTGAAGAAGTATATTTAGAAAATATTTTCCCAGCTAAAGAACCAGATGAAATAGTTGATTTAGCTGGAATAGATTGTTATCCAGGACAAAGTATAATTGAAATTATCGATATGAAAGATGTTGTACTTGAAATAGATAATAAATCACTTACTAATAGACCTGATTTATGGGGACACTATGGTATTGCTCGTGAACTTAGCGCAATCTATGATGCTGATTTAAAACCAATTGAAAAAGTAGAAATAGATAGTAAATTACCAAAGTATGATGTAGAGATTGAAGACTCTTCTAAATGTCAAAGATATGTTGCTGTAGAAATAGATAATGTATATGAAAAGAGAAGTCCATTATGGATGCAATCTGCTATTATTAAGGGTGGTATGAGACCTATTAATGCTATAGTTGATATTACTAATTATGTTATGATGGCTGTTGGTCAACCATTACATGCATTTGATAAAACACACGTAGATGGAAATAAAATTATAGTTAGAAATGCTCGTGAAGGAGAAGAATTGTTATTACTTGATAATAATTCTATAGAACTTACTACTGATGACTTAGTAATAAGTGATGTTAATGATGCTATGGCTCTTGCTGGTATACGTGGTGGTAAAAAAGATTCAATTCTTCCTGAAACTACAAGTGTTGTATTAGAAATAGCTAATTTCACTGCTAAAACTATTCGTAAGACTGGTAAAAGATTTGATGAAAAGACTGATGCATCTATTCGTTATGAAAAGAATATTGATACACAAAGAGTTGATGAAGGACTTAACTTAGCACTTTCATTATTCAAAGAAATATTCCCAAAATCTAAAGTAGTAGCATTTAATGATGTATATCCAGTTAAAACTAAAAATGAAAAGATAGATGTGAGTGAAGAATTCTTAAATACTAGACTTGGTAAAAAGATAGATAGAGAAACTATTACTCGTGTACTTACTCGTTTAGGATATGAAGTTAAATATAAAAATGGTGTATATAGTGTAGTAGTTCCAACTTATAGAAGTACAGGAGACGTTTCATTAAAGGATGATGTAATGGGTGATATAGCTAGACTTTTAAGTTTTGAAAGTTTTGAAGCTCAACCATTAACTATTAGTTTTGATCATGCTGTTTTACAAAACAAAGTATTACTTGAAACTAGAATTAAAGAATATTTATCTAGTAGATGTGGTTTCTATGAAATATTTACTTATCCTTGGATAAATGAAAAATATATTAATGCTGCTTCTATTAATAAAGAAGATAGTATTAAATTAGCAACTCCACCATCACCAGAGGAAGCATATTTAAGAAGTTCTTTAGTACCTGGTATGTTAGAAGCAATAAGTAAGAATTTAAGATATTTTGATAATTTTAAGATGTTTGAAATGACTCAAGTATTTAGTAAGGGTGAATATCATGAATCAAGTGAAGATGAGACTTTACCAATACATAGAAAGATGTTAACTGGATCTGTAGTTGGTAGTAATCCTAAAGAAATATTCTACGAGTTAAAAGGTATTATTGAAAATATTGCTAGATATACTCATATGAAAGAATTATCTTTCAGTACAGAATGTGATAAGCCAAGTTGGGCTGATATAAATGCATATTTAGCTATTAAGTTAGATAATGAAGTTATTGGTTATATGGGACTATTAAGTGTTAAAACTATGAATGATGCTAAAATTAAGAGAACAAATGCAGCTATATTTGAAATAAATAGTGATAAATTTGTTCCACTTGAATCTAGAACTAATAAGTTTAAACATATACCAGTTCTTCCATCAGTAGAAAAAGATTTATCTTTAATAGTTGATGAAAATATTACTTGGGCTGAAATGACTAAATATATTAGAAGTAAAGCAAGTAGTATTAAGTTTATTGAAGAATATAGAGGTAATCAAATACCTGAAGGAAAGAAATCTATAATGCTTAGAGTTACTTTTGATTCAGGAGATACAACATTAACTAGTGATGAAATTAATACTAAGTTAGATGCTATAATTAGAACACTTAATAAAATGTGTGGAGCTGTACTTAGAGAAGAATAATACATAATAAAAGAGGATTTAGTCCTCTTTTTGTTTACCACATTTCTGTGTATTTACCTTCGTCATTATAATATTTGTCCATTAAAACAACATGTGGGAATTTGTTAGGCATATTTGATTTAGATACTTTAGTAACAGTAACTCCGTTATCATCATACCATATAGCTTGAGCTACGTAATAATTGTCATCATCGATTCCTATAATAATACCTATGTGACCAGTTGCTTCATAGTTATGTACTAAGTCGCCAGCTTTAATTTTATTAGATTCTATTAATGATTTAGTTACTTTCTTAAGTTCTCCTAAGTTTGTTAAGTTTCTAGCACTTGTGAATCCTGCACCTAAGTCTCCTGGATTAAATCCACCATTTAATAATGTCCAACTTACAAAACCACTACAATCTAAACCATTATTTGTCTTTTCTTTAACAGGGTTACTATAAAGTTTACAACCCCAAGATTTAGGTCCGCTTCCACTTTTAGAAATATTTTTATATCTACTACTATTTAAATAAAGACCTTTATGATAATATCTTCCTTCACCATCGATTCTATTAGTACCAAGTCTTCCATTTTCATAAAAATATTCTATTTTATAAGGGAAGTGTAGAGTTAAGAATCTTGCTGCTTCTACAACACCTGCTCTAGTTTTATTACCAACTTCATTTACTTTTCCTTTTAATATTTCATCAAGTAAATCATTTTCAGTTTCTGATACTTTATCACATCTAATATTTTCTTTACCTGTAAGTGATGTAGTAGGGACATAATATTCTGAAGTTATTGATTCAATAGTTGTATTTACTTCTAAACCTTTTATTTCTATAGTTGATTTGCCACTTTTGATTGGTTTAACTTTTAGATTATTTAATTCTGAGTATTCACTATTTATATTAATAGATATTTCTTTTTTATTACCAATATATACTATAGGTAATTCTTGTAATTCTTTGTATGTTGGATAAAATTTATCTTTTAATATATTTATGTATTCTAAATGATCGTTGTTATATAGTATTTTTTTGGTATTTTTTATGTATAAGTTATTATAATTATTAGTATATTTAATTGTACATATATTATTCTCTGATTTAACCCAGTTTTTATCGTTTATATCAGGTTTTTTATCATTTGATGTAAGAATACAAGAGTAATCAGTATTTTTTCTTAAATGTATCTTAAATTCGTTATTATCCAATTCTATACTTTCTATGTATTTAACATTAAATATATTAAATGTCTCTAATCTAGTTATTATGAAAAATGCTATTAATAGAGATAATAATATATAAAATGGTGGTTTAAATCTTAATCTTTTTTTATTTCTTCTTTTTCTTTTTTTCATATTTCACCTCAGTACCATAACTTTGTTAATTTTCCATCTTCTTTATAATATGAATCCATAAGCATTACATAGTAATATCTTTTAAATAAGTTCTTTTTAGAGTAGGGAATTATTACTACTCCTACATTAGGATATGTCCATAGACTTTCTGCAACGTAATAGTATTTATCATCTTCACCAACTATTATTGCTATGTGTCCTCCACCTGGTCCTTCTGAACTTAATAAGTCTCCAACTTTTACTTTTCCTGATGCAACTACTTTAGCATTAAATATTGTTTTTTCACCATAATCTGTTAAGTCTTTTATTCCTGGACTTACGCCAGCTCCAACGTCTCCTACGTCGAAGCCTCCATTTAATAGTACCCATGTTATGAATCCGCTACAATCAAGTCCATTAGCACTACTCTTATGTGCAACTCTACTATACATTTTGCATCCCCAAGTTTTAGGTCCTTGTTGTACATATTTTATTTCTTTGTATCTACTACTATGAAGATAGAGACCTTGATGGTAGTATCTTCCTTCGCCATCTACTTTGTATGATCTTTCTCCCATACGTCCATTCTCACTAAAATATTTAATTTTATATGGAAATTCTAATGCTAAGAATCTTGCTGCTTCTACTGCTCCAGCTCTTGTTTTATATCCTACAGTATTAATTCTATCTTTTAATATTTCATCAAGTAAATCATTATCTTCTTTAGAGTATATATTACATCTTAAGTATTTCTTTTTATTATTAAATGATTTTGGTCTTTGTATTATTAAGTCTGTTACAACCACATCTATAGATATTTCTTTATCCATTACTTTAGCTGTTACTTTAGCATTTCCTTTTTTAAGTCCTTTTATTTTACCATTTATATCTACTGATGCTACTTTATCATTACTACTTTTCCATAATATAGTTTTATCCGCGTTTCCTACTGATGTAATTTTAAGAGTAGGGGTATGTTCTGATCCAATTGCTAGATATATTTTACCTTTATCAATACTTAAGTCTATTATACTTCCTAAAGAACTAGCTTCATCTACTTTGATTATATTTCCGTAGTTATTTTTTATATAAAAATCGTATAGATTATCATCAATTTCAAAAGTACATTTATTATCATTTGCTTTTATCCATTCATCATTTTCACTTAATCCTTCAGATTGAAACTTTTTTAGGCAATAAATATCTTTATCCTTTTTATACTCTTCTATATCATACTTAACTTCAATAATATCATCACTAATATTAACTGTATTAATGCTTGGTATTGCTGGAGTATAGTGATTTCTATATTTATAACCATAATGGGAACCTGCTAAGCATATAAGAATCATAATAATTAAGAGAAATATAAAAAACTTTCTCATAAAACACATCCTATTCTTATATAATATAACATATTAATTATAACACATAAAAAAAGATATTCAATCTATGTAATATCTTTTTCTGCATACTAGCGACTTCTAGAATTTGATTTACATCTAGAATTGCTTCTTGCATTACTTCTAGCGTTTGATCTTGCTCTAGAATTTGCATTGCTTCTAGCATTAGATTTACATCTAGAATTATTTCTAGCGTTAGCCACTTTAATCACCACCTGTTATTATTATGGTAATTATGAGGTTTAATATGTATTTAATTAATGGAAATAATTGGCTTATATTTTTATTATTAGCATACTATTTATTATGAGTGATTTATTTCCATTATTGCTTTCTTTTATTGCTGGTGTGTCTACTGTACTTGGTAGTATTTTTATTTTGTTTAAGATTAAGAAAGTAGGGGAGTTTATAGTATTTTCTTTGAGTTTTAGTTTAGGCATTATGACTCTTATTTCTTTATTTGATCTTATTCCATCTAGTTATCCTGTTATTGTAAATAATTATGGTTTTATATATGGAGTTATTATATTTATTCTTACGTTTTTACTTGGTTTTCAAAGTGTTAAATTGATTAATGATAAGATTAAGGATAATAATTCATCTTTATATAAGATTGGTATTTTAAGTATGATTTCTTTAGTACTTCATAACTTTCCTGAAGGAATAGCCGTATTTATTGGCGCTTTAACTAGCACTAGTATTGGTATTAAATTATGTATTGCAATTATGCTTCATAATATTCCAGAAGGTATTGCTATAAGTGTTCCTCTTTATTATAGTGGTGTAGAGAAGAAAAAAGTATTTATGTATACTTTGTTATCAGGACTTTCTGAACCTGTTGGAGCATTACTTGCATATTTTATATTAAAAGATTTTATAAATGAAGTATTTTTATCGATAGTACTTGTGTTTGTTTCTGGATTAATGATTAGTTTGGCTTTAAATGATATTTTAAAAGAAATAATGAAATATAATAAGTTTATATATATGATTTATGGATTATTAGTATCAATTATTATATTTTGCATAACGTTATTTATATAAATTATATATGAAAAGTGTAGGGAAGTGGTAGTTAATTTATTGACCCCTACTTTTTATTAGTATTGCTTTTGTTTTATAAATTATAATTGTATGAGAGATTATATATTTAAATTTTGATTTTGAATATTAAGTTGTATTTAGTTAATGTTATTATTGAATTATTTTTTTAAAAACATTTAGAATTGTTATAATTTTTTGATATATATACCCCTATCGATTTTTATTAAAAAATAGTAGGGGACCCCTACCTTTAAATAGTATAATGTTTTGTGACTCTATTTTTCTATGGAATTAATAACTTGATTATATTTCATTTGCATTAATTTGAATCGAGGTGGTGAATTATCCATCTTTTTATTTCTCGATGCGTTTTATGAATTCGTAGTTTTTATACATACGCGTATATCTTATTTAATTTAAATAAAATATGATATATATGTATACGCGTGAATGATGAATTGTTTCATCTAGATGGAGAATTATATATGCTTTTGTTTGTCAATGCGTTTTATGAATTATAATGGTTATTATATTAAATAATTTTGATAATATTATGATTAGTTAATATATATTTAAATTATTATAACGAATTTATATTGAATTAATTATATTTAAGTTAGATTTATTTCTTAAAAAAATTTAAGAAATAAATATATTTTATAGTAAATAATTGCAAATAAAAACAACTAAATCTTAAAAAATATATTTAAAACTATATAGAAGTTAACATAACATATATTATTGGAAGTTAATTTTTCTCTTGTGTAATGCTATAATTATATTAATATTATATCGTAGAATTATATAATTTATCAAGAACTATTTGATATTTGATTGAGATGTTTTACAATGAAAGTTTCTATTGAATTATTTAGAATAAAAATATATTTAAGAATTTCTTTTATAAGAAAATCTAAATTACTTAAGAATAAATTCTAATCATCATAATTTTTTTATAATAATATTATAATATATAAATAAATTTGTTGTTTATTTATTTTAACTTTTTTTATATGTACTACTCTACTCCTTTGTTATATATATGTTTCATAAAAAAAAGCATCTTCGCGATGCTTTTAATATCAAACTTTTCTTGATTCTATTTCAGCCATTCTATTTAGAACTTCTGATGCATTATCTTTATTAATTTCAGTGTATCCTAGTTCTTTTAATGCTTGGATTTTAACTGTATTTAGTTGTTGAGTTCTACTAAGTTTTTCTTCTTTATCATTTTCAATTTCTTGAACAAATCTATTATGAGATTCAGTTAATTTAGATCTAGAAGCTCCTCCATTATTATATAAGTTAAATGCTGTAAATATAATACTTTCTAATATAAATTGTTTAGTTTCATTAAACTTAAATTCATTAGGATTAGTAAATCCGGTTTTCTTAGAAAGATATGCAAATATATATTTAATCTCTTGTACATTCTCAAGTGATTGAAGTACATGATATAAATATAAGAATGTATAATAAGTATCTTTAGTTTTTTCTTCTGTGAATTTTTCTTTAATTAAGAATATTAAATCATTTAATAATTCTTGTTCTTCTTTAGTAAGATTTTTGTAATTAAATACTTGATTATTTGGATCTTTTACATTTTGATTTAATCTTGCTTCTACATTCTCTAAATATTCACTTGTAACTTTAATACTTTTAATAGTTTTTTCGCTACCATCTTCTATATCTAATAATTTTAATAATAATAATCTTTTTTCTTGTGGCCATTTATTTAGTGAATCTAATTCTAAGTAGTTATAAATCATTTGTCTAGAAACACCTAAATATTTAGCTAATTTAACTTTAGAAATTCCTATTTCACCTAACAACTTGTTTAATTCTTTCATCTGTCTAATCACTCCTCTACTCTACACATTAATTGTATAACACTTTACACTTATTTGTCAATGATAGAATAGAAATATTTTAAAAATTTTAGTTTGAATTATTTTTTCCATAAAAAAATAGTCGAATAATGAAGGGATCCGACCAAACCCTAAGACGTAATGTCTTATTACAGTAACCTGTAATTCTTAGGTAATGCACAGAAGTTTTCTTCTGTACAAGTTAATATTATAATATTTCTTAATCTTTGTCAATATTATTTGTTAAGTAATTATAAATAATTTCTAAGAATATTTTTTCTAGGCTATTTTTAACTTTTATTATATTGTTTTCTTCATCATCTATTAGCTTTATTTCTAGTTCATCATTGCAGTATATAAGTCCTATTTGATAATTCAATGAAGGCAATATCTTTTTATTAAAATAATTTATATCCTCATCATTTATCAGGTATTCATTTTCTTCAAAGAATGTATTAAAATCATCCTTAATATTTTGTTCTTTATATTCATTTGTTATTATGGATTGTTTTATACATGACTCGATGTTTACTATATTTTTTGTTTTTTGCTTGTATATCTTATATATATCTTTTTTGTTTTTTACGTATGGATATATGTTTCTAGATGATGAAACTATAAATTTAGCTTTATTATTTGTTTCTAATGTTTTAATTAAATTAAAAAGTTCTAATTCATCAAAACTGTTATCAATGTCATCAATAAATACTATTATATTATCTCTACCTAGTTTTTCTATTTGATACAGTGTTAGATTAATCAATAATTTTCTTAGTGAACTTCTAGGTGTTATTTTGTCATCTAATAAATAATCATCTATATATATGTTTGTAAATTTTTCTATTATTTTATCAACAGAATCAATATTTATATTGAATTTTAGATTTTTAGTTAGTTCGTTCTTTGAGATTGTTTCGTTTATTTTATCATCGATAATGTTAAAAATTTCATTTGTTTTATTTAATATATTCTCTGTGTTTATTTTTTCAATGATATCATCATATATTAATTTTTTAAATGTATTTGCTTTTGATAATTTAAAATCTGTTGCAAAGTTGTTATAATCACCTATAAAAAGTACTTGAAAGTCATTTTTGTATACTTTATTGTTATTTATATAGAAATTCTCTAATTCTCCAATTGCGCCTTTTTCTAATAATTTTAATAATTTGGTTTTTCCTGATTTATTTGAGCCATTTATAAATAAAACATTATCAAATTCAAAACTATACATATCTTTATACCTTATATTCATTAGATCACCTGTTTTTATTGTATAGTACTATTTAATTTTTTTCAATGTTTACTACATATTTAATGTATGATATAATTAATTTGAGGTTACGGTACCCTGTAATTTTTAGGTAATGTTTACTTTTTTATATAATATATGTGTATATACACATGTTACGGTACCCTGTAATTTTTAGGTAATGTTTACTGCTAAGTAATGTGCTATTGAATTAGCCTTTGTTACGGTACCCTGTAATTTTTAGGTAATGTTTACTTGAAATAGGTTCTAGTGTTGAAACTGCAACGTTACGGTACCCTGTAATTTTTAGGTAATGTTTACTTAAGTCAACATTAGATTTTATAAAAGGTGAGTTACGGTACCCTGTAATTTTTAGGTAATGTTTACTAAAGAAAATAAAAAAAGACACAAAAGACACGTTACGGTACCCTGTAATTTTTAGGTAATGTTTACTTGGTAAAACTTACGAAGTATTGAATGATAGACGTTACGGTACCCTGTAATTTTTAGGTAATGTTTACTAACAACAAGAAATGGTTTATGCTCTTGTTGGTTACGGTACCCTGTAATTTTTAGGTAATGTTTACTTAAATGATGGAAGAGATATAAGTCCTGATAGTTACGGTACCCTGTAATTTTTAGGTAATGTTTACTAATGGTGGTATTTTATCAAAGATAAATATAGTTACGGTACCCTGTAATTTTTAGGTAATTTAGGTTATAATAATTGGCTAAATGCCATTTAGAACGACATAGAAATTGCAGTATCCTATGTCTTAGGTAAAGATAAAAGCAAGAATCAAAAATCTTGCTTTTAGTCTATTATAATCATTGAATTATTAGATTCTTTTTCATCATCTTTTTTTATTCCTCTTAACATAAGCATTTGCTCATATTGTTTTTCTGTTATTTGTAATAATCTTATATTTCCTTTTGGAGGTGCAAATAATTTAACTCTATTTGTATGTTTTATTATGTCATCTTGATTTTTACATATTCTAACATAAACTGAGTATTGTATCATTATAAAGCCATCATCTATTAAATTATCTCTAAATTTTGTATAGTTTTTTTTGTCTTCGATTGTTATTGTTGGCATATCAAACATTAAAAGTAATCGCATAAATCTATTTATCATTTATAATGTCTGGAAAAACCAAGCAGTTAACTCCTGTTTCTAATGATTTAATATAACTTTTTACCAATAATTCAATTGAATATTCTACTGTACAATGCATATTGTTTGATATTACTTCATAATTTAATAAATTGATTAATTCTTTGCGAGTATCAAATGCTAATGGAAATTCTATATTTTCTTGATTATTGTATACATATATATCTACGATTGACCTATATGGTTCAATAAGATCAAATGCTAAATTAAAATTGTTTGTTTTTGAATGATGATGTATTCCTAAAAAACTATTTAGTCCGAATTTAACAATTGTCCTCAATATACAACTTTTAATAATTGTATATCCATAATTTAATGCACTATTTATACTATCATCATAGAATCTAATAAATTGACTTCCAAATATACTTCTAAAATACATTTTAGCAGCTAGCCCTTCTCTGTTTGTTATATCATTTTCTTCTACTTCATCTTTAAATTGCTTTAATTTATTAATTACAAATTCATCTTGTGTTGTTGTTTCTAATGCTATAATTTCATTAGTTATTTTCTTTTTAACTATTGATTGCCATAAATTGCTTTTTAGTTCATCACTCAGTCCTAGTTGCAATGAAAATGATTCAAGTTGCTTATAATGATTATTATATGCAAACATTATAGATGTAGGTTCGTATTTTTCATCGCATATTATTAGTGATATAAAATACTTACTAATTTCTGATAATAACCTTGCAGTTATTATGGTTCTATTGTCTTCTAATATTATAAAATTTATATCTTCTAGGGGTACTTTTCTTTCCTTTTCATTATTGATTATAACTAAGTTGTTATCTTTTAACTTCATTTTATCCGATTTTTTAATAACTACTTGTCTATAACCCATTATTCTATTTTACCTAAAGCATTTAATTTAATTTTTTCTATATTTTGAATTGTTGTTATAGTAATTGGATATTGTCCACCTGTATAAAAATTGCTAAATAATTTATTGTTTCCAACTATATCGTAATTGTCCCCTATATAGCTTGATATTTCTAATTTTCCTCCACTAAATCCAGTAATATAACAATATCCTTTACTACTGTCATTTTTCGTAATTTCTACAAAGTCATTTTTTGATAATATTAAAACTTGCTCATAAGTTTTGCACATAGTGTTGTATGATTCTATCAAAGATTCACCTCTTGATTTCCATAATGTTATTTCATAATCTTTATTTTTCTTTAGATTAAGTATATCAAATCTATCTAATCCACAAAAATATAATGCATTTGTTTCTTTATCTTTAAATACAAGTATTTTTTGTATATTTTCTTTATCTACTATTTTGTTGCTAATATTATGTCCTTTTCCTTCGTAAGGTAATTGTAGTTTAACTTTTTTGATTATTTTTCCAGTTTTGTCTTTTGGATATCCATTATTTTTATATGCTTCTTCACCATTATCATAATTTGATAACCATTCTTTTAGAGTTTCATATACTTCTTTTGAACCATTATCTTTATTTATAATATCTTCTAAATCATCGTGTTTAAAACTCTTAGAAATAACTGATACTCTTTTAGTTATAAATTCATTATCGTTTTCTTTCTTATAACCATATAATGTTTCTCCATGTAGTGAACCTTTTACTTTATTTTTAGCAAATACAGGTATTAGAGGAGTAACTTCTTTTATTTCATCTTCTGTATATGTATGTAATCCTTCTAACATGAATTTTTGTTGACTCTTGTCTCTTTCATATATTCTTGCTTTTAATTCATTTGTAAAGTCTTCGTATGGTTGTGGGAATAATACAGTATATCTATTCTTATTATTTTTTATTAAATAGTTATTGTCAATTAAATCTTTATAGTATTCTTCTAATGATTCGGTTTTAATTACTTCTCCGGTTTCTTCATCTATATAGTCATCTGTTCCTTCATTTTTATATATATAGTTATTTTTAATTAATGATTCTATTGAAACATCTACTTTATTTTCAAAGTATCTTTTATATTTCTCGTAATTAGTTATTTTTTGAATTATTGATTTATTTGTACAAGCAATTATACATGCATCCATTGCATGATGTAAATGGTTTTCTCTATTCTTTTTAATATCATTATTTTCATCTACATCTTTAATATAATATGATGGTGATTGTAGACTATGAGTTATATTGTTTAAACCCCATCTTGTTCTTAATTTTGATGTTATTGTACCATTTACACTATCTACTAGTGGAACATTTAAATATGCCTTTAAAAATGATGTTAAATACTTTGTTATATATTTTGTATCATTTAAATTTTGATTTCTCATTTCATTTTCTATTTCTTGAGTTAGATTTGTAAGCAAATAGTTATCTTTCTTTTTATCTGGAATGTTTAAACTATTAATATATGCTTTATACAATGGATAGTTATCCCATTTTTCTTTATCACTTTTAAACCATTCATATGGTGTTCTATTTCCCTTAATTTGATTTTCTTTGGCCTTTACTAGTGTTTTATTAAAGTAAGAATCATCAAATGTTCTTGAGTAAGGCAATATATGATCTACTTGTACTATTCCATTATCATATAGTTCTTCTATTGTTATCTTTTCTAAACTATATGGACATATATTTTGTTGTTCTTTCCATAATTTATATTTTAATAAATCGAATGATGAAACTTTATTTTCATTTTGGAACTTATTAGGTAATAATTCACATAATTCTTTTTTGATTTTTTCGTTGTTTTCTTTATTTTCTTCTTGGCTTTTTTGTATCTTTTTTCTTTCATCAAGACTTTTAGCAAGTTCTCTTGCTGTTTCAATATTTATTTTATATGGCATACCATATTTTTTAATTATTGCGTTAATTATTTTTCTTGCTTGGGCTAGCGATCTAATTACTCTTTGATTATTAATTTCATTATCTTTATTAATTGGTATTAACAAATCTGATTTTTCTTTATCTTCTGTTAAATCACTAAAATTATATCCTAATTCTGCCATTGCCTCATTATAAAGCATACCTTTTTTCATTAATTCATTTAATTGTCTTATAAGATTTAATGATAAATTATTATGATCTTTTAGATTTGGCAATTTTAAAATACTTTCTATATAATTATTATCAATATTTTCATTCTCTTCGACTTGCTCTATTATATCTTCTTCAGTTTTATAATTAGTTAGTATTACTGCAATTTCATCTAGTACTTCAATATTATTTAAAAGTTTTTTCCAGATTTCATTTCCAAATGCTCTTGAAAACTCTTTTCTAAATGCACTTGTTGCTTTTAATTCTATGAATTTCTTTGAAAATAGTTTATCTTGCTTGATTTTTTCAAATTTTTCTTTTTCTTCTTGTGTTAGATTATTTAAGTCAACTGTATCATTTTTTTCTAACTTAAGAACTTTTGTTTTAAAACTATTTAAGCAATCAGTCCATTCTTTTTTACTTAATTCTAATCCTTTAATTGTTATTGCTTCTTTATTTAAAATTTCTTTTATATTTTTGTATGTTACTGAATCTTTAGTTAAAGCTAGTTCTAATATTTTATTTATTTCTTCTTCTGTTAATTTTTCATAATTTTCGTTTGTTTTATACCTTAAATTAACCATTAGTGTTAATGCATTAAATATCTCAGTACTTGGTGCTTGCTTTGGTGCTCTTGGTTTTCCTGTATATTTACATGTACCAGTCATTCTTTCTATTAAATTTCCACCATATTTTGAGTCTCCACCAGGTCCTTTTGAATAATGTCTTTGGCTTGACCATATTTTAATGTATTCTTCTTTAAATTTATTATCTATTAATCCAAATTTTATTTGTGAATCAAGTACAGTTTCGATGTCTTTTAATACCATCTCTCTATCTACAGACATTTTGTAGTCACCAGTAGTATTATGTATTCTATCATCAAATTTACTATCTGAGGCAAACATTTCTGATATAGTTCTATAATTTTTTTCAGCCATTATCTTTTCATTTTCTTTTATTGAACTTTTTACTTTTCCACTATCATCATTATCTTCTTCTCTATTTGACTTATAACCTCTATGTTTTGCATAATGAACTAATATAATAGATAATTCTTCATTTGTTAATTTTCTATCTAATGCTTCACTTCTTAATTCAAATGGATTAACATCTTTATTTTTATAATAGTTTTCTATAATATTATTATATTTTTCTTTTAGGTCATCATAAATTTCTGAAATAACTGTCTTGTTTGATTTTTCAATGAAATTATACTCTGATAATAGGTGTCTAACCCTATTTACTCTAAATTTTCTTCTTCTTAAAATTCTTCTTGTACCTCTTTTACTTCTTCTTGCAATGTTTTTGCTTTCGCCTGTTTTTACATTTTCTCCAGGACTAAATATTCTAACACCAGTGTCTTTTATTTTATAAGGTTCATCTTTGTCATTTAACTCAATTAATCCCCATCCTACTGATGATATGCCTATATCTAATCCTAAGACATATTTTTTATTTTGTTCTTCCATTTTACCTCCTTGTTTATGTATAGTACAACTACATTTTCCCTTAATTAATAGTTTATCAGTTTTAATTATTAAAGTCTATAAATATTTGTTTCTATATATAAATAGACACAATCTTCTCTATTGTGTCTATTCATCTTTGCTTAATATACTTGCTGTAATCTTATCATCTAGTCCATCACATGAATCAACTAAAGTATAATAGTTTGTTTCATTTTTTATACTTTAATTAACTTACTCTTATAAAAGATATAATCTTGTGAGTCTTATTTTCATTCTTACCAAGAATTAATTTATATTTAGCAACTACTAATTTACTATCATATTCTAATACATTTGCTTCGTAATATTTATTATATAAATCATTATCTTCATTTATATTTAGAACATCTACATCTACTTCAATAGTTTTTTTCTTTTCAATTATGTTAGTTGCTTTTAAAATTATTTCATCTTGAAGTCCTGTTGGAAATGAACCAAAAAATTTATTATCTCTATATCCGATGTATGAGCCTTCTTTATTTAGTTTTTCATATTTATTGTTTTCAAATTTTTCTCCATATAGATTATAGTAATGACTTTCAAACTTCTTTAAATCTATTGCTGCACAACCTGTTGCTTCTTCACCGTCATAACATTCTTCAGAAATATATCCATCTTTTTTAATACTTGTCATATATGCAAGATATAACTTAGCATAGTCACTATCAAATACATTTTCGTTTACTTTATTACTTGTTAGGTTTAATGCATAATATACTGAACCAATACTATTTAAAAGTTGTTCATTAGCTTTTTCTTTAGTTATTGTTGTTTCAATTACTTCGTTATCATCTTTTGTATTTGTTTCTTCTTTTTTATCGTCTTTGTTATTATTTTCATTATTATTGTTTTTGTTGTTTATCTCTGGTGAGTTATTATTTTTTGTATCTCTTTGATTATATACAATATAACCTACTAATCCTATAATTATTACTACTAAAATTATTATAATTATATTTTTTGTTTTATCTTTTTCCATTTTTACTCCTTTTCCTTTTATAATTCAATTAGTAGGCCGACTACTAATACTATTATTGATATACCTGTTATTGCTAGAATCATTGGAAGTACTCTTTTTTTATATTTATTATATATTTCATTTATTTTTTCTCTATATGTCAAATTATTTACTTTGTTTCCAATTAAAATATCACTAGTGTTTATGTATTGGTCTACATCATCTTTATAAACACTTTTATGATTTGTAGTATCATAACCAGCATACTTTTTATCTGGCATGATTGGGTCATAATATTTATCTAGTTTAGCATTTGCGATGATACTACCTATAAAGTACATTAAGAATGCTACTACTAGAGGATATACAACTATACCTTTTAATAATACTTTGTTTACTTCTGGAACAAATAAAAATATTGATGTTATTATGATAGCTGGTATTGTTCCTGTAGCTATTGCAACTGTATTCATAATCTTACTTTTATTTCTTATAGTTTCATCATACTTTTCAGGAGCAGTTAATATCTTTTCTTTTATTTTATTGTAAACATTATCGAACTTTGGATCTTCACTTTTAAGATTTATAGATATATCCATCTTTTTATTAGTTATATACATTGTTATTGACTGACTATAACTAGTAGATTGTTCTCCTTCTTTTTTAGTATCATAGAATGCATACATATGAACATTAATACTTTTTATTTCTGTAAGTCTACTATAATAAATACCTGAGAATGCCTCATATCTATCTATATGTATATCAGTATTATCATTAAAATTTACATCAAATGTTAATTTACTTGTACCATATTTATAAGTATATGCTTGATACTTTGTTTCTAACATTTGATTTTGTAATTTTTCTTGATCTCCGATTCTTTCATATTTCTTTAATGTTTCATTCATAGTTTGAATTATTTCCATTAAAGCTTCGCTTGTTATAATTTTGTTTTCACATTTAATTGTATCGTAATACATTGTTACCTCCGTTATTTACTGTAGAATATAGTATCCACAGTACTAAATTTATCTAATACTGATTTAATATATTGTTCTATTTGATCCATATTTTTATCTTCATGATTAGATTTTCTTGAGAATATTATATTATATGGTTCAAATGATATAATAAATACATTAGTATATTCTGTGTTTTTATATTCTCCACCTCTTTTAAATGAAAGATTTAATTCTATTTTTAAAGATGTAAGTGTAGGCTTTCTATCAATATAATCTATAAAAGATTTATAGTCATTAAAATCATATGATGAACCAATATATTGACCTTCTTTAGCTCTTTCTTTAACAGATATTTCTATTCCAGTTGAATAATGTTTTAAATATTCAAAATTCTTATATTCTGATTTTAATCTTTCATTTTTCTTTTGATCTTCATCAAACATTTTTAATAATTGATTATATACTGCGAAACAATATTGAGTTAGTACTTTGACATATTCTTTATTTGGAATTATATTTGAGTAATCATATCTTGGATTAATTATTTTTTCATCTTTTGATACAGTTCCTTCTAATTTTATTTCAGAAAATTCTTCATTACTAAGGTTAGGTGTGAAATCATCTAACGGTTTATTTCTTATTCTATTTTCTTCTAATATTTCATTTTCATTCATATATTACCTCTTCTATTATATATATTCTATAAAGATTATAACATATTTTATCTTAATTAAAAGTTATTTTACATTTATTTTATAAATAAAAAGTACTATTTCTAGTACTTTATTCTATCTTTTTGATAGCATCTTTTATTACATTTATTGAATTATCAAGTTTGTCTTGTTCTGTTTTATTAAGTTCTACTTTCATTTTTTTAATAGCACCATCTTTGTTTATAACACTTGGTGTACTAAAATAAATATCATTTTCTTCATCATAGCTTGATACTGTTATAATTGTGTTTTCATTATTTAATATTGCATTTGTTATTCTTGTAAGACACATAGCTATTCCATAGTATGTAGCACCTTTTCTATCTATTATTTCGTAGGCAGCGTTTCTTACGTCATCTTCTATTTTATTCATTTCATCAAATGTAAGATATTTATCTATTTTTTCACTACCTATTAGTGCTGAACTCCATAAAACAAATTCCGAATCTCCATGTTCACCAATAACATATGTATGTATACTCTTAGGATTAATATTTACTTTTTCACCAATTATATATCTTAATCTTGCTGTATCTAGACTTGTACCTGAACCTATTACTTTATTTGGTTTCATACCTGAATATTTATATGTGATGTATGTCATTATATCAAGTGGATTAGTTGCGACTAAGAAATAACCTTTGAAACCATTATTCATTACATCTGTTATGATTGATTTAAATATTTTAGAATTCTTATTTATTAAATCCATTCTTGTTTCACCTGGGTTTTGATTAGCACCTGCGGCGATTACGATTAGTTTGGCATCCTTACAGTCAGTATAGTCACCTACTCTAATATCTATTTTAGATGGGCTAAATGCTAGGCAATGATTTAAATCCATTGCTTCTCCGACTATTCTATCTTTATTTATATCAATTAGTACTAACTCATTTACATTAGTATTTTGATTTAGTAATGAAAATGCATAACTCATACCTACATTTCCACAACCTATTATTATTACTTTGTTCATATTTATGCTCTCCTTATATTTATTTTAACATAATAAAAGAAATACTCAAATAAGTATTTCTTATTTGATAAAAAGCAAATCTATTTATTAGTGTACTTCCTATTAACTCTATTACTAATACTACACATTACTTCGTAATTAATTGTGTCTAAGTGATTAGCTATTTCATTTATATGATTATTATCTTTTATAATTAGTACTTCGTCATTTAGTTTTACATTTTCATCTATTAAAACAAATAACATATCCATACATATATTACCCACTATTTGATATTGTTTATTATTTATATATACATATCTTCCAGTATTTTTTCTTATTATTCCATCTGCATAACCGATAGGTATTATTCCTATTAGTTCATCTTTTGTTGCTTTGTAGTTTCCATCGTATCCAACCGTATCATCTTTTTTAATATGCTTTATCTCGATGATTCTTGATTTTAAAGTAAATACTGATTCTAAGTTTAGATTATTACTAAAACCATACATTATAATACCCATTCTGCATCCATTTACATAGTCTTTCTTTTTATAATTAGTTATTGTTTCACTATTTGGAATATGTACTATTTCAAATTCATTTAGATCTATATCTTTTGTAATATTCTCAAATCTTTTAAATTGTTTTTCAGTAAGTGCTTTATCACTACTTTTATATATATGAGTATATATTCCTTCTATAGTTATATTTGAGTTTTTTATTATTTTATATACTTCATTTAATTCTTCTTTGTTGTTAATACCTAATCTATTCATACCAGTATTTATTTTCAAATGACAAGTAAAGCATTTATCTTTAATTTTTTCTAAATAATCTAGTGATGATATAGTAAGTGTTATATTATTTTGATGGGCTTTATCTATATATTTTATATCTATTGGTTCTAATACAAGTATTCTAGTATTTGTTATTTTTCTTATTTTTAATGCTTCTTCTAATGAAGAAACTGCTAGATAGTTTGCACCACCTAGCAATATACTTTTTACACATTTAATGCCAAGTCCGTAGCAGTTTGCTTTTACTACTGCAATATGATATTTATAATTATTAGATGAATTAACTATTGTTCTTATATTGTTTTCTAGTTTTTTTAAGTTTATTAATTCATATGTTTTTCTTATCATTATTTTAAGTACCAAATATCTTTTCCATCTTTGAATACTTGTTTAATAATACCACCCATTAAGCATTGTTCTCCTAAATATATAACACATGCTTGTCCTGGCGTTACTGCTTTACCATCTACGTATTTAACTCTTATTTGATTATTATCTAGATATTCTATTGTTACTGGAATATCTTCACTTCTATATCTAAATTTAGCTGTTGCAAATGTTGGATGTTTATCTGATATAAAGTTTATGTCTTCTATTAAGGCTTCATCTGATAAAAGATATTTTGAATCACTTCCGTATGCAATATATAGAGTATTTGTTTTAGAGTCTTTACCACATACATAATGTCTTTCTTGGTCTCCTGAAAGCCCTACATTACGTCTTTGACCTATTGTATAATTCATAAGTCCATGATGAGTACCAACTTTTTTACCTGTTTCTACGTCTATTATGTCTCCATCTTTACCCTTTAAATAGTTAGAAACAAATTGTTGATAATGACGTTCTCCGATGAAACATATACCTGTTGAATCCTTTTTATCTGCGACTGGAAGATTATATTCTTTTGCTAGTTCACGTACTTCTGGTTTAGTTAAATGGCCTATTGGAAATAATACATCTTTTAATTGTTCTGGAGATACTTGACTTAAGAAGTATGTTTGATCTTTATTATTATCTACTCCTCTTAAGAGTCTATTTCCTTTAATACGTGCATAGTGACCAGTTGCTATTTTATCAGCACCTAGTTTTTTAGCTTCTTTTTTGAATAAATCAAATTTTATATATTTATTACACATAATATCAGGATTTGGAGTTCTACCTTTTTCAAGTTCATCTAAAAAGTATTTAAATACATCATCCCAGTATTCTTTAATAAAATCTACTCTATAAAGTGGTATACAAAGTTCATCACATACAGCTTTAGCATCTCTATAATCCAATTCTTGAGGACATACTCCATCTGTTATACCTTCTTTATCATTATTAATATTAGAGTCCCAGTTTTTCATAAATAGGCCTACTACTTCGTATCCTTCTTGCTTTAATAATAAAGCTGATACTGCTGAGTCTACTCCTCCACTTATTCCTACTACTACTTTCATAAATATACATCCCTTTCGATATCAATATTATACTACAAATTTAATGATATTTGAACATAAATATATCTCAAGCAAACTACTTATTATAAGGAATATAGATAGAATTATAAATATATAGAAATAGTTTTTAATGAATAGTCTTAAATTTATATCTTTGTTGTTCTTGATAGTGTTAAAACACTTTATACTAAAACTTATACTATAATAGCTTAAAAATAAAAGAATTACTTCGTTTAACACACTAGGAAATACTATTATTAAGGCATATAAGATGCCTTTTAGTTTATAAGTATAAATTATAGTACATATTGTTAAACTAAGTGAAATGCCTCTATAAATGATTATTAACGGAATAAGTACTGAACAAAAGAATATAATACCTGATATCCAGATAATACTACTATATTTTAAGTTAGATGTTATTGATGATATTAAACCATTTATATGATTAAAATCATTGTTTTTTATTAGAGTCATATAATTTATAATACTAGATGTTATTTCTTTTTTATCCATAAATATAAAATTAATTATACCTATAACAAAACCTATTACTAGAGATACTACTAATATTTTAAATATCTTACTTTTTATTATTTTCATATTAAATTATATTTACTTCTTTATTTTTTATTACTTTTATATTATAATTTTAATGAGGTATTAATATGGCAAAGAAGAAAAATAAATCAGAAATAGGTAAAAAAATAGTTGCATGGATTATGCTTATAGTAATGGTAGGAAGTTTATTTACTGTTGCTATAACTGCTCTTGCAAGTTAAAAGAAGTCTTGTGACTTCTTTTTATTTTAGTTTATCTTTTATATTTTTTATTATATTTTTGTTATAATTATATATTTTCTTTAGTATCACTTTTGTTCACCCACTATATTATATTTGATATTCAGTAAGTGGTAGATTATATTTATCTTTTATAATAGTAAGGATATTTACAACTACAACATATATCGCATTCTTTGCAGTCTCTACACTCACAGCAATCTTCGTTTTTAGTTTCTTTTATGTATCCTAAAACACTGAATATTATTGTTAAAATTGAAAGAAGAATTATAATGATTAGTTTCTTTTTAGATTTTTTAAGTTTCTTTATTAGAATAATTGTAAGCGCCAGTAAGAATATTGCTATACATATAAATATCATATTATCACCATTATAATTATATTATATTTTTTGCAAAATAAAAAGTCCTTTAGTTAGGACTTAATTTACTATTATGGTGGACCGCTAGGGATTCGAACCCTAGACCCATCGATTAAGAGTCGATTGCTCTACCAGCTGAGCTAGCGGTCCATAATAAGTTGAACAATTCCGTTCAACGTTACTCATTATAGCATACTATTTTTAAAAATAAAAGTATTTTATTTTATTTTTCTAATAATTTCACTATTTTTTATTTCATAATTCTTATATTTAGCTAAATTTGAGACACTTACTACTTCATAACCCATACTATTTAGCTTTGGAATTAACATTTTTACTGCTTCGATTGTTGTTGGATAAATATCATGCATTAATACTATGCATCCATCACAAGCATGTTTTAATACCGAGTTATAAACTTTACTACTATCTTTAACTAACCAGTCTTTTGGATCAATATTCCATAATATAATTGGATAATTTGTAGATTTTACAATATCATTGTAGTTTCCATATGGTGGACGTAAATATTTAATGTCTCCACCTGTTATTTCATTAAATGCAATTACAGGAGAATTTATCTCACTTAATATATCTTTTGAAGAAAGTTTATTTAAATTCTTATGTGAATATGTATGAGATGCTACTTCACTATTTGAATTATATACTTCTTTTACAATATCTTCATTATATTTCATTCTATTTCCTAACATAAAGAATGTAGCTGATGAATTATTTAGTTCTAATGTTTTAATTAATTCTTTAGTATATTTACTTGGGCCATCGTCAAAAGTGAATGCTATATATTTTTTATTTTGATTTTCAGTACCATCTTCTACATATACATCTTCTGTAAGAGAAATTGTTACGTATGGAATATAATCTAAATCTTTAAAATTAATATTATTAAAATATACTTCTATTTTATCTTTATCTAATATATAAGTGTTATTATTAATATTTGTTTCTTTTATTTTATCATAAATGTCTGAAGAGTATTTATAATAAACTAGTTCATTTATTTCTTGCTCTAGATAATCTTTATCATATAGATTAGTTATATATGATAGTTCTTTATTTTTTAGATTTATTAATATATTTTTATTTTTTGCTTTATCAATAGTATTTTCTATGTTAAATGTTATATTTACATAGTCTTCAAAATAGTATAATTTATAACTCATTATGAGTGATTTTTTTATTGTTGTAAATTTTTTAAACTCTTTTATATAGTCATAGAGAATATCGGTTGTTATTTTATTTATTGTGTCATCTTTGAATCTTGGATATTCTACATTTATTTCTGTTACTTCATCTGTGTATTCTATTAGAGATGTTTTTACTTCTTTACTAACTTTTACTGGCTCTTTATAAAACACATTTACTATAATGAATAATGACACTAGAAGTACTGAAATATATAGAAAATATTTATATAATTGATTTTTGTAGTTTAAAATTATCATAATTTACCTCTTTTTATGCTATTTATATATATATAATATAACACAAAAAATAGAATTTTAAACTATTTTTTAAAAAAGTTATTGAAATTGAAAATCTTTTATGCTATTATTAAGTAGTCGTGGACCTCTAGCTCAATTGGTTAGAGCATCCGGCTCATAACCGGGCGGTTGTAGGTTCGAGTCCTACGAGGTCCACCACTTGTTGCAGGTGTGGCGAAATTGGCAGACGCACTAGACTTAGGATCTAGCGGAGCAATCCATGGGGGTTCAAGTCCCTTCACCTGCACCATTAAAGAACACAAAAGCCCCAAAATAAGGGCTTTTTTGATACACTTTTGTACTGCTTTTTATTATATTTTTCGTATTTTTCATATATTTCGCAGTACAACCGCAGTACAAGAATTATGTTAAAAGAAAAATTATTTTTAAATTTTTACTTGTGTAACAGAAGTATATGTTTGTAAATTTGTAAATGATGAATTAGAGCCTGAAAGACAACAAACTTTAGAACAACAATTTCGTAAAATGATTTACAAAAGAAGAATGAAAGAAATTAATGTTGATAATATAGATGAATATGAAATGAATGAGAGTGCTGAACCCTCTGAAAAAATGATAATGTGATTTATAAAAATGAAGGTTATAAATTAAATATTAGATAGATTTTTTTAATGATTATACATAAAAAGCAGAACTATTGTTCTGCCTTTTATGTTTTACTTTTTTAAAGTAAAAATGACACTTAATCTTAAAAGTGTTAAAATTCTAATTGCGGTTGCAATATTAAAATTTAAAGTCAATTTTATCTCATTTGTGGTGTTGATTCTTCTTGTTTCTTCTTTAATACTTCAGTAACATCATTTTTAACTTTAATATATATTGTTTCTCTCATAGTTAAATCTACTAACATAGAATGACATTTAGCACTTAATTCTCTACATTTTTTAGTAGTTTCACTATCTTCTGAAGAATTTGCTAAACCAAGTAATTGTGCTTTTCTTTTTTCAAGAGTTTGACTTTCTAAATTAATTGCGTTTATTTTTGAACTTATTTCTTTAATTAAATCAGATATTTCACCTATAGTAGATGATGCTGATGCATTAATATAAGTACTGTACATATAGAATTGACTTCTACAAGACTCTTCAAATAATTTAGTTTGTTCAGCTTTCTTAATAGTTAAACCTTTAATAGTTTCATCTAAACTTTTTAATTTAGTACTTTCTCCTTTATTGTATGCAAATATTCTTGATTTTTTAGCTTCTAGTAATTGTCTTTCTATTTGCATTAATTCTGTTTCTGCATTATTTAAATTTACAGAATGACTAACATATGCATTTACTGTTGGCATTAAACTTTTATTCATATATAATCCCCCTCTTTTTAAGTCGATGCATATTATAGCACATTATTACTTAAAAGTCACGCATTTTTTAAAAAGTGTAAACTATGTAAAGTATTATTCTTTTTAATTGTTAATTATAGTATAATTTAATGTAGGTGATTTTAAATGATTTATTATTTTATTGGAATTAAAGGAAGTGGAATGAGTTCTCTTGCTCAGATAATGCATGATTTAGGATATAAAGTTACTGGAAGTGATAAACCTGATCATTTTTTTACTGAAGCTGGTCTTATTGAAAAAGGTATTCCTTTTCATGAATTTAATCCAGATATGATTACTAAAGACATGATTATTGTTCAAGGAAATGCATTTAATGATGAACATCCTGAAGTTAAAAAGGCTCATGAACTTGGTCTTAAAATATTTACATATCAAGAAATGATAGCTGAAATAACTAATGATACTAAATTAGTTGCTGTATGTGGTTGTCATGGTAAGACTACAACTACTACTATGATGAAAACTGTTTTAGAACCATTTGGAGTTAACTATCTTATAGGAGATGGAACTGGATATGCTAAAAAAGGAAACGAATATTTTGCACTAGAAGCATGTGAATATAAAAGACACTTTTTAGCTTATAATCCATACTATACTATTGTTACTAATATAGAACTAGATCACACAGATTATTATAAAGATTTAGATGATGTTATGAATGCATTTAATGAATTTGTAAGTAAGACTCGTAAAGCTGTTATAATGTGCGGAGATGATGCTAACAATAGAAAGATTAAAACTGATAAGCCAGTATATTACTATGGATTTAATGAAGATAATGATGTTGTAGTAAAAAATGTAACACATGATGAAAATACTACTAAGGCAGACGTGTACATCAAAGGAAAATTATATGATACATATACCTTCCCTTTTGTAGGAGATCATCTTTTATTAAATGTTTTAGGTGTTATAACAGTATGTTATCTTGAAAATCTTCCTAAAGATGTAGTCAGAAAGCAAGTAAGCATAATTGAGCATGCAAAAAGAAGATTTATTGAAGAAAAGTTTAGAAATAATATATTAATAGATGACTATGCTCATCACCCAACTGAAGTTAAAGTTACAATAGAAGCAGCACGTAAGAAATATCCTGATAGAGAGATAGTTGCTCTATTTAAAGCTCATACTAGATCAAGAGTTCAATACTTCCATAAAGAGTTTGCTGATGCATTAAATCTTGCTGATAAAGCATTTGTACTTGATATAGGAGAAGATAGAAAAGAACTTGGATACGATGGTGTGTCTTGTATGGATATAATTAAAGATCTTAAGAATGGTGAATATATATCACTTGAAGAAGTGGATAAATTACTTCCATATAAAGATACTAATGCAGTACTTCTATTTATGAGTAGTAAAGATATTTATGTACTTGAAAACAAATATAAAGAAATAGCTAGCAAATAGCTATTTCTTTTTTAATAAATAAAAAAGAAGGACTACTCTCTTCCTTCTAATCTACATAATAAATCGATTTTGAACATTTCTTTTTGTGCGTTTGCTTTAGAAATCATTATACCTTTATAAGCTGTTAATTCTGATTTATGACCATCTAATAATATATCTTTTGGTTCTAAATTGTTTAACATAACAATATTATTATTTTTATATACAGTATAGTTTAATTTAACTTCACCATATACTTTTACGAATAATGAGTCAGTTGGTAATCTTAAATCATAAGTTTCAGTTTGTTCATGTTTATTAATTGAAACTAATTCTCCAACGAATTCACCACTTCTTAATTTAGGATAAAAATCAAACATTAATTTCTTATAAGCAACCATGTTGTATTTCTTTAAACTTCTTTCTAGTTTTTTGAAATTGTTCTCATCTAAATAATCTAAAATAAATCTACCTTTCATAATCATCAAAACCCCCCTTAATGATTTGTATATAGATTATAGCATATTTTTTGAAAAAAGTCAAATAAAAGTTGTTTAAGAGGTTTTTAATGTTTTATGATTAGTTAGTTGTCTTTTTATTTTTTGTTTCTTATAGGTCTTAAAAATGGTTTATTTTGATAAATTATATATTAATATTTCATTATTAGTTTTATCTGTTCCTGATAATTGAAAATTTGGTATGTGAAAAGATAATCTTTTTAGTAGTGCAAATAACTTAGTAGTTTTAAGTTCTCTTATTTTTGAAGATTTACCTACTGTGTGTTCATAGAATGTTTTATCTAGTAAATATAGTTTTCTTTGATATTCTGTTTCTTGAGAGTTACTTAATAGTATTTTATTTATAAGTGATTTTGGCCATCTTAGTTGGAATCTTTCCTCTTCTCTTCTACTTAATATTTCGTGATATTCATAATTTAATTCTTGGTTAGTTGGTACTTTTACAGTAGTTATGCCTTCTAATTTTAAGAGATTTATTAGTTCTATTAAAGGGAATAATTGATTTGGATGAACATCTTGTATCTTTACTCCTTTATTAAGTTTATAGAGTTTTCTTTCTATTTTTTTATTAGTTGTTTTTACTAAATCAGATTGTACTGCATATATGTAACATACTTTTTCATTATCTTCTTCTCTAATAGCATAGTTTATGTGTGATACTGTGTGCGATGAATCTTTATCACCTAGTATGAAATAAATACTTTTACTTGTTTCATCCCATGTTTCGTTTACATTAATTAATGATGTTACTTTATATCCTTCATAGTTATCTATTTCTCTATTATTGTATTTGTCTAATGTGTTATCATTTAGAAAGTCTAGTTCTTTCTTTAGAAAACTATTTATATCTTTAAAATCTTTTTTATCCATTCTAAGCCATATTCTTAGTAGTACGTTTATACATACATTTCTTTCACTAACGTGTATATTATGAGACGTGTATAGTTTTATTTGAGAGTTTACTATATCAGTAAGTAATTTAAAGAATTCTATTGGATTATCTATTTCAATATTTGGATAGTTTGATTTATTTAAATTTTTTAGTTTTTCTATATCTTCTTTTGCTATAGATGGAGTCCAGGAGTTTTTTAATATAAATGGGTTTTTACTGACACTATTTATTAGTTCTATACCTTCACTATTAAAAATAAAGTTTATTCTTGGTATTTCTTTTTCTACACCTATTGATGGTATGGTCCATGTAATAAAAATTTCTATTAATTCTTTAAATTCTATTTTTCTCATATTTCTTTCCTTGAAATGTATGATAGCATAATAAAAAGAGTATTTCTACTCTTTATTTTTAATTTCATTATTAAGTTTTTCTATGAATTCATCTATTTTTAATGTATGTGTTTCATTAGAACCACGAAGACGATAACTTATAGTTTCAGCATCTCTTTCTTTGTCTCCTAGTATTAGTGTATATGGAACTTTTGAAATAACGCTTTCTCTCATTTTGTAGTTTAGTTTTTCATCTCTATCGTCTAGTTTAACTCTAATATTTTCTTTTTCTAATATATCTAGTATTTTCTTACTGTATTCTAGATGATATTCCATATTAACAGGAATTATGTTTGCTTGAACTGGAGCTAACCATAATGGAAGAGCACCTTTTGTTTCTTCTAGGATGTATGCCATAAATCTATCAAGTGAACCTAATATAGCTCTATGAAGTACTACTGGTGTTTTCTTTTCTCCATTTTTATCTACGTATTTTAAATCAAATTTAGCTGGCAAACAGAAGTCTAATTGACAAGTAGATAGTGTGTATTCATTTCCAACTGCTGGACGAACATTAACATCTAATTTAGGTCCGTAGAATGCTGCTTCACCTATTTCTTCAGTATATTCAATACCAAGTTCGTTTAATACTTCACGAAGTTCGTTTTCTGCTTTATTCCACATTTCATCATCTGGATGATATTTTTCTTTATCTTCTGGATCTCTTAGTGATAAAACACATCTATAATCTGTAATATTAAAATCTTTATATACATCGAATATTAAATCTACTACGCTTTTAAATTCTGATTTAATTTGTTCTGGTGTTACGAATAAGTGAGCATCGTTTTGACAGAAGTGTCTTCCTCTTTCAATACCTTTTACTGCACCTGAAGCTTCATATCTAAAGTCATGTGCTATTTCACCTATTCTAATTGGTAAATCTTTGTATGAATGTAATTTATTTGAATAAATCATCATATGATGTGGACAGTTCATTGGCCTTAATACAAATGATTCTTCATCTACTTGCATAGCTGGGAACATATTTTCTTTATAGTGATCCCAATGTCCTGAAGTTTTATATAAGTCAACTGTTCCAACACATGGAGTAAGTACGTGTAAATATCCTAATTTTCTTTCTTTTTCTTTTATATAGTTTTCAAGTTCTTGCCAAATAATGTATCCGTTTGGTAAGTACATTGGAAGTCCGCGACCAACTAAGTCATCTGACATAAATAGTTCCATTTCTTTTCCTATTTTTCTGTGATCTCTATTTTTGCAATCTTCTAAGTATGCTAGATGTTCATTTAAATCTTCTTCGTTTTCAAAACAAATACCATATACTCTTTGAAGCATTTTATTTTTAGAGTCACCTTTCCAGTATGCTCCACTAACTTTTAATAACTTAAAGTATTTAATTTCTTTAGTTGAGTTTACATGTGGACCTCTACACAAATCTATAAAATCTTCTTGTTTATATGCTGATATTACTTGTTCATGTTCATCCATTCTACTGATTAAGTCTATTTTATATGGATCGTCTTTAAATATTTCTAGTGCTTCTTCTTTAGATAATTCTATTCTTTTGATTAATTTATTATCTTTAGAAATCTTTTTCATTTCTTTTTCAATTTTTGGTAGGTCTTCATCTGTTAGAGATACATCACCAAGGTCTATATCATAATAGAATCCTTCGTTAATTACTGGTCCTACCCAAAATTTTGCTTGTGGATATATATGTTTTACTGCATGTGCCAAAAGGTGAGCACAACTATGGTTTAACATATTTAATCTTTCGTCGTTTTTAATTTCTTTCATTTACTTCATCTTCTTTCATTCTTTTTACTTCGTTTCTATTGTATTTTTTTGTGAGAACTACTCCTCTTTTTTCTAGTTCTTTTCTTGCTTCTCTACTATTCTTGTAGCTGTTGAATTTTCTATTAAGTAGTTGTTTTAGTTCATAGATTGTCATGGCTGCATAATCATATTTTTTATCTACTATTTCTTCTACCTCATCATATTCTATTTTTACTTCTTGTATTTCGAATTCTGTTTTAAGTGTCGGAACGTAATACGGAACAATTGTTTTACCATCGCTTACCATCATTATCTTTCCAGTTAGTATTTCTTCAGGACACTTTTCTACGTGCTCAAACGTACTTCTTTTTAAATCTGGAAATAGTGTTTTTGCATCTAGATGGGTTATCCTTTTCAAATCACTGCCTTCTAGTCCTAATGTTCTTGATAAGAACTTTGATAAAGTTATTGTTTCATATTTCATATTAATCCTCCCTTATAAAACAAAAAAAGAGATAGTAAGGAGTCTATATAAGACGGTACCATCCCTTTATTTAACTTGTTATAGTTTTGTAACGAAAACCACTCGTAGGCTATTAACCTCATACAATTGGTAGTAACTATTAAATTATTATATTAGTTTGCACCTTCCACTAATTCTCTTCAATAATAGGTTTTAATAGTCTTATCCAATTAATTAATTTATAAGTTAATGTTAACACAAATTTTTCACTTAAGCAACATCTTTTAATTTTAAACTTTTATTTCTTTGTTTAATTTCAGCTAATGCTTCTACTTTTTCTCCTAAGGCTTGTAATTCGTATGCATCTAATTCAGCTATTGCTTTTGCTATATCATTTTTAGTTACTTCTTTTTCAATTACTTTAGGCACTTCTTTTACAACTCCTGTATAAGGAGTGATATCTAACGTTTCATCTTTAGTTGTTTCACGAGTAATATATTCAACTGGTGTTTCATATGTGTCATATAATGTGTAATCGTTTTTACGAGCAACGTATTTTTCTGGTTTTTCAAATATGATTTGTGGTTCGATTGGTTTTGATAATGAAGCTGTTTTTAAGAATTCTTCTCTTTGTCTGATTGCTTCTCTTTCTTCACGAGTAATGTATTCACCATTTTCTATTTCTTTTTGTACTGCTCTATCAATTGGATCTTTTCCTTGTACTAAAAGTATTGCTTTTACTGCATAATAACCAGGTATAAATCCTCTAAAGAATTTTCCTAAATTCTCGTTAAACTTATACATACTATTTTTATTTTTTAAGACATAACCTTCGTCTTTAAGTTTCTTTTCAATTATTGGTCTTACTGAACCAATTACTGCTAAACCATAGGCAGTTGAAATTAATTGAGCTATAATGAATGCTAAAATTAAGTTTTCCATTCTATATTCCCCCTTAATAATGCACATATTATATCAAAAAAAATCATTTTTGTCAATATTGATAGTTTTGTGTCAACATTAAGCCTTTTTATTTCTTTTATTTTCACTTATTAAATTTTCTTCTATTGTTAAATATTTTATTCTCTCTATGATTCTTCTTGCTTTTATTTCATCTATTCCTTTAGGTGTTTCTGCTAGGAATGTTTCTAGTTCATTGATGTTATAGTTTGATGTAAAGAATGTTGTTAAGTTATTATCCATTCTATATTGTAATATTGTTCCTAGTACTTCATCTCTTGCCCATGAACTATTATTTTCAGCACCTATATCATCTATTAAAAGTACATCACTAGTCATTATTTCATCTAGTACATCGTCGTAATTGTATTCATTAAATGATGCTTTTAATCTTTTTAGTAGTGTTGGATAATATACATTTACTGTTCTAAATCCTTTATTAGATAGTTCATTTAATAAAGCACTTAGTATGTATGATTTACCACTACCAAATGAACCACTTAAATATAAGCCTTTTACTGGTTCATTATTCATTTTTTTCTTTAAGAAATCTTTTATGTATTTAAGTATACTATTTCTTTCTTTTTCAGTTATTAAGTCACTAAGAGATGCATTCATTAGTACTTTAGGTGTCTCAAAGAATGTTGTTGTGTTGTTTACTTTACTTTCTTTAAAGTACTTACAAGGTTTATAAGTAAAATCTATGTAATTTTTTTGTACTACTGGATAGTATACGTGTCCTTCTATTTCATTTTTACATTTATCTATGCCTTTACATTTAGAACAATTTTTAAGTTCACATACAGTTGTTTCTAATTTAGAAGTATACTTCATAAGTAGTTCTTCATCACATTTAAGTCTTGCACAAAGTTTAGTAAATGTTTCATCTTTACTAGCAAGAACAAATTCACGTCTTAGATCGTCTTGTATAGCCTTTTTACCTTTTCTTACAAAATTACTTCCTTTTATCATTTTCTAAACTCCTCTATAAAATTCTTAAATTCTGTATCACTTTCTGTATCAGATGTTTCTGATTCTATTTTTTCATTGAACCAACTTGGCATTACTTTGCTCTTTGGTTTATCATCTTTCTTATATTTCTTTTTATGTTCTTTTTCAGCTAAATTCATAGCTTCTTCGGCAGTTTCTACCCCACTTCTCTTCCACTGACCTGCAATAGTTTCTACGTAGTTTTTTACTAGTTTGTTATTGTTTGTTTTAAGAGTGTAATCTATTAAAACATTTACTACTCCTGGATTTAGATTTAAATCTATTAATAATGTTTCTAGTATTTTCATATCTCTATCAGTAGGTTTTGCACCTTTATATTTTGCTTTTAAGAACTCATAAGGTGAATGACTTTCAAATACTTTTATTATTCTACCTTTCTTACTATTGTCTCCGCTAGCACTCTTTAAATATTCTGGTTGACTCTTAAATAATAAACTTGGAAGGCGATTATCGTTATTAAACTGATAGTACTTTCTTACGTTTTTTCTTAGTTCTTCCTTATCAATATTACCTTTTTCATTTAGACTTGCTCTTACTAAGTCTGCCATGTTTACTGGATCTACTTCATAAAGAAAAGATAAGTTTGTTATTAATTCTTTAGTACTTTTATTTAGACATTTTTCATTAAACATTTCTTTAGGAAGACTAGATACCATTAAATCAAAGTCATAATCTAATTCAAACTTAAGCATTAATTTATTTTTAGATACTACTTCACCAGAATCTACTTCTAATGCAGTATAATTTCTACTTTTAAATACTGAATCAAATGAAACAGTTATATCTTCATAATCTCTTAATGACATATGTGGAAGTTTAAAATAATCATAAAGTCTATTATATTCATTTTTACCAACATTATTATATAAAACCACATTAAATATAGGATGACTAAAGAATTCAGAAGCTGATACTGGACTATAAAGTTCATAAACATAACTTCCTACTTCTCCTTCATGATAATATGTTTTTAAAAGACCTATTCCTTCTAAACGAAGTCGTGCTTCTTTGATATTATCAAGTGATAAAGTCATACTAGTCATTAAATGATGATGAGTAAGTTCACTTGATATAAAAGTATTCTTAGTTTCAGTTTGAAGTTTTAAGTATAAAGTAACCGCAGTATATCCAATAATAGGCATATAAAGCATATTTAAAATAAGTCTATCGTGTTCATTTAATAAACTTTTATCAACTACTTGGTATATGTCAGCTGGATATAATGTTATTTTCTTCATACTAGTTTTTCTCCTCATAAGTATTATACATAAATTAAAAGATAAATAAAAGTTTATTTATCTTATTTTTTACTTTTTTATTCTGTTATCATTTTTTTATTAAGATTCATTTGTCTATATGCATGAGTATATCTTTCAGTTACTTTTAAACCTAGTGGTGGTAAGTCTCTAACATTAACTGGTATTCTTTTTAAAATACCTTTTTCATTCTCATTTACTATATCTTTAAGTGACTTACGAATTAACCATTCTTTATTTAGAGTATCTTCTGTATCACCTTCTAGTTTAATATCATAATGAACTCCTTCTTCACTATCATAAATGATATCTACACTAACAGTACCATCACTATGATTAGAATGTACTACTCCAGAATATGAATCTGTAAACTCATCTTTATGACATTGTAAATATGTTTCTGAAGCATCAAATAATCTATTCAGTTCTTTTAAGTACTTAGATATAAATTCTTGATTTAACTTATGTCCAGTCATAAATATCTCTTTAGTATCATTATACCTGCATATATATGTTTCACCTGATGAAGTAACTACTCTTATTCTAGAAACTTTAGAGCCAGTAAATACTTCTATAGATTCAATATATTCTACTTCTTTAGTATATTTTTCCTTTCTATTATGTCTTTTTTGAATTAGTTCATATCCTCTATCAATTCTGCTTACTAATTCTTCACTTACACTTACTTTTTTAGATTTATTATATTCTTTTCTTAGAAGATTAATGTAATCATATGCAGATATTACTTCTTCGTTATTGATTACTTCTTCATAACTTAGAAATGAATTTAATCTACCTAATAGACGATTATATTCATCCACAAAATATTCCTCCCTACCTGTAACTTTATTATTACATTAATGATGAAAATATGCAAGAAAAAAAGACACATTTAAGTGTCTTTGAATATTTAACTCTTTTTACGATCTAAATACTTATTTTATATTTACTTAGTCTTATATGTTTTTCTTGTGATTCTTTAGTTGTTAATATCATTTTATGTAGATTTATTATAATAACATTTAGTGTATTAACTATATCTTCAATGTTATCACTTGGTATATTAATACTAAATGCCGGTTCTGGTCTTACACTATAACTTCTTAATTCTTTTACTAGAGAGTTTATTTCATTTAATAAAACGTTTATTATTCTGCTTTCTTGAAAGTCATTTCTATAGAGTGATTCTAGTATTCTATAAAGTTCGAAATTTACTAAGTCTCTATCTAACTTTCCACCGCTTAATTCTTTTAGCAATTTATTTTTATTATCGATTAGAGCCAGTTTTTCTTCTTCTAATGAAGTATTACGTATACTTTCTAGTATTGGATGTAGTCTTATTCTGAAATTTGTTTCATATTCTTTTAATGTTTTGAATCCCAAATTTTTAGAAGTTCTTAGAGTAATTTCTTTACTTAATGTATTCATATATTCTAAGTATGATTTTACTTTATCTCTATCATTTCTTAATTCCTCAAAAATTCTTTGTTTAAATTCTTCTTGTTTTTTAGGATTATTACTTAACTTTGGCAATATTTCTGTACTTATTTTTTGTATATCTTTTAGAAGTTCATTATCTGTTTCTTTTTGCATTCCGTCTAAAGTATCTATTAGACTATCTATAAATTTTAATATATTGTAATATTCTTTAGATGATTCAGTACTTCTTTTTATTTTATCAAGAATTCTATTTAAATCAGATATTAGTTTTAAATGTAATCCTTCTTCAGTATATACTTGTAAACCACTACTAGTTTCTAAAGAATCTATGTCTTTATTATATTTATCAATTAAGTTCTTTATAACTTGATTTACATCTTCAGTACCGTGATAATATTCAGCATAAACGCTAATTTCATTTATTAATGCAGTTAGCGTGTCTTCTTGTTTTACTTCAAACAATATCCTTTTAGGTATTTGATTTAGAATAGCTTCTTTAATAAAGTTATTTTCTAAATACTTGCGAACTTGGCTTTCATTATATGATAATTCTTTTTTAATAAGAGCTACTTTTGGGTATAATATTGGTCTTCTACGAGGATGTGGGTTGTATATTATTCCACATACTGGTAAAGTTGTGCACATTAGTTCTTTGTTTTTAGTATCTACATACCATCTTAAAGGTTCAACTTTATAAATTCTTTCACCATAGCCTTTAGCTTTATAAGTTATATATCTTGCACCATCTACTTCATATTCTTTAAATTTATCAGTTTCCACTACACGAACTTTTTGAGTTGAATATTTACTCTCTGTTGAAAATGGACTATCCTCCCATTTAAAATGATTGTCTACTGGCAATGTATATGAGTTTCCTGTGTATGTTTTATCTTTTTCTTTAATTGAATCTATTATAGTTTGGTCTTCTATTTCTGTAGCTGGAAAAAAACCTAATTCTACTATATTAGATTCATCTATGTTTTTACATATACTATTAAATTCGTCTTCAGGTAATTTTATTATTGGTAAAAGAAATTCATACCAAGTAGCTCTATGAAATACTATATTATTACGACTATAACCTTGATTCGTTACGTCCTTTTGATCAGGATTCCTATTTACAGCCATTATTATTGGACTACTAAAAGTATCTTTATCTAAAAATAATGATAAAGATGTTTTTTCTACATCATCAATGTGTTCTGATACAAATGATGGTGGTCCAAGTAATTCATCAATGTATGGTAACCTTACCTTTATACTTTCCATAATTTTATTCCCCTTTTTGAAATTGCTCTATATTATAACATATTTTCTTTAAAATTAAAAGAACTAATTAAAGTTCTTCATTTACTTTATAACTATTTATTCTTAATATCTTTTTTTGATCAGCTTTGGTAGCAATTAACATCTTATGTAGATTTATTATAATAACATTTAGTGTATTAACTATATCTTCAATGTTATCACTTGGTATATTAATACTAAATGCCGGTTCTGGTCTTACACTATAACTTCTTAATTCTTTTACTAGAGAGTTTATTTCATTTAATAAAACGTTTATTATTCTGCTTTCTTGAAAGTCATTTCTATAGAGTGATTCTAGTATTCTATAAAGTTCGAAATTTACTAAGTCTCTATCTAACTTTCCACCGCTTAATTCTTTTAGCAATTTATTTTTATTATCGATTAGAGCCAGTTTTTCTTCTTCTAATGAAGTATTACGTATACTTTCTAGTATTGGATGTAGTCTTATTCTGAAATTTGTTTCATATTCTTTTAATGTTTTGAATCCCAAATTTTTAGAAGTTCTTAGAGTAATTTCTTTACTTAATGTATTCATATATTCTAAGTATGATTTTACTTTATCTCTATCATTTCTTAATTCCTCAAAAATTCTTTGTTTAAATTCTTCTTGTTTTTTAGGATTATTACTTAACTTTGGCAATATTTCTGTACTTATTTTTTGTATATCTTTTAGAAGTTCATTATCTGTTTCTTTTTGTTGTCCTTCTAAAGTATCTATTGAGTCTTCAATAAGTTTTAATATATCACAATATTCTTTACTTGATTCAGAACTTCTTTTTAGTTTATCAAGTATTCTATTTAAATCAGATAATAGTTTTAAATATAGGCCTTCTTCAGTATATAGTGTAAGTCCACTTTTTGATTTTAAACTTTCTAAATCTTCATTATATTTTCTAATTATATCTCTTATTATTTCATTAATATCTTCTGTGCCGTGATATTGTTCTTTATAGGTTCTTATTTCTTTTAATAACTCAGTAACTTCGTTTGTTTGTGGTGGAAGTTTTTCTTCTTGTTTAATATGATTTAATATAGCTTCTTTTAAAAAGTTTCCCTCGAGGTATTTACGAACTAAACTATCATTATAAGATACCATTTTTATGCTACAAAGTGAATCATATATAATGCCACTTACTGGTAAATTTGCACATACCAGTTCACTTTTTTCAGAATCTATATGCCAACTAAGAGGTTCTATTCTAAAAAGATAAGACTTACTGGTTCCTAGTTCTCTATAATCTATATATCTTTCACCATCTATTTCATATTCAGGAAAACTTTCTAAGTCCACAATACGTTTAGCTACAAACTCTCCTTTATTTTCATCTTCTACTTTTTTTCCGCCTTTATAATAGTTACCTACGGGAAGAGTATATCTATTTCCTGTAAATTTTCTTTTACATTGTCTTAATCTTTCTTCTTCGTTTATATCTTTGACTATTGTTGATGGAAAACAACCGAATTCAACTATATTATCTTTATCAGTTGTTTTAGTAATTTTTTTAAAATCTTCTGGTGATAATTTAAGTATTGGAAGCAAATATTCATACCAAGTTTTATATTCTACTACATTTTCATCATTATATTTTCTTTTTTTATAACTTTTATTTATTTTTATTAGATGATTTGGACTCTTATATATAAGCATTATTGTAGGAGCTTTTTCTTTAAATCTATTCCTGTCTTTATCTAGCATGTTTGATAAGTCTGTTTGTTTTGCATTGGATAAAGAGCTTTGAACAATTGGACTTTCCCAACACTCGTATGTCGCTTCTTCTACATATGGTAATCTTATACTGATGTTTTCCATAGATTTTCCCCCTTTTATCGAAATTGATTTGTATTATAGCATAGTTTAATACAAAATAAAAGAACTACGTAGAGTTCTTATTTTAGTTCTTTTAGGTATTCGTGTAGTTCTTCTGCGACAGTTTGTGGTATTATCTCTGATAGTTCATAGACAGTTGCTTCTTTTATTTTAGAGACACTTCCATACTTTTTGATTAGTTTTTTACGTCTAACTTCACCAAGACCATTTATATTATCAAGTACACTTTGTATACTTCCTTTACTTCTTATTTCTTTATGATAATTAATAGTAAATCTATGTACTTCTTCATCTATTCTACTAAGTAGTCTAAATACATTTGATCTTTTATCAATATTTATTATTTCAAATGTATCTCCATCAACTATTGCTTCTGGGCTATGATGGTCATCTTTTTTAACACCTATTACTTTTATATTAAGCCCTAGACTATCTAGAGTATCAAGACAAGCATTTATTTGATTAGTACCACCATCTACGATTATTAAGTCGGGTTTTACTAGTTTATCTTTTAGTACTCTAAAGTAACGTCTGTAAATTACTTCTTTCATTGATGCGACATCATCATTCTTATCAAAGGATAGTTTAAACTTTCTATAGTTCTTTTTAGAAGGAAGTCCATCTATAAATGTAACCATACCTGATACTGTGAAAGCGCCAAATAGATTTGAATTATCAAATGCTTCGATTATATGAAGATTATCAAGTTTTAATAAATCTTTTAGTTCATCATTTGCTTTAGCAGTAAGTTCTTCATTACTATAGATTAGCCTTATTTCTTTATCATATTGTTCTTTAGCATTGTTATAAGCCATGTCAAATAGTTTCTTTTTAGGACCTTTTTTAACTACGATAGCTTTAGTATTTATTATGTTACTAAGAAGTTCAGTATCTATTATTTCAGGAACTATTATTTCTTTTGGTACTATGTTTCTTTTACCATAGAAGGAAGCTATATAATACTCTAAAGTTTCTTTTATATCATTAATGACTGGTATTATTTTATAGTTATTACCTACTAGTTTACCATTTCTAATGAAGAATATTACTATACTTATATAACCATTATCAAAATAATAATTTATTACATCTCTATTAATATTATCATCAAGTTCTACGATAGATTGATTACTAAATACAGTTTTCATATAACCAAGTTCATCTACCAGTTCTTTACATACTTCGTAGTTTAGATTTTCTGAGTTTACTTGTATTTTTTCATTTATTTTATCTATAAGTAGTTTGTCATTTCCATTTAATATAGAAAGTATTTCTGTTTTGATTGGTGTAATATCTATATCTTTATGTTCACAGTATCCAAGACATTCACCTATATGATAATAAAGACATACTTTTTTAGGCATAGTATCACATTTCTTTAATGGATAAAGTCTATTAAGTAGATTAACTAATCTTCTGGCTGCATAAACATTCGGATAAGGCCCAAATAAATGACTAGACTTCTTGTTAATATTAATCTCTCTTTTTACTAGTAAACGAGGATATTTTTCATTAGTGAATTCTATATATGGATAACTCTTATCATCACGTAATAATATATTATACTTTGGATCATACTTTTTGATTAAGTTTATTTCTAGTATGAAAGCTTCTGTTTCTGAGTTAGTTACTATATATTCAAAATGATCTATTTCACTTACTAGTTTCTTAGTTTTTCCTGTTACTCTACCAGTAAAATAGCTTTTTAAACGATTAAATAATATTTTAGCTTTACCTACATATATAACAACATTATCTTTATTATACATAAGATAACATCCACTTTTTTTAGGTACGTTTGCTAGTTCTTTATTAAATTTAATAGCCATAATATGCCTCCTTTGTTATTTTACCAAATTTATTATTAAAAATGAATGTTTGATTTTATTTTTAATTAATAATATAATTATGTCATGGAAAAGTTAAGTGAAAGTTTTATTGAAGTTAAGAAATCTAAGTTTATTGGACTTATGTATAGTGTTAATTCTATTGACGAAATAGATAGGATAATATCTAGTCTTAAAGAAGAGCATAAAAAAGCTAGACATATAGTCTATGCTTATAAAGTTAGTGGTCAAGAAAAGAACTATAGTGATAAAGAACCTAGTGGTACGACTAGAGGTCTACTTGACTTAATACATTATAAGAATTTAGATAATACATTAATAGTGGTAGTTAGATACTTTGGAGGAACACTTCTTGGAGCAGGGCCTCTTACTCGTACTTATACTAAAGCTGCTAGTAGTTTAATTAAAGTTAATTAAAAAATAGTGATCCGAGTATCTTCACTGCTTTTTTTATGCCTTTATTCATGAACTTTTCAATAAACATACCTGTGTTATATCCAGTATTACTTATAGCGTTAGAATAATCTATTCTTTCGTTTGTGATATAACTTTCTAGTTTTACATTCTTTCCTTCAGCAATATCTTTTTCGAACTTCTTAACTGCTTCTTCTGTAAGAGTTGTTTTAGTATGAACTTTATATTCATAATAACCTGCTTCTCCACTAATATATAGAATTAAAAAAACTATAAATAGAAATATCATAATAATTAGAAAATAATTTCTACTAGATTGTTCCTCTTCCATTATGACTCCTTTATATAATCACTAATTATTTTAGCAAGTACTTCCATAGTATTATTTACTTCTTCTAGAGTTGAATCTATACCACCTATTTTAATTAGTATTATTTTGTTATTTAAGTCTTGGTTATAACTTATATCTTCTCTTAGAGTTACTCCTCTACTAATACCTTTATATTCATTATTTAGTCTAGTATTTAAGTTATCAGCAATTAGTTTATTCTTTTTATAGTCTTTGTTAGAGGCTCCAATAATAAACAAAATTCTAGCATACTTCTTATTATCTTTTTCATATAAAGTATATTTATGTCTTAAGGAGTCTCTATGAATATCTAATATTAACTTATAATCTTTAGTTAAATTTTTTTCTAGATAGTATCTACTTGCTTTATAACTATCAGTATACTTAAGCTTATTTTTGGATAAATACTCTTTCATACTAGAAGTTTCTATATAAGAATCTATATTATAATTCTTTAAATATTCTTTTAAGATCTTGGATGCTAAAGTTACATCTGGTATTATAGAATAATCACTAGTATAAGGCAAATTATACTTTTCAGTATCATGCGTATTATAAATATAAACTTTATTATTAGAGTTAATACTTATACTTTTAGATATTTTTAAATCATCTATATCTATTATTTTATTTAAAGATTTATATACCACTTCAGTCTTAAACTTTTCAATATTTATACTCTTATTAGAATATTTATCTTCTATATCTTTAGTAATATTTTCTATAAAATTAGAATTCTTAATGATGAAATAATAACTAAATATAAGTAGAGATATTAGAGTTATTTTTAATATCTTATTTTTTAAGTTTCCAGTATTAAATCTATTCATTTAACCTCCTTTTTATTAAATATATAATGTTTTATCTATAAAAAATGTCGAAAAACTTTTAAATACATTGATTTTTTCTAAATTATTTGATAAACTTAAATAGATTTTTAAGGGAGGTGGAATAATGCCTAATATTAAGAGTGCTAAGAAAAGAGTATTAATTACAAAGAAAGAAACAGTACTAAATAATGATGTAAAAGCTAGTATGAAGACTGCTATTAAAAAAGTTGAAAAAGCACAAACTAAAGAAGAAGCTCAAGTTAAGTTAAGTGAAGCTATTAAGAGAATAGACAATGCTGCTTCTAAGGGAGTTATCAAAGCTAATACTAGAGATAGATATAAAACTAGATTAAATAAAATAGTAAATGAAAAATAATTAAGTAGATAATATCTACTTTTTTTGTTATACTTATGTTGGTGGTAATATGAATAGAACAGCTAAGTTATTATTGATACTTTGTATATTGATAATTAGTTTTTGTTTATATATGTTTTATATAAATTTTGAGAGTATTATGAAAGGTATTAATGCTTTTGTAAATAATATTAAAACTCATGAAGTAGTAATACCTAGTGATACTAAGAATCATAGAGTATATAATTATAAAACAGTTAGTGAAACAGATGATTTTAATCCTAAGAGTATGGATGATTTAAAGAAAATATATTATACAGTACTTAATAATGGATGGAATGAATTTACTTTCTATTGTGATAGTAAGATTTATCCTAGTTGTGCTGAAGACGTGAAGACTTTAGCTAATAATAATCCTTATGTTGCTCTTATAAATAACTTTGTAAATCCATATAATTCATATCAGAAGTTTAATACTTTAGTTACTAATGATAAAATAGTAAATATTAAGATTGATAAATTATATAATGAGAATGAAATAAGTGCTACTGATAGTAAGATCAATACTATATTTAAGAGCTTAAATATTAATACTACTAATCCTACTCGTAATGATATTAAAGCACTTCATAATTATTTGATTAGAACTATTACTTATGATACAGCTTATACTCCTGAGGCTGTAGATAAGTCTCCAAGTAAAGCGTACTTTGCTCTTACTAGTGGTAAAGCTATATGTAGTGGTTACTCTGATAGTTTTGCTCTTATGATGGATAAACTAAATATTCCTAATTTTAAAGTAAGTACTACTGATCATGTGTGGAATGTAATATATTTTGAAAATAAATGGCAACATATAGATGTTACTTGGGATGATGATGAAGTTAACAATAATAATTATTATAATTTCTTTATGATAGATACTAATGATTTATTAAAGAAAGATACTTTAAAACATTCATTTGATAGAGATACGTATTTAGAATTAAAATAAAAGAATTCAATTTTAAATGTTGAATTCTTTTTTATGCCTTATTATTTTGTAAGTTTTTTAATTAATTCTTGTTGTAATTCACTATTTTTATCAAATCTATAAAAGTCAGCAGCTGGAACTTTAAATTCTGTGTCATCTATTAAATGAATATAAACTTCGTCATAAGTAGTTCTATATGAATATTCAACATTTTCAAGTTCTATAAAGTCTCCATTTACTTCAATATAATATGAATATTTTTTCTGATTCAGTTTTTTCTGAAGTATCCTTATCTTTAGAACAACCACTCATTAATGTTAAAGTTGCAACTCCAGCTAATAATAGTGCTTTTAATTCTCTTCTACTTTTCATTTAAAACCTCCCTATTTATATAATCTTTAACTTCGTTAATTGTGTTATCGAAGTTATTATAATCAACATCAAACCAAGTAATATCTTGCATTTGATTATTAAACCAAGTAAATTGTCTTTTAGCATACTTTCTAGTATTTTGCTTTATTAATTCTTTAGCTTCAGCAAGCGTAATACTACCTTTAAAATAAAGTTCTAATTCTTTATATCCTATGATGTTACTAAAGTTCTTAATGTTCATTTTATAAAGTCTTTGTGCCTCTTCTAAAAGACCACTCTCAAACATTTTATCTACTCTTTTGTTTACTTTATCATAAAGAGTAACTCTATCACATTTAAGACCTATTAAAGTAAATTCATATACTCTAGAATTTATATCTTTTGTTTTAGTTTGTGCTTTTCCTGTCTCTTTAAATCTTTTAATGAATCTTTCTAATCGTTGTCTATTGTTTACGTGTATGTCATTGTCTTTATCTATATCATTTGCGATATTTTTTAGTTCTTCATTTGTATAACTACTTAAATCTATATTAGATTTTGGTGTTTCTTCAAGATTATAGTTGTAAAGTAATGCCTTTATATATAGTCCTGAACCCCCTACGATAATTATGTTTTTATCTTCTTTTATAAACTTATCAAGTAGTTTTCTTCCATCTTTTTGATAGTCAAATAAAGTATAATCGTCATTTAGAGATACTAAATCTAACATATAGTGTGGAACATTCTCTTTTTCTTCTTCTGTTACTTTAGCTGTTGCGATTAGAGGTTCTTTATAGATTGCAGTAGAGTCAGCATTAATAATAACTGCATCTAAATAATGAGCAAGACTTACTGATAATTTGGTTTTTCCAGTAGCAGTTGGCCCTACAATTACAATAATTTTACTCATCTTCATAACCTCCCATCACTAATTTTTTGGTTTTAGAATCTATTAAATCACCATCTTCGTTAAGTTCTAAACCTAATTCTTTTAGCATATTCATAAAACTTTCAATAGATTCTCTAACCTCTTTATATTCATCTAATATTTTTTTGTTTTCTTCTTCACTCATGAGTTAACCCTCTTAAACATTTTTTCAAGTTCATATATTGGATACTTTATAATAGTTGGCCTTCCATGTGGACAGGTATATGGAAATTCACACTTGAATAGTCTATTTAATAATTCCTCTTGTTCATTATAACCTATATTAGTATTTGCTTTTACACTCATCTTACAAGCTAAGCGAATAGCAGTTTTTTCATTGAATTTTACTCTATCAAAGTCTCCTTTTATTTCTGAAACTAACTCAAATATTCTTCTTATACTTTCTTCTTCAAATCCTTCTTTTAGCCATGATGGATGTTCAGTAACTCTAAATGTATTAATACCAAACTCTTCAACTTTAAATCCAACATTTTTTAAAACATCTATGTGATCATGTATTCTCATGAATTCATTTTTTGGATATTCTAAAGTTATTGGAAATAACATACTAGTAGTATAAACATCTCTTTCTTTTAATGCTTTCATATATCTTTCGTAGTTAATTCTTTCGTTAGCTGCATGAATATCTATCATATACATAACATTTTCATCTTGTGCTATTAAATATGTACCTAGAGCTAAACCTACTGGTTTTATAAATACATCTTCTTTTTTGACTGCTTCACTATCGTATTTTATTTCTTCTTTTTCATCATCAAATTGTAGTCTTACATCTTCGATTTTTCTTTCAGTGTATCTATAGTTATTTTCATGATTATAGTCTACTGGTGTTTCTTTCACTTCTTCTTGATATCCTTTAAATGTATTATCTGCTTCATTTAGGGCTGTTCTAATAGTACTAAAAAGTAAATCATTAAGACTTTCTAGTTTAGAGAATTTAATATCTTGTTTAGTTGGATGAATATTAACATCTATTAGAGTTGGATCAGTTTCAATATTTATAACAACTATTGGGAATTTTGTTTCTGCTAAAACGGTGTGATAAGCATCTTTTATAGTTCTATTAACTGATTGATTAGTAACTACTCTTCCGTTTACTAAAGTGATCATTGAGTTTCTATTAGACTTTGAAAGATTTAAATTGCTTATATATCCATTAATTATATAGTCGTAGTTTTCAGCTTCAATCTTGATCATATTTTTAGATACATTAAGTCCAAATATTTCATGTATTACTTTATATATATCATTACTACCAGAAGTTTTTATCATTTCTCTTCCATCGTTAAATAAAGTGAATGCAATATCTGGATGTGAAAGAGCGATCTTTTCTATGTAGTTTACTGTAAGAGCTAGTTCAGCATTTAAACTTTTCATAAACTTTAGTCTAGCTGGTGTATTATAGAATAATTCTGATACTTCAATTATAGTACCTTTTCTCATACTACCTGTTTTTTCTGTTATGAATTTGCCTGCTTTTAGATTTAAATAAGTTGACTCTGTACCATCGTATGTATCTAATACTATGTTACTTACAGATGATATGGCAGCTAGTGCTTCACCACGAAATCCTAAAGTATTTATGAAATATAAATCGTTTTCATTTTTGATTTTAGAAGTTGCATGTCTACTAAAACATAACTTAGCATCATCTCTACTCATACCACATCCATCATCAACGATCTTAATTAGTTTAGTACCTGAAAGTAATAACTCAATTTTTATATTTTTACTTCCTGCGTCTATACTATTTTCAACTAATTCTTTTACTACATTAGCTATTCTTTCTACTACTTCACCTGCTGCTATTTTATTAGCTAAGTTTTCACTCATTACATTGATTTTATTCATATTAAATCATACTCTTTCTAATACTTACTAATTTAGTATCAAGTACATATACTTTTATACTTCCTGGTTTTGTAATCCTTATAAATCCTAAACCATTTATTAATATATCAGATGGCTCTTTTATATCATAAGTAACGTTTGGCAATATAGTTAGTTTATCATTTTTAGATTTTACTTTTTCATATCTTAGTTTATCATTCATATAGAAACTAAAACTATTTGATTTATCAGATATATTTTCTATTCTTAAGATATCATTTACTACTATGGCATAACCACTTCTAATTTGAAATGTTTTAACTTTTAATTCTTTTTTAGGATATAGTTTAACTACTTTAGAATAGTCTACGAAGTTATATATAGCATTACCATCTATGAATCCAGGAGTGTCTACTATAACTAATCTTGGGTTTAATTTTATTGTTATATAAGATGCTGTTGTATTTGGAATACTACTTGTAGTTATAGTTGGGTTTTTACATACACTAGTTAGTAAATGATTTATAAATGTACTTTTACCACTATTAGTAAATCCTACTATATAAAGTCTTTTAACTTTATCAGTTTCTATTTTCTTTAAGAAATTATCTATATTATAGTTTTTAACTGAACTTATAAACATAATGTCTTCAGTATTAACTATATTAGTTTTAATATACTCTATAAGTTTCTTTTCTTTTAAACTTTTAGGAAGTACATCTCTTTTAGTAATTAGAATATACTTTTTATTTTTAAATCTATTTATATATTTCTTAACATTTTCATTTATATTAAGAGCGTCTATTAAGAATGCTACGCTAGCTAGATTATCACTATTTATATTTCTTATTATTCCATCAGTATCTATTTTTTTATCTAAGACACTATATTCTCCATAATGTTTTATTTTAAAACATCTTTCGCAATATTCAGCTTTATCATATACGCTAGATTTAACAAATCCTTCATCTTTAGCATTTTCACTTTGAAGTATACTTCCACATCCTAAACATTCTTTATTCATAGTATTTCCCCCTTAAAAATAGTTCTTTCTTTTCTAGGCTTCCATATATTATTTTTTCTATCATTCTATTAATTAAAGTCATACTATAATCTTTTTCTGTTAGTGGATTTACTAGTACACTTGTTATATCTAATCTATTAGCTCCATATATATCAGTTAATAGTTGATCTCCTATAGCTGCTATTTCAGAACTTTTATATTTAAATCTTTCCATTATTTTATTATATTTATCTTTTCTAGGTTTTAAAGAGAATGCACAGGCATCTACCATTAAATAATCTTTAAATGGTTCTACTCTATGTTTAGGAGCATTTGATATTATGATTACTTTAAATCCTTTATCTTTTAGTTCATCAAATAATTTTTTAAGTCTTTTGGTTGGCTTATTTGTATGACTTGGAACTATAGTGTTATCTAAATCAAATAGTAAACAACGTATTCCTTTTTTATAAAGTTTGTCATAATTTATATAATAAATGCTCTTTTGATAAATATCCGGCATAAATTTTTCTACCATATCACACTTCCTCATTTAACATTATATCAAGATTTAGAATTAAAAAAAAGAAAAGTCTTATGTTTTATAAGAATTTCTTATTTATTTGTTTGTTTTATTTAGACTAACCTATTCTGAAGGCTAGTGAAACGATAAGAGAATTAGAAACTATTTCACTACCACGATTACCAATACTATTAGATTCATAAAAATTATAGTCACCATTAGAAAAGTTGAACGAAGTCACCAAAAGACATCAATAGCTCCAAGTTTCTTAACTACATTTGAATAACTATTGGTGGTTACTCCCTTTTTTTATAATAATCTGGTTGTCTAGTAACATCTCTTGCAGTATCATAATCTATTGTATTTGATTGGAAATGAATTATATAAATCATTAGTTACATAAGTGTATAATTCACTTCCAATCCATCCGCCCTTGTTTGTGTCAGTACTATTCATTTTTTTTTTCAATAAATTATTTATTTATCTTCCTGTTTTGATGAATCGGGAATTTACTTTTGAAAACTTAAGGGGAATTAAATTTATATTTATTATTATTTTATGTAGATTGACGATTTATTTGGAACAATTAGTTTGTCATTCTACATAGAAAAGACTAGATTTAACTAGTCCAACTTAATATTCTTTCTTTATTTGGCATTGTTGATGCTTTTATATTTGAAAGCATCATGTTTCTGTTGAATGGTACTAATTTTTTGACTATGTCGTAGTTACCATCTTTTCTTTCTTTTAGTATGTAGTAGCAAGCATAATCTTTATTATCATCTTGATATCCCATACTACAAGATCTTAGTGTATGAATATAAGTATCATCTAATAGGTCTTCCATTGCAAAGTGTACGTGTCCTTGAATAATTGCATCATAGTCAGTTACTTTTTTACCATTAAATATAGGATCTTTTTGAGCATCGAGTAGTGCTTTTATGTATGCTGTGTCTTTTCTATGACTTGTTATTTTATTTTGTATTTCTCTTTTTGCTTTTTCTGAATTAGTATATCTAAACTGTTCTGAGTTCTTACCTATTTCAAAGTTTGTTTGATATGACCAAGTACTATTATCACCATAATCCCATCTTACATCATTAGCAAAGTGACAAAGAGCTATCTTTTTATTACCAATGGTTAAATCTATTGATGGAGTCCATAACTTCATCTTTTCTATTCTTGCAGAACCAAGTTTATCTTTAGTCCATTCTTGGTTTTCTATTCTTGCTTGTCCTAAATATTCAAATGGTCTAGTACCAAGAGTATTATAGTATTCAGTATTACCCATTATTGAAGAGACTTTATAGTATTCTAACATATCAATTATTTCATCTGGATTAGGCCCTGAACCTACATTATCACCAAGTGAATATATTTCAGTTATTCCATATTTTCTCATATCTTCTAGAATTGCTGAAGTTGGTTCAAATAAAGCATGAGAGTCAGTAAATAAACCTATTTCTCTTCCTGTGTATTCACTTGTCTCTTTTATTATATTTATTTTGGGACTTAATAATTCTAAAGTTCTTTCTATTTTTTCATTTCTTATGATAGGTTCAGTATATTTTGTATTTGGTTTGAATACTTGTTTTGCATTTTCAACTGGAGAAGCTATTTCTTGTGTTATAACAAATGGTAAATTGTATTTTTTATGATATAGAAGTTCTTGCTCTGTAGGTGTGCGTCCTCCTGGTAAAGCTAATGCTTTTGGTACTAACCCTTCTCTATAGAATAAGGCTTCAGCATTATTTCTAGTGACTGCACTTGTTTCTAAAATACCTTTTTGGATAAGACTTTTTTCTTGTACTTCACTAGAATTTTCTTTTATTAATTTATTACTACCAAAATTATAAAGTGAACTACATATAAAACTTCCTTCTTTTATTTCATCATATAATAGAATCATTTTATCATATCCATAGTAATATTTTTGTCCATAGCAGCTAATTGGACTTAATGATATAAAATTATTTTTACCAGATGATATGCCTTTTAATACATCTTCTATATTTTCACTATAACTTAATATATGAGCATACAAACAATAGTTTTTATCACTAAAGTCTAATACTTTTCCTGTATATTTTTTAGACAATTTTTTATTTATAACTCCATCTATTTTACATGATTCTTCTATATTAGTTAAATTCATTCTAGAATCTAATTCGTATAGATGTTGTATTTTTCTTTGTAGACTACTAAATTCATTTTGAAGATTTGTATAATCTTCAAATGTTCCTTCGTATAAGTATTTTAATGTATCTATTAGACTTTTTTTATCGTTTGAATATCTTACTAGTTCTATGATTCTTATATATTTTAGTATTTCATCTATATATGCACATAAGAATCTATTATTCTTGTTATATCTTTTTAAGTTTTCAAGTCCTTCACTACCACCTATATTAAATAGTATATCTGTGTTACCAAATATATCATTAAACATACTCTTTACTTTACCATTAGTTAGTTTATCTGGTTCTTCTAATGCTTTTTTATTTGATAAATATGAGTTCATTCTGAAGTTTTTTAAGTCTTCTAGTGTATTTATATTACTTTGAGGAGTTGATGCGAACAAATGCTTTAAATCTTGTTTTAATGTATCAGTTATTTCTATATTATTTTTAACTAGATTTAAGAATAGTTCATGATAGTTATAATAGTTAAATATTATTTCTTGTAAGTTCTTTATTACATAAACATTATTTTCTTTAGAGTTATCCTCGTAATAGAAGTTCTTAAAAAAGTATCTACATACTTCTAAGAATTCTTTACTTTTATTGTTATCAATTATATCAAATACTTTACTAAGCCAACTTTTATATGTTGTACTTCCACTTCCATATTGCATAAAAGCTTTGAAACTTACGCCAAGTGACTCAACAAATTTCTTTATGTCATCATATCTTTCCATTACTAGAACGCTATTACCTGCTTTTATTAGTTCTATAATACTACTTAGATTATCTTCATTTATATTATGTGTTCTTAATAATGACTTTTTAACTTCTAAATTTACATCTTCTTTTATTATTAATAGACCTACATCTGATAAATCAAAGTTTTGTTTTCTTACTATTTCATCTATAAGATCTTTATTTAGTTCTAGTATATAATCTACTATTTCTTGTTTTATCTCTGTACTTGTTCTAGCTAGTGTTTCAAAATCAATTGTTTTTATTTTTTCCCTGATAAGATCATTCTTATATTTTATTAAGATTTTAGTTTTATCTTCATATATATTTCCTTCTTTTAATAATCTATATAGATTATTTTCATTAACCCTTAGTTCTATTACTAATTTTACATATGGTTCATAATAATAACTAAAATATCCTGAATATAGTATTGTTAGTTTTAAATCCTCTTCTTTAATTTTATATATTTCTTCAATAAGAGTATCTTTTCTATTTGATAATATTAGTTCTTTAAGAAATGATGGAGAACTATCACTTTTTATTATTTTTATTAGTTCATAACCACTTTTATTATTTATTTGTTCTTCTATTTCGGCTCTTCGTGTTTGAAATAATATTTCTTTTTGACTATCGGTTAAATAGTCACTATCTAACACTAATAAGAGCATATTATTTTGGGTATTACATATACACTTTATTAAATCTTCTTCTCTTAATTCAGAAACTAAGTCTGCTATTTTTTGATATCTTGTTTTTGATATTAATGAATATAGTTTATTTGTTTCTGTTTTCTTAATTATACTTACTAGTAAACTTTTTCTTCTTTCAAATATTAATGATGAAAGGGAACTTTCTTTATGAAAGCCATCATAATAATCAATTATAGTTTTTTCATCTAGATTTTTTATATATTCGTTTATTACATTTCCTTTTAATTCATATATTGTTTCTTTTACTTCATCTGGTAAAAATACAATACTTAGCATATCTGTTATATTGGAAATGTTTATTTGTTTTTTTATTAATTCTATTTTTATATATTTTGGGACTTTTTCACTTCTTATTACATCTCCCATCTCAAAATGATCGTATGTATGGAAAGAAATAATATAGTCTATTAATTCTTTATATTCATTAACATTTTTTTGAAGTAATATTTCTATATCTAGTTTTTCTAATATTCCACATATATCTTTACTATTGAATTTTAAATCTATAAGCATTTTTTTAGTTTCGATGCTTAATTTTTTATCAAAGACAATACTTTTTAACGAGTCAGAGTATATATCATCTACTAAAGTTAATGTTAAATTATTTTTTCCGAAGTCTCTATATAATTTTTTAAATTCAATTTGTTTAACATCTTGTGCTTTTAGATATATTACTAATTGAAAATTATTATTTTCATCTTTTGCATTTAATATTTCATCTATTCTATCAACTATTAGTTTTTTTGCATTAGTTGGTATTTTTAAATCAAAAAGATAGTAAATTAACTCTTTATGTTGTAATTTACTTATCTCACTTTTAATTCTATTTTGTTTTTTAGATATAATTTGTTCTTTTTTATCTTTAGGGTCTTCACTTTTATTTAAATATTCTAAAATTTTTTTATATTTTAGCCACCACATAATTTTCCCCCTTTAAACTATATGTTAGTATAATCTTTCTTCGTATTCAAATTCTTGATTAAGTATTTGTACTGTGTCTCCTTCTTTAGCTCCAAGTGACTTTAATTCTTCATCTACTCCTAGTGCTTTTAGTTTTGATGCAAATCTTAGAGCTGACTCATCTGAATTAAATCTTGTCATTTTTAATAATTTTTCTAATTCTGGACCAGTAACTTTCCATTTACTTTCTCCAATTCTTTCAATTTTATATGGTTTTTCATGCTTAAATTCATATAAAACATAATCTTCAAATTCATTCTTTTTATAGATTTCTTCTTCTGGAAGACTTTCAAGTAATTCTTTTAGTTTAAATATTAATTCTTTTGTTCCTTCTTTAGTAGCTGCACTTACTTCTAGTATTTCTGCATCTTTAAATTCTTTTTTGAATTTTTCTAGATTTTCTTTTGCTTTTGGTAAATCCATTTTGTTTGCTACTATAAGTTCTTTTTTATTATATAAGTTTTCATCGTATTTTTTTATTTCATTTCTTATGATTTTGTAGTCTTCTATTACGTCTCTTCCATCAACTTCTGCCATATCAAGTACATGACATACTACTCTACAACGGCTTGCGTGACGTAAGAATTTGTCTCCTAAGCCTACTCCTTCACTAGATCCTTCAATCATACCTGGTAGGTCTGCTACTATGTAACTATAGTCTCCTGCTTTTACTACTCCTAGGTTTGGTACTAGTGTTGTAAAGTGATAGTCTGCTATTTTAGGTTTTGCTGCACTAATAACACTAATTAATGAACTTTTTCCTACTGATGGGAAACCTACAAGACCTACATCTGCTAAAAGTTTTAACTCGCAACATACATTTCTTTCTTCTCCTGGCTCTCCTAGTTCACTTGTGTATGGTGCTTTATTTTTGTTAGTCATGAATGCTGCATTTCCTTTACCACCACGACCACCTTTAGCTACTACGCATTCTTGATTATCACTTACTAAATCGCAAATTATAAGGTTTGTATCTGTGTCTTTGATTGTTGTTCCAATTGGTACTACTATAACTGTATCAGTGGCAGAACTTCCTGTTTGATTACGTCCACGACCCATTTCTCCAGAGTCACCTTTAATAACTTTTTTATATCTTAAATCTATAAGTGTACGTAAACCTTTATCTGCTTTGAAGATAATGCTTCCACCTTTACCACCATTTCCACCATCAGGTCCACCTAGTGGCACATATTTTTCACGTAAAAAAGAAGTGCATCCGTCTCCACCTTTACCTGCTACTAATTTTAAATTTACTTCATCAATAAACATAGTCATCCCCTCATTTCCTCTAGATTATAGCATATTATCTATGTTTTATCAATTTAATTTTAGCCAAATAAAAAGAATTGTATCAAAAATAGGATTGCATTAATCGTTGAAGAAGCTTATGTAGCTTCAATATGAACCTGTTAAACCAGCAAGCCTCAATTGATACTATATAACGTGATGAGTAGCTGCAATGCATAACTGATTTACAGGATTTCATCAAAGACCAGCCTTCTGAACTTACCATATTTGATGAGGCCTTATAAAACGCTTACTTAAGCAAATCATAATTTGTCCAATAAACTGAATAGTAGAATCGAAATAAGGAGATATTAATATAGATTAAAAAAGAACCAATTATACAAACATTGGTTCTTTTTCAAACATTTTTTCTTCTTTGTATTCATATTCATTTAATAGTGTTACTTTTCCAGTTTCTAATGTTTTTGGAATATCAATTAGTCTTTGATTAGTAGACCCTCTAAATAATAGGTTTAAATCTCTTTGTTCAAGAATAAATCTTCCATCTACTAGTACATCTATATAATGAATGAATTTATCGTATGCAGGATTTTTCTTTGACATTTCAATTAGTTCTTCAAATGTGAATCCAGTATAGACCCAGATATTTAGTCCTAAAGATTTAGCGTAAGCAGCTATTTTAGCGCATTGTTCTGGTTGAAACATTGGATCTCCTCCACTGAATGTTATTCCTGTATGATATTTTAGTTCGCTTATTGCTTCACATACCATATCTATTGGAACAAGTCCTCCACCATTAAAATCATGTGTGCCTGGGTTTTGACATCCTTTGCAGTTATGTGAACACCCCTGAGTCCACACTACTGCTCTAAGTCCTGGGCCATCTACTATTGAATCAGTAGTAAGGTCTGCTGCTAAACGTATATAATCACTATTTTGTTGCATGAGTTACTCTATCGTTAACTTCTGCTTTTTTAGCATTGTTAAATCTATCTAATGTTCCTACTAGGTATCCAGTGATTCTTCTAATTCTTTCGAATCCTACTCCTTCTCCTACAGTTTTTTTACTTTTTTTAACTTCTTTATCCATAATATTTTATTCCTTTCCTTATAAATTATTTTGTTAGGCTTCCACAACCTTCATAGCAATCTAAGCAAGAAATTTTTTCCATTTCAACGCCTTCGTTTTCATGTCTTCCACATCTTGGACAAACATCTTTAATAACTCCAACGTATCCACATACTGGATCTCTATCAACTGGGTGGTTAATAGCTCCATATCCTATTCCTGAATCGTGCATTATTCTAACAACTGTTTCAAATGCATCTACATTGTTTACTGTGTCTCCATCTAGTTCGATGTAAGAAATATGTCCTGCATTAGTTAATGGATGGTATTTTCCTTCAACTTCTAATTTATGTTGAACTGATGTTTTATAGTAAACTGGTACATGGAATGAGTTTGTATAGTAATCTCTATCAGTAACTCCTTTAATTTTTCCATATATTGATCTATCTATAGCAACGAATCTTCCTGAAAGTCCTTCTGCTGGTGTAGCTAGGCAAGTAAAGTTAAGATTGTATTCTTCAGTATATTCATCACATTTTTTTCTCATATGACCTATTATTTCAAGTCCTAGTTTTTGTGCTTTTTCACTTTCTCCATGATGTTCACCAATTAATGCTTTTAATGTTTCAGCTAAACCTATGAATCCTATTGAAAGTGTTCCATGTTTAAGTACTGTTCTAAGTTTAGTAGTACTATCCATTTTTTCACTATTTAGCCATACACCTGATCCTAATAAGAATTTGAAGTTAGCTCTTGTTTTAGAACATTGGCACTCAAATCTTTGTAGTAATTGTCCTTTTACTAAATCCATAGTTTCATCTAATTCTTTATAGAATGCTTTCATATCTGCTTTATCTCTTTCACCAAGTGCAATACCATGTTTGATACCTAATCTTGGTAAGTTAATTGATGTGAAGCTTAAATTTCCACGTCCTGGTGTAACTGATGGTCCACAAACATTAGCTAAAACTCTTGTTCTACATCCCATATATCCAACTTCTGTATTATAGTCACCTTCTACATAGTATTTCTTATTATATGGTGCATCTATAAATGAGAAGTTAGGGAATAATCTTTTAGCAGATACTCTACAAGCTAATCTAAATAAGTCATAGTTTTTATCTTCTTTATTGTAGTTTACTCCTTCTTTAACTTTAAATATTGATATTGGGAATATTGGAGTTTCTCCATGTCCTAATCCTGATTCAGTAGCAAGTAAGTAATTCTTAATAACCATTCTTCCTTCTGGGCTTGTATCAGTACCAAAGTTAACTGAACTAAATGGAACTTGAGCTCCTGCTCTACTATGCATTGTATTTAAGTTATGAATAAATGCTTCCATAGCTTGATATGTTGCTCTATCAGTTCTCTTCATTGCATTTTCATAAGATCCTTCAAATATTTCTTTAAGTCTTGTACTCTTTGAAGTAAATTCCTCAAAAATACCTAAATCAAATTCTATAGAATCTAGTTTATCTATAATATCTGTTACTTTATTAAAATTAATTAGTTCTTTGAAACCTTCAAATTCTAAATAATTATATATTGCTTGTTTAAATTCTTTTTTAAAAGTTTTTAGAACTCCTGGAGCCATATAGTAATCAAATGCTGGAATACTTTGTCCTCCGTGTTGTTCATTTTGATTAGCTTGGATTGCAATAGCAGCTAATGCTGAATAACTTCCAATACTATTTGGTGTTCTTAAGTATCCATGTCCTGTTGAGAATCCATGTTTAAATAACTTATTTAAGTCTATTTGCATACATGTAGTAGTTCCCATAGCCCAGAAATCTAAATCATGAATATGAATAGCCCCTTCGTCATGAGCTCTACTATATTTAGCATCCATTAAATATGCTTTAGCAAATTCTCTTGATACTGTAGAACCAAAGTGAAGCATAGTTCCCATAGGGCCATCACCATCTACATTAGCATTTTCACGTTTAGCATTTTCTTCTGTAGCTGATTTTAATCCTAAAGATTCAATAGCTTTAACAAACTTATGTTGTTGTTTAACCACGAATGCTTCTCTTGATGCATCTCTTCTTTCTCTATAATTCTTAAAAGATTCATAAACTTCGTTATATTTTAATTTCTTTAAAACTTCTTCTATAACATCAGATACATCTTCTACTCCAATAGTCTTTCTATCTTTATATTGTTTTCTAATTTGATCTAAAACTTTTTCTTTAACCTTATAAACGTTCTTTTCATCGTATTCTTCATATACGCTATCAAAACCTTTCTTAACAGCTAAAGCAATTTTAGCATCATTAAAATTAACCCTCTGACCGCTTCTTTTGACAACAATAATGTCATCTAAAAAATCCTTTTCCATTAATTACCTCACCTTCACCGCTATATTTTTATAACCATCTTAAGGATAGCATCATTATGTTTTTTTGTAAATGTTTTTTGATTAAATTTTTATAAAAAATAGATGTGGTTTACATTTTAAATTTTTAATTTTTTAGTATTAAAAAACATTAAGGCTTTATTTACCTAGGCTTGTAGATATTTCATAATATTTGTTTGCTTTACATATTATTCATTAGGTGATCTTGTGTTAGAAAAAATTAAAAATTTTATTAAAAATATAATGGTGTTTACTACTAGTTATAGTCTTAATGTATTTGATGATCCTTTGAGTAGTGAAGATGAAGAATATTATATTAAGAAACATTTAGAGGGAGATAAAGATGCTCGAAGTAAACTAATTACTCATAATTTAAGATTAGTTGCTCATATAGTTAAAAAGTATGAAACTAAAGGAACTAGTGCTGATGATTTAATAAGTATAGGTACTATTGGGCTTATAAAAGGAATTGATTCTTATAGACCTAGTAAAGGTGTTAAACTTACTACTTATGCTGCTAAATGTGCTGAAAATGAAATACTTATGTACTTTCGTAGTAATAAAAAGTATAACAATAATATTAGTCTTAATGATGTTATTGCTCATGATAAAGATGGTGGGGATATAACACTTATAGATGTACTTGAAGAACATAGTGAAAGTTTGGATAAAATAACTGAATATAAAGATGATATAAGGAACTTAACTAAATATTTAAATGTTCTTAGTACAAGAGAACTAGAAATCATAAAGATGCGTTATGGGCTTTTAAATACCCCTTTAAAAACACAAAAAGAAATAGCTCGTAAATTACATATATCTAGAAGTTATGTTTCAAGAATAGAAAAAAGAGCACTTATAAAAATGCTCCGTGAGTTTATTCGTAATAATAATATTTAATCTACTATACAACTTATATCATAATTAAATACTGTTCCGATAAATCTTACTATTGTTGGGAATACTCCAATAATTAGTAATACAATTCCAAGTTTAATACATTTTTTACCTGCTTTTTGAAGTGTTTCTTTGTCACCATTCATTATTGGTGGTATAAGTAGTGTCATACCTTTTATTATAGCTATTATTGCTCCTGCTATTCTTAGAACTATTATGCATAGTTTTATTAGTTTAACTAAGTTTGGCTTTAGGATTTCTTCGCAAGTTTCTCCTCCTTCACCAAATCCTTGTGTAGTTAGTGTTCCACTAAAACTTCCATGTTTATTTTCATAATTTGCTTCGTATTCTTCTTTAGTTTCTGTTGTTTTTTCTGTATCCGGATCCCCATTATAATCATTTGAACAATTAGAACCTATAAATATTTTTTTGCTTGAATCATCTACTTCACAAGTTTTTGTTGCTGGCATACTGTCACATTTATCAAATGTTTCAACTTTTATTGGTAATCCACCATAGTTTTTTTGAAAGTAATCGATTTCTAGTGTTGATCCAACTGTTGGTACTAATGCATGAGTGGTACTATCTCTTTCTTCTGTTCCTTTTTTTAATTTTATTTCTATGTACTTAGTATTATTTTCCATATAGTATTGTCCTATTAGTGAATAGCCTTCAAATTCAGAAGCATTTTTTGTTGAATTTAGTGGAAAAACAAAACTACTACCACAATTTTTTCTTGCATTTGATTTGTCTTCACTTGACTCATTACTACTTTTTACTTGACTAATGCTACCTTTTACTAGTACACCTTCTGCCCCTCCGTGGTAATTAAAATTACATAATATGTAACCATCTCCGAATAAACTGCCACCTGTACCAAAATCAAAGTATGCTAGTGATGATGGACAAGAACTTACAATTTTATTATTTGAATCGTAAAATGCATATTCCACTGTTTGTTTAGTATCGATAAAAAAATCTTTATCATTAAATATTTTACCTTTTGCTACGGCAAATCCAGTTGTACCAAATGAATACTCTTTATTTGTACTTTTTATTTTGAATTTATCTTGTATTCCTTTTCCTGGGTCTAAATAAAATGTTATTTCATCACTTAAGTTAGCTCCTCCTGAATTATAACTTAGCTTATAAGTACATTCTTTTGTTGCTGCTTGTACTGTCATACTAATTAAAAATGCTAGAATTGTTATAAAAGAATATTTTAATATTTTTTTCATATCTTCACCTATTATACTAAGTATAATATATTTTTGTGAATTATGCAATTAAAAATGGCTTTTAAAGCCACTGTTTTTTTAATATTCTTCCAGTTACTACTCCATATTCTTTTTCTCCATAATGAGTAGTTACATTTAGAGTGGTAAAGTTACCTATTCTTTTACTTTTGTAATTTCTTGCTAAACCTACTACACTACCAGTAAGTTCTTCTCCTTTCACTTCAGTGAAAAGATCTGTATTTTCTATATTTATAGTTTCTGCTGTGCCACATAGAGATCCTACAAAAGATTCTCCAGTAATTTTACCATGAAATAGTGAACCTTTAACATCAAGTTTACCACTTACATGTCCTGATAGAACTCCTACTTCACATATACCATTAACATTTACACTATCAAATATAGTATCTCTTACATATAAATCTTTTAATTCACTAAACATACCAACTGTGTCTTCACCACTTATAGATAAATTTTTAATAGTATGTCCTCTTCCATAAATAACAACACTAGTATCACTCATATTAATACTTTCAAAATTCTTAATATCTTTTAAATCTAAATCATTATTTAATATAACAACAACCCTATCACTCTTTAATCCTTTAATTCTTTCTAAATCTTCTATAGTCTTAACAACTATAACTTTCATTTTCATTTCTTACCTTTCTTTTTTGTATAGTTTTTTAATAAAAATTATATAATTTTGGTAATCAATTTCTCCTTCTTAAAGATTAAATATTTAAAATATTATCTTTCATATATCTCCTAATACTAGATTAATCCTTGATATATAATCAAAATAATTTGACTTGAGTTTATTATAACAAAATAAAAGCACTATTTCTAGTGCTTTTACTATTTAACTTGTTTGATAGATACTTTCATAATGCAATCATTTATTTTTAATTCTTCACTTGCATTTTCATCTTCAGTAAGAGTAAGTGCAAGTACTTCATCCATAATATAACTTTTGAATTCATTTAGTGCATCTTTTATTTCTTTAGGTCCATTATATTTCATATCTATTCTGTCTGAAATATCAAATCCACTTGTTTTTCTTAAGTTTTGTACTTTAGATACTATTTCACGAGCTAAACCTTCATTGATTAAGTCTTGATCTAGAGATGTATTTATTACAACTGTTTTATAATTTAACATTACAGCTTTGTATCCATCAGTTGCATTAACTGTTTTTAATACATAACTTGAGTCTACATTATATTTAGTATCATTTAATGTTATAGTTAATTTTCCGCTTTCTAATTTCTTAGAATCTTCTTCACTAATATTACTTAAGTAATCAGCAAATGCTTTAATATTGCTTCCAAATACTTTGCCAACTTCTTTGAAGTTTGGTTTATAAGAAATAGTTAAATATTTAGATAAATCTTTAGTCCAGTTTACTTCTTTAACATTAAGTTCTTCTTTAAATAGGCTTTCAAATTCACCAACTAATTCTTTATATTTTTCTTCAAATATTACTTCTTTGATTGGTTGACGTACTTTGATTTTAGCTTCTTCACGAATATTTCTAGTATAACTAATTAATTCTATTACTAAGTCCATCTTTTCTTCTAGTTTTTCATCTATTAGTTTGTCATCACATACTGGATAGTCTGCTAAATGAACACTTTCTTCTCCAGTTAGTTTTTGATAGATTTCTTCACTTAGGAATGGACTAATTGGAGCAATTAACTTACATACTCCTACTAAAACATCATATGTAGTTTTATATACCGCTTTCTTAGAATCAGTAAGTTCACTTTCCCAGAATCTACGTCTATTACGTCTAATATACCAGTTACTTAAGTCATCACATACAAAGTCTTGAATTAAGTGAACTGTTTTATTTAGATCATATTTATCCATATAGTTAGTTACATTTTTAATTAAATTATTGTATTTAGATAGTAGCCAATAATCAATTTGTTCTAACTTATCATTACTTATATCAAAGTCTTCAGTTGATAATTTATCAGCATTAGCATACATTGCAAAGAATGTATAAGTATTTTTAAGTGTACTAAATAGTTTAGAATTTGCTTCTTTAACACCATCTTCGTCAAACTTAAGTGGAGTCCATACAGGGGATGCGTAAGCTATATACCATCTAATTGGATCAGCTCCATATTTATGAATTAATGAGAATGGTTCGATTGAATTACCTTTTGATTTGTGCATTTTTTGTCCATTTTTATCTAGTAATAATTCATTAACTAATACATTTTTATATGGACTCTTTCCAGTTAAGAATACACTTATTACGATTAGTGAATAGAACCAACCTCTTGTTTGATCAATTCCTTCTGATATGAAGTCTGCTGGGAATTGACTTTTCCATAATTCTTTATTTTCAAATGGATAATGGTATTGAGCAAATGGCATAGAACCACTATCAAACCAACAATCTATTACTTCTTCACATCTAGACATTTCTTTACCACAATCTGGACATTTAATATGAATATCATCTACGTATGGTCTATGTAAATCTATTGTTTTTGGATCTACTTTAGTAGTAGCTTTTTCAGCTAGTTCGCTTCTACTTCCTATCATTTCCATATGACCACATTCACATCTCCATAATGGAAGTGGTGTTCCCCAATATCTATTTCTTGAGATAGCCCAATCATTTAGATTTTCTAACCAATTACCAAATCTCTTTTCACCAACGAATGATGGGAACCAATTAACTGTTTTATTTGCTTTAATAATTTTATCTTTGATTTTAGTTATTTCTAAATAATAACTTGGTCTTGAATAGTATAGTAATGGGTGATGACATCTCCAGCAGTGTGGATAGTCGTGATCCATTTTGATCTTTTTAAATAATTTATCATTTTCTTTTAACCATTTAATAACTACTTCATCTACTTCAAATACATTTTGTCCTTTCCATGGACCTTCTGTATATTTTCCATCTTCTCCGACTGGATTTACTACTGGAATTTGATATTTTTTACATACGTTAGCATCATCTTGTCCAAAAGCAGGAGCAATATGTACTACACCAGTACCATCTTCAGTAGTAACGTATTCATCACAAAGTACGAAGAATGCTTTACCTTTAACATCTATAAATGGCATTAATTGTTCATATTCAGTATATTCTAAATCCTTACCTTTATATCTTTCTAAGATTTCATAATCTTCTCCTAAAACTGATGGAACTAATTTTTCAGCAAGAATAAATTTATATCCTTTACTTGATACAGTTACATAGTCTTCTTTAGGGTTAACACAAAGTGCTAAGTTAGCAATTAATGTCCATGGAGTTGTTGTCCATACTAAAAAGTATTCATCACTACCCTTTTTCTTAAATGGAACTATTACAGTATTAGCAGTAATGTTTTCATAACCTTGAGCTACTTCGTGAGATGCAAGTCCTGTTCCACATCTAGGACACCAAGGTACTATTTTAACTCCTTCATAGAATAATCCTTCATCAAAGAATTTCTTTAAGATATACCATTCAGTTTCAATGTAATTGTTATCATATGTAATATATGGATTTTCTAAATCAATTAGTTGACCCATTTCATCAGTTAGTCTATTAAATGCATCTACATTAGTCCATACTGATTCTTTACATTTTTGATTGAATTTTTCAATACCATACTTCTCTATATCTTTTTTACCATCGAAGTGTAGTTCTTTTTCTACTTGTACTTCTACTGGTAGGCCATGAGTATCCCAACCTATTTTTCTAATTACTCTGTTACCCTTCATAGTTTGATACTTACAGAACGTATCTTTAAGGAATTTAGCTATCATATGATGAAGTCCTGGATTACCATTAGCTGTAGCTGGTCCATCATAGAAAACATAATTTTGATTTTTACTTCTGTTTTCTATTGATTTGTTTAAGATATCATCTTTCTTCCAAAAATTAATAAGTTCTGTTTCATTCTCTTCTACTGATTTGTTTCTTAAACTTTCAAAATCTTTCATACTTTTTCCCTCCTATAAAAAAAAGGATGGTTACCAAGGAGTCTATAAATAGACGGTACCATCCCTCTTATTAACTTAATTATTTTAACGCAGTATTTGCGTACCTATCTTATCCATAGGTAACATCAGAAGTGATTTATATATAACTTCATTTCCTAGTTTCCACCAACCACTAGTTCTCTATAAAGTCCATTATATAACGTCTTCCTCATTTGTTTTGAATGAGTTAATTATAACACTGGTGTTTTAGTTTGTAAAGTATTTTTAGCCTATTCTAAATACTGGACTTATTCCTAATGATTCTACACCTTGAATAATATCTCCTCCATAATCTTTTCCATCACTTGTAATGTAATAAAAGCAATTAGAAAAGCCTTGGTATATTGAACGTAACCAATAATAAGTAACAGTACCCATATATGACTTTATCGCAGAAGTTGTATTTGTTGTCGTTGCACCTTTTAAACTATAATAGTCAAGTTGTCTTGATAATTTACCAGCCAAATCATCTTTACCATCAAAATTACTATATATTTCTTGAGGAGTTAGCAAATATATTTTATCTGTCGTAGTACTTGTCTTGTCACCATTTCCAGAAATTACTTTTGTATTAATTATTACTGATCTTAAATCACTTGGTAATAAATTATATATATTTTCATTCAAGAAAGTTCTTGCTTGCTATGAAGGCCAACCTGCTTCAGTTGCATTTTGTGAATACATAGCATATTCTGTTATTATATCTTCGAACTCAAGCACAAAGCCACAAGCAGTTTGAGAAAAACCACTAGTTGAACATTCACTTGGCGTTGAGATATTTGCTATTCTTACATTATGTTTTCCTAGAGTTTCTAGGTCTACTTCTTTAGTATCTCCTACTTTATAAGCACCAGTATTTCCACTTCTTATATTGCTTGCTATGTTTGACCATGATGCTTCACTAGATGGAATATTGTCCGGTATAAATTCACCTTGTATATCTAGGCTTCCTACGAAATATGTTTTTTGTGCTTGATTAGGTGTTGTCTCATCTAAGTATAACCATAAAAAGTATGTAGCACTTTCACCTGGTTCGATAATATCTCCAGCATATATGATTGAACTATTTAGTTCACTAAATAAATTAATATATGTCATTTCCAACACTGTGTCATTTCCACCTAGCATTTGCATAATAATTCCTGAATCATTTGCAGATATTATATTATCTCCATTAATGTCTGCTAATTTTTTTTGTTCTGTTGTTAATGTTTCAAGTTGTGCAACTGAATTTAGAATAAGTGCTGCATCTTTTTGATTGACTATTCCATCCATGTTTACATCACCCATTTGATATTCTAAACCACTTGCTAGTACTTTTTTTCTGATTGCCACTTTTAAATGATTAGCATACAAATCAGTAAGTCTACTATATTCAGAATAGTTACCTGATGGTAGAAAGTCTGAATCTTCTTTTAATTTTATTGTTATAGTTGCTTTCATTGAACCTGTATTTGTAACTTTGAAAATATAAGGTGTAGCATTTGAATAAGTTCCATCGCTTGGATAAGGATAAATAGAACTTGGTACTGATGTTCCATTTTGCTTAGTAGTACCTATTACTTGACCTATATTTTCATAAGTAGTGTCACATGTTGAATCATTACAGAAAGAGATTGCTAAGTTTCCTGTTTCTACCACGTTATCTTTTCCTTCATCAATCTTAAAGAATGATGCAAAAGAAACACCAATAAAAACTATTAATAAAAGTCCTACTGATATTATAAGAGTTACTACTTCTTTTTTTATTATCTTATCTATATACATATATATCACCTATTCTCTATTTGAAATTATATAATAAAAAAATTTCATAGTCAATTAATTATAAATTGACTAAATGTATCAAATGTGATATAATATTGCTATATTTATGGGGGGATAGATATGAATAATGAATTATTAAAAGCTCTTAAAGGTGATATGTATAAATACGCTACTGAAGTAAATAGATTAGTTGAAAAATATAATCGTATGAAAGAAAGTGGTGCTAGTATTAGTGAACTTAATGCTATTGCAATTAAGGCGCAAGATGCTAACACTAGATATAGTAATGTTAAAAGTGAATATGAAGAGTATGTTTATAGATATGAAAGATTTACTTATCTTGAAAAAAATGGTGGTAAGAAATATGATGATGCTCGTACTGAGTTTTATGCATGTCAAATTCATTTGTTATTTAAGTATGGTATAGAAAAGAAAATTATTAATGATGAACCTACTAGTGGTATTACTGATGAAAAATTAGAAAAAGTACAAATTGAAGAATATACTCATTCTAAAGCTAAAAAAGGTAGTAAATTACTTGCTGGTGCTTTAGTGCTTGCTTCTGCTTTGGGAGTTGGTTATGGTCTTAGTGCTTGTACTCATAATATTAATGAACCAGCAATAATAGACACTGATACTGATGATAAAAGTGATGAAGAAGAAAAAAATGAAGAACCTAAAAATGATGATAAAGTTACTATGCCTGAAGAAAAAGTAGATGAACCTAAGACTGAAGAACCTAAAAAAGAAGAACCAAATGTTGAAGAACCTAAGACTGAAGAAGTTATAGTTCCAGAAGAACCAAAACAAGAAGAAATTAATACTAATGAAACTATGACTACTAATGACTTTGCATATTTAAAAGAGACATCTACTCTTTATGATAGTGAAAATGATGATAAACAAGAACTTGGTAGTGTTGAAAAATATCAAAAAGTATTAAGACTTAGTACTGATGGTAATTATGATTATGTTCAAACAGAAGATCTTCAATATGGATATATAGAATCAAGTAAATTAGAGGTATTACCAGATATGTATGTTGAAGTTGATATAAGTGATCAAACTGTAGAATTATATAAGGATAAAAATATAATATTAACAACGTTATGTGTTACTGGTAAAGATAGTACTCCTACTCGTATAGGATACTTCCCTATCAAATATAAAACATATGATACATACTTAAAAGGTCCTGGATATAACAGTCATGTATATTATTGGATGCCTTTTGATGGTGGTATTGGTCTTCATGATGCTGCTTGGAGAAGTGAGTTCGGTGGAGACATACATTTTAATGGTGGTAGTCATGGATGCGTTAATATGCCTCATGATGCTGCTAAAACAATTTATGAAAATGTAAGTGCTGGTACTAAAGTATTAGTACATAACTAAAAAAGATATTCAAACGAATATCTTTTAATTTAGAATATTAAATATTTTGTTATGAGTGGAGTTATTATATTTGAAAAATATAATGTCATAAGTGCTCCTATTAGAAGGAATGGACCAAATGGAATAATTCCTTCTTTATTTTTCTTACTAATTATTAGTGAGAATATAAGTCCTATTACTGAACCTATAAATAAAGCTACGAAACTATTTATTACTCCTAAAGCTAAAGCTATAATAGCCATTAGTTTTATATCTCCATCTCCTAAAGATTCTTTTTTAAACATATAATTTCCTAGTAATTTAAGTCCATACATTATTAAAAATAATAATGCTGAAGATATTATATATTTAAATACTTCACTCATTTCTAAATAAATACATAATGTTATAATAATAGAAATACCTGATATTACTAATACTCTATCTGAAATATAATAATATAAGAAATCACTTATTATTGTTACCATTAATGCACAAGTTAGTATTGTAGCGATCCAAAAATGAAATGTGAAATCATACATAAGGTAATTACACAAGAATAGTAATGCACATACCATTTCTACGAATGGATATATAAAGTTAATTGGTTTATGGCAATAAGCACATCTTCCTTTTAAGAATATATATGATAATATTGGAATATTCATATACCATTTTAGTGTTTTACCACAATCGTTGCAGAAACTTCTAGGTGAGGTAGCTTTTACTTTGTTTGGAATTCTGTATCCCATACATCCTAAAAAGCTACCCATTACAGCGCCTAGTACTGTCATTAAAATCATTATTTCAATTTGCATATTTAAAACTCCCCTAACTTAATGTTGAATACATACCGAACATTGGTACTACTATTGCGATAAGTATGAAACCTACAATAACTGCTAAGAATATGATCATTATTGGTTCTATGAATGTTTTAATCATATTAACTGAGTTCTTTTGCATCTTTTGATAGTAGTCACCTACTTTATCAAGCATTGTTGCAAGTTCACCAGTAGATTCACCTGTAAGTATCATGTAGTATGCTACTTGAGGTACTGCCCAGTTATCTTTAAATGTTTCACTCATCTTTTCACCTTTTAATAGGTTATTTATTGTTCTATACATTATACTTTTATATATTTCATTTGAAGTTATTTTTCCTAAGATATCGATACTATCTGTTAATAGTACGTTATTCTTATTTAGTGTTGCAAATGTACGAGCAAATAATGATATTTCTTTATAAATGATTAAGTTACCAACTACTGGTAATTTCATAAATATATGTTGCATCATTGCTCTAAATGCTTTAACTTTCTTATATAAGTAAGTATAAATTAATACTGTTGCTAGAACTACTTCTATAATAGTCATATATTCGTTTTGTAAGAATGCTGAGATATTTAATGTTATTACTGTTACTTGGTTAAGTTCTGCATTCATTGATTCATAAACATCTACGAATTGTGGAACTATGTATGTAAGCATGAATATTACAATTCCCATTGCAAAAACTAATACTATACATGGATATGCAAGTGCACTAACAACAGCTCTTTTTGTATCTTCTACTTCTTGATAGTAGGCACTCATTTCATCTAGTGTTCCTTCTATATTACCGATCATTTCTGCACTCTTAATCATATTAATTAATAGTGCTGGGAATACATTTCCTTGTTTATTTAATGCTTCTGAGAATGTTTCACCCATCGTAAGTTCATAAATAACTGCATCATATACTGATTTATATTTTTTACGTTTATCTTGTTCTGCTAAGACTTTAACTGCATCTGTAAGTGGGATACCTGCTTTTATATAAGTAGATAATTGAGCTAGCCAGAATACCAAGTCTTTGTTTTTCATTTTTCTCTTTAAACTAGATGATTCAGTGTGGAAGAAGTTAATTGCCCAGTTTGTTTCTATTTCATAAACTGTCATTCCTTCATCTATTAAGTATGAATAAACATCTAATTTAGAAAGTGCTGCAAAGTAACCTTTTACTAGTTTTCCTTCTTTATTCTTGACTAAATATCTATATGTTTGTTTTATTTCTGTTCTAACAGCATCGTCTCCATTAGGATTTACTGTCATTATGATAAGACTTGCTTCTTTTCTTTCACGGGCTGCTTTTACGAATGATAGATTTTCATATTTTTCTTTGATGTAGTCTTCTATTCTTTGACTAAGTGTTTTTGTTTCTTCTTCTTTCTTTTCTTTTTTAGCTACATCTTTTAGTATTTCTATTCTACGTTTTATGTAATTATATATATCATAAACTGTTTTACTACATTTGTTATAAATAAATAATGGAAAGTCATAGAATACTATTGAGAATGTATATCTTGTGCCTTCATAAAAAGCTGTAGATAATGCAAATATTTCTAGCCATATTCTTTTAAAAAAATATTCCCAAATACCTTCTATGATGTTTTTAATGCCCCATACTAGGTAACTAAAGAATGACACAATAAAAGAGATTATTATATCAAACGTACCAAATATACCTACACCTACACTTCTTATAAGAGCAATTATCTCTGTTACTACAAATTTAGGTACAGCGGCTATATTAAAAGATGACTTTTTATTTGTTTTAGGTTTAGCTTGTTTAATGGGTTTTTTCTTCTTAATTGTACCTTTTTTAGCCATACTAATCTTTCCTTCTTATTCTATTATATATTGATTATAACATATAATTTTTTAAATAAAAACACCTTTTTAACTTTTTTTGATTAAATTAATATAATATTATAGGTGATTATATGAATAGTGAACTTTTATCAATATTTAAGAATATCAATGTTTCTAGTATAGCAAGTACTGCTAATAAGACTTTAGGTGTTATTAAGAAGACTATTCCAGTTTATAAAGAAGTTAAGCCATATTTACTTAGAGAGAAAAGTATATTTAAGAAGAAGGAAGAACCTTTGATAGATGAAATAAAAGAAAGTAATGTATCAGAAGATAGAAGTTCTTCATATAATGATACTCTTACTTTCTTTCAATAATTATTCTCTTTCGTCTGTACTAAGTATTGTTAGGAATGCTTCTTGAGGTATAGATACACTACCTACTTGTTTCATTCTTTTTTTACCTTCTTTTTGTTTTTCAAGAAGTTTTCTTTTTCTTGATACGTCTCCTCCATAACATTTAGCAAGTACGTTCTTTTTCATAGCTGAGATGTCTTCACGAGCTATTACTTTTGCTCCTATACATGCTTGAATTGGTACTTGGAACATTTGTCTTGGTATTATCTTTTTTAGGTTTTCACATATTATTTTACCACGTTTATATGCAAAGTCTTTATGAACTATTAAGCTTAATGCATCAATTATGTCTCCGTTTAGAAGTATATCCATTTTAACTAGTTTGCTTTCTCTATTACCTATGAATTCATAGTCGAATGATGCATATCCTTTAGTATAACTTTTTAATTTATCAAAGAAATCGTATACTATTTCTGATAGGGGTAATTCATAAGTTATGTTTACTCTTGTTTCATCTAAATATGACATATTTTTATAGATTCCTCTTTTATCTTGGCAAAGTTCCATTATTGGACCTACATATTCACTTGGTACATAGATGTTTGCTCTTACGAATGGTTCTAATACTTTTGATATTTTTGATGGGTCTGGCATTTTAGATGGTGAATCTATTGACACACTACTCCCATCATTTAGAATAACTTCGTAGATAACTGATGGACTTGTTGCGATTATATCTATTCCAAATTCTCTTTCTATTCTTTCTTGAATGATTTCCATATGTAGAAGTCCTAGGAAGCCACATCTAAAGCCAAAACCTAATGCGATTGATGTTTCTGGTTCAAATGTAAGGGATGCATCACTTAGTTTTAATTTTAATAATGCTTCTTTTAAGTCTGGATATTTTGATGATTCTATTGGATATATTCCTGAAAATACCATTGGTTTCATTGGTTTATAACCAGGTAGTGCTTCAACAATTTCTCCATCTAAACATATTGTGTCTCCAACTTCAACTTCAGTAATACTTTTAATAGATGCACTTAAGAATCCTACTTCTCCAGCACTTAAACTGTTCTTTTTAACTTCATGTGGTGTATGTTTACCAAGTTCTAGTACTTCATAAGTGGCATTTGAATTTATAAATCTTATTTTGTCTCCTACTTTAACAGTACCATCCATTATTCTAATAAGAATAACTACTCCTTTATATGGATCAAAGTAGCTATCGAATATTAATGCTCTTAGTTTATTGCTATTGCTTTTTGGACTTGGTACTCTTTCAATTACTGCATCTAATAACTTATCTACTCCTTCACCTGTTTTTCCTGAGCAACAAATGATTTCATCTCTATCAAAACCTATTGTTTTAACAAGTTCATCTTTTACTTTTTCAGGGTTTGCGTTTGGTAAATCAATTTTATTAATAACAGGTATTATCTTTAAATCTGCTTCAAGTGCTAGATAAAGGTTAGCAAGTGTTTGAGCTTCTATTCCTTGAGTTGCATCTACTACTAGAATTGCTCCTTCACAAGCAGCTAGGCTTCTACTCACTTCATAACTAAAGTCTACGTGTCCTGGAGTATCTATTAAATGAAGAGTATAACCTTTATATTTAAGTTCTACTGCATTTAATTTAATAGTGATTCCTCTTTCTCTTTCAAGATCCATAGAGTCTAGTATTTGATCTTTCTTTTCTCTTTCAGTTACTGCATGACAAATATCAAGTATTCTATCTGCTAGAGTACTCTTGCCATGATCTATATGAGCTATTATACAAAAATTTTTAATCTTATCTCTTTCCATAAGAAATATTTTAACAAATTAAGTCATAAAATACAATTGTTTGTATAATAAAAGAGAACTATTTTAGTCCTCTATCGTTTTCACTTATTCTTTTAAAAAAATTATATTTTAAAATATTAACTGGTATATTTTATTTCTTTTCTTAGCAGTTTTTTGATTTAACGAATTGTAATTTCATACCTGATTCTGGACTCTTTGGATCGAATGCTTTAACACCTCTATTATGTCTTAATTTTCTTATTGCTTTTGCTTCTATTTGTCTAATTCTTTCACGAGTTACATGAAGTTGTTGACCTATTTCTTCTAGAGTATATACTCTTCCATCTTCAAAACCAAATCTTAATGCAATTACTAGTGCTTCACGATCTGTTAATATTCCACCATTAAATACTATTTTTTTAAAGTCTTCGTAGAATAATTTATCTGAATAATCTTGATCTCTTGTATTTGGATCTTCTATCATATCTCCTAGTTCTGTATCTTCTGGTTCAGAACCGGTTCCTTTTACTGGAGTAGATAAAGATACTGGGTTGCTTGCTATTACTTTTTGTATTTCTTCTACTCTTTCTCTAGACATATCTAATACATCAGCTATATCTTGTGAAGTTGGTTCAGTTCCATATTCTTTTTCATATCTTTCTATAACTCTTTTAACCTTTTGGACTTCTTCATGTAAATGTACTGGTATTCTTATAACTCTTGATTTATCAGCTATTGCTCTTGTCATTGCTTGACGAATCCACCAAGTAGAATAAGTACTGAATTTATATCCTTTGGTATAGTCGAATTTTTCAACTGCTTTCATAAGACCTATATTTCCTTCTTGAATTAAATCTAGCATTGGAAGTCCACGTCCTACATAACGTTTAGCAATCGAAACAACTAAACGAAGGTTAGATTCTGCTAATATTTTTGCTGCTTCTTCATCACCCTCAGCAACTCTCTTACCTATTTCAAACTCTTCTTCATGTGTTAAAAGTGGCATATCAAGCTCTCTTAAATACATTCTTACATTATCTACATAAGCCAAAGTATCATAACTAAGATCTAATTCTCCTGCTGGTTTAACTTCTTCTACTTCTTCTGCTACTTCTTTTTCTTTTATTTCTTTACCAGTAAGCATAGAATATGATGTAATCATTGCTCCAATAGTATCATTACCTACTATATCCATAATACCTTCTATATCTAAGATGGTATCTAACATTTCTTTTAAAGATAATGAATCCTTAATTAAATCATTAGTGTCATCTATTGTTAAAGATATTTTTTTAGTTTGTAAAAATTTTGCTAGATTTCTACAATTCTTTAATTGATTAGATTTTCCTACTAGAAATGTTGAATCAGCATATTCTTGTATCATTTTAAATTTTTCTTCTTTTGTCGCCATAATTTCACCCCTTATAAAAATCGTGTTATATTATAACATATTCTCTTTTGATATGCAACTTTTTTATGATTTCAAGCATAAAAAAAAGAAGTATTAAACTTCTATTTAGTTTCACCTTTATATCTTTTTATAGATTCTTCTATAACTTTTAAAGCTTCTTCTTTATTATAGTATTTTCCTACTTCTACTTTAATATTTTGAAGTGATTTATAATTTTCAAAGAAGTTTTTGATTTCTTCAAGTATAAATTCTGATAAATCTTTAAGTTCATTTATTTCATTATATCTAGGATCTACATCAACTACTGAAATGATTTTATAATCTTCAAAACCATTATCAATTAATTTTAAGCATCCAACTACTCTTGCTGGAATAATACATCCTGGATATGTTGGTTCTGTTCCGATAACTAATATATCTAATGGGTCTCCATCATTTGCAAGTGTATTATCAATAAAACCATATTCTGCTGGATAAGCCATAGCTGAATATAAAACTCTATCTAATTTAATCTTACCATTTTTTATCTCAAATTTATTTCTACTTCTATAAGGAATTTCTATTATAGCTTCTACTACGTTATTCATTTATTCACCATCCTAAAAGAAGTATAACATAAGATAACAAAAAAAGCCAACATTAGTTGACTACTTTGTTTCTTCTTTAGTAACTTTGATAGCTTCTTTACCTTTGTAATAACCACATTTTGTGCAAGCTCTATGAGGAGCAACTACAGCACCACAATTAGTACAAGTAGTAACTGTTGGAGCAGTTTTCTTTAAATGTGTTCTTCTTTGTCTTTTAGCAGTTTTACTAATTCTTCTAAATGGTAAAGCACCAAATAAAGTAATGTCTAATCTCATTTTTATTCCTCCTTTTATATCAGGTCGTAAAAATATATCTTTTTCACTTCGCTAAAGTATTTTCTCATAAAAAGAGGAAAATATCAAGAGAATTTTAATATTTTATTATAAAATTTGTATAATTATTAGTATTTTGTTATAATTTTCGTGAGGGGGATACTCTATGAAACTATTAGTTAGTGATTATGATGGTACTTTTAATGAAGATAATAAATTATCTAAAATAAATAAAAATATAGATGCTGTTAAAAGGTTTATGGATAATGGACATATCTTTGCATTCGCAACTGGAAGAAATTATGAATCAATAAAAAAAGAGATTACTAAATATCATATACCATATAACTATCTAATATGTAGTAATGGTAGTATAGTGTTTGATCATAAAGATAATATATTATTTCAAAATACTTTATTAATAGAGGCTGTTAGAAAAACACTTAAATATCTTCAACACTTTGGATTTGTTAAAAGCGTAGAATTACATGACGCTTATGGAAGAAGTACAAGTGACTATAATAATGTATGTGAAATAGTTTGTACTTTAAAATTTAAGAATTCTTTAGATGCAAGAATGGTAAGAGAAGAAATTGCTTTTTTAAATAGTTTTTCTTTTATGAATGTAATTATATTTAAAGAAGAACTTGATAAAAAAGATGGTATATATGTAGTAAGTGGTATTGAGGGAATAAGAAAAGAGGATATCTATACTATAGGAGATGCTTCTAATGATAAAGGTATGCTTGGAGAATTTAATGGATTTAAGATGCCATACTCATATCCTGATATAATGTTTAGTGAAGCAAGAATAATAAGATCAGTTAAGAATTTAGTTAGAAAGATAGAAAGGGAAAGTCATGAATAAAGTAATTGGTATAGTTGCTGAATATAATCCATTTCATAATGGACACAAGTATCAAATAGATAAAATAAGAGAAAAGTATAAAGACTCAACTATTATAGTTGTTTGCTCTTCATCATTTACTCAAAGAGGAGACACTTCAGTGCTTAATAAATTTGATAAAGCAGAAGTTGCTATTAATAATGGAGTTAATTTAGTAGTTGAACTTCCTTATGTTTATAGTACTCAAAGTAGTGATATATTTGCTAGTGCTGCTATAAAGATACTTAATTATTTAAAAGTAGATACTATATGTTTTGGTACTGAAAGAGATAGTATTGGTGATATAAAGAAATGTGCAGTAACTCAATTAAATGATCCAAAATATGAGAAAATCGTAAAAGAAGAGTTAGACTCTGGTGTTAACTACCCTACTGCTTTAAATAAAGCATTAAAGAAACTTATAGATATAGAAATAGCTGAACCTAATGATTTACTTGCTTTGAGTTATATAAAAGAGATAATTAAGAATCAATATAATATAGAAATATTTAATATAAAAAGAACTAATGATTTTCATGATATAGAATCTAATGATAGTATTATTTCAGCATCTAACGTTAGAAATAAGATTAGTAATGGTATTGATATTAAAGATTATGTAACAAACGATGTGTATTTAAAATTAAAAGATATTAAACTTAATAATAAGTATTTTGAATTTTTAAAATACAAAATAAATTCTGAAAGTAATTTAGAAAAATATTTAGATGTAGATGAAGGACTAAGTACTAGAATTAGAAATTCTATAGATAAATCTAATAGTCTTGAAGAGTTAATTCAAAATATTAAGACTAAGAGATATACTTATAATAAAATATCTAGGATGCTTAACCATATACTTTGTTCATTTACTAAGGATGAGAGAGATCAAACTAAGAATATAGAATATATAAGAATACTTGGATTTGATAATATTGGTAAAAAACATTTAAATAGTATTAAAGACAATATAGACGTAAAAATACTTAATAAGTTTGATACTAGTTATAAAACTTTAGAAATAGAAAAAAGAGTTAGTAGTATTTACTCTATGATAATGTGTGACATAATGGATAAAGAGATTAAAAATATACCAGTTAAAAAGTGACTTTTTAAGTCACTTTTATTTTGCTTCATACCAGTCTTTTCCATAGTTTATTTCTACTTTTAGTGGTACATCTAATTTATATATGTTTTCCATAGTATCTCTTACTATTTCTTTTACTTCTTCTATTTCGTCTTCTGGAACATCAAATATTAATTCATCGTGAACTTGTAATAACATTTTAGTTTTTAAGTTCTTTTCTTTTAATATATTATGAAGTTTTACCATAGCCATTTTAAGTATATCAGCAGCTGTTCCTTGTATTGGAGTATTAAGTGCCATTCTCTCACCCATTGCTCTAATCATATAGTTTGTATTTTTTAACTCTTCTATTTCTCTTTTTCTATTAAATAGAGTTCTTACTTCACCAGTTTTCTTTGCTTCTTCAACAATATTTTTCATATAATTATTTACTTCAGGGTATAGAGTTAGATATTTATCTATATATTTTTTTGCTTCACTAGCACTTATATCAAGGTTTTCACCTAGTCCATAACCACTTATACCATAGACTATACCAAATATTACTGCTTTAGCTGTACGTCTTTGATTTGATGTTACTTCACTTTCTCTTATACCAAATATATCACTAGCTACATGTGTATGTATATCTTCACCGTGAATAAATGCATTTTTAAGGCTATCAGAAGAACTTATATGAGCAAGTACTCTTAGTTCAATTTGTGAGTAATCGCTTGATAGAAGGTATCCATTTGTACTTGGAATGAATGCTTTTCTAATCTTCTTTCCTTCTTCACTTCTTACAGGTATATTCTGAAGATTTGGTTCGATTGATGAAAGTCTTCCAGTACGTGTACCTGTTTGTTTATATATCGTATGTATTTTACCATCTTCTAAGATATAACTGTTAAATGTATCTAAGTATGTACTTACTAGTTTAGAAAGGTTTCTATATTCTAGTATTTCATTAATAATTGGGAATCTATCTTTGTATTTAATTAATACATCATGAGCAGTAGATGTTGCGTTCTTTCCTTTACCTTTAGGAAGACCAATCTTCTCATAAAGGATATCTCCTAGTTGTTTAGGGCTTCCTATATTAAATGTTTCACCAGCTAGTTCATATATTTTATTTTCTATTATAAATAGTCTTTCTTTTAATTCTTTTGATAAATCTTCTATTACATTTGGTCTTACACTTATACCATTTATTTCCATAGTAGATAGTACTTCTATTAGAGGGTGTTCTATATTAGTATAAAGATCATAAAGATTTTCATTTTTTAATTTGTTGTTGAAGTCTTCATATGTATCATATAAGAATTTAGATTTTTTAACTATTGAAGTAATTATTTCTTCTTCACTAAGTGGATTCTTTTTAGAAATAATTGTGTCATAGTAAGGTATTTCTATTCCATATGTTGTGCTTATATATGAAACATCATCTTTAACGTTGTATTCAAGTAAGTATGAAGCAATTAATGTATCAAATGATGTATGAGTTTCAATACCAAGTTTATTTAAAAATACTATGTTCTTTTTATAGTCAAAAGTTACTAATATATCTTTTAATAAATCTCTATTTAGAAGTAAACTTGCTTCATCAAAATAATATGCATTCTTTCCATCATAGATAGATGCACCTATGAAGTTTGCTTTGTTATAGTTAGTATTATCTAGTTCTATGTAAAGACTTTTTTTACCTTCTATTTCTATTTTTCCTTTTACCACTGTATAAGTTACATCTTTTTTATCTACTTTAGTTGGAATAGTCTTTAAGAATGAATTGAATTCTAGTTCTTTATATTTTTCTATTAATGCTTCAGTATTTGGTTTTAAGTATTTGATACTGTCAAAAGTATATTCAAAGTTTATTGTTTTATAGATAGTTGCTAGTTTATATGAGAAGTATGCATTTTCTTTATCATTTTCTAGTTTTTCTTTTGTTTTACCACCTATGTCATCTAAATGATTATAGATTCCATCTAAAGTTTCATATTTTTGAAGAAGTGAAAGTGCTGTTTTCTCTCCTATTCCTTTAACACCCGGTATGTTATCACTAGCATCTCCCATTAATGATTTTAGATCAATCATTCTAATAGGTTTAATGCCATATACTTCCATAAACTTATTTTCATCCATCATTATGTAGTCTTTTTGTTTTAAAAGTTTTACATTTACTTCATCACTAATTAATTGTAGTAAATCTTTATCACTGCTTATGATAGTTGCATTATAGTTTTTATCTTCGTCTGCCATTCTTGCGAATGTACCTATTATATCATCAGCTTCATAGTTATCGCATTCAATATATTTAATACCAAGAAGTGTACATATTTCCTTAGCTTCTTTAAATTGTACTTTTAGATCTTGTGGTGTTTCAATACGACCATCTTTATAGTTATCATACATATCTTGTCTAAAGTTATGACCTTTATCGAATGCTACCATTATATATTCAGGATTTTCTTCATTAATTATTTTATTTAACATATTAATAAATCCATATAATGCGTTTGTTGGGAATCCTTTACTATTTTTCATTAAGTTTCCATTGTATGCAGTTGCATAGTAACTTCTAAATAATAAGTTGTTTCCATCTATTAAAATTGCTCTTTTTTTCATAATCCTCACCTTTTATTATTGTACTATATTTTTTGAATTTTATAAACAATTAAAAAGAGATATTTTAGTTATATCTCTATAGTTTCACTTATTTTATCTTTATATGCTACATATATTGGAATGTTTGGATCTATTGATTCTCTATTTACTTCGTATGCTTTTTCATATGTGTTATCATTTTCACTAATGTGCACTAACATTATATCTTTAGTGTTAGGTCCTATAAAATGATTTAAATATTTAGCACAATCCTCATTTGATAAGTGGCCTTCATCACCTATGTTTCTGTATTTAATATATTCAAACTTGTTACCATTCATTTCCATTTCTACATCATGATTGCTTTCTAGCAAGTATACTGTTTTATTTTTCATTTTCTCATGATATCTTGAATGTATCATACCAGTATCAGTCATATATACTAGTGATTTACCATCTTTTTCAAATACAAAACCAAAACCTTTTTTATCATGACTTATTGGTATTTTAGTAAATTTGATTCCCATAATATTATCTAGTTCATCAAATAATTCATAGTTTTTTATATAATCTTTTTTGTTATATTCATTTAATGTTTCAATAGAAATATATATTTTAGTATTATAAACTCTATTAAATGAATGAACACTTTTGACGTGATCTGAGTGAGCATGTGTCACTATTATAAAGTCTATATCTTCAGGACGTTCATTAATGCTATAAAGAGCATCTTTTAATTTTCCAAATTGAAGTCCTGCATCTATTAAAAATTTAACATTATCAATATTAACAAAAGTAGAATTTCCACTACTACTACTTCCTAAAACTACAATTTTCATATAACCACCAGGTAATATTATAGCATAAGTTTATATTTATTTTCTATTCTATTTTATTATTATCTACCTACTCATATTTTAATAAATTATTTTTATTAACTATATTTTCTCCTAGTCTTGATTCTATATCTTTTCTTGTGTTGTTTGCAATAGTTCCACCTTCTTTAGCAATTATCCTGTTTTCTTCTAATCCGATAGGTTTATGCTTTTCAGCAAGTTTTCTTGTTGTAGTTTCGCCTATGTCCGCAAGTAATACTTCAAGTTCGTCCATATTATCTCTTAATGATTCTTTTCTTAAACCTTTAAATTCTTTATATTCGTTTGCTGTCATGCCTGACCATTCTTTATATATATCATTAGTTAATATAGAGAACTCTACTTCTTTAGTTACTCCTCCTTCTTTCCAAATATCGGTTAATTTCTTTCTATCTTGTATTCCTTTAATTCTTTTAATAATCCATTCTTCATCATATCCTTTAGCTCGATATGTATCTATTGCTCTTTGTACTGTTATTGATGGGTCAAACACTTCATCTATTCTTTCTCTTCCTAATCTTGCTAACCATAATTTTATAGGTTCTGCATTTTTACTTGGAATTGATTCAATTATTCTAAACATTCCTTCTATGTCAACAACATCAGTATTATAATATTTACCATCTGATGATTTTAATTTCAGTTGGTGACAATTTGTCACCGACTCATTTCCTTCGTTTCTTAATCTTTGTTTAAGTTTATTCCAGTATTTTCTTTTATCTTTACTCTCTGATAAAACACCAACTATATCGATGACACTGATATAGTACTTTTGTTCCTCCCTATTCCATACAGTTCTTATTGTTTCACTATCAAACATTTTGTTTATTAAGTGCATTTGATTTTCTTTCATATTATGTCCTCCTATTATTATAGTTAGCCATAAACTTCAAAAACACTTCTTTTCTTGCAAAATAAAAGAAGCATTATGCTTCTTAAAAATCAAATAAACTTAGTTGTGAGCTTTCTGGTATTCCTTTAAATATTCCCATTGCTCTCATTTTGTCTATTAGAGTTTGTGATACTTTGCATCTACTTTGGAAGTCTTCAATACTTATGAATGGTCTCTTCTTAGCTTCTGTTTCTATGTTTTTAGCAACTGTTTCACCAAGACCATCTATTGTTATGAATGGTGGGATGATTGTTTTATCATCTTCTACTCCGAAAGTAAGTCCTTTTGATTTATAAAGATCAAACTCTGATACTCTTATATGTCTTGCAGCCATTTCTAGGGCTACATTTAAGCATTCTTGTTGTCCTGCTTCTTTATTAGTAGCATCGTATCCTTTATTTTTAATTTCAATTATTTTATTCTTAATAGCATCGTATCCCTTAATCATTACTTCTATATCAAAATCTGTTGCTTTAGTTGAGAACCATGAAGCATAGAAGTATGCTGGCATATGTACTTTATACCAAGCTATTCTAAATGCACTTGTTACATATGCGGCTGCATGTGCTTTAGGGAACATGTATTTGATTTTATGACATGATTCTATAAACCACTCTTCTATTCCTGCTTCTTCCATAGTTTTTCTATGTTCTTCCCATGTAGCTGGGTCTTTTGATGCTTTTCCCTTACGAACAAATTCCATTATTTTGAATGCTTTGATTGGCTTCATTCCTTTATACATTAGATATACCATGATATCATCACGACATCCGATAACGTCTTTGAATGGTACTTGTATTTTACCTTCTGCATCAGGTGTACATAAGTCTCTTGCGTTTCCTAACCAAACATCAGTACCATGTGATAAACCTGATATTTTAACAAGTTCTGCGAATGTTGTTGGTTTTGTTTCAGCAACCATACCTATAGTAAATGGTGTCCCGAATTCCGGAATTCCTAGTGTACCTGTTGGACACATTATTTCGTCGTTTGTAACACCTAATACTTTAGTTGATGTAAATATACTCATTGTATCTTTATCATCTAGTGGTACTTTTGATACATCTGTATGACTTAAGTCTTGAATAAGTCTTAATTGTGTTGGGTCTGAGTGACCTAATATATCTAGTTTTAGTAAGTCTGCATCTATTGCATGGTAATCGAAGTGTGTTGTTCTCCATGCTGAATTTACATCATCAGCTGGGAATTGGAATGGTGTGAAGTCTGACACATCCATATAATCTGGTACAACTACTATACCACCTGGGTGTTGACCTGTTGTTCTTTTAACTCCTGTGCATCCCATAGCTAGTCTTTCTATTTCACAACTTCTTTTATCTAGAATTCCTTTGTCTTCAAAGTATCCTTTTACAAATCCGTATGCAGTTTTTTCTGCGACAGTACCTATTGTACCTGCTCTATAAACATTATCTACTCCGAACAATACTTTTGTATACTCGTGAGCTGATGCTTGATTTAAATCTGAGAAGTTAAGGTCTATATCTGGTACTTTGTCTGCGTTGAATCCTAAGAATGTGGCAAATGGCATATCTTGTCCATCTTTTATCATTTTTTCACCACAGTTAGGACATAGTTTATCTGGAAGGTCAAAACCACTTGAGTAATCTTTACCATAAGGTACTCCATTTTCATCTATAAATATACTTGTTTTACATTTACCACATCTATAGTGAGCAGGAAGTGGATTTACTTCTGTTATACCCATCATTGTAGCAACGAAACTACTACCTACAGATCCTCTTGATCCTACTAGATATCCTTCATCATTAGAATGTTTAACTAGTCTTTGTGCGATTAGGTAGATTGGGTCGAATCCTCCACCTATGATACCACCTAGTTCTTTTTTAACTTTTTTAGCTAGAGATTTTTCATTTAGTTCTCCATCTTCTTCTGTCCATTTGTTTTTAACACTTTCACCTATAAGTTCTTTTACTTTATCAAAACCTTCTAGTAGTGTTTCGTGAAGACGACTAAATGTTTCTGTTTCTAAGTCTTCAGGAGTTATATCTGGTTTCTCTTCTTTAATTCTATCGTTCCAGTACTTAAATATTGCATCTCCATAAAGTTCTTTTGAGATACGTTCTTCTATATTATGTGGTAGTGGATCTCCATACCATTCTTTTGCTTTTTCAAATACTAGGTCTGTAACAACTCTTGGACAATCCAAATAACTTTGTCCATCATCTGCTTTAACTCTTGGACTAAATGGAATACCACCTGTATCTATAATAACTTCGAATTCTCCGACCATATCACATATTTTATTAGTATTAGTTACTACTATTTCATATGCTAGATCTTTATCTAAGAAATCAAAATCGTTTAACATTTCATTAGTTGTTCTAAAGTGTTGAGATGGAATATTTGTGATGTCACTTTTAGCTAGTGGGTGTCTTCCTCCTCCTGGCACTTTTTGATTTATTATGATTTCTCTATATATTTTATCTTCTCTTGTGAAGTGATGCACGTCTCCTGTAGCTACTACTATTTTACCTGCTGCTTTTGATGCTTCTATTACTTTCTTAATATGATTTTTAAGTTCGAATGAGTTAGCAAAGTCACCTGTTTGTATTAAGTGATCATATACTTCTGGAGGTTGTACTTCTACATAATCATAAAAATTAATGATATTAGTAAGTTCTTCGCCATCTTTACTTCTTGCTTCTTTAAATACTTCTGATTCGTAACAACTACTACCTATTAAAATACCTTCTCTTAGTTCATTTAGTTTACTTCTAAGTATTCTTGGTGTTTTATAAAGATAAGTTGTGTTTGCTAAAGAGATTATTTTGAACATATTTTTAAGACCTGTTCTATTTAGTGCAATTGCGTTAAAGTGATAAGTTCTACCAAATTTATATATTTCTTCTTTACTAATTAGTCTTTCTAAATCACTTATTTTTTCATAGTTTTGACCTATTAGTTTTTGACACATTTTATGGAATACTAGTGCTGTTCCTTCTGCATCGTAGTCTGCTCTATGGTGACTTTCTTCATCGAATGGTACATTATATCTTTTAACCAATGCTGATAAGCTATGTCTTGCAAATCCTTGATCTAAAGCACGAGATAATTCTAATGTATCTATTACTGTATTTGTAAATTCTCCTAGATTATATTTTCTCATAGCACTTTCAATAAATGAAATATCGAATTTTGCATTATGAGCAACCATTGGAGCATCCCCAGTCCACTCTAAAAATCTCTTTGTTACTTCTTCTTCGGTACCAGCATCTTTTACCATTTCGTCTGTTATTTCAGTTAATTCTGTTATTTTATCAGGAATATGTCTTCCTGGATTAATGAATTCATCAAATCTATCTATTATTGCTCCATTTTGTATTTTAACAGCACCTATTTCAATCATTTGGTCACCTGATGCTGCATTAAAACCAGTTGTTTCTGTATCGTATACTACAAATGTAGTATCTTCTAAAGGTAAGTCTGTTGGTCTTACTACTATAGCTACTGTATCATCTACTAAAGTAAGTTCTGTTCCATAAATACCTTTAAATTTCTTTTCTGGATCAGTTTGTTTTTTATTGTATCCTTGTATTATTCCATATGCGATAGGGAATGCTTGACAACCATTATGATCAGTGATTGCTACACCTCTATAACCCATTTCTATTGCTCTACTTACTAGTTCACAAGTGTGTGCTCCTAGATCTAATTTAGTAAGTCCATCCATTTGACTCATCATAGTGTGAGCATGCAATTCTACTCTTTTTATTTCAGCATCATCTGTTAATTTTTGTTCTTTCTTTTCATAAGTTTCTATATCGTTTATACCAAATTCATAATCATTACTTCTTTGATTATATTTAATATTTCCTCTAAATTTATACCATTTATCTTTTTTTATATTTGAAAGAAGATAATCAAATTCTTCTTGTTTCTTAGTGAAGATGTTTGCCATGATACTGTCAGTGTAATCCGTTAATTTAAGTGTTATAATGAACCAACCACTTTGTGTACTTTTAGAGTCAATGCCAAATACTTTAGCTATTAAGACTACTCTATCTTCATTAGTAATTAAATTCTTTATTTCTGAAGCTTCTCCTGCGATTGGGTTTCCTTTTATAGTTTTTCTTGTTTCTTTATTAATTATTTTTTCTGTTACTACATCTAGTGTTTGTTTGAATTTTTCTCTTTCAGTTTCATTTATATTAGTAGTTACTTCTATATCATCAAATCCCATATCACTCATGAATATTTCTATTTTTTCTTTTATTTCTTCGATTTTGTGATATTCTGCTGGATTTAAGACTTCTATATTTATTTTATTATTGTCAAAAGTTATTTTAGTTCTATCTATACAGTTTAACATAGGACATTTACTAACTAAAATATCAAAGTAATAGTCAAAGTATTCTTTAAGTAATAGAGTATTGTTTTCTACTATAAATTTAAATCTTACTTCGTCTGCTCCTTCTAAACTTTTACCTTTTTCATATGTTTCTTTAAAAACGTCTACTGGAGGAAGTGAATCTATATTGATAATCATAGTCATTCTATTTTCTTTGCGTCTTAAAAGTACTTCTTTTAAAGAAGCATTTTCATAATATTTTAAATAATCTTTATTAAAGTCTATGGCATTAAAAAACCTAACTAATTTATCGTCTTTCACTTACCTCACCCTCTTCAATTATACAAAACAAAAAAAATTATATCAATAAAGTTTGACATAATTTTTATTATTTATTTCCAGTCTTCGGCATTTACTAGGTTTTCATATTTATTCATTTGATTGAACATGCTTTTTATGAATGATTGGCTTTTATATACATCTATCATTTCCATTTTTTTATCATATATATCTTCTGGTATTTCTCTTGCTCCTTTGTTTTGATCTATTCTTTTCTTTGAATAGTATTTTCCGAAGTATTTAAGAGTTCCATTATGATTTTTATTATATACTTTTGTAACTAGTTTATTTGTCATTTTATGATGAATGTGTCCATATTCACCTTCTGGATTATGTGTTACGATGTTATTCCAGTTTTTCTTTTTCATTACATAGTTTAGTTCTAGTTCTATTTGTTTTTTATATTTTTTCCAGTCACTTCTTTTACCTTTTACTTTATCTGGTTTTCCTAAAACTATAAGTCTATCTTTTGATATTTTAAGTGCTTGTTCTATTTCTTTCTCACGTTTTTTATTAGTACCGCAAGTAATACAAACTACTAAGTATTTATTGTTAATTAACTCTTCACTACCCCATAATGTTTCATCATCTGGATGTGCTACTATCATAAGATTATCTACATTCTTCCAGTCATGAAATCTTAATAAACCATTTTTTCTTAAATATGTTTTACTAAATAATACTAGAAATACTGTAAAGATCAATAAAATAAAAAGCATTATAATCTTTTTCATAGTTTCTCTCTTTTTAACTATATATGATTATAATACTTTTTAATTAATTTTCAACTATTTTTCACTTGTTTTTGATTTTTTAGGTTTTTCTTCTTTTACTTCTTCTTGTTTTGGCTCTTTATTTTTCTTTTTAAGTGTTAATTCTTCTCCATTTTGTGCTTGAACTTTAAGTGTTTTAAATATTCCACTTACTCCTAGTACTGTGAATAGTAATGCGAATATTAAGTCTTTGATGATTGCACCTTTAAATTCAGAATTGCTATATAAGAATGATATTACTTCAGAAGTTGGTGTAATTCCTTCTTTCATTATTAGTAAGCAAGGTATTACGTATAGTGTTACGAATACTACTATTAGGATAGAAACTATTCCAACAATATATGGAACTTTAATATCCATTTTACCTTTAAATGTTTTATATCCTATAAATGCTCCATATCCTATAATAAGTGCCATAAATGACCATAATATTTCTAGATATACATACATTATTATCCATGGAATACTTGCTACTAATCCACCTAAAATAGCTCCTAAAATACCCAAAATATAATTATTGTTTTCTACTTTTATGCTTTCAGTTTTTGCTTCAACTTTCACTTCTTTTTTCATTATTTTCTCTCTTTCATTGTTGGAAATAAAATAACGTCTCTAATTGATTCATTTTCTGTAAAGAACATAACTGTTCTATCAATTCCATAACCAATACCACCAGCTGGAGGCATACCATATTCAAGAGCTTCTACGAAGTCCATATCGATATCGTTAGCTTCATCATTACCAAGTTCTTGTTCTTTTAATTGGTTTTCAAATCTTTCTAATTGATCGATTGGATCATTAAGTTCAGTATATGCATTAGCCATTTCTTTTCCACCAATGAATAATTCAAATCTTTGAACGAATCTTGGATCTTTTGGATCTTTCTTAGTAAGTGGACTTATTTCAATTGGGTGTCCACATAAGAATGTTGGTTGAATTAGAGTTTCTTCTACGTATTTTTCAAAAAATTTATTTACTATATGACCAAATACTCTTTCATGTTTTTCTAGTTCAATATCATGTTCTTCACATAGTTTTAATAAGTCATCTAGTTCCCATTCTTTACTGAAATCTATTCCAGTTTGTTCTTTAATAGCGTCTACCATTGTAACTCTTCTAAAACTTGGACCTAGATCTATTTCATTTCCTCTCCAGTTAAATGTTTCTTTATTAAATACTTCGTGAGCTATTGTTTTATATAATGACTCAGTCATTTCCATCATACCTTCTAAGTTTGAATAAGCAAGGTATGCTTCCATTGAAGTGAATTCTGGATTATGTGTTGTATCCATTCCTTCGTTTCTAAATAATCTTCCGATTTCGTATACTGCTTCTAGTCCACCTACTAGTAATCTTTTAAGAGGTAGTTCTAAAGCTATACGAAGATACATATCTAAATCTTGAGCATTATGATGTGTTACGAATGGTCTTGCACTTGCTCCAGTTAATAGTGTACTTAGAACTGGTGTTTCAACTTCTAAGAAGCCTCTTCCATCCATAAATCTTCTCATACAACTAATTATTTTTGATCTATAGATTGCTGTTTTTTTAGATTCATCATTCATAATTAAATCTACGTAACGTCTTCTATATCTTTCTTCTACATCAGTTAGTCCATGGAACTTTTCTGGAAGTGGTTTTAATGCTTTAACAAGTGGAGTATATTTTAAACATTTAATAGTAAGTTCTCCAGTCTTTGTTTTCATTACTTTACCATATATACCTACGATATCACCGATATCAGCACTCTTAAATAACGTATATGATTCTTCGCCTATATCATTAATTGAAATATATATTTGGATAGGACCTGTTTTATCTTTAATACTAAAGAATGATGCTTTACCCATTTTACGGATAAACATTATTCTTCCAGCTACTGTTGCAGTGTCATCCATATTTTCAAATTCTTCGTGTGTAACTGTAGCATATTTTTCTTTTAAGTCAGCAGCAAAGCTATCTCTATCAAATCTATCTCCGAATGGATCTAGACCAGACTCACGTAACTTTTCAGCTTTTTCACGTCTAATTAGTTCTTGTTCTGTAAATTGTCTTTCCATATTTTCATCTCCTTTTTATTAATCTCTTACTTTTATATGTGTTTCTCTTAATTGTTTTTCGAACACTTCATTTGGGCAACCCATTAGAGCATCTGCACCATTAGCAGCCATTGGGAATGCTACCATTTCACGAATATTTTCTTCGTCTTTTAATAACATAAGTATTCTATCAAGTCCAGGAGCCATACCAGCGTGAGGAGGTGCTCCGAATTGGAATGCTTGATATAATGATGGGAATTTACTTTCTACTACGCTTTCATCGTATCCAGCGATTTCAAATGCTTTCTTAAGAATAGTTGGGCTATAATTTCTTTCTCCTCCACTTGCCATTTCAAGTCCATTACATACGAAGTCATATTGACAAGCAACTATATCTCCAGGATTCATATTTAATAATGCATCCATTCCACCATTTGGCATACTGAATGGATTATGTGTGAAATCCCATTTGTTATCTTCTTCATTCCATTCATAGAATGGGAAGTCTACGATAATACAAAATTCATATTTATTTTTATCTACTAAATTTAACTCATTGCCTAGTTTTAGTCTTAAAGAACCGCAAAGCTTATCAAATTTTTCACCTTTAGTTCCACAAGCTATAACTACTACGTTTCCATTTTCTAGTTTTAATGTTTTCTTTAGTTCTTCTTTTTCTTCTTCACTAAATAGTTTAGCCATTGAACCAGTTATTTCATTATTATCAAGTTTTATGAATCCAAGGGATGACATACCTAAAGATTTATATTCTTCTTCTAATTTTTTATACCAAGAATTTGATTTATCACTACTAGGTAGTACACAAGCCTTTACTTCTTTATCTTTAAATACTACGCTTTCAGATTTACTAACGATACTTGTAATATTTTCAATATCAAATGGTATTCTTAAGTCTGGTTTATCACTACCATATTTTTCCATTGCTTCTTTGAATGGTATTCTTCTGAATGGAACACTTGAAACTTCTTTGTTACCAAATTTCTTAAATACATCATAGAATACTCTTTGACCAACTTCAAATACATCTTCTTGTGTTGCAAATGACATTTCAAAGTCTAATTGATAGAATTCTCCGTAAAGTCTATCGCTTCTTGGGTCTTCATCTCTAAAACATGGTGCGATTTGAAAATATCTATCAAACCCACTACACATTAATAATTGTTTGAATATTTGTGGTGCTTGAGGAAGAGCATAGAATTTACCTTTGAATTTTCTACTTGGTACTATGAAGTCTCTTGCTCCTTCTGGACTAGATGCTGTTAAGATTGGTGTTTGAATTTCAGTAAATTTCATATCTTTCATAGTGTGTCTAATGAAATCAATTACTTCTGTTCTAAATCTTATACCATCATGAACACTTTTATTTCTTAAATCTAAATAACGATATTTAAGTCTAGTTTCTTCACTTGAAGATTTACTATTTTTAACTTCAAACGGAAGTGTTCTATATACGTCACCTAGAATGTCTATAGTTTTGATTTCTACTTCTATTTCACCAGTTTTCATGTTTTTATTTACCATATCTGGTGTTCTAGGTTTAACTACTCCTGTTACAGTAGCAGTAGATTCACGATTTAGTTTAGCATATTCTACATTATTAGAAATTAATTGTACAATACCGGTTTCATCTCTTAATGTAATAAATACTAAGCCACCTAAATTACGAACTGTTTCAATCCATCCTGCTAGTCTTACTTCTTTGTTTTCATATTCTTTTGTTACTTCTCCACAATATACATTTCTGTATCTGTTTTCCATAAAACTCATCTCCTTATAAATAAAAAAGAATCTATTCGTAAGAGCGTTTTTGTACGCTGTACCATCTTACTTCATAGATTCTTTGAATTCTATCTTTTAGTCTTTATAGCTGACATGCTTATTTGCTCTGGAAAATTGTCACGTTTTTTCTTCATTATTTATCTATTATTAGTTTCCACCAACCACTAACTCTCTATTAAGGGAAATAAATAATTACTACTTTCCTTCATCGCTTATGAGTAGATTATAGTTTATTCATCTACTTTTGTCAATAATTTTTAAATTTTTACTAAATATTTATTTAATTTTTTAGCTTTTGCTTTTTCTTCATCAATATCTAAATTTATTTTATGAAGACTAATCATTATCTTAGAAAGTGCTTTAGATATAGATAATATATCATAGCTTTCTAGTTCTATACTTAATACACTTTTTAAATCTATATCTCTTCTATTTAATCTTATACTCTTTACTTCTTTGTTTATACTATCTAGTAGTTTATCTATAAATCTATTATTACTATCAACATGTATGTAGTTACCATTATTAATGAGCATAAGAGCTGTACTTATAAATTGTTCATTACTTGAAAATTTTGATAATTCATTAAGCATAAATTCACGTGCTTCGATTTCTATTCTTTTTTCTTCGTTTCTTGACAAAGAAACCATAGATTCAAGTACAGGATGCAATTTTATTCTAAAGTGTGTTTCATAACCAGATAAGTCTTTATATCCTAGTAGTGGTGGAGCTAATCTTAAGTTAATTCCATCAGTAAGTGTATTTATATATTCTAAGTATGCTTTTACGTCTTTCTTATCTTCTTCTAATAGAGTTATTATTTTTCTTCTTAGAACCATTTGATTTTTATGATCACTAGTTAACTTTGGAAATATTTCACTATTTATTCTATAAATATCTTTGTATAGTTCACTATTACATTCAGATTCTTTACCATGTAGTGCATCTATACATTTATCAATGAAATCTAAAATCTTATTGTATTCTTTGCTTGATTCCATATTTCTTTTTAATTTATCAAGTATTCTATTTAAATCACTAATAAGATTTACTCTTAATGTATCTTCTGTAACTAATGTAAGGCCAGTATTATTTTTTAATTCTAGTATATCATTATTATATTTTGTGACTAGTTTTCTAACTACTATACTTACATCTTCTGTTCCATGATAATATTCAGCATAAACACTTATTTCATTTATAAGAGTAGTTATTTCATCTTGATATATGTTATCTGTTTCTTTGATTTGTCTTGCGCTCATATGTTGTAATATCGCATCATGTAAGAAAGTTTCATTTAAATATTCATATAAATAAGTGTATTCATAAGGAGGTATATCAACGTCTTTTGATAGAGCTATTCCTGTTAATAAGGGTTCTGGAGCTATTAAACATTTGTTTTCCCAGTCTACATGCCACTTTATAGGTTTTACTGTAAATGTTTCTTTAACTTTTAGAAGTTTATCTTTTTGTATATCTTTTGTGTATCTTACTACATCTACTATCTTTTCGCCATTTAAGTCATACTCTTCTACTCTTTGTGTTTTATTTATTCTTGTACAAAAGTCTGGTGTTTCGATTGGTAAAGTATATGTTTTACCAGTAGGTACTTTTCCTTTTTTCTCTTCTGTAGTTAAGAAATTTGCTTTCATAGGATATCTACCTAACTCTATAGTTTTTGTTCCAGGTTTTAAACCTTTTGTAAGTTCTTCAAACATTTCATCAGATAATTTTATTATTGGCAATATTTGAGTATGTTTTGGGAATAATGCTCCGTAGTTAGCAACGAAGCCTTTTCTTGTACTAGCTCCATACCTATTCCAAGTTCTTTTAAATAAAATATCGTCACTATCATTTAATTCATAATCTCTACTTATTAAAATTTCATCTCTAGGTTCCATATCTGTATATATTCTACTTAAACTATATACAAAGTCTCCATATTTTAAAGCAGTATCATATAATATATCAATTAATTTATTATTCATTTTCCAGTTGGCATGTGGAATGAATACTTCAAAATCCTTGTTTCCCATAATACCCCCTTATTTCCGCATATTATATCATAAATGATACATTTAGTCAATTTTGACATTTTAAAAGCAAGACCAAGCTTGCTTATTTGTTTCTAAGTATCATTTTGATTGTACTTGTACTTGTTAATTCTTCAAAAGTATCTATATCATATATTGGTACATCGTATCCAAATCTACTTAGTAATTTATCTATTTCTTCGATTTCAAACATTATTATTGATGAGAGTTCATCTATAGAAGAATTACCATAGCCTTTTAATAAGTGTAATGGAAATGTAGTTGCACATAAGTTATCAAGTGATACTTTATCTTTGACTTGTACTTCATCTGGCATATCTGTGCATCTTTCACTCTTTGACTTGCCTATTTTTTCCATTTCAGCATATCCTTTTGAATCTCTAATATATACCCCATTTAATACTTTTGGTTCTATAACATCTAATTTATCTTTAGGAAAAGCTAAGGATAAAGAATATCTTACGTATGTGTGAAATGCATTATACTTTCCCATAAATTTTTTATAATCATTTCTTTTATCATAGTCACATAATGAAACATAATCACGACCATTGAATCCACCAGTAGATCTTCTTCTTTGCAGTTTTGATGAAAGAAGAGCTCTTCTCTTTAGAATTTGAAGAAGTGTTTTATTAGTTTCATCTGGATGATAATAGTCATCCGGTACTGAATTTATTGCATGTAAGTATATTTCTCTATCCATATTTTACTCCCTGATTAGTTTTCTTTATTTTTTTAACTTGTTTATGTAATTATTAACCCTTTGTGGCCATTTTGGATCACTTGCGTATTTAGGTCCAATTTGGTATGTAGTAGTTAAACCTTTTTGATAATAAGAATTTAGTTTATTAATTGCAAACTTAATTCCTTCTTCGATGGTATCAAATCTTCTATAGCTTCCACCATTGCATCCAGGTGCTCCTTTGTTACCACCAACGTTATTACATACTCTAGTTAAATAACTGCAGTTCCAATAGCAACCAGTTTCTTGTAACATTACTCCTGCTGCTAAATAAGGATCCATTCCGACAGAAATAGAATATTCAGTAATAAATTTACCTTTCCCTTTTAATGTAGAGTTTAGATATCTATCTATTTTACTTGCTATGACATCTATCTTTTCTCCATTAAAATAATTCTCTTTCTTATAGTCTTCATGTTCACTTTGGAAATGCTTAACACTTAACTCTATTTGTTTATCTAAGTAGCTATGATTTATTTCAGTCGTTTCTTTAGTATTATTACTAAATACACTTCCAAATAAAGTAAGTGCTATTAATAATTTATATATCATATATTATATATTCACTCCTTAATGGGCAAGTGCCATCTATTATATCACTTTTAACATTATTAATCAAATTTACCCATTTTATGCGGCTTAGAAAAAAAAAGCAACATTTGTTGCTTACTTTAAATTGAATATACTTAATATATCTTTTCCTGCATATGTAGATGGAAGTTTACCATCCCATTTATTTATGAATTCTTTAGCTATAAGATTGTCTGTTAAACTTTGTTTTAATAAGTCGTTTGCTTTCTTAGTTGCTTCTGCTTCAACTATTTTACTTTCAGCATCTAGTTTAGCTTTTTCTAGTTTTTGTTCTGCTACTTGTTTGTCTTCGATTGCTTTACTGTACTCTTCACTAAAACTTAGATTAGTAATATTGAAGTTATCAATTGTTATGCCATACTTCTCTACTTTAGATTGTAAATCTTCCATACAATTTTTAGATACATTTGCTCTTTCAGTGATTACTTCTGCTGCTGTATACTTAGCAATAGTAGCTTTAATACTCTCTTTAATAGCAGGTTCTAATATAGTGCTTTCATAGTTATTACCTACTGTTCTATAAAGATGAGTTGCTTTATCACTATTGATTCTATAGTTTACTGCTAAAGTTGTTTCAATAGTTTGTAAGTCTTTACTAGAACTTTCTGTACTTAATTCAACTTTTTGAACTTTAATATTTACTTTAACTATTTGTTCTACATATGGTATTTTAAGATTAAATCCTTCATTTAATTGAGTATTTACTATTTTACCAAATCTTACTTTTAGACCTACTTCACCTGACTTAATAGTTTGGAAACTACATAATATAGTTATAACTAGGAATAATGCTATAACTCCATAAATAACATATTTCTTTGTATTTGTTTTATTTATATACTTCATAAACCCTCCTTAGTGTTTTATTATAAGTTATAAACACGTAGTTGTCTATTTATTTTAAGAAATATTTTTCTTTTATATTTAAATTATCATCTAGTTCATAAACGTATGGTACTCCAGTAGGTATTTCAACGCTCATAATATCTGCATCACTAATGTTTTCTAAGTATTTAATTATACTTCTAAGGCTGTTACCGTGAGCTACTACTAAAACATTTTCTTTATTTTCTAAATGTTTCTTAATTTCATTATTATAATATGGTAGTACTCTTTCTAAAGTATCTTTTAAACACTCTGTAAGAGGTAATTCTTCTGGAGTTAAATCTTTATATTTCGGATCGTTTCCTGGGTATCTTTCATCTTCTTTAGTAAGTTCAGGTGGTCTTACATCATAACTACGTCTCCATATATGTACTTGTTCTTCTCCAAATTTCTTTCTCATTTCATCTTTATTTAGCCCTTGTAAAGCGCCATAGTGTCTTTCATTTAATCTATAACTATAATGTACCGGAATATCAAGATTCATTTCTTTTAATACTATTTCTAGTGTCTTGTTAGCTCTTTTTAATACTGATGTAAAAGAAACATCAAAAGTATAACCTTTTTCTTTTAAAAGTTTTCCTGCGTTTTCTGCTTCTTTAACTCCATTTTCTGATAAATCTACATCTGTCCATCCAGTAAATCTATTTTCTTTATTCCAAACACTTTCTCCATGTCTTAATAATACTAATTTCATTTTTATTCCTCCTTTAATAATTTATCTAATTTTTCTCCAGCTTCGCAAGTTTTATTATAAAATTCATTTATATCAATTTTTTCTTTATAATATTTTCTATAACAAACTTCTAGAGTTGTATATCCTTTGTAGTTTGCTTCTTTTAATCCATTAATAACTTTAGTATAGTCTAGTGTTCCATCATATGGTATTAAATGATCATCAATCTCTCCAAAGTTATCATGTAAGTGAAGACAAAATATTTTATCTTTAAATATACTAAAATCAAAGTCATCTTTGAAGTGACAATGATAGTGTCCTGAATCAAAACATATACCTACGTTATCATTTTTAATATTCTTTAGTAGGAACTCAAGGTATCCTTTCATCTTTGTATTTTCAAAAGCTACTTTAATACCTAATTTTTCTGCGTAATCACAAACTTTTTTAAATCTTTCAAGACCTATATTGTTTGGCTTTACTGTATCCCATCCTATACTAGCATGCATTACGACCATATCAATATTATTGTTTTTACATTCATCTAAATTTCTTAAATATTTTTTTAATAGTTCTTCACCCATTTCATTATCAAGCCAAATATTATTTAAATCTTTGTATCCTAGATGAGCAAATATAACATTCAGATTTTTTTCTCTTATATATTTAAGTTGATCTTCTTGTGAAACTTCAAAGTCTTTGTCATACCACTGAATAAATACATTTTTAAAGCCAGCTTTAACTACTGCATCTATAGTTTCATAAAAAGAACATAAGTTATCATTACTTATACATATGGCTAAATTATTCATTTTTTCCTACCTTTCTATATATAATTATATCACTTTGAAAACATATTAAAAAGTCTAGTATACACTAGACTTTACTATGTTTAATATTTAGTTTTTTATAAGTTTAAATGTAATTATATTTTTGAATTAATTAAATAATAATGGAATATTACCATACATATATAGTCTTAAAGCACCAATAATTATTAAGTGTAATGGATAATATAAATAGAAGAACCATTTTAACCATTTTACTTTTCCACGCTGCCCATTATAGTTCTTTAGAAGTGGATAAACAAGTATAGCAGTCATTGCGATTAGACCATAAGTTTTACTTACGAATAAATAAGATATTAAAGCATATAAACTTAGCCAAGCCATCATACTTATCATTTGGCTCTTTAAGTTACCTCTTCTATCATACATAAATAATATAGCCATTACTGCAATACTACTAAAGTCTGATGAGAATGTTATTAAATTAATCAAAATTATTAGTAACCATTTTTGCCATTCTTTCAAGTTATTTTTACCATGTACTATATGAAGAGCTACTACTGCCCAAGCTAGTGTCCACATAATACTTGTTTGATTAAATATGTTTCCTGTACTAAAAGGAATAAAATTAATACCAAAAGCAAAGCAATAAGCAAAATGAGAAATAAGAGCAAATATAAATAATCTACTTATATATTTCTTTATATCTTTTGTATAATGATACCCTTCACAAATAAAGAAAAACATTATAGGAGCAGTAAGTCTACCAATTATATGCATCACGTTAGATATAAATATATTTGGCATCCCTGGATATAATAAATCAGCTATGTGGTCTATTGTCATAGCTATAATAGCAATTATTTTTAAATGATTAGAATTTAATTTCTTCATAACTCACCTTTTCTTTTAAATTATACTATTTATAATGACTTGTTTCTATATAAGTCTAATGTTTAATTATTATCTTATTTTATTAAATAAAACTATTTTTTCTTTCATTGATATTTTAGCTACTTCATATTCGTAGTTTATTAGTTCTTTTTATAAGTTAGAAATGAATGGTCTATAGAAAATCCTAAAATATTTTCAATTTCTTTGTATGTTAATTTATAATTATCTTTATTATTACTTTTCATATAATTCAATAATGGTTCATATTTACTCATATATTCTCCTTTTTATTTCTAATTATAAATAGAAAGATTGGTCTTAAAAAACCTAGTGATAAAACACTTAATATAGTCATGATATCTTTATATTTGCTTGAATATTTATTAAATATCTTATGTGATAAAATTATATCTATTATGAAAGTGATAAGTACGCTTAATAGAAAGAATATTATTAATATAGATTGTGGTTCTTTAAATACAAAGAATAATATAATTGTAATCGTAGAAATTAATGTTGTTATAACAAGAGTTATTCCTAATGGCTTACTATTTCCTATTTTACCTAGTATATATTTATTATAAAATGGTATCCATCCAGTATAAGCATTTTTATATTTTAATCTTTTACTCATAGATACAATAGATATACTTTCAAATATATAACTAACTAATACATAAAATATAATTATAGCTATAATACTTATTATAAAAAATATATAAATGATAATAAACCCATTAAAAATAATACACTTATGCCACCCATAATTCATCTCCTTTGATAAGATTATTATAGCATACAAATGTATTATTTTTTACATATATCAATTAGTTTTTTTATTGTATTTGCAGTTCTTATAGTTATTTTGTCTTTTATATCTGCACTTGCTGTTTTAACCCACCATGTAGATTTTCTATAGTTCTTTAAATCAAAAGACCAAAATATATAATTATTATATTCTTTGATTTGATCAATATTTTTTTTAGGTTCACCTATTTCACTATAAACTTCTTCATATTTAGCAGGTGGTATTATACATATTAAATTATCATATATTTCTTTAGAATCATTTGCCCACCATATTGGGCTATTATTAAGTACATCTTCAAGTTCAGTAGAAGTTGCAACAAAAACTGGTATATCTAAATTAAATGTATCTTTAATAATATTATAAATATTATTTGTTATGTCTTCTTTAGTCGTTTTACTTTCTAAAATAATATTACCACTATTAAGATAAGTAATTACATTCTTATAATTATTTTCTTCTAAAGTTTTCTTTAACTCGCACATAGAGATTTTATTTTTACCACTTATATTTATTCCTCTTAATAATACTATATATTTCATAATTACCTCGTTTTTCTATTTATTATTTACTTATTAATTAATTTTTCAAATGAGTTTGAATTCAATATTGTCTTTAATATAAATTCTCCTTTATAAAAGTTAGCCCAGTTATTAAAAATATATGGAATATTCTTTGCTTTTTCAAGAGTATCTACTTTTATAAAATTAATTTAAATATTATTCTTCTTTATGCATGAAACAATCTTTATCGTGAGAATAAATTATACCTATTGCTTGTAAGTATGAATATATAATAGTGGAGCCTACAAACTTCATGCCTCTTTTAATTAAATCTTTAGATATTCTATCTGATAGGTCATTTGTTGTTTTACCAACTTCATAAAATGTTTTGCCATTTGTAAAACTCATTAAATATTTATAGAAACTCCCATATTCTTTTTCTATATTCTTAAATATTTTTGAGTTATTTATACTTGCTTTTATTTTAAGTTTATTTCTTATAATCTTAGGATTAGATAGTAACTCATTTATTTTAGTTTCATCATAGTTAATTATTTTATCTATATCAAAGTTATCATAAGAAATTCTAAAGTCTTCTCTTTTGTTTAGAACGCATTCCCAAGAAAGTCCTGCTTGAAAGGATTCTAGTATTAACATTTCAAATAAGTATTTATCATTATTGTTTTGAATGCACCACTCTTTATCATGATATTCTACATATAATGGATTATCTAAGTTACACCATTTGCATCTTTTCATAGTTTTGTTCCTTTCTTTGGTATAAAGCATTTACTCATATCATTTTGTTCTAATTTTAATAATTCAATTTTATTTTTAATTCCTCCATTATTTCTTTTTGCTTTTTGATGATATTTTATTGCAAACTAAGTCTATTGTTGTGTAAGATATGGCGTATACAATAGAAGTTATTATTATCATTTTGAAATCAATATTCTTTGTAAGTAAATATGATACTAATGTATAAACTACTAGGAATACAATTGTACTAATTATATATTTCATATATTCTTTCATAAGTCACCTACTTTATTATTGTTACATAGTCTTCTTTTCTAGGTTTGGCTTCTGGAAGTGGCCCTTCAGCGTAACCTAAAATACAATGACCTATTCCTACATAATTATCAGGTATATTCCATTCTTTTAATAGTTCTTTTCCTTCTTCTCTTTCAAATTCTTCTTTAGCTCTATGTATCCAACAAGAACCTAATCCTAAACTATGAGCTGCATTCATTAAGTTTCCTATAACTAAACTTCCGTCTTCTATATAAGTTGTTCTTGTTTTGTCAGCTAGAACTACTATTACAGTAGGTGCTCCATAAAATGGGTCAATGTCTCTTCCCATAATCTTAGCATTTAATTTTGATAATTTTTCTATTGTTTCTTTATTTTGAAGAACTACCATTTTAGGTGATTGCATTCCCATACCAGTTGGTGCATACTCTCCCGCTAGTAATATTTCATTTAATTCTTCATCTTTAATTTGTTCTTCTTTAAATTTTCTACAACTTCTTCTTTCTATTAAATTTTTAATTGTTTCGTTCATTATTTTTACTCCTTATTTTTTTATTAATAATCATATATATCAATGTAGATATTATAATGCCTAATGAATTTAGAATAATATCATTAATATCAAACGCTCTTCCAAATATTGGTTCTAATACTTCTATTATTAATACGAGTATAATTCCTTTTATAATAGTATTTTTATAGTTAAATTTTTTTTGTGATAAAGGATACAATATACCAAATGGTAAAAACATTAAGAAGTTTCCAATATTTTCTTTAGTTAAGTTACTTATAAAATTTAGATTGAAGCTAAAGTTGCCATTAAACCAATTTATACTAGTACCTGGATCCATATGATATATCAGTTTATACCAAATTATATTTATTATGTCTAGACCAATAGTTAAGCATATTAGACCAGTTATATAACAAATAAATATACTTGAAAATATCTTTTTACTTAGTGGTGTCTTTGAATCATTTCTAAATTTTATTAAATAGTAAGTTACACTTGTGATTAGTGCTAGTGGTAGTGCTTGTAAAAAGTAACCAACATATGTATCAAAAAAGAAATATTGAAAAGTCATATTTTGTGGAAAATACATGCTTACCTCCTTTATATATTGAGTTATTTAACCATTTAGAAAATATTCCGAGAACTATTCCTAATATAAATATTAAGATTGTATTAATTATTTTAGTTTTAGTTTTTATTTTGATATTTGAAGTTCTAGTTTTACTTAAATATTTTTTAACATTATTCAAACATTTCATTAAATATATCTCCTTTTATATTTATAATGTCTGTCATACTTATAATAGAATTATCAGTGAATTTTACATTTTGATTTACTAAGTCTATTCTTTTGATTATTCCTCTTTTTTGTAGATATTTTCCACCTGATTTTTTTTGATCTTTTATGAAGTATGTAATGGTTATCTCATTTTGATCATTTAAGTGCTCATTTAAATAGTTTAGTTTATCACTTATCATTTCTTTTTGACTATCATCTAAAACTATTTTCTTGTCAGTAAGTCTTGCTGTTTCTTTTATTTCACTATCATATCCTACTAATGCTGCGAATGGAGCAAACTGGGAAGCGCGAGACTCCATACTTGAAGAAGGACGTTTAGAAATAGGTCTATCTAAATTAATAATATCATCGTAATCGTTCATCCTCTATGTCCTCCTACTTCACTGTTTCTATCTTTTGCAGTTGCTCCTTCTTCATAGTTCATTGCTTTTAAAATAGAGTTTTTTCCATATTTTTTCTTAATATCTAGTAGTGTCTTTTGAATCTTTTTTTCTTCTATTTCTTCTTCTAAACTTTTTGCTTTTTGTTTACTTATTTCTTCATAGTTACTAAATAAGTCTACTTGTTCTATTATTGGTTTGTTTTCTATGTCTTCACTTACTAAGTTACAAGCTGTTAAATTTAGTCTTCTAACTAATAATATTGGGTTTACTATCCTATCATATAGTTTCATTATTTCATTTGTTATTACTCTAGTTGAAGATGTTTTATGATCTATATTTGCTGTCCCATGTGAATGCTTTGGTACTCTTCTTCCATACGCATCAATAGTTACTTCACCACGATATTTTCTTGCAATTTCAGGTGTTGTTAAACTTTCTACGTCGTAACCTATAGTTAGAACAAATTGATCTGTTTTTAAATGTTTTTCTACTAAGTCTAGTACTAAGTTATCTGTCATTTCTCTTACTATAAGTTTTGTTTTTTCATAATTATATGGACAGTGTAGTACTTGTCCTTGACTTATACTATTAGTTGATGGTTTATATTTTTTAGCATCTCTTATAGTACAAGGTTCATATCCCCATGCATGGTCAATTAAGAATTCTGCATTTACTCCAAATAATTTATATAAGAAGTCTTCATTATTTATAGACATTCTTGCAACGTCTCCCATAGTATGCATACCATTTTCTTCTAGTTTTTTAGCATAGCCCTTACCTACTCTCCAGAAGTCTGTCAGAGGTTTATGGCTCCATAGTTCTTTTTTATATTTCATTTCATCAAGTGAAGCAATTCGGACACCATACTCATTAGGTTTCATTTTTTTAGCAGTTACATCCATTGCTACTTTAGCTAAATACATATTAGTACCTATTCCTGCGGTTGCTGTTATACCAGTAGTATTATAAACATCTTCTATTATCTTCATAACTAACTCTTCTGCAGTCATTTTATAAAAACTTAAATAGTTAGTGATGTCGCAAAATACTTCATCTATTGAATAAACTAATATATCTTCTGGAGCAATGTATTTTAAATAAACATTATAAATATTAGTACTATACTTCATATATAGTTTCATTCTTGGAACTGCTGCTATAAAATCTAATTCAAGATTTGGATTTTTATTTAGTTCAGATGCAATATATGACTTTCCGGTAAAATTTCTATAATGATTATTTTTTCTTCTTTGATAGTTTACTTCTTTTACTTTTTGTCTTGCTTCAAAGAGCCTACATCTTCCACCTAGACCAAAAGATTTAAGTGAAGGTGATACTGCTAAACAAATAGTTTTATCTGTTCTTGATTCGTCTGCTACTACTAAATTAGTATCTAGTGGATCTAAGTTTCTTTCTCTACATTCTACTGATGCATAGAAACTTTTTAAATCAATACACATATATACTTTGTTCATTTTATCACCTCCAGTTTAGTTAGATTCATATAATGATTATATCATAAAAAAGACTAGTTTTTTATAACTAATCTTTTACTTAACTTCTACTACTTCTTTGATATTAATCATTCTATAATATAGTGTTTTCTTTCTTTTTTTTCTTATGTTTCTAGTATCTTTGTTTCCTGCTATAAAAATTTCATATTTGTTGTCCGTTTTATCTCCTTTAATTCCAATATTCATAATCTTCTTTATCTATGAAATTAGGTATTTCTATATTTTTATCTTTTGTATCTAGCGCTCTATAGAAATCTGGTTGATTCATAAGGGACTCGCCTATATAATAAACCATTAAGAAGTTTTCATCTTTATCATTTGCTAGCGTGTATACTCTTGTATCTTTATCATTTAAGTTTGTGGTTGAAGAACTATTCTCATCTTGTACTATATATCCTATACACGTCTTTATATCTTTAGTTTTTATTTGTCCTTTTAAGGTTCCATATGGAATGTATGTTCTATTATTATAGTTTAAGCTTCCATATACTGTATCATCTATATCACTTTTATATTCTCCCATAGTGAAATTTATAGCTTTTTCCTTTAAATCTGGATACTTTGTTCTTGTAAAAACTATAGTTAATACTAGTACTATTATGATTCCTATTACCAATAACCTATTTTTCAATGTAGCCGCTTATTCCTTTTGTATACATATCATCTGTTATAGACTTATATTTATTACCATCATAGTCATCAGTAAATCCATTATATGCTTTATAGATTTCTCCTGTATCAGTATTATAAACTCTTTCGTATCCAAGAATTGCATCACTTTGTTTTTGACTCATTATGTCATAACTTGCACTTCTTTTATTCCATGAATCCATTATTCCATTTGTGATTTCATTACATACACTTCTTACATAGTTAAAATCTTTCATTATTGTGTCTTGCTGTTTAGCAAAGCCATTCATAAAAGCATCTGTAAATTCTAGTGATGAAACAATTGAATTTAATGTTTTTTCCCAGTTAACAAGTTCATCTTTCGGAGCACTTATAAATATAGCATCATAAACACTTAATGTATAAATATCTATTTTCTTACCACCGGTAATGTTTTTGTTTACATAATAAGGTCCTGCGTCATATACGTATGCAGTGAAGATACCTTCTAACTCTTTTTTATCACTATTTGTAAAAGTTGCTCTTAAGATGTCTCCACCTATTTGTGAAGTACCAAGTTTATCAACTACTTTGAAATCATTTATAGTTGGAAAAGTAAATTCTTTTGTGTTATTAAGTTTTCCTAAATCATTGAATATCTTGTAGAACGCTTCAGTTGTTTTAGACGATAATACTGATGTTTTAGCAAATATATTGTTTGGATAATATTTTTGTTGCCATTCTTTTGCTTCTTGTGACTTATTATATCCTTCAGTCTTTAAATTAAAGAAAAATTGATATGATTCATCATTTGGATTATATACTTTTATAGTGTAATGAATGTAGTCTCCTAAAGCATCTACTTTCCATCCTTCTGGGATCTTTAATTTTATTAAATCGTTACTATAATCAACTAGCTTTATATTCTTAGTTTCACTTTCTCTTATTTTAACATTTTCTTTTGTGCATCCAGTAAAGCCTATTATAATTGTTATACATAATAAAATAGATAATATTTTCTTTTTCATATATTCTTCCTTTCATAATTAAATAATTCTATATTCATTATATCATAGTATACTATTAAAATTTCAAATAAAAAATCACTTTCAAGTGATTTTAATTATATTGTTTATTTTCTATAAAGAATATTTCATACCATTTTAAGAAACAATAGATAGTCCATACTTTTTTATAATTGTCTTTCTTTTCTGTTTTGTGTTGTTCTAATAATTTAATTATATACTCTTTGTTAAAGAATTCACTTACGAAGTCTTTACTAAAAGTATTTTTAATCTCAGTATATAAGTCTTCATCTCTCATCCATTTTCTAAGTGGTACTGGAAAACCTAGTTTTTTCTTTTTGTATGATTCGTTTGGTATTACTGTTTTAGCTGCATCTCTAAGTGCTACTTTTGTAGTAGATGCTGATACTTTGTAATCTGCTGGTAGACTTGATGCTACACCAAATACTTTTTTATCTATAAATGGTACTCTACATTCTAAAGAGTTTGCCATAGACATTCTGTCTGCCTTTTGTAAGATATCCTTTATTAACCAGAAATTTATATCTATTGCTTGCATCTTTATGATATCACTTTTTCCTTTTTGTTCTTCGTATACAGGAGCAGTTATGTCTTTATTATCTATTTGATTTTTAAGTTTTAACATTTTCTTTATTTCATTGTGTCCAAATACTCTATTAACACCTATATAGTTTTCTTCTAAAGTAGTTCCTTGTCTTATTAAGAAATTAATTCCTCTTATCTCTGGAAAAATTGATGCGATTTTAGCAATCATATGGCGAATACAGTATGGTATCTTATTATAAATTCTCATGTATTTAGATTGACCATATGTATTATATCCTCCGAAGAATTCATCTGCTCCTTCTCCTGATAATACAACTTTAACATCTTTTCTAGCTAGTTGTGCTACAAAGAATAATGCTATTGCTGCTGGATCTGAAGATGGTTCATCCATCATATACATAATCTTAGGTATAATTTTTATATATTCTTCTTTAGTTATCTTTTTAGAAATATTAGTTATATTTAATTTATCAGTTAAGTCTTTAGCATAATCTATTTCATTATACTCTGGTATATCATAACCAACTGTATAAGTTTTAGATGGTCTAGCTAGTGAAACTATATATGAAGAATCTACTCCACTTGATAAGAATGATCCTACTTCTACATCACTTAGCATATGATGTTCTACTGAATCTTTCATTGCATCTGCTATTTCTTTTACTGCTTTATCATAACTTCTAGATTTCTCATTAAATTCTATTTTATAGAATCTATCTTTTGTAATTTCTCCATCTTTAATAGTTATACTATAACCTGGTTCTAATCTATAAACATTTTTGAAGAATGTTTCATTAGTGGGAGTAAAACTAAATGATAGGTAAGATGCTAGGATATCTTGATTAAATTCTTTTTTAAATGAAGGATGTTCTAAAAAAGATTTTATTTCTGATGCAAACATAAATGCATCTTTGTTTTGATAATAATAGAATGGTTTTATACCAAAATTATCTCTTGCACAGAATAAAGTTTTATTCTTTTTATCCCATATAGCAAAAGCAAACATACCTCTTAGTTTCTTTGGTAATTCTTTTCCCCATTCTTCATATCCGTGTAATAATACTTCTGTATCACTGGTAGTTGCAAATTTATGTTTCTTTTTTAATTTATCTTTTAATTCAGGATAATTATATATTTCTCCATTAAATATAACAACTAGATTTTCATCTTCATTAAACATTGGTTGATTACCAGTAGATAAATCGATTATAGATAGTCTTCTATGACCTAAAGCTACATATTCATCAGTATAAAATCCTTCAGCATCTGGACCTCTATGAGATATTCTATCAGTCATATTTTTAATTATCTTCTTTTTACCTTTTGTATTATCTAAAAAACCTGCGATACCGCACATAAACTTCACCTTACACTTTCTCACAATCATTTTTTTATTTTCACAATTATAAAACAATCATTAATTTGATTATATCATACCAGATGTGAAATGTGTATTATAATTTGTGTAACTTACTATATGTAATACTGTAATATCTTTTTTTAATAAAAAAAGATATATTTTATATGTTATATCTTTATTTTAAATCTGCCATGTATTTTTTTAATTGTTTTGAGTTAGGTCCAAGTATAATTTTAAGTTCATTATCTATTTCTACTATACCTTTAGCTCCTAATTTTTGTATTCCTTCTTTATTAACTATAGAAACATCTTTTAGAGTTACTTTTAGTCTTGAAAGATTTATTTGAGTATCTAATATATTATCTTTACCACCTAAATATTGAATAAGTTTATTTATTTCTACATGGAAATCCTTTCTTCTCATTTTAATTATTACAAGTGACATTAATAATAAGATTAATATTATAACTACATATTGCCAATACATTTTATTTTCCTCCTAATTACAAGTAGAACATGTTGTGTCATATTCTCTTATATAATTTGATATTTTGTTTTTAAATTCTAATATATTTTCTTCTGTCCAGTAATCTTCTATTTTCATACTTGAAGTAGTTATTGATGTTTCGTTATCATGAGCTATTATTTTCCCATTCTTAACAAATGTAAGATCAGGAGCATATACTTTAGCTATACCACTATCATCAGCATACAAATAATCTCCAAGTAATTTAACTAACTTAGTATACTTACTAGAATTAATTTGTCTATCGTATTTAATATTTAAATAATATATTTTTTTAATATTATTTTCTTTTGCTACTTCATTTAAATACTTAGCATAATTTTGGCACCAAGGACATTCAGGAAAAGCTAAAAATACAATTCCAGTACCATTTTCAAGTAGATTTACTATTTCATCAATATTTGAATATACAAATACATTATCTTTATCTACTAAAGTATATTCATCTGAAAACTTAGTAACACTTTTCTTATCTATTTCATTTTTATCAAAGTGTTTATAAATAAGTATTGTACCTACTACAGCAATTATTATTATAAGAAGTATACTTATTTTCTTTTTCATTTAATCACTTCCTTGATTATAATTGTAGCATATATTTATCTATATTTAAAGAAAAAAGTAGCATTTTACTTAGCCACTTTAGTTTTATAGAATTGTTTAATTATTGGTTCATTTTTATGTTTTACATAATATTCAGTATCAAATAAGTCGTTTATTACTTCTTTAGTAGTCTTTTTTATTCTGTGTTGATATTTAATGTGAGTTAATTTTTTATTATTTCTAGTGTTCTTATTCTTTTTATTATAGTCTATTAATGTAATGATAGATGCAATTGTTATAATACATCCAAGTAATATTATGTATCCGCTAGTATTATGAACTAGATGGTTAATAATGGTACCTTTTATTTTAAGTGCTGGAAGACTCATAAGAATGAAACTAAGTATAACACATACATCTAATATTATAGTTTTAATTTTTCCTGTTTTACTAGACTGAATATTACCACCGAATCTATACGTAGAATATATTGTTGACATTATAGCTAATTCTAAAATAAGTGGTGGAATCATAATATTATATTGAAGTCCTAATATAATGAATGAAATACCATTTAGTAGTTTATCACTTATTCCATCCATAGCACTTCCAAAGAATGTTGAAATCTTAAGTGTTCTTGCTAAGAAACCATCTATTGCATCAGTTGCAAATAACACTATAGTCCATATAGCACATATACTTGGTCCATATTTAATATAGATTAATGGAAGTAAAAGTGCACCTACTAATCTAGTAAGTGTTATTAAATTAACTATAACTAACTCAACAATTTTTGACGCACTATATTTCATATCTATAATTTTAAGAAAAAATGGCTATTTTGTCAATAAAACTAGAAATAAAACATATATTATGATATAATCATCACATATGGGGATGCATTGATTCGACAGGATTATGTCTGGGTAGAATGCAAGTAGTAGGCATACTTTAAATGCAAAACAAAAATAATCGGAAACGATTTTAATTTCTCTCCAGCTTTTGCTTAATTAAGTAAAATGGAGCTTCTGCTTTTAACTTTTGCTCACGAGTTTTAAGTTGGGAGTCATATAGTGAGCTATATTATAAATTTGTTTGTGGTTTATAATGAATAATTAGCAAACTTAGAATAATAAGAGAAGTTGGCAATCTACATTATTATTTGAAATAAGAAACCAACTAAACTTGTAGATGTTCTACTGGGATGAATCTTGGACAGGAGTTCGCTACTCCTCATCTCCACCAAATATGTATTTTAGACTTTTAAAAGTCTTTTTATATGAAAGAAGTGTATTTATGTTAAAAATTGATAATGAACGATTAACTGATAAGACAACTATTCTATGGGAAAATGAAAGTGGTATTATGAGTACATTTACTTTAAGAATAGAAACTAGTTCTGATGATTTAGGAGATATACTACTAGAACTTAGAACTTCTCTTAGTAAAGATGAACTTGAAGATATAAAAGATGAGATAACTTTAAGAGATTCGGTTGAAGAAATAATTTATGAAGTAAATGATATACCAAGTGATATTAATAAAGAAGATATTGATTTTAAATTAACTAAGAATAAGAATTTATATGATATATATTTAAATATAGAATTACTTGATTTAGTTTATTCTAAGAAAAGTATTATGCTTACTTATGAATAATACTTATATTGCCTCATGGCCAAGTGGTAAGGCTCTGGACTCTGACTCCAGCATCATAGGTTCGAATCCTATTGAGGCAACCAATGCTGAAATAGCTCAATTGGTAGAGCAACTGAATCGTAATCAGTAGGTTGTGGGTTCAATTCCTATTTTCAGCACCATAAGAAAAGAAACTAGAATTACTTCTAGTTTTTTATTTGCTCATTTTTAATGTAGTTTGATCTTTTCTAGCTCTTTCTACTCCTTTTTTAACTTCTGATGGATAGACGTCTGCTAGTTCTTGAAGAAGTGGTATTATCTCTTCTTTTTCTCTATCAGTAACATAATCAAAATTACCCATCATTATATCATAAGCAAGATTTTCAGTATCTTCTTTTAATTTGCTATCTACTGTTTTACCAGTTAATCTTTTTACCATTCTAGCAAGTGTGTCTTGATATTTTTCCCAACCTTCGACTATTTCAAGTGGACTTCTTAGAGGATAACAGTGCCCTTTAATTCTACTAGGTATTAGGTTTATTCCTCCACTTGGTCTATCTTCTATAGTATATGAACAACCTGTTTCAGTTAAAAGAGAACATCTACTTTTCAAAGATATTAAGTCTACTACTCCTCTATTCATATTTCTTGCTCTTAGATAAAGATATGGTACTAAAAATTTCTTACCATTTTTAGTTCTTTTAGTACCTATTGCTGCTACTATAGAAGTTTTGCCTTCTTTTAGAATCTCTTCTAAGGCTTTCATACTTAAATCAGGAAAGTCATCAGTACTATAATCGCAACCACTTTTCTTACAACATTCACCTTTACATCTTTCACATATCTTTTTATCTTCTAATTTTACTTTCATACTCCTTCCCCTCTTTTGAGGGTATATTATACTACCAAAATATATTTTAATCAATAATAAGGATAGTATCCATATGGATTTTGATAATAAACCGGTCTTGGTCTATATGGATTAAAAGTACCTACTGCTACACCTCCAGTTAATGCTCCTAAAAGAAATGGTGCTGCAAAACCAAATCTATCTTTTCCATATTTAAAGTTTTCGTACATAATATTCACCTCTATTTTATACTATGAAAAAAGCACATTTAAGATTGTGCTTTTAAACGATATAAGTTAATTGATGGTTTATTAAATATTCTATATGGATACTTATTAGTACCTATTCCACTTGATATATATATATCTGTTATACCTTTTGAATAATGTTCTTGATAATATTTGTCTGCTAGATCATCTAAGAAAACTCCGCCATAATATGGAACTACTACGCTACCATTTAATGAGTGACCACCTAGTATTAAATCAACTTCATATGTTGTATCATCTAATAACTTTATAGTTTTACCATCATGAGCTAGAACTATTATATATTTTCTTTTTTCATCTTCCTTATAGAAACTAAATGCTTCTTCAAACTTAACTTCTTCTTTTGAGGAACTAGGAAGTCCCACTATAAACATAGAGTCATTATTCTTATAGAATATTTCATCATAACTATTATTAAGTATGTTAAATTTTGCCTTTTCCATTATAGTTTTATAGTCTTCAAAACTATAGTCAGCATCTCCATATATAGCATATTTACCTATAGTTGCTTCTATATTTAAGAGTTGTTCTTCTAGAAATTCTATATCTTCATTTTTATATTTTTTATTCTTATTAACTAGGTCTCCTGTGAATACTACTATATCTGGTTTTAATTCATTTATTCTTGAAATTAATTCTTTAACATCATTTTTATCTACTGTTGACTTATAAATTAAATCACTAAAATGTACTATTTTAATACCACTAAAGTTACTAGTTAATATATTACTTTCTATCCTATATTCTTTTACTATTAAACCTTTTATACCTACATATTTAGCATATAAAAAAAGTAAAGAAATTAGTAGAATTATAAAAAGTATTATGCTTATTATTTTTCCTTTGTGTGATTCTTTTACTTCTTCTTGTGCCATCTTATAATGCTCCTGCTTTAAATGCTACGAGTAATAAAATTCCTGTTGCTGTATTATGTATCATATGCATCATTACGCTTGTAAATGTTGTTTTTGTTTCTCTATCCATTAAAGCAAATACGAATCCTAAGGAACCATATGGAAGTAAATAAAGTAAATTTATAAGTTTAAATTTTCCTGCGACTAAGTGACAAGCCGCAAATAATAAACCACATGATAATGCGTATACCCATTTATTCTTTATTAGTGGATCTATACTTTTTCTAAATGTAAATTCTTCACTAAGTGGTGCTATTATAGAAATACTTATCATAGTAAATATTGGCATTTTATATAGCATTTCTCTTACTAAGTTTTCATTAGTAGATACATCTTTTATAATAACAGATATAAGTAAATTAAACACCATCATAGCTCCAAGACCAGCTAAATAATACTTAAATCCAGTTTTGAAGTTATTCTTAAATCCTTTTATAAATGTTTTAAATTCTTTATCTAAGTCTTTCTTATACATTAAATATAGTAATAATATAAATAATAAGTTTCCAAGAAATGTTGCTACTTGAGCATTCTTAACAATTTTTAAAAACATTTGACTAAAGTCTGATGGTAACATAAATGTTCCAATGAATGCTACTAAAAAGAATAGTATATTTAGATAAAATGGTCTATCTTTAGAATATTTAAATATTGTTTTATTATTTTTACTTTGTGAATCATCATTTTCTGTTATTAAACTTTTCTTTGTATATTTTACTTTCATTTCATCACTTACTTTCTAATTAATAGTATACCATAAATGATAATTATTTACTATTCTTATTGTATTTTCTTAATATTAGTTTGCATGCTTCTTTTTGACTGCTTTTTACAGAAGTAGTAAAGAATTCTTTTTGTATTTCATAGTATCTACTCCATAACCTATATCCAAATAGATATATTATTTTATTAGATGATTCAAATTCTTTACATTTACTTATTGGTAATACTATTTGACTATTTAATTCTATGTCTTGAAATATTCTATATTCAGCTTTTGAATCTTCATAAGAGGTTCTTATGTCATTAGGGCCATGTTCTACGTCAGATTCTTGTGAACTTTTATATGTTCCTAAGTATACATATATTTTATTAGTATCTAACACGGAAATACTATTAAGATAATGATAATATACTTTTGGAATAAGTTCTTTTTCATCAGTTTCTAAATATCCTTTAATTCTTAGCCTTTTTATACCTCTTAATCTTAGATATTCTTTTACATTTTCATCTTCTTCTAATTCTTGAAGTCTTCTACTTTTACTATTAATTTCTTCGTTTTTTCTTTTTAATTCTTGTAATTCTCTTCTTATTTCATTTAAAGTTTCTTCTTTCATATTCACCTCTATTAATTATTTTTATAAAAAGAAAAAGCTAACTTACTTTTCTAAGTTAACTTTTATATGCGTTTTTTTACCTTTTCCGATTACTAGATCTTTAATTTCTTCTTTCTTGAACATTCTTGTTTCATTAGTTTCTTTTACAGAGTTAAAACTAATACCATTTCCTTGTACTAGTCTTCTTGCTTCACTTTTTGATGGAGCAATTCCTGATTTAACTAATAAATCTAAGATACTTATTTCATCTTCTACATCAATTAGTATTTCTTCCATACCTTCTTCAGAGTATCCTTTAGAGAATAATTCTTCACTAGTATTTCTTGCTTTAATAGCTTCTTCTTCTCCATGTAAATCTTTTACTACTTCGAATGCTAATGCTTTTTGTGCAAGTCTCTTTTCAGGTTCGTTTTTAACACTTTCTTCTAATGCATCTATTTCTTCTTTACTTAAGAATGTAAATACTTTTAAGTATTCTACTACTTTAGAATCATCTGAATTTATTAAGTATTGGTAAATCTTATATGGACTAGTTTTTTCTTTATCTAACCATAAAGCATTTCCTTCACTTTTACCGAATTTTTTACCTGTACTATCAAGTATTAATGGCATAGTGAATCCATATGCTTCTTTTCCTTCTATTTTACGGATTAATTCTATACCAGTAGTGATATTACCCCATTGATCTGATCCTGCTGCTTGAAGTGTACAATTCTTTTCATTAAATAAATGGAGGTAATCAAATCCTTGAAGTAGTGTATATGAGAATTCAGCATATGTAATACCAGTTTCTAATCTTCTTGCAATAATATCTTTATTAAGCATATAATTAACGTTAATATATTTTCCGATATCTCTTAAGAAATCTAGAAATGTTACATCTTTAGTCCAGTCATAGTTATTTACAACTTCTGCTTTTCCATCTAGTAATTTTGTTACTTGACGTTTTAATCCTTCAATATTTTTTTCAACTGTTTCTTTTGAGATTATTTCTCTTTCAGCAGTTGGTCTTGGATCTCCAATAAGTCCTGTAGCTCCTCCTACTAATATAATTGGATGGTGTCCATGAAGTGCTAAACGTTTAGCCGTTACAAATGATGCATAATGTCCAATATGAAGTGAGTCTGCTGTTGGATCTGTTCCTAAGTAGAATGTTAACTTTTCATTATTTAGTTTATCCTTTAAGTCAGGACTACTTATATCTTTTACTACACCTCTCCATTCTAATTCTTCAAAAAATGTCATATTATTTTCCCTCCTTATTAGTGGAACCAATTCCACCAATTCTCTCATTTATTATTTCTTCTTCATCATCTACGATTAAATATTTCATAAATATTCCTTGAGCTATTCTGTCTCCTATTTTAACTTCTAGTTCTTTATCTCCATGATTAGTTAATTTTAATTTAAAGTGTCCTTCATTATCACTATTATTATAGTAATCGCTATCTATTACACCAACACCATTAGTAAGAGTTACATTATATTTATATCCAAGACTGCTTCTAATATATAGATTAAATACTTCATCATCGTTCATAGAAACTTTAAGTCCAGTTGGAAATACTTTTGATTCTCCTGGTTTTAAAGTATATTCTTCTAAACTTCTAATATCATATCCGGCACTTTTCTTAGTACTTCTTGTTGGTAATAAATAACTTTCATATAGTTCTTTATCATCTTTAATATCTTTTTTAAATTGTTCAAAACTTATTTTCTCAAATTTTCTCATAACTTTCCTCCAATAAAAAAGGTACCAATTAAAGGACGAATTTCTCCGTGGTACCACCTTATTTCATAGTTAAACTATCTTAAAGATTATAAAGCATCACCTTTAAACTCAAAAATATGTAACTTCTTTATTAAAGATCTATTAGTTTCCATCAACCACTAACTTTCTATAAATAATCTTTATAAATACTATTATTTCGTCTTTGTTTAATGAGTAAAGTATATATTATTTTTTTCGATTTGTCAAATATTTAATTTTTCCAAAAGAAAAAACTAAATCTCTTTAGTTCTTATCCTCTACTAAAATATTTACCATCACGAGTAGTTATAACTATTTCTTCTCCTTCTGAAATGAATAATGGTGCTTTTAGAGTATAACCAGTTTCAATAGTAACATCTTTTTGTGCAGTACTTGTTGTATTACCTTTAACTGCTTCTGGAGCACTGATAACTTTATATGATACCTTTTCAGGAAGTGTAATTCCTACTACTTCACCTTCAATTACCATAGATTCAACATTCATTCCTTCTTTTAAGAATTTAGCTTCATTTTCTACTAGACTTGCTGGTATTTCAATTTGATCATAAGTATTATTATCCATAAATACATAAGCATCACCAGTAGAATATAAATATGAAAGCTGATTCTTTCTTACATCAGCCTTTTCCATTTTAATTCCAGCATTAAATGTAATTTCTTGAGTAGTACCTGCTCTTAAATTTTTAAGTTTTGTTTTAACAAAAGCACTACCTTTACCAGGTTTTACATGTTGAAATTCAACAACTTGGTAGATATTACCTTCATACTTAATAGTCATTCCGTTTTTAATATCATTTACATTAAACATAATCTACTACGCCTTCTTTTCTTTATGAGCAGTAGTCTTATTACATCTTGAACAGAATTTCTTAATTTCTAATTTACCATCAGTATTCTTTTTATTTTTACTAGTTAAATAGTTGATTTCCTTACAAACAGTACATTGTAGTGCGATACCTTCTCTATTTTCTTTCTTTGCCATTTGGACTTCTCCTCCTTTTTTTATACACTGAAGATTATAACAAATAAAAATGAAATTGACAAGAGAAACTTATTAAATATTAAGCTAAGACTTCAAAAAAGTATGATTTTGTGCTAAAATATGCTCATTAAGTGAGGAAATTTATGAATAGAAAGAGTGTTTTAGTGACAGGTTCAAGTATTGGACTTGGAGCATCTATTATAAAAAAATATGCTAGTAATAATTATGATGTTGTTATTACATATTTAAGTCATAAGGAAGATGCAATTAAATTAAAAGAAGAAGTTACATCTAAATATGGAGTAAATGCTTTAATAGTTAGATGTGATATTAGTAGTGAAAATGATATAGAAAATCTAAAGAATGAGATATTAAATAACTATGGTAAATTAGATGTTCTTGTAAATAATGCAGGTATAGCAATAGATACTACATTTGAAGATAAAACTAAATATAATTTCATGAGAACTTTAGAAGTGAATTTAGTTGGTACTTTCTTAATGTCTAAGTGTTTTGGAGATATTATGGAAAAAGAAGGGCATGGAAATATCATTAATATAAGTAGTACTAACGGAATTGACACATATTATGAATATAGTATTGATTATGATGCATCAAAGGCTGGTATAATTAATTTAAGTCATAATTTAGCTAATCATTATAATGGTATAGTTAGAGTTAATACTGTATGTCCTGGATGGATAGATACACCTATGAATAAAGAATTAGATAGTGAATATAAAAAAGATGAAGAAGAAAAAATAATACTTGGTAGATTTGCTCATCCAGATGAGATTGCAAATGTAGTATATTTCTTATCAAGTGAAGAAGCAAGTTATATGAATGACTCAGTAATAAGAATAGATGGTGGTAAAAGATGTTAAAGTTAAATGATAAATATATTAAGTTAGTAAATGATAGTGAGAAAGAACTTAGTGATATTTTTAGTTCTATAGAAGAAAATACATTTATTAATAGTAAAAAAGTACTTGATGCTTTTCACAGGGAGAATATTAGTGAAAGTGATTTAAATGGTACTAGTGGTTATGGATATAATGATATCGGAAGAGATAAAATAGAAAGAATATTTTCTTATGTACTTGATAGTGAAGACGCGTTAGTTAGAACTCAAATTATATCTGGAACACATGCTATTAGTACAGCATTATTTGCTATTTTAAGGCCCGGGGATACACTTTTAGCTATTAGTGGTACTCCTTATGATACTTTACATGAAGTAATTGGAATTAAACCTAATAATAGTTCTCTTATTAGTTACGGGATTAAATATAAGGAAGTAGATTTAATAGATAATGATTTTAATTATGATAAGATACGTGAAGAATTAAAAAACTCTATCAAAGTTATACATATACAAAGATCAAGAGGATATTCTTTAAGAGATTCACTAACTATTGATAAGTTAGAAAAAGTTATTAAATTTATTAAAAATATAAATAAAGATGTAATTATTTTTGTAGATAATTGTTATTGTGAGTTTGTAGAAACTACTACCCCTACTTTTGTTGGTGCTGACTTAATGGCTGGAAGTTTAATTAAGAATTTAGGTGGTGGTATTGCTCGTAATGGTGGATATATTGCTGGACGTCATGATTTAATTGAGTTATGTGCTGAAAGACTTAATGTTCCAGGTGAAGGACGTGAAGTTGGTCCTAGCGGACAAGCAAATCGTGAATTTTTACAAGGTATATACTTTGCTCCTAGCGTTGTATCTTCTGCTTTAAAAACTTCTATTTTAACTAGTAAAGTTCTTGAAAAATTAGATTTTGAAGTAAATCCTAAATATAATGATAAACGTGCTGATATAGTACAATTAATATACTTTAAAAATGAAAAAAATATTATAAAGTATGCTGAAGGTATGCAAGCATCTGGAGCAATAGATGCTAATGTTTTACCAATTCCATCAGATATGCCTGGATATGATGATAAAATAATAATGGCTAGTGCCTCTTTTGTACAAGGAAGTTCTATAGAGATATCTTGTGATGGACCACTTAAAGAACCATACGTATTATTTCAGCAAGGAGCTCTTACTTATGACTATGGTAAGATAGCATTAATTAATGCAATTTCTAAATTAAATGAATAAAAAAATCTCTTACTAATAAACTATATTAGTAGGAGGTTTTTATTTGAAAAAAGAACTATTAAAGGGTTATATTAATAAATTAACTAAACAAGATATTATAAATTATTTAAGTCATGAGTGTGTCACTGCTTCAGATGAAGAAATTGATATGATTTATAATGCTATTAAAAATGATTATGACGAAATACTAAATACTAATTTTATGAGTTATATTTCTAATTATAAATTGAATTTTAACCCTGAACTTTATAAAAAGATAATTGAAAAATATAATGAATATAAAAAGTTTATTGAATAATACCAATAAACTTTTATTTTACTAACCTATTCTAAATGCCGGACTAACTCCATATGTACCACTCGCACTATAGCTTGAATATGTTCCACCACTTCCAACACGTACAAAGCTTGATGTTGATGTTGAAATAGTTGTACGTAGCCAATATGTCTTTGCAGTTCCATTTAACGCTTTTATTGCTGCTGTTTTACTACTTGTGCTTGTTCCACTATTTTTATAATAATCAAGTTGTCTTGTTAAATTTATAGCAGAATCATATGTTTCTGACCAATCACTATATATCTCTTTGGCAGATAGAAGATACAACTTATCTTTAGAAGTTAAATTAGTTTTATTATCATTATAGCCATATCCTGTCACAACCGAAATTTCTATTATTCCACTTTGCAAAATACTTGGTAATGAATTATATATATCTGCATTAATAAATGTTCTCATTGATGTTGCTGGCCATCCTCCAGTATTTATAGCTCTATCATTCATTTTATGATTTACTATTAAATCTGCAAATTCTATTACGAATCCACAAGCTGATTGTGAGAAACCACTAGTAGAACATTCACTTGGTGTTGAAGTGTTTGAAATTCTAATTGTATGTGTTCCATAAGTTGTACCTAAATCTATAATTTTGGTATCACCTTCTTATTCTTTCTCTTATTATGTACATTATTTATTTATAAAATCAATAAACTCTTTATTTCTTATGCTTTCTATTTCCATTTTGTATGGTGCATAAGCATTTGTTTCATTTCTATTAATATATGGGGTTTCTAAAATCATAGGAATTCCTTCTAATCTAGAATTATAAACTACATTTATTAAATTATTAAATCCTATAGTTCCATAACCTATATTAGCATGTCTATCTTTATGACTAGATACTGGGTTCATACTATCATTTATATGTACACATTTTATTTTGCTTATTCCTATTTTAGAATCAAATTCATCTAGAAATTCATTAAATTTAGATATGTCTACTCCTGAATCATTCATATGACATGTATCTAGGCATACACCTATTCTGTCTTTATCATCTATTTTATCAATAATACTTTTTAATTCATCAATAGATGCACCTACTTCGTTTCCTTTACCAGACATATATTCTAGGAGTATCATAGTATCAGTTATGTTTTTATAAACCAGGTTTATTCCATGAGCAATGTTTGTAATTGCTTCTTCTTTGGTACATGTAGTTGCACTTCCTGGATGAAGTACTATTTTGTCTAAACCTAGTGTTTTACATCTATCTAATTCTTGTGATAAGAAATTTATATAAAAATCATATTTGTTTTGATCACTTCTATTAGCTAAATTAACTATGTATGGAGCATGTACTATTACATTTTTAGCATTTATATTATGTTCTAACATCAGTTTATATGCTTCATAAGTTAATTCATCATTTATAGCACTTCTCATGGTACTTTGAGCTCCGCCAGTATAAATCATAAATGTATTAGCATTATAACTTATTGCTTCTTCTACACTACCTAATAATTGCTTTTTATTATTAAAACTTACATGACTTCCTATTATTAAATTCATATTTATCACCATTGTAATTATATAATATTTTACAAATAAAAAAAAGACTTAAATTTAAGTCTTAGTTTTAACTATTCAGTTTAACCATTTAGATTAACGTTTGTTCCTCCGTCTTTAAGAGTTACAGCACCATTATTATCAACTTCAAGTGTTAATGCTTTTCCTTCATGAACAGTATAGCCTGTTTTATCAGTTCCGATATCCTCAATTTTAATCTTAGAATCGCTTATAACTATTGCATATACACCATTAGTAGCTGCGAATGTTTTGCAATCTCCATTAGCATCAAATACGATGTAATATTTAGTTTTTTGATTTCCTTTAATATCTAATTTAGTACCAGTTTTACCATCTAGATTTGTAAATGTCATAGTTTCACCAGCATTAAGCATGAATTTTTGTTCAGCACCATTGTAGTGCTCTTTTGCTTCAGTTACAAATGTATTTTTTCTAGCTTCATTGTACATTGAAAGTACATTTGGTAATGCTATAATTACTAAGATAGCTAGGATAGCAATAACTGCTAATAACTCGACTAATGTAAATCCTTTCTTTTTCATTTTTCTAAATCACAATCCTTTCTATATTTGAGATATTCTCTCTATCTTTATGTTTCAATTATAGCATTAATTAAAAATATATGTCAATCTATTATTACAAAAATTGTACACATTTACTATTTAGATGCATCTAATATTTTTGTTACTAAGTCTACACTTGTTACAAAACTATCTATCTTATCAATAGTTCTTAGTTTATACTTTTCTTTCATTGCTTTTACGAATTCATTATAACTATTAGGATTTCTATTTAAAGTTTTATACCAAGATGAGTTTTGTCTTAAGAATTTTAAATATTTAGGATCACTTTTTAGTTTATTTAGAACTTCTTTATTCATTTTTGTCTCCATATAAAGTATCTATTTTAGATTCTTTAGGAGTAGTTTTTTCTTCCTTTTTAGTTTCTTTTGTTAACTCTTCTACGAGTGATACCGCTTTTTGAATTGAATTAATATTTTCTTCTAGAGAGGTTACATCTATACTTTTAATAGTATTTAATAGTCCTTTGATACTAAAATTATCTTTTGATAATGACTTTATATACTTACTCCATATTTCTTCATTTTCTCCATATATATCATATAGTTCATATAATTTTTGCCATGTTGTTTCATTATTTCTTACTGCATCTATAAAGTCTGGATGATTACTTATAAATTTCTTAAAATTATCTAATTTTGTCATATTAAATTATATTAAAAAAAGATATACTTATGTATATCAATTCTTTATCTCAAAGTAGTTTCCACTATCTAAATATAGTATTCCTTTTTTATTATCTAGTTTAGAAACTATTTCTACGTATTTATTTAATAAATTAGTTCTAAGTACTGTTATATATACTTCGTTACCATCATTCATATAAAGTAAGAATCTTTCGTTATCATATGAAGTCTTACTATACTCTATTTCACTTATCATATTTATTATATTTGTATCTATTTCTTTAAATCTTTCTATGAATCTTTTTTCTGTTTCTTCAGGTACATAGTTAATAAGTGTTGGTACTCCAGTTACATTATCTAATTTATATGTTTTTCCATCAGATACTTTATATTCATTAGTACTTCTTACATAATATAGTATTTTCTTTTCATATACAGTTATTCTAAGTTTAAAACCAAATTCTTTTTTTATTTCAACTTTTTCTATTAAATCTAGTTTTTCTAATTTATTTTTTATTTTCTTTTTACTTAGTGTTATAAATTTAGGGTAATTTTCTATTTCAGCTGTTTCTATTATTTCTTCATCATTATAATAGTTATTATTTATGATTAGAATATTTTTTGTATTTATACTTAGTAAGTATTTTATTCCAATGTAAATAAGACATATTGTAAGTATGAATAATATAAATTTACCAAAATTAAATTTTCTTTTTACCCTTTTTTTCATCTTTTTCCTTTAATTCTTTATATATTTCTTTCATTATTAATGTACTTGATGACATATCTTTTATTTCAGATAAGTTTTTCTTTATTTCTTTGAATGTATTTTCTTCGAATATTTCATTTATTGCTTCTGTAAGAGTTTCTTTGTTTAAGTCTTTTTCTTCTATTAAAATGCTTATTTTTTTATCTACTAAATCTAGTGCATTGTAGTATTGATGATTGTTAGCGACATATGGACTGGGTATTAGTATTGATGGCGTTTTAGTTGCCATTATTTCAGCTATTGTAGAAGCACCAGCTCTTGATATTATTAAGTCTGCTGATTTCATTAGGCTTGGCAAATTATCAAAGAATGGAACTATTTTAGTACTTTTTGGTACTATTAAGTTATTGCTTAAATCTGGATAACTCTTTTTACCAGTAATAAATAGTATTTCAGTGTCTTCTCTTTCATAAGTTCTTAAGAAGTCTAATAGTTTTTCATTTACTGATGTACTTCCAAGAGATCCCATAACTATAATTATAAGTTTTTTATCTTTAGTAAATCCTAAGTCAGTTTTATCATATTTTTTAGTTTCTATTGCTCTTTGACTTACTGGATTACCGGTATAAATTATATTTTTACATTTTAGTTTTCTCTTGCCTTCTTTGAATGATACGAATACTGCATCTACTTTTTTAGATAAATATATATTTGTTTTACCAGGTAACATATTTTGTTCATGTAAGAATACTTTAATTCCTCTTTTTTTGGCGGCTAAACATACTGGAAGAGTCACATAACCTCCGAATGCTATTACTGCATCTGGTTTGAATTCATCCATTATTTTTAAACATTTCTTATACGAATCTTTTATGCATTTAACATTTTTAATGTTTTTAATTATATTTGTTTTTGAAAGTCCATAGATTTCTATACTTTCGTAAGGTATTCCAAGACTTGGTATTAATTCATTTTCCATTCTGTCTTTAGTACCTATATACAAATATTCATTTTTCTTATCTTTCTTTATTTCTTCTAATACTGATAATGCAGGATATATATGTCCTCCTGTTCCACCAGCTGTTAAAATAAATTTCATAAGTTACACCTCACAATTTATATATTATATACTATTATTCACTTTTTTGCATTAATTTAATCATTGTTTTTCTAAGTAGAGCATTTGCTTCTTCTAAATCCATTCCACTTATATCTAGTGGTTTACCTATTCTAGTTATAAGTTGATCTTTTTCTTTATTATAAAGTCCAACTGTAGCAAATGGTATGATTAGAGCATTTTCTTTTTTAGCTAGGGATACTGCTCCGAATTTGAATGGAAGAAGTAAAGACTCTTCATACTCACTTTTAGTTATTACTTTCTTTTTAAGTAGTTTTAATAATGCATTATCTGCGTCAAGTACAAATTCTTTAAGTTCATCTTTTGTGATTTTGTTTTGATTTTTAAGTTCTATTAAAAGATTCACTTGTGTTGTTCTTATAGATTTATCTTTAATCTTTTCTATTATTTCTTCTTTAGATATATTTAATATTTTTTCTAGTTTTTCTAATTCTGATTCTTTGCAAGTTACTTCATTTCTTGTACCTTCTGGGAACAAGCCTATACAACCTTTACTATGAAGTATTGCTCTTGCTTCACTTTTAGCATTTTCATCATGAATTGTTCTATCTACTGGTATACAACCTGCTGCTCTATAAAACCATGCTTTTTTTCCCTTAAAGTATTCGTCTTTTGAAAGCATATGTATTACTCTATTAGTTACTAACATTACGTTATATTGGTCATCTTTATGTCTATGATTACCACAAAATACTAGTGGACCAGTTTCAGGAATATTTTCTTTTCCTATTACTACTGGGTGGTATTTTCTTTTAAAATGACTTGCAACAATAGGTCTCATTAGTTTGTAACCAAGTTCATGTCTACATTCGTCAGTTGCTTTGACTTCTTTCATCTTCATCATCCTCATCTTTACTGTTTATTAATTCTCTATATGCTACTTTACCTAGTTTAGTTTTTGGTAATTCTTTTCTATAACCATATGCATATGGAAGAGCATATTTAGCAATATTTTTTTCACAATGTTCTTTTATTGATTTTTTAACTTCGCTATTTAATTCTATTCCTTCTTTTAACACAATATATGCTTTTGATACTTCTTTTTTGTATGGATGTGGTACTCCTACTACTGAACATGCTTGTACATATGGATGTTCACATATTATTTGTTCTATTTGCCCTGGATAAATGTTATAACCACTTGATACTATCATTCTTTTTAGTCTTGACTTAAAATATACAAAGCCATCATCATCCATATAACCAAGGTCTCCACTATGTAACCAAGTAAGTCCATCTTTATGTTTCTTAAGTGTGTTTTTAGTTTCTTCTGGTTCATTAATGTATTCTTTCATAAGAGTTGGACCACTTATACATATTTCTCCAACTTCTCCATTTTTGCATTGTTTGTCTGTACCAGGTTCACATATTTTAATTAGACAGTCTGGGCATGGAACTCCAATACTTTCTTTTCTAGTTGTTTCTAGTGGCATCATTGTTACTCCAGCTGCACATTCAGTCATACCAAATGCTGTTCTTACGTGTGTTTCACTTCCATGATCATATAGGAATTCATCTATTTTTTCATTAAGTGTTCCAGTTAATGAATCTCCTCCACAAATAATACATTTTATGAATGAAAGGTCTTCATCTACAAGTTTTTTACTTAGTGTAAGTCCCTCAAGTACGCTTGGTACACAAGCTAGTATATTTGGTTTATATTTAAGAAGTGTTTCATCAAACTTTTTAGGGTTAACACTTGGTAGTATTATTGCTGTACCACCTGATACCATACATGCATGGAATGTACAACCTAAACCAAATCCGTGGAATATAGGCATTATAGCTAGTATACTAATACCATTTCCTAAACACTTATTTATTTCAAGTTCACTAAGTACTAATGCATTAAAGTTTTTGTTAGTAAGTACTATTCCTTTTGGTTTTCCAGTAGTTCCTCCACTATGAAGTATAACTGCTACATCGTCCCCTTTGCCAGTATCTTTTACTTCTTCTTTTTCATATTTACTTCTTGCTAAGAATCTATAGTATGGAATAGTATCACTTCCGCTAGGCTTTACTGCTTTTCTACCAGTAGTTAGACGGTATCCTATTTTCATCATAGTATCCATAGATTCACATATAGGAAGATATACAATCTTTTTAAGTTTTAAATCATCTTTAATATTTTTTAATTTACCATATGCGATGTCAGCCACTATTACATAGGTTGATTCAGTAAGATTAATATCATACTTAATCTCTTCTTCACTAGAAAGTGGATGTATCATATTACATACTGCTCCTAATTTATTCAATGCATAAAAACAAGTAATTGCTTCTGGAGTATTTGGCATTATGATACTTACAACGTCTCCTTTTACTACTCCTAATCTTACGAATGCTTTTGCGGTTTCATCAATATTCTTAATATAACTCTTATAAGTTACTTTGTTTCCAAAATAAGTATATGCTATATTTCCAGGATATTTATCTGCGCATCTTTTTACTAGTTCGTACATTGAAACATCAGGGTAATTAATGTGTTCTCTAACACCTTTATAGTACTTAAACCAAGGATGTTCATATTTCTTATCTTCTTTTACTTCTTTTGTTTCTTTTTTCATATTCTAGGTCTCCCTCTTTCATTAATTTATATACTTTATCTCTAAGAATTTCATTTTCTTTTTCTAGGTCACCTTTTACTTTGTATGGTTTTCCATAAGTTATTTTAATGCTTTTTCTAAATAATTTGTACTTTCCAGTAATAGCAAATGGTACTATATATGCTCCTGTCTTTTTGGCAAATGATACTGCTCCATATTTAAATGGTAATAAGTATTGTTCGTTTGCTGTACCTTTTGTTTTGTTAACTGTTCCTTCTGGAAAAAGTCCTATCATATTGCCTTCTTCTAAGTATTCCATTGCTTCATTTTTACAATTTTCATCATGTATACTCCTATCAACTGGAATACATGCCATACTTCTAAAGAACCAGTTACTTAATTTAGTTCTAAATAGTTCTTTTTTAGCTATCATATGCACTACTCTTTTAGGACTTCCTACCATCATTGCTGCATCTAAGTTATTGGTATGATTTCCTGCTAGAATTACTGGTCCAGTAGCTGGTATATTGTCTACTCCATAATATCTTGGAAAATACAGTAATTTATATATTGGTCTTCCAAGAGCTCTTACTGTTTTATATAATATATATTTCATTTACCCTATCTCCTATATAAGTATATCATAATTCTATTCATTTTTCATTAACTTTATAATTACCACTTCACCCCTATTAAATGCTCTTATTGGTATAGTGTATCCAAAGCCTAAACCTCTTGATATTACTACATTTGTATTATTAAACTCATTAACTCCTTTGTAATATTTTGGAAAGAAAGTAAAGTTTGGTGATAATAATCCACCTATAAATGGTATATTTATGATTCCTCCGTGTATGTGTCCACTTAGTACTAGATCGTATCCCATACTGCTGTATAAATTATATAGTAATGGATCATGTGATATAAGTAAATTAAACTTGGTATTATCTATTTTTCCTATTCTTTCTTCTATATAATTTTCATTTATTTTCTCTTTGGTACTTGCCATATAATATTTAACTTCAGGAGTAAACCCATATATATTAAAGTTTTCATCTAGTTCAAGTTTATTATTATTTAATAGTATTACATTTGTCTTTTCTTCTAACTCTTTTATATAACTATTTTGTTTTTCATTAGTCATATTTTCTTCATGATTACCAAACACATAATATTTAGTATAATCTTTTAATTCGTTACAAAGATTAAAGAAGTTTGTGTAGCCATCTTCTTCTTTTTCATTTATCATGTCTCCACTCATAACAATTATATCTGGTTTTTCTTCGATTGCTATTTTAACTATTTTTTCAGTTATATTTCTATTATGTAAGTCTGTTAAAAGCATTATTTTATAGTTATTGTATTTATTTGTTATTTTATCACTTTTTATTTCATAGTGAGATACATCAATATTTATATAACTATCTAAAACTATTATAAATCCTAAAAAGAATAAGATAACTAGTGTTATTAATATATATTTTAATGTTTTTTTCATTTCTTTTTCCTTCTTAGTGAGATTATTACTACTACTAAAACTATAATTAGAGGTATACTTAGATATTTATATATGTTTAAGAAATTAGTTTTATTTTGTTTTGATGTTTCTATATCTTTGATTAAATCTATTGCACTTATATTACTTTTTTTAGAATCGTTTATAACTATTTTAAATATGTCTTTATCATATAGTATTCTTATGCCAAAACTTTCTTTCTTCTTTAAATTTTTTATCTTAGTAAGTACAATTGGATCTTTTGTATCTTTTGATACTTCTATATCTCTTTTACCATGAGCATATACTTCAAATAATTCTGAATTATATGGTAGTCTTGTCATAATAACTATTTCATTTATATTTTGATTTGAAGATTTAAAGTATGAATAGTATAGTTCAGAGGAATCATTATGCTTTACTGAAGAGCAAAGTACTAGATATTCTAAATAATAAATATTTTTATCATTATTTTTATTAAATGTTATTTCTTTATATTCATTTGTTTCTTTTTCTGTATAGTCTTTATATTCTTTTATATCTAGTTCATCTTTATATAAATCATTTATATTATATTCTTTATCTAAAATACCCACTTTGTTTATTTGAATTCTTTCAGCATTATAGATTATACTATCGTCTTTTACTATATCGTTTCCTTTATATTCTTTTGAATTTTTATTTTTATATGGTATCTCTAAAGTAAATTGCTCATTTGTGTTTGTCTCTATTATTTCTTTTACTATTAAATTACCACTTATATCTACTTCTGAATCTATAAATATTTTATTTATATCTGCTTTTACTATGAAAGGCATTAAAAGTATTAATACTAGTATTATTTTTTTCATATTTCACCACAATAAAATTATATCATTATAGCAAAAAAAAAGAAACTAATGTTTCTTAATTTAACTTTTCACGAACTATTTCATTTACAAGTTTCATATCAGCTTTACCTTTGAAGATTGGACCTAATGCTTTCATTATAGCACCCATATCTTTCATACTTGTAGGTTTAACTTCTTCGAATACTTTGTCAATATTAGTTCTTATTTCTTCTTCAGACATTTGTTCAGGTAAGTAAGTACTTAATAATTTAATTTCTTTTTCTAATCCTTCTATTAAGTCTTGTCTATTACCTTTTTTAAATTCTTCAATACTTTCTTTATGAGTTTTTACTTGTTTGCTTACTACATCTATTACAACATCATCTGAAGCATGATTTCTTTCTAATTTATTATTAACTAGATATAAGTCAATTGCAGATTTAAGAAGTCTTAATGTACTTAATGATTCTTTGTCATGACTTTTCATAGCCTCTTTCATATCATTTGTAATTTTTTCATATAACATAAGTATCACTCCTTAATTAATAATATTAATATCTTTGTTTATTATGCTTTTTAGCATTTCTGATAGCTTCTTTTTTAGCTTCTCTTCTTAAGATGCCTGGTTTAGAATATTCTCTTCTTTTTTTCATTTCAGTAGGGACTCCGCTTCTTTGAAATTTCATCTTAAAACGTTTTAATGCACCCTCAACATTTCCGTCTTTTACATCTACGTGTGTCATTATCTCTTCCCTCCCTTCATGACTAAATACGATTATAGTACAAAAAGTGCCAAATTTCAAGCAAATTCTACAATAAATTTTCACACTTTTATGTTTTTTTATTATTTATTCTTTATTTTTATTTTTTTGAGTTAGTTTTAATCCTTTTTCTTTTCCATATATGTATGCTGTTGTTTCCTCTTTTAACTCTTGAATTTGTGCGATTAAATCTACACTTGGAGGCATATTACTTATATTAATTGTTATAAATAACCATTGCCAACGTTCAAATAAATCTTTATTATGTGCTTCTAGTTTATTTAATCTTTGATGGCTTTTTTGTGTAAGTAATGCTCCATTTTCTTTTATAGTTAATCCTTCTTTTCTTTTAACAATGTGATGAAACGTAAGAACGTTCTTTTTACTTATTCTACTACCCATCCAGTCATAATCACCTGGTCTATATATTTCTATCATTTCTTTTATTACTCTTTGTTCGTCGATGTTCATAATGTTTCTCCTTAATGTTTTATTATAAAATAAAAGTATGGACAAGTCCATACTTAATATTTAATTAATTACTTATTAATTACTTAATTTGACTCATAACTTCAGCAGCAAAGTCATCGTTTCTCTTTTCCATTCCTTCGCCAACTTCATATTTAACAAGTTTAACAAGTTTTGAGTTATTATTTTCTAAGTAAGTTTTAACTGTAATACCAGAATCTTTAATGAATGCTTGTTCTTCTAGAACAGTTTCTTCATAAAATTTTCTTAGTCTTCCTTCAACAATTTTATCAGCAAATTCAGGTTTCTTTCCTTCATTGATTACTTGTTCTTTAATAACAGCTTTTTCATGTTCTAAGTCTTCCTCTGGTACTGATTCAACATTGATATAAAGTGGTCTCATAGCTGCTGCTTGCATTGCTACGTCACGAGCTACGTCTTCTTTATCACCTTCAACAACTGTTAATGATGAAATTTTACCACCCATATGTAAGTATGAACCAAATACTTGACTATCTGTCTTAGTAACTTTTTCAAATCTTCTAAGACTAATTTTTTCTCCAATTTTAGCTGTTGCATTAACGATTAATTCATTAATTGTTTCGTTTCCACATTTAACATTTAAAGCATCTTCCATAGTTTCAACTTTATTATCTAAAATTGTGTTTCCGATTTTATCTAATAATTCTTTAAATTCAGAGTTTTTAGCAACGAAATCAGTTTCTGAGTTTAATTCTACAACTACTGCATCATTACCTTTAATATAAATATTAGATAGACCTTCTGCAGCTATTCTTTCAGCTTTTTTAGCAGCTTTAGAAATTCCTTTTTCTCTTAAATAATCGATTGCTTTATCCATATCTCCGTTGCATTCAACAAGAGCTTTTTTGCAATCCATCATTCCTGCACCAGTTTTTTCTCTTAGGTCTTTAACCATACTTGCACTAATATCCATAATTTCCTCCTAATTTAATGATGAAATTAATTCATCTTTTTTCATAGTTGAATATCCAGCTACACCTTTATCTTTAGCAAGTTTTCTTAATTCAGAAACTGTCATATCAGCATAGTTAGGTGTTTCTTTCTTTTCAGCTTTTTTATTTTCTTTCTTTTCTTCGCTAAAATCATCAAATTCTACTACTTTAGTTTCAACTTTGATTTCTTTAGCTGGTTTATTAGAAACTTCTTCTTCAGAAACATAATCAACTGTTGGTAGTCCATTAGCTTCACATACTGCATTAGCAAGTACTCCTAAAACTACTTTAACACTTCTAACAGCGTCATCGTTTGCTGGAATTGGGAAGTCTACATCATCTGGATCACAGTTTGTATCTACAATTCCAAATACAGGAATATGTAATTTACGAGCTTCACGAATAGCATTTACTTCTACACGTGGATCTACAACGATGATAGCTTTTGGAAGATGATCCATTTCTCTAATTCCACCTAATAATTTGTTAAGTCTATCATATTCCTTTTGAATTTGAGCAACTTCTTTCTTAGGTAGTAATTCGAACTTACCATCTTTTTCCATCTTTTCGATTTCAACTAGTCTGTTAATTCTTCCTCTTATTGTTTTGAAGTTAGTTAAGATACCTCCTAACCATCTTTCAGTTACATAGAAACTGTTACATCTTGTTGCTTCTTCGATACTAGCTTCTTTAGCTTGTTTCTTAGTACCAACGAATAGAACCTTACCACCGTTTTCACATGCTTTAAGAAGTTCAGCGTAAGCTTCTTCAATTTTTTCAACAGTTTTTTGTAAATCAATAATATGAATGTCATCTCTAGTTGTAAAGATGTATTCTTTCATTTTTGGATTCCATCTTTTTGCTTGGTGTCCAAAGTGTACACCTGCTTCTAATAAATAACTTTTTGCAATTACTGCCATTTTTCTTCTCTCCTTTCGTTAATTCTTCTATTTGTCTTTCAATTAATATTCACTTAATGTATAAGCACTAGAATATTAAATCAACAAATATGTCTTTTTTTCTTAAAGCATTGTTATTTTAACACAATTTTTCATTAAAAAAAAGAGTTTTTTTACTCTTTTTGTTATTTTTTATCCGATTCTAAAGGCAGGACTTATGCCATCTGAAGTTACTGCTAATGATGTACCATTTGATCCAGAAGACCTTACATTATAGTAACCCATTGTATTTGTAGTCATCGGACTTCTAAGCCACCAAGAATCATTACTTTCTCCTGATGTTTTTATTGCACTTTCAGAATTTTTACCATCTACGTTATTTTTCTTATAAAAATCTAATTGTCTTGTTAAATCTACTGCTGTATCATTTAAGAAATCATCTTTTCCATACACTTCAACTGGGGATAGTAAATATAATTTATCATTTGTTATAAAATTTTCTGTGTTAGCAGGACTATAGCTAGATACTACTCGTGTATCAATTATATTAGTTTTTATTTCTTCTGGCATTTCATTATATATTTCGCCTGTTAATTTAGAATATGCTTCTCCAGATGGGTATCCGCCTTCATTTGTATTTGAAGTATTCATTGGTGCACTAGTAATTATGTCAGTAAATTCAAGTACAAATCCACAAGCAGTTTCAGAGAATGTGTTACTATTGCATTCATCTGGGTTTGTATTATTTGCAACTCTTATTGTGTGTGTTCCATAATTTCCTAATTCTATTTTTCTAGTTGATCCTACTCTATAATATCTTTCATTTCCTGATCTAATATTATACATTATTGTATCCCAACTATCTGTTGTAAAATCATATCCGTTTGATTCTTCTATACCAAGAACTCCACTAAATGATTTTCCTTGATTATAATTTTGATCTGCTGATATTTCATTAAATATAAAATTTATTGTGTACTTAAATATTCTTTCTTTTGGTATTGAAATATTATTTAAAATTGTATTTCCAGTTACAGGTGTTGCAAGTAAACCATCACAGTCTCCTAGATTTCTTTCTCCATTTGAATCATACATTTCACAAGTTGCTTCTACTAGCATTTCATCTTTTAATACTTCATTTTTATATTTTTGCCATATTAAATTAAAATTAGTGTCAAATGTACCAGTATTTTTTACATATATGGTTTTTGTAATAACAGCTCCTGGCCATACATTTTGCATAATTACTTCCGACCCATCAGTATAAGTTAATTCTAATGTACCAGTTGTTACTACTTGTTCTTTTACATCTTTATTAACTAAAGTTGATGTAAAATATGCGTATGAAAAACCTGTTGATGCTAGAAATAAAAAGACTATTCCTATTCCTAATAACATTTTTTTATCTTTCATAACTCACCTACTATTATGTAGTTTAACATATTTTTGTAAAAAGAAAAAGACTTAAAGTCTTTTATAAATCAAATATACAGCTTAAATCATAGTTGAATACAAGCCCTATAAATCTTATTACTGTTGGAAATACTCCTATTATAAGCAGTACTATTCCCAGTTTAACACATTTTTTTCCTGCAGCTTGTAGTGCTTTAGCATCACCATTCATTATTGGTGGTATAAGTAGTGTCATACCTTTTATTATTGCAATAATAGCACCTGCTATTCTAAGAACATTTACACTTAATCTAATTATTTTAGATAGGTTTTCTCCAACTATTTCTATACATTCTTCTCCGCCTTCTCCAAAGCCTTGACTATTAAAGTCACCACTATATTCTAAAATATTCACACTATCTAGCACTTTGGCATCTGCTTTCATAATTCCTATAAAAGCAATAAAAGCTATTAAAACTATAATTAAAATCTTCTTATTCATAAATACTCCCTTGTACTTGTTTTGATTTCTTTTAACTTAATTAATTATATCATATTGATTTAATGCTTGCAATAGAAACCACTTTACATTTTAAATCTTATTTAATGGAAAAATACTTATAAATATAGTATAATTAAATTGGTGATTTTGGTGGATACTAGTACGTATAAAAATAGAGGTATGTTTCTTGAAAATATACTTAATGACTCTAATACATATTATAATAGTATAGATAAGTGTTTGATATATAAGAAGCCTACTCCAATAAAGGTACTTAATGTAAGTTATCCTACAAATAGTTCTCACCTGATAAATAAAGCAGTTTATTCTAGTATATCTACACTTGACTATAATGGAATATATAAAGGTAAATATATAGAATATGATGCTAAAGAATGTCATAATAAAACAGCATTTCCTTTATCAAATATTAAAGATCATCAAGTACTTCATATGAGGAAAGCTATTAAGCAAGGTGGTATAATCTTCTTGATAATATTTATGAATAATGAGTTTTTCTTAATGAAGGGTGAAGATATTTTAGAATTTATTGATAAGGGAACAAGAAAATCTATAGAATTTAGTTATATTGAAGAAAAAGGATATAAAATAGTTGAAAGTTATACACCTAGACTTAAATATTTAGATGCTGTAGATAATGCTTATTTTAAGGAGTGACTATGAAAAAATTAAATCTTAAAGATAAAATTAGAAAAAAGAAGGATGAAGGTATTGTGAAAAGAAAAGTTAGAAATGAAGAAAATGATAGACCTAAAAAGAAGTTTAGATTCTGGTATTGGTTTTTAGTAGTAATTATGTTCTTTGCTATTCTTGTGTTTGTGGCTGGTGTTGGATTTTGTTACTACATAGTAAAGAGTGCTCCAGAATTTGATGCTCAAAGAATGTTTGAAAAAGAAGCCACTAGAGTTTTAGATTCTAAAGGTAATTTGATAGCTTCCCTCGGAGCTGAACAAAGACAAAAAGTTAGTTATGATGGGCTTCCTCAAGTACTTGTAGATGCAATTATAGCAACTGAAGACTCAAGATTCTTTCAACATAATGGATTTGATGCTCCAAGATTCTTAAAAGCATCTATAAGTCAAGTCTTAGGTCGTGGTGGCGGTGGTGCCTCTACTCTAACAATGCAACTTTCTAAGTTATCATTTACTACTTTTGATGCTGAAGGTATTACAGGTATAATAAGAAAGTTTACTGATATTTATATGTCAGTGTTTAAAATAGAAAGAAACTTTACTAAATTTGAAATATTAGAATACTATGTAAATACTCCTTGCTTAGGTGGAAATATATATGGTGTTCAACAAGCTAGTAAATATTATTTTAATAAAGATGTTAAAGATTTGAATTTAGTAGAAGCTGCTCAAATAGCTGGTATGTTCCAATCACCAAATGGATATAATCCTTATAATTATCCAGAAGATGCTAACAAACGTAAAAATACAGTTTTATATCTCATGAAAAGACATGGCTATATAACTGAAACTGAATATAAAGCTGCTACATCAGTTGAAATTAAAGATTTCTTAGAAGGTGGGGTTACTTCTACTAATGAATATCAAGGATTTATAGATACAGTAGTTCAAGAAATTATTGATAAGACTGGTAATAATCCATATGATGTTCCGATGACAATATACACAACTATGGATAAATCAAAACAAGATGTTATAAATAATTTCTATAAAAATCATAAATTTAAAGATAGTAAAGTTGAAGTTGGTGTTGGTGTTATAGATAATAATACTGGTGCTATATTAGCTGTAGGTGCTGGACGTAATAAAACAGGTGCTCTTACATTAAATATGGCAACATTCCATGGTCAAACTAAGAGACAACCTGGTTCAACAATTAAACCAATAATAGATTACGGACCTGCTATCGAATATGCTAACCTTAGTACTTATGGACCATTTATTGATGATGAAACTCCTTATGGTAGTGGAACTATGAGAAACTTCAACCATCGTTATAGTGGTGTTATGAGTATGAGAGATTGCTTAGTTAAATCTATGAATACATGTGCTTTACAAGCATTTAAAATGACAAGCAATGATGATAAAGTTAAATTTATTACATCAATTGGTATTGAACCTGGTGAAGGAGTTACTACTCTTCCTGAATCATATTCGATAGGTGCTTGGAATGGTGTTAGTCCTGTACAACTGGCTGGTGCTTATGCTGCATTTGGTTCTGGTGGTTACTACACTATTCCATATTCATTTACTAAATTAGTATATACTGAAACTGGAGATGAATATACTCCTGATACTACTCGTGAAAAGGTTATGAAACCTCAAACAGCATATATTTTATCAACAGTACTTCAAGGTGTTACACCATCTAATATTAAAGTTAAAGGTACACAAATAGCTTCTAAGACTGGTACTACTTCTTATGATTCTAAATTTGTTAGAAGTTTTGGATTAAACGATTCAGTTATTCCAGATATGTGGACAGTAACATATTCAACTGATTATAGTGTTGCGATATGGTATGGATATCCTGAATGGTTAACTGCTGAGGCTGTTAAAAATAAACATTACTTAACAAATGGACCTGCTATAACAGAACGTAAAAAGATACAAGCTGAAATTAATAATAAAATTCATAATGAAAATAAGAAATTTAAAAATCCTGGTGGTATAGTTAGTGCTGAAGTAGAATTTGAAACAATACCTGCTCAAAAGCCAAGTGCATACACACCAAGTAAATTTAAAAAGAGCTATTTATTTATAAGTGGTACCGAGCCTAGTGAAGTATCAAATAGATTTAGTAAATTAAGTGATCCTACAAATTATACATATTCTCTTAATGGTAGAACATTAGATGTATCTTGGACTTCTCCTGGAACACCTGAAGCAATAGATGAAACATATTTAACAAATTACTTTAATACAGGTTATACAATATGGGCACAAAAATATTTAGATAAACGTAAGAGTTACAATAATAGTGATATTGGAAAATTTGGATTTGCAGTGTACTTAACATCTGGTAGTAATTCTACTTATGTTACATGGACACAAGATACTAGTGTTTCAATAGACTTAAATAAATATTCTGGATACTTTGATGGTGTTATTATAAAGAGTATGTATTCTAAATTTAAGAATAATGCATCTGATGGTATAAAAATATTATTTGATTCAGATACACCTATTGAAACTACATATGAAGTATCAATGCTTGGACTTAATTATTCATATAAAGTTGGTGAAAGTTATAAAGAACTTGGAGCTAGTTATGTTGATGGTATTACATTAAATGGTAGTAGTATATTATCAAGTGTTACTAATCTTAAAGTTGCTGCTACAAATGCTACTAATAGTAGTGGTAAGAGTATTACTCTTAATGAAATAACTAAAGAATCTGGTACATATCAAGTTACTTATACAATTGCATTTACATATAATGGTGCTAATATTACTAAAACAAAGACTCAAACTGTTATAGTAAGTTAAAATAAAAATCCTAATTAATTTTAGGATTTTTTTGTTTGTTCTTTACAAATGTTTTTTAGTTTACAATTTGTACATTTTGGATTCTTACTAGTACAATAGTATCTTCCAAATAATACTAGTTGTGAGTTTACTCTATTCCATTCAGTTTCATCAAAATACTTTTTAAGTTTTATTTCAGTTTTTAATACATCATCTTTCTTAGTAGTTATTCCAAGTCTTTTTGATACTCTAAATACGTGTGTGTCTACAGCAAACGATGGTATGTTAAATAGTTCTCCTAAAACAACACTTGCTGTTTTTCTGCCTACTCCTTTTAATGATTCCAATAATTCTCTATCATCTGGTACATAACCTAGAGGTAGTAGATGTTCTGTTATATATTTAAAATTAACTGATTTAGTTTTATGGAATCCAAGTACTCTAATATAATTATCTATTTCCTCAATAGAGAGTGTATTTAATTTTTCCAAAGTATCATATTTCTTATATAATTCTTTTGTTGCTTTGTTTACACTTTTATCTGTTGTTTGAGCTGATAACATAACTGACAATAATAGTTCATAGTCTTTAGTATATTCTAATTCACATTTAGGGTCGTTAAATAATTCATCTAAGTATGAAGTTATTTCTTTTTTATTCATTGTCTTCTAACCAATCATAATCAAAAAGTTCTGTATTAGATTTTTCTTCTTTAACTTTTGATTTAATACCTTTTTTAGACCATTCATAAACTATTTTATCTATATACTTAAAGTTCCTTACGTTATTTAGAATTGCTTCTTTTAAGGCTCCTTTTATTGTCTCTTCACTTATTCCATTTTCTATCCATTTATTTATAATTTCATATTCAAATGAAGAAAGTGTTCTTCCTAGTTCACGTTCAAATAAAGCATATATATCACTACTAGGTTCTTCAGTTTTCTTATTAAGAGCAAGTCTATCGTATAAAGGATCTAAACTTACTTTTTCAACTACTTCTCCATTATTATTAGATACGATCATCTCTATATATTTTTTATTTATAAGACTTGTAAATGTATTAAATGCTTTTTCTTCAGTAAATCCAAGTTTATCTTGTATATCTTTGGTATCTAAATAATAAGATATATTTATGAAATATAATACAAGCAAAAACTCATCTAATGTTATATCTATATTACTTATACATTTAATAACATTAGAATTAATAATAAAATCTTTACTTGTAAAAATATTTCTTAAATCACTCATAGTTTGTTTCCTTTAATATTGTTCTTATATTTGTATTTTTTAGAAATTCTGTTATTGCATCTTTAGAATTTTCTAATTCTCCATTCATTACCTTTCTTTCTATATATTTATAGACTCTTTTTATATTTGTAATATCAACATATTTAGCTATTTCTTTTGGAGTTATATCTAGTTCTATAACACTATGTATTTTTTTTATTTCTTCAAATGAATTTACTTCTTTATTTAAATCTAGTATATAACTTGCGTTCTTAGTTATTATATCACTATATATTATAAGTTCTCCAGTATTTATAGAACCTTTTTTAACCATATTTGATATATATGAGATTATTGTCTTTTCATCATTAGAGAATGGTAATGTTGTCTCTATTTGAGCCCAAATACCATATCTATTGTATGCATTGTGTATTTCGTTAAACTTGATATTTAGGTATTTGCTTAAATCATATTCATTAACAAGTTCAAAGAATTTGTCATAGTGATTAGAATCAAATATCTTATCTAGTTCTTTCTTTATATATTCTTTAGGTACTTCATTTAGCATTTTACCATTTTCTTTTAAGAACTTTAATATTTCATCTGAAAGATTAAAATCAAGTGTACAATAGAATCTTATAGCTCTTATAATTCTTGTTTTATCTTCAGCTAACTTATCATTGATATTGCCTACTACTCTAATAATTTTATTATCAAGATCTTCTTTGGCATTTAATAAGTCTATTAATTTTTCATTTTCATCAATAGCAAATGTATTTATTGTAAAGTCTCTTCTTAGCAAGTCTGTTTTTAAGTCTTTAGCATATTCTAGTTTTACTGGTTTATTCTTTTTATATTGTAGTTCTTTTCTATAAGATGTGATGTCATAAGTATAATCTCCATCTTTTATATGGTAACTATAATATTGTTTGGTTGGCTTACCAGTACCATCAAATATTCTAATTAGATCTTCTACTTTGGCATTAGTACATATATCTATATCTTTAGAATCATATCCAAGTAAATAGTCACGTACGTATCCACCAACTATATAACACTCAAAACCCTCTTTAATAATTTTATCTACTATCTCTTTCATATATTTTATTTTATCACAATTATTATGTTTTTCCAAATAAAAAAAGCCCGAAGGCCTTTTATTAATTTAAAGCTTCTTTTAACTTACTTCCAGCTTTAAATGATGCAGCAACAGATGCAGGAATTTTGATTGGTTGTTTAGTTAATGGATTGATTCCATCTCTAGCAGCTCTTTTCTTTGCAGAGAAAGTTCCAAATCCTACTAAGGCAACTTTTCCTTCTTTTTTAAGACCAGTTGTAATTCCTTCAATTGTAGCTTCTAATGCTCTTTGTGCATCAGCTTTAGTTAATCCGGCTTTAGCAGCAACGAATTCTACTAATTCAGTTTTACTCATCGTAAATTACCTCCCATTTTTTACTTCGGCATCGCATATATTTTTCGTACGATGCTTACATATTAATTGTAGCATAACTCCTATAAAAAGCAAGTAAATTGATGCTTTTTTTACATAATTATCATATAAAAAGACTAAATTTTAGAGTTTTTAGTCTTTTTTTAATAGTTATTCTTTATTTTTCTTAATATATTTACACTTTGGATAGTTAGAACAAGCTATGAATTTACCATATCTTCCTTTTCTTTCAACTAGTTTGTTTCCACAATTTGGGCATGTTTCATCTAGTTCTTTTGGCTCTTCTTGTTTTATATATTTACACTTTGGATAGTTAGAGCATGCAGTAAATTCTCCATATTTTCCTTTTCTTACTACCATCTTGCTTCCACATTCTGGACAAGTTTCTCCAGTTTCAACAGGTTCTTCTTTTTCTTCTTTTTTGATGTATTTACATTCTGGATAGTTAGAGCAAGCAGTAAATTTACCAAATTTGCCTTTTCTTATTACTAGTGGGCTTCCACATTTTGGACAAGTTTCTCCAGTTTCTTCTGGTGCTTCTTTTTCCATTTCTTTGAATGCCTTCTGTAGTAACGGTTCAAAATCTTTATAGAATTTATCAAGTACTGTGTACCATACTAGTTTACCATCTGCTATTTCATCTAGTTCTGTTTCCATATTAGCAGTATAGTTTACATTGATGATTGATGAAAAGAATTCTTGTAGTTTGTCTGTTACAACGATACCTATTTCAGTTGGATAGAACTTCTTATCTTTTAAACTTACATATTTTCTTTCTTCTAAAACACTTATTATTTTAGCATATGTACTTGGTCTTCCTATACCTAGTTTTTCTAATTCTGCAATTAGTTTAGCTTCTGTATACCTTGATTTAGGTTCAGTAAAGTGTTGTATCTTATCTACTTTAGATGCAACTATTACTTTAGATTTATAATTAGCGAAGTCTGGAAGTATTGTATCTTCTGAATCTTCAAAGTCTTTATATACTTTTAAGTATCCATCAAATACTAATACTGATCCATTTGCTCTAAAGATGTAATCATTATTTTCTAAGTCTACACTAGTTGCTTCTACTTTAGCATCAGCCATTAGAGAACTAAGCGTTCTTATATATATTAAATTATATAGTTTAAATTCATCAGGCTTTAAGTATTTCTTAATAGACTCAGGTGTTCTTAAGATACTTGTTGGTCTAATTGCTTCGTGAGCATCTTGTACATTTTCTGTCTTCTTAGATTTTTTCTTGTAGCCTACATATTCTTTACCATAATTCTTTTCTATATATTTTTCAGTATCATTTACAAATAAATCAGATAATCTTATTGAGTCTGTTCTCATATAAGAAATTAAACCAACTGTTTCATTACCAAGAGAAATTCCTTCATACAATCTTTGAGCTATGCTCATTGTTTTTGATGCTGGATAACCAAGACGAGTTGATGCCATTTGTGTAAGTGTACTTGTTGTAAATGGTAACTTGCTTTGTTTATTTTTTAATTTTTTGTCTACTGAAGCAATATTATATGCATTTGAAAGTGAAGCAATAATATCATCTGCTTCTTTAGAAGATTTAACTTCTATGTCTTTACCCTTATATTTTTTAAGTTCTGCTTTAAAGTCTTTAAAATCTGCTTCGATTGTATAATATTCTTCTGGAATAAACGCTTCAATTTCACGTTCTCTATCAACTATTAGTTTTAAAGCTACACTTTGTACTCTACCAGCACTTTTGCCATCTGTTTTAGATTGCATTAATTTACTTAATCTAAATCCTATTATTCTATCAAGTATTCTTCTTGATTCTTGACTATGTACTAGGTCTATATCAATCTTTCTAGGATGAGTAAAAGCTTCTTTTATAGCAGGTTCTGTTATTTCATTAAATACTACTCTACTATAGTTATCATTTTTTATATCAAGTGCTTCTTTTAAATGCCAACTAATTGCTTCTCCTTCACGGTCTGGGTCGGTTGCTAATATAACATTATCACTAGATTTAACTTCTTTTTTAAGTTCTCCAACCAGTTTAGTTTTGCCTGGCATTAATTTATAATTTGGTTTAAAATTATCTTCTAAGTCTACACCTAATCCATATTTACCAGTTGTTGCAAGATCACGAATATGGCCTTTAGAAGATAATACTTTATAATCTTTTCCTAAATATTTTTCTATTGTTTTACTTTTACTTGGACTTTCTACGATTACTAGATTCTTCATATTTCTCCTTATCTTATATTATGTCTTTCCCTTTAAATAATATTATACATTTAAAATAAATTTGTCAAGCAAACAAAAAGAGTTCATTTAAGAACTCTATACACATTCTATGAATGTATCATTTAAGCATCTTACCGCGCATAAACAATTGCAATCCATTGTAAATAATGAGTCTGTACTTACATAAGGATAAAGTGATGTAGTGTCTGGATTGTTAGCTAGTACTCTAAATGTACAACAACATCCATCAATTTTTTCTACTCTAAATACACTACTAGTAGTATCTGTTTCACTTCTACTAACTGGCATACTAAATGGTGTACCATTTCCTGCACAAGTATATAACATTATTGGACGAGTATTACATATAACACAGTTTGTTCCTCCACCTAATGCAGGTCTATCACAAGAAAGTAAGCAACTATCAGGACAAGCATTAGACTGTAAAACATTAATAACTTGTAGGATTTCCATTATGCAGTTATCACATTTATTGCAATTGTTATTGTCGTTATTATTATTACACATATAATCCACTCCTTTATTTCTATTCATTAATATGGTATGAATTATAGTGTTTTTTAGTTACATTATTTACCTATTATTTAGTATATATTGGAGTTAAATTTTTGTATTTTTCTGGGACGTTTAGAACTGTTACTAGTTTGTTATTCTTAATTATATAAATATAATTATTATAAACAGTAATTCTATGTTTGTTTTTGTATGCTAAGTAGTCTAAAAATTTTCTAAAGTCACCATCATATTGATAATTATAGTGTCCTTTCATTCTAGCTTGTCTATAGTTATATCTTGTATTTCTTACTCCAACCCTCTCTCTTATTCTTTTCTTTCCATGTTTAGTTACTGTTTTCATAAATTTAACTCCTTTCTTTTAATATCCTAATTTTTGTATTTCAGATACAATTTCTTCATAACTTAAAGATAAAATATCATCAACATTTTCACTTACTTCATTTAAAATATCACTTATTTTGCTTATACCATATTCTTCCTTAAAAATATTTCTTGTATCTAACCATAGACTTTGTAATGTATCCATAAGAGGATATGCATTCTCTTTATTCTTTAATGATAATGAAAGACAATCATATTCATATAATCTTGTAATATTATATCCGCCTATTGCTTTTCTTAAGCGTTTTAAGTATTTTTCATTTAGTATTTCATAGTCATCTTTCTTAGTGTATTCAAGGTAAGCTTCTACTATGTTATCAAATATATTTGATTTTTCTTTTTTCATAGGTACTCCTTAATTATTATTTATTTTTCCTAATAGTTCTATTATAGATAAATCATTTATTTCATCTTTTTTAATTTCATATACTTTTATAATTCCTTTTACTAAATTATTAATTGTATATTTCATATTGAATCCATTTTCTAACCAAAGTATTAGTTTTATAAGTATGTCTGTTAGTTTTAATGAAATATCTTTATCATTTGTTTCTTTCATGAGAGACGAGTATGCATATAAATAAAGTATGTTTGAATTTCCTAGTTCATCATAGTATTTTAGTAATTCTTCAGTTTTTAAATTATTCTTATTATCGTATACTTCTTTTCCATTAATAGTTATGTTTGTTATTTTGTTTAATTCTTTTTTCATAGTTTCTCCTTTTTCTTTGCCATTATATCATGTGTTTTTTCTTATTGTGTTAAAATTAAGTTTTTTTCCTTTCTTTGACACCTAAAGTATATCATGGAGTTTTCTCTATCTTGTGCTAAATTAGATTTTCTTAATAAAAAAAGCACTTTTTAGTGCTTGGTAGTGTTGAATTTAATTCGTTACTAATAATATTGTAAAAAAAATAGAGAACTATTTCTAGTTCTTATATACTTAATTTTAGTTCTTTTACTTGTTCTTTAGATAATTTATTGAATTCAAGACTTCTTATTAGATTTAACACTTCTTCAGTAGTTTCTTCTTTTGATAGCTCTGTAATCATATTACTTTTAACAAAACCATTTTCTATTAGTGCATCTATACAAATCATAATTGATTTTTTTAAGTCTTCAAAGTAACTATCTTCTAGTCTTTTTAGTGTTACTTCGCTTTCATTTTCTTTTATTTCAAACATATATACACTAGCAAAATTTCTAAGTATTTTTCTTTGTTCTATAAGACTATAATTATCTTTTGTTTTTAAGAATAATTCCATTAGTTTGTCTAAATCATCTAGTGTTATTTTAGTTTTATCTTTACTATCTGTTATGAAATGTGTTAAATATTCTCGTCTTAATTCTTCTAGTTTGCCTGTTAAAGTTGTATTTTTTCCTTTAGTAAACATAAGTTCAAACTCTAAAGATGCTTCTAGATTTATGAGTGTAGCTAAAGAGATATTATTTTTACTAAGAATATCTTCTTCGTTTAATGCAAGTTCATATTTTTTATTAAATTCTTTTGCCTTAGTAGGATCTATCTTTTTTAATTTTCTTATTAAGTATTCAATACTCTCCATTACTTTAGTAATATTATCTTGAGTTTCTCTTTGTCTTTTTTCTTTCTTTTTAGGTTTTATTACTGATACTTCTACTTCTTCTATTAAAGTATTTGTATTTGAGTTTTCTCTTATTCTTTTTAAGAATGCTTCTTTTTTCTTTTCACGTCTAAAGCCTGTATCAAATCTAGTTTTATATTCTTCTATTTCTTTGGGAGTTGCAACTTCATTATCAACTAATATTGTTTCAAGTCTAGCATAATTTCTATGTTTAAAGTTTTGTGTTATAGTTAATGTCATAACAATACCATTAATGCTTCTATAGTTTCTTTCTATTTCGTATTCTTTAAAATCTATTGAAGTATCACCTACGATTGGGAAAAGACTTCCTGTTAAAATTTCTCTTCCATATATATTTCCTTCTTCATCACTAACCTTTTCGTATATTATTTCATCCCTTGAACTAATGCCATCGTAATCGTGTACTAGACTTTTATATTCTCTATCAAGTATTGCGATTATTTCAGGATCTGTGATTTCAAATGATTCATCATTATCTATATTTCTTAATTTACTTCCTATAGAACGAGATATTTTAGAGTTATTTGATTCATCTATATTTTCAAAATTTTTCCATTTTCTTTTTTTATTCTTACAATTCCAGTGAAGTATTCTAGTTCTTCTTCTTCATAATCTATGTCTTCTACTCTAAACATAGTTCCTTTATATAGCATAATATCACCTACTGAGTTTGTATTATAGCATAAAGAGCACATAAAAAAAAGAACTATTACTAGTTCTCATAAACACTAACTTGTTTTTTATCTTTTCCTTTTCTTTCAAACTTTACATTTCCGCTAACTTTAGCATATAAAGTATGATCTTTACCCATACCTACGTTAGTACCTGGATAAATTTTAGTTCCTCTTTGACGATAGATAATAGCTCCAGCTTTAGCAACTTGTCCATCACTAAGTTTAGCTCCTAATCTACGACCAGCAGAATCTCTACCATTCTTTGTAGAACCAACACCTTTTTTAGATGCGAATAATTGTATATTTAAATTCATTTTAAACATCTTGGTTTTCCTCCTTAACTTTAATATTTTTATCATAATTGTCTCTTAGTTCATATATCATATTAACTAAGTTATTAAGTAGGCCATTTGTTATATTATCTTTCTTAATATTAATAATTTTTAAATCATTAGTATCAGTATAACTAATAGCTTCTTTGTCAAATTCAAGTATTGCATTTATTGTTGTAATAATCATTGTACTAAAAGATGCACAAACTATATCTTTTCCATAATCTGCATATCCAGCATGACCAATACAATGTATACTTTCTATGACATTATTTTTCTTATTTACTTCTACTCTAATCATTACTTAGTAATAGATTTGATAAGAATTTTAGTATAAGGTTGTCTATGTCCTTGAGTTTTTCTATATTTTTTCTTTGGTTTATATTTAAATACTAAAATCTTTTTTTGCTTTCCGTGTTTTAACACTTTAGCAACAACCTTAGCTCCTTTAACAGTAGGAGTACCTACTTTACCATCAACATATAAAACTTCATCAAAAACAACTTCTGATTCTACTTCATTGTCTAGTTTTTCAACATATAGTTCTTGTCCTTCTTCAACCATATATTGTTTTCCACCAGTTACGAATATTGCTTTCATTTTATTCCTCCTTCAATAAGACTCGCTCTTAAGGTAAGATTGCTCTTTTTTATTAACCTTCTCAATGCGGTTGTAGAGAAAGATTTCTACAAACATGGATATTTTAGCATATTTATTTAGTTGTGTCAAATAATTTACATAAAAAATCGTGTTCAAAAGTATTATTTATTATATGTTTTTTATCTCTTTTAAATTTATATATACTTGAAACTATTATTGTATTTTTAAAATTATAGTTATTTATGTAACGTTCTAGTAAAAATTTATTATATTTATATTTTAAGTTATAGATTTCTATTAGAATACTTTTTATTAAAAATAAAGTTAGAATTATTCCAAAGATTGTTTTGTTTTTTAAGATAAAAACACATATAAAAAATATACTTATTATTATACTAATAGTATTAGATAGTCTATAATTAAATATTTTATCAAATATTATGTTTGTTAGTTTACCTCCATCGAGTGGTAGGACTGGCATAAAGTTAAAAGATATTAGTACTATGTTTATTCTTTTAATAATGGTGTATGTGTGATCAGTTACTAGTGAGTTATTATAAAGTATATAAATCAGAATAAAAAATAATAATTGAAAAGTAATACCACCTAGTAAGACAAATAATTCTTTGTTAGATTTTACATTTAAGTCTTCATTATAAATAGTAATACCACCAAATGGATAAAGTATTATTTTATCGAATTTAAAGCCTATTACTTTAGCAAATATCATGTGGCCACATTCATGTATTAAAATAGTTAATAAAAACAAATAAACGTATTCAAAATAGCCTGCTAAAAAGGATAGAAGTAAACAAACATAAGTAGAATTATTTATATTAATTTTCATTTATATTTACTGGTTTATCATCTTTTAATAGAACATAATAGTATTCATCAGTAGCTGTACCTATAATAGTACCTTTTTCTACATAATCATATAGTTTAACTTTTTCAGTTACATTTCCATACCAAGCATAATAGCCATTACTTTGCTGTACTATTATGGTATTATTATACCCCTCTTTTTCACCAATAAAAGTTATAATACCAGAGTCACTCAAATACACATTTTCTTCTCCATTTAAAATATATTTAAGACCATCTTTATATTTTTCACTATCTTTATAAACTTTAGATACATTTAATGTATTATCTTTCGTATCAAATATATCTGTTACATTACTTATTAGTTTATTTATCTTACTAAAATCAAAAGTTGAATTTAATACTTTATCTACGATAAATGATTTAAAAGATGGACTATGATTACTTATGATTACTACTAAAAGAGTAAATACTACTATAGTTAGAAATTTACTAAGCAAATTCTTAAAAAAATTATTTTCATTTGGATCTTTATGATTCTTATTATTTTTATATTCTTCGTATGTCATATTAAAGTTTATTCTTTAAAGTATTCATATATTCATAAAAACTATAGTATTTATCTTTACCAATTATTATATGATCTATTACTGGTATTTTAACTATGGAGCCTATTTTCATTAATGATTCAGTTACTTCTATATCTTGTATACTAGGACTTACGTCTCCGCTTGGATGATTATGAATTACTACTACACTGGCAGCACTTTCTAAGAATGCATATTTAAAAACTTCTCTTGGATGAACAGTTGATGAGTTAAGAGTACCTTTAAATAATAGTTTAAATGATATTAATTTCGCCTTAGTATCTAGATATAATGCATAGAAGTTTTCTTGTTTTTCGTATGTAAAAATATTCTTAAAGTATTCAAATATCTTTTTTGAGTTATTTAGAACTACTTCTTTTTGTTCATTAGCGTAGTATACTCTTTTACCTAGTTCTATCGCAGATAAAAGTTCTATTGCTTTTACTTTACCTATTCCTTTTATTTTAGTTAGTCTATTTATAGTCATATCTTTTAAGGATGTTATATCATCTAATTCACTTAGAATATTTCTTGATAAAGTTTTAACTGAGTAACCACTAGTACCAGTTTTAAGTATTATAGATATTAATTCTTCGTTAGATAAGTTATTTGTACCAAGTGACATCATTCTTTCTCTTGGACGCTCGCTTTCCAACATTTCTTTAATAGTGTTATCTTTCATTATGTACCTCCTATTATTATAGTTAGTCATAAATACTAAAAACACTTCTTTTTAATATAAAAACATTGTACTTAGACAATGCTTTATAGTATTTTATTTTTTAATTTTAACTTCACTCCAAGGTTTATCTGTTTCTATTCTCCAACCATTTTCTAATACTGTATAATATCTCATTTTCTTTGGAATTTTTTTATTTGAGGTTTCTTTCTTTATGATTTTGTTTTTGATTGATTCTATTATTTTCATATATGTACTCCCCTGTTATCTTGCTTTTAGGTTTTCAATTACATTATGAAGAGTATCTGCTTCGATTATTTCTATATCATAGTTGTGTTTTTCTTTTTCATATAGTGCTTCTTTATAGTTATCTGTTGGTACTATAAATACTTTAGCGTGTCTTTTAACTGCTCCTGCTAGTTTGTATTTAACTCCATCTATACTTCCTACTACTCCTTTATCATCTATAGAACCAGTACCTGAAATAATATCTCCTTTAGTTAGATCAAACTTTGTAATTTTGTTATAAATATCTAATGCACAAAGAAGTCCTCTTGAAGCTCCACTTTCATTATCCTTGAATATATAATCTACTTTAGGATCGGTTTTGATGTTTTTAAGTTCTGTTAAAGATGCACCTATTACTATTCTATCATCAACTTCTATTAAAGTTGCTGTACATTCTATTATTTTGTTATTTCTTTCTACATTTACTTTTATAGTATCATCTTTTTTATATTTTTTTATTTCTTCTTTTAGTGAGTTAAAGTCTTTTATAGTTTGTCCATTTATAGTTTTTACTATGTCACCTATTTTTATATCAGTTTTAGCATACTCATATACGTGAGTTACTGTTACATCTATACTTTCTACTTCGTATGGTATGTTTGCTTCAGTGAAAGCAGCTATTATGGCATCATAACTAGTTTCTTTTAGATAAATCTTATTTCTTTCAATTATCTCATCTTCACTTTCATCTTCTATTCTCATTTCAGAAGTACCTACGATATCCCAGTTATTAAAGAATTTAGACAATATAATATTAGGTAAAGTTCCACGTCTAGCACTTACATAAGTTAAATTAAAACTACCTTTAGAGTCATAACTATTATCTACTTCTATTCTATCTGTAAGGTCTACTAAAGAACCTGGTGTATAAATATTACAATCAAAAGATATAAATAACCAAGGTACAATAAGTATAAATGCTAAATAATTCTTCCAGTAAGTTTTTATATCTTTTTTTATATATTTAAATAATTTTGTCATAAATCACTCCTAACTATAATATTATATCACAGATGAATACAATTATTAAAAAACTAAAATATATAGTGTTAACCTTAATATTAATAGTGTTTATACTAAATATTAAAGTAGTAATTAATTCTACGTATGAAGCTAGTATTTTATTCTTTAAGAAAGTTTTTATAAGTATATTTCCATTTATAATATTATGTGACATACTTATATACTTTAATTATCACTTGTTTATTAAGAAAATATTTGGAAGATTAATAAATAAAATATTTAATATTGACTCTAATACTAGTATTATCTTTATACTTAGCATGCTTACTAGTCACCCTAGTAATGCTGTATATATTAAGAAATTACTTGATGATAAGATAATAGATATTAATACTGCAAATAAACTACTTAATTATAGTTATTTTCCATCTATAGCATTTGTTATTGGTGTTATAGGGGTATCTATTTATAATAGCTTTAAAGTTGGTGTTCTTTTATGGATCATTTGTTTTCTTAATAATATAGTAATAGGATTATTTTTAAGAAAAGATAATGTTATAGTAGAAAGTAAAAATAAAATAATAAGTAATGATAACTTCTTTATATGTTTTAAGAATTCTATAATTAAGGGTGTAAATACTTCTATAATTATTCTTGGTAATTTAATAGTGTTTACTATAATAGTTAATCTTATAACAAAATATATTTCTATTAAACCATATATATTGTCTATTTTAACTGGCTTTTTAGAACTAACTAGTGGTATTATATCAGTATCTAAATTAAATATACCTTTTAATATTAAGTTTGCTTTAACAAGTCTTATTTTAAACTTTAGTAGTCTATCTATATTATTTCAAAGTTTTAGTATATTGTCTGACTATAAAATTAATATTAAAAAAACACTAACTATTAAGTTAATGTTTAGTATTATTAGTTTTCTATTAATTCTCATATGTACCAGATGAATATAAATCTATATTATATTTTTCATCACTAAGGCCTATTATTATATGAGTTATTTTATCAGTTTTATCATAATCATCTATGTTTTCATATTTATATGTTTTAACTGATAAGTCAGTAAATTTATATCCATAAGTATTTACTAAGTTATTATCTACTTCGTTATTAGATTTTACTATTAATTCTATTGTTTTTATTAATAGTGTTTTTACTGCGCCTGTTGTTGAATCACTATATCTTAGTGTTGTCTTTTCATATGTTTTAGTACCTACGTTTTTACCATTTTCATATATTGTTTCTGAATCATTTGGAATAGTGTTTCTTAATATTTCTAATGTTCTTTTTTGGTTTGTACCAAGTACTATTTCACATGAACTCATATCTTCATCATTTGAACAAGATATATCTCTTATACCATTATTTTTAAGAAAATCATCGTTTATTATTTTTGAAATGGTTGCTCCATATATTCTAGCATCTGCATCTTCATTTACTACGTTATATGTTTCTTTTAGTTTAACAAGTGTACCTGTCATAGATACTAATACTATACTTACTAGTACTATACTTACTATTAATTCTACTAATGTAAATCCATTTTTATTCATATGTACCCCCTATACTAATCATCATATAGTGGAATAGATGCATAACGATAAGTACTATTCTTATAGAATACTCCAACTATATAACCTTCTCCAGTTGATGCTTCCATACTGCGGCTTGATGTAGATAATTCTCTTTTTAATGTTTTTAGGTATTCTATTGTTCCACTATCATATACTGATGTTATATCTGGTCTTTTTAATTCTTGCTTTATATCTTTTATAACTATAAAGAATACTAAGTCAGTATCTTTAAATAGTTGTTTACAATCACTTAATCTATTTTTCATAGGAGTATTTTCACAACTATTTGGATTGGTTACTGATGCTTCTCTTCTATTAGCAATATATCCTGAGTTTGTATAATATTCATCATCTTTTGCATTTAGTCTAGCTATATTAAATAATAAATATCTATCACTTGGAAAATTATATGTTTCTTTTTCTTTTGATTTTCTTACGAATAGTGAGTAACTACTTAATAGCATTGTAGTAGCAAGTAATACTACTATTAATACTGTTAAACTCTCCATAAATATAAATCCATCTTTTTTCATATTATTTCACCTTTATTGTGTATGGAGAATCTATTTTTCCATTACCACTTTCTATTAGTGTTATATTTTTTAATGATATTACTGGTAAGATATAGTGTGTTTCATTAACACTTGATTCTATTAATTCTCCGTTTGCTTTAACACTTACTACTCTTGCTGCATTGCTTGTAAATGAACTTGGTGTCATTGTCCATAAATCAGTATTATAATTTAAGAAATTTGTTGTGTTATCTATTTGAAAAGAAGACCCTGCAATTATGAATTCATCTGCTGTTAATGTACCTATTGGATAAGTTAATTTCTTATTACCAGAATTTTTATTTGTAGTAAATTTATCATTTGCTTGTTCACATCTAAATATTGGGTATGCTGTACTCATACTTATTGTTGTACCTTCTGTTCCATCTGTTCCATTTCTTCTAAGTGACTGATATAATGTATTTGAATTACCATAACCATTTAAAGTATAATTTGTTCCATTGAAGTTACCACCTATACCTATTTTTCTTTCATTACAGAATATTTGATCATCTATAAATCTTTCATATGATGAACCTGATATGTTGTTTTGATACCAAATATCTAATGCATTCTTTATTGAACTATCGTATGTATTTGCATGTGTTGTATCATAATTATAACTACTAGTACCATACATATATCCTATATACTTATTGTTATTTATATTGTTGTTGTAAGTAGATTTTGGTAATTTATTAATATTAAATTGACATTTTCCTGAATTACTTTGATATGGTCCATAATATACTAGTCTTGCTGATTCATCTTCATTAGTTCTATATATTTTCCAGCAATCACTTCCTAGTAATATATAATTATCGTCTACTTTACCTCTAAAGAAGTATGCTACTTTATCGTCTTCTGTCATATGAATTTTATTGTTATCTTCATCATCTACTACTTGAGTGAAATAAAAACCATTTGTTACTGAAGATATATCTGTACTTATACCTGCTCTTGTATGATATCTACCTTCAGAGTTTTTAGAATAATCTATGATACCACTTTCTTCAGCATAATATGCATTTAGAATAGTTTGTAATATGGTTTTACCATAATTAGTAGGTGTACTAAATTTTAAATCTATTTTATCATCTATTGCTTGTAAGAATTTATTTTTTTCAGAGTATGCATGTAATACACCAAGCATTAAGAATAAAAATAATATTAAAAAAGTATATACTAGTGTCATAGAAATAAATCCTTTTTTATTCATTCTTTCACTCCCTTATTATGTACTAATTATATAACAAATAAAAATAAAAATCTACATAAGTAGATTATTTATTTTCACTAACTATGTAGTGTTACAATTGATGTGAGACTTTTATATATAAAAAAGTGATAAGTCTAGTAAAATGTAATTATCAAACAAACATTTACGAAAGGACTTATCACAATGAAAAGTATATCACATTATTCACATAGTTTAAATACTAAATATTATACAATTTTATTATATCGTAATGGAAACCCTATTTCGTTTTTCTGTAGACGATATAAATGCTCTAAAGCATCTTTAATGGATAAATCACATAAACCATTAACCACTCATCCTAATGCTCATACAGAAAAAGAATTATGCGGAATCAAAGTATTAGGTAGTAGAAAGTTAGAAAAACAAAATATCCAGTTAATACTGAAACTCATAAAAAGTATGTACCTAAGAAATATGACACTCCAGAACTTATAAGCATTAAATGGCAAATGGATGTTAAAATTGTTCCAAAGAAATGCTATACTGGTGAATTACAAGACAAATTTTACCAGTATACTGTTATTGATGAAGCTTCTAGAGAAAGATTTATTTTTCCTTATAAAGAACAATCATCATATTCTACTATAGATTTCATTAAAAGATCTATTACTTATTTTGGTTATAAACCTAAAATCATTCAAACTGATAATGGTCAAGAATTTACTTACAAAAAAATCAATGTACAAATCTTTAATATTCATAATTTCCTCCCTATAAAATAAAAAAGAATGGTACACAAGGAGTCATATAGACGGTACCATTCTTTAATTAACTTAATTAATATAACGTATTTCCACGTGAGCTATTAACTCATAAGTGAAAGTAGCTTCAAATATAGTACTTATTAGTTTTCACCAAACACTAACTCTCTATAAAGTATTTTTATCCTACTCGTCTTTCAATGTATTAGATTCTATCAAATTATTTAAATAATTTCAATAGTTTTAATCACTTTTATTATTTTGAAGTGAAATATCCAGGACTACTTGTTCCACCATCTATTCTTGCATATGTTTTATCAACATAAGACCTATTATATGTAGTACCTGCACCACCTACTAGGTTAGTACTATTATCAAACATACCAGCTGATGATGTAACAGCATTAGTATTAAAATTATCACTTGCATATATAGTTTTTAGATTAAAATTTAAATAAAACATTCTTTCCATATCAGTTACTTTACTTGTATCAAAACCACTTAAATCTATGGTTGTTGCTGAACTATTATCAAACATAAAACTCATATCATTTACATTTTTTGTATTAAAACTACTTAAATCTAGTGTAGTTGCTACACTATATGCAAACATCAAACTCATATCAGTCACGTTACTTGTATTAAAGTTACTTAAATCTATGGTTGTTGCTGAACTATTATCAAACATACCACTCATATTTGTTACATTACTTGTATCGAAATTACTTAAATCTAGAGTTGTGGCTGCACATTCTGAAAACATAGAAAACATACTAGTAACATTTGATGTATCAAAACTACTTAAATCTAAGGTTGTTATTTCATGACTTCCTTCAAACATTCCTGTCATATCAGTTACTTTGCTTGTATCAAAACTACTTAAATCTATAGTTGTTGCTTCACTCCCAGAAAACATATAACTCATAGATGTAACTGGTTTATTATTTATGTATCTACATAGTTTACTTGTTACAGGTTCAGTACTAGTTTTATCTGTAAGTTGTACTCCCCAACCATCTTCTTCAATATTTACCCAAGATAATCCTGTGTCTACAGACTTTACCTCTTGCATATATCTATATGTATATTGTCCATTTACATACTCTGCTCCTTGTACTAGTTCTCCATCAAAAGTACAATATATTGGTTCTGGTGAAATATATTCTTTTATGCCTATTTGTCCTGTAAATGTTTTATTTTTATTATTGTTCTGGTTGTAATTTTTATTATCAAATTTTAATGTTACAGTGTATTCATGAGTAATATTAGGATCTATTGAAATATTTCCTTTTATATTACCTGTAGTTACAATATCACTTATTGGTACTGCTCTATAAATATTTTCACAAGTTCCACTTTCAGTTTGTGTTTCTTCTCCATAATTTGTATAGCTTTTACAGTCAAGTGTTACATGTAGTTCGTAGTTATCAATTGTATTAATTAAGTTTCCCCAATACAAAGAATATGATACATTTTTTGTTCCAATATTTTTAACTGTTATAACTTTAGAAATTGTGTCTCCTGGAACTGCATTTTCAAATTTTAATTCTGTTTCATCTTTATATTCAAGTCTTAAGTCTCCTGTAGACATAACTATATCTTTTCCAGTTCCCTCTATTTGTAAACTAAAGAATGCATATGTATAACTAAATATACTTAATAAAATTAGAGTTATGGCAGATACTAAAATTATCTTTGTTATATTATTTCTTTTCATATTCTTCACCTATGTTAATAATAACATTTTTTATGACAAAATAAAACTGAAAATAACAAATTTTCAGTTATTCTAGTGTTACAATTGATGTGAGACTTTTATATATAAAAAAATGATAAGCCTAGTAAAATGTAATTATCAAACAAACATTTATGAAAGGACTTATCACAATGAAAACTGATAGAACTCATCCTGTTGATGACCTATTAAATTCTTTAGATATAACACATAAACTTATTAAGTCTAGAACTCGTAGACATAATGGTAAAGTAGAGAGTTCACATAGAAATGATCATCAAAGATTTTATTTTTATAATGACTTAATCCTTCAAATGAAAGCATATTTAAAACGTTCAAATAATATTCCAATGCAATCATTAAATTGGCTTTCTCCTATAGAAATGAGACAAGAACTTATAAAAAAACAATATTCAATAATTACATTGTAACTATATCATATTGCTTTTAATTTTTTTATAAATTTTGTCTCACATCATTTACAATTATACAGTAGATTATTTATTTTCACTAACTACACTTATACCACTATATATATAATCATAGAGTTCTTTTACATTTATAGTATTTAAAGATTCATCTTTTATATTGATTAGTTTTGGTGGCATAGATATTAAAATATATAATAGTTGTTTTTCTTCAGGAGTTAATTCTAAATTATCATTATATATTCTAAGCAAGTAGTTAAAATCTAATTTAAAGCCTTCTTTTTTATAAAAGTTATATATATCTAAAACTGGAGTATCAACCTTATAATTATCCCAACTTAAGAGATAATTTTTATCCCCTCTTATGAAATGACTCAATGATAAATTATTATGTATTATAGATACTCTTTCTTTGTTATTGTTAGATACTTTTTTATACCATTTTTTTAGTTCTTTTTCAGCATAAACTAGGGAACTATCAAGAGCACTATAATTTCTTATAAATAAGTACATTGATGGACTCATATATTCAGTTTCTTCTATATCAGTTACAATATTATCATAATATTCTTTTAAGTATTCAATGTTACTTAGTAATTTATCATATATAGTTTTATATTTATTTTTACTTACGTCTTTATAAAATAAAGTTTTTGAATGTAAACTAGAAACTACTTTTATAAATTCTACTCCTTTAGTCATTTCATGATACTTTTCTTCTCTTATAAATTCATAATTAATATTTCTTTCATCTTTAGATATTATTTTAGGAAAGTTATCGAAGTTTCTAGTAAGCAAGTAATCATATAATTCTATAACATCATCATTACGTTTTTTAGTTACTATATCATTATCTATTATTACTTTATTTTTATATTTTTTACTCATTAATTTGTTGTATTATTATTTTATCTCCGACGTTTATTTCATTAATATTGTTATATTCTTTTAAGTCATCAGGAGTAACATTATATTTAGAACATATAGTTTCTAAAGTATCTCCTTCTCTTACAATGTATACTTTGTATGTATAATATTTATTTTCATTATTTATTATGTTTGTTATATTATTTATATTTTCATTTAGATCTATATCATTCTTTTCTAGATTTATTTCTGTATTTATGTTGTTATCTTTTATTTCTTCATTATGTTCTTCTATATTTAAATCTATTGGTTTGTCATCAAAGTAGTTATCAATGTAATTATCTAAGTCATAGTCTTCTTCCACTATCTCTTCTTCCCTCTCATCACAAGTTAATTCTAACTCAATGTTTACTTTTAGTATGTCTTTATCAATAGTATATTTGAAGTCATCTATTTCTATTTTGATAGTATCTTTATCAATTCTAGAACTAATAGCTACTTCGAATGGTATTGTATAATAGAACTCTTCTTCTATTACACTTGCTTCAGTCATTTTGTATGTTCCACTTATTGAGACTGTACCGACTACATTTTCTTCATTTATTTTATAATCATGATCTAGACTAATATTGTTTAATTCACCTATTTTAGTTTTAAAAATTATATCTTTTTTAATTGGAATAATTTCTTTCATATATTCTCCTTTCAATAAAATATATGAAATAATAAAAAAAATATTCTTTAATGGAATATTTTTTTAAATAGTTCTTCATAGTTATTTATTGTTACGAATTCTATAGTTTCTTTTAAGTCTTTTTCTAACCAGTTTATGTCATTTTTATTATCTTCTGGTATATATAGTGTTTTTATTTTGTTTCTAAAACAAGCTATTGATTTTTCTTTTATGCCACCTACTTTTAGTATATCTCCTTTAAGTGTTATTTCTCCGGTCATTGAGATTTCATCACTTATTTTTTGATTTTTAATATGAGAGAGGATTGCTGTGGTGATGGCTATACCTGCGGATGGTCCGTCTTTTGGACTAGAACCCTCTGTAAAATGTATATGTATATCATGTGTCATAAAGAAGTCTTCATCAATATTAAGAAGTTTGCTGTTACTTTTAATGTAACTTATAGCTACTTCTATACTTTCTTTAGTTACGTCTCCAAGAGATCCTGTGAATGTGTATTTTCCATTTCCTTTAAATGATGAGCACTCTATATCTAGTGTTGTTCCACCTGATTTGTTACATGCGACTGCTCTTACTACTCCACTACTTGTTATTTTTTTAGTTTTCTTTGTGCTATAAAGTTCTTGTTCTAAGTAATGAGGTAAGTCTGCTTCTTTTATTCTAACACTTACTATTTTTCTTGATGCTTTTATATGTTCTGTTATAACTTTTCTTGTTATTTTACTTATACATCTTTCTAGTTCTCTAACTCCTGCTTCATTAGTATATTCTTCAATAATTTTTATGATGGCTGGTGTTTCAAACTTAATAACTGTATTTTTTAGTCCTGCTTTTTTAAGTATATTTGGTATTAAGTAGTTTTCACATATAAGTAGTTTTTCACTATCTGTGTATCCTGTTAAATCTATTATTTCAAGTCTATCTAGGAGTGCTGCTGGAATACTTGAGATGTCGTTTGCTGTTAAGATAAATAATATTTTTGATAAATCTATTTCTTCATCTATGTAGTTATCTACGAATCTTTTATTTTGACTTACATCAAGTATATCTAATAGAGTTGAAGCTGGATCTCCTTTATAATCTTTCTTTAATTTATCTACTTCATCTAATAAGAATACTGGGTTATTGCTTTCACATCTAATAAGAGATGATACTATTTTACCTGGGTTAGAACCTATATATGCTCTTCTATGTCCAACTAGTTCTGAAGAATCACTCATTCCACCTAGAGATATTTTTACAAATTTTCTATTAAGCGCATATGAGATAGATTCTGCGAATGTTGTTTTACCTACGCCTGGAGGACCTACTAAACATAGTATTGGACTATTAATGTCAGGTGATATGCTTTTAACTGCTATATACTCTACTATTCTAAGTTTAGCATTATCCATACCATAGTGTGATTCATTTAGTTTCTTTTCTATTCTTAATAAATCTTTTTCATCTTTAGTTTCATTGTACCAAGGCACAGAAAGTAAGTATTCTATGTAGTTTCTTATAACTCCTGCATCTGGACTTACTTCACTAGTAGCATTATATCTTTCTATCTCAGTTAATAATTTAGCTTTTATTCTTTCTGGAAATAAACCATTTTCAAGTCTTTCTTTAAATTTTGATACATCATCATCCTTTGTATCATTTTGCCCTAATTCACTCTTTATAACTTTTAATTTTTCTTTTAAAATGAATTCTTTTTGAGTATCATCTAATCCTTTTTTAATTTCTGTTTCTATATGACCTTCTAAGTCCATTACTGCACTTTCAATAGCAAGTTCTTTTATTAATAATTTACTCCTACTTATAGATGATGCATCTAACATTAAATTTAATTTTTTCTCAAAACTTAGTGGTAAGAAATTACCTATTAAATCTGTTAGTTTATCTAGTGATATATTATTTCTTATTTGAGACATTATAGAGTTAGTAACAAATGGGTTTTTATTAACATAACTCTCTAACTCTGACATAAGTTTTCTTTGATATGCAGAACATTCTATTTCACTATCGTGTACTTCAATATTTGTTATTATACTATCAAGAATATCTTCTTCATTTGAATAGTTTACATAGCTTATTACTTTAACTCTATATTGACCATATATGATTACTCTCATATTACCATTAGGTAAATCAATTATACTTTTTATTTTACCAACTACACCTATTCTAGGTAAATCTGATGTATCTGGTTTTTCTTCAAGAGAATTTAGAGGACATACGATTAAGACTTCACTATCATGATATAGTTTTGAAATTTCAGTTACTTTTTTACTAACTTCACTTTTTATTTCAACTCTAACTTCTTGATAAGGAAGTAATACAAGATTTTTTAATAATATAACTGGTAAATTACTCTTAATCATGCTTCCTCCTGTGTACGAGTATTTATTATAAAAGTAATTTAGTTAAATGTAAACCTTAAAACATAAATTTCACAAAAAAAAGAACTGATTATTCTTCAGTTCTCTTTAAAGATTGTCCTTCTTTTTCTTTTTGTTCATTTAATTGTTTTAGTAGTTTTGCTTTATATACACTTTTGTACATATTTAATCTTGATTTTTCACATTTGAATTCTATTTCTCTATCTTCATCATTTTCAAGTTCAACGATTCTTTCAAGTGTTGGAACTTCATCATCTCTTCTACAAATTCTAACTGCATTATAGAATCTTTTGAATTCACGACCTCTAACTACAAAACTTGGTTTTTCGAATATAGCTTTTTCTGATAAACCTGCAGTATCGACTAATGCAAGAATAGTAAAAACTTTTTCATATGGTAATTCAAGTATTCTTTTATTTTCTGCTAAATACTTTATTGATTCTTCTTCAGTGAATCCTTTACCTTTAAAAATAACTCCATATAATTTTATAACAGCATCTACGTTTTCATCTGTAGTAGAAGCAGATAAAATTGATTTTGTTACTGACTTTGCTACGTTTGCATCTCCAAATATTTCTTTATACTTTTGAAAATATATTGATGCCATCATATCGCTATATCTTCCTTGAGCTGCTCTTGTATATTTATTCATTTAAATCAAAACCCCCTTTTTGATTACGTGTTCATTATAACATTTGTATTTAGATATGTCAATCTTTTTTTGTTACATTTTTGATACACTAAAATCTATCGAATGTAATTCCTTTAATTTTTTCTTGTTTAATAGAGTTTAAAATTACTAAACTAACTCTTTCATAATCCACTTCACCATTAACTGGTATATTTTTGTATTTTGATATTTTAGTGAAGCATTCTTCTACTTCATCGTCATTATAGTAATCTATTCCAAATTCTTTTTTAAGTATTTCTTTATAGTGTTTATCAAGTTTCTTAAGTATATGAATAGCTACTTCTTCTATAGTTAGAATCTCTTCTTTGATTATTGTCATGGATGCTAGATTTAATGCCACTTTTTGGTCTTCAAACTTAGGCCATAAGATTCCTGGAGTATCTAATAAGTCCATTATTTCATTTATTTTTATAGTATTTATTTGTTTTGTTACTCCTGGTTTGTTACCTACTCCTACTATATTTCTTCCAGCAAGTTTATTAATAAGTGTACTCTTTCCTACGTTTGGTACTCCTATTACTAAGCATTTTGCTTTTTTAGGAAGCATTCCTTTTGCTTCTCTTTTCTTGTTTACTTCAGTCATTAGTTTTCTTACTTCTTCTATATTTTTTTTATAATCATTTGAATTTTTAGAATCACATGTAACTGTTATATATCCTTCACTTTTATACTTGTTAATCCATTTTTCAGTTTCAGTTTTATCACATAAATCATATTTATTAAATACTATTATATTTTGTTTTTCTCTTGTTATTTTTTTTAGATCTGGTATTCTACTTGAGAATGGTACTCTTGAATCTATTACTTCGATTACTATATCTACCATACCCATAATGTTTCCTATTTCTCTTTTAGTTTTGGCCATATGACCTGGATACCAGTTTATGGATGTCTTAGTAAACACCTCTTGATTATTATCTTTTGACATTTAAATCACTTCCTTAAAGTTAAAACTAATAAAATTATATCATAAAAAAGGTGGATTTTGTATAAATCCACACTATTTTTATTCCATTTACCTAGGGTTAGTAATTACAACATCAAAATTTAATATATAATTATCATGTCATATGGCATTTCTTATATAATAAAAAAGAATAGATATTTTCTATCTACTCTATAAATTGACTATCTAAGTTTTGTCAACACTAAATTTATATTAATATTATACCAC